>CAWGTG010000010.1:0-235725 GCA_963825455.1 uncultured Actinomycetota bacterium
CAACCTCCTTCACTTGCGGAATGTTGACTACCCAGGCTTTGTGTCCGTTGACCTCGCTCCAATGGCCGCCATCGAGACGGCGGCCTCCGCTGAGGACGACTTCCTCTCCTGTCGCCGCAGCGTAAACGACTGGCGCGTTCTCCCTGCCCGAATCCTCCGGACCGAACTCGAGCGGTGCATCGAGGAAGTAAGTTCCACCGTAGACGATAACCCGGATGATTTGCTTTTTTGTCTTCAGCAAGGAGCGGACTGCGTCGCGCGCCCGTGCCATCGTTGCAAAAGGCCCGTCGCTCTCGCCGGGGTCTGACAGTTTGCCTGACCAGTCGTCGTTTCCGCGCGGCGACACGAAAAAGTCTGCGAGGTGAGCGTCAACGGCTGATTTGCCAGGAGCGGCGCCAATGAGTTGGCCCGTTGTGGCGAAGAGGCTGAGCAGTAAACAGGGCCAGCGACAGTATTTAAGAAATTTGGCCGACATACGAACACGCTTAGGATGTCGAAATGAGACAGGGCGGGTAAAGCGTGGAGGATCCCACCATCACGGGCCTCGAAATGTTCCGCTGATCCTCGACCACGGTGAGGCTGGCGACAACTCCGCATGATTGTGCCGATCGCAATGGACAAGGGCCTGCGTTTCGCCATTCGTGAAGGTGGCCGAACCGTTGGCGCCGGCCAGGTTATCGAGATCATCAAATAGGCGTTGAGATTTGCCCGCGGTAACTTGCGGTTGAGTTGTAGCCATTTGCCTTCGGCACTTGTTTCTGCTAAACCGGGATTCATGCTGCCCAGGTTATCGTGCGCCCTCCTTCTGGTAACTGTGTCCTCCTTTGCTGCCCAAAAACCGAACATCCTGTTTATCATGTCGGACGACCACGCCGCCCACGCGTTGAGTTGTTATGGCAGCAGGATTAACATCACGCCGCATCTGGACAGTATCGCCAGCAACGGCGTGCGGTTTGCCAATTGTTTCGTGAACAACTCGATATGCACCCCGAGCCGGGCAGCTATCCTGACGGGCAGGTACAGCCACAAGAATGGCGTAACGGTGTTCAATCGCTTCGATGGCTCACAGCCGCACCTGGCCAAATATTTGCAAGAGGCCGGCTATCAAACTGCGATCATCGGCAAATGGCACCTTTTCAGTGACCCCACTGGATTCGATTATTGGAAAGTCGAGTGTTGCCGGGGCAGGGCAAGTATCACGATCCAGTGATGATCGAAATGGGAAAAACAAACACACTCAAAGGTTATGCCACCGATATCATCACGGACCTATCGATTGACTTCCTGAAGCGCCGCAATCCTGACAAGCCATTCTTCCTTTGCACACAGCATAAAGCGCCTCACCGCGAATGGTCACCCGACTCAAAACATGCCGCCCTTTACGAGGAACGAGGTATTCCGCAACCGGCAACTTTCAACGACAATTATGCGGGTCGTTCCAGGGCTGCAACCGAAGCCACGATGCGCGTCGAGCGCGACTTCAAGCGGACCGATTTAAAGCAGGAAATACCCCCTGACCTCTCCGCCGCCGAACTGAAGAATTGGAAATATCAGCGATACATCAAGGACTACCTCCGTTGCGTCGCAGCCATCGATGACAATGTCGGCCGCCTCCTTGATTTTCTGAAAGCGTCCGGCCTCGAAACGAACACGCTGGTCGTTTATACGTCCGATCAAGGTTTTTTCCTTGGGGATCATGGTTGGTATGACAAGCGATTCATGTACCAGGAATCGTTGCGCATGCCGTTGCTCATAAAATTCCCGGACGTCATTAAGCCTGCGACGATAAACACGCAAATGGTTCTCAACGTCGACTTTGCTCCGACGTTCCTGGAGCTGGCCGGCGTGGAAGTTCCAGCCGATATGCAAGGCCGCAGCTTTGCGGCGATGTTGCGCGGCGAAACGCCTCGAAATTGGCGAAACTCCATGTATTACCGCTACTACCATTATCCCGCCGATCATCGTGTGCAGCCCCATGACGGCGTGCGAACACATCGCCACAAATTGATCCACTTCAGCAAGCTCGATGAATGGGAATTGTACGATCTGCAGGCCGATCCTGTACGAGACGAATAACATCTACAGCAGTACGGCGCACGCCAGTGTTGTGTCTCAACTAAAATTGGAACTGGCTCGATCGAAGGTGGAACTCGATGATCGCGATCAGTTCGCCGATATCCTCATAACGAACAGAAGATTCGCCCCGTAGCGGTTGAACTCGCGCTGAGGTACCAGTTCGGCCGTGTTGAGAACGACGCCGTTCTGGATCAGTCACCAAATCGGCTTAATCTTCCCTTGAATGGCATGCCGGTCATGGAGGGCCGGACGGGGAAAGCACTGGGGTTTTCTGGCGACGGCGAGACCGGCCTGAAGTTCCTGCCGCGCACATTTACGCCTGCCGGCAAGACGTTCACGATTGGTGCCTGGTGTAAACCGGAAACGACGAATGGCATTCTGGTTTCCTGGGGCGGAGGTGCCAATGGCTTTGCCCTCTACCTTGAGAATGGCCGGCCATATGCCGCCTTGCGGTCGAAGGGGGAACTGTTTGTTACCCGTGCGCAGCAACCAATCGGAGAGCATGAATGGACCCATCTCGCTGTCATTCTTCGTGCCAATGGCCGCCTTGCGTTGCTCGTGAACGGAACACCAGTCCTGAAATCCGGCTGCTGCCGTAGCTATTGCCGGCAAACCAAACGAAGGCCTTACGCTGGGCGCCGATCCCGGTAGCAAGGTCAGCGACTACGCAAGGGCATCGTCGTGGAAAGGACTGGTCGAGGATCTCAGGTTGTATTGGGGGGAACTGGATCAAGATGCGGTGGAAGACTGGTCCGGGACACGCGGGACCGACCGAGCCGACAAATGATCGTGAGGCCGCCTACGGCGTCATGCGCTGGAATTGAACCCGGCGCACATATCCGTAGTTGCTTTCGGTGATGATCATATTGCCGAAGGGGTCCGTATTGACATTCCGAACGCGGGAAACCTTGGCTGTTCCAGGATTGGCGTAAAACCATTGGCCATCGCCGACGCGGCGGTTGTTGGAACCGTTCCCGTTCATCCATCGATGGATAATGCCGGCTGGGTCGACATACCAGATTCTATTACCGGGATCGTGCTCACCGATGAAATAACCGCCATTCGGTATGAACCAGACAGAGCGTGGTAACACCAGCCCGGTCAACAGGCAGACGTAACTGAACGAAAGGCGCCAGCAGCGGCAACGGTGGGCATGCGCCCGCGACATGGCCCGCATGGACCGCGGCGTGCGCACCGGCGTCTGGCAGCCGCGCGAGGGCATGCAGTTGCTCGGCAAAACGCTGGGCGTCGTCGGCCTCGGCGGCATCGGGCGCGAGGTCGCGCGAATCGCAAGCGGCATGGGCATGGACGTCGTCGCCTGGAACCGCACGGCGGTCTCTTCCCCCGTCCCGCTTGTTCGCTCGACGATCTTCTGGGCCGCGCCGACGTGCTCTCGCTCCATCTCACGCTCGACGACGAGACGCGCGGCCTGCTCGACGCAGCGCGCCTTGCGCAACTCAAGCCCGGCGCCATTTTATCAACACCGCCCGCGGCGCGCTGGTGGATGAGGCGGCGCTGATCGCGGGTTGACGAGCGGGCGCATCCGTCATGCCGGGCTCGACGTTTTTCACGACGAGCCGCTCAAGGCCGATCACCCGCTCGCCAGACTGGAGAACGTCACGCTGACCGCGCATGCGGCGTTCCGCACGCCCGAGGCCTCGCAGACGCTGCTGCGCCGCGCGATCGACATCGTGCGCGAAATTTCGGCTAGCCCGAGGGCTCACCGGTTCCGCCAGGCCTCCGCCTGGGCGTAGAAACGCTTCTCCCACTGCCGGTGATCGTCCTGCCCCTCGCGGATGAAGGGCGTGAAGACCGCGATGTTCAGCAACAGCCAGTTCAGAAGACTGGCCGGGAAAGCGCAGCGGCTTGACGAAATCGACGAACAGCACGACCCGCACATGCGGCGTGTGGTTCCACGCTTCGTGGTTATAGGCGTCGTCGAATATCAGGGCCTTGCCCTCCTCCCAGTGGCACGTTTGCGAGCCGACGCGGATCGCCACCGCCTCGCGCGGCTCCGGAACGATGAGCCCAAGATGCAGGCGCAGCACGCCGTTATAGGGCCCGCGATGCGCAGGCAAGTGCTTGCCCGGCTCGAAGATCGAGAACATCGCGGTCTTGAGGCCGGAATTTTCTGGACGATCCGCCAGGTCTCCGGGCATGCGCGATGTTGCGTTCGGAGCGCACGCCGAAGCCGACCAGGAAGAACGTCTTCCAGCCGCGATCGTGCGTGATGGTCTCGACGTCCTTGGCAATGTCCTGAAAGCTCGGCAGCTCGTCCTTGCGCAGCAGCACGCGGTCGAGTTCGGCGCGGATCGCGCGCCATTCGCGCTCGATCTCGGCGGCCCATGGAAAGGTCGCCCGGTCGTAAACCGCAGGATTGCCGACCTTGGAGAATTTCAGGTTGATCCGCTCGACCCAGGCGACAAGCCCATGAGCAGACGCGTCGCCCCGTTGGGCCGCGCCATCGGCTCGATGCCGTCGGTCCCGAATGTCTGGGCGGCCTCGGGCGGCGTGTCTGCGTAGGGAACTGTGCGATCGGTCAAGCGCTGCTCCGGTTCTTGCTAGTGGCGCGGCAATCTAACCCAAACGTCTCATCCGGCATGCCGTTCCGCCGGCGCGTTCATCTGAGGCCGCCCTGCGCGCGCAGTCGCCAGAAATCCCACGCCCGCATCAACTGGCTGCCGACCGACACGCTCGTCGCCTGCGCCTCCTCCTTGGAAAGGTAGGTGATCGGCCCGAGCCGCAGCGCCTCGGCCTGCAGCTTGGCGTTCATTTCGGTATAGATCGCGCGAAACACCGCCTCCTGCAGGTCGGCCGACGACGGTCGCGCCGTGGCCGCGCATCAGCACGACGGTGCCGTCGCCGAGCGATTTCGCGAGCGCGGCGCCGAGCGCGGCGTTGCGGATCAGCATGTCGCTGCCGATGCCCGCCGCATCGCGGATCTCGAAGACCGGCGCCGCCGTCGCCGAGGAAGCCGCTCATGTGCCAGACCGGCCGCAGCGGCATGCCGCGCACGAGCCGAACGGAATCACCGCCGGCGAATGGCTGTGCACGACGGCCATGCACGTCGGGCCGCGCGCGGTAGATCTCGCCGTGGATGAAGCGCTCGAGATAGACCGGCGCGCCTCGGCCGTCGACCGCGTTGCTGTCGAGATCGAATTCGATGATGTCGCCGCGCGTCACCAGCGCGGCGCCATGCTGCGCGCGAGCAGGTAGCGGTCGGGCTGCTTGTCGTGGCGCACGCTCACATGGCCGAAGCCGTCGACCACGCCCTCGTCGAAGAGGATGTGGTTGGCGAGCGACGAGATCGTCGATCAGCTTGCGCTCCGCGGCCGGCGCGGGCGCGCCCTTGTCGCTGGCATGCGCGGCCGCGGCGGCTTCTCCATGAGACGAGGCACACATGGCGTTTCCCTTGCCTGAAACTTCCAGGCGAAGGATTGTTACGCCAGCGCGCGCAGATGGCGGATCGGCCGGCCGGGCGCGATCGCCTGCGCCGCCGCGACGATGGCGTTCGCGTCGATGCCGTAATGGCGGTAGAGATCGGCGATCGAGCCGGTCTGGCCGAAATGCTCGACGCCGAGCGCGCGCGTGCGGTGGCCGTGCACCGCGCCGAGCCAGGCGAGCGTCGCCGGATGGCCGTCGATCACGGTGACGAGCCCGCAATGCGGCGGCACGTCGGCGAGCAGCCGCTCGATATGGCTGGCGCGCATGCACGAGGCCGCGCTCGCGCGCGCGCTGCGCCGCCGTCCAGCCGGCATTGAGCCGGTCGGCCGAGGTGACGGCGAGCAGGCCGACGTCGCGGCGGTCCTCCGCCATCAGGCCGACCGCCTCGATCGCTTCCGGCGCGACCGCGCCCGTATAGGCGACGACCATCTGCGCAGTTCGGCCCGGGCTCGCGCAGCCAGTAGGCGCCGTCGACGATCTCCTGCCGCAGCTCGCGGCGTCATCGTCGCGCTGAGGCTGCTCGAGCGGGCGCGTCGACAGCCGCAGATAGACCGAGCCGCCGGTCTCGTCGCGCAGCCAGTTGCGCTCGCGAGGCCTCGCCGTCGCCGTCCGCTGCATGTAGTCGAACGCCCAGCGCAGGATGACCGCGAGCTCGTCGACGAAGGCCGGCTCGAAGGCGGCGAGCCCGTCCTGCGCCATGCCGATCAGCGGCGTGCCGATCGACTGATGCGCGCCGCCTTCCGGCGCGAGCGTGACGCCGGACGGCGTCGCCACCAGGATGAAGCGCGCGTCCTGGTAGCAGGCATAGTTCAGCGCATCGAGGCCGCGCGCGATGAACGGATCGTAGAGCGTGCCGATCGGCAGCAGCCGCTCGCCGAAGAGCGAATGCGACAGGCCGAGCGCCGACAGCAGGATGAACAGGTTCATCTCGGCGATGCCGAGCTCGATATGCTGGCCCTTGGGCGAGAACTCCCAGTTGAAGGTCGAGGGGATGCGCTCGCTCTTGAACATGTCGGCCATCTCCTCGCGCGCGAACAGGCCGCGGCGGTTCACCCACGGCGCCGAGATTGGTCGAGACCGTCACGTCCGGCGAGGTGGTGACGATGCGCTCGGCGAGCGGCGTCGTCGCCTCGCGCGATCTCGTTGAGCAGCGCGCCGAAGCCGGCCTGCGTCGACATCACCGGCTGCGTCGGGAGCGGCAAGCGTCGTCCGGCACCGCGAAGCGCTCGGCGCTGCAGCCGGCGTGCCGCTTGCGCGGCGAACGGCACGCGATCGAGGAAGGCCTGCAGCTCTGTCGGGCGGCGACGTCGAGGCCCTCGAACTGCTCCCATTCGTGGCCCTGGCGGATCGGCCATCGCGGCGCGGAACGTCTCCATCTGCGCCGGCGTCATCAGGCCGGCATGGTTGTCCTTGTGGCCGGCGAGCGGCAGGCCGAAGCCCTTGATCGTGTAGGCGATGAAGCAGACCGGGCGGTCGTGGTCGATCGCTGCTCGAACGCCTCGAGCAGCGTCGGCAGGTCATGCCCGCCGAGATTGGTCATCAGCCGCGCGAGCTCGTCGTCGGAGCGCGCGCTCGATCAGCCGCGTGACATCGGCCCTGGTCGCCGAGCTCGTCGAGCAGCCGCTTGCGCCAGGCCGCGCCGCCCTGGAAGACCAGCGCCGAGTAGAGCTGGTTCGGGCAGCTGTCGATCCAGTCGCGCAGGCCTCGCCGCCCGGCTCGCGCGAACGCCGCCTCCAGCAGCGTGCCGTATTTGAGGATGACGACGTCCCAGCCGAAATCGCGGAACAGCGCCTCGAAGCGCTCCCACAAGCCCTTCGCGCACGACCGCGTCGAGGCTCTGGCGGTTGTAGTCGATGACCCACCAGCAGTTGCGCAGGCCCTGCTTCCAGCCTTCGAGCAGCGCCTCGAAGATGTTGCCCTCGTCGATCTCGGCGTCGCCGACGAGCGCGATCATGCGGCCCTTCCGGCCGGTCCGTGCCCCAGCCGTGCGCGCGCACGTAGTCCTGCACGAGCGAGGCGAACAGCGTCTGCGCGACGCCGAGGCCGACCGAGCCGGTGGAGAAATCGACGTCGTCGGTGTCCTTGGTGCGCGAGGGATAGGACTGCGCGCCCTTATAGCCGCGGAAGTGCTTCGAGCTTCTCGCGCGTCTGGTTGCCGAGCAGATACTGGATGGCGTGGAAGACCGGGCTCGCATGCGGCTTCACCGCGACGCGGTCCTGCGGGCCGCAGCACGCGCGAAATAGAGCGCCGTCATGATGGTCGCGAGCGAGGCGGACGACGCCTGATGGCCGCCGACCTTCAGCCCGTCGTCGCTTTCGCGCAATGATTGGCGTTGTGGATCGTCCAGGTCGCGAGCCACAGCACCTTGCGCTCGAGCTCGCCCAGAATGGCAAGCTCGCCGGGAGCGATCTCCGTTGCATCGCGCGACGCTTTTTCCATTTGCTATCCCTGTTTTCGGTTCTCACGCCGCTGACGCGCGCGCGCGTTTCGCCGCCGCGGCCGGCTCGATGAGTTCCGGCTGTTCGCCGTACAACCAGGTCATGCCGTCCATCGCCTCCTCCGCGCTGCGCCCTCCGAGCCAAGCGTTGCGCATTTCACGCACCACGCCGGAGGCGTGGAAGAACTCGCCATAGATCCGCGCCATGATCTGCACCCGCGCGGTGCGCAGATAGCGCGCCTGCTGATAGGCCTGCGAACGCCGCGGCGTAATCGCCTGCGGCCTTCTCGACGTCGTTGGCGAGGCACACCGCATCCTCGATCGCCATGCCGGCGCCCTGCGCGAGATATTGCAGCATCGGATGCGCGGCGTCGCCGAGCAGCGTCATGCGGCCGCGGCTCCATTCCTTGACCGGCGGCGCGGTCGCACAGCACCCACATGCGCCAGCTCTCGATCTTGCCGAGCAGCATGCGCACCGGCTCGCATTTGCCGGCGAAGCGCTCGTGCAGCTCCGCCGGGATCGCCGAACTGTCCCAGCCTTCCTCGTAGCGGTCGCTGTGAAACACCGCGACGAGGTTGAAGACCTCGCCGCCGCGCAGCGGGTAATGCACGAGATGCGTCTTCGTCGCCGGCCCAGAACGATCATCGACGGCGCCGCAGATGCCTCCGGCACATCCTCGGTCGGCAGCACCGCGCGGTAGGCGATATGGCCGGCGACGCTGCGGCTTGCCGTCGCCGACGATGAGCTGCGCGGATCGTGGACCACAATCCGTCGGCAGCCGATCAGCGCCGCGCCCTCGAGCGTCTCGCCGCTTTCGGTGCGCGAGGTCGACGCCGTCGCCGTGCTCCTCGACGCGCCACGACTTTCTGCGAAGTGTGCAGCCGACCAGGTCGTTGCTTGCGGCAGGCGTCGAGCAGGATTGTGATGCAGGTCGGCGCGGTGGATCACCGCATAGGGATAGCTGAAGCGCTTGCGGAAACTCTCGTCGAGCGGGATGCGCGTCACCTCCTCGCCGGTGATGGCGTCGCAGCATCATCAGGTTTTCCGGAAAGACCGCCAGTCGTTGATCGCGTCGGTCAGGCCCGAGCACTTCGAACATGCGGAACACGTTGGGGCCGAGCTGAATGCCGGCGCCGACTTCCTTGAACTCGGCGGACTGCTCGAAAACCTGCGACGGCGACGCCCTTCTGCGCGAGCGCGAGCGCCGCCGCGAGGCCGCCGATCCCGCCGCCGACGATCAGCACAGGCAATCCCTTTTGGCCGGCCGTCATGGTTTCGTCTCCGTCTCACGCTCGACCTTGTCTCATCGGCCATCGGCGGCACGCACCCGCACTTCCATACGGCCGATCCTCGCGATCGACACATCCATGACGTCGCCGGGCTGGATCGGGCCGACGCCTTCCGGCGTGCCGGTCAGCAGAACGTCGCCCGGCATCAGCGTATAATAGGAGGACGCAAAGACGATCAGCTCGGGCACGCTGATGATGAGGTCGCGGGTGTTGGCTTTCTGCCGCGTCTCGCCGTTGACCGTCAACAAGAGATCGAGCGCGGAAGGGTCCGGCAGTTCGTCCGCGGTGACGAACCAGGGTCCGAGCACGGTATAGGTGTCGATCGACTTGCGCAGGCTGCGCTCCTCCGGCCCGCGCACGGTGATGTCGAGGCCGATGCAATAGCCCGCGACATGATCGAGCGCGTTGTCCGCGCTCACGCGGTCGGCCCGCTTGCCGATCACGGCGGCAAGCTCGATCTCGTGATCGGTGCGCCGGTCGGGATGGCGGATCGCGACGCCTTCGCTCGGGCCGACGACCGAGCTTGTGGCCTTGAGGAACAGCCCGACGCGCTGGATTTCCTCGACCTGCTGCTGATGATGGATTTGCGGGTCCGCCTGCGCCTCCTCCAGATGCTTCTTGTAGTTCACCGGCGCCGCGACGATCTTTCCCGGGTTGGCGATGGGGCTGAGAAGCCTGACACTGCTCACCGGTCGTCCCTGCCCTTTCGCCGCCTGCGCCTCGATCGGCGCGCGCAGTTCGCCAAGCTGCGCGATGAGCGGATCGACGCGGCGGCAACGGATAGCGGTGGCTCGGCAGCGCCGCGAGCGCGGGCGTGACGTCGAACACTTCATCGCCGCGCACGAGACCCACGCGATCATCATCGAACCGGCATAACCGCATGTCAGCGTGTCCTCTCCCAGCCCCCGCCAGGCCGAACCGGCGCCGCCCGCCGGCGCACCGATGTTCCCTTATTGCGCCGCCGGCGCAAGCGGCTTGCGCGCAGGGCTCGCAAGCTTGGGGAACAGGGCAAGGGCATTGCCATATTCGATCGCCGCAACAGCAGCGGCGTCGAGACCAAGCGCGGCAAGCTCGTTCGCGGTCGTTGCGGCCTGCAAAAATGGGTAGTCGCTGCCGAACAGGAGATGCGACATGCCGGTGAGCTGGCGCAAGGCGCTAAATCCGCCGGGATTGGTGACGCTGACGACATCGAAATACATTTTCCCCAATTCATGCAATACGCCCTGGGGCACGCGCGCCGCCAGATCCTTGCGGTAGTGTTCGAGGCCGGTCAGCCGGCCGACCAGCGCCGGCATGGCGCCGCCGCCGTGGGAAAACACGAAGCGGATGTCGGGGCAGCGTGTGGTGACGCCGCCATAAATCAGGCTCGTGATGGCGCGCGTGGTGTCGAAGGGAAACTCGATGGTGGCGGCCGGGAGGTCCGTGCGCATCGCCTTGACGAAGCTCGGCACGACGGGATGGAAGAACACCACCGCCTTGCGGCGGTTGAGCTCGTCGAACACCGGCGCGAACGCGTCATCGCCCGGCCAGCGGTCATCGTAGTTCGACATCAGGCAGATGCCGTCGGCATCGAGCGTGTCGAGCGCGTATTCGATCTCGCGCAGGCTTGCGTCCACGTCCGGCAGCGCAAGCGCCGCGAGATGGCCGAAGCGGCCTTTGTGATCGGCCGCGAGCCGCGCGCCATACTCGTTGCATTCGCGCGCCAGCGCCGTCGCCGCGGCGGCATCGCCGAACCAGATGCCGGGCGCCGAGATCGACGCCAGCGCGACGGCCACGCCGTCGCGGTCCATCGCCTCAAGGGCACGTTCCGGCGTCCATTTCGCCAGCTCGGGATAGAACGCATGCGCCACCGCGCGCACGCCCGCTTCGGCCTTGGCGAGGTAGCATTGCGGATAAATGTGGTGGTGAATGTCGATGCGGCGCAGGGGCGCATTCCCGGTCATCGGCACGGCCATGCTTCCCGGAACGCGTCCGTGGCGAGCGTGACGATGGACTGCTGGAGGCGCGCCGGCCGGCTGCGGAGATACGCCGCCAGGAGCTTTACACCGAGGCTGACGGTGACGTCGTTGGGCGCGCAGAAGCGCTGAGGCTCGCGGAAATTGGTGCTTGTCGCGAGAATGGCCGTCACAACGCCGATGCAGATGCCCGCCAGGGCCGCTTCGCCAGGCGGCCTGCTTTCCCAGGTTTCCTCCGCCGCGTATCGACAGCCCGGCTCGAGCGTCGCGCCGCTATGGATTTTGGTTTGCGCCTGCGCCGTCCCGGTGAGCAAGCACAATGCCGCAAACACCGCGATCGCTCGCATCATGCTACGCCCCCCGATCAGACTCTATGGGAAAGCGATCATCTTTTCAGAAACGGAAAGATGGTCAAGGAACGCATGACCACGCAACGTGCTAATCGCCTTCGCATGTGTGCATTCACGCCAAGCGTGGCGGCAAGAAATGCAGCCGAGTTTTTTGAATATGATGACGGGGCTGGTACAGCTGGGCGGACTTGAACCGCCGACCTCCTGATCCACAGTCAGGCGCTCTAACCAACTGAGCTACAGCTGCACGGGCATGGTGAGCGGCTGGAAACTAGGTCGTGCCCCTACTTTTGGCAAGCACGGGCGGCAGCTTCAAAACCGCGTCTGCGCTCGATGCTGGAGCGGCTTCCTCGCCTCGCAAGCATAGCGGCACAGCGGCAGCGGCACAAAAACAAAAGCCCGGGCGGGAACCCGGGCTTAAAGGCGCGCTTGCCGCGACGGAGATTGTGCCCGCGCGGCAAACGATAACGACGGGCTGTGATCAAGCCGCCGTCTTGAACGTCTTGCTGATGCCGGACTTGAGCGGCTCGGTCGTATCGGTCACGACCTTCTGGGCCAATTCGGTCAGCTCCTTGCTCTGAGCGGTGAATGTTTCGAACTGCTTACGCGCATGGGCGCTCGTCAATTCGACCATCTCGGAAAGCGACTTCACCGTCAAAAGTTCGGTGGCGAAATCGAAAGCCGCGTTGGCGTTGGTGCGCGCCGCTTCGAGCATTTTGAGGTTGTAGCTGGCGCCACCCTTGGTGGCGGTCGCGTAGACGCCTTCGAGAACCTCGGTGGCCTCTTCGGCGGCGGACCTGGCCTTCTCGTAGTTTTCCTTCGCCTGCGCGACGCCCTTTTCGGCTATCTCGCGGAAGGCGGCGGGCACTTCCATTTTCGGCATGTCGAATTTCGGCATTTCGAATGCCGGGGTTCGCAGATTCCCGACCTCGGCGGCGATTTGCCTCGGCGCCTTGGCCTTCATGTTGACCTCGTTCATGACAGCTTCCCTTCGATTGCAGACAGCCCGGTGGGGGCGGATAACGGACAGCCGGTTCCGATGGCTTACGGTCCGGCCGCATTCCCAAGCGCCCGGACGCGTACGGAACCGCCGCTCACCCATCCGATGCCTGTCTAAGACATATAGGGACGATATGGTGCATTGCAACATAAATAGTGCGATGCACAAAAATGTCACAATTGGGCTGGAGCGGCCCGCCGACGCTGCCCTACGGAATCCTCGCAGCAACGGCTTACGCCGGCCCACTGAGACCGCACTCGCCGGTCAACGAAAAGATCAACCGCCGCCCGCCGGATGGCTAAGCCTGACGTTTTGCCGCATCCATGCCGGACTTGGCGGCCTGCTGGCCGAGCTGCTGCGCCTGATCGGTGAGGGCCTGCATCTGCGAACGCACGAACTCCGTCTGCAAACGCATGACCTCCTCAAAATCGCGCGCCCGCACCAGCCGCTGCGCGAATTCGAACGACGTCGCGACGTTCTGCTCGGCAAACGCCATGGCTTTGTGCCGCATGTCCTTGGCGCCCGATTGCGCCACGCTGGCCTGGCCTTCGAGCGAATCGGCGGCCTTTTGCGTGGCGCTCATGAAGCCGTCGAAGGCCTTGCGGGCCTGATCCACGCTCTGCTCGGCCAGATTACGCACCTCGCCGGGTATCTCGAAATTCCCAAACGACATCGGATCCTTCGCCATCGTCCTCTCCTTGCCTGCCAGACTTGTTGCAGAACGCGCGTCCATCCCGATCTCATGGATAACGACGAATGTGGCATATCGGCAGGGCGCCGCCGGAATAAATTTTTGCGGCGAGCCGCCGCGCCCGGCGGGGTTAAGGTTAGTCTTGCATCTCGGGCCTCTTAACCAGGCCTTATCGTGGACTCGTGCGGGGACACGGGACTATTAAAAGCATGCACAAGACCGCCTGCTGGGCGAATCCGCTGACCGCGGCCAAAGAAGCCGATGAACGAATCACATGAGCTTGCTGTGCTACGCGATCCGCGGCTCTCGGCGCATGTGACGAGCGCGCTGCCGGTCTGGCTATGGTCGCAGGATGCAAGCCGCATCCTGTGGGCAAACGCCGCGGGGGCCGCGATCTTCGGTGGTCCGACGCCGGGCGATCTCACCCGGCGGCGATTTGATTCCCGTCAGCCCGCGGCCCAGCAGGTGGCGCGCCTCGCCGCCTCGCTGCTGCCCGGCGCCGCGCCGCGGCTGGAACGTCTGCGCGGATTTGGCGCGGGCGCGGGCCGCACCCTCATCTGCCTGTGCTCACGCATCGAAATGCCCGACGGCTCAGGCGGCATTCTCATCGCCGCGGCGGAGCCCGCCGGGCCCGCGCTCTCGCTCGCCGAAAGGGTGCGCTGCATTTTTCTCGGCCAGGATGAATGGGCGGCCGTGTTCTCACCCGAGGGCACGCTGCTTTATGCCGGACGCGGCGCCGCCCAGCACCTCGGCGCTGCAGCGACGCTTGCCGAACTCGGCGCCAGTGAGATCGCAGCGCAAGCCCTCGCCAGTGGCGAGGCGCGCGGAACGCTTGCCTGCGGCGTGGTCGAGTTTGAACGCCTGGGGATCGGCAACGCCACAATTCTGCTCGCGAAATTCGAGCACGCGCAAGCGCTCCCCGCGGAGGAAAGCGCCGCGGAAGACGCGCCCGCGCCGGTCGCGGCAGCCGGCACGGTCACGGACACCGCAGAACCAACCGCGATGACGGCGCCCGCCGACACCGAGCTTCGCCCGCTGGTCGAGCGCCGGTATCCGATCCGCTTTCTGTGGCAGATCGACCCTGACGGACGCTTCACCGTGGAGCCGGGTGAATTCACGCAGCTCACCGGCCATGCCACCACGACCGCGCTCGGGCGCTCGTGGAAGGACATCGCCGCAGAACTCGCGCTCGACCCTGAAGGCCACGTGACGCGCGCGATCGACTCGCGCGATGCATGGACCGCGCTGATCGTGTCGTGGCCGATTGAAGGCACACCCGAGCGGCTCGCCGTCGAACTCTCCGGCATTCCGGTATTCGACCGCGACCGCGCCTTCCGCGGCTATCGCGGCTATGGCGTGTGCCGGGACGTGGCGCGGCTGGCCGCGATCCACGCCGCGCGCCGAATGCCATTCGCACCGCCATTGGCCGACCTTGAGCCGGCGCCGTCCCGCGCATCCCGCGAACCGTCGGCTCCCGAACCACTCGCCGTCGAGCCACTCGCCGCCGAGCCTGCCGCGGTTTCGCTTTCCGAAAGAAAGAGCCGGCCGACGCCGCCCGAGCCGCGGCCGCTGCTGTCGATTGTACCGGCGGCCAAGAACGTCCTGCCGTTCCGGCCCGCCGGTGCGACGCCGAGCGAGCGCCGGCCCGTCCTGACACCGGTCGAACGCGACGCCTTTCACGAAGTCGCCAAGGCGCTTGGCGCGCGCTTCGAAAACATGGCGCATGGCGTCGAGCCGCCGCCGGCCCGACGCGGCGCGGATGAGGCCGTGCCGCACGTGCCGAAATCGGCGGGGCCCACCGCGCAGTCCGTCGGCGCGCCACCGGCGCCGTCCGAACGGCCGCGCCCGCGGGTGCCCGTGCCCAGCGCATTTGCGCCCGGCGCCATCGCTCTTGGCGCCAACGCTCCGGCAACATCGGCGCCCGCGGCCGGCCCCGTTGAATCCCCATCTCCGCGCAAGGATGACGGCGCCGACCTCGCACTCAAGACCGCCAATGCCGCCATTCGCGAACTTGAATTGATCCTCGAGCGCGCGACCGACGGCATCATCGTCATCGACCGCGCCGGGCTCATCCATTCGACCAATCGCGGCGCGGACAAATTATTCGGCTTCCAGTCCGGCGAACTCGTCGGCCGCAGCATCCTTGACCTGCTCGTGGCGGAAAGCCGGCCGGCCGCGCGCGACTACCTCGCCGCGATCGCGCAGGGCGGAGCATCCGCACAGGTCGATGAACCCGAACTCGAAGGCCACGACATCAATGGCGCGGTGATCCCGCTGTCTGTTGTGATCGCGCCGATCAACGGACAGTCCGAGCGTTTCTCCGTCGTGTTTCGCGATGTCAGCGCATGGAAGCGCGCCGAGGAGACGCTCACCTCCGCCATGCGGCAAGCCGAGCGGGCGTCGTCGACGAAATCCGACTTCCTCGCGAAAATCAGCCACGAAATCCGCACGCCGCTCAATGCCATCATCGGGTTTTCCGAAGTGATGATGGAGGAGCGCTTCGGCCCGATCGGGAATGAGCGCTATCGGCAGTATCTCAAGGACATCCGCCTATCCGGCGAGCACATCATCTCGCTGGTCAACGATCTGCTCGATCTGTCGAAGATCGAAGCTGGAAAGCTCGACCTCACCTTCGCGAGCATCCAGCTCAACGACACAATCCAGCAATGCGTCGCGCTGATGCAGCCGCAGACCAGCCGCGAACGGGTCATCATCCGCACGTCGCTCGCGCCGGCGCTTCCGACGGTGACCGCCGACGAGCGGTCGATGCGCCAGATCGTCCTCAACCTGCTGTCGAATTCCGTCAAGTTCACCGGCGCCGGCGGCCAGGTGATCGTCTCGACTGCGATGACCGAACACGGCGAAGTCGTGTTGCGGGTTCGCGACACCGGCGTCGGGATGAGCGAAAAGGATCTCGCGACGGCGCTGGAACCGTTTCGGCAGGTGACCACGTCCGGCCGCTTCGGTTCCGGCGGCACCGGGCTCGGGCTGCCGCTTACCAAGGCGCTGGCGCTCGCGAACGGAGCGAGCTTCGCGATCAAAAGCGCCATCGAGGCGGGAACGCTGGTGGAAATCACTTTTCCGGCAAGCCGTGTGGACCTGCCGCAAAAATAGCGCTGGCGCTTTTGAAGGGAGCGGGCGCGGCGGTGCGAAATGCGTTAGACTGGCACGGCGCGCAAAATGCCAAAATGCACCGAGATGACGCGAGATCATGGAATGCGATGCTGCGAACCGCGTTGACGCTCCTGACGCTCCTTGCTTCGGCGGTGGGGTTCCCCGCGCACGCGGCCGAGCGCGTCGACTTCTTCTTGTCCTGGCGGCCGACGTATCACGCAGCGTCGATGAGCCGAAATTCCAACCTGCAGCGCGCGGGATATGCTGCCGCCATGGCCGATCCGCGGGTTCTCGACGCCATTCGCTCGGGCGCGCATGGCCGCATCGCCGTCGCCTTTCTCGAATGGTCGGGCAGCTATTCGCAGAAACTGGTGATCGATTGGATGGTGGTTGCCGACGAGAAAAGCGCGCGGGAATTCGGCGACCGCATTCTTGAGGCGCCGCGCTCGTTCGCCGACCGCACCTCCATCAGTTCCGGCATTGAATTCGCTCTCGTCGCAGCTCGCGCGCGCGCCCTACGAGGCCGAACGGCGGACCATCGACGTCTCCGGCGACGGGACCAACAATGCCGGGCGCGACATCACCGTGGTCCGTGACGAAGCGGTGGCCAAGGGGATCACCATCAACGGCCTGGTCATCCTGAGCGATCGGCCGATGCCGTGGAATCCCGAGCACACCAATCCCCCCGGCGGGCTTGCCAATTACTATCGCAACAACGTCATCGGCGGTCCGGGCGCCTTCGTGATCGCCGCCAGGATTTTAATTCCTTCGGCAAGGCGCTGATCAGCAAGCTGATCGCCGAAATCGCCGAGGCGCCGCAGGCGCGCGACAGCGTTTTCCGCTAGTGGAGTGGATTTGACATTCGCTCCCCACCTTCCTGCGGGCTCAGAAGCGAATGTCAGACACGCGCGGCTCGCCCGCGTGGCCACGAATCCGACACAGAGGGGGTTCAAGACCTTCCGCATTGTTCCGGCGACAAACCAAGCCTAGTTTTGAGCCGGCCGATCAGGCCCTTTAGAAGTTCGTGGAATGATTGCGGTGACTGCGGCAAGAGGCTGGAAGCGCCTGGGATTTGGTGTCCTCGCCGTCGTCGCGGTGAGCGTTGGCGCGCTGACGCTCCTGCCTTATTTGATTCCCGCCGACCATATCCGCGATACCGTCAGGGCAGAGATCAGGGCGGTGACCGGGCTTGAGCCGGTGCTGCGCGGCCCGACGCGCGTTTCGCTGTTTCCCTCCGCGACCATCACCTTCGCCGACGTTATCCTCGGTGACGACGTCTCCGGCGAACCGGCGCTTGCCGTCGCGCGGTTGACCGCGCAACTCCAGCTTCTGCCGTTGCTCCTCGGACGCACCGAGATTTCCGATGTCTCCCTGCTGCAGCCGCACATCTTCATCAATTTCGACAAGGACGGCCAATCAAACTGGTCGCGCCTGATCGGCGCGCTCTCGCGCAGCCTCACGCCGGAAGCCGAGCGCGACGCCGCCCTTTCCTTTTCGCAGATCCGCATTGCGGACGGCACCATCCGCCTGCGCGACGCCGCCAATCGGATCGACGAGACCGTCAGCAGCGTCGGTCTGTCGCTCGCCTGGCCGTCGATTACGCGCAGCTTCGCCGCGACCGGGCAGGCTGTGTGGCGGCGAGAGCTTGTCGATGTCAGTCTGAGCATTGCCGACTTGCTCGCCGCGCTCACCGGCGAGCGCTCCGGCGTCAAGCTGCGCCTCACGGCGAAGCCGGCGAAATTCGCTTTCGACGGCCACTTGAGCTACCGCCCGAATCTGCGCATCCAGGGGACGCTTGCCGCCGACGCGCAATCATTGCGCGATGCCATGCGATGGGCCGGGCAAAGGCCGTTGCCCGGCGGCGGCTTCGAGCGTTTCGCATTGAAGGCGCAGACCAACGTTCTCGGCAACACCGTCTCGCTGCCCATCGTCAATGTCGAAATGGACGGGAATACCGCGGAAGGCGTCCTGAGCTTTGTGATGAGCGGCCGTCCCACGCTGCAGGGTACGCTCGCCGCGGACGATATCGATCTGTCGCACTATGTTTCCACCGCCCGGCTGATGCGCCAAGGCGATCGCGACTGGAACCGCCTGCCGATCGGACTCGAAGGCTTGAACGCATTCGATTTCGATCTGCGGCTGTCGGCGGCGCAAATCACGGTGATGGGCGCCAAGCTCGGCCGCACCGCGATCGCCGCCAACCTTCGCGACGGCCAGATGGCCATCACCATCGGCGAGTCGCAGGCGTTCGGCGGCGTGCTCAAAGGCGCGGTGGGCTCGGCAAGGGGCCGAACGGCGCGGACGTCAAGGCGCAACTGCAATTTCACCGACGTCGATCTGGAAAACTGCCTCGGCGAGCTTTTCGCCATTCGCCGGCTTGAGGGCAAAGGCAACCTCGTCGTCAATGTCGAGGGCTCGGGCGCCAGCGTGCTGGCGGTGACCCGAACACTCAGCGGCCACGGCGAGTCTGACCGCACGGCAGGGCGCGCTCGCCGGCATGAATGTCGAGCAGGCATTGCGGCGGCTCGAGCGCCGGCCGCTCTCGGGCGGCGGCGATTTGCGCAACGGGCGAACGCCGTTCGAGCGGCTCTCCGTCATTCTCAAATGGCGCAGGGCATCGCCACCGTTGAGAACTGCGCTTCGAAGGCTCGGGCGTCCGTCTTGCCGTCGCGGGGACGGCATCCATTCCGGCGCGCGACTCGACCTCAAGGGCCTTGCGAGCCTCGTGCCGACGACCGGCGACGGGCCGTGTCTTCGAGTTGCCGTTCGTGGTGCAGGGCGGCTGGGACGATCCGGTCATGCTGCCCGAGCCGACAGCCTTATCCGCCGTTCCGGCGCCGCCGCGCCGCTGCTCGACGCCCTCAAGGGCCGCACGGCGCGCGACCGTGCGCTCCGCAATCGATCAGCTGACGCGCGGCGGCGGGCACGGCGCCGCCGCGCCGAGCGCCGTCGCCGTCCCGGCGACCAGGCGCCGCCCAGTAGCATCTGCGACTTCTCCGGTTTCAGCCGGCACGCGTTGCCGCGCGCTCTGCCGCGCCGCTGAGCGCTTGACCAGCAGCGAAGCCGGCACCACGCCGACCGCCACCACGGCGATCATGATCGTGCAGATCGCGTTGATCTCCGGCTTCACGCCGAGCCGCACCTCCGAATAGATCCGCATCGGCAGCGTCGTCGCGCCCGGCCCGGTCGTGAAGCTCGCGATCACCAGATCGTCGAGCGACAGCGTGAAGGCCAGCATCCAGCCGGCGGCGATGGCCGGGAAGATCAGCGGCAGCGTGATGGTGAGGAAGGTCCTGAGCGGCGGGCAGCCGAGGTCCATCGCCGCCTCCTCGAGGCTGCGGTCGAAGCTCGACCAGCCGCGACTGCACCACCACCGTGACGAAGCTCAGCGTCACCGTGGTGTGCGCGATCGTCACCGTCCAGAAGCCGCGGTCGAGCGTTGAGCGCGACGAACAGCAGCAGCAGCGACAGCCCGGTGATGACCTCGGGCATCACCAGCGGCGCATAGACCATGCCGGAGAACAGCGTGCGCCCGCGGAAGCGCCCGGCGCGGACCAGCGCCACCGCGGCCAGCGTGCCGAGCACGCTCGCCGCCGTCGCCGAGAGCGCGGCGATCCGCAGGCTGGTCCAGGCGGCGTCGAGCATGGCGCTGGTCGTGCAGCAGCGCCACATACCAGCGCGTCGACCAGCCGCCCCAGACCGTGACCAGCCGCGAGGCGTTGAACGAATAGATCACCAGGATCGCGATCGGCAGATAGAGGAACGCGAGCCCGAGCGCGACCGACGTCGACGTTGAACGCAGGACGAGGCCGCTGCGCATCAGCCGGCCTCCCTCCAGCGCGCGCATCTGCAGGTGCTGGTAGATCAGGATCGGCGCGAGCAGGATGACCAGCAGCGCGATGGCGACGGCGGACGCCACCGGCCAGTCCTTGTTCTGGAAGAACTCGGTCCACAACGTCTGGCCGATCATCAGCGTTCGAGCCGCCGAGCAGATCGGGAATGACGAACTCGCCGGCGATCGGGATGAAGCACAGCAGCGCGCCGGCGAAGATGCCGGGCGCCGACAGCGGCACGGTGACCAGCCAGAACGCCTTCCAGCGCGGCGCGCCGAGATCGGCCGCGGCTTCGAGCAGCGACTCGTCCATTTTCTCCAGGCTGGCGTAGAGCGGCAGCACCATGAACGGCAGATACGAATAGACGATGCCGATGACGATCGCGGTGTCGGTCGCAAGCCACACCACCGGCTCGTCGATGATGCCGAGCGCGAGCAGCGCGTCGTTGAGCAGCCCCTCGCGCTGCAGGATGTTGATCCAGGCATAGATGCGGATCAGGAACGCGGTCAGGAACGGCAGGAACACCGCCATGACCAGCACCGGCTGCAAGCGCCGCGGCGCGCGCGCGATGCCGTAGGCGATCGGATAGCCGATCAGCAGCAGGATGCAGCGTCGACAGCGCCGCGATCGCGAGGCTGCGCAGATAGGACGTCAGGTAGAGCCAGTCGGAGCCGAGCAGCTTGTAGTTGTCGAACGACAGCCCGGCGACGAAGTCCCGCACGCCCGGCCAGCCGGCGGCGAGATCGAGCACCGGCACATAGGGCGGCTGCGCGATCGCGGTCTGCGACAGGCTGATCTTCAGCACGATCAGGCACGGCACCAGGAAGAACACGGCCAGCCAGAGCGCCGGGATGAGCGATGACCAGCCGCTGCCGCCGCGAGATCGGACGTTGCGTCGCGCGTGCGCGCATCGGTCGTCGTCATCGCGGCAGCACCACGCCGGCTTCGGGCGGAAAGCACAGCCAGACCCGGTCGTCCGGCGCGATCGGCCGCTCGGTCAGCCGCGTCGCGGTTGGCGACGGTCGCCTTCATCTCGAGGCCGTTGTCGAGCTTGACCTTGTAGATCGACACGCCGCCGAGATAGCCGATCTCCGACACGCGGCCGGCAAAGCAATTGTTCGCGCTCGCCGCCGGCGCCGTCGTGTCGATCTGGATCTTCTCCGGCCGCACCGCCACCGACACGTCGCCGCGCCGGCGCGCGCATCGGCCGGATGCGTCACCGCGCAGCCGCCCGCCCGCCTCGCTCTCGATCGCGGTCGCCGAGCGCCGGACGATACGACGCGCCCTTCGATCAGATTGACGTCGCCGATGAAGTCGGCGACCCAGCGCGAATTCGGCTGCTCGTAGATGTCGGACGGCGTGCGCGACCTGCGCCAGCCGGCCGCCGTTCATCACGCCGATGCGGTCGGCGAGCGTCATCGCCTCCTCCTGGTCGTGCGTGACGATGACGAAGGTCAGCCCGAGCTGCTCCTGCAACTCCATCAGCTCGAAGCGGGTGTCCTCGCGGAGCTTGCGGTCGAGCGCCGACAGCGGCTCGTCGAGCAGCAGCACCGCGGCCGCTTGGCCAGCGCGCGGGCGAGCGCCACGCGCTGGCGCTGGCCGCCGGAAAGCTGGTGCGGCTTGCGGGCGCCGAAGCCTTCGAGCCTGACCAGCGCCAGCATCTCGCGCGACGCGCGCCGCGATCTCGCGCTTCGGCATGCCGTCCTGCTTGAGCCCGAAGGCGATGTTGCCCTCGACCGTCAGGTGCGGAAACAGCGCGTAGCTCTGGAACATCATGTTGACCGGCCGCCGGTGCGGCGGCACGGCGGAGATGTCCGCGCCGTCGAGCAGGATGCGGCCCTCGCTCGGCTGCTCGAAGCCCGCGAGCATCCGCAGCAGCGTGGTCTTGCCGCAGCCCGACGGCCCGAGCAGCGCGAAGAACTCGCCTTCGATAGATGTCGAGCGACAGGCTCGACGGCGACGAAGCTGCCGAAGCGCTTGCTCACCGCCTCGAACCGCACCAGCGGCCGCGCCGCGGGATCGCGCACGGGGCGAAGTGTCGCGGCGGCGCCCGGCACGCGCGTCGTCTGCATCCCTGCCGAATGGATTGTCCTCCGCCATGCCCGACACGCTAACGCGCCGGGCGGCGGCTCAACTCGCGAGTTCCAGTGAGGCCGGTGATTGCGTCAATTCACAGGAGGAGACGTTCTGCAACAGCGCGCCGTCGTTCGGACGCCGCGACGCGGCGTGCGGAATGCAGCGAGCCGATTTTCCGCGATTCCGGAGCCGGAGGCCGCGCCTCAGCGCGGCCCGGATTGCGACGCGGGCTTTGCGGCGCCTGAGACGCGGCGGGCTCGGCGACCGGCGCCGCCGTCGCGGCCGGCTGCCGGTGACGACCTCCGGCAGTCGATCGCCACCAGCCGGCGCGGCAGCGGGCCGTAGTAGCCGTCCGAGCTGCACGGTCGGGCGCGGCTGGCCGATGATGGCGACGATGCGGTCGAGCAGCGCCTTGGTGGACACCGGCTTGAGCAGATATTCGTGCGCGCCGATGCGGGCCGCCTCGACCACGCGCCAGCGGTCGCCGTGTCCGCTCAGCATGATGATCGGCACATCCGGCATCGGGAATTCGCCGGGCGAGCGCACCATGCGCACGAACTGCGCGCCGTCGATCATCGGCATTTCCCAATCGACGATGACGAGATCGGGAGTGATGCTGCGGATCGCGTCGAGGCCGGACGCGCCGTCGCTCGCCTCGTAGACGGTCTTCACGCCGATCGCGATCAGCATCGTGCGCACGACCTTGCGCATGTAGTGGTCGTCGTCGACGACCAGGACCTTGATCGAGCCTCGATGCGCGGTCTGCAGCAGATTTGCTCAGCGCCGCTTCCATGAGTGCCAATCGCCATTCGTCCGAGCGCGCACGCGCCTGGCGAGTCAAGTTCCGTCGACTGCGATCATGACCATCTTCCGATTGAATGTCGTGTCAAACGCCGCGCGGCAAATGCAGTCAGGTCGGGCAATGCTTGTCCGTTCAACCTCGTCCGGCTCAGGCGAGCGTGCGGCGCGACGGCGGCCTGCCAGCCGGCCCATTTGCGGGCGCGGGTCGCCGCGTCCATCGCCGGCTCGAAGCGGCGGTCGAGCCGCCAGGTCTGTGGCAAAACCGGCCGGGTCGGGGCAGACCCCGGCCTGGTAGCCGGCGAGATAGGCCGCGCCCAGCGCCGTCGTTTCCATCACCACCGGGCGGTCGACCGGCGCGCCGAGGATGTCGGCCAGGAACTGCATGGTGACAGTCGCTCGCGGTCATGCCGCCATCGACGCGGAGCACGGTGCTCGCCGGCCGCCCGGCCAGTCGGCGCGCATCGCTTCGAGCAGACCGCGGGTCTGATAGCCGACCGCCTCCAGCGCCGCCTGCGCGATCTCCGCCGGCGCCGGAATTGCGCGTCAGCCCGAAGATCGCGCCGCGCGCCTCGGCGTCCCAGTACGGCGCGCCGAGGCCGACGAAGGCCGGCACCAGATAGACCTGCTCGGCCGGATCGGCCTTTCGCGCCAGCGCGTTGACCTCGGACGCCTGCTCGATGAGGTGCAGGCCGTCGCGCAGCCATTGCACCGCGGCGCCGGCGATGAAGATCGCGCCTTCCAGCGCATAGGTGCGCTTGCCGTCGAGCTGATAGGCGATGGTGGTGAGCAGGCGGTTGCGCGAATGCACCGGCTCGGCGCCGGTGTTGAGCAGCGCGAAGCAGCCGGTGCCGTAGGTCGACTTCATCATGCCGGGCGTGAAGCAGCCCTGCCCGATGGTCGCCGCCTGCTGGTCGCCGGCGATGCCGAGGATGCGGATCGCGCCGCCGAACAGATCGGGCCGCGTCTCGCCGAAGTCGACGGCGCAATCGCGCACCTCGGGCAGCAGCGCCGCCGGCACGCCGAACAGATCCGAGCAAGCTCCTCGTCCCATTCGCCGCGCACGATATCGAACAGCAGCGTGCGCGACGCATTGGTCGCGTCGGTGGCGTGGACCTTGCCGCCGGTCAGCCGCCAGAGCAGGAAACGAATCCACCGTGCCGAACGCGAGCCGGCCCTGCTCGGCCGCCGCGCGCGCGCCATCCACATGGTCGAGCAGCCAGCGCGATCTTGGTCGCGGAGAAATACGGATCGAGCACCAGCCCGGTCTTGTCCGCGACCGCGGGCTCGTGGCCGGCCGCGCGCAGCGCCGCGCAGGCGTCCGCGGTGCGCCGGTCCTGCCAGACGATGGCGTTGTGGATCGGCTTGCCGTTGGCGCGATCCCAGACGATCGTGGTCTCGCGCTGGTTGGTGATGCCGATGCCGGCGATGTCCTTCGCGGCGAGCCGCCTTCGCCATCGCCTCGCGCACGGTCGCGACCACGCCGACCAGATTTCCTCCGGATCGTGCTCGACCCAGCCGGGCGCCGGATAGATCTGCCGCAGCTCCTGCTGCGCGGTCGCGACGGGCGCGAGGCTTGCGTCGAACACGATCGCCCGCGTCGAGGTGGTGCCCTGGTCGATGGCGATGAGGTGGGTCATGCTGCTTAATCAGGCGAGCGTTCCGCCAACAGGCAAACTGCGCCATGAATCTGCCGCCAAGCGCTTCCTTCTCGCCGGCGTCGAGCGTTCAGCCCGAGCTTGCTCCGCCGCCACAGCACGTCGTCGGCGGTCCGCGCCCATTCGTGCTTCATCAGGTAGCGCACCTCGGCCGCGCTGAGCGGCCGAAGCACGGCCCGATGTCCTCGCGCTTCTTGGCGTCGCCCAGCACGCGCTCGACCCGCGTGCCATAGGCGCGGACCAGCCGCCACGCCTCGCGCCTCGTCGAGGAACGGCCAGGCCCGCAGGGTCTGCGCCACCCGCGTCTCGATCGCGTCCCAGAGAAAATCGCCGCCCGGCAGCGGCGTCTTCGCGGTCCACGGCGGTGCAACTGGAAGAAATGCGCGAGCTTGCCGAGCGCGTCCTCGGCGAGCCGGCGATAGGTCGTGATCTTGCCGCCATAGACGGTGAGCACCGGCGCCGTCGCCGTAGCTGCTCGTCGAGCTCGAGATGATAGTCGCGCGTGACGTCCTCGGGCTCGTCCTTGCCGTCGCTCGTCGTCATAGAGCGAGCGCACGCCGGCGAACGCCCACACCACCTGCTCCGGCTCGACTCGGTCGCGGAAAAATTCGTTCACCGCGCGGCAGAGATAGATCACCTCGTCGGCGCTCGGCGCCACGGCGTCGAGCGCGCCGGCGAAATTCTCGTCGGTCGTGCCGATCAGCGTGAAATCGTCGCGCGAACGGCAGCGCGAACACGATGCGCTTGTCGGCGTTCTGGAAGATGTAGCCGCGGTCGTGGTCGAACAGCTTGCGCACCACGATGTGGCTGCCCTTGGCGAGCCGCACCGGCGGCCGGCCCGTCCATGCGCAGCACGGTCTCGGAGACGATGCCGACCCAGGGACCGGCGGCGTTGACCAGCACGCGCGCGGTCACCGCCTCGCGGCGGCCCTGCGCGTTGAGGATCAGCCTCCAGACGTCCTCGCGCTCGGCGCGGGTGACGCGCGTGCGGGTGCGGATGGTCGGCGCCGCGCTCGGCGGCGTCGAGCGCGTTGAGCACGACCAGCCGGGAATCGTCGGCCCAGCAGTCGGAATATTCGAAGCCGTAGCGGAATTTCCGCAGCAGCGGCTGGCCGGTCGACGTGATGGGTGAGGTCGACGCTGCGCGCCCGGCAGGATTTTGCGCGCGCCGAGCCAGTCGTAGAGGAACAGCCCGATCCGCAGCATGACGGCGAGCGCGGCCCCGGGACCGCCGGCAGCACGAAGCGCATCGGCCGGATCGACATGCGGCGCCATCCGCAGCAGCACCTCGCGCTCGGTCAGCGCCTCGCGCACCAGCCGCGAACGCGCCGTGCTCGAGATAGCGCAGGCCGCCGTGGATGAGCTTGGTCGAGGCCGACGAGGTGCCGGAGCCGAGGTCGTTCTGCTCGAGCAGCAGCACGCGCAGGCCGCGGCCGGCGGCGTCGCGCGCGATGCCGGCGCCGTTGATGCCGCCGCCGATGATGGCGAGATCGTAGTCGGCCATGCCTGTTATTTTGCCTGCAATTCGCCGTCTTGCACGGTTATGGCACCTCCCATCCGCGCGGCAAATCGCGCTATGACGGCGCGCAGACAGGCGCCGCCGCAGGAACCGAGAATGTCCGTCCGCCTCCTTGTGATCGAGGGCAATACCGCCGAAGGCCGGGCCCGGCATCAGGCCGCCGGCGGCAAGATCGCCAGCGAGAAATTATGCCGATCTGCTGCGCGACCTCGCGCCGGGGGCCGTCGTCGATATCGCCTATCCGGCGGATGCGGGAGCCAACCTGCCGACGGCGTCGGGCTGGAAGGCTATGACGGCGTCGCCATCACCGGCTCGGCGCTGCATATCTACAAGGGCGGCGCGGAGGTCGCGCGCCAGATCGAACTCGCGCGCGGCGTGCTCGAGCGGCACGCCGGTGTTTGGCAGTTGCTGGGGTTTGCAGTTCCTCGACCGTGGCGGCGGGCGGCAGCGTACGGGCAAATCCCAAGGGCCGCGAGATCGGCTTCGGCCGCATCCATCCGCCTGACGCCGGCAGGGCGGGCGCACCCCATGTATGCCGGCAAGGCCGATTCCTTCGAGGCCGTCACCGTGCATCTCGACGAGGTGGAAACGCTGGCGCCGGACACGACGGTGCTTGCGCTCAACACTGTCTCGGGCGTGCAGGCGGCGGAAATCCGCTGCGGCCCGACCATCGCGTGGGGCGTGCAGTATCACCCCGAATATCCCCTCAGCGAGCTTGCGGCGATCGTGCGGCGCACCGGCATCAAGCTCGTCGAGGAAGAGGATTTTTCGCCGAGGAGAAAGAGCTGACGACCTATGCCGGCGAACTGGTCGCCCTTGAGCACAATCCCGAAAACAAGCCGCTCGCCTGGCGGCACGGCATCGACGGCGCGGTGCTCAGCAAGGAATTGCGGGTGAAGGAAGTCGCCAACTGGATGAAGCACCAGCCCGTGCCGGCGGATCCGGCTGCCGAAGCTCGACCGCGACGAGGTAGTGATCCCGGCCGTCGAGGAGGTCGTCGCGCTGCGTGACGCTTTCGACCCGCGGTGGCGCGCGGCAGTCGTCACGCTGGCCGGGTCGGGGCTGCGGATCGGCGAACTGCTCGGGCTTGACCTCGAGCACGTCGACTTCCTTCGCCGGACGATCCGAGTCGAACAGCAACGTCTACAGAGCGGCGTCATCGCCCCGTGAAGTCGAAGGCGTCGCGCCGGGTCGTCCCGGTCGGCCAGGTGGTCATAGAGGCGCTGGCGGTCACGGTGGCTTCCCAACCGACGGGCCGCTGTTCCTCGACGAGCTCGGCGAGCCGCTGCGCTACCGGCGGTGGCGGTCTCTGGCCGAGGCTGCGCCTCGCAGGCCGGCGTAACGACGTCACGGCGCACACGCTGAGGCACTTCTTCGCCTCGGCCCTGATATCAGGCGGCGCCACGGTGAAGCAGGTTCAGACCGTCCTGGGCCACAGCTCGGCCGTGGTCACGCTGCAGACCTACGCGCACCTCTGGCCCGGCGACGACGACCGGACGCGCGACCTCGCGGACGCCGCTCTGGCTCCCCTTGCGGACTCCCTGCGGACTGCGGAGGCCGTCGATGCCTAAACGTGCAGGTCAGACCGCTTCTGCCTTTACCTCGGCCTTCTTGGCCTTCTTGAAGTCGCGGACCTTCTGGAGGGACGCCGGGTCGGTGACATCGGCCACCGAACGGTAGCCGTCCTCGGCGTACGCCCCGACGGCCTGCTCCAGCCCTCCGGCCGGACGCCGAGCTGCTTGGCCAGCAGCGCCACGAAGATCTGGGCCTTCTGCTTGCCGAAGCCGGGCAGCGCGTGCACCCGGTCCAGGAGGTCGTTGCCGGTGGTCGCCTCGGTCCAGATGCGGGAGGCATCGCCCTTGAACTCGTTCTCGACCAGAGCGGCCAGGGTCTGCAGCCGGGCGGCCATCGAGCGGCCGTAGCGATGGATGGCGGGTGGCGTCGAGCACAGCGTCGCGAACTCCTCGGGGTCGGCCGCCGCGATGGCGCTCGGCTCGATCGACCCGAACCGGGTCAGCACCTTGTGCGGCCCGCGGAACGCATGCTCCATCGGGTACTGCTGGTCGAGCATCATCCCTACCAGCAGTGCGAACGGGCTGTCGGTGAGCACCTGGTCGGCGTCGGCGTCGCCGGTGATGTGGATGGCCATAGTGGTCATCTTGACCCATCTCAGGTGACGGACTCATCGACGACCGGGCGGGCGTCGGCCGACGCTACTTCTTCGCGACCACCTTGAACTTGCGCGTCGACGGGCTGGCGTCGACGTTGCCGGCCGGCTGGACGGCCCGGACGAACAGCGTGTGCTTGCCGGTCTTGAGCTTCTTGGTCTTCAGCTTGAACGGGCTCGAGCAGGCCTTGAAAGCGCCCTTGTCCACCTTGCACTCGAAGGTCGCACCCGCCACCGGCGACGAGAAGGTGAAGGTCGCCTTCGCACCCTTGACCACCTTCCTCGGCCCGGAGACCTTCCCGGTCTCCGGCGCCGGTAGGGTCACGTTCTCGCAGCCGGTCAGGACGTCCACCGCGTCGGCCGTGACGGTGTCGGTGCCGCCCCCGCAGTCGACGAGGTCCTGGCTTCCGTCCCGCACGCCGACGGTGTCGTCGCCGTTGCCCGCGTTGAGGTTGTCGGGGCCGGGCCCGACGTCGACGTTGTCGTTGCCGGCCCCGGTCTGCACGTCGTCCGGACCGCGGCCGGTGCGCACGAGGTCGTTCCCGTTCCCGGTGCCGAGCACGCTCCGTCCCGAGAACGCGGAGCCGTCGAGCTCGTAGTGCTGGCCGGCCGGGCCGCTGGGGAGGTCGAGGTTCATCTGCTCGAGGCCGGTGGTCGCCGCCGTGCTCTGGACGGTGGTGACCCCGTCGAAGATGGTGATCGTCGTCGACGCGTCGGTGTACGTGTCGCCGAAGAGCACGACCCCACTGATGTCGCTGGTGGAGAGATCGAGGCTCGCCCGGTCGTAGCCGGCCCCGCCGTCGTAGGGGCCGATGCCCGGCAGGTTGACGATGCGGTCGTCGCCGGGGCCGCCCTGCGCGGCCCTGGCGTCCACGATGACGTCGTCACCGTCGCCGCCGCTCGCCGTACCGGCCCCGGTGATGAGGTCGTCTCCCACTCCGCCGATCACAGTGTCCTGGCCTTCGGCCGTCACCACGTCGCGGAGCTGGCTGCCGTTGACGAAGTCCGCCGCGTTGTCGCCGTCTCCGATGGCGAGGTTCACGTGGGTGACCAGCGGGAACGTCGACGGCCCCACAGCAGTGAGGTTGAGGTTGTCCGGGCCGTCCCCGAGGTCTACGCCGATCGACGTCACCGCTCCGCAGCCGATGGGTGGCAAGGCGTTGGGCGAGAAGACCCCGGCGGCACAGGTGACTGTGATGAAGTCACCGGCGGAGTCACTGGTCACTTGCACGTGACCGTCCAGGTCGGAGGTGACCGAGACCGTGGCGAACGCCGCCTGCGCGAGGGTGAGGACCAGGCTCGCGGCGGCGGCAGTGACGACAACGACGTTGCGGATCTGACGGTGGTTCATGCCCGACCACGCTAGGGCGTGACGGCGCCCTGGAAATGACCCGAACGGGGCATTCGCCCGCGGGTGTCGCGGGACGTCAGTCCGACTTGACCGCCAGGACGGGGCAGGACGCGTCGAGGAGGATGCGCTGGGCGTTGCTGCCGAGGATCAGCTTGCCGACGGGAGTACGCCGCCGCAGACCGATGACGATCAGCTCGGCGCCCACCTCCTCCGCGATGGCGAGGAGGTCGTCGGAGGCCTCCAGACCGGCCTCGGGGTGGCGGACGTCGACCACCACACCGGCATCCTCGACGCGGGCGCGCACGTCGTCGAGCTCGGCCTGACCGCTGGCCTCGGTGTCGCCGTGGTGAGCGCGGTGGGCGTTGACGACGACCAGGTCGGCCTGGCGGAGCCGAGCCTCGGAGATCGAGGCGGCCAGGGCGGCCTCGCCCTCGGGCTTGGGGACGTAGCCCAGCACAACAGTCGGCATGGAATCTCCTCCTGCGGGTCCGGGTACCCACTGGCACCGTTCGGCACGCTACCGGGTGTCGGTCCGGGACGACCTGTGGAGAGCGTGCGTGGACGTGCGCCGTTGCGGGGAAGTCACGGGCGTGGACGGGCTGAGCGAACCGCTACCGCGGCACACCCAGGTGCTGCTGCGCCAGGCGGTCCTGGACCACGCGGCCCGCGAGCGGCGTCGCGTCTACTCGCCGGTGCTGCATGTCGGGGTGCCAGGACAGCGCACCGCTTCGCTGTCCGTAGGCACCGCCGAGCCCACCGACAGCGGGCTGCGCACCGACCTCGTGGCGGCACTCCGCGTGCGTGCCGGCGTCCACTCGGACCAGCTCGTGTGGCTCACCCGCAGCGGCGAGCTCGAGCTTCAGGACGTCGATGCGCGGTGGCTCGCTGCCTCGTGTGCGGCGTACGACGAAGCACGGGCGCCGCTGGCATTCGTCGTCGTCAACCGCCGGGGCTGGCGCGACCCCCGCAGCGAGCTGTCCCGGACCTGGGTCAGGCTGCGGGTTCAGGGCGTGTCCTAGTCCCAGGTGTGGACCGGCTTGTTGGCGTGCATCCGCTCGCGGTACTCCAGCAGCGTCGCCCGGAGTGCGTCGAACGTCTCCATGTCGGAGCGCTGGTGCATGCGGTTCACGAACCACTCGGCGCCGTTGGTCCCGAGCAGGCAGCGCTGCTCGATGATCCCGAGGAGCCGGTCGCTGGTGGCACTCTCCACGCCCCAGTCGGCCAGGCCCTTGCGGGCCAGCGGCAACAGCCTGCGCAGGGTCAGCTCGGTGGCCGACACCTGGCCCACGCCGGGCCAGTAGACCTGGGCATCGATCCCGTGCTGGGCCGCCACGTGGAAGTTCTCCTCAGCCGCGCTGAACGACATCTGCGACCACAGCGGGCGCTCGCTCTCGGCCAGCGACCGCACCAGCCCGAAGTAGAAGGCGGCGTTGGCGACGGTGTCGACCACCGTCGGGCCGGCGGCCAGGACGCGGTTCTCGACCCGGAGGTGGGGCACTCCCCCGGCGATGTCGTAGACCGGCCGGTTCCAGCGGTAGATCGTCCCGTTGTGCAGCCTCAGCTCCGAGAGCATCGGCACCCCACCGTCCTCCAGCACCGCGAGCGGGTCCTCGTCGTCGGTGATCGGGAGCAGGGCCGGGAAGTAGCGGACGTTCTCCTCGAACAGGTCGAAGACCGAGGTGATCCAGCGCTCCCCGAACCACACCCGGGGCCGCACCCCCTGAGCCTTGAGCTCCTCGGCCCGGGTGTCGGTGGACTGCTCGAACAGCGGGATCCGGGTCTCGCGCCACAGCTCGTGCCCGAGGAGGTACGGCGAGTTCGCGCAGAGCGCCAGCTGGATCGCGCTGATCGCCTGGGAGGCGTTCCAGTACTCGGCGAAGCTGTCCGGCGAGGTCTGCACGTGGAACTGGGTGCTGGTGCAGGCGGCCTCGGGCACGATCGAGTCGGTGGTGGTGTCGAGCCGATCCACGTTGCCGATGCCGGCGATCTGGATCGAGATGTCCTCGCCGCGAGCGTTGAGGATCTGCTCACCCAGCAGCTTGTAGCGCGGGTTGGGACTGATGCTCTCCGCGGTCATGTGGTCGGCGGCCAGCGTCGGCAGGATCCCGATCATCACCAGGTGCGCGCCGATCTCGGCAGACTTGGCCTCCGCGCCGTTGAGGTCACGGCGCAACAGCTCCTCGAAGGTCTCCAGCCCCCGCTCGCGCAGCTTGACCGGCGGCACGTTGATCTCGATGTTGAACAGGCCCAGCTCGGTCTGGAAGGCAGGATCGGCGATGGCCACCAGAGCCTCGGTGCTCTTCAGTGCCGGGTCACCGCGCTCGTCGACCAGGTTGAGCTCGACCTCAAGCCCGGTCATCGGGTCGTCGGTGTCGAACCGCGCCTCGCGGAGCATCCGGGCGAACACGTCGAGGCAGCGCCTGACCTTCTCGCGGTAGCGCGTCCGGTCGGCCCGGGTGAACTCGTGTGCCTCCACCTCTTCGCCCATGACGGGACACTAGGCCTGATCAGTGGGGTTGCGGGAGGCCCAGGTGGCCGCAGTGCGGGCCAGCACGTCGTCGACGACGCCCTGCAGAGATCCGGAGACTTCGTACGCCGCACGCTGCCGGGTCGCCCCCGTTGCGCTCAACACCCGCTCCACGCCCCGCGCCACACGGTCGCTGTCGCCGGAGACCTCCAAGCGCCCGGAGACCAGCTCGACCAGGCGCGACAGCACCTCCCTGGCGGGCCGCAGGGCATGCGTGGCGGGGTCGAGCAGGCGATCGGCCAGGCCGTAGCGGGAGGCCCGCCACCGCGCGGCCCGCAGCTCCTCGGCCCGCCAGACCGGCAGCCCTTCTGGCCATCCGTCGAGCGCGGTCTCCACGAGCGCCCGGACCAGGGCGGTGAGCAACCCGACGTCCTCGGGATCCGTCACGGCGTCGAGGATGCGGATCTCGAGCGTGGGCTGCCCCATCGACAGACGCGCGTCGAAGTAGAGCATCCCCGGATCCCGAGCCGCGCCGCTGGCGATCATCCGCTCGCAAGCGCGGCGGTAGCCGGCGTAGGAGCCGAACGGCTCGGTCGGACCCGCGCTGGGCCACGTGGACCACAGCTGGGTGCGCCACGAGGCGTAGCCGGTGTCGCGCCCCTCGTCATAGGGCGAGTTGGTGCTGACGGCCAGCAGGATCGGCAACCACGGCGTGATCCGGTCGATGCAGCAGACACCCTCGTCGGGGGAGTCGATCGCCACGTGCACGTGCATCCCGCACGTGGTCCCCCGCCGCGCCACCTGGCCGAACGACTCGGCCATGTCTCGGTAGCGCTCGTTGTCGGAGACCACCGGCTCCTCCAGGGCGAGGGGCACCGAGGCGCAGACAGCCACAGCCAGCTCGAGGACGGCAGCCGCCTCGCCGGCCGTGCGACGACCCGCCACGACCTGAGCCATGACGTCTTCGACATCGCGAGTCGGGTCGGTGCGGATCTCGAGCTGGTGCCGGAACAGCTCCTTGTCCAGCTCGTCGCTCGCGCGGCGGGGTGAGCTGCCACGGCCGTGCTCGTCGTTCACCCTGAGCACCTCCCGGGCGCGCGAGGTCACGGCCCGCGTCGCCGGGTCGACGACCAGCAGCTCCTCCTCGACGCCGACGGTCCGGGTGTCCATGGGCGTGCGGTACCCATGGCCCGCTTGCCGCCGTGTCTCCTCACGACGCCGTCCGCGACCACGCGGACGGCGGCACCGCATGCGTGAGCATGTCGGCGACCAGGCGGGCCAGCGTGTTGCCGGGGTCGACGGCCTGGCACCGGTCGACGGCGCACCAGGCAAGGGCACCGTGGCCGGCCAGCCACGCGGCCAGCCCGAGCACCGCGGCCGGGGCCGCGACCAGGTCGTCGGGGGCACGCTGCACGGCGTCCGTCCAGAGCCGGACGTGTCGCGCCGCGACGTCACGGGACATGGCGGCCCAGGCCGCGTCGCGTCCTTCGGCATCCAGCAGCCCGAGCAGCACCCGGGCCAGCTCGACCGGCGTGAACCGCCCCGCCTCGAGCCGGATGTCGACCAGGTCGGCGATCTCGCCCGGCGGGCTCGGCACCGCCCGGCGCACGGCCCGCGCCACCTCGTCGACCGCGTCGGAGCTGGGCAGCAGCACGGCCTGGAGCTCGGCGCGGGAGCCGTGCACGACGATCCCGTCGGCCACCGCCTGCGCACGGAACAGGTGGCCTCCGACGTCGTAGGGCACGCCGGAGGCGGGCGCCCCCGGCCTTCCGGGCGCGAACCAGCGCCCGTCATGGACGCGGAGAACCTCGACCACGTCGATGCCGGCCCGACCGAAGGCGCGACGCAGCCGCCGCAGCACCGCTCGGGCAGCCGGTCCGTCGTCGGCGTAGACGACGAACAGGACGCGGGTCACCCGGTGCTGCAGCGCTGGCTCGAGCAGCTGCCCGACGGCCTCGTCAGCCTGTGGGGGCGGTGGGAGGTCGACCCGCGCGTGGAAGGTCTCGGCACCCCCGAAGGTCAGCATGACGACCGACTCGAGGGGCTCGAACCCGAGCACGACCGGCACGACGGCCAGGACGTCTTCGGGGGTGCGGGTGGTGAGCTTGGTGGCGCGCGGCGCCGGGTTGGCAGGACTGGTCATGAGGTCGACGCTTCCCAGCGGCGCCGACGGTGCCGAGACCGCCCAAGGCGCCCTGTGGACGACGCCCAAAAGGGAGGCAACTGTGCACGCCAAGTGGACAGAACCGTCATCCGGCCGTCTGCGCCGAGAGGTACGTTGCCGCCGTGCGCGCCCACGCCTCGGTCCTCCACCTGGACCTGGACGCCTTCTTCGCGGCGGTGGAGCAGCGCGACAAGCCTTCGCTGCGCGGCAAGCCTGTCGTCGTCGGCGGCGTCGGCGGCCGCGGGGTGGTCGCCACGGCGTCCTACGAGGCACGCAAGTACGGCGTGCGGTCGGCGATGTCGACCCGCGAGGCCCGGTCTCGCTGTCCGCATGCGGCGTTCCTGACGGGCCGGTTCCACGCCTATCGCGACGCCAGCGCGATCGTGATGGGGCTGCTCCGCGCGGCTTCGCCGCTGGTCGAGCCGCTCAGCCTGGACGAGGCGTTCGTCGACCTCGCGGCGGCGCAGCTCGACGACCTCGAGGTGCCGACCGTGACGGCGTTCGCCGAGGAGCTCCGGGCGAGGGTTGCCGAGGCGACCGGTGGGCTCACCGCCTCGGTCGGGATCGGGAGCTCGAAGTTCATCGCCAAGGTGGCCAGCGACCTCGACAAGCCGGACGGGCTCGTCGTCGTACCACCCGGCACCGAGCAGGAGCTGCTCCGCCCGATGCACGTCACCGTCATCCCCGGCGTGGGGCCGGCGACCACGGAGCGGCTGCGCCGGGTCGGGATCCACACGGTTGCCGAGCTCGAGTCGGTCAGCCTGGAAGAGCTGGTCCGCCTGGTCGGCAAGGCGCACGGCGCCAGCCTCTACGCGCTGGCCCGCGCGGACGACGACCGGCCCGTCGAGCCGGACCGGGAGACCAAGTCCGTCAGCTCCGAGGGCACCTACGACACCGACCTGACCGACCGTTCGCTCATGGAGCACCTGCTCACCCGGCAGGCGACCGACGTCGCGACCCGGCTGCGCAAGCACGGCCTCTCCGGTCGGACCGTGACGATCAAGGTGCGGCTGCACGACTTCACGACCCTCAACCGCTCGACCACCCTGGCCTCGCCGACGGACAGCGGCGCCACCGTGGCCCGGCTCGCGCGCGGGCTCCTCGCCGACCTGGACACCTCCGGCGGGGTCCGGCTCCTCGGTGTCGGTGTCTCGGGACTGGCCGACTGGATCCAGGAGGACCTGTTCGGCGAGACAGAGGAGGAGGACGAGCCGGAGGCACCCGAGATCGAGGTGACCCGGGCCCGCGACAAGCCCGGCTGGTCGCCGGGGATGGACGTCGTCCACGCCGAGCTGGGCCGGGGGTGGGTCTGGGGCTCGGGGCGCGGGGTGGTGACGGTCCGCTTCGAGACCGCGGAGACCCCGGCCGGGCCCGTGCGCTCGTACGCCGCCGACGACCTGGCGCTGCAGCCGTGGCGGCCGGAGGAAATACCCGAGGAGGCGTGAGTCAGCTGCGGTGGGCGGCCAGCACCCGCTGAAGACTGGCAAGCCCCCGCGAGGAATGGCTCTTGACGGTGCCGGAGCTGATTCCGAGGTCGCGGGCGGTCTCCGCCACGGAGAGTCCCAGCCAGTGGCGCAGCAGCACCGTCTTGCGCTGCATCTCCGGCAGCTGCTGCAGCGCCTCGAAGAGGGCGGACCGCTCTTCGACGGGGAGGCCACCGACCGCGGCCCGGTCATGACCGTCGAGCCCGGCCCGCTCGCGGCGCCACGGACGCCGCCCCTCGTCGATATGCGCGCGCACGATGATGCGCCGCACGTAGGCGTCCGGCTCGACGTCCGCCCGCAGCCGAGGCCAGGCGAGGTAGAGCTTGGTCAGCGCCGTCTGGAGGACGTCGTCGGCGCGGTGCCAGTCGCCGCAGACCGCGTAGGCGATCCGGCGCAGGTGGGCCTGGCGGGCGGCGACGTACTCGACGTACGCCGCGTCGCGGTCATGCGGGGCTCGGGTCACCGCACCCCCTCGCCCGAGGCGACCTGGGCCCCGAGGTGGTCGACCAGCGCCTGGAAGGTCGGTGCGGCAAGCACGTCGGCGTCGACCGGGATGACCTCGGCCTGCGGCCCGTGGCCGCGGATCACCACGAACCAGGTCCGGCCCTCGCGCCGCACCTGCGCCATCCGGTCGCCGCTGGTCGTGTAGCCGTCGATCACAGGCGCGGGTCGGGTCTCCACCAGCGTGGCTCCCGGACCCGGCGTCAACCCGTCGGCCGCGTCGACGATGACCAGGGACGGTGTCCGTGCGCCCCCGTTGAGCTCGACCATGCTCGCCAGCCAGTCCTCGAAGCGGCTGTAGCCCTTGCCGGGCTCGTCGGAGGCGGCGGTCGCGCCCTGTTCGCCGGTCGGGTTGCCCTGACCGTCCACATGGTTCTCGAACGTGACCAGCATCCAGAGCGTGTGCTGCCCGTCGGTGACGACCAGACCGACCGACTTCTCGGGCGGGTCGAAGCCCATCGGTTCGTCGACCCGCTGGGTGATCCGCCACCCGTCCTTGACGACGACCTTGCCGTCGAAGCCGTACGACGCCGGGGACTCGTCGCTGACCAGGTCCTGCTCGATGCGGTGGGCCTGCTGCTGCGCCTTCTTCTCCAGACGGTCCAGGGCCTTCTGCTGGACGTCAGAAGGTGTGGCGGGCGCGGACGGGGTCGCCGTCGTCCCGCTGGTCGCGAACGGAGGCAGCGGGCCCTCGGCGTCCGACCCGCCACCCACGGCTCCGGAGAGAGCGACGCCCAGCCCGACCACGGTGACCACCGCCACCGTCGTACCGGCGATGGACGCGCGGTGCCGCCTGCGCAGGGCCTGCCGTCCCGCGATGAGCCGCTCGGAGGGCGGCGGGAGGCCGTCGGGACCGGCCCCGAAGCTGCCGTCGAGCAGCTCCGCGAGCTGGAGGTCGCCGTCGTCGTCTCTCATGCCACCTGTACGGAGTGTCCACCGGATCGGTTGTCGTCCTGCGCCGACTTCCCGCCAGTAAATCCTTCGCGCACGGTGCACGTCACGCCCTACCGTCGTCGCTCGTGGACATAGTCGAGCTCGACGCCGCCGCGCTCGCCGACGACGCGGTGATGCGGGACTACTACGACCTGTCCCGCCGTGCCGAGCTCCTCGGGCGCGAGCACTCGCCGTTCTGGACCTTCCAGGAGTTCGTCGGCGCGTTCCGGTCAGAGGACAGCGGCGAGCGGCAGCAGGTGTTCGCGGCGTACGACGGCGATCGGATGATCGCCTGCGCCGTGCTGTGGTCGTTCCTCCTCGACAACACCGACAAGGCCTGGTTCCGCCTCGATGTCGACCTGCCCGACCGCCGCCGGGGTGTCGGACGCGCGATGCTGGAGCGGATCGAGCAGGTCGCCAAGGACGACAACCGCGAGATGGTGCTCACCGACACCAAGCTCCCGTTCGACGAGCGCGAGACGCACGGCTACCGGCAGTTCGCCGACGCGTGCGGCTACCAGCTCTCCAACTACGAAGTGGTCCGGCACCTGCCGCTGCCGGTGCCCGAGGACCGGATCCAGGAGTGGATCGACGAGACCGCACCGCGGCGCGAGGGCTACACGATAGAGACCTTCGTCAACGAGGTGCCCGACGACCTCGTCGAGTCGCTGTGCGTGCTGCTCGGCCAGCTCGCGGTCGACGCGCCCACCGGTGCCGTCGACTTCGAGGAGGAGACCATGACGCCCGAGCTGTACGCCGAGCGGATCAGCACGGTGAAGGCCATGGGCCGGGCTCGCTACGAGACGCTGGCGCTCACCCCGGACCGCCTGGTCGTCGCGCAGTCGACCCTCGCCGTGCCCCTTTCCGGCAGCACGACCGTCTTCCAATGGGGCACGTTCGTGCACCGTGAGCACCGCGGGCACGCGCTGGGCCTCGCGACGAAGGCCGTGAACCTGCGTGCGGCCCAGGCCGCGCGCGACGACCTCACCCTGGTGACCACCCAGAACGGCGAGACCAACAGCTACATGGTCTCGATCAACGAGCGAATGGGCTTCGCGCCTGTCGAGGTGTCGACCGAGCTGCTCAAGCACCTCTAGGACGTGACTCCCTGACGAAGGTGAGCTCCTCGCCCGGCCGGGCCTGGCCGCACTGCCACAGGTCGTCGGGATGGACGACCGCGAGCACCGGGTAGCCGCCGGTCGGCGGGTGGTCGGCCAGCAACACCACCGGCTGCCCGCCCGGAGGCACCTGGACGGCGCCCAGGACCATCCCCTCGCTCGGCAGCTCGTCGTCGCGCACCCGCTCCGGCGGGTCCCCCTCGAGGCGGAGCCCGACCCGGTTGGACGCCTCACCGACGGCGTAGGGCGCGGCACAGAGCCGGTCGAGCGCGTCGCGGGCGAACCAGTCCGCGCGCGGACCGGGCGTGACCCGCAGCGGCCCCGGCAGCGGCGGCCTCGGCGTGTCCAGCGGCACGGGTGGACCGGACGGCGTACCGACCGCGAGCGTGGCGCCGTCCTCGACGCGCGGCGGCCCGACCCAGGCCAGGGTGTCGGTCGACCGCGAGCCGAGCACGGGCGCGACGTCGACACCTCCTGCGACCGCGACGTAGGACCGCACCCCGGCGGTCGGCGGCCCGAGCCGGAGCCGGCCACCGGCGGGCACCCACTCGGCCTGCACGCGACCGCGCCCCGCGCCGTCCACCTCGACCGACGTCGGCGCCCCGGTCACGGCCACCCAGACGCCGGCGTCGGAGGTGAGCTCGAGCCCGCCCCAGGTCACCTCGAGCAGCGCCGCGTCGGGTCCGTTGCCGACCAGCCGGTTGGCGAGCGTCGCGGCCGGCCGGTCCAGCGGACCGGCCCGGGGTACGCCGAGGTGCGCGAGCCCGATCCGGCCGCGGTCCTGGACGGTGGTCAGCGCACCGGCACGCCAGACGGTGATCATCGCTCGTCGGGGGGTATTCATGCCTCGACGAACCTGACCCGGGTCCCAGGAGCCAGAAGGGCCGGCTCGCTGCGGTCGGGGTCCCAGAGGGTCAGCTCGGTGTGGCCCAGCAGCCGCCAGCCGCCCGGTGACTCCGACGGGTAGACACCGCACCACGACCCGGCCAGACCGACCGCACCGACCGGGACGCGGCTTCGCGGGCTGTCGAGCCGCGGCACGGCGTACTCCTCCGGCAGCCCGGCCAGGTAGGCGAACCCAGGCGCGAAGCCGCAGAACGCAGAGACGAACTCGATCCCGCCGTGGCGCGCGACCACCTGCTCGACGTCGGTGCCCCATCGTGCGGCGACGTCCGCGAGGTCGGCGCCGTCGTAGACGACCGGCACCTCCACGAGCGCGCCCGGCTCGCTGCCCACGTCAGGGGTCCAGCCGGCGAGCAGCGCGCCCAGTGCATCCACGTCCGCCACGCCGTCGAACAGCACCGTCCGGGCGCCCGGGACCACCTCCTCGGCGGCCACCCGCGCGGACCGGGCGTACGCCGCGAGCGAGCGCGCCGCTGCGCTGTCCGCGACCTCGGCCAGCACGGCGCCGCGCCCGACGGGGTGCAGCTCCGGGAGGTCCACGAACCCAGTGTGGCGCCCAGGATCGTGCGGAGCCGCCGTGAGAGATCGACCACAACGTTCACCGGGAGGTGGGCCGGCGTTGGCCCTCTCGGTTTGCCACGGCCTCGCGGGCTGCCCACAGTGGAGTCAGGACGGGGCACGTCCCCTCCGATCACCCGAAAAGGGTGAGGGCCCTCTTTGATGGTATGAGCATCAAAGAGGGCCCTCGGGTTTGAGGCGGAAGTGGTGACGCCCACCTCGACCGAACCGGCTCTCCGACCCCGCCGTCCCCGTCACCGGGCCGACGCCGCGAGTTGCCTCGTGGTGTGGATCTTCGTTCCTGTCCGGCCCCAATCTCCCACCGGCAAGCCGGTGGTCGATCGGAGTTTTGAAGGTCACCTGGTGGTATGAGCACCAAGAGGCCCTTCGGGTTGAGGTGGTGATGACACCCACCTCGTCCGGTCAGCTCCTCCGTCTCCCGCCGTCCCCGTCATCGGGCCGGCGCCGCGAGTTGCCCCGCGGTGTGGAGCTTTCGTTGCTGTCCGGGTCCCTTTCCACCTCCGGCAAGCCGGCTGTGGTCCGGATCCAGATCACCTCCGGCCGAAGCCCTCGATGACCTGGGTCCCATGTCGTCTCCGGCGAACCGGCTGCGACCTGGGTCCCGATCCGCGGCCGGCGAACCGGCTGCTTCTCGGGTTTCCCGACTCCCCCACGGAGAACCGTCGGCGACTCGGGACCCGCGCCCCCTCCGGCAAGCCGGCTGGGACTCGGTCCCCGCCACGGAACCGGCAGGGCCGATTCCACAGCGGAAGTAAGGGGTGAGGGCCTCTCGATGGTATGAGCACCAAGAGGCCCTCGAGCGAGGAGGCTGGGTGACGCCCCCCTCGACCCGACAGACTCTCCGACCCCGCCGACCCCGTCACCGGGCCGACGCCGCGAGTTGCCTCGCGGTGCGGATCTTCGCTCCTGCCTGATCCCCGATCTCCGTTTCGGCCAAGGCCGCTGGTTGATCGGTGGGAGAGTTCTATGCCCTGCCCGAAGAGGTGCGCAAGGGGTTCTTCAAAGAAACTTCGACATTCTTCTGGTCCCACAGATTGCTCCACAGGACTTCGGGGTACGTCCACAGATTCCGCGGCTTCTCCACATGTGAATCCACTGGCTGTGGACGAACGCCGACCCCCCGCCAGGACCGCCGACGAGGGACCCGAAGTAGGTTCCGACGTGTGCAGCACTCCACCGAGCTGACGGCGCAACCGCCCGTCGTTCCCCCACCTACGGCACAGCGCCGTCCCGTCACCACCGAGCACCACGGCCGGACCCGCGTCGACGACTACGAATGGCTGCGCGCGAAGGGCACACCGGAGGTGATGGCCCACCTCGAGGCGGAGAACGAGTACACCCAGGCGCAGACCGCGCACCTGGCAGGTCTGCGGCAGTCGATCTTCGACGAGATCAAGGCCCGGACCCGCGAGACCGACCTGTCCGTGCCGACCCGCATCCGCGGCCACTGGTACTACGGCCGCTCCTTCGAGGGGAAGGAGTACGGCGCCAGCTGCCGGGTCCCGGTGACCGACCCCGACGACTGGACGCCGCCGAGGCCCGCCGAGGACTCCGCGCCCGACCAGCCCGCCCTGTCAGGGGAAGAGCTGCTGCTCGACCTGGACGCGCTGGCCGACGGCCACGAGTTCTTCTCGCTGGGTGGCTCCAGCATCAGCCCGGACAGCACCCTTCTCGCCTACTCGACCGACGTGGTCGGCGACGAGCGCTACACGATCCGGATCCTCGACCTCGCCACCCGCGAGCACCGCCCCGACGAGATCGTGGGCGTCATGGGGGGCGCCACGTGGGACCCGTCGGGCGAGCACGTCTACTACACGACCGTCGACGAGTCCTGGCGCCCCGACAAGATCTGGCGGCACACGCTGGGCGCCGCGCAGGCGGACGACCAGCTCGTCCACCACGAGGAGGACGGCCGGTTCTTCGTGGGCGTGGGTCGCAGCCGCAGCGACCGGTTCATCATCATGGTGGCCGGGTCCAAGATCACCTCGGAGTACCGCTTCCTCGACTCCAGGGACCCCGATGCCGGCTTCCAGGTCTTCAGCCCGCGTCAGGAGGGGCTGGAGTACTCCCTCGACCACGCGATCATCGGCGGCGAGGACGTCTTCCTCGTGCTGCACAACCACGCAGGTGCGGACTTCGAGATAGGCATCGCGCCCATCGCGCCCACCGCCCCCGAGGACTGGGCTCCCCTGGTCCCCCACGACCCGGCGGTCCGGCTCGAGGACGTCGACGCGTTCGCCGGCCACCTCGTCGTACACCAGCGCAGCCAGGGGCTGACCCAGCTCCGCATCATCGAGCTCGGCGACGGCCCCGACGACCCAGCGGTGGGAGACGACTACCTCGTCGAGTTCGACCACGAGGTCTACACGGTCGGCTCGGGCGGGAACCCGGGCTTCAGCCAGCCCACCGTCCGGCTCGGCTACACGACGATGGCGGTGCCCTCGTCGGTCTACGACTACGACGTCCGCACCCGCGAGCTGACGCTGCTGCGCCGGGCACCGGTGCTGGGCGGCTACGAGCCCGACGACTACGAGGAGCACAGGCTCTGGGCCACCGCCGAGGACGGCGAGCGGGTCCCCCTCTCGATCGTGTGCCGACGCGGGGCCCGGCAGGACGGACCGGTCCCCACGGTGCTCTACGGGTACGGCGCCTACGAGACGTCCTTCGACCCGTACTTCTCGGTGGCCCGGCTCTCGCTGCTCGACCGCGGCGCGGCTTTCGCGATCGCGCACGTCCGGGGAGGCGGTGAGATGGGTCGCCGCTGGTACGACGACGGGAAGCTGCTCGCCAAGCAGCACACCTTCTCGGACTTCGTCGCCTGCGCCCGCCACCTGGTCGAGTCCGGCTGGTCCACGCCCCAGACGCTGATCGCCGAAGGTGCCAGTGCCGGTGGCCTGCTCGTGGGTGCCGTGGCCAACCAGGCGCCCGAGCTGTTCGGCGGGATCGTGGCCGATGTCCCGTTCGTCGACAACCTGACGACGATGCTGGACGCCACGCTGCCGCTGACGGTCACGGAGTACGACGAGTGGGGCAATCCGGAGGCGGACCCGGACGTCTACGACTACATCGCGTCGTACGCCCCCTACGACAACGTGGCCGCGACGACGTACCCGCCGATCCTCGCCGAGACCTCTCTCAACGACACCCGGGTGCTCTACGTCGAGCCCGCCAAGTGGGTCGCGAAGCTCCGTGCCGTGGCCCAGAACGGTGCCGACGTGCTGCTCCGGACCGAGATGTCGGCCGGCCATGGAGGCGTCTCCGGGAGGTACAAGTCCTGGCACGACCGGGCTTTCGCGCTGGCCTGGATCCTCGACCGGATGGGGTTGGCAGACGTGGTCCCGGCCACATCCAGCGGCGCCGCCGCAACGAACGCCTGACTGAGACCTCTCATGCGCCCCCGCCGGGAGCCCTGAGAAGTCCCTGAGAGTTCTCTCACGGTGCAACTACGCGGGTACGTCGCACGTCTGTCAGTACGAAGGGTCCACGTTACCTCGGGAATCCTGAGGGCACCGTGGACGTTGTCAACGAAGTGGGCGACTGCGACGTCCACGGATGTGAAGGAGGGATCCCATGGCGACTCGTACCACGGGTACCACGCGCGAGATAGAGGGACGCGACAGCGTTGGCCTCTACCTCGACGAGATCGCACGCAACGCCCTCCTCGACGCCGCGGCCGAGGTCGAGCTGAGCAAGACCATTGAGGCCGGACTGATGGCCGAGCACCTGCTCCGCGAGGGCCGGGTGGGCCGCAAGAAGGGCGGCGCGCCCATGAACGCCTCCCAGGAGGAGCTCGAGTGGCTCGCCGAGGAGGGGCGCAAGGCTGTCGACAGGTTCATCACGGCCAACCTGCGGCTGGTGGTCTCCATCGCCCGCAAGTACGGCCGCGCCCAGATGCCGATGCTCGACCTGATCCAGGAGGGCAACACCGGCCTGATCCGTGCGGTCGAGAAGTTCGACTACACGAAGGGCTACAAGTTCTCGACGTACGCCACGTGGTGGGTCCGCCAGGCCATCACCCGCGGCATCGCCCAGCAGGCGCGCGTCGTACGCCTCCCCGTCCACGTGGTCGAGGAGCTCAACCAGGTCGGCGGTGCCCGCCGCACGCTGGAGCGCCAGCTGGGTCGCGACCCGGAGCCGGCGGAGATCGCTGTGGAGCTCGACATGGACCTCGACCGGGTCCTCGACCTGATGGCGTGGGGTCGTGAGCACGTCAGCCTCGACTCCCCCGTCGACGAGGACGGCGACACCTCCCTGGGCGACCTGATGGCCCAGGAGACCTCGCCCGGCCCGGATCTGACCGTGCTCGACGTCGAGTCCCGCGACCGGCTCAACACGCTGGTCGAGCACCTTGACACGCGGGCCGCCGACATCATCCGCTCCCGCTACGGCCTGACCGACGGCCGGCAGCACAAGCTGGCCGACATCGGCGCCAAGCACGGCATCTCCGCCGAGCGGGTGCGCCAGCTCGAGCGAGAGGCGCTGCAGAAGCTGCGCCGGATCGCCGATCCTGACCTGGCCGCATAGCCAACGGACCGGACTGCTGAGACCCGAGACTCAGCGGTCCCCACGAGAGACGAGAGCCTCCGGCGCACGCCGCCGGGGGCTCTCGTCTTCTCACCACCTCCGTGGCCAAGCCAGCGAGCGCGAGGCGACCACAAGTCCCCGCCTTCTCGGTTGAAACTGACGGAGGAGCGAAGCGGGGGAGGCAGGTTCGGCCGAGAAGCCGGGCGTGGCACCCAACCGGCCATGCGAGCCAGTCGAGATGGGGTGCCTGTCCTGCGGCGCCGTGCCACGCCGACGCCTGGGGTGATGCTTCCTCCTCCGCTTCGCTCCCCCGGAAGAATCACCCGAGGTGTCGGAGACGTGTGAATACGTCCTCGACGATGGCGCGTAGTTCGTCCAGATCACCTGTGTTGTCGATGACGAACGTCGCGATGGCCAGGCGATCCGCGCGGGAGGCCTGGGCGGCGATCCGGGACTCGGCTTCCTCCCGGGTCCAGCCGCGGTCGCGCATCATCCGCTCGATCTGCAGCTCGGCTGGGACGTCGACCACGATGACCGCGTCGAAGGTGTCCACCCGGCCCGACTCGGCCAGCAGGGGGATGTCGTGGACGACGACCGCATCGGCCGGCGCGGCCGCCTCGAGCTCGGCGTACCGCTCGAAGATCAGTGGGTGGGTGATCGCCTCCAGCCGCCGGCGCGCCGACTCGTCGGAGAACACGATCCGGCCCAGCGCGGCCCGATCGAGGTCGCCTTCGGCGGTCAGCAGCTCCTCGCCGAACTCCTCGATGACCCGCGCCAACCCGGGCGTCCCGCGGGCGACCACCTCGCGGGCCAGGGCGTCTCCGTCGATCAGGACCGCACCGAGCTCGACAAGCATCTCGGCAACAGTGCTCTTGCCCGAGGCGATCCCGCCCGTCAGTCCGACCCGCACGGCTCTAGCCTGACAGGGTGGAGTTCGACACGTTCACCGTCTCCCTGCTCGTGCTGCGCGACGACGCGCCCGACTGGGACGACGAGACGGCCAGTGCCATGCAGGACGCCCACCTCGACCACCTTGCGAACCTGCACGAGCAGGGCCACCTGATGGCGGCGGGACCGCTCGGCCACGACAAGTTCCGTGGCCTGTCGATCCTGCGCGTCCCTCCCGACGAGGCGCGCGCCCTCAAGGAGGCGGACCCCGCCGTTCAGGCGGGACGGTTCGACGTCGTGGTGATGCCATGGCAGGTGCCCGCCGGGGCCCTGCACTTCGCGCCCGCCCGCTTCCCGCACTCGATCGCCGACGTCGAGGCCTGAGTCAGGACGCCAGCGCGTTCTCGGCGGTGGCCCGGCACACCTCGGTCCATGGGGTCGGCGCGAGGCCGAACGCCTCCTCGATGTCCGAGGAGTCGAGGACGTACGGCGCGGCGAACTGGTACTCGGTCTCGCGCAGCTCGCGCAGCAGGGGGACCACTGCTCCCCCGACGGACAGCAGCACGTGCGGCATCGACTTCACCTTGCCGATCGTGCGGCCCACGGAGGCAGCGACGTCGTGGAGGACTTCGGTCTGGGTCTTGGCGGGGTTGGTCGGCGCGTGCCAGACCCGTCCCCATGCGCTCGGCTCACCGGCGACCCGGACCAGTGCGCGGGCCATGTCACGGACGTCGGTGAACGAGTGCGGCTGGTCCGGGCTGCCGAAGACACGCACCGGCCTCCCCGCCAGCGCGGCGGGCGCCACCCTGGCGATGTGCCCCGTGGCTGTCGAGACCCTCGGCCCCATGTAGTCGGAGCCGCGCACCTCCACCGCCTTGATCCGGCCCGCGTCGTGCAGCCGCTTCGCCTCGGCCCACATCCCGCCACGGATCAGGGCCTTCTTGGTCGTCGCGGCATCCGGCAGGTCCTCGACCAGCGGCCCGTCGACGGGGCCGTACGGGTAGAGGGCTGCGGCCGTGACCAGCACCGCGCCGCTCCGCTCGGCGGCCTCGAGGAACGCCGCCGCGACAGGCGGCCAGAACTCCGGCCACACCGTGTACGACGGCGGGTTCACGCAGTTGTAGAGCGCGACGGCTCCCTCGGCCAGCTCGACCAGCCGGCCGGCGTCGGCGACGTCCGCCGCCTCGCGTCGCAGTGCACCTGTCGACTGGCCCTCGATCTCCGGGCCGCTGCCCGAGCGGCTGACCAGCACGACGTGCTTGCCCTGCTCGACCAGCAGCTCGGCCGTGGCGAGCCCGACAGGGCCGGCTCCTACCACCACATGACGCTCGTTCATCCCGACTCCTCAAATCACTTGGTCCAAAACGAGAGCACCGCTCTCGTTCCTTGACGCTAGGGCATCCCGACCAAGGAATCAAGAGCATTGCTCTCATTTGTATGCACCGCTCTCGTTTCGTGCCAGAATGGTCGCCATGCCGTCCGCTCCACGCACCGCACGCGCCCTGGCCCGCGCCGAGCTGACCCGAGCGATCCTGGACCGCGCGGGCGTCCAGCTGGCCGAGGTCGGCCCGGCCGCGCTGTCGGTGCGGCAGATCGCGCGCGACCTCGAGATGGCCTCGTCGGCCGTCTACCGGTACTTCCCCAGCCGCGACGCGCTGCTGACCGCACTGCTGATCGAGGCCTTCGACGACCTCGGTCAGGCGGTCGAGGACGGCGACGGCAGCGCGGCCCGCGACGACTACCGCGGGCGGTGGACCGGTCTCGCGCAGGGCCTGCGCGGCTGGGCGGTGGCGCACCCTCACGAGTACGCACTCACCTACGGCTCACCGGTCCCCGGGTACGCCGCCCCGCAGGACACCATCGCCTCGGCGCAGCGGGTGGCGTTCGCGCTGCTGGCGCTGATCCGCGCCGCCCAGGAGGCCGGCCACGCGCCCGCCGCGCCCACCCGCCCGGCGACGACGGAAGAGATCGCCGCGATCGCGCCGGTGCGGTCCTTCGTCGGCACCGAGCTGGACGAGGCCTACGCGGTGCGCGGCCTGATGGCCTGGGCGACGCTGTTCGGCAACATCTCCCTGGAGCTGTTCGGCCACATGTTCAAGGGCGTCCTCGACTACGAAGCCCACTACGCGACCCTGGTGGAGCAGCTCGCGGACGACCTCGGGCTCTAGCAGCCGTGGTTGGCCTGCGCGCAGGTGTCCTCGCCCCACGCGAGCGTGTACTCGTTCTGCACGCCGGACAACGACATGGTCACCTTGATCGCGGGCTGGTCCATCTCGTTCCCGCCACCGTCCTTGTAGCTGTAGATCATCCGCCACCAGGTCCGGCCCTGGTCGTCCGTCGACGTCGTGGCGTGCTCGGTGTGGCCGTCCGGGAAGCTGTAGGCCACGTCGAAGACCTCCTCGGCACCCTGCGGCACGATGCCGCCTGCTGACCGGATGACCTGTCCCCCGAGGAGGTCGGTGCTGACGGCGTACGTCGCCAGCTCCTCGCGCGGGGTGAGCGGCAGGGCCCGGTGGACCGTGGTGCGCTCGTCGAGCTCGTCGCAGAGCACGAACTTCTCGCCCTTGACCCAGAACGACGACGTGTCGTCGAGCTGGAGGGCGAGGGTGGCGCCCTTGAGGACGTTCTCCATCTCGACCTCGCACGAGCGGGTGCCGACCTGGACCGCGTCATCCGGGTCAGGCGGCATCGTGCCCTCACTCTCGAACACTGTTTCGGGGGCGGCCGGCATCGACGTGCTGGTGCCGTGGTTCGCCGGCGCCGAGCTGGAGTCGTCGGCCGGCGCCGACGGCACGCTCGACGTACCCCCGCCGCCGGTGACCGGCAGGCCGTCCGGCTCGGAGCCTCCGGGGCTGATCGCCCAGTAGCTGAGGCCCGCCACCAGCGCGACGGCAGCGGCGGCTCCGGCCGGTACCACCCATCGCGGCGTGGCGGACCGGTGCTCGTGGGCATGCGCGAGCAGCTCGGCCCGGATACGGGCCCGAGCCGCTTCGGAGAGCGGGCGCTCGGGAGGCGGGGTGGGCTCAGTCATGGCTGTTCTCCTCGGTCAGGTCGGTGAGCCGGGCGCGGGCCCGGGAGAGTCGGGACCGGACGGTGCCGACGGGTATGTCGAGCGCGGCGGCGGCCTGCTCGTAGCTGAGGCCGGCCCAGGCGACGAGGCCGAGCACCTCGCGCTCGTGTCTGGGCAGCGCCTCGATCTGGTGCAGCACAGCGCGCATCCGCGCCTCGGAGCCGAGCCGGTCAGTGACCTGGTCGGCATGGTCGGGCTCGGGTGCTGGCCCGGGCTGGCTCGCGACGGCCCGGAGGTAGCGGCGTCGCGACCGGCCGGCGTTGCGGCAGACATTGGTCGCGACGCCGTACAACCAGGGCAGTGCGGAGCCGTCGTGCAGCTGGACCCGCCGTCGGTGCCGCCAGACCTCGAGGAACACCGACGAGGTGGCGTCCTCTGCGTCGGCCCAGTCGGCGAGCCGGCGGAAGCAGTGGTTGTAGATCCGGTCGCCGTAGCGGTCGAACAACGCCGCGAGCGCGCCCGGGTCGTCCTGGTGCAGCCCGTCGACGAGCTCCCGCTCGTCACTGGCCATGGCCACCGCTCCTCCTCGTGTCACACCCTCACATGTCCGGTCGACCCGGCGAGTTCCCTACTGTTTCCCGATGCGCACGGGACTACGCGAAGGCGACCGGGTCGCGCTGCTCGTGTCGCCGTCCCTTACGTACCTCGACGTGGTCATCGGCCTGCTTGCGGCGGGCGTCGTGACGATCCCGCTGGACCCTCGGCTGACGACGTTCGAGCGAGAGCGGATCCTCGCCGGCCTCTCCCCCACCTTCCAGGTCACGACCACCGAACAGCTGGGTGAGCTGCACGCGGCGTACCAGGATCACCGGGGACTGCCGCGCGCCCGCCCGATGCACTGTACGAGCGGCACCACCGGGACGCCGAAGGGCGTGTGGAGCGGGCCGCTGTCCGACGCCGATGCCGCCGCGCTCGTCGCCGATGAGCGGTCGCTCTGGGGCTTCGCCGACAGCGACGTGAACCTGGTGCTCTCGCCGCTCTACCACTCGGCGCCGCTGAGGTTCGCCATGGGCACCGCGCTGGCCGGCGGTCAGGTGGTCGTTCCTGGCCCGTTCGATCCCGCCCGGGTCACGCAGGCCATCGAGCGGGAGCGTCCGACGACCATGTTCTGCGTGCCGACGCATCTGCAGCGCCTGTTCGCGCACTGGGACGAGGTCGGTAGGCCGGACCTGTCGTCGTTCCGGCTCGTCGCCCACGCGGGGGCACCGTGCCCGGACGCGGTGAAGCGGCGACTGGTCGAGATCTTCCCCGAGGGCTCGACCTGGGAGTTCTACGGCTCGACCGAGGGGCAGTTCACCGCCTGCCGGTCCGAGGAGTGGATGGAGCGGACCGGGACGGTCGGCCGGGCCCGCCCTGGCCGAGTCCTGTCCACCGAAGCCGACGGGACGATCTGGTGCGCGGTGCCGCCGTTCGCGCGGTTCTCCTACTACGGCGACCCCGAGAAGACCGCCGCCGCATGGCGCGACACCCCGGACGGGCCCGCGTTCACCGTGGGCGACCTCGGCCGCCTCGACGACGACGGCTACCTCTTCCTCGACGGCCGGCGCGAGGACCTGGTGATCAGCGGCGGCGTCAACGTCTATCCGCTCGAGGTCGAGCAGGCCCTCCTCGAGCACCCGGGCGTCGACGACGTCGCCGTCTACGGCGTCCTCGACGAGCACTGGGGGCAACGCGTGTGTGCGGCGTACGTCGGCACGGCTACGCCGGCCGAGCTCGACGCGTTCGTCCGCACGAGGCTCGCACCGCCCAAGCGGCCCAAGACCTGGCACCCGTTGCCCGACCTGCCCCGCACGCTCACCGGGAAGGTTGTACGCGGTGACCTGCCGCGATGAAGCCCACTCCGCGGCACTTGGTATAGCCCGACAACCCCGTGCCGACCACGGGGATGGTGCGCTCGTCGACCCCGGCGCTGGACAGCGAGAGCGACACGACGCGTCCCCGGTACCCGTTGCAGGGGAGGTTGGGGACGGTGACGTAGAAGAGCTGCGCCACCCCGGTGGCCATGAGCAGCCCGCCCTCGGCGCCGGTGATCACCAATCCGGCCCCACGACGCGGCGGCGCTCCGACCCAGAGGACCAGGTCGTCGTCGAGAAGCCGGCAGTCGGCGCCCGAGTTGGTGATGCCTATCGGGGTGTAGAAGGTTCCTGCCGCAGGACCGCCCTCGCTGAGCTGTTCCGCGCTCAGCTGCGTGCCGGCGCAGACCGGCTCGCCGAGCAGGCCACGGGCCATGACCAGCAACTGGCTCGGGGAAGCTGAGGCTGCCGGAGTCAGTGCGGTGTAGGGAGGCGCGGAGTCCTCGCGACAAGCTGCGAGCACCAGCAGCAGCGCGACGACGGCGAACGGCCTCATACCGCGGAGACGCTCCCAACGGGCGCGCGGTTGTCAGAGCAGCCGCATCGACGGCCAGAGCCCGGCCAGGTCCAGCTCGGGGAAGCGGTGCTGGACGGCGTCGTAGACGGGGGCGAAGTGCCGGGCGATCGTTCGGCGGGTGTCGTCCGGCAGCGCGGCGCCCTCGGACTTCGGCGAGACGTTGACCTGCCGGGCGACGTCCGGCTCGTGGAAGTCGATGCCGAGGAAGGTGCACAGGGGCGTCAGGGTCTCGGACGTGAAGAGCCGCTCGTAGAAGCCGTAGAAGACGTCCTCGCGCGGGAACGCCGCCTCGACGGCGTCCATGGTGAGGTCGTAGCGGGTGCGGTCGGCGTACATCGGGCGCTTGTACATGTGACCGACCCGGGTCTCGGGGTCCTCGGGCGCCTCGTCGCCGCGACGGCGCATGTCCATCCGGGCCGCCGACCAGATCCGCTCGACCGGGTCGCGCAGGAGGTAGACCACGGCCGGTCGTACGCCGCGCGAGGCGAAGCCGTCGTGGATCATCGTCAGCCGCTCGGCCGAGAGCGCGGCGTACCCGGGCGTGATGTCTGCGGTGAGCCGGATCGCGGACGGCTCGAGCAGCCCTGAGAAGTAGTCGAAGTAGCGGTCGGGCTCCTGGAGGAACGCCGCGCGCGGGCCGCCCTGCTTCTCGATCCGCTCGCGGGCGAGCCTCCCCGCGGGGAGGTCGAGGGCGTCCCAGACGTGGTACTCCTTGCGGAACCCGGGGTCGCACTGCGGCGACGCCTCCAGGTAGCGGTGCAGCCAGGCCGTCCCGCCCTTCTGGCAGCCGACGCCGAGGAGGAAGGTGCCGGGCACGGCCTCGACCCTAGGCCACCCCTGGCCTGAAGGAGCGGCGGTACTGCTGCGGGCTCACCCCGCGCGAACGGGTGAAGTGGTGGCGCAAGGTGGCGGCGTTGCCGAAGCCCACATCGGACGCGATCCACTCCACTGAGCGGTCGGTCTGCTCGAGCAGCTCCTCGGCCCGCAGCACCCGCTGCTGGGTCACCCACGAGTGCGGCGTGGCACCCGTCTCGGCGCGGAACCGACGCGCGAAGGTGCGCGGCGACATCAACGACTTGCGGGCCAGGGTGTCGACGTCGAGGTCCTCCTCGAGGTGGCCGATGATCCAATGGAGCAGCGGCCCGAACGTCTCGCTGTCGCAGTCGGGGACGGCCCGCTCGATGAACTGGGCCTGACCGCCGTCGCGGTGCGGGGGTACGACGATGCGACGCGCCGCCGTCGCCGCCACCCGGGCGCCGTAGAGATCGCGCATCAGGTGCAGCGACGCGTCGATGCCGGCGGCCGAGCCGGCGCCGGTGAGGATGTTGCCGTCGTGGCAGTAGAGGACGTCGGGCTTGACCTTGGCCTCGGGGTACATCTCCTCCAGGAGGCCCGTGTAGCGCCAGTGCGTGGTGCACTCGCGGCCGTCGAGCAGACCCGCCGCGCCGAGCTCGAAGCTCCCCGAGCAGTGCGCGTAGAGGATGGCGCCGCGGTCGTTGGCCGCCCGGATCGTCTCGAGCACGGCGTCGTCGTGCTTCAGGAAGTCGAAGTGCGGTGCGAGGCAGACCAGGTCGGCGTCGGCCACGGCATCGAGACCGCGCTCGACGTACAGGTCGAAGTCGGAGCGGCCCTTGACCCGGCCCGGCCGCGGCGTGCAGATGCGGAAGTCGAAGACCGGCGCGTCGTCCTCGGGGTGCTCGGGCTCGCCCCAGACCTCGACGAGGGAGCCCAGGCCGAACGGCTCGGCGCCGTCCTGGACGATCACCGCGACGGTGTGGACGGGGCCTATCGGGGGCGCTAGCTGCGGCATGTCGCCCATGGTGGCGCAATGTTGGCAGAAAATCAATGTAGGGTGGCATTCCTGCCACTCGTGGCAGGAATGCGTCGGAGGCATGATTACTGCCATGACCTTCTTATTCATCCTTCTGGCGGTTGCCGTGGTTCTCAGCGTGCAGACCGTTCGCCGCGTGATCACCGATGGCCAGGGCCCGCAGCGGCCCCCGGTCTCCCACTTCCAGGACCCCGACTTCTTCGCGCCGAGCGCGCGTTGAGCAGGTCCACTCCTACACCGCAACCACGAAGACCCGGCAGCTAGAGCTGCCGGGTCTTCGTGCGTCTCGGGGATGGCTCAGCGCCGCAGCCGGACGCACGCCGTGGACGACGGCGCCAGGTCACCCTCCACGCCGCCCCTCACCGCCACCCAGCGCACCCACACCGCGCGACCGTCGGGCCGGAATCGGCCCGTTGGCCGGGTGAGACCGGACGCGGCGACCACGAAACGGCGGTTCTTCGGGGCACGAGCGCACGAGGGGGCACTGCCAGAGCCGATGTGGGTGTCGACAGGGCCAGCAGGCTCGCCAACATGGCCAGGACCAGCCACGCCGCGCGCGTGCGCCATGCCCCGTGTTTCACGCCAGTCCTCAGGTGAAGAATCACGGAGCCTTCTACGCGGGCGGGTCGTAATGCCGGGCGGGGACCAGTTCCCCGGAGTCGTCTGAGGTGTCTTCCTCATTCCAGTCAGGCGGGCTGTCATCCTCAGCGTTCTGCGGGTCCTTACGGACAGGCTCAACCCGCTTCATCGCGCCGGCCGCGAGTTGATCGCGGTCCGGGCCTCCGTTTCACCTCCACCCAGGCGGGCAGGTAGGTGCTGTGCACCGACCTTGCCGCCTTGCTGTGCTTGGCGCAGCACCCCTGGCGCTGATCCTCGCTCTGACCGCCTGCTCCGACGACGACGGCGCGGAGGAGGCCTCGAGCAAGCCCTCGACGAGCACCGAGACAAGCGCGACGCCCTCCCCCACCGGCTCCCCCACGGCATCCGCCACCGAAGCCGCCGAGCCCGAGGTGCCCGACCCGTGCCAGATGGTCCCGGAGCCAACCTGGCAGGAACTCGTGCCCGCGAAGCGTCGCTCGCACGTGGTGCTCAAGCGCATCTTCACCACGACCAGCGGCATTCTCATCTCGGACTCGCGGGTGCGGTACGCGTGCGCTGTCACCTTCAACGACAACGACGACACCGCGATGATCTGGGGCTACTACCCGGGGACGTTCACCGCGGACGACCTGGAGAAGCTCCTCGACTCCGCCGGTGGCACGGAGATCTCCGACCAGCTCGGCTTCCCGGCGGTGACCAGCGGCGACTTCGCGTCCAGCGACGCCTACGGCATCGTCGGAACCACCGGGCTGTTCGTGACGATCTCGGAGAAGGCCGACTCGATCGTCACCGGCGACCGCGCCAAGAATCGGGTGCTCATCGCCATGCTCCGCGCGCTGGGCGAGCAGTCGGACAGCTCCGAACCGCAGCCGAAGGTACTGCTGCCGGAGTTCTGTCCCGCCGTCGACTCACCGCACGTGGCGGCCGTCCGAGGCCGCGTCGACTTCGCCCGGGGCGGCGACGACGGAATCGGGCACCAGTGGTGCCTCTACCGCGACGTCCGCGCCGGCGCCGACCTCCGGCTGGAGGCCTACCACTTCACCGACGAGTACTTCTTGACGTTCTACGACCAGACCAAGGGCAACCCCAACGGCGTCGACATGTTCGACGGGCCACCAGGGATGATCCGGATGATCAGCATCGGGGACGACGGGAGCGCTGACTCGATCATCCTCGACCCGGACCACCACTACTACCTCGACGCCAACCTGCAGTACCAGCAGAGCAAGCGGCGAGAGGTCGACCGACAGGCGTTCATCGACCTGGCCGGGGCGACCTATGAGTCGGTCCTCGCCGCGGTGGACGACGACTGAGACGCAACCGCCTGCAGACAAGACACGAGCGCGGCCGGCACGTGGCCGGCCGCGCTCGTGGGCAGCGTGGTGCGGTGCGTCAGCTGGCGCCGCCGGTCAGCTTCTCGCGCAGCGCCTGCAGGGCCTCGTCCGAGGCCAGCGAGCCGCCGCTCTCGGGCTCCTCGCCTTCCTCGGCCTCGGTGCCGCTGGAGTAGGAGGTGGTCTCGCTGGCCTCGACCTCGGCCTTGGCGGCCTCCTCCTGCTGCTTCACGTGGGCCTCCCAGCGGGCGTGGGCCTTGGCGTACTGGTCCTCCCAGACCGCGCGCTGGTCGTCGTAGCCCTCGAGCCACTCGCCCGTCTCGGGGTCGAAGCCCTCGGGGTAGACGTAGTTGCCCTGCTCGTCGTAGGTGGCAGCCATGCCGTAGAGCGTCGGGTCGAAGTCCTCGACCTCGGCCGCGGCAGCAGTCTCGTTGGCCTGCTTGAGCGACAGCGAGATCCGGCGACGCTCGAGGTCGATGTCGATGATCTTGACCATCACGTCGTCGTTGACCTGGACGACCTGCTCGGGGATCTCGACGTGGCGCTCGGCGAGCTCGGAGATGTGCACCAGGCCCTCGATGCCCTCCTCGACCCGGACGAACGAGCCGAACGGCACCAGCTTGGTGACCTTGCCCGGCACGATCTGGCCGATCTGGTGGGTGCGGGCGAAGTGCTGCCAGGGGTCCTCCTGCGTCGCCTTGAGCGACAGCGAGACCCGCTCGCGGTCCATGTCGACGTCGAGCACCTCGACGGTGACCTCGTCACCGACGGTCACGACCTCCGAGGGGTGGTCGATGTGCTTCCACGACAGCTCGGACACGTGCACCAGGCCGTCGACCCCGCCGAGGTCCACGAACGCACCGAAGTTGACGATCGAGGAGACGACGCCCTTGCGGATCTGGCCCTTCTGGAGCTGGGTCAGGAAGCCGTGGCGCACCTCGGACTGGGTCTGCTCCAGCCACGCGCGGCGCGAGAGGACGACGTTGTTGCGGTTCTTGTCGAGCTCGATGATCTTCGCCTCGAGCGTCTGACCGACGTACGGCTGCAGGTCGCGGACGCGCCGCATCTCCACCAGTGAGGCGGGGAGGAAGCCGCGCAGGCCGATGTCGAGGATGAGCCCACCCTTGACGACCTCGATGACGGTGCCCTCGACGACGCCGTCCTCCTCCTTGACCTGCTCGATCGTTCCCCAGGCGCGTTCGTACTGGGCGCGCTTCTTGGAGAGGATCAGCCGGCCTTCCTTGTCCTCCTTCTGGAGGACCAGGGCCTCGACCTTGTCGCCCACGGCGACGACCTCGTTGGGGTCGACGTCGTGCTTGATCGAGAGCTCGCGCGAGGGGATGACACCCTCGGTCTTGTAGCCGATGTCGAGCAGGACCTCGTCGCGGTCCACCTTGACGATGGTGCCTTCCACGATGTCGCCGTCGTTGAAGTACTTGATGGTCTCGTCGATGGCGGCGAGGAAGTCTTCTTCCGACCCGATGTCGTTGACGGCCACCTGGGGCGCGTCGTAGTCCGGAAGAATGGAGATCGTGGCTGTCATAAGGGAGGTGTTTCCTTGGGTGGGCAGAGGTTGTGTGGGCGCGCGAGAGGTCGATTTCACTACCGACTGGTTGCTGCGCTGGCTCCCGTGACAGGAACCTGCGTCAATAGCGAGCTGTGAGTCCGCTCCGTACGGGACGCAGGCAGACCTCTACGCAATAGAACAGCCTACGCGGCGACGGGTGAGCGAGTCCAACCGCCGCCGGTCCCCTCACGTGGCCGACAGGCTCGCCTTGGTCGCCGAGTCCACGGATGTGACCACGACCTGGAGTGGCTCGTTCGACACGGTCGTCCATGCCGATGCGGAGTAGCAGATGAGCCGGACCACGTCACCGGCCACGACATCGACGTGACCGGCGGCCGAAACGGCCGGGTTCCCGCCGCTGGACGTGCTCTGATCGGCCACATAGGTGATCGATGGCCCTCGATCGTGCCGCAGGTAGCAGCCCGAGACGCCACTTGCGCCGTTCATGCGCAGTGAGTAGGACACGAAGTAGACGCCGGGTGTCAGCGGGATGGTGACCTCGTGGCCCAAGGCGAACGCAGTGACCGGCACCGTGTAGACGGTCAGGTGGTCCTGAAAGGCCGCCGGCGGCTGGCCGGCGAGGGTCTTGGCGTTGGCTACCGTCAGGTGCTTCGCGTTCTTCTTGACCACGCTCTTGGCGATCTTCTTGACCTGGGCCTTGGTGATGGGCCCGGCGACCGCGCTGCCGAACGAGCCCACCACCAGCGCCAGCACCGCGACCAGCACGAGCATCGGGACGTGCAGATACGCAGACCTGCGGCGTTGCTTCATGGGAATCCCCTTCGCATGTCCCCGAGAACACCGTCGCGAACCCGTCCCGGCAGGGACGCCCCGGATGACCAGCCGCGTCGGCGGTGCGACAGCACCACGCTGCGGCCCATCCTGCTCCCACTCCGACCCAGCCGCCACCCACGAGGCAGCCTTCAGGTCATGCCGGCTCCGGCACTCCTGGATCGCGCTCGCGGGCGATTGCCCGCAGCAGCGTGTCGGCCCGCTCGGCCACCGGGTTCGCTGTACGCCGGGCGGCCAGGTCCACGAGCGCCCACAGGTCGGCGGCCCGTGCCAGGCGCAGCGCCTCTTCCGGCGATGTCCCACGCCGCTCGGCGTACGCCCCCAGCACGGCGTTCGCGAACGCCGGCGCGCGGGCGAAGCGCAGGAGATTCCCCAGGTCCGTGAACGGATGTCCGGCATGGGCGAACTCCCAGTCCAGGACGCCGGTGAGCGCCAGGGTGTCCGGGTCGAGCAGCAGGTTCTTCGGGTTGAGGTCGCTGTGCACGAGGCACACCCGGGGCACCGAGTCGAGCAGTACCTGCGCGTCCAGCGCGACCTCGCGCAGCCCGTCGATCTCGTCCGGGGACAGGTGTCCGAGCTCGGGGAGTCTGGTCTCGACGTACTCCGAGAGCCCATCGAGACCGAAGTCGCCGATCGCCAGCTGCGGGTCGACGAAGGGACCGGTCCGCAGCATCGGCATCCCGCCGAGGTCGGCGACGAGGCCGCCCAGCGTGGCGCCGACCGCAGCCAGACCCGCGTCGTCGAGGGTCGGCAGCAGCTCGTCGCCGCGGACACCCGGCAGGAAGGAGGTGACCAGCAGCCCCGGCTCGTCGGCCTCCGGCCGGGCCGGGCGCACCTCCAGGATCTCGGGCACCGGCAGCAACCCGCGCACCAGCCGTAGCACCGCCGCGTCGATCTCGGCCTTCGTCGTGCCGCACTCGTCGGGTGGATAGATGCGGACCACGCTCCGCTCCCCCGCCGCCTCGGCGAGGAAGGTCTGCCCGGACCAGCCGCCCTCGAGCGGGGTCAACGAGGAGAAGTCCACCCGACCAGTCTTCCCTGCCTGTTCGCCGTGCCGTCACCCACGGGTCGCCCACCGCCGACAGAGTCCCGCCATGCCTCCTCTCGGGAAGTGGCTGGGCCTCGCCCTCGCAGCCACCAGCACCCTCGTCGTCCTCAGCCCCACGGCCCCGGCTCCGGCCGCGCCGGGTCAGCATCAGCACGCTAGCCAGCAGAGGGTCGCCACGCCCACGTTGCTCGCCCGGGCGACCATCTCTGCCGACCACCTCGAGCCCGGCCCGCCCTCCGGCGCCCTGGCGACGCCCGCGAACGGCCACACCGGCCCGTTCGCGGGCCAGGTGATCCCGGGCTTCTCGGCCGTGGTCGAGGGCGACAACGGCCGCTTCTACGCCCAGCCGGACAACGGCTTCGGCACCAAGGCCAACTCCGCGGACTTCTTGCTTCGCATCTACGTGTTGGAGCCGCAGTGGGAGACCGCCGACGGCGGGCCCGGCCGGATCGAGATCAAGAACTTCATCTCGCTGCGCGACCCGGACCACAAGATCGACTTCCCCATCGTGAACGGCGCCACCGCCGACCGACTGCTGACCGGCGCCGACTTCGACGTCGAGTCCCTGGTCCGATCCCCCGACCGGACGTTCTGGATCGGTGACGAGTTCGGCCCGTTTCTGCTCCACGTGAGTGCGACGGGCAAGCTCCTGCAGGCGCCCGTGCCGTTCCCGGACGGCATGTCGCCACAGAACCCCTACCTCCAGCCCGGCCAGGCCACCCGGATCGGCGCGAGCCGCGGCTTCGAGGCGATGGGCGGGTCAGCGGACGGTAAGCACCTCTACCCGATCCTCGAGGGCGCCTTCACCGACGACGCCGACCAGCGGCGTCGGTGGATCTACGAGTTCGACACCTCGAGCGGCCAGTACACCGGCAAGCGCTGGGCCTACCAGACCGACGAGGCCACCAACTTCGCCGGCGACGCCTTCACGGTGAAGAAGGGCAAGCTCCTCGTCGATGAGCGCGACAACTACGACGGCCCGGCCGCCGTGTTCAAGCGGATCTACGAGGTCGACCTCAAGCACAACGACCCCCAAGGCTTTGTGGAGAAGTCGCTCGTCGTCGACCTGCTGAAGATCGCGAACCCCGACGGCATCGGCCGGACGACTTCGCCCGGCGCGTACGGCGTGAGTGACCCGTTCTCGTTCCCGTTCGTCTCTGTGGAAACCGTGGTCCAGCTCCGCGACGGCAACCTGCTCACCGCCAACGACAACAACTACCCCGGCGACGATGCCCGGAACCCGGGCACCCCCGATGACACCGAGATGGTGATCATCGACCCGGACGTCAAGGTGCTGACGCACCCGCACTCGGCCACGCTCATCGGCCACCGCGGCTCGTCCGGCACCAGGCCCGAGCACACCCTCGCGTCGTACGAGCAGGCGATCCTGGCCTGCGCCGACTTCATCGAGCCCGACGTGGTGCCGACCAAGGACGGCTTCCTCGTCGCCCGGCACGAGCCCGAGATCGGCGGCACCAGTGACGTCGCCAGCCACCCCGAGTTCGCCAGTCGCAAGACCACGAAGATCCTGGACGGCGTGTCGGTGACCGGCTGGTTCACCGAGGACTTCACGCTCGCCGAGCTCAAGACGTTGCGTGCGGTCGAGCGGCTCCCTGGTGTCCGGCCGAGGAACACCGCGTTCAACGGGCTCTACGCGATCCCGACGCTCGACGAGGTGCTCGACCTGGCCCGGCACTCGCAGACCTGCAACGGTGGAGAGGTCGGCGTCTACCCGGAGACCAAGCACCCGACGTACTTCAAGAACCTCGAACTGTCGACCGATCAGCCGGTGCTGGACGCGTTGAAGTCGAACGGCATGGACGACGGCTACCCGGTCTTCATCCAGAGCTTCGAGACCACGAACCTCAAGCAGCTGGACGAGAAGACCGATGTCCCGCTGGTCCAGCTGATCGACTGCACCGGCGCGCCGTTCGACCTCAAGTCGACGGGCGACCCGACGACGTACGCCGACCTGGTCACCCGGGCCGGTCTTCGCAAGGTCTCGAAGTACGCCGACGGGATCGGCCCCTGCAAGGACGTACTGATACCTCGCGACGCCCAGGGCCGGCTGCTCCAGCCGACTGCCGTGATCGGCAACGCCCACCGGTTCGACCTGGTCGTCCACCCGTTCACGTTCCGCGTTGAGAACCAGTTCCTGCCGCTGCAGTTCCGCTCGAGCACCGACCCCAACGCCCCCGGCGACCTCGAGGGCGAGCTCAAGGCGTTCCTGCGGGCCGGAATCGACGGCTTCTTCACCGACAACCCGGCGATCGGGGCCAAAGTCGTCAGCTGACTCGGTCCCACGGCCGGTCTGGGACGATCGGCACATGGGCACGCCGTACGACCGCCCGGTCCGCGTCGAGCGCCGGGCCGTCGACGAGCGGGAGTCGCGCGCGGCCAACGGACCCGACTGGGACCGGTACGCCGACGAGTACCAGGCCACTCACGGCAGCTACCTCGGCGACGCCGGCTTCCTGTGGGGGCCGGAGGGGCTGACCGAGGACGAGGCGGGGATCCTCGGCGACGTCAGCGGCAAGGACGTGCTCGAGGTCGGCTCGGGCGCTGGCCAGTGCTCGCGCTGGGTCCGCGGCCACGGCGGTCGGGGCATCGGTGTCGACCTGTCGTTCCGCCAGCTCCAGCACTCTCGGCGGATCGACGTCGAGACCGGGGTCGCGGTGCCGGCGGTGCTCGGCACCGCGACGGCGCTTCCCTTCGCCGACGACCGCTTCGACGTCGTCTTCTGCTCGTTCGGGGCGCTGCAGTTCGTGGCGGACATCGACGACGCAGTGGCCGAGACCGCCAGGGTGCTGCGCCGCGGTGGCCGCTTCGCGTTCTCGATCACGCACCCGACGCGCTGGATGTTCCCCGACGACCCGGGGCCGGACGGCCTGACCGCCTCCCAGTCGTACTGGGACCGCACGCCGTACGTCGAGGTGGAGGACCGCACCGGCACGGTGGCCTACGTCGAGCACCACCGGACGCTCGGGGACTGGGTCGCGCTGCTCGCCGGGCACGCTTTCCGGCTCACCGACCTGGTCGAGCCCGAGTGGCCCGAGGGGAACGACCGGATCTGGGGAGGGTGGTCGGAGACCCGCGGCCGACTGACCCCGGGCACCGCGCTGTTCGGCGCGAACTGGGAGCCCCGCTGACCTACTTCGCGTCGACCTTTTCCTTCTTTGGCTCGACGGGAGCGTCGCCCTCGTTGCGCTCACGCATGATCAGTGCGAGCCCACCGAGCAGGCACAGCAGACCGCCGGCGAAGCCGACGATCGGAAGGACGGTGAGCAGCAGGGTGAGCAGCTTGCCGTTGGTCTTGGCCTCGTCGACGGCGACCTTGGTCGTGTCGTCGTTCTGGAGCACCTTGATGTCGAGGGCCGGCGTGCCGTCCTCGAGGAAGCGCTGCTGGTCCTGGCCGCTGCGGACGATCGAGCCCGTCTTGGGGTCGACGTTGATGCTCACGGTGTTGTCGTAGGTGCCCTGGATGCCCTCGGCGACCTCGATCGGCTCGCCCGTGACCGTGTAGGAGAACTTGTAGGTGCTGAGCCCGAAGAGGCTCTCGGTGCCCTTGTAGTCGATGTCGACCGCGCGGCCGAGCGTGCCGTCCCACCACGGGTAGGTCTTCTTCTCCACGTCGAAGGGGAACTTGGTGACCAGGCCCACCGGGGGGACCGCGTCGGGAGGAAGGTTCTTGTCCTCGACCGCCTCGGCCGTGACTCGCGGTCGAGCGCGAAGATGTCCTGGCTGGCGGTGATGAGGTCGGGGTCGTTGCCGTTGACGCACTCCTGCGCCCCGCCCGTGTCGAAGACGGCGCAGCTCTGTCTCGACGATGATGACGTGGTCGTCGCTCGACTCCTTGGAGTCGACCCGCGTGTAGCGTGATCGCGTAGACGTCCCGCATGTCGAAGTCACCGGTGAGCGGGTCGATCTTCGCCGCCTGCCCGGCGTAGACAGTCTTCGTGTTCACGTCGAGCGGGATCTTCTTGACCACACCCGGCGCGTAGCTGACCGCCAGAACACCAGCGATCAGCAGGAACGCTCCGAGGCCCAAGAGGACCCGTGGTAACACCCTCATCTGCTCTCCCCTCCCAGAAAGACAGGGGAAACCTACCGCAGAGTCACCTCCGGTGCACGTCACACGACGTCTGAACAGGCTTCGCGGCGCGGTCGCGTGCCACAATCCACGGCGTGTCGCAGCCCGAGGTCGAGCGGCGGGTGCCCGACGCTCCCGCACCGGTTCGCCGACCCGATTCCCGGCGGCCCTCGGGCATGCTGCCCGAGAGGCTCAGCCGGCACCTCGTCCTGTACGGCGTGGGGCTGGTCGTGCTCCAGCTCGGCTTCCGCGGGTGGGCGCTCGCGGGGTCGTGGTTCTACTTCGACGACATCGCCTTCATGTCCCGCGCATGAACGAGCCGCTCGACGCGTCGTACCTCCTCGAGTCCTACGGCGGCCACCTGATGCCGGGCGGCTTCCGTCACTGCCTGGCTGCTCACCAAGGTCGCGGTCTACTCGTGGGCGCCGTGGGCCGCGGTGCTGCTGGTCCTCCAGGCGCTGGCCGGGTTCGGCATGCTGCGGCTGCTCGTCTCGCTGTTCGGCCGACGGCCTCTGGTGCTGGCGCTGCTCGCGGGTTACCTCGCCTACGTCTTCACCCTCTCGGCCGGGATCTGGTTCGCGGCCGGGCATCAACCAGCTGCCGATGCAGGTGGCCCTGGTCTTCGGGCTGCACGCGCACGTCGAGTACCTGCGGCACCGGCGGATCCGCTCACTGGTCTGGGCCATCGCCTGGACTCTGGCCGGACTGCGTGTTCTACGAGAAGACGCTGCTGGTGCTGGGTGTCTACGCGATCGTCGGCTTCGGCTGGTTCTGCACCGGCGACACGGTGCACCGGCTCCAGCACCTGTGGTCGCACTACCGCGCCGGCGTGCTCGCCTACGGCGCACTGGGCGTGGGTTACCTCGCGCTCTACGTCCAGTACGGCCTGGACTTCTCCCCGGGCAACGCCAACACCCAGCCGTGGAGCCCGATCGCCTACGACCTGGTCGGTACCACGATGCTCCCGGGCCTGATCGGCGGTCCGCTGCGCTGGCAGCCGCTCACCGTCGGGGCGTTCGCTCACCCGACACAGGTCGGTGGTGCTGGTCTCCTGGATGGCCTTCGTGGCGCTCGTGGTGCACGCGCAGCGCAGCCGCACCAAGACCCGGCGCGCCTGGTCCCTCCTCGCCTTCCCTGCCCTCTGCAACGTGGTGCTGCTGGCCTCGGCCCGCGCCAACGTCGTCGGGCCGGACATCGCCCGCGAGTACCGCTACCAGACCGAGACGGCGGCGCTCTTCGTGCTCGCTGTGGGGCTGGCGTTCCTGCCAGTCCTCGACGCCCCGGAGCAGAACGCGGTCCGCGAGGCAGCGGAGCCCGAGAACCCGCGTGTGGTCGCGGCGATCACGGCCGCAGTCGTGGCGGCGGCGCTGCTCTCGAGCACGCGCTACGTCGACCTGTGGCAGCACAACAACCCGTCCGAGCAGTACTTCGCGAACGTCGACCGCACGCTGGCCGCCGAGCCGACGACAAGCCGGTGCCGCTGGTCGACGTCGGCATCCCGCAGACGCTGCTGTGGTCCTACCGCTACCCCGAGAACTCCTACTCCCACGTCTTCAAGAACCTCGACCACGAGACGACCTATCCCCGGTCGTCGGTGGACCGGCTGTACATGTTCGACGACCAGGGTCACGCTCTCCCCTGTCGCGATCCCGCCGGCCCGCTCCCAGCTGGGCGGCTCCGGTTGTGGCTTCCCGCTCGTCGACGACACCACCACGATCCCGCTCGACGGGCCGGTCATCGGCGGCGGCTGGTGGCTGCGCATCTCCTACGCAAGCCCCGAGGCCGTCGACCTGCACCTCGTGGCCGGCGAGGAGGAGCACGACCTGAGCCTCCCGGAGGGGCTGCACAACGTCTTCGTGCAGGCCAACGGCGAGTTCGACCGGGTCGCGTTCGACAACTACCCTGCCCGAACCGGGCTCTGCGTGACCGCACTGACGCTCGGTCTGCCCGTACCGACGCCGCCCGCGAGCTGAGCCGATGACCACCAGCCTCACCACCCGCGACCACCAGCCGGCGGAGCTCGGGTCCGAACGGGTCGGTCACCAGCTCGCTGCGCTCGAGCCGGGTGCTGCAGGCGGCCGTCGGCCTGATCGTGGTCCAGCTGGCGTTCCGCGCCTGGGCGACCCTGTCGTCCTGGTACACCTTCGACGACTTCCTCTTCATCTCCCGCATGTCGAACGACGGCCTGCAACGCAGCTTCGAGCCGTACGCCGGGCACGTGATGCCGGGTGGGATGTTCCTGTCCTGGGTGGCTGATCAGGTCGCGCCGTACGACTTCCGGGTGACCGCGGCAATGCTGCTGCTGATGCAGTTGCTGGCCAACGTCGGGCTCCTGGTGCTGCTCATCCGCCTGTTCGGCGTGCGCGCGGGCATCCTGCCGCCGCTGGCGCTCTACCTGTTCTGCGTCATCTCGGTGCCGGTCGCGATCTGGTGGGCCGCCGGCGTCAACCAGCTGCCGTTGCAGATCGCCCTCTTCTGGGGGCTGGCCGCGCACGTGCAGCACCTGCGGACGCGACGGACTGGCGCCGCTTCTCCAGACCGTCGGCTGGCTCTTGTTCGGGCTGGCGTTCTACGAGAAGACCATCCTGGTGTTCGGCGCGATCGGGATCGTCAGCCTCAGCTACTTCGCGACCGGCGGCTTCTTCTCCCGGGTTGCCGAGCTCTGGCGCCGCTACCGGGCGGCCGCGCTCACCTACATCGGCCTGGGGCTCGCGTACCTGGTCGCCTACGTCACGCCTGGCGCTCAACTTCGGCGCCGGCGGCGTCACCAGCTCGAACCTGGGCGGCGTCCTGTCCTATCTCGTGCTCCAGGGATACGCGCCTGCGATCGTCGGTGGACCGCTTCACTGGACCGCGTTCGACCAGTTCTCCCTGGCCGATCCCGGGAACTTCGGTCAGCTGGTGAGCCTCGCCCTGATCGGGCTGGTGCTGCGCGAGCTTTCGCGCAGCCGGAGCCACAGCCTGCGGGCGTGGTGGCTGGTGCTGTTCTTCCTCTCCTGCGACGTCGTGCTGGTCGCGGCAGGCAGGGCCACGTTCGTAGGCGCCCTGATCTCGCTCGACTACCGCTACCAGGGAGAGATGGCCGCGGTCACAGCCATCGCGCTCGGCTGCGCCGCGCTGCCGATCATCGGCGCGCGCGAGACCGTCTCCACCACTGGCGGCAGCCCCCTCCTCGACCACCCCAGACGGGTGGCGGCCGCGCGTGAGCGTCGTCGCAGCGTTGAGTGTCGTGTCGTCGGTGCAGTACGTCACGCACTGGAAGGACACCATGCCGGGCAAGCCCTACTTCGCGGCGCTCCTCAACGGGATCAGGTCCGGCGACGACCCGGTCCCGCTCGTCGACGACGTCGGCCCCCAACACGATCATGTGGCCGCTGGGCTACCCGGAGAACCTGCTCAGCCACCTCCTGGTCCACTACGCCGACGACGTCACTTCGTCGACGTGAGCACCGACCACCTCAACGTCGTGGACAGCAACGGCGACGTCGTGCCCGCCCAGATCTCCTTCGTGCGCGGGGCGCTGCCGGGTCCAAGCACCGACTGCGGCTACTCGGTCAAGGAGGATGACGTCACGGTGCCTCTGAACGACCCCGTGGCCTTCGGCGGCTGGTGGGTGCGGATCGGCTACCTCAGCTCCGGCAGGAGCCCGGTCGTGATCACGGCCGGTGCCAGTTCCTACAGCACCGTGGTGGAGCCCGGCGTCCACGCGATCTACTTCCGCGGTGGGGACCAGTTCGACTCCGTCGTCATCAGCGGCTTGGCCGACGGCGTACGCCTCTGCACCGACGACGTGATCGTGGGCCACCCGGCACCCGCCGAGACCTCGGAGACAACCTCATGACCTTCCGCGACCGCACCTTCCCGGCCCTCAACGCGGTCCGCGCCGCCGGCGCGATCATGGTCCTGCTCACGCACGCGGCCTTCAACACCGGTCGGATCAACGACGGGTGGGTCGGCGCGATGCTGGCCCGTTTCGACTTCGGCGTGACCTTGTTCTTCATCCTGTCCGGCTTCCTGCTCAGTCGGCCGTGGTTCGTCGCCGCGGCGCTCGGGCACCGGGAGCCCTCGACCCGGCACTACCTCTGGAAGCGGGCACTGCGGATCCTCCCGCTCTACTGGGCCGTGATCGTCGCGGCGTTCCTCGTCGACCCGCAGAACAAGGACGCGACGTGGCAGGACTGGGTCAGCCAGCTGACCTTGACCCAGCTCTACCGGCAAGACCTGCTCGCCAGCTCGGCGACCCAGATGTGGAGCCTGTGCACCGAGGTCGCGTTCTACGTCGTCCTGCCGCTCCTGTGCCTGGTGCTGACCGGTCGGCGTCCGGCGACGCTGCGGCTGACCCGGGTGCTGCTCGGTGCCGGCGTGATCGCCGTGGCCGGCGTCGCCTGGCAGGCGGTGGTCGCCCAGATCCCGGGCTACGAGGCCCACTACGCGCAGTGGCTGCCCGGCTTCCTGCCCTGGTTCATGATCGGGATCGCGTTCGCGGCGGTGTCGGCGGACCTGAGCGTCCGCCCCCACCCCCATGTCCTCGAGCGGCTGGGGCACGACCTCATCGGCTGCTGGATCCTCGCCGCCGCCACGTTCGCCCTCGCCTGCTCGCCGCTGGCTGGGCCGCGGCTCCTGCTCACGCCCGAAGGGTGGCAGGCAGGCACCAAGGTCGTCCTGTACGCCGTCGCCGGCGCGTTCTTCGTACTGCCACTCGTCTTCGGGCCCGAGCGCGAGGGCTGGGTGCGCAAACAGCTGACCGGACCGGTGCCCTTCTGGCTGGGGGAGATCTCCTACGGCATCTTCGCGATCCACATGCTGGTGCTGAACCTCGTCTTCCGGGCGCTGGACCTCGACGTGTTCGCCGGCCGGTTCCTGACGGTCGCGCTGCTCACGCTGGGCGGGACGCTGGTGCTGGCGACGCTGTCGTTCTACCTGTTCGAGAAGCCGATCCTGCGGCTCAAGAACGTCCGGTTCTTCGCACGGATGGAACCGCGGGACCTGGCTCCGGAGCCGCAGCCGACTCCCGAGATCGCTCCATGAGCGCCGCCACCAGGAAGGCCACGACCGCCAGGCTCCAGCCCTGGCGCCACTCGTTCGCCCAGGTCTCCTGAGTGATCCGATCCCAGCTCAGCCCGGCGCCGACCATCAGCATCGCGGCGGCCGCGAGTGCCCCCCAGCCGTCGAACCGGCTGAGGGCGACGCCGGCGACGAGCGCGACGGCGACCGCGGCCAGGCCGTACCAGCCGACGAGCAGCCCGCCCGCGGCGAGCACCACCGCCAGGTCCAGCAGGCCGACCCGTCCCGGCACCAGGGCGGGAAGCGGCTTCTTCCGGGCCACGTGGCCGCGTGGACGGAGCAGCGCGCCCAGCAGGCAGAGCAGCACACCGGCCACGCCGACACCCAGTGCGACCCGGAACGAGCCTTCCGGACGGTAGTCGAAGGTGACCTCGGCGGCCTCGCCGCCAGGGACGATCCACCCCTGCTTCCAGCCATCGACCTGCTGGGGCACGAGCTCCTTGTTGCCGATCGTGGCCTCCCAGCCGTCGTTGAAGTTCTGCGGGAGCACCAGGATCGAGGGGCCCGTGCGCCTGGGCAGGTCGGCGCTCGCGGATGTCCCGACCGAGTCACGGCGTACGTCGAGCGGGGTGGTCGCCGACGGCTGCGCCGAGACCCTCGTCAGTGAGAGGGTGTCCACCCGGAACAGCGACGTCGGCTTCACGAGCACCTCGGTGGCCGCCGTGCCGAGCGCGACCTCGTCGTCGTCGCAGGCCTCGAGAGGGACGCTGCGGCCGCGGATCAGGGAGAGGGTGCTGGCCCGGAACGTCGTCTGCACGACGCGTCCGCCGATGTCCAGGTCGGGCCCGCTGCCGCAGGGGAACGCACGCAGGTGTGCCGGGTGCGGCTTGAGCGAGCGACCGTCGAACCTGATGTCGCTGATGCCCGGGTCCAGCGGCACGAACTCCTGTCCCTGGACCGAGAACGCCGTCTCAGACTGCAGGATCTGCAGCGAGAACCTCGAGACCGTCCACGGTCGCGGCAGCCGGCCACGGCCCTCGTCGTCCAGCGAAAGGTCGATGCTGCGCGTCCCGGCTCGGAACCGCACCAGCGTCGGCCGCGAGACCGGGGCGGCCGGGTTGACCTCGATCTGGATCTCGCTGACCGGGCGCTTGTTGAAGAGCTGGACCTGGAGCGTCTCGCCTTCCTCGGTCGGGCGCCAGGTCGTGGCCGGGTCGCCGTCGCGGGCCGCGATCGGTCCCTCCGCGACGTCGCCAGGCCGGTCGCCGTTGCTGAACGCGCCCGCCGGGGCCCGCAGCAGCGACGAGGCGTCCACCGTGCGCCGCAACGAGACCGTGCCACTGATCCGGTAGGTGTCCGCGAACGGGACCGAGAACCGCCGGGCCAAGGTGTCGCCGTCCTCGCCGGGCGACACGAGCAGGTTGTCGCAGGGCAGGGCGTTCTCGATGAGCACGCAGGGCGAGCGGTCCGCGTCGCGGCTCATGGAGATCGCGTCGACCGGGATGTCCGGGTCGGGCAACGGCAGGTCGAGGTAGCGCTGCGTCTCGACCCCAGCCATCCGCACCTCCGCCAGCCCGAACGTGCCCGGCAGCCCGGGGTCACGGCCGGCGGCCTCGATCGTCAGGCTGGGTGCGTCGCCCGCGTCCAACGCGTACGTGCGCGAGCCTCCGGGACGCGGCGCGTCCTCGACGATGCGGCGGTCCCCCACATCGAAGGCCAGCTTCTCGACCGGCGACCCGTCTCGGGGCATCGACACCGACACGAACGTGAGGTCCGTGGGCTGCGCGAAGGTGACCTGCCAGAACTCGCCGACAGGGTCGACCAGCGGGTTGGAGCGCCACGCCGTGGCCGGGTCGTCGTCGAGCGCGGCGCCGGGGTGCGAGCCGATCTCGAGCGGCACCCGCCCGTCGGCGTACCCCTGCGAGGTGCTGGCGACGACCGAGCCGACCGCTCCGGTCCAGGCGGCAGTGGTCTCCCGCTTCTCCTGGTCGGGGTCGAACCGGTGGAAGTGCTCGGGGCCGAAGAGGCGGTACGGGTCGGTCCGGCCCATGGTGGCGGACTCGTTCCACCGGACCGCGGCGAAGTTGGTCTCCCGCCGCCGGTTGCCGTCGGTGAGCACCTGGCTCTGCTCCTCGCCGGTGGCGTCGCCGGCGAGCACGGAGGTGGTCGCGCGCAGGAACCGCAGGGCGGAGGACAGTCCGGCCCCGGGGTCACCGACCGTGACCTTGGGATCGGTGACCAGGGTGGCGGCTGCCGGCGCGCTCACGGAGTAGACGTCCACGGAGCCGACCTCGGTGCTCATGCCGTTGCCTGAGATCAACCGCACCTGGTCGGCGCCGTTGAGCGTGTACGGCACCGAGCCGACCGTCGGCCCGAACGAGCGCTCGAGGTCGATCCCGTCGGACTGACTCAGCACGCTCCGGACGTACGCCGGGTCGGGGGCACCGGTCTGGAACCGGTCGAGGTCGTTGCGCACCACCAGCCGCCCGACACCGTTGGCCGCCAGGTAGGACGCCAGCGTCCGGCTCGGCGCCCCCGACTCGATGGTGCGGGTGACCGCGTCGAGGAACTCGACGTTGCCGGGCTGCGCGAGCGGGATCACGTTGCGGACGGCCCAGGGGCTCTCGGCGAGCCCCTGGAGCACGTCATCGTGGGTGTTGCCCCAGTTGTAGACACCGAACGCCGACGCCGGGACCTCGAGCGCCACGGTTCCGTCGTCGTTGTCGGCCAGATAGCTCGCGACCCGGGGCCAGTACGCCGGCACAGCGTCGACACCCTGCCGCGGCGCGATCCGGTCCTGGGCCCACGGCAGCGCCAGTGCGACGAGGGCCAGGACGGCCATCGCCCGCACCGCGAGCACCGCGGCCCGGCTCCCGCCGGGCGACTCCGGGCTGCGCAGCAGCTTCGGGAGCACCGCCATGGCGTGCGCGAGGCCGAGCACCAGCGGGATGCGCAGCACCACGTCGAACTTGTGCAGGTTCCGCAATGGCGCCAGCGCCCCGTCGAGCGCCTCGGCCCGGTCGGCGGCGAAGAAGCCGGCCAGGTCCCCGGCGTACCCGAAGCCGACCAGGACCAGCCCGGTCAGCACGGCGAGGGTGAGGAAGCGCCTGTGCGGGTTGTCACGCAGGGCGATGCCCACCAGCCCGAGCGCGACCACCGCCGCCGCGTCGAGCATCAGGAACGGCGTCGACACCAGCTGCTGTCCGGCCTGGAAGTCGATGCCGGCGAAGTAGGCGACCCAGTCCGACTCCCCCACGAGCGAGCGAGCGAGGTCGGTCGGGACGGTGGTGATGGTGGCGTTCTCGATGTAGTCGAGGAACGGCACGCTGTAGCGGCCGAGCAGCAGCAGCGGCAGCCACCACCACGCGGTGGCCAGCATCGTGAAGAGCGTCCACCAGCCCAGCAGCCGCCAGCGCCGCGGGCCGCGGGCGCGGGTGACCAGGAAGACGACGCCCAGCGGCAGCACCGCGACGACGGCGATCGCGTTGACACCCCCGCAGGTCGCGACCACCAGGGCACTGAGTGCCGCGGCTCGCCGCACCGAGCCGCGCTCGCTGCCATACACGAGCGGCAGCAGCACCCACGGCGCCAGCGCCATCGGCCAGATCTCGACCGAGACCCCGCCGAGGAGCGTGGTGATCCGAGGGGTGAGCACGAACGCGAACGCCGCCAGCACCTGTGTGCCGGGTGTCCCGAGGTCGAGCTTGCGGGCCAGCCGCAGGATCCCGAAGAACGCCACGCAGAGCAGCAGCGCCCACCACAGCCGCTGGACGACCCAGGGCGGGAGCCGGGCAAGGTCGCCCACGACGAAGAACGGCCCCATCGGCCAGGCGTAGCCGTAGGCCTGGTTCTGCAGCTGGCCGAACGCCGCCGACGGGTCCCACAGCTGCAGTCCCGACGCCAGGAACCGGCGCGGTCCGGTGACCAGGTCGAACTTGGTGTCGGCCACCATCTGTCCGGACGACTGCGCGAACGCGAACGCTGTCAGGATCACGGCGTAGCCGGCCTGGCGCAGCACGGAGGTCGGCAGCGCCCGGGTCGGAGTCGCCCGCTCGCCGGTCGTCGGTTCGCTCATCGGGCGCGCACCACGATCACGAGGTTCCACGTCACGCAGCTCACGGAGGCCGGGCACCTTGGTCAGGAAGTAGCTCCACCGCGGGTTGTAGCGCGGGATCACGTCGAGGACCTCACCGAGCTGCTGCCGACGGGACCACTCGATCCCCTGCTTGACGGTGACCTCGAACAGCGACTCGCCGTACTTGTTCTTGGGTTCGTGCCCGTGCTTGGCGAGGTAGCGCCGGCGGGCGCGGGCGCCGCCGAGGAAGTGCCAGGGCGCGGTCTCGTGGCCACCCCATGGCCCGTACCACGAGGTGTAGGAGATGAACGCGACGCCACCGGGCCGGGTGACCCGGAGCATCTCCTCGGCCATCAGCCACGGGTCGGGCACGTGCTCGAGCACGTTGGAGGAGTAGCAGAGGTCGACCGCGTCGTCCCGGAACGGCAGCCGCATCCCGTCACCGATCACGGTGCCGGAGGCGATGTCGCCCTGCCCGGAGAGCTCTCCGACGTCGGCGTCGAGCGCCCAGTACGTCGCCCCCGCGGCCTGGAAGGCGTCGCGGAAGAAGCCGGGGCCGCCACCGACGTCGAGCATCGTCGCGCCGGTCAGGTCGAGATAGCCCGAGAGCTGGCCGACCGAGTCACGCGCCAGGGCGCCGTAGAACCGGGCCGGGTCGGTCTGCTCGACGCGGAAGTCGGAGAACAGCTGCCGGGAGCGGCGCAGGTCGGCACGCCACGGCGCGCGCGAGCGCGACCCAGCGGGCTGACGAGGCATGGCGGAGACCCTCAGAACGGGAGTCGGCGGAAGAGGGGTCGAGGGACGTGCCGCAGCCCGGACATCACGACGCGCATGGCGCCGGGCACCCAGACCAGCTCCTTGCGGGCGGCGACGCCTGCGACCACGGCGTCCGCGACCTCCTCGGGTCTCGACCGAGAGCGGCGCCGCCTCGCGGCCCTCGGTCATCTTGGTGTGCACGAACCCGGGCCGGACGACGAGCACGTGTCCGCCGTGCTCGCGCAGCGCCTCGCCGAGGCCGAGGTAGAAGCCGTCCGCTCCGGCCTTGCTCGCTCCGTAGGCGAAGTTGGAGCGGCGCACCCGCTCGCCGGCGACCGACGAGAGGAAGACGATCACGCCGTGACCCTGGTGCTGGACCTGCCGGGCGAGCGCCGTGCCGACACTGACCGGGCCGACGTAGTTGACCTCGGCGAGCCGGACAGCGGCGTCGTGGTCCTGCCAGGCCTCCTCCTCGTCGCCGAGGACGCCGAACGCGACGAGGACGACGTCGAGGTCACCGCCGGCCGCGGCCTGTGCCACCAGCGCGGGGTGGCTGTCGGTGTCGGTCGCCTCGAAGTCGAGCTCCTCGACGCTGTGGCCCGATGCCGGTGAGCCGGGCCGCCGCGTCGGTACGGCGAGGGCCGGGCCGGGCGGCGAGCACGACCCGGATGCCACCGCTCGCGGCGTACTTCTCGGCGACGGCCAGGGCGATGTCGCTGGTGCCGCCGAGCAGCAGCAGCGACTGGGGCTCGCCGAGCGCGTTGAGCATGGTCTTCCTCGGTTCGGTGGGGTCGGTGGCGCGGTCTGTGGTGTGGTCAGAGGTGCAGGCGGCGGGCGAGGTCGGACTGCAGGATGCCGTCGGGGTCGAGCTCCCGCCGGAGCTTGCGGAACTCGTCGGCCCGCTCGTACATGCGGTCGAAGGTCTTCGGCGAGAGCCGGGAGTCCTTGGCCAGGTAGAGCCGGCCGCCGGCCTCGACAACCAGCCGGTCGAGGCTTCCGGAACAGCGGGCCGAGTGCCGGCCCGGCCGGCAGGTCGAGCGCGAGCGTCCAGCCGGGCATCGGGAACGACAGCAGCCCCGGGTTGCCGGCGCCGAACCGCTTCAGCACGGCGAGGAACGACGGCTGCGCGGCGTCGGAGAGGATCTGGAGCGCCTCGGTCAACGCGTCCTCGGCGCGCTCGGGGACGACGAGCTGGTACTGCACCAGCCCGCCCCGGCCATAGAGCCGGTTCCAGCTCCCGACCAGGTCGAGCGGGTGGAAGAACGACGCGATCGACTCGACGTCGACCCGGTCGCGAGGTGCCTTGCGGAACCACAGCTCGTTGAACGCGCGCACCGCCGGTCGCGACACCAGCCCGCCGGGCGGCGTGAGCGGGACCGCGAGCCGTGGTGGGCGCGGGGCGCGCCACGGGTGTCGGGCCGCGGCGCCGCTGAGCTCGGCCTCGGTCGCGTGGTCGCCGCGGGTCAGCACCGACCGGCCGAGCGACCTGCCACGAGCCAGGGTGTCGATCCAGGCCACGGAGTAGCGGTGGTCGTCGTCGTGCTCCCGCATGGTCCGCATCAGCGCGTCGAGGCCGGCGACGCGCTCGGTGTGCACCGTGACGTACGCCGACTCGACCGGGAGCGCCCGAAGCGTCACCGAGGTGATGACACCGGTCAGTCCCATGCCGCCGACCGTCGCCCAGAACAGGGCCGGGTCGCGGTCCGGCCCGATGGTGTGCAACCCGCCGTCAGCGGTGACCAGGTCGAGCGAGACGACCTGCGCACCGAAGGTGCCGTCGCGGTGGTGGTTCTTGCCGTGGATGTCGGCGGCCACCGCGCCACCCACGGTCACGTAGCGGGTGCCCGGAGTAACAGGTACGAACAGTCGCTCCGCCAGCAGGGTGGCCATCAGGTCGTGAAGGCTGGTGCCGGCTGCAGTCGTGACCAGCGGCGTGCCGTCCCCGGCCCGGCCGATGGAGGTCGGCCCGACGATCGGGGCGAGCACGGTGCCTCCGGCGTTCTGCGCGGCGTCGCCGTAGGACACGGCCCAGGCCGCGCGCGATCAGACCACGCTCGGGGTGCCGCCGGAGCAGGGACGGGACATCGGCGGCGCTGGCCTCGACCAGCGTTGCGGCGGTCGGTGCGGTCCGGCCCCAGCCGCTGAGCAGCGGGGTCACGACGAGAGCACCCCGACGCAGACCGTGACCAGCCAGGCAACGCCGATCAGCTGGAGGACGCGGTCGCGGAAGACGATGTCCTCCGGTTCGGAGGCGGTGCCGGCATCCACGTCGACGGCGTACCGGAGCAGCACCATGAGGAACGGTGCGATCGAGATCGTGTGCCAGGGGATGCCGGAGTCCGGTGCCTCCTCGAAGGCCCACAGGCTGTAGGAGATGACCGTGGCGCCGGCCGCGGTGCTCCAGACGAACCGCAGGTAGGTGTCGGTGTAGCGGACCAGGCTGCGCCGCGTGCCCGACTCGCTGCCGAGCGTGTGCAGCTCCGAGTAGCGCTTGCCGGCCACGATGAACAGCGAGCCGAAGCCGGACACGAGCAGGAACCACTGCGAGAGCGGGAGGTCGGCCGCGATGCCGCCGGCCACCGCCCGCATCAGGAACCCCGCCGCCACGATCGAGATGTCGAGCACCGGCTCGTGCTTGAGCCGGACGGCGTACAGCAGCTGGAGGCCCAGGTAGGCGGTCACGAGCACCGCGAGGTGCGGGTCGGCCAGCCAGCCCACGGCGACCGCGAGCGGCGCCAGCACGCCGGCGGTGGCCAGCGCGATCGGGACCGGCAGCGCGCCGGACGCGATCGGCCGCAGCCGCTTGGTCGGGTGCAGCCGGTCCAGCTCGCGGTCCGCGGTGTCGTTGACCAGGTAGACCGCACTGGCCGCGAGGCAGAAGCTGACCAGCGCCAACAGCGTGGCCGCCACGACGTCGCCGTCGCCGACCTCGCCAGCGGCGAGGGGTGCGGCCACGACGAGCAGGTTCTTGACCCACTGCCGGGGGCGTACCGCGCGCACGAGCTCCCGGGCCACGCCGCGGTCCGGGGTGGCCGACGCGCCGACCGCGCCCTCGCTCACCATCGCCCGCCCGGCACCGGGGAATCCTCCCACGCGCGTGGGCTGGTCCTATTGTTCCTCGGGTGCCCGAGGTCGACCCGCTGCAGGGGAAGCAGGTCGTCTTCCTGAGCTGGCGCGACACCCGCAACCCGGAGGGTGGCGGCGCCGAGCGCTATCTCGAGTCCATGGCCACGGGGTTGGCAGAGCGTGGCGCCCAGGTCACGATCTTCTGCGCCGCCCATGCCAATGCCCCGCCCGAGGAGGTCGTGGGCGGCATCCGCTTCGTGCGTCGCGGCACGAAGGTGTCGGTCTACCTCGAGGGCATGCGGGCGCTGCGCCGAGGCGACCTCGGCGACCCGGACGTCGTGGTCGACGTCCAGAACGGGCTGCCGTTCTTCTCCCGCCTGGTCACCCGCAAACCGGTCGTCGTGCTGGTCCACCACGTGCACCGCGAGCAGTGGCCGGTGGTCTACCCCGGGCTGACCGGCCGGGTCGGCTGGTTCATCGAGCGCCGGGTGGCGCCGCGGCTCTACCGTCGCAGCCAGTACGTCGCGGTCTCGCAGGCGACCCGGAGCGAGCTCCAGTCCCTCGGCGTCAGGGGACCTACGGGTCGCGGTCGTGCACAACGGGACCGACCCCGTGCTGCTGCCGGTCGAGGGCGGCAAGTCCGAGACGCCGCTGGTCGCGGTCGTCGGCCGGCTGGTCCCGCACAAGCAGGTCGAGCACGCCATCGACGCCGTCCTGGCCCTGCGTGCGAGCCACCCCGGGCTGCGGCTGCACGTCGTGGGCGGCGGCTGGTGGGAGGCGAGGCTGCACGAGTACGCGCAGGCCAGGGGTGCTGGGGACACGGTCGTCTTCGAGGGGCATGTCGACGAGGCCCGCAAGCACGAGGTCTACGAGCGAGCCTGGCTGCTCGCGCTGCCCTCGCTCAAAGAGGGGTGGGGGCTGGTGGTCGGCGAGGCGGGCATGCACGGCACGCCGACAGTGGCCTACCGGGAGGCCGGCGGAACCCAGGAGTCCGTGGTCGACGGGGTGTCCGGGGTGCTCGTGGCGGACCGGGCCGGCTTCGCGGCGGCGATCGGAGACCTGCTCGACGACGGCGAGGACCGGGAGCGGCTCGGACGGGGCGCCCGGGTGACCAGTCACGCATTCACCTGGGGGCATGCTCAGGAGTCGTTCGCCACCGTCGTCCGCGCCGCCCTCGAGGGGCGACGACTCGACGCGCAGGACCCAGCGAGCTGATCAGCTGCAGGCGGTCGAGCTTCGACTCAGTTGTTCGACCCGTAGTCGAACTGGGGTGAGTTCACGTTGGCCGGCGAGTCAGCGGGCGCGCTGGTCTGCTGGGCGAGCAGGCCGTACATCGACCCTGCTGCGATGCCCCCACCCACGACCATGGCCGCAAACGTCGTCAAAATCTTCACCTTGTGGGCCCCTCCCTGAGTCCGCGGCACAACCTACCCGACGGGGTATCACGAGTGCTACTCACCGGTCACTCGGCGCGCCAATCGGCTCAGGGCGACCAGCAGCGCCAGTGCCCACGGCACCAGGAAGCCCACCCAGGCGGCCGCCATCGCGAGCCGCCAGCTGGTCTGGACGTCCCGCTCGTCGACCTCGTCGAGGGCGGTCACCTGCAGGTCGGGATCGTCGAGGAGCGTCTGTCCGGCGACGTCGGGCGGTGGGTCACCCGGCGCGGTCGGGTCGGTGACCACCGAACCGATCCCGATCCGGCCGAGCGCGGCGGCCCGCTCCTCGGGCGTGGGCTCGGCGAGTGCGAGGCCCGCCTCGCGGACCCGCGGGTCCTCCCCCGACAAGGGCACCCCGTCGACGACCAGCACGTCGCTCGCCACGTAGTCGCGGGTCAGGTAGCGGCCGATCGGGTCCAGCACCAGGTGCCGGTGGTTCCAGACGGGCGCCCGGTAGCTGGAGAGCGGCAGCACCAGCACGTCGCCGTCACGCCCCTCCAGCAGCTGCCGCGCCTCGTCGTACGACGCCGGGTAGTCGGCCGGCTCGACCCGGTGCCCGACGCCCAGGGCGAGGCCGGGCAGCAGCGCAACGGGGAGCAGGACGGCACCGACGGCGAGCGCCGCCCGAGCCACCCGCTCCTGAGGCGCTCTGGCGGCCAGCACCTGCACGCCCTCGGCGACCAGCACCACCAGCAACGGCGCGCAGAGCACCAGCGCCCGGGCGCCGTCCCGCACGACACCGGCTCCGGCGACGTGCTCCGAGGCCCAGCCGACCGCCCCGGGCGCCAGCCAGGTCAGCACTGCCAGAGACCAGCCGGTCACCCAGCAGACCAGCAACGCGGTCCGCTCCCGCCCCGGCGTACGCCGCCACCAGGCCCTGGCGCCCAGGGCGGCCAGACCCACGAGCGCGACCAGAGCCACCCAGCCCAGGGCGCCGGTGCGTGAACCGGGCTGCACGGCGGTGTTCCAGATCCCGCCAAGCGTGAGCGCCGCCAGCGGGGCCGGGACCGATCCCTCACCCCGCAGCGCGAACACCTCGGCGGCTCCGGAGTCCGACGTCGCCGAGGACGCGTGCAACAGCCCGGCGACCAGCCACGGCGCGTTGCCCGCGGCGACCAGCAGGGCAGCCTTGGCGAGGCGCCCCTTCCCGGCCGCGCCCGCGAGCACCGCGACCGCTGTGGCCAGCCCTGCGCTCGCACTCAGGCAGCCGAGCGGGACGAGCACCAGCAGCGCGGGGGGCAGCCGGCCCTCGGTCCGCCACCGGCGGGCCGCATGGAGGAGCCAGGGCAGCACCGCGTAGCCGACCAGAATCGGCCAGGCGCCCATGAGCAGCCGCTCGGCGACCAGCGCGTTCCAGCCATAGACGGTGACTGCCACCAGCCGGACCACCGAGCCTGCGGAGGGGTCCAGCAGCCGCGCCGCCCCGACTCCGCCGGCAGTCAGGGCGAGCACGAGCACGAGCTTCTGAAGGAGCATCCCGGGGACGATCTCGTCGAGCACCGCCACGAGGGCGTCGGACGGGACCGCGCGCGGCAGCCCCGACCCGAGGCCGAGGGCGTCGGAGCGCAACGCCAGATCGGGCACCCAGACCATGTCGCGGACCAGCAGGAAGCCAGGACCAAGGGCTGGCCCGAGCACCAGCAGGGCGAGCGCGAGCGCCCAGACCACGACCGGCGCTTCCCGTGCCACAGCGCGCCGCATGGCGACGATCCAACCACCCCGGCCCGCCTGCCGAATGCAGGACGCCGGGCCTCCGGCCGTAGCATGCGGTGCCGTGAGCAAGATGGCGACCGAGACCAGCCAGCGGCTGCGTAGCGGTGCCGTCATCGCCGTCGCGATGGGGATCATGAACCTGTCGACGTACGGCTACACCGTGCTCGCGGCGCACACCATCGGCAAGGAGGCGTACGGCGCCTTCTCAGCCCTGATGGGCGCCCTCCTGGTGATCAGCGTGCTCTCGTTGGGGCTGCAGGCGACCGGCGCGCGCCGGATCTCGGCCGCCCCCGACCAGGTCATTGCCATCGAGCGCGTCGTGCTCGGGGTCGGGCTGCGCAGTGCGCTGGTCCTGGGCGCGGTCTGCCTGGCGCTCGCGCCGATGCTCAACGCCGTGCTGCATCTCCACAGCCTCCCTACCGCACTGATGGTCGGCGTCGCGGCGTTCCCGCTCACCTACATGGGCGCGCAGGCCGGCGTGCTGCAGGGCGAGCGACGCTGGTCACCGCTCGCACTGGTCTACCTCTCGCAGGGCATCGGTCGGGTGTCGTTCGGCCTCGTCCTGATCCTGATCTGGCCCACGGAGTTCGCCGCCATGGCCGGGGTGGCGTTCGGCTGCTGGCTGCCCGTGCTGATCGGCTGGCTCGCGCTGCGGCGCCCACGCACCCACGTTCCGCACAGCGAGGGGCACCCGGGCCTCGACCTGCTCCGCGAGGTCGGGCACAGCAGCCAGGCGCTGCTCGCCTTCTTCGCCCTGTCGAACGCCGACATCCTGGTCGCCCGCGCGACCATGTCGGACTCCGACGCGGGGCTCTACGCAGCCGGCCTGATCATGGCCAAGGCGATCCTGTTCCTGCCGCAGTTCGTGGTGGTCTACGCCTTCCCGTCGTTGTCCAAGGAGACGACCAGCCGGCGCACGCTGCTGCTGGCCCTGAGCATGTCGGCCGGACTCGGCCTGATCGGCGTGCTGGCGACGCTCGTGCTCCCCGACCTCGCCCTGCTCTTCGTCGGCGGTGACGACTTCGGGGCGATCTCCGACGACATCTGGAAGTTCGCGATCGTCGGCACCTTGCTCGCGATGATCCAGCTGCTCGTCTACTCCGCGCTGGCGCGCCGCCAGGGCCGTGCGGTGATCCTGATCTGGACCTCGCTGGCGGGGCTCGTGTTCGGCGCGCTCGCGGTGAGCACGGCCCCGTCGTTGGTGCTGGTCGTGGTCGCGATCGACGGCGCCCTGTTCCTGGCTCTGCTCGGCGTCGCGCTCACCGGGAATCGGCAGACAGGCACACTGGCCGTGGCCCCCTCCAACTGAGGCTCACCTCACGGACGCGGCTCCCGACGGGGGGCGTGGGAAGTGCGGCTCGGTTGCGCTTCGTGATCGCCGACACGGCGCTTCCGCCGCTGCGGGCGCTTCGCGCGCGGACAGCAGAACCGCCGGGTCGGCTCGAGCGCACTGCTCGGCGCCCGCTCGCTTCGCTCGGGGCACCTCTCAGTGCGCCGCCTCATGCCACGACCGGCCGGTGCCGACCGACACGTCTAGTGGCACCAACAGGTCGGCGGCGCTCCCCATCTGCTCGCGGACCAGCGCGTCGAGGGCATCCTTCTCGCCGGGCGCCACCTCGAAGACCAGCTCGTCGTGGACCTGGAGCAGCATCCGGGAGCCGAGGCCGGCGTCCTTGATCGCCCGGTCGACGTTGAGCATCGCGATCTTGATCAGGTCTGCGGCCGAGCCCTGGATCGGGGCGTTGAGGGCCATCCGCTCGGCCATCTCGCGGCGCTGCCGGTTGTCGGAGGTGAGGTCGGGCAGGTAGCGGCGCCGGCCCATGATCGTCTCGGTGTACTCGCTGGTGCGGGCCTGGTTGACGACGCCCTGGAGGTAGTCGCGGATGCCGCCGAAGGTCTCGAAGTACTCCTCCATCAGCCCGCGCGCCTCACCCGGGTCGATGCCGAGCTGGGCCCCCAGGCCGAAGGCCGACAGGCCGTAGGCGAGGCCGTAGTTCATCGCCTTGATCTTGGCCCGCATCTCGACGGTCACCTGGTCGGCGGGGACGTCGAAGACCCGGGACGCCGTGATCGAGTGGAAGTCGCGGCCCGACTTGAACGCCTCGATCAGCAGCTCGTCCTCGGACAGGTGGGCCATGATCCGCATCTCGATCTGGCTGTAGTCGGCGGTGAGCAGGCACTCGTAGCCGGCGCCGACGATGAACCCCTCGCGGATCCGGCGGCCCTCCTCGGTGCGGATCGGGATGTTCTGCAGGTTGGGGTCGGTGCTCGAGAGCCGGCCCGTGGCCGCGATCAGCTGGTTGAACGTCGTCCGGATCCGGCCGTCCGGCGAGACGGTCTTGAGCAGCCCCTCGATGGTCTGCCGGAGCCGGGACACGTCGCGGTGCCTCAGCAGATGCAGCAGGAAGGGGTGCTCGGTCTTGACGTAGAGGGCCTGCAAGGCGTCGGCGTCGGTCGTGTAGCCCGTCTTGGTCCGCTTGGTCTTGGGCATCTGGAGCTCGTCGAACAGCACCACCTGCAGCTGCTTGGGTGAGCCCAGGTTGATCTCCTTGCCGATGACGGCGAAGGCCTCCTCCGCGGCCAGCTTCACCTCGGCGGCGAAGTGGTCCTCCAACGAGCCGAGGTGGTCGCCGTCGACGGCGATACCGGTGCGCTCCATCTGGGCCAGCAGGTCGACCAGCGGCAGCTCGACCTCCGTGAGCAACCGGGTGCCGCCGCGCTCCTCCAGCTCGTCGTCGAGCGCGGCCGCCAGGTCGAGCACCGCGCGGGCGTGCAGCATCTCGGTCTCGCCGGGGCCCGGGCCACCGGCCCCCGCATCACCGTCGAGACCCTCCAGGCTGAGCTGCCCGTCGTCGGCCGGTCCCTGCCGCAGCTCGCGCTTGAGGTAGCGGACCGTGAGGTCGGCGAGGTCGTAGGAGCGCTGGTCGGGCCGGGCGAGGTACGCCGACAGGGCGGTGTCGCGCTCCAGGCCGGCGAGCGGCATCCCCCGCGCCGCGAAGGCGAGCATCGGCCCCTTGGCGTCGTGGAGCACCTTGGGCTTGGACGCGTCCTTGAGCCAGCCGGCCAGCGCCTCCTCGTCGTCGACGTCGAGCTTGTCGGTGGTGACGTAGGCGGCACCCTCCTCGCTGGCGAACGCGACTGCGAGCAGGTCACCCGTGCCGGCACCCCAGTGCCCGACCGGGTGCAGGCCGACCCGGGCGCCCCCGGACGCGTGCTCCGCCAGCCAGCCGGGCAGCTCGCCTTCGTCGAGAACCCGCATGGAGACGTCGAAGCCCGAGTCGTCGATCGCCCGCTCCTCCTCCGTCGGCAGCGACTCGAGCAGCCGGGTGCGCAGCACCTGGAACTCGAGCCCGTCGAAGAGCTCGTGCACCGCAGTGCGGTCCCACGAGGGCCAGGCGAGGTCGGCGGGGGCGAGCTCGAGGTCGAGGTCGCAGACCAGGGCGTTGAGGCGGCGGTTGCGGATCACGTCGGCGAGGTGTTCGCGCAGCGCCTCGCCCTTCTTGCCGGTGATCTCGTCGGCGTGCGTGATGAGGTTGTCGAGGCCGTCGTACTGGTTGAGCCACTTGGCGGCATAGCCCTGCCCCACTCCAGGGACTCCTGGCAGGTTGTCGGACGTCTCCCCCACCAGCGCAGCGAGCTCGGGGTAGCGCGCCGGCGGCACGCCGTAGCGCTCCTCGACGGCCTCGGGGGTCATCCGCTTCATCTCGGACACCCCGCGCATCGGGTAGATGACGGTGGTCTCGCCGTCGACGAGCTGGAAGGAGTCGCGATCACCCGAGCAGATGAGCGTCTCGAACCCCGCTGCTTTGGCCTGGGTCGCGAGCGTGCCGATGATGTCGTCGGCCTCGTAGCCCTCCTTCTTGAGGAAGGGGATCCGCATCGCGGTCAGCACCTCCTCGATGAGGGGCAGCTGGCTCGAGAACTCTCCAGGCGTCTTGCTGCGGCCGGCCTTGTATTCGGCGTACTCCTGCAGGCGGAAGGTCTGGCGGGACACGTCGAAGGCGACGCCGATGTGCGTTGGCCGCTCGTCTCGGAGCACGTTGATCAGCATCGAGGTGAAGCCGAAGACCGCGTTGGTGGGTTGGCCCGTGGTGGTCGAGAAGTTCTCCAGCGGCAGCGCGAAGAAGGCGCGGTAGGCCAGTGAATGGCCGTCGAGCAGGAGCAGCCTGGCGGAACCCTCGGTCACGCGGCCACTCTATGGCCGGGCGCGGACAGTCAGGACCGGCCGGTCTCCTCGCCGGCGCGCTTGACGAGAGCGCGGCGCGCAGCCAGCACCTGGCCGAGGTGGCGGCGACCGGCCATCCGCTCGGTGATCCGGGCACTGGTCGGCTGGAGCGCGACCAGCTTGGCGCGGACCAGAGGAGTCGTGGACGCGCGCAGCACCGCCTGCGGCCGCAGCGAGAGCCGGGCCATGAACCGGTTGCCGGTCCGCGAGGATGCTGGTGCGGCGGTGGTGAGGTGGCTGACGCCGAGGTCCTCGGCCCAGAGCACGGCGGCCTCCATGAGCGCGCTGCCGATGCCCTTCCCGCGGTAGCTCTGAGTGACGTGAGGTGCCAGTGCCTGCACCGTCGGCTCGAGGTTGAGCGGGGTCATCGGCGTGACCCGCAGCAGGACGGCCCCGGCCGGCTCGCCGTCGTACTCCGCGATGAGGAGCCGCTGCTCGGCCGACGCCGCGGCCTCCTTGACGATCAGCTCGAGGTCGTGGACCTGCTCCTGCCGGTCGGCCCGGCGGAGGACGTCGCTCCACAGCGCGACGAGAAAGGCTACGTCCCCGATCGTCGCTTGACGCATCGACACCGGCTGCCGGCTCATCGGGACCCCTGTCTTCGCGCAGTGCAGATCACCCGATGCGCGAGACTGTGCCCGCCCTCCCACACCACAGGAGTCTCTCTTGTTACCGGGTCTCGCCTCGCTCGTCAACGTCACGACCGTCCTGCTCGGCGCCACCGCTGGCGTACTGCTCGGTAACCGCCTACCGGTACGGACCAGAGACCTGGTCACCGACGCTCTCGGGCTGGTCACGTTGCTGATCGCGGCGACCTCCGCGATGGACGTGCTCTCGCCCGACCTGTCCGACGAGGTGGGCGACAGCGCACCGATGCTGATCGTGCTCGGCTCGCTGCTGATAGGCGGCATCGCCGGGTCGTTGCTCCGGCTCGAACAGCGCGTCGAGGGGTTCGGGGGCTGGCTGCAGCGCCGGTTGGCCGGCGAGACGGAGTCGACAGAACGAGCCAGGTTCATCGAGGGGTTCGTGATCGCCTCGCTGGTCTTCTGCACCGGCCCGCTCACGATCCTCGGCTCGCTGAACGACGGGCTCGGCAACGGACCTGACCAGATCCTGCTCAAGTCGGTGCTGGACGGATTCGCCGCCGTGGCGTTCGCGGCGTCGTTCGGCTGGGGTGTCGCCGCCAGCGCGATCACCATCGTGGTGATCCAGGGCGGACTGACGCTCGCGGGAGTGGCGCTCGGCGACGTACTCCCGGACGCGCACCTCGCGGCGATCACCGCCGCCGGTGGCCTGCTGCTCGTCGGCGTGGCGCTGCGACTGCTCCGCATCCGCGAGATTCCGGTGGCCGATCTGCTCCCCGCGCTGCTCGTCGCACCGCTGCTCGTGGAGGTCGCGGCCGCCGTACATGGCTGAGGCGTTGGTGTGAATAGTCCTCGCCTAGCCCGAACGCATCATGTTCTCACCCGTGTGGCGCATTGACGTAACGGTTCGCTAACGAGAGTGTTCGCGGAGGCGCGGCCGTCGCTGCTGAGTTTACGGTGGCCGTGTTGTGCCCGGCGTGTTCGGGACCCGGGCCGCGGTGAAGTGCACTCACGAGAAGAAAGGTTCACAACGTGAATCGATCCACCACCGCCTCCAGGCGGTTCAAGCGGCTGTCGGCCACGGTCGCTCTGGGCGCAGCCCTGGGGCTGTCCCTGGTCGCGTGCGGCGACGATGGCGACTCCGGAGCGGATGCCAGCGACGACGAGAGCTCGAGCGCCGCGGCCCCGACCGACGAAGCCTCGTCGGAGGCCCCACCCGCGTTCACCAACGACAAGTGCGCGAACGGTGCGACCAGCGCCGACTCGTTCAAGGTGGGTGGCATCCTGCCGCTGACCGGCAACCTCGCCTACCTCGGGCCCCCGGAGATCGCCGGCGTCGGTCTCGCTGTTTCCGACATCAACGCCGCCGGTGGCGTCAACGGCGCCCCGGCCTGCCACGACATCCTGGACTCCGGCGACTCGACCGACCTGTCGATCTCGACCGGCTCGGCCAACACGCAGGTCGCCGGGCAGCCCTCGGTAGTCATCGGTGCGGCCTCCTCCAGCGTCTCGCTGAACTTCGTCGACACGCTGACCGACGCGAAGATCACCCAGATCTCGCCTGCCAACACGGCCGTGGACCTGTCCGGTTACTCACCGTTCTACTTCCGGACCGCGCCCCCGGACACCGTCCAGGGCAGCGTCCTCGGGCCGCTCATTGCCCAGGACGGCTACAGCAACCTCGGCTTCCTGGTGTTCAACGACACCTACGGCACCGGACTGCGCAACTCGACCCAGGAGAACTTCGAGGCTGCGGGCGGCACGTGCGTCTACGGCTGCCAGGGCGACGGCGACGAGTTCCCCGCCGGTCAGACGACGTTCTCCGCCGAGGTCCAGGCCGTCACCGCGGCCAAGCCGGACGCGATCGCGATCATCACCTTCGACGAGGCCAAGTCGATCATCCCCGAGCTCGCTGCGTCGGGCTGGGACATGTCGAAGACCTACCTCGTGGACGGCAACACGTCCGACTACAGCGCGGACTTCGAGGAGGGCACCATGACCGGCGCCCAGGGAACCTCCCCTGGACAGGACCCGGATCAGGCGTTCAAGGACCTGCTCTCCAGCTGGTACGAGGCCGCCAACGGTGAGCCGCTCAAGGACTACCTGTATGGGGCTGAGTCCTACGACGCCACGATCATGGCCGCGCTCGCCGCTGCCAAGGGTGGCGGGAACGACTCGGTGTCGGTCCAGAAGAACTTCGCCGCTGTCTCCGGCTCCACGGAAGGCGAGGAGTGCTCGAGCTACGCCGACTGCCTGGCGCTGATCGATGGCGGTTCGGAGATCCGGTACACCGGAGTGGCGGGCATCGGTCCGATCGACAACGAGAACGACCCGACGTCGGCGTTCATCGGCATCTACCTGTACGACGAGACGAACAAGCCGTCGGTCACCCAGACGGTCGAGGGCACCAAGCCCTAGGCACCTGGTGATCGGCTGATCCACTCAGCAGTTCTGAAACAGGGAGCCCCCGGACCTAGCGGTCCGGGGGCTCTCTGCTCGAGAGGGGTCACTCGTGGGCCCGCTGCTCCTCGATGTGCAACGTCATCTTCTTGAGCAGCGTGTTGAGGGTGGCCAGCTCCCGCACGGTCAGGACCTTCGCGACGTGCTCCTCCGCGGTCCCCCGCAACGCCATCGCCTCGCGCCACAGGCGCAACCCCTCGCGAGTGGCCTCGACCTCGACCCTGCGCCGGTCGCCGACGCCGGGCGTCCGCTTGAGCCAGCCCTTCTTCTCCATGCTGTCCAGCCGGCCGGTGACTCCGGCGTTGGAGACCCCCATCTCCTGCGCGAGCTCGCCGGGCGAGGCCCGGCCCGGGGTGTCGCGGATCATCAGCGCGTGCAGGGTTTCGTACTCGAAGTCCTGAAGACCCACCGTGGCGTACGCATCCTTGCTGGTGGATCTGAACCACTTCTGTATGGCGCCGATCCGGACCGTCATCGCCTCGATGTCGTCGTCGAACCCCTTGTCGAGGACCCAGTGGTCGCGCCACCGCTCCACGTGCAGGTCGGCGCGGTCCTTGGTCACAAGGGCAACTCTACCAAGTATTTCGTTGACGAATATTTCGCTAGCGAATAATCTACCTCCCATGGGCACGACACGGGACGACCACCCGCTGCGACACGCATCATTCCGCTGGCTGGTCACCGGTACGACGATCAACCTGCTCGGCAGTGGCATCGCGCCGGTCGCCCTGGCCTTCGCCGTCCTCGACCTCGGCGGCGGCGCATCGGAGCTCGGCCTGGTGGTCGGCCTCTACGCGCTGGCCGACGTGGGCGCGGTGCTGTTCGGCGGGGTCCTCGGCGACCGACTCCCCCGCACCGTCATGATGCAGGGCTCGGCCGCCGCGGCCGCCGCGGCCCAGGGTCTCGTGGCACTGTCGCTCATCGGTGGCTGGTCGAGCATCCCGCTGCTGGCGGTCCTGGGCATGATCAACGGCTGCCTGGGCGCGCTGGGCGGCCCGAGCTCGTCGGCCATCACCCAGCAGACCGTCCCCGCCGACCTCCTCCAGCGCGCCATCTCCTGGCGCAGGATCGCCCAGAACGTCTCGATGATCCTCGGCAGCGGCATCGCCGGCCTGCTGGTCGTCTGGGTCGGGAGCGGGTGGGCGCTCGCCTTCGACGCGCTGACGTTCGCCGCCGCCGCCGCGCTGTTCACGCGGGTGCGGGTGGCCCCGGTCGCCGCTCCGAGCGCCCAGCAGGGCCTGTGGGGCGACGTGGCGGCGGGGTTCCGCGAGGTCATGCGGCACACCTGGCTGTGGCTGCTCATCCTCCAGGCCCTGCTCTACCACCTCTTCTACGGCGGTGCGCAGAGCGTGCTCGGCCCGATTGTGGTCGGCGACAGCCTCGGCCGCCCCGCCTGGGGGTGGGCGCTGTCGACGATGATGCTCGGCTTCGTGGCCGGCGGGCTGGTGACGCTGCGCTGGCGGCCCCGGCACGCCCTCTTCATCGGCACCTGCTTCCTGGCCCTCACAGCGGCCTTCCCGTTGGCCATGGCGTGGTCGGACTCGCTGCTCGTCGTACTGCTGGGCGCGTGGCTGCACGGCTTCGGGCTCGAGATCTTCAGCGTCGGCTGGGACCTGTCGATCCAGGAGCAGGTCGACCCGGACAAGCTGGCGCGCGTCTACTCCTTCGACATGATCGGCTCGTTCATCGCGCGGCCGGTCGGGCTGGTGCTCACCGGCCCGGTGGCTGCTGTGGTGGGCAACCGGGGCTGGCTCACGGTCGTCGGCGCGGTGATTGTGGGGAGCGTGCTCGTCGCTCTCACTTCCGGCGACGTACGACGGCTCCAGCGGCGCCAGACAGCCAGCGAGCCCGAGCTCGCCCTGCCGGTGTGAGGGCTACTCCGACTTGAGGTCCGCGCGCTCGGTCTCGACGTCCTCGGCGAGGGTGCCGAGGTAGAGCTCGATCACCTTGGGGTCGTTCGCCAGCTCCCGGCCGGTGCCGGTGTAGGCGTCCTTGCCCTGGTCGAGCACGTAGCCGCGGTCACAGATCTGCAGACAGCGGCGGGCGTTCTGCTCGACCATCACCACGCAGACGCCGGTCTTGTTGATCCGGCGGGTCCGGATGAAGGTCTCGTCCTGGCGGACGGGCGAGAGACCGGCCGACGGCTCGTCAAGCAGCAGCACCGAGGGCTCCATCATCAGCGCCCGGGCCATCGCCAGCGACTGGCGTTCACCACCGGACAGCGCACCCGCAGAGCGGCTGCGCCGCTCGTGGAGTGCCGGGAACAGGTCCCACATCGCATCCAGCCGCTCGCGGATCTTCTTGGGGCGCAGGAACAGCCCCATCTGGAGGTTCTCCTCGATCGTCAGCGACGGAAAGACGTTGTTGTTCTGCGGGACGAACCCGACGCCCATCTCGACGAGTGTGTTGGCGCGCAGGTTGGTGATGTCCTGGCTGCCGAGGTGGACGCTGCCCGACCGGATCTTGACGAGGCCGAACATCGCCTTGAGGAGCGTCGACTTGCCGGCTCCATTGGGTCCGATGATGCCGATCATCTCGCCGGGGTAGGCGGTCAGGCTGCAGCCGTTGAGGATGTTCACGCCGGGCAGGTAGCCGGCGACGATGTCCTTGGCCTCGACGACCGCCGTCTGCTCCTGCGTCTGCTCCGCGGTCACGACTGCTCCTCTCGCTCGGCCTCTTCCTCGGCCACTTCCTTCTCGAGCTGCTCGAGCGTGGCGTCGGACAGCAGGGCGTCGTCACCGAGGTCGGTGTCGTGGTGGGCACCGAGGTAGGCATCGATCACGGCCTGGTTGGACATCACGCTGTCGGCGGCACCCTCCGCCACGATCCGACCCTCGGCCATGACGACGACCCAGTCGGAGATGTGGCGGACGACGTGCATGTCGTGCTCGACGAACAGGACCGTCGTGCCCTCGTCGCGCAGGCTCTGGATGTGGCCGAGCAGCGACTGGGTGAGCGCCGGGTTCACCCCAGCCATCGGCTCGTCGAGCATGATCATCTTCGGGTCGCTCATCAACGCCCGCGCCATCTCCAGCAGCTTGCGCTGGCCGCCCGACAGCGAGCCGGCGTAGTCCTTGCGCTTCTCGTGCAGACTGAACCGCTCGAGAAGTTCCAGGGCCTTGGTCTCGATCTGCTTCTCCTGGCTGCTCCAGGATGGCTTGAAGAGCGACTTGGCGAGGTTCTCGCCCGCCTGGTTCTGGGCCCCCAGCATCATGTTCTCCATCACCGTCATCCGGCTCAACGCCTTGGTGAGCTGGAAGGTGCGGACCATGCCGGATCGCGCGACACGGGAGGCCGAGGTCCGGTCGAGGGCAGCACCGTCGAAGACCCAGTGCGCTCCCTGGCCGGCGGACGACGGCCGGTCGAACCCCGTGATCAGGTTGAAGAACGTCGTTTTGCCTGCACCGTTGGGTCCGATCAGCGCGGTGATGATGCCGCGCTGCACCTCGAGGTGGTCCACGTCGACGGCGGTGATGCCGCCGAAGTGACGTGTGATGTTGTCGACCTTGAGGATGGAGTCGGGCTTTCCCGAGCCGGGTTCGGGGTCGACGCCCGACATCAGCTGGCGCCGGGCGGCCGGGTCGGCCAGCCCGCTGGCGGTCGTGGTCTCAGACATTGAACCGCAGCTCCCTCTTGTCACCAAGGATGCCCTGCGGTCTGAAGATCACGAGCAGCATCAGGGCGACACCGACGACGATGAACGCGAACTGGCTGGTCTGCTGGGCATTCATGATGCTCAGGTACTTGTCGGACGACAGGTACGTGTTGGCGATAGCGATGATGCCGATGCGTCCGACGAAGAAGACCAGCGAACCCAGCACCGGTCCCCAGATCGTGGCCGCACCACCCAGCAACAGCGCGGTGTAGCAGAAGAACGTGATCGAGCGGCCCAGCGAGTCCGGTTGGACGGTTGCGGGCAGGACGTACATGATCCCACCGAGCGCTCCGAACAGCCCGCCGATGACCAGCGCCTGCATCTTGATGGCGAAGACGTTCTTGCCGAGGCTGCGCATCGCGTCCTCGTCCTCGCGCACGCCGCGCAGGGCTCGGCCCCAGGGGCTGCGGGTCAGCCCGATGAGCAGAAGGACGCTGAGCCCGACCACGATCCACGTGACGAAGGTGAACCACCAGCCGCGGACGCCGGTGTTCTGGTTCGGCACGGGAGCGAGGAACAGGACCAGGAGGGCGGTGAGCACAGTGATGCCGGCCACCGCGACACCGCGCGCCGCACCCTCGAGTGCAAGCTTCCCGCGGGCGACACGGACCAACAGCCAGACCAGCGCTATCACGACGACCCAGCCGATGACTCGCACCAGCGTGGACCCGTTGGCGACATCGGTGTAGTTGAACGCCAGGATCGTCGAGTTGCCGCTGCCGAAGGGCGAGAGGTCGGTGAACGGGCCGCGGTACTGACTGCCCGGGATGCCCTGCGCACCACCGGTGAGGTTGAACAGTCCCTCGTAGCCGACGGATCGGCCGACGTACCTCACGATCTCGGCCGCCGAGATGGTCACGATGGCCAGGTAGTCACCTCGCAGCTTCAGCGTCGGTACGCCGAGCACCAGCGCGAAGACGAAGGCGAGCACGAGTCCGATGAGGATCCCGAGCACCATCGAGTGGCCTTCTTTGATGGTGATCGCGAATCCGTACGCGCCCAACAGCATGAAGGCCGACTGCCCGATGTTGAGCAGCCCGGTGTAGCCGAAGTGGATGTTGAGGCCGATGACCGCGATGGCCACGGCCGCGGTCTGAGGCGAGAGCGCCTCGCGGACCATCGCGTTCAGGATCTGCTGGATGTCGTCCATCGCTTGATGTCCCTTCTAGCCGACCCGTTGGGCCCGGCCGAGCAGGCCCTGGGGCCGCACCAGCAGGAGCAGGATGAGGATGAGGAGGGCCGCGGCGTACTTGAAGTCACCGGGGATGACCAGTGGCGAGAGCTCCACGATCAGCCCGATCACCAGCGAGCCGATCAGTGCGCCGAACGCTGTGCCGAGCCCACCGAGGGTGACCGACGCGAAGAGCAGCAGCAGGATCTGCAGCCCCGTGTCCCACTTGATGCCGTTGGTGACCAGTGCGTAGAGGATGCCCGACAGGCCGGCCAGCGCCATCGCCACCGTCCAGACGAGCCGGATCACCTTGTCGGTGTCGATGCCTGAGGCCTGGGCAAGCGCTGGGTTGTCGGACACGGCGCGCGTGGCGCGGCCGATGCGGGTCCGCAGCAGGGCGTAACCGACCAGCAGCAGGACCACGATGGCGATCGCCATGCAGACCAGTGACTGGTTCGTGGTGCGGATGGACCCGAAGGTGACGCTGGTGGCGTTCTCGACCACGACGCGGACCGTCCGAGAACCTACGTAGTACTGGAACGTGTACTGCATGGCGAGGGAGAGGCCGATGGTGACGATCATCAGCTGGGTCAGCCCCAGGCCTCGATGTCGCAGAGGCTGCCAGAGGATTCTGTCCTGGAACCACCCACTGAAGCCGCAGACGAGTATCACCAGCAGGCCGCCGAGCCACAGGTTGAGGCCCGCCACGTTGACGAACCCGTAGCCGACCATGCCGCCCAGCGTCACCTGCTCGGCGTGCGCGAAGTTCGAGATACCGGTCGTGCCGTAGATGAGCGAGAGTCCGACCGAGGCCAGCGCAAGGAGCAGGCCGAGGCGCAGGCCGTTGAAGCTCGACTGCAGCACCTCGTCGAGGGTGCTGGTGGTGTTGCTGAAGTCCTCTGACCGCACCTCGAGGGTGGCGGCCGTCGTCCTGCCGAGGACGGCCTGGACCTTGATCTCGTTGTCAGGCCCACGCAGGTTCGAGGGTGGCGGCCGCTGCTCGAAGCCGTCGGGCAGCGTCTCTGGATCCAGGCCAACGAGGTACTCGCCGGCCTCAGTGACGGTGAAGCTGAACTTGCCGTCGTCCTCGGTGGTCTGCGTCTCCGTGGTGCCGTCGGGCTTGGTGAGGATGACATCGACGTCGGCGATCGGGTCGGCTCGGCTGCCGATGGTGCCGGCGATGCAGGCGGACTCGTCAAGCTTCGGGAGGCACAAGGTGGCCGCGTCCGAGGACCTGCTGGAGAGCAGGAGGAGAAGTGGCGCCACCAGCATGAACAGCGCCACAAAGGCCAACGCTCTCCAGACGCTCCGCACGCGGACGCTGGTGCGAGGCAACAGTGCTGTGCTCGACAAGGTGGGCCTCCTCCCCAGGCACCCGGCCGGATGCTGCCCGGCAGTCTAGGGGTGGAGCACGCCGATTGCGCCACCCCGGGGCGCGGGTCGCCGACCCTAGGTATGCGCGATCCCCGGCCCGTGCTCGACCACGCCGTCGGCGACCTGCCGCATCGAGAGACGCAGGTCCATCGCTGTCTTCTGGATCCAGCGGAACGCCTCGGGCTCGGACAGGTCGAGCTGCTCCATTAGCAGGCTCTTGGCGCGCTCGACCGCCTTTCGGGTCTGCAGTCGCTCGGTGAGGTCGGCGACCTCGGCCTCCAGCAGCGTCAGCTCGCCGAAGCGGCTGACCGCCATCTCGATCGCGGGCACCAGGTCCGCCTGAGTGAACGGCTTGACCAGGTAGGCCATCGCTCCCGCGTCGCGAGCCCGCTCGACGAGCTCACGTTGGCTGAACGCCGTGAGGATCACCACCGGCGCGATGCGCTGGCTGGCGATCTGCTCGGCCGCGGCTATCCCGTCGAGCACCGGCATCTTGACGTCCAGGATGACCAGGTCGGGCCGCAGCTGCTCGGCCAGGTCGACCGCGGTCGCCCCGTCACCTGCCTGCCCGACGACGTCGTACCCCTCTTCGGTGAGCATCTCGGCGAGGTCCATGCGGATGAGGACCTCGTCCTCTGCCACGACGACCGTCCTGGCTGCTCCCGTGGGGGTGTCCGTCACTCGCGACAGGCTAACGGCCCGTCGTCGCCGCCCTCGCCGCCGTCTCCTGGCCGGACCGTGCGACCTCGCTCAGGAACTGCGCGACCTCGGCCCGCTCGAGCCGGGCGCGGGAACACTCGGTCGCGGCCGCCCGGGCGTTCGCCACCGCCCGCTCGTTGCTCGCCACCGCCCAGCGCCACACGCTGCTCACCAAGATCACGAGCCAAACTGTAGTGAATTACTCGACTTTTGCCAACCCGTACTCCAGGCAACCATCCGCTACGCTCGACGCCGCCCGAGCCGGGTTGGCGCAACTGGTTGACGCGATGGTCTCAAACACCATTGTCCGCAAGGACGTGTGGGTTCGAATCCCATACCCGGCACCGATGTCGGCGCTCGCAACGAGGATGATGACGTGCCGCACGTCCGACCGATCGAAACCGTCGAGAGCGCCCTCCGCGCCTCTGACGCCGGCATGCGCGACGCGGACAACGCTGCACTGCACGGCGTGGCGATCAAGACCATCCGACGCTGGCGCCGCCTGTACCAGCGTCGCGGGCTCCCTCGTGGCCAGTCGCACACCAACTCGCCGTGCCCCCGCTGTGATGATGCCGAGCTGGACGGCGCGGCTTATGCCGAGCTGTTGGGCTGGTACCTCGGCGATGGACACATCAGTCGCGGGCGTCGCGGGGTGTTCAACCTGCACATCTTCAACGACCAGAAGTACATCCACGACAACGCGCGGCTGTGGTGGTTGATGTCAACCGTGAAGCCCGGCGGGCGCCCGCACACGCGACGCCTGCCAGGGTGCGTGATCACCACCGTGTCCTGGAAGCACTGGCCGTGTCTCTTCCCGCAGCACGGGCCGGGTCGTAAGCACGAGCGGTCGATCGTCCTGGAGGACTGGCAGCGCGCGATCGTCGAGACCCACCCAGCGCCGTTCCTGCGGGGCCTGTTCCACTCCGACGGTTGTCGGGTCAACAACTGGACACGCAAGATCATCGCCGGCCAGTGGAAACGCTATGACTATCCGCGCTGGCAGTTCACCAATCACTCCGCCGACATTCGCGAGTTGTGTTGCTGGGCACTGGACCTGGTCGACGTCCCGTGGCGCCAGTCGAACCGATTCGTCATCAGCGTTTCGACCCGCGCAGGTGTGGCGCGCCTCGACGAGCTGATCGGGCTCAAGTCCTAACCGTCATCTCTCCGATACGCCGGCGCGACTCCGTCGACAGCGTCGCCCATCCGGTGCACCCGCAGGGCGTTGGTCGAGCCCGGGATGCCCGGGGGCGAGCCGGCGATGATGACGACGAGGTCGCCCTTCTTGACCCGGCCGATGTTGAGCAGCTGCTCGTCGACCTGGGCGACCATCTCGTCGGTGTGCTCGACCGAGGCGGTCTTGAACGTCTCGACCCCCCACGACAGCGAGAGCTGCGAGCGGGTCTGCGCCTCGGGCGTGAACGCCAGGACCGGGACCGGGCCGCGGAGGCGGGACATCCGGCGTGCGGAGTCACCGGACTGGGTGAAGGCGACGACGTACTTGGCGTCGATCCGCTCGGCGACCTCGCCGGCCGCCTTGGCGATGACTCCGGACTTGGTGTGCGGGTCCCACTGCAGGACGCGGAGCGTGCCGACCTCGTGCTGCTCCATGGCGTGCAGCTCGGTGGTCTGGATGATGCGGGCCATCGTCTCGACGGTGTGGACGGGGTACTCCCCCACGCCCGTCTCGCCGGACAGCATCACCGCGTCGGCGCCGTCGAGTATCGCGTTGGCGACGTCGGAGACCTCGGCCCGGGTGGGAGTGGGGCTCGCGATCATCGACTCGAGCATCTGCGTCGCGACGATGACCGGCTTGGCGTTGAGCCGGGCCTTGTCGATGATCTTCTTCTGGAGGAACGGCACCTCCTCGGCCGGCATCTCCACGCCGAGGTCGCCGCGAGCGACCATGAAGCCGTCGAACGCCGCGATCACCTCGTCGAGGTTGTCGATGGCCTGCGGCTTCTCGATCTTCGCGATCACAGGTCGCGTGATGTTCTCCTCGCGCATGATCCGCCGTACGTCCTCGACGTCAGCGGCGCTCCGCACGAAGCTCAGCGCGATGAAGTCCACGGTGAGGTGCAGCGCGAACCGCAGGTCCTCGATGTCCTTCTCCGACAGCGCCGGGACCGACACGGCGACGCCGGGAAGGTTGATGCCCTTGTGGTCGCTCACCTTGCCGCCCACCAGCACCTCGCAGAGCACGTCGGTGCCGTCCTTCACCTCGATGACCCGCAGCCGGACCCTGCCGTCGTCGATGAGTATGGGGTCACCGGCCTTCACGTCGCCGGCCAGCCCCTCGTACGTCGTTCCGGAGATCTCGGCGTTGCCGTCGACCTCACGCGTGGTGATCGTCCAGCGCGCACCCCGACGCAGCTCCACCGGGCCGCCCGAGAACTTCGCCAGCCGGATCTTCGGGCCCTGGAGGTCGGCCAGGATGCCGACGCCGTGGCCGCTCGCGTCGGATGCCGCACGCACCAGCCGGTAGGACTCAGCGTGGTCCTCGTGGGTCCCGTGGCTCATGTTCAACCGGGCCACGTCCATCCCGGCGTACACCAGCTCCTTGATGCGACGCTCGTTCGCCGTCGCAGGCCCCAGGGTGCACACGATCTTCGCTCTTCTCACGTGACCACACCCTAGCGAGGATTGGATCGTTCAAACAACGACGGGCCGGGATAGTCCGGCGGCGGGACCTCAGACGACGAGCGGGCGCTCCGTGGGCGGGATGGGGTACGGGAGGGTGGTCGAGCCGGTGAGGTGCTTGTCCACGGCGGAGGCGGCGGCGCGGCCCTCGGCGATGGCCCAGACGATCAGCGACTGGCCGCGGCCGGCGTCGCCGGCCACGAAGACACCCGGCACCGAGGTCATGTACGCCGCGTCACGGGCGACGTTGCCGCGCTCGTCGAGGTCGACGCCCAGCTGCTCGACCAGGCCAGGCTTCTCGGGGCCGACGAAGCCCATCGCGAGCAGCACCAGCTGGGCCGGGATCTCACGCTCGGTGCCCTCGACCTCCTCGAAGCGGCCCTCGTTCATGCGGACCTCGACCAGGCGAAGCGCCCGCAGGTTGCCCGCCTCGTCGCCCAGGAACTCCTTGGTCGAGACCGAGTAGACCCGCTCGCCGGCCTCCTCGTGGGCCGCGGAGACCCGGAAGATCATCGGGTACGTCGGCCACGGCTGTCCGGCCGGACGCACCTCCGGCGGCTCCGGCATGATCTCCAGCTGCGTGATCGAGCGGGCGCCCTGGCGGGTCGCAGTGCCGAGGCAGTCGGCCCCGGTGTCGCCGCCGCCGATGATGATGACGTCCTTGCCTGCGGCCGTGACCTGGTCGGCGACCTCGTCGCCGAGCGAGGCGCGGTTGGACTGCGGGAGATACTCCATCGCCTGGTGGATCCCGCCCAGCTCGCGTCCGGTGATCGGCAGGTCGCGGGCGTCGGTGGCACCCATGGCGAGGACGACGGCGTCGTAGCGGTCGCGCAGCGACTCCGCGCTCAGCTCGTCACCGACCGAGACTCCGGCGCGGAAGACGGTCCCCTCGCGGCGCATCTGCTCGAGACGCCGGTCCAGGTGCTTCTTCTCCATCTTGAACTCGGGGATGCCGTAGCGCAGGAGCCCGCCGATCTTGTCGGCCCGCTCGTAGACCGCGACGGTGTGCCCGGCCCGGGTCAGCTGCTGGGCCGCGGCCAGGCCGGCCGGACCGGAGCCGATCACCGCGACGGTCCTGCCGGAGAGCCACTCGGGCGGCTGCGGCCGCACGTACCCGCTCTCCCAGGCCCTGTCGATGATCGAGACCTCGACGTTCTTGATCGTGACCGGGTCCTGGTTGATGCCCAGGACGCAGGCGGTCTCGCACGGCGCCGGACAGAGCCTTCCGGTGAACTCCGGGAAGTTGTTCGTCGCGTGCAGGCGCTCGATCGCGCCCTCCCAGTCGTCCCGCCAGACCAGGTCGTTCCACTCCGGGATGATGTTGCCGAGCGGGCAGCCCTGGTGGCAGAAGGGGATGCCGCAGTCCATGCAGCGGCCGGCCTGGGTCGAGATGATCGGCAACAGCGCCCGGCCCATGCCGCCGGGGTAGACCTCGTCCCAGTCCTGGACGCGGTCCTCGACGGGCCGGCGTTCCGCGAACTCGCGGCCGTTCTTGAGGAAGCCCTTGGGGTCACCCATGGAGGGCCTCCATCATCGCGGTGGCCGTGTCGGACTCGGAGAGACCCTCGGCCTCCGCCTTGGCCTTCGCTTCCAGCACGACGCGGTAGTCGGTGGGCATCACTTCGGTGAACCGGGCCAGCGCCGCCGGCCAGTTCGCCAGCAGCTCGGCGGCGACCTCCGAGCCGGTCTCCTCGGCGTGGTCGCGCACCAGCTGCTCCAGCTCGTGTGCGGCCTCACCCTCGACCGGGCCGAGCTCGATGAGCTCGGCGTTGACCCGGCCCTCGTTGAGGTCGAGCACCCAGGCGACGCCTCCGGACATACCGGCGCCGAAGTTGCGGCCGGTCTTGCCCAGGACGGCGACCCGGCCGCCGGTCATGTACTCGCACGCGTGGTCGCCGACGCCCTCGGTGACGGCCCAGGCGCCGGAGTTGCGGACGCAGAACCGCTCCCCCACGCCGCCGCGGATGTGGATCCGGCCGGACGTGGCGCCGTACGCGATCACGTTGCCGGCGATGATCTGCTCGTCGGCCTTGAACGTCGCGGCGCGATCGGGGCGTACGACGATCCGGCCGCCGGAGAGCCCCTTGCCGAGGTAGTCGTTGGCGTCGCCCTCCAGCCGCAGGGTGATGCCGCGCGGCACGAAGGCGCCGAAGGACTGCCCGGCCGACCCCGTGAAGGTCAGGTCGATGGTGCCCTCCGGGAGCCCCTCACCGCCGTACTTCTTGGTCACCTCGTGGCCGAGGATGGTGCCGACGGTTCGGTTGACGTTGCGGATCGCCACCTGCGCGCGGACCGGCTCTCCGCGCTCGATCGCCGGCAGGCACAGCGGCACCAGCTCGGTGACGTCGAGCGACTTCTCGAGCCCGTGGTTCTGCTGCTTGGTCTGGTGCAGGTCCTGGTCGGGGAACGCCGCGCGGTCGGGCGCGTGCAGGATCGGAGTCAGGTCGAGGCCTGCTGCCTTCCAGTGGTTGACGGCCTCGACCATGTCGAGCGCACCGACCTGGCCGATCGCCTCGTCGAGGGTGCGGAAGCCCAGCTCGGCGAGGTACTCGCGCACCTCCTCGGCCACGAACTCGAAGAAGTTCACGACGTGGTCGGCCTGGCCGGTGTAGCGCTCGCGCAGCACCGGGTTCTGGGTGGCGACGCCGACCGGACACGTGTCGAGGTGGCAGACCCGCATCATGATGCAGCCCGAGACGACGAGCGGCGCGGTGGCGAAGCCGTACTCCTCGGCGCCCAGCAGCGCGGCGACCACCACGTCGCGGCCGGTCTTGAGCTGGCCGTCGGTCTGGACGACGATCCGGTCGCGCAGGCCGTTGAGCAGCAGCGTCTGCTGGGTCTCGGCCAGGCCGAGCTCCCAGGGGCCGCCGGCATGCTTGAGCGACGTCATGGGCGCCGCGCCGGTGCCGCCGTCGTGGCCGGAGATCAGGACCACGTCGGCGTGCGCCTTGGAGACACCTGCGGCGACGGTGCCGACACCCACCTCGGCGACCAGCTTCACGTGCACCCGCGCCCGCGGGTTGGCGTTCTTGAGGTCGTGGATCAGCTGCGCCAGGTCCTCGATCGAGTAGATGTCGTGGTGCGGCGGAGGGCTGATCAGGCCGACGCCCGGCGTCGAGTAGCGGGTCTTCGCGATCCACGGGTAGACCTTCTGGCCCGGCAGCTGCCCGCCCTCACCCGGCTTCGCCCCCTGGGCCATCTTGATCTGGATGTCGTCGGCGTTCGTGAGGTACTCCGACGTCACGCCGAACCGGCCCGAGGCGACCTGCTTGATGGCGCTGCGCCGCTCGGCGTCGTAGAGGCGCTCCGCGTCCTCGCCGCCCTCACCGGTGTTGGACTTCGCGCCCAGCCGGTTCATCGCGATCGCCAGGGTCTCGTGCGCCTCCATGCTGATCGAGCCGTACGACATGGCGCCGGTCGAGAACCGCTTGACGATCTCGGAGACCGGCTCGACCTCCTCGATCGGGATCGAGTCTCGGCCGGTGACGTGGGCGCCCTTGAACCGGAACAGCCCGCGCAGCGTCATCAGCCGCTGGGCCTGCTCGTCCACGCGGCTGGTGTACTGCTTGAAGATGTCGTAGCGGCCGGTCCGGGTGGAGTGCTGCAGCCGGAAGACGGTCTCGGGGTCGAACAGGTGCGGCTCGCCCTCGCGGCGCCATTGGTACTCACCGCCGATGGCGAGCTCCCGGTGGGAGGGGGCGATGCCGCCGCGTGGGTACGCCGTGGCGTGCCGAAGGGCGACCTCGTCGGCGATCACGTCCAGCTCGACGCCGCCGAGCTTGGAGGCGGTGCCGGTGAAGTACTTGTCGACCACCGTCTGCGACAGGCCGACCGCCTCGAAGATCTGCGCCCCGGTGTACGACGCCACGGTCGAGACGCCCATCTTCGACATCACCTTGAGCACGCCCTTGCCGAGCGCCTTGATGAGGTTCTTGACCGCCACCTCGGGCTCGGTCTTGACGTAGAAGCCCTCGCGGGCGAGGTCCTCGACCGACTCCATGGCGAGGTAGGGGTTGACCGCCGCCGCGCCGTACCCGATGAGGAGGGCGACGTGGTGCACCTCGCGGACGTCGCCGGCCTCGACCAGGAGGCCGACCTGCGTGCGGGTCTTCTCCCGGACCAGGTGGTGGTGGATCGCGCCGGTGAGGAGCAGCGACGGGATCGGCGCCAGCTCCTGGGTCGCGTGCCGGTCGGAGAGCACGATGATCCGCGCGCCGTCCGCGATGGCCTGGCTGACCTCGGCACAGATCTCGTCGATCCGGGCCGCCATCGCCCTGCCGCCGCCCTCGACGTCGTAGAGGCCGCGGGCGATGTGGGTCTCGAAGCCCGGCATGTCGCCGTCGCGGTTGATGTGCCGGATCTTTGCCAGGTCGTCGTTGGAGAAGACCGGGAACGGCAGCACGATCTGGCGGCAGGACGCCGCGTGCGGCTCGAGGAGATTGGCCTCGGGGCCGATCGAGCCCGCCAGGGAGGTCACCAGCTCCTCGCGGATAGCGTCCAGCGGCGGGTTGGTCACCTGGGCGAACAGCTGGGCGAAGTAGTCGAAGAGCATCCGCGGCTTGTCGCTGAGCGCCGCGATCGGGCTGTCGGTGCCCATCGACCCGAGCGCCTCGCCGCCGGTGTTCGCCATGGGCGTGAGCAGCACCCGCAGCTCCTCCTCGGTGTAGCCGAAGATCTGCTGGCGGCGGGTGACCGAGGCGTGCGTGTGCACGATGTGCTCGCGCTCGGGGATGTCGTCGAGGTGCACCAGCCCGGCGTGCAGCCACTCCTCGTAGGGATGCTCGGCTGCGAGTGTGGACTTGATCTCGTCGTCCTCGATGATCCGGTGCTCCTCGGTGTCGACGAGGAACATCCGGCCCGGCTGCAGCCGGCCCTTGCGGACGATCGAGGCCGGGTCGAGGTCGAGCACCCCGACCTCGGAGGCGAGCACGACCAGCCCGTCGTCGGTGACCCAGTAGCGCGAGGGGCGTAGCCCGTTGCGGTCGAGGACCGCGCCGATCTGGTCGCCGTCGGTGAACACCACGCAGGCCGGGCCGTCCCAGGGCTCCATCATCGTGGAGTGGAACTCGTAGAACGAGCGCCGGGCCTGATCCATCTCGCCGCCCTTTTCCGGTCCAGCGTTCTCCCACGCCTCCGGAACCATCATCAGCACCGCGTGCGGGAGCGAGCGACCCCCGATGTGCAGCAGCTCGAGCACCTCGTCGAACGACGCCGAGTCGGACGCACCGGGCGTGCAGATCGGGTAGAGACGCTCGAGGTCGCCCGGGATCAGGTCGGAGTCGAGGAGCGCCTCGCGGGCCCGCATCCAGTTGCGGTTGCCCATGACCGTGTTGATCTCGCCGTTGTGCGCGATGTAGCGGAACGGGTGCGAGAGCGGCCAGCTCGGGAAGGTGTTGGTCGAGAACCTCGAGTGCACGACGCACAGGGCCGAGGCCATCCGCTCGTCACGCAGGTCGGGGAAGAACTCGTCGAGCTGCTCGGTGGTGAGCATGCCCTTGTAGGCCAGGGTGCGTGACGAGAGCGACGGGAAGTAGACGTCGGTCTCCTTCTCGGCACGGCGGCGCAGGCAGTAGGCCATCCGCTCGAGCGCCATGCCGGTCAGCCGCTGGCCCGTCGCGGTCACGAACAGCTGTGCGAACCGAGGCATCACGCCGAGCGCGGTCTTGCCGAGGCAGTCCGGCTGGGTCGGCACCTCGCGCCAGCCGAGGACGGACAGCCCTTCCTCGGCGGCGATCTCCTCGATCTGGGTGCGGGTCTTGGCCACGGCCTCGTCGTCGCCGGGCAGGAACGCCGTGCCGGCGGCGTACGCGCGTGGCGGCGGGAGCTCGAAGCCGACCTCACCGGCGACGGCGCGCAGGAACGCGTCGGGGATCTGCATCAGGATGCCGGCGCCGTCACCGGAGTTGGGTTCGGCGCCTGCGGCGCCACGGTGCTCGAGGTTGCGCAGGGCGGTGAGGGACTTCACCAGGATCTCGTGGCTGGCCTCACCGGTCAGGGTCGCGACGAAGGCCACGCCACAGGCGTCGTGCTCGTAGCGCGGGTCGTAGAGGCCCTGGGGCGGCGGGAACGAGTGCTGGTAGGGCACAGGTCCAACTCCCGTCGTCGTAGGACCCGAAGCGGATCCGTCTGGTGCAGTGGTGGGTGCAGGGACGACATTGGCCCAAGCGAGCGATTCAGCCTATCAACTGCCGGGCGGTGGACCGGACCGCGATTCCGGGTCGTGGGCATCCTCGGCGTCCGCCTCGGGTGGCCGGGTCAGGGTGTCCTCACCCGCGGGTATCAGCGCCGGGTCCGGGCCGCGCCCCTCGACGTACACGGACTCCTCCTTGCCGGGGCGCAGCCGAAGGCTGATCAGGAAATACGCCGCCGCCACGATGAACAGCACGATCGAGGTCCAGACGTTGAACCGGAGCCCGCCCACATCGTCCAGCTCAACGGTGTCGATGCGAAGCATCTCGATCCAGCCCCGGCCGAGCGTGTATCCCATCACGTAGAGCGCGAGCATCCGGCCGTGGCCGATCTTGAAGCGCCGGTCGAGCGCGAGCAGCACGCCGAAGACGAGCAGGTTCCAGCCGAACTCGTAGAGGAACGTCGGGTGGAACGTCGCCCGGTCCTCGTAGCCAGGCGGCCGGTGCTCAGGGTCGATCTCGAGCGCCCAGGGCAGGTCCGTCGGCTTGCCGAACAGCTCCTGGTTGAACCAGTTGCCCCAGCGGCCCAGGGCCTGCGCGACCAGCAGTCCGGGCGCGAGGGCGTCGACCATGGGGCCGATCCGCATCCCCCGCCTCTTGGCGGCGATGATGCCGCCGATTGCGCCCAGGAAGATCGAGCCCCAGACCCCGAGGCCGCCGCGCCACACATAGAGGATCTGCCACGGGTCGCCGCCCGCGCCGAAGTAGAGCTCGTGGTCGGTGGCCACGTGGTAGAGGCGGCCGCCGACCAGGCCGAAAGGCACCGCCCAGACCGCGAGGTCCTGGACCTCCCCCGGCCGGCCGCCGCGGGCCTGCCAGCGCCGCTCGCCGATCCAGATGCTGGCGACGATGCCGAGGATGATCGCGAGCGCGTAGCCGCGGATCGGGACCGGCCCGAGGTGCCAGACACCGCTCGACGGGCTCGGGATGGACTCGGCGATGAGCTGGGCGATCAAGACTCCCCCAGGAGGGTGTGGATGTCGTCGGCGAACTGCTTCGACGACGTGCTCTGGCCCCAGTAGATCGGCGCCTCGTCGTCGCTGTCGATACCGGTCACCTGGGTGGTGTGTGCGTCGACCTCGTAGCCGCCGGTGGCCAGCTTCTCGCCCATGCCGACCGCGATCGACTTCGCGACTGCGGCGATCTCGTCGATCGGTCCGGTGACGCCGATGAAGCTCTTGTCGATGTGGTCGAGGTAGCGGCGCAGCACCTCCGGAGTGTCGCGCTCGGGGTCGGTGGTCACGAAGACCACGTCGACCTCGTCGCGGTCGCGGTCGTCGAGCCGGGTCATCGCCGAGGCCAGGTTGTTCATCACGACGCCGCAGATGTCGGGGCAGTTGGTGTATCCGAAGAAGACCAGGGTGAGCCGCTTTTCGGTGCTGTCGGCCAGCGAGAAGGCGTCGCCCTCGGTGTCGACCAGCGCGTCCTGGGAGACCGTGAACGGCGGGTCGAGGACGGTGCCGTGCAGGTCGCCCGCCTTGACGTCGTCGCCGCCGCAGCCCGCCAGCGCGAACAGCAGGACGAGAACGAACGCCACCACCGCTGGTTGAGGAGCTCGCGCTAGCGAGCGTCTCGAAACCATCGTGTGGTCACCCACGCCGGACACCGTCGGCGAGGTCCTCGGTGAGCGCGGTGACGGCGCGGAGCCCCGCGGCCCGGTCGTCGGGGTGGTCGAGCAGCGCCCGGACGAACGCCGACCCGACGATCACCCCGTCGGCGTACGACGCGACCTCGGCGGCCTGGTCGCCGTTGCTGACTCCGAGGCCCACGCCGACGGGCAGCTCCGTGTCCAGCTCCGACACCGCGGCCTTGGTGCGCGCCACGAGCGGCCCGGCCAGGGCGCTGGTGGTGGCGCGGGCGCCGGTGACGCCCATGACTGCGGTGGCGTAGACGAAGCCGCGGCAGGCGGCGACGGTCATCGCGATCCGCGCGTCGGTGGAGGACGGCGCGACCAGGTAGACCTTGTCGAGGCCGTGCGCGTCCGCGGCGACCGGCCAGTGGGGGTCTGCGTCCGGGGTGAGGTCCGGCGTGATCAGCCCGGCTCCCCCGGCGGCGGCGAGGTCGCGGGCGAACCGGTCGACGCCGTAGCGCTCGATGGGGTTCCAGTACGTCATCACGACGGTGGGAGTGCCGGTGGCCGCGACCGCCTCGACCGTGCGGAGCACGTCAGTTGTGCGGACCCCGCGGTCCAGCGCCTGCTGAGCTGCTGCCTGGATGGTCGGGCCGTCCATGACCGGGTCGCTGTAGGGCAGCCCGACCTCGATCACGTCGCAGCCGGCGTCGACCATCGCGCGGAGCGCGTCGATGCCGCGCTCGACGTCGGGGAAGCCGGCGGGCAGGTAGCCGACCAGTGCGGCGCGGCCGTCCGCGTGGGCCTTCTCGAAGGCCGTGCTGGTGATCACGCCTGCTGCGCCGTCTTCTGGCCAAGCCCGAACCACTCCCGGGCAGTCTCCATGTCCTTGTCGCCGCGCCCGGAGAGGTTGACCAGCACCAGGCCCTCGGGGCCGAGCTCGCGGGCCACGTCGAACGCGCCGGCCAGGGCATGCGCGGACTCGATGGCGGCGATGATCCCCTCGGTCCGAGCCAGCAGCGCCAGCGCGTCCATCGCCTGCGCGTCGGTGATCGGCAGGTAGTCGGCGCGGCCGCTCTTGGCCAGGTGCGCGTGCTGGGGGCCGACGCCCGGGTAGTCGAGCCCGGCCGAGATGGAGTGCGACTCGATGGTCTGGCCGTCCTCGTCCTGCAGCACGAAGGTCCGGGCACCGTGCAGCACGCCGCTGTCACCGGCGGTGATCGTGGCGGCGTGGCGCCCGGTCTCCACCCCCTCCCCGCCGGGCTCGAAGCCGTAGATGCGGACGTCGGGATCGCCGAGGAAGGCCGTGAACAGCCCGATCGCGTTGGAGCCGCCACCGACACACGCGGCGATGGCGTCCGGGAGCCGTCCGGTCAGCTCGAGGCACTGGGCTCGTGCCTCGTCTCCGATGCCGCGGGTGAAGTCGCGGACCATGGTCGGGAAGGGGTGCGGTCCGGCGGCGGTGCCGAAGAGGTACGCCGTGTGGTCGACGCTGCTGACCCAGTCGCGCAGCGCCTCGTTGATGGCGTCCTTGAGGGTGGCGCTGCCGGAGTCGACCGGCACCACCGTGGCGCCGAGCAGCTCCATGCGCGCCACGTTCAATGCCTGCCGCTTGGTGTCGACCGAGCCCATGTAGACGGTGCAGTCGAGACCGAAGTACGCCGCCGCGGTGGCGCTCGCGACGCCGTGCTGGCCGGCGCCGGTCTCGGCGATGACCCGGTGCTTGCCCATCCGTGTGGTGAGCAGCGCCTGGCCGAGCACGTTGCGGATCTTGTGCGCGCCGGTGTGGTTGAGGTCCTCGCGCTTGAGCAGGATCCGCGCACCGCCGACCTTCGCGCTGAGCCGAGGGGCGTCGTAGAGCAGGCTCGGGACGCCGGCGTACTCACGCAGGATGGTGTCGAAGTCGGCGAGGAACACCGGGTCGGCCATCGCCTCCTGCCACGCGAGGGTCAGCTCGTCGAGCGCGGCGACCAGCGCCTCGGGCATGAAGCGGCCACCGAAACCCCCGTTTTCTTGGCGACCGAACCAGCCGTGGTCGTCGGAGTCGAACGTCGAGACGTCGGTGCTCATGCGGTGATCCCGGTCATCGCGCGGACCGCCCCCTCTGGGTCGCCGTCCTTGACCAGCGCCTCGCCGACCAGTACCGCGTGGGCGCCCTCGCCGACGTAGCGCTTCACGTCGACCGGGCTCGAGATGCCGGACTCGGCGACCAGTACGCGGTCGGAGGGCACCAGAGGGGCGAGCCGGCCGAACGTGTCGGGGTCGACGTCGAGGGTCTTGAGGTTGCGGGCGTTGACACCGACAAGCCCGGCTCCGAGCTCGACGGCGCGAACGGTCTCGGGCTCGTCATGCACCTCGACGAGGACGGTCATCCCGAGCTCGCGGGCCTGGTCGTGCAGCCGGCGCAGCAGGTCGTCGTCGAGGGCGGCGACGATCAGCAGGACCAGGTCGGCGCCGGCGGCGCGGGCCTCCAGCACCTGGTAGGGCTCGACCACGAAGTCCTTGCGAAGCACAGGGACGTCTACCACCGCGCGAACCCCACGCAGGTCGTCGAGGCTCCCTCCGAAGCGGCGCTCCTCGGTGAGCACGCTGATGGCCGCGGCGCCGCCGCTGGCGTACTGGCGGGCGAGGACGGCGGGATCGGCGATCTCCGCGAGGTCGCCCTTGCTCGGGCTGCGGCGCTTCACCTCGGCGATCACGCTCGAGCCCCGGTCGCGCAGCCTGGGCATGGGGTCGCGCGGCGGGTCGACGTCGCTCAGCGCCGCGCGCAGGTCGGCCTCGCTGGTCGCGGCCTGCCGGCGTGCGAGGTCGGTCCGGACGCCGGCCACGATGTCGTCGAGCACGGACACTTCGGCAACCTCCCACGTCACGCAACCGCCGCCAAGTGTCTCATCTGGGTGCGGAGACCAACGTGCCGCCCTGGGTCAGAACACCAACCCGCGAGCACGCTGGGTCGTATCATGACCGGGCCGCAGACGCGGGCCCGGCTGGGCAGGCCTACCACCGAGTGGGCGGGGGACGCATGACGATCTTCGTGAGTTATGCGCGTGCGGACCAGGTTCTCGTGGATCAGCTCGTGTCGGACCTGCGCGACCTTCAGTTCGACGTCTTCTACGACCGTCAGCTTATTGGCGGCCAGCTCTGGTGGAGCGAGCTGCTCGATCAGATCCACGGGTCGTCCGTCTTCGTTCCGAGCCTGTTCCACGAGTACCGCAAGTCCGAGGCCTGCCGCCGCGAGGCGAAGTACGCCGCCGCTCTGGGCATCCCGTTCCTTCCCGTTGCCCTGGCGGGCGACGCGCCCACGCCGGTCGGCTTCCCTCCGGCAGTCGCTGAGGCCAACTGGGTGCTGTGGCACCCCGACGAACGAGCGAGCCTGGGCCGTCTCGCGACGAGCCTGCACCGCATCGGGCCGGTGGTCTCTCCCCGTCCCGCCTGAGCGACCCGACGCACCCGTTGACTACCGACTCAATGAGATCGATGAAGCGGTTCGCGGGTCCACAGCCTTGGACCGGGACCGGCAGCTTGCCCTGGTTGCGGACCTGCACCGCTTCCTCAAAGGACCGGGCAAAGAGGTCGCGCTCGACCTGTTGGCGCGACTGCGTCAACGAGGCGATCTCTTCGCCGACGTGCGCGACGACATCGACTCCTTGTTGGAGCCCGTCCGTCCGGCAGCAGCGCCAGAGGCGGTTGCCACCGCCCGGTCCGCGACGCCACCAGAACCGGTCTCGACTCCACCGAGGATCCAGCTCCCCACGTCACCGCCACAGCCACAGCCACAGCCACAGCCACAGCCACCCTCGCAAGTGCCGCCCGCCGACACTGCGACATCCGCAAGCACTGCAACGCCCCGCTCGGTCGAGAGGACCGACGAGGGGCCGCAAGGCAGGTTCAGGGCTGGCAGGCTGGCGGCGCTGGCATCAGCGGTCGTGCTGATGATCGTTCTCGGAACCACCTATCTCGCCACTCAGCTGAACAACCCAGACAGCGACGACCGGTCCACGGATGACGAGACGAGCAACTCCGCGCCGAACTCCGACTCACCGTCTGACGACGGTGAGGACGACGCCGCCGCGAGTCTCCCCCTGACGGACGCGCGATGCATCGCCGCCCAGTCCGCAGCAAACAGTTTCCGGGTGGCAGGTCTGCTGCCCGTGACCGGCAACCTCTCCTTCCTCGGCCCTCCCGCATCAGCCGGTGTCGGGCTGGCCGTCTCCGACATTCAGGCATCTGGTGGCGTCAACCAGGTTGCCGCCTGCCACAGCGTCTACGACTCCAGCGATTCGCTGCACCTTGAGACGTCCACCGCGGCCGCCGGCCAGATCTTGGGCGACTCGCCCTCCGTGGTCATCGGCCCGCTCTCGTCCACCGTCGCGCTCAACGTCGTGGACACCTTTGCCCAGAAGACGGTGACGATGATGTCGCCGGGTTCGACAGCGTCAGACCTCAGCGGCTACTCGCCGTTCTACTTCCGTACCATCGCGGTCGACCCGATCCAGGCCGACGCCCTGGGCCAGCTGATCCTGCGCGACGGCCACCGGCGCGTCGGATTCCTGGTGTTCAACGACACCTACGGGATCGGCCTGCGCAACAGCATCCAGGCGAAGGTCGAGCGCGGCGGGGCCGCGTGCGTGTACGGGTGCCGGGGTGACGACACTGAGTTCTCCGTCGACCAGACTAAGTTCGCCTCCCAGGTAGGCAGCCTGGTCGCAGACCAACCGGACGCCGTTGTCGTGCTCGCGTTCGATCAGACCGATGGACTGTTGACCGAGCTGTCCGACAGGGGGTTCGACCTGGCAAACGTCTACCTCTCGGATGGCAACACTTCCGACTACAGCGGACTCGACCATGTCGACATGAACGGTGCGAAGGGGACGATCCCGGGCGTCGATCCGCCCGAAGAGTTCAAGACTCGACTGTCAGAGTGGTACGACCAGTTTGGAGGCGGCTCGCTTCCAGAGGTCAGTCTTGCGGCCGAGGCCTACGACGCTACGATCCTCGCGGCCCTTGCTGCGGTGGCAGGTGGCAGCAACGACTCAAAGACGGTCCAGAGCAACCTCGCGATCGTGTCCGGGGCCACGGGCGGGCGGGAATGCTCAACCTTCCCCGCCTGCGTCGACCTGCTCGAGGCCGGGAAGGCCATCCACTATCAGGGGCCTACCGCTATCGGGCCGTTCGACGACGACCACGACCCGTCGTCGGCGTTCGTCGGCGTGTACGCGTACGACGCGGACAACCACCTCCGCATCGCCGACCAGATCGAAGGACACAAACGTTAGTCGAGGACTTGGGTTGGCGTGCGGGTAAGGTCCCGCTCATTCGGCCGGACACGGACCCGGCCCGACCCTACGGAGCCACCCTCGTGAGCTACGACAACCCACCCCCGCCCCCACCGCCGCAGTACGGCGCGCCCATGCCCGGCGCCCCCGGCGCCAACCACCCGCGCGCAACGCTGATCCTCGTGCTCGGCATCCTCAGCATCCCGTGCTGCGGCCTCTTCACCGGCATCCCGGCGATCATCCTGGGCAACACCGCCAAGAAGGAGATCGCAGCCTCCGGCGGCACGATGGGCGGCTCCGGATCCGTCAACGCCGGCTACATCTGCGGCATCATCGGCACCGTGCTGTCGGTGATCGGCATCATCGTCAACGTCGCCATCCGCATGAGCTGAACCCGCTCGGGAGCGGGCTCAGGGCGCCAGCCAGGCCCCGCTCCCGGTGTTGCGGACGACGGCAAACACGAACATCACCGTCACCAGCGAGATCACGATCGGGCGCAGCCGGGTCCAGGGCACCGAGCGAGTGCGTCCACGCCACCGGTCGACCGCCCAGATCGCCAGCAGGACGACGCCGACCGGAATCGTCAGCGTCACCAGGAGGTTGCTCGACAGCGCGGCGCCGACGTCGCCGTTCGTCAGGTCGTTGACCGCCCGCAGACCGCCGCAGCCGGGGCAGTAGACGCCCATCGCCGCGCTGGGGCACAAGCCCCAGCTGCCGTGCTGGTGCGGGTCCCGCAGGTGCAGCGCGACGGTGAGGAGCGACAGCGCCCCGATGGTGGTCGCCGGTGCGAGGATCCGGCGACCGCGGGTGGCGGGAGGCGCGGGCCGCGCGAAGACGACGCTCACGACGTCACAGGCTGACGGTCATGGAAGCTAGTGGTCCCCCATGCCGAGGCGGTCCATGACCACGAACACCACACCCGCGGCGACCGTGATCGCGACACCGACCCAGAAGACGGGGTAGCTGACGGGGTCGAACATCAGCCCGACGCCTCCGACTGTGAAGCCGAGCAGCCCTACGACGACGGCGGTCCAGGCGGCGGGCGTGTTCCCGTGGTGCGCTGACATGGGGGAAGTGTATGGGTTCTGGAGTAGGCGAAGCGGCAGGGTCGAGACCCTCATGGATGGGTGGCCCGGCATCGAGGGACGCTGCGGGTCGGATGTGCTCACCGGCGCCGCGGTTTTCGTTGGGTGCCGCTGCCGCGACTTCGCGGGCTCTTTTCAGGCCGTCGGGTCGCGACCCTCGTCCATGTCCTTCCAGAGGTCGAGGTTCTCACGCTCCTCGGGCGCGGCAGCGGGCGCGGTGGGAGCGCCGGCCGGGGCGTCGTACCTGCGCCCCATCTCCGGCCACGTCGGAACCAGGAGGACAGCGGCCACCGCGGGCACCACCGCAAACGGCAGCGCCACCACGGCCGCCCAGAACCATCCAGTCAGGTCCAGCTCGCAGGTGCCGCCGAGGTCGGTCACGCGGTCGTGGAGCCCATCCCTTGCAGCCCGGACACCTGCCACGACCGCGGCAACCTGTCCGAGTGAGAGAAGCGCTGCCACCACTGCCGCGGCCCTGCGCACCCGGCCGCGGGTCACGAGCAGGACGCCCCACGACGCCAGGAGAGCGAGCGCCACAGCACCCGCCGCCGGGGCTTCGAGCGTGGTGACGGCGACGGCCGCGCCCTCACACGACCCGACGGTCACCCATTCCTCGTGGCCGGCCATGGCGGACAGCCCCGCCCCGGCCAACCCGGCCAGCACGACCGGCCCGAAGGTCCGGCTCCGCAGCCGCTCAGCCACCGTGCGCGGGCTGCGTGGGTTGTTCGGGGAGCAGCACGTCGGCGTCGAAGCAGCTCCTCATCCCCGTGTGGCAGGCCGGCCCCTCCTGGTCCACGGTGACCAGCAGCGCGTCGCCGTCGCAGTCCAGCCGGACCTCGCGCACCCACTGCCGGTGGCCGGAGGTCTCGCCCTTCACCCAGTACTCCTGGCGGCTCCGGCTCCAGTACGTCGCCCGCCCGGTGGTCAGTGTCCGGGCCAGCGCCACGTCGTCCATCCAGCCGAGCATCAGCACTTCTCGGGTGCCGTGCTGCTGGACGATCGCCGGGACCAGGCCGTCGGCGGCGCGTTTCAGCCGCGCTGCGACGGCGGGGTCGAGCGTGGGCGAGTCGGTCACCGTTCCATTGTCCCCGGTGCGGGTCAATCACCGAGGCTGGCCTCGAGGTACGCGACTATCTCCCGCAGCGGGGTGCCCTTGACCAGGTAGCCGTCGGCGCCCCCCTCGAGCACCTGGTCGCGCACGGCACCGGAGAGGGCGGACAGCACGATGATCCGCGCGTCGGGGACCAGCTCGCGGATGAGCGGCAACGCCTCGATGCCGTCCATCACGGGCATCGCAAGGTCGAGCAGGACCACGTCCGGTCGCTCCGCGCGGACCACGTCGACACCGGCCTGCCCGTCGCCGGCCTCGCCGACGACGTGCATCCCGCTGCGGGTGAGCACGATGGAGAGGAGCTCGCGGATGTCGCTGGTGTCGTCTATGACGACGACGCGTACCGGCCGCTCACGAGTGGCCACAGCCATGCTCACCTCCCGAAGCACGGACCCGACTCTCCACGGTGACACGGATTCGGCGGTGCTACCGGTCGGGACCGAACTGTGCCCAAGCTGTTCAGACCACGTGGAGAAGTGTTCAGCGCCCTTGCTGGGCCACCCAGGAGCGGTGCAGCCCGGCATAGACCCCCTCAGGGTCGCGGACGAGCTCGGCGTGCGGGCCGCGCTGGACGATCCGGCCGCGATCGACGACGACGACCTCGTCGGCGGACTCGGCGGTCGACATCCGGTGCGCGATGGTGACCGACGTACGTCCGGTCATGAGCCGCTCGAGGGCGCGCCCGATCCGCATCTCGAGCTGGGGGTCGACGGCGCTGGTCGCCTCGTCGAGGACCAGCAGGTCGGGGTCGGCGAGATGGGCCCGGAGCAGCGCCACGAGCTGGCGCTCACCCGCCGAGAGCGACTCGCCGCGCTGGCCCACCTGGGTGTCGAGACCGCCCGGCAGGGTGGCCAGCCAGTCGCCGAGGCCGAGCTCGGCCGCGCTCGCACGGATGTCGGCCTCGGTGGCGTCGAGCTTTCCGTAGCGGACGTTCGCGGTGATCGTGTCGTCGAAGAGGAACCCCTCCTGAGGCACCAGCACCACGCTGCGGCGCAGCGACGACTGCGCGATGCGGCGTACGTCGACGCCGTCGAGCAGGACCGCGCCCTCGACGGGGTCCATCAGCCGGGTGAGCAGCTTGGCGACCGTGGACTTGCCCGAGCCGGTCTCCCCGACGACCGCGACCCGGCGGCCGGAGTCGATGTCGAGGTTGATGTCCTGGAGCACCAGCGGCCCGCCGGGGTAGGCGAACGACACGTGGTCGAAGCGGACGTCGATCGGGCCACGCGGCAGCACCTCGCCATCCGCGCCGGGGTCGACCAGGTCGGCGGGCGTCTCGAGGATGCCGATGACCCGGCGCCAGCCCGCGATGGCGTTCTGAGCGTCGGTGAGGATCTGGGTGCCCATCTGCACCGGGCCGACGAACAGCGTCACGAGGAACGCGAAGGCCAGCACCGTGCCGGCGGTCATGTCGGTCGCCCAGAAATCGAACTGAGTGCCGAGCCAGACGCCGATGATGATCACGCCTGCGTTGGCGAGCCCGGCCGAGATGCCGCCCAGCGAGAACGACACGACCGTGAACCTCTGCGCCGTCGTCGAGGCGGCCTTGAACTGGTCGATCGCCTCGTCGATCCGCGTCTGGGTGCGGTCCTCGACGGCGTACGAGCGCACCACGGCCGCGCCGACCACCGGCTCGGAGACTGCGGCGAGCATGGCGCCCATCTGGCGCCGCACCACGCCGTAGGCCTCGGAGAGCTTGCGCTGGAAGTAGCGCAGCGAGAGGAAGAGGGGGGCGAACGCCACCCAGACGACGATCGCGAGCTGCCAGCTGTAGACGACCATCACGATCGTCGCGATGAGCACCTGGCCGGCGCTGATGATGAAGAAGAGGCCGCCGAAGACCAGGAACTGGCTGACCTGGTCGACGTCGCTGGTCACCCGGGAGACCAGGGCGCCACGGCGCTCGGTGTTTTGAGTGAGCAGCGGCAGGTCGTGGACGTGGCGGAACGCCTTGATGCGCAGCGTTGCCAGGCCGCGCTCGGAGGTGGTGAACAGCCGGCTGGTCATGAGGTAGGACGCCCAGCTGGTGATCCCGATGGCGACGGCCGCGAGCAGCCCCATCATGACGGTGAACGAGACGTCCGGACCGCCCGTGCCGTTGAGGCCGTGGTCGAGGGTCTGCTGGACCACGATCGGCACGATGACCTGGCCGAGCGAGGCCACCACGGCCAGCGCCAGCGTGCCGCGGAGCCCCTCGGTGAGCTCGGGACTGACCGCGACGCCGCGGCGGATGGTGTCGAGGGCGGCGATGTCGTCGCCGGAGTCCATGACGGTGCCGGGGTCGGCCAACGTGGTCATCTGGACCCCTCCCCTGCCAGCTCGTCGAGCTCGATGGGGTCGCACTCCGGGTGGTCGCCGTGCTCGTAGGCGTTGACCAGCCGGGCGTAGGACTCGGATCGGACCAGCAGCTCGGCGTGGGTGCCGCGGTCGACGATCCGGCCGTCCTGGAGGTGCACGACCTCGTCAGCCAGCGCGATCGTGGCCTTGCGGTAGGCGACCACCACCAGGGTCGCCTCCCCGTCCCCATCCCGCAGGGCGGCGAGGATGCGCGCCTCGACCTCGGGGTCGACCGCCGACGTGGCGTCGTCGAGCACCAGCAGCCGTGGCCGGCGCACCAGCGCGCGTGCGAGCGAGATCCGCTGCCTTTGGCCGCCGGAGAGGGACGTGCCGCGCTCGCCGAGCTTGGTGTCCAGCCCCTTCGGCAGTGCGGCGACGAAGCCGTCCGCCTGGGCCGCGCGCAGTGCGGCCCAGACCTGCTCGTCCGAGACGTCGGCGCCGCCCACCTGCACATCCAGCGTGACGTTGCCGCGGACGGTGTCGTCGAAGAGGAACGCGGTCTGGGGCACGAGCGCCTCGAGGCCGGCCAGCTGACCTCGGTCGAGGTCGCGCAGGTCGACACCGTCGATCAGGATCCGGCCGCGGTCGGGGTCGACCAGCCGGGCGAGCAGCGCGGTCAGCGTGCTCTTGCCGGACGCAGTCGCGCCGACGATCGCGACCGTCTGGCCGGGCTCGACGGTGAACCCGACGTCCTCGAGCAGCCGCTGGTCGGCAACGTAGGAGTAGCCGAGGTGGTCGACCTCGAGCCGGGCGCCTCGCGAGCCGGTGGGGGCAGCGGTGGCGCCGTAGGGGATCTCGCCCGTGGCGTCGATGACCCGGCTGACCCGTCCGAAACCGACCACGCTGCGCGGGAACTCGCCGAGCAGCCAGCCGATCGACCGGATCGGGAACGACACGATCGTGAGCAGGTAGGCGACGGTGACCACGTCGCCGGCGACGGTGGAGCCGTTGAGAACCCGGCTCACGCCGACCGCGAGCACGACCAGGACACCGATATTGGGCAACGCGGCCAGAGTGGGGTCGAACATCGCTCGGATCCGGCCGGCGCGGATGTTGACGTCGCGCAGCTCGCGAGCCTTGGCCGCGAACCGGTCGGTCTCCTCGCCCTCGCGACCCAGTGTCTTGACCACCATCGCGCCGTCGAAGGACTCGTGGGCGATCTCGCTGACCTCGGCACGCAGCTCCTGCGCCCGCGTCATCAACGGGGAAGCGAGCCGCTGGTAGGCGAGGTTGGCGACGATCACGGCGGGGAAGACGAGCAGCCCCACGACCGCCAGGACGAGGTCGGCGATGAACATCTGCACGACCGCGATCACCATCATCGCGACGGTACCGACCGCCATAGGGAGCGGTGCGATCGGCCCCCAGGCCGCCTCGACGTCGGAGTTGGCGTTGGAGAGCAGCTCACCGGTCGGGTGGCGCTGGTGCCACTCCATCGGGAGCGAGAGGTATTGACGGGTGACCGCACGGCGGCTGTGCGCCTGCATGCGGTATTGCATGATGCCGGCGCCGAGCCGGCGCGCCACGATGCCGACCGCGCGCAGCAGCGCCACCCCGAGGAACAGCGCCAGCACCGCGACGAGCAGGCCGTTGTCGATCTCACCGGTCTTGAACGCCGGGAGCACGACGTGCTGGGTCGACCACCCGAGCACCCACGCGTCGGCGACGGTCAGGGCGCCGAAGAGCAGGCTCCCGATCGTGGACAGCGTGAACACCCACGGCTCGCGCTTGATCGCGACCCAGATGACCCGGAACCCCTCGAGGGTGGTGGCTGCCCGCGCCGTCGCACTCGACTCGCTCACGGAACCACGCTCTCCTCGACCACTGTGTTGTTGCCCACTGCCAGCCGGGGAACCGACCGGCCCCCGCAGGCTATTCCCGACCACCGACCGGGCACGAACTCATTGCTGACGGGTGGGTGGTTACCGTCTGGACCGTGACTGAACCGCTGGTCCGCCGCGAGCGGCACGCACTGTGCGACACCGCCCTGGCTCTCGGCCCCGACGCACCGACCCTCTGCGGCGACTGGACCGCCCGGGATCTGGTCGCGCACCTGCTGGTGCGGGAGAACTCGATCATCGGTGCCGCAGGGATCACCTTCTCCCCGCTGGCGGGGCTCACCGAGCAGGCGATGGCCCGGGCGGCGCGAGCGCCGTTCCCCGACATGGTGAAGAAGCTGTACGACCCGGGGCTGACGCCGTACCGACTGCCGGGCGTGGAGCGGCTCACGAACCTGCTGGAGTACTTCGTGCACCACGAGGACCTGCGCCGGGCCCAGCCCGGCTGGGAGCCGCGGGACCTGCCGGAGGCCGACGAGGACGAGCTCTGGAAGCTGCTCCCCGGCTCCGCCAAGCTGGCCACCCGCAAGGTCGGGCTGCCGATCGTCGTACGCCGCTCGGACCGGCCCGGCCGGGAGGCGACGGTACGCAAGGGCGACGAGCCGGTCGTGGTCACCGGCCGCCCGTCGGAGCTGGTGCTGTTCTTCTTCGGCCGCGACCAGCTGGACGGTGTGACCTTCGACGGCCCGGCGACGGCCACAACTCGGCTGCAGGAGGCGGACCGGGGGTTCTAGCCTTCGTCCGTGCACCTGTCCGTCTCGCTGCCTGCGTTCGTCGTCACCGTACTGCTCATCTCGGCCTCACCGGGGCCGGCGATGGCGCTGATCCTGCGCCGGACCGCGCTGCACGGGATGCGGACCGCGGTCCCGCTGATCCTCGGCCTCGAACTCGGGCTGTACCTCTGGGCGCTGGCCGCCGCGGCGGGCTTCGCCGCGTTGGTCGCCGCCTCCGAGGCGGCGTACTGGACCTTGAAGATCGTCGGCGCGTGCGTGCTGGTCTACCTCGGCGCCCGGGCCTGGCAGGCTGCCTGGCGGGAGCGCAACGGCGGGACGCACGCGGAGTCACCGGTCGCGGACCGCGGCCCCGGCGCGGTCAAGGCGTTCGCCGAGGGGCTGGTCGTGCAGCTGGCCAACCCGAAGGCCGCGGTGTTCATGATCGCGTTCTACCCGCAGTTCGTGCCGTCCGACCAGCCGCTGTTCGCGACCACGGCCCTGCTCGCACTGCTGCAGGTGTCGATCGAGCTGTGCTTCTACTTCACGCTGGCGGCCTTCGTGGCCCGTGCCGGCGCGTGGTTCCGCCGGTCGACCGTGCGCCGACGCCTAGAGATGATCAGCGGCACCGTGCTGGTCGGGCTGGGGCTCAGGGTCGCGGCTTCGTCGCGCTGATCGTGTAGCTGTGCGGCAGCCGCCAGGGGCGGTCCTTGAGCCGGTGCTCGCCGCCAGGCAGCTCCTCGGTGAACCCCGGGAACGGGTCCCACGGGACGCTGTCGTGCTCGACAAACGTCGTGATGACGAGCCCCTGGTCGAGGAGGGCAGTGAAGATCTCGCCCAGCCCGTGGTTCCACTCCTTGGTGACGGTGTGCTCGAACTCCACGTCGGTCTCGACGTAGGTGCCGCCCTCGTCCCAGACCAGCGGCTCCTCGCGCTCGACGTACGGGTGGGCGAGCTCGAGTCGGCCCTCGGGCAGCGGGTCGGCAAGTGCCCAGAGCACAGGGTGGCCTTCGCGGATGAAGAGCCGGCCGCCGGGCTTGAGCAGCCTCTGGACGACCGCGGCCCAGCTGCTGACCGACGGCAACCAGATGAGCGCACCGATGCCGGTGAAGACGAGGTCGAACTCACCGTTCGACAGCACCTTGGCTGCGTCGTACACGTCGGCCTCGACGAAGTCGGCACCCGCGCCCAGTTCGTCGCTCAGCGCCTGGGCCTGGGCGATCGCGGCCGGGCTGAAGTCGAGCCCGGTCATCCGGGCGCCCAGCCTCGACAGCGAGATCGTGTCGGTGCCGATGTGGCACTGGAGGTGGACGCCGCGCAGCCCTTGCACGTCGCCGAGCAGCGGGAGGTCGAAGCGGACCACGTGGGACAGGTACGCCGGGTCGCTGCGGAACTCGTCGAGGTGGTAGCCCGGCGACGCCGCGTGCGCGGGCGCCCGCTCGTCCCAGTTGGCCTTGTTGAGGGTCCGGTAGTCGTCGTCCACCTGCGGAGGTTAGAAGGTGGGGGTCGTGACCACCATCGAGATTCACTTCCTCGGCGGGACCATCGGGTACGCCGGCGCGGCCGGCGGTGACCCCGTCCGGCTCGGTGCGGACGCTTTGCTGGCCGGTGTGCCGGGCCTCGGCGGGCTCGACGTGACCCTGGACGTACGGGCCGCCGAACCGGTGCCGAGCGCGTCGCTCACCTTCGGCCAGCTGGCCGGCCTCGCGCGGGACGCGGCCGAGGCGTGCGCGAACGGTGCGGCGGACGCGATCGTGGTCGTGCAGGGCACCGACACCCTCGAGGAGTCGGCGTACCTCGTCGACCTCCTGTGGGATCGGCCCGAGCCGGTGGTGCTGACCGGCGCGATGCGGAACCCGACGCTGGCCGGCGCGGACGGGCCGGCGAACCTGCTCGCCGCTGTGTCGGTGGCGGCCGACCCTGGGTTCCGCGGGCTGGGCGCGCTCGTCGTGCTGGCCGACGAGGTGCACTCGGCCCGCTCGGCGATGAAGGCGCACACGACGCGGCCGCACGCCTTCGCCTCGCCCGACGGCGGACCGCTGGGGGTCGTGGTCGAAGGACGACCGAGGCTCCTGCAGCGACCGGCCACCCGCGGAATCACCATCAGGCCGACCGGTCCGCTCTCCGCACGCGTGCCGGTGCTGACAGTCGGACTCGACGAGGACCCGACGGTGGTCGGGGCGCTGGCCGACGTCGCCGACGGGCTCGTGGTGGCCGCGCTCGGAGGCGGACACGTCCCCGGCCGGCTCGTCGACCCACTGGGAGCGGTGGCAGAGCGGATACCGGTCGTGCTGGCCAGCCGGATCGGCGCAGGCAGGGTGTTGACGTCGACGTACCGCGCCCCCGGATCGGAGTCGGATCTCCTTGGGCGCGGTCTGTTGTGGTCCGGCTTCCTCGGAGCGGCCAAGTCCCGGATCCTGCTCGTCACGGCGCTTGCCTGCGATACCGACCGGGACTGGATCGCCGAGACGTTCGCTCAAGCAGGGTAGCTGTCGACGCCGGGTGGGGCGTCGAGGATCATCCGGGCGTGTTTGCGGCTGATCCGGCGGGTGCCTCCGGCATCGATGATGGTAGCCGAGGCCGTTGGGGGTCAGCCAGACGTACCTTCCGGCGCCGCATTGTCGGGCGCGGTAGCCGGCGTGGGATTTGTAGCGGTGATGTCTTCGGCCGAGGGGGCCGGAGTTGTGGGTGCCGGTCTGGCCGGGTGGTCCGCCCCGGATGTCCTGATCAGCGTCGTAGGGGATGGGGTGGTCGTAGTCGAGGTTCCTGGCGGTGGAGGTGGCAAACGGCCAGTAGTCGCCGTTGGTGGTCAGGTGGACGCGTTCCTTCAACGATTCGGGGTGCTCGTAGGCGGTGCTGCGGACCCGGTCGGAGAGGTCGATGACCGGTTTGACGGTGAGCTGGGTCCGCGCCAACAGCGCCTGCAACGAGGTGAGCGTGACCGGGCCGAGCCCTTCGACCCGGGCCACCGCGGGGATGCCACGCAGCGCCGCCTCGTGCAGGTGGACGTAGAGGATCGCTTTGGGTGCCAGCGGGGACAGGTCGGCGGCGCGGAGGGCGTCGAGCAGGTCGGCCGGGAACGCGGTCGCCCTACTGGGCGTGTCGTCCTCGTCCAGGTCGAGTTCTTCCTGTGGGTCGCGGTGCTCGAGCAGCAGGGCCAGGAGCTCGGCGGGGCGGGCCAGCCACCCGAACGCGACCGAGCGGACCTCGTCCGGACCGGCGTCGGGGAACCTGGGCGCGATGATCTCCGCGACCCTGGCGACCGTGGCCTCGACCCAGACCGCGTCGCCGGCCTCGACCCCGGCGATCACGGTGCGCAGCCCGTACTCGTCGGTCCGGCCCGAGGACACATAGCGCGCGGCGCCGCTCGGCCTCGACCCGTTCCTCGTGCAGGACGGGGTCGGCCTCGATGATCTTGGCCTCCGCGACCGCGAGCACCCGGCCGGCGGACTCCCGGCCGATCACCCGAGCCACCGCCCGGTCCACCACCCCGACCCGATCGACGGGCAGGTGCCTAGACAGCTTCGCCACCCGCCGGGCGACGAACACGTCCACCTCACCGGAAACACACCGCTGCCAGGTCGCCGGGAGCCGGTGGATCAGGTCCAGGGTGTCGGCGATCGCGTGCTGGGTCGCCATCACCCCGGTCCCACGAGCCAGCGCGATCTCCCCCAGGCACAGCTCCAGCACCGGCGGGGTGCCCTCACCACCGACCTGGACCAGCCGGTCCCACCGATCAGTCGGTGCACCGGAATGCACTGCGGCCCACGCCGCGAGCACCTCCAGCTCCCGCACCTCGGCCAGACGACGAGCCCGCACCGCCCCCGACGCGGCAGCCAGCAAGCCAGCTGCGTCGAGGTCGGACAGGTCGTCGTTCATGAAGGAAATGCTAGGGGTGACCACCGACATCGAAGGCCCCGAAAGGGCTTAGTCCACAGGGGTCTGGAAACTATTTCTGAAAACTTCTCGGGGCGATCTCAACGGGCTCGACCAGCGATCGGCGATCGGCGGTGGGCGAGCAGGTGCCTTCGCTGCGGTGGTCTCGACAGGCTCGACCAGCGGTGGGCCAGCAGGTGCCTACGCTGCGGAGGTTTCCAGACGGTCGCAGCGACCTCCTCAACCACCGGGCGGCGCGGACCCGACCCGCGCCGGACCGCAGCCAGCCCCCCAGCGGCAACCCGAGCCCGTTCAGCGGACGGCGTGACCCGCGCCGGCAAGAGCCGCCTTCACCTCGCTGATCCTCAGCGTGCCGAAGTGGAAGACAGTTGCGGCCAACACAGCGTCCGCGCCGGCATCGACCGCGGGCGCGAAGTGGTCGAGACGGCCGGCGCCGCCCGACGCGATCACCGGGATGGTGACCTCGCGGCGTACGGCGGCGATCAGCTCGAGGTCGAAGCCGTCCTGGGTGCCGTCGGCGTCCATCGCGTTGAGCAGGATCTCTCCGGCGCCGAGCTCGGCGGCGCGCGCGGCCCAGACGATGGCGTCCAGACCCGCGGACTTCCGGCCGCCGTGCGTCGTCACCTCGAAGCCGCTGTCGGTGCCGGCGGCCCGGCGTGCGTCGACCGAGAGGACCAGCACCTGGTTGCCGAACCGGTCGGCGATCTCGGCCACCAGGTCGGGGCGGTGGATGGCGGCGGTGTTGACCGCGACCTTGTCGGCTCCCGCGCGCAACAGCCGGTCGACGTCATCGATCGAGGAGACGCCCCCGCCGACGGTGAGCGGGATGAAGACCTCCTCGGCGCACCGCGACACGACCTCCATGGTGGTGGCCCGGCCCTCGTGGGAGGCGGAGATGTCGAGGAAGGTCAGCTCGTCGGCACCCTCGGCGTCGTACGTGCGGGCGAGCTCGACCGGATCGCCCGCGTCCCGCAGCTCCTTGAAGTTGATCCCCTTCACGACCCGGCCGCCGTCAACGTCGAGGCACGGGATCACGCGGACTGCGAGCGTCATGTGGTGCCCTTCGTGAGCGCGAGCGCGTCCTCGAGGGAGAACCGCCGCTCGTAGAGCGCGGTGCCGGCGATCGCTCCCTCGACACCTTCCGGGACCAGCGACATCAGCGCCCGGATGTCGTCGAGCGTCGTGACTCCGCCGGAGGCAACGACCGGACGGTCGGTGGCCGCGCAGACGTCGCGGAGCAGCTGCAGGTTGGGGCCCTCGAGCATGCCGTCCTTGTTGACGTCGGTGACGACGTAGCGCGCGCAGCCCTCTCCGTCGAGCCGGGCGAGTACGTCGTAGAGGTCGCCGCCCTCCCGGGTCCAGCCGCGGGCAGCGAGGGTGCGGCCGCGTACGTCGAGGCCGACGGCCACCCGGTCGCCGTAGGTCGCGATCGCGCGCGCGCACCACTCCGGCTGCTCTAGTGCGGCCGTACCGATGTTGACGCGGCGGCAGCCGGTGGCCATCGCGGCCTCGAGCGACTCGTCGTCGCGGATGCCGCCGCTCATCTCGACCTCGAGGTCGAGGGTCCCGACGATCCGGGCCTGCAGCTCACGGTTGTGGCCGCGGCCGAACGCCGCGTCGAGGTCCACGAGGTGGATCCACTCGGCGCCGGCCTCCTGCCAGCGCAGCGCGGCCTCGACGGGGTCGCCGAACCGCTTCTCGGACCCGGCCACACCCTGCACCAGCTGGACGGCCTGGCCGTCCGCGATGTCGACGGCGGGCAGCAGCTCGAGGTAGTCGCTCAAGGATCAGCCCTTCCGGAACAGCATCATGTGCACGATCGGCGCCCCGAGCAGGCTGGCGACGAGGGTGAAGCCGGTGATGTAGAAGTCCTGGGTGAACGCGAAGACCAGGAGATTGAACGCCACGAGGCCGGCGAACGTCGCCCCGGCCTGACGACGCCGCTTCTCGGCGAGCAGCCCGGTCTGTCGCGCCGGCGGCTTGGGCACCCAGCCGACGAGCCTGTGCCTGCGCGCGTCTCGTCGCGCCTGCTTCTCGGCCTCTGCCGCCCGCCGCGCACTGGCCGCGGCGACCTCGGCCTCCCGCGCAGCCCGCCGCTGCTGCCGCTCCTTGCTCATGCCTGCTCATAGGGTCGCCACCCAGTTCTTCAGCAGTACGGCGCCGGCGTCGCCGGACTTCTCGGGGTGGAACTGGGTGGCCCAGAGCGGTCCGTTCTCGACCGCAGCGACGAACCGGTCTCCGCCGTGCTGGGTCCAGGTCACGAGCGGCGCGGCAGTGCGGCCGTGGGTCTCGAGCGCCCAGGTGCGGACGCCGTAGGAGTGCACGAAGTAGAACCGCTCCGCCTCGACGCCCTCGAACATCCGGGAGTCGCTCGGAACGTCGACGGTGTTCCAGCCCATGTGCGGGACGATCGGAGCCTGCAGCCGCTCGACCAGGCCCGGCCACTCGTCGCAGCCCTCGGTCTCGACGCCGTGCTCGATGCCGCGCTCGAAGAGCACCTGCATGCCGACGCAGATACCGAGCACCGGCCGGGCGCCGGAGAGCCGCCTCCCGATCGCCCGCGGGCCGTCGACCGCACGCAGCCCGGCCATGCACGCGGCGTACGCGCCAACGCCCGGCACCACGAGTCCGTCGGCGTCCTCGGCAGCCTTGCGATCACCGGTGAGGGTGACCTCGGCGCCGGCCCGCTCGACCGCGCGTACGGCGGAGCGGAGGTTCCCCGAGCCGTAGTCGAGGACGACGACGTGCTTCTTCAGAGTGTTCCCTTGGTGGAGGGGACGCCGGTCTCGCGCGCGTCGAGCGCGACCGCGTCGCGGAAGGCCCGGGCGAACGCCTTGAACTGCGTCTCCACGATGTGGTGCGGCTCGCGACCGGCCAGCACCCGCACGTGCAGCGCGATCTGGGCCTGGAACGCGAGGGTCTCGAACACATGCCGGGTCAACGAGCCCAGGTAGTCGCCCCCGAGCGTGACGTACTGCTGCCCCTCCGGCTCGCCGGTGTGCACGCAGTAGGGCCGCCCGGACACGTCGACGACGGCCTGCACCAGCGCCTCGTCCAGCGGCACGGTCGCGTCGCCGAAGCGGCGGATGCCGGCCTTGTCGCCGAGCGCCTCGCGCAGCGCCTGGCCGAGCACGATCGCCGTGTCCTCGACGGTGTGGTGGGCGTCGATGTGGGTGTCGCCCTCGGTCTGGACGACGAGGTCGACGAGCGAGTGCCGGGCGAAGGAGATGAGCATGTGGTCGTAGAAGCCGACGCCGGTCGAGACGTCGTGACGTCCCGAGCCGTCGAGGTCGACCTCGACGAGCACCTTGGACTCGCTGGTCTGCCGCTCGATCCTTGCGGTCCTGCTCATTGCATCTCCTCCATGACCTGGTCCAAGGCCAGTGTGAACGACTTCATCTCGTCCGGGGTGCCGATCGACACCCGCAGCCACCCGTCCGGTCCGACCTCGCGCACGAGGACGCCGCGGTCGAGCAGCCCCTGCCAGACAGCATGACGATCCCTGAAGACGCCGAACAACGCGAAATTCGCATCGCTGTCCGCCACCCGGTGACCCTGCTCGCGCAGTCGGTCGACGGTCGCGTCCCGTTCCGCGCGCAGGTCGTCGACCCGGCCCAGCAGCTCCTTCTCGTGGCGCAGCGCGGCGAGCGCGACCGCCTGCGTGACCGCGGAGAGGTGGTACGGCAATCGCACCACGCGGATGCCGTCGCAGATGGCTGGGTCAGCGGCCAGGTAGCCCAGTCGCGCGCCGGCGAGCGCGAACGCCTTGCTCATGGTGCGGGTGACCACGAGGTTGCGGTACTCGGGCAGCAGCTCCAGCGCGCTCGGCACGCCGGCGCGGCGGAACTCGCCGTACGCCTCGTCGAGGACGACCAGCCCGTCGCCTGCTGCCTCGCACAGACCGGCGATCGCGTCGTGGGGCAGCGCGGTGCCGGTCGGGTTGTTGGGACTCGGCAGCAGCACCACGGCCGGCCGATGCCGCTCGATGAGCGTGCCGGCGTGGTCGAGGTCGAGCGAGAAGTCCTCCTCGCGGTGGCCGACCACCCAGTCGGTGTTGGTGTCGCGGGCGTACTCCGGATACATCGAGTACGTCGGCGCGAAGCTGAGCGCGGTGCGGCCCGGGCCGGCGTAGGCCTGGAGCAGCTGCAGCATCACCTCGTTGGACCCGTTGGCCGCCCAGACCTGGTCGGGGCCGATGCCGTGAGGCGTGTCCTTCGAGAGGTACGCCGCGAGCGCGGTGCGGAGCTCGGTGAACTCGCGGTCCGGGTAGCGGTTCAGCGTGCCCGCTGCCTCGGCGACGGAGGCGGCGATGTCGGCGACGCACTCGGGCGAGGGGCCGTAGGGGTTCTCGTTGACGTTGAGCTGGACCGGCACGTCGAGCTGCGGCGCGCCGTACGGCGTCAGGCCCTTGAGCTCGTCGCGAAGAGGTGGGAAGTCGCTCACGTCAGCCCCCGAAGCGCGCGCGGACGGCGGCGCCGTGGCCGGGCAGGTCCTCGGCGTCGGCCAGGGTCACCACGTGGTCCGCGACCTCGGCCAGCGCCTCGCGCGAGTAGTCGACGACGTGCACCGACTTGGTGAACGCGCGCACCGACAGTCCCGAGGAGTGGCAGGCGCAGCCGCCCGTGGGCAGCACGTGGTTGGAGCCGGCGCAGTAGTCGCCCAGCGAGACCGGCGCGTGCGGGCCGACGAAGATCGCCCCGGCGTTGCGGATCCGGCCCGCCACGGACGCCGCTTCGGCGGTGTGGATCTCGAGGTGCTCTGCGGCGTACGCGTTGGCCACGTCGATGCCCTGGTCGAGCCCCTCGACCAGGACCACGGCCGACTGGCGGCCGGAGAGCGACACCCGGATCCGCTCGGTGTGCTTGGTCGCCAGCACCTGGGCCTCGAGCTCAACGGCGACGCGGTCGGCGAGCTCCTCGCTGGGCGTGACGAGCACAGCAGCGGCCAGAGGGTCGTGCTCGGCCTGGCTGAGCAGGTCCGCGGCGACGTACGCCGGGTCGGCGGTCTCGTCGGCGAGGATCAGGATCTCCGTGGGACCGGCCTCCGAGTCGATGCCGACCTTGCCCTTGAGCAGCCGCTTCGCGGTGACCGTCCAGATCGACCCCGGCCCGGTCACGAGGTCGACACGCGCGCACGGGCCGGTGCCGTAGGCGAACATCGCGATCGCCTGCGCTCCGCCGACGGCGTAGACCTCGTCGATGCCGAGCAGCGCGCAGGCGGCCAGGATGGTCGGGTGCGGCAGCCCGCCGTGCTCCTTCTGCGGCGTGCTGCTGAGCGCGATGGAGCCGACGCCGGCGGTCTGCGCAGGCACGACGTTCATCAGCACGCTCGAGACCAGAGGGGCGATGCCGCCGGGCACGTAGAGACCGACCCGGTCGACCGGCACCTTGCGGTGGGTCACGGTGGCACCCGCGCCCAGCTCGGTGACGGCGTCCTGCTCCAGCTCGGCCGCGCAGGTGGCCCGGAGTCGCCGGATCGACTCCTCCAGCCCGGCCCGGACGTCCGGGTCGAGGTTCTCGAGCGCCTGGTGGATGGCCTCCACCGGCACCTGGATGTCGGTCTGGGTGACGCCGTCGTACTTCTCGGACATCTCGAGGATGGCCTCGAGCCCGCAAGTGCGTACCGCCTCGCAGATCGCGTGCACCGCCGGGATCGCCGCCTCGATGTCGAAGTCGGCACGCGGCACCACGTCCCGGTAGTCCTCGGGACGCTGGCCGCGCAGGTCGATCCGGCGCATCATGCGGTCGATTCTACGAACCGCCGACCTGCGCTCCCGGTCCCGGACGAGGGCTGGACCGCCTCAGGACCGCGGTCGGATCGCGATCGCGAGGCAGATCGACCACAGGATCGCCAGCGGGACGGTGAAGCCGCCGTAGCCGGCCCCCACGGCACCCACCATGAGCGCACCGCACCCGATGCCCACCCAACCTGCCCAGCTACCGTACGCGTGGGTCCGCAGGGCGAGGACAGACGTCGCCAGGATCGTGAGGGCGAGGGCACCCATCGCGGAGAGTCCCAGGACCTGGTAGTTCAGCGCGGTCGCGTAGCGCAGCACGTCGACGGACGGAAGCGGCTCGTTCATCACGTCTACCAGGTGGCCGATGGCCGACCGGGTGGCCGCGGTGACCAGCATTGCGGCCGTGAACGCACCCGCCATCGAACGGGCGAAAGCCCGCCACATCGGTGAGGTCCGGGTCGCGTCGAGCCGGTGCACATGGTTCGCGACCACGGCGAGGAGGGTCGCCGCACACATGGCGAAGAGGCCCGAGATCACCCCGGACATGCGGTTGCTCGACTGCTGCCACCAGTCGAGGAGCTCGGTATCGCTGACGTCGTGCGGGACGTCCACGCTCGCGACCGTCCAGAACATCGACACCCCGAACAGGATCGCGGCTCCGGCCGCGACGGTGGCGGCGGACCTGGAGCTCTTGCCGGTTGAGGTCTCGGGGGCGTGGGTCACGGTCATGATGGCTCCGATCGGTTGGCTGATGGTGCCTCCAGCGTCGGCTGGTTCACCCGCGAGTACGACGGAGCAGGCTCCGGTCTTCGAATCGGGGTTGACCCTGACTGCAGGGACCGGAATCCCTGTCACGATGTCCGCGTGGGGCCAGGGAGGCGGACGCTGATCCGGGCTTTGACCTGGCCGCTGGCACCTGCCCTGCTGGTCGCGACCTTCATCTTCGACCTGGGGGGTGGGACAGGCACGCGCCTGGCGGCGGCCGACGTGCCGATCGTGCTCGCGATGGTCACCTGCTGGCTCGTGGGCGTCCTGGTGACCGGTCGCTCGTTCTCGCAGGGAGCCGGCTGGGCCTTCCTCGGCCTCGGCACATCCCTCGCCTGGAGTGCGCTGACGGACGAGTACATCGCCGGGGCCACCCACGGTGCCTCGGATGCCGACCGGCTGCCGGGCACCGAGGCGTTCGCCGTGCTGAGCGACTCCAGCTTCGTCTGGTGGTTCGTGTTCCTGGCCCTGGTCCTGCAGCTCACCCCTCCTGGCCGCCGGGAGGGCCGCCTGGGACGCTGGTTGCCGACGCTGACCGTCGCCTCGGGCATCGCCTTCCAGGTGGCGGCCCTCCTGCGCTCCAGGCACCTCGACCCACCCCTGGAGGACTTCGTCAGTCCGTTCGCGGTGCCGCGACTCGCCGGTCCGATCGGGACGCTCGCCACGGTCACGATCTACGTGCTCGGGTTGTGCCTGGTCGCGTCGGTGTTCGTGCTCGTGGAAGCGTGGCGGCGCGCCCGCGGCGACGCCCGCCGGCAGCTGCTGTGGCTGGCCGCGGGTGCCACGCCGGTGGCGCCGGCAGTCGTCGCGGCGTTCGTCCTGTCCGGAGGCGACCAGTACGTCGCCGCGTCGACGGTCCTCGGCCTGGCCATCGTCGCGCTGGTCCTGGGTGCGGGGTTCTCCGTGCTCCGCTATCGGCTCTACGACGTCGAGCGGGTCGTCACCGAGTCGGCGGCCTACGCGTTCGCGTCCGTCTCGATCGTCGCCGTCTTCGTCGCCGTGATCGTGGTCGTGACGCGCAGCACGCCCATCGACGCCGGCTCGCAGCCCGTCACGATCGCCGCCACTCTCGCGGGGGTCGCGGTCGCCCGGGCGTCGTACCTCTGGGGCAGGCGTGCGGTCGGGCGCCGCGTGAACCCTGCGCTGTTCGACGCCGTCGAGACCGTGCGCACCGGCCTGGCGAGTCCGTCTGCTGATCTCGACGACCTGGTCGTGGCCGCCCTCGGCGACAGGGCGCGGCTGGCGTACCCCGCGGCGGAGGGCCACTGGGTCACGTCTCAGGGCCTGGGCATCATCGCGGGGCCCTGCTTCGTGGACGTGGAACGCCACGGGGCGCTCGTCGCCCGCCTCGAATTCGACCCGGAGCACGGCGACCGAGAGGTCGCTGAGGCGGTCGCCGCAGTGGCCGCGGCCGAGATCGACAACGTGGCGCTGCGGGCCGAGCTGGCCCAGCAGGTGCAGGCTGTCACGGAGTCCAGGTCGAGGCTGGAGACGGCCCACCTGAGGGAACGGCGCAGGATCGAGCGCGACCTCCACGACGGAGCACAGCAACGGCTGCTCGCCCTCGCCATGGAGCTGCAGTCCGCGCGGCTCAACGGGGACCCCGCCCGGATGCAGGCGGCCCTCGACGAGGGGGCGGAGTCGGCTCGGACCGCCGTGCGCGAGCTGCGCGCCCTGGCAAACGGGCTGCACCCGGCGGCCCTGGCCGACGGCGGCCTGGCCGCGGCACTCGACGACATGGCCCGCCACTCCCCCGTCCCGCTGCGGGTGCTGGTGGCCCCCGAACGGCTGGACCCGCACACCGAGTTCACGGCGTGGTCGGTGATCGGCGAGGCCGTCGTCAACGCGCAGAAGCATGCCGCCGCAGGCCGGGTGGAGGTCGACGTGGAGCGCCGCAACGGCGAGCTGCGGCTGCGCGTGCACGACGACGGCAGCGGCGGCGCCAACCCGGACGGACCGGGGCTGCGTGGGCTCCGCGACCGCGTCGAGGCCGCGGACGGCCGGTTCGTGCTCACCAGCGGACCGGACGGCACCACGGTGGAGGCGGTGCTCCCGTGCGGGTCGTGATCGCCGACGACTCCGGGCTGCTGAGGTACGGACTGACCAACCTGCTCATCGAAGCCGGCGTCGACGTCGTGGCGACCGCTGCCGACGCCCAGCAGCTCATCGCCATCGTGGCCGAGCACGCACCAGACGTCGCCGTCGTGGACATCCGGATGCCGCCGACGTACACGCACGAGGGCGCCAAGGCTGCGCTCGAGCTGCGCGGGCAGCATCCCGGGCTCGGCATCCTGCTGCTCAGCCAGTCGCTCGAGAGCCGCTACGTGACCGACCTCGCGAGGACCCACGCCCGCGGCTTCGGCTACCTGCTCAAGGACAGGGTGACCGACGTGAAGGTGCTGCTAGACGCCCTCGACTCGATCGCGGCCGGCGGCACCGTGCTCGACCCGGAGGTGGTCAGCCACCTGCTAGGCCGCAACGAGCTCGCGGAGCAGCTCGGCCGGCTGTCCGATCGGGAGCGTGAGGTGCTGGAGCTGATCGCGCAGGGGCTCTCCAACCGGGCGATCGCGGAGCGGCTGGTCATCGACCTCAAGACCGTCGAGACCCATATCGCCCGGATCCTCACCAAGCTCGACCTGCACCAGACGCCCGACGAGCACCGGCGGGTGCTAGCAGTCCTCGCGTGGCTCCGCGGGTGACCACATCTTGCGTCTAGTCTCGGAAACGTGAGCACGTCGCTGCCGATGTTCCCGCTCAACGCGGTGATCTTCCCCGGCGTCTCTGTGCCGCTCAATGTCTTCGAGGACCGCTATCGCGCGCTGGTGCACCACCTGCTGCGTGTGGAGGACCCGACCCAGCGGCTGTTCGGATCTGTGGGCATCCGGGAGGGGTACGAGGTCGGCGACCACGGCTCCCAGTCGCTGTTCCGCGTCGGCTGCCGAGCGCAGCTGACCGAGGTCGAGTCGCACCCCGACGGGACCTTCTCGATCGTCGCGGTCGGACTGGACCGGATCCAGCTCGAACGGCTCGACACCACCGGCGCGTTCCCTGTCGGTCAGGTCGTGGACCGGCCGGAGACCGGCGGGACCGTGCCCCAGGACCTGCTGGACCGGGCCCGCGAGACGTTCACCGCCTACCGGGCCGCGCTCGCGGAGATCCGCGCCGATCCCTACACGGGCGACCTGCCGAAGGACCCGTCGTACCTCTCCTGGACGCTCGCCGCCTGCGCGCCGCTCCCCCTCCACGAGCGGCAGGCGCTGCTCGAGGCCGAGGACGCCGAGCACCGGCTCCGTCTGGTCACCGACCTGCTCCGCACCGAGCTCCGGGCGATGAACGTGTTCCCCTCGCTGCCGGCCACCGACGTGGCCCGCACCCGCTGGAGCCCGAACTGACTCCAGCAGTTCTCGCCCTCCGAGAAGCGGGTGTCGCGTTCACCGTGCACGAGTACGCCCACGACCCGCGTAGCCAGTCGTTCGGCCTGGAGGCCGCGACCGAGCTCGGGCTGGACCCCGATCGGGTCTACAAGACGCTGATGGCCGGCGCCGACGGGGCGCTCGTGGTCGCCGTGGTGCCGGTGAGCGGCAAGCTCGACCTGAAGGCGCTGGCGCGCGCCGTGGGTGCGTCGAAGGCGGCCATGGCCGACGTCAAGGCCGCCGAGCGAGCCACGGGGTACGTCGCAGGCGGCATCTCGCCGTTCGGCCAGAGGCGACCGCACCCGACCGTCGTCGACGAGACCGTCGAGCTGTGGGACACGGTCTACGTCTCCGGGGGCCGCCGCGGCCTGGACGTCGAGATCGCCCCGGCCGACCTCGTCGAGGTGACCGGGGCGATCGTCGCCGATATCAGTCGGTCGTGAGCCGCACGACCGCGTGTGCGGTGTCGTCGTCGACCCAGCCGGTGATCCCGAACCCGGAGACCGGCTTGAGGTTGTCGATGAACTCCTGGTCGCTGTCGCCGAGGGCGTCCGCGATCGCGTCCTCGAACTCGTCGACGTTCACGAACAGCACCGTCTGCGCCTTGTCGGCCTCGCGCACCACGTCCTGGAACACGTCGTCGTCACCCAGGCCCCCGTCCTTCAGGACGTCGGCGCGGTAGTCACCGTTCGGGCCGATCACGATCGTGTCGCCGTCGGCGTCCGACTCGAGCACGTTCGCCTGCGGTCCGGCCATGTCGCGGAGCTTGTCGAGCACCTTCTCGATCTCGTCGGGGTCGCCCTTGATCTTGACCGCGATCGGGATGTCGGAGCCGTCGTCGGAGCTGAAGAACACGTCCGGGTCGAAGTCCGAGCCCAGCGCGAGCGCCGCCGAGTCGCCGGCCAGGGTCTCGGCGTCCGCCGGCAGGTCGAGCCCGGTCATGTCTGAGAGCTCGCTCATCAGGTCCTCGGGGGTCTCACCGGAGTACGACGCGAACGTCTCGACGATGTCGCCGAACCAGCCGTCGGCGAAGCCGAGCCCGTAGGCGGCCGCGGTGTCAGCAGGCAGCGACTTGACCACATCGGCCGAGGCGCCTCCGTCGGCGAGCAGGAACTGTCCGCTGAGGTTGCTGTCACCCGCCATCTCGAACTCGATGGCCCCGTCGTTGAACCGCAGCGTGGCGGCCATGCCCTTGAAGTCGCGGAACTTGTTCTTGAGGTCGTCGGCGATCGACGAGCCCTCGTCGCTGCCGTCGTAGCTGCCCTCGTAGCCGCCCTCGTCGCCGGGGAACCCGTCGGTGCATCCCTCGGTGGTGGTGCCGTCGTCGGACGACGACCCGAAGCACTCGGTGCTCGAGCCGGTCACCAGCCCGAGTGGGAAGCCGAACATCGAGTCGGCGTGGTCCGCGAGGTAGTCGCCGGCCGCCGGGCCGGCGTACAGCGTCACGACCCCGGCGTCGCCGGCCTCGTCGGTCCAGTGCTTGAAGTCGTCGTCGTCGGCCAGCGAGCCCTTCTTGGTCTCCGCCACGACCTTGTCGGCAATGTCCCCGGACTCGGCGATGACCGCCCAGTCGCCCTCGATCGCCCAGCCGACGTCGTCGCCGTCGCCGCAGTCCTTGATCTTGTCGAGGCCGGCGTCGGCCTTGTCGGCGTCCTTGACCTGGAGCACGAACACCGGGTCCGGGTCGTCACCTCCCACGTCGACGGCCGCGAACGCGGCCCGGTCACCGAGCCAGGGCTCGATGTCGTCGGCGTAGTCGATGTTGTCGCAGTTCGCCTCGTCCTGGATCCGGCTGACGATCTCCTTGCGCAGGTCGTCGTCGGCGTTGATGCCGACGTAGTCCTTGAAGGCCGGGAACTTGTTGAGCGTCTGCAGCGCCTCGATCTTCTGGCCCCCACTGGGGTCGAGGTCGATGCTGACGTAGCCCAGTGTCTTCGCGGGCAGCGCCTCAGCGGGCTGCGGTCCCGTGGTGAGGAAGTTGTACGCCGCCCAGGCGCCGACGCCGACCGCGACCAGGCCGACCACGCCACCGCCGACGAAGAGCCCCCGCCGTACCGCGCGGCCTCCGCCACCGCCGGCCTCGTGCGGGAGGGGCGCGCCGCCGCCGCTCTCGAGGTATTCGGGCGTGCCGCCGGGCGGACCGCTGGGTGGGCCACCGGGCGGACCGCTCGGCGGCGGTCCGGTGGGGCCACGGGGCGGAGGAGGCGGGGGAGGAAGCGTGCTGGACAAAGGAAACTCCGAGTGGGTTGCCGGGTTCGTGCCCGGGACGTCGGTGCCAGGGATGCGTTGCGCTGGTCAGACGCGCGGAGCCTACCCGCGGGTTCCGTTCGGCAATCGGATATCGGTCAACGCTGGGGTGGCGGGACGCGTACCTCGGTGGGTGCACGGCCGATCGAGACGGCATAGACCAGTGCCAGCCCGACGAGTGCCCCGAACGTGAAGGCGCCCTTGGGTGCCCACGACCTGACCCGCAGTGCGCCCTTCAGCTTGTCGCCGTCCTGGGCGGTCTTGGCGAGCTCATGGGGATCAGGCGGGCTGAGGTGGGTGCCGACGCGGAGCATCACGTAGGCCGCGAGCGCGGAGCCGACGACCACGGCGGCCAGGGTGGCGAGCTCCGAGCGGTCGAACAGCCAGGCCGTCAGCAGGCCGAGGAGCAGCCCGGCGACGACGGCGAGGGTGACGTACCAGGCGACGCCCTGGAAGTCGTCGCGGAGCCCCGCCTCGCCGGTGTACCACTGGCCACCGGACACCACGCCGCTCGGGACGTCCCAGAGCTTGTACCAGAGCCAGCCCGCCGCGGCCCCGACGGCGGCGAAGAGGGCCAGGGTGGCCAGCGCCTGGGCGGGCACGACCACCCACGGCGAGCGCGGGGCAGTCTCGGGTCGGGCGTCGAGGAGCTCGGGGCTGGCCGGGTGCGCCGTCAGCCCGTCAGACATCCCGGGCCCAGCAGCTGCTTGAGGTCGGCGAACAACGCCGGGCTCGGGGTGACCCGGAGCCGGTCGTCGAGGCGCATGACCGTGGTCTTCTCACGCGACAAGAGTCGCAGCCGGACCTCCGTGACCCCAGGGTGGGTGCCGAGCACGTCACGCAGCTGGGCCACCGTCGGCGGCGTGCAACGGGTCGACGGGAGGCTGATCACGACCGGTCCACTGGGCCCGCCCGAGAGGTCGGGAAGGGTGACCTCCTGGGCGCGGAGCTCGGGCTGGTCCTTGTCGCGCGAGAGGGCGCCCTTGATACGCAGGATGGAGTCCTCGACAAGCAGGGTGCTGGCCAGCTGGTAGGTGCTGGGGAAGAGCAGCACCTCGATGGCGCCATCGAGGTCCTCGAGGGTGATGGTCGCCCACGAGTCGCCGCGCTTGGTGATCTTGCGCTGCACCGAGGTCACCAGGCCGCTGACGGTGAGGGTCGAGCCGTGCGGCCGCTCCTCGTCGAGCATCAGCTGGCCGATGGTGCAGTCGGTGCCCTGGGAGAGCACGTGCTCGAGGCCGAGCAGCGGGTGGTCGGAGACGTAGAGGCCGAGCATGTCGCGCTCGTGGCCGAGGAGGGTGGTCTTGTCCCACTCCTCGATGTCGTCGGGGATCGTGACGGAGACACCGAAGCCGCTGGTGTCGTCGATGCCGCCGAACAGCGAGTCCTGGCCGATCGCCTCGTTGCGCTTGACGTCGACGTACTGGTCGACGGCCTGCTCGTGGATCGCCACCAGCGCCCGCCGGCGGTGCTTCATGTCGTCGAACGCGCCTGCCTTGATCAGCGACTCGACCACGCGCTTGTTGCAGACCAGCGCGGGGACCTTCTCGAGGAAGTCGTTGAAGTCGAGGTAGCGGCCCTTCTCGGCGCGGGCGGCCACGACACCGTCGACGACGTTGTGGCCGACGTTGCGGATCGCGGTGAGGCCGAAGCGGATGTCGTTGCCGACGGGCGTGAAGTTGGCGGAGGACTCGTTGACGTCGGGCGGGAGCACCTGGATCTTCATCCGACGGCACTCGTTGAGGTAGATGCCGGACTTGTCCTTGTCATCCCTGACCGACGTGAGCAGGGCCGCCATGTATTCGGGCGCATAGTGCTGCTTGAGGTAGGCGGTCCAGTAGGAGATCAGGCCGTACGACGCCGTGTGGGCCTTGTTGAAGGCGTAGTCGGAGAACGGGACCAGGGTGTCCCACAGCGCCTTGATCGCCGACGCGGAGTAGCCGTTGGCCCTCATGCCCTCGGAGAACGGGCCGTACTCGGCGTCGAGGATCTCCTTCTTCTTCTTGCCCATCGCCTTGCGGAGCAGGTCCGCCTGGCCGAGCGAGTAGCCGGCCACCTTCTGAGCCACCGCCAGGATCTGCTCCTGGTAGACGATCAGCCCGTAGGTCGGCTCGAGGATCTCCGCGAGCGGCTCCGCGAGCTCGCGGTGGATGGGGTTGATCTCCTGCTTGCCGTTCTTGCGCAGGGCGTAGTTGGTGTGCGAGTCGACACCCATGGGTCCGGGCCGGTAGAGCGCGAGCACCGCCGAGATGTCCTCGAAGCTGTCGGGCCGCATCAGCCTGAGCAGCGACCGCATCGGGCCGCCGTCGAGCTGGAAGACGCCGAGCGTGTTGCCGGTGCCGAGGAGCTGGTAGGACTCGACGTCGTCGAGCGGCAGGTCCTCCAGGACCAGCGTCTCGCCCCGGTTGACCTCGATGTTGTGGACGCAGTCGTCGAGCACCGTGAGGTTGCGGAGCCCGAGGAAGTCCATCTTGATCAGGCCGAGCGATTCACAGGTCGGGTAGTCGAACTGGGTGATCATCACGCCGTCGGCGGGTCGCTTGAGCAGCGGGATCACGTCGGCCAGCGGCTCGCTCGACATGATCACGCCCGCGGCGTGCACACCCCACTGGCGCTTGAGACCCTCGATCCCGAGCGCGGTGTCGACGACCCGCTTGACGTCGGCATCGTTGTCGTAGAGGCCGCGGAACTCACCGGCCTCGCCGTAGCGCTTGTGCTCCGGGTTGAAGATCTCCTTGAGCGGGACGTCCTTGCCCATCACCGCGGCGGGCATCGCCTTGGTGACCCGGTCGCCCATCGCGAACGGGTAGCCGAGGATCCGGCTGGAGTCCTTCACCGCCTGCTTGGCCTTGATGGTGCCGTAGGTGACGATCATCGCCACCCGGTCCTCGCCGTACTTCTCGGTGACGTAGCGGATCACCTCGCCACGCCGACGCTCGTCGAAGTCGATGTCGAAGTCGGGCATCGAGATGCGCTCGGGGTTGAGGAACCGCTCGAACAGCAGGCCGTGCCGGATCGGGTCGAGGTCGGTGATGCGCAGGGCGTAGGCGACCATCGAGCCGGCACCGGAGCCGCGCCCGGGCCCGACCCGGATGCCCTGCTGCTTGGCCCAGTTGATGAAGTCGGCGACGACGAGGAAGTAGCCGGGGAAGCCCATCTTCAAGATGACGCCGATCTCGAAGCTCGCCCGATCGCGAACCGCCGCGGTGACGCCGTCGGGGTAGCGCCGGGCCAGCCCGCGCTCGACCTCTTCGAGGAGCCAGGTCTCCTCGGTGTGCCCCTCGGGACAGGGGAAGCGCGGCATGTAGGTGCCGTTGCCCTCGGTGAACTCGACGTTGCAGCGCTCGGCGATCAGCAGCGTGTTGTCGCAGGCCTCGGGCAGCTCGCGCCAGATCTCACGCATCTCGGCCGCGGACTTGAGGTAGTAGCCGTCGCCGTTGAAGGCGAACCTCTGCCCCGGGCCGTCACCGGCCGGGATGTCCATCGTGGAACCGGAGTTGATGCAGAGCAGGTGCTCCTGGCTGGGCGCGTCCTCCCGCATGACGTAGTGCGAGTCGTTGGTGGCCAGCAGCGGGATCTGCAGGTCCTTGGCCAGACGGAGGAGGCCGTCGCGGACCCGCTTCTCCAGGTCGAGGCCGTGGTCCATCAGCTCCATGAAGTAGTTGTGACGGCCAAGAATCTCCTGGAAGTCGCCAGCGGCCTGCCGGGCCGCGTCGTAGTTGCCGTGACGCAGGTGGACCTGCACCTCGCCGGACGGGCAGCCGGTCGTGCCGATGATCCCAGCGGAGTGTTGGGCGAGGAGCTCGCGGTCCATGCGCGGCTGTTTGAAGAAACCGTCCCGCCAGGCGCCAGTGGTCAGCCGGAAGAGGTTGTGCATCCCTTCGGTCGTCTCGCTGAGCAGCGTCATGTGCGTGTAGGCGCCGCGGGCGCTGACGTCGTCGGGTCCGCCGCCGTAGAAGTTGACTCCCTTCCTGTCCGATCGCGGAGTCAGACCCGGCGTGAAGTAGGCCTCGGTGCCGATGATCGGCTTGACCCCGGCCGCCTTGGCCAACTTGTAGAACTCGTAGGCGCCGAACACGTTGCCGTGGTCGGTCATCGCGATCGCCGGCATCTCGAGCTCGGCCGCCCGCTGCGTCAGGTCGCCCAACCGCGCCGCACCGTCGAGCATGGAGTACTCGGTGTGCACGTGCAGGTGGACGAACGAGTCCTGGCCGGGCATGGGTGGGGTGGGCTCCTCACCGGGTCGTCGGGGCGTGCAATGCGGAGATGTTGCAGGGATCGACGCCGAACGCCGAGAACCCGGGGAAGGGCCTCAGCCTAAGGCGTCGAAGCCGCCGGGCGGGAACTCGAGGGCGGCGAGTCTCACCGGTCGGGCTCAGGGTGGCCGTGGGCGCTTCGGCTGAGTCACGCGCTGACCGTACGGGCGGCCGCCGACAGCCCAGTCACTCTTGGGTGGCGGTGGGCTGGCCACCGTCGTGCACAGGTCCTCGCGAGGCGGAGGTGGCTCTGCAACCGATGTCCCCGTGGAGAACCGTTGCCCGCCCACCGCCCACCTGTGGAGACGCGTTGCCCACCCACCGCCCCCCGGGGTGGCGGGAGCTCAGTCGCCGGCCGCGTCGATGCTCTCGGTGATGATTGCGTGCACGATCCGCGCGGCCCGTTCCTCGCCCAGGATCGGAGCGCGGATGGCCAACGCCCTGGCAATCTCGCGCTCGCGGACGGGGTCGCGTTCGGAGGAGCCCTTGTGGCGCTGGACGGCGGCGGTGATCGCGACCCGTCGGTTCAGGAGTTCTCCGAGGTCGTGGTCCACCGAGTCGATGAGCGCGCGGTAGAAGGCGAGCGGGTCACTGCCGGGCCACGCCATCCGGATGTCGGGGGCCTTCTCCTCGTTGGCGGCGCCGTCGGTGCGCTCGAGGTCGACCAGGCCGCGGGCGCGGTAGAACGCGCGGGCGGGTTCGTTGGACTCGAAGACCCACAGGCAGAACCCGGCCGGCCGCTGCGCCTTGACCAGGTCGAGCAAGGCAGAGCCGACACCGGTGCCCTGAGCCGAGGGCTCGACGTACAGGTCGTCGAGCCAGACGTCGTCGAAGCGGGTGTAGCCCACCAGGTCGTCGGCGGAAGCGGCGACCCAGACGGTGTACGTCGAACGGTCCCAGCCGCCCACCCACGCGTGGGCCTCGTGGAGCGGGTGCAGGCTGCGCGGCATCGACGGGTACGACGCCTCCCGGACCCGATGGTGCAGGTCGGCTATCGCAGGCAGGTCGGCATCGGTCGCCGGACGAAGGACCATGTCAGTCGGCACCGCGAACCGCCTCCAGGGCTCTCGCGAGGTCTTCGGGGTACTCCGACTCGTACTCGACGTACTCGCCGCTGTCCGGGTGCTCGAACCCGAGCTTCACGGCGTGCAGCCACTGCCGCTCCAGCCCGAACCGCTTGGCGAGCGTGGGGTCGGCACCATAGGTCAGGTCGCCCACGCACGGATGCTTGAGCGCGGCCATGTGCACCCGGATCTGGTGGGTCCGCCCGGTCTCGAGGTGCACCTCCAGCAGCGACGCGAACCGGTGTGCCTCAAGCGTCGAGTAGTGCGTGACGCTGGCCCGGCCCTCGGCCATGACCGCGAACTTGTAGTCCGCCTTGGGGTGCCGGCCGATCGGGGCGTCGACGGTGCCCTCGAGCGGATCGGGGTGACCCTGCACCAGCGCGTGGTAGACCTTGTCGACGTCGCGGCGGCGAAACGCGTTCTTGAGCACCGAGTAGGCGTGCTCGGACTTGCAGATCACCATCACGCCCGACGTGCCGACATCGAGCCGCTGCACGATCCCCTGTCGCTCCGAGGCGCCGCTGGTCGCGATCTTGAACCCGGCCGCGGCCAGGTGTGCGACCACGGTCGGGCCGGTCCAGCCGGGTGACGGGTGCACGGCGACGCCCACCGGCTTGCTGATCACCACGATCGACGGGTCGTCGTGGATGATCTGGATCCCCTCGACCTCCTCCGGCACGACGTCGAGTGGGTTGGTCTCGACCGGGAGGGTCACGTCGACGGTCGCTCCGGCGAGCACCCGGTCGCTCTTGGCCGTGCCGGCGCCGTCGACGCTCACCAGACCACGGGAGATCAGGTCGGCGGCGCGGGTGCGCGAGAGCCCGAACATCTGGGCGAGCGCGGCGTCCACGCGCTCGCCTGCCAGACCATCCGGCACCGGGAGGGTGCGGTGGTCTGCGTTGGTGCCGTGAGCGGTCACGAGTCCGAGGGCTCGTCGGAACGGCGTGCGACCCGCGACCCGTCCAGCCGGATCCCGCGGAGGGCCTGCACCAGGATCAGAGCGGCCGCGACGTTGATGCAGATGTCGGCCACGTTGAAGATCGGCCAGTGCGGCAGCATGAGGAAGTCCACGACGTGCCCGCGCAGTACCCCGGGGGCGCGGAAGATCCGGTCGGTGAGGTTGCCGGTGATGCCGGCCAGCAGGAACCCGAAGGCGATCGCCCACCCGACGTTGCCGACTCGCCGGCTGAGCCACAGCACGACCAGCACCGCCACGATCGCGAGCCCGCTGAACAGTCCCGTGTAGCCGGTGCCGGTGCTGAACGCGGCACCCGCGTTGCGCGTCAGGTGCAGCACCAGCAGGTCGCCCAGCAGCTCCTTGTCCGGCTTCGCGGTGAGCCGGTCGACGGCCAGCCACTTGGTGGCCTGGTCGACGGCGTAGAGCAGAGCGAAGACCGCGAAGAGGAGGACCCGGACCCCCGCGTGGGACGGAACGGACTGGGTGTCGTTCAGGCTGGAGTCGTCGTGACTCAGCGACGTTCCTCGCGCTGCTTGCATGTCATGCACAGTGTGGCACGCGGAAATGCCATCAACCGCATCTTGCCGATGGGCTCCCCGCACGACTCACAGATGCCGTACGTGCCGTCGTCTATGCGCGCCAACGCCCGGTCGATCTGGTGCAGCTTGTCGCGTTCGCTGTTCAAGACGGTGAGCTCGTGGTCGCGCTCGAAGCTGGTGGCCCCCATGTCGGCCTGGTCCTGGCCGGCCCCGTCCCCCGGGTCGCGCATCAGGCCGGTCAGCTCCGAGGACTGCGCCGCGATCATCGCCAGGCTGTGCTCGCGCTGCTCGTGCAGCTGGTCGAGCACCCCTCTCAGCTCGGCCTTGGTCCACGAGCCCTCCCCCGCCTTGACCACCAGGGAGCTGACCGGAGCCTTCCGGGCGGCGGGTGCCTTCTTCAACGGCGTGGTCTTCTTCGCCGGCGCCTTCTTGGCCGGCGCCTTCTTGGCGGGCGCGGCCTTCTTCGCAGGAGCCTTTCGTCGGCGCCTTCTTGGCCCGGCGCCTTCTTGGCCGGCGCCTTCTTGGCCGGCGCCTTCTTGGCCGGCGCCTTCTTGGCCGGCGCCTTCTTGGCCGGCGCAGCCTTCTTCGCAGCAGCCTTCTTCGCCGGCGCCTTCTTCGCAGGAGCCTTCTTGGCCGGCGCCTTCTTCGCAGGAGCCTTCTTCGCGGGCGCAGCCTTCTTCGCAGGCGCCTTCTTGGCCGGAGCCTTCTTGGCCGGAGCCTTCTTGGCCGGCGCAGTCTTCTTCGCAGCAGCCTTCTTCGCCGGCGCCTTCTTGGCCGGCGCAGCCTTCTTCGCGGGCGCCTTCTTCGCAGGGGCAGCCTTCTTCGCGGGCGCCTTCTTCGCAGGGGCAGCCTTCTTCGCGGGCGCCTTCTTCGCCGGCGCAGCCTTCTTCGCAGCAGCCTTCTTCGCCGGCGCCTTCTTGGCCGGCGCAGCCTTCTTCGCGGGCGCCTTCTTCGCAGGCGCAGCCTTCTTCGCGGGCGCCTTCTTGGCCGCGGACTTGGTCGCGGTCTTCTTCGTCGAGGAGGCCGCGCCGGAGGTGGCCTTCGCCGTACGACGACCAATCACCTTGCGGGCGGCGCTGGCCGTCCGTCCGGCGAGGGAGCGGGTGCTGGTTCGCGCCATCAAGCGGGCCTTCCTGGTGGCCTTGACCGTGGCGGTGGCCACGGGTGTTGCGCCGGAACCGTATCGGCTGACCAGCGCCCACTCAAACAGGCGCGCTCAAGTCGTGATCAACCAGCGCAAGCGCTTACGTAGCCGGAACGCGCAGGTCAGGCGGAAGGCGAGGTGACGCTGACGCTGACCTCAGACCTCTTCATCACCCAGGATCGAGCGCAGCCGCTTGGGTGCCGGCTGCTGCTCGTCGGACACCGCAGGCGACTCCCCCGGGCCCGAGAGCGCCTCGAGCTGCTGGCTGAAGTAGCTCTTGAGCCGGGAGCGGTACTCGCGCTCGAAGGCCCGCAGCGTCTCGACCTCGCTGTTGAGCTTGTCGCGCTCCCGCTCGAGCTCACCGAACATCTGCTGGCGGCGCTCGGCGGTCTCGGAGTCGAGCATCTGGGCACGGGTGCGAGCGTCGGACTCGACGCGGTCGGCCTTGACCTTGGACTCGGCCTCGAGGCGCTCGGACTTGGTGCGGGCCTCGCCGATGATCTTGTCGGCCTCGTTCTTGGCCGACTCGACGAGCTCGTCGGCGTTGCGGGTGGCGATCTCGAGCAGCCGGGCGGCGGCGTTGGATGCCTGGGGGACGGTCTCGACCCGGATCGTCTCGGGACCGGCGCTCGCTGCCACGGGCTCGGGGACCGGGACCGGCGTGGGCTCGGGGGTCGGCGGGGGCTCGGGCGCCCTCTCCTGGACCGCGGGCGTCTGGGCCGTGGACGACGTGTCCTGGAAGCCGGAGCCGCCGCCGGTCTGGGCCGCCGACAGCTTCGAGCGCAGGTCGTCGTTCTCCTTGGTCAGCCGTGCCAGTTCCGCCTCGACCTCGTCGAGGAACTGGTCGACCTCACCCATGTCATAGCCCTCGCGGAGCCGGACTGGCGTGAAGCGCTTGTTACTCACGTCCTCAGGCGTCAGCGGCATGTTCCCACCCATTCATCTTCTTCGAGCCCCTGGCATCCGGAATCTCATCCAGACGGAAAGTCTTCTTCGGAACTGTAGCGCCTGTCATGGGGCTGATGTGACAGGTGCTGCGAACTGGCAGGTGCATTCACTTCCCCTTCGCTAGAGGAAGCCACCGACGATATACAGCAGCATGTAGGCCACGATCATCACGATGATGAACGAGAGGTCGAGGGCGATGCTCCCGATCCGAAGGGGCGGGATCACCCTGCGCAGTGCCTTGATCGGCGGGTCGGTGGCGGAGTAGACGAGCTCGAGCACCACCAGCAGGAACCCCGTGGGGGACCAGTTCCGCGCGAAGATCTGCACCCAGTCCACGACGAAGCGGATCCACATGAGCGCGATGAAGATCCACAGCGCGATGTGGATGAGCGACCAGACGGCGTGCACGCGACGATCATGCCCGGTCGCCCAACCGCCCGGTGCATCGCCACACCGCGCCGTCCGACCGTGGGGGGTCAGCTCTGGTTGAAGAAGCCGCCGTCCGCGATCCGGGCCTTGTCCTCGGCAGCAACCGAGACGTTGGGCGGGGAGAGCAGGAACACCTTGCTCGTCACGCGCTCGATCGAGCCGCGTGTCGCGAAGATGAGGCCGGCCGCGAAGTCGACGAGCCGCTTGGCGTCGTTGTCGTCCATCTCCGACAGGTTCATGATCACCGGGGTGCCGTCGCGGTAGTTCTCGCCGACCGTGCGGGCCTCGTTGTAGGTGCGAGGGTGCAACGTCGTGATCCGGGACAGCTCGGCCACCCGGGGAGCCGCGGTCATGGTCGACGCGCCACCGCGGCGGCGGTCGTCGAGGTGGGCGACGGTCGCTGCCTGGCGGGCCTCACGGGCCTCGCGACGCGTGGGACGCTCGGCCGCCACCGGGCTCGTCTCGTCGGCGTAGCGACCCTCGTAGGTGTCGTCATAGCCGTCGGTGTAGTCGTCGTCGTAACGGCCGGTGTCCTCGAGCAGGCCGAGGTACTCACCGATCCTGCGCATCGCGCCGCTCATGATTGCTGCCTTCCGGGTCCGGCGGCCGGGTCGCGCCGTACCGCTCCTCCTGGCTGCCTACATCTACTTGGGGACATTACTGGTTCGTGGGCCTCGAACCGAGGACCGCAGACCCAACGCGCACGTGTGTCGCGCCGGCCCGGATCGCGTGCTCGAGGTCCGCGCTCATCCCCGCCGAGAGCCAGGTCGCCGACGGGTGGTGGGTGAGGAACGCCGAGCGGACATCGGCGAGCCTGCCGAACGCCGCGGCGGGGTCCTCGTCGAGGGGTGCGACCGCCATCAGGCCGCGCAGCGTCAGCATGCCTGCGTCGTCGACGGCGGCTGCCAGCCCGGCAAGCTCGCTGGGGTCGGCGCCGGCGCGTCCGTCGCGCTCCGGCGGGTCGAGCGAGACCTGGAGCAGCACGTCCACCGGGTGGGAACGCTGGTGGGCGCCACGCGAGAGGGGGCGCACCAGCTTGCGCCGGTCGACGGACTCGACCACTGCGGCGTACGACGCCACGGCGGCCGCCTTGTTGCTCTGCAGCCCGCCGATGAAGTGCCACTGCAGGTCGAGGTCGGCGCACTCGGCGGCCTTGGCCTCGGCTTCCTGGTGGCGGTTCTCGCCGACGTCGGTGACGCCGAGCTCGGCGAGGATCCGGACGTCGCTCGGCGGGAAGAACTTGGTGACGACCACCAGCCGGACGTCCTCGGGCGCCCGGTCGGCGTCGGCGCAGGCCCTGGCGATGCGCCGGTGCACGGCGTCGAGCCCCGCCTCGATCTCGGCGCGGCGGCTCATGATGCGTCAACCCTGAGGCGGACCACCGCGGCGAGCCGGCCGGCCCTCTCGCCGTCGCGCCGGTAGGAGTAGAGGTCGTCGGACTCGCGGGTGCACCGGCTCACGTCGTGGACCGCCACGTCGAGCTCCTCGAGCTGCGCGCGTACGCCGGCGCCGAGGTCGACCGAGGGCGTGCCCCAGGAGGTCTCGGCGTAGGAGTCGGGAACGACGGCGGCGACGGCGGCGCGCATCTGCTCGGGAACCTCGTAGCAACGGCCACACACGTGCGGCCCGATCCAGCCCTCGATCCGGCCGGCGCCGAGCTCGCGCATGCGGGCCACGGTCGCCGGGGCGACGCCCGCCACCAGACCGGGACGCCCGGAGTGGGCGGCGCCGATCACCCCTTGGTCGGGGGCGACCAGCAGCACCGGCACACAGTCAGCGGCGCGAACCAGCAGCGTCATGCCGGACGTGGTGGCGACGATGCCGTCGGCCTGCGGCCGCTGCGGCCACTCCGGAGCCGCCTGCGCCACCTCGGCACCGTGCACCTGGTGGAGGTCGCAGAGCACGTCGTCAGGCGCGAAGTCGTCAAGCAGCCGCCGGCGGTTCTCGGCCTTCGCCGCGTCGTCGTCGCCGCCCGAGATCGCCAGGTTGAGCTCGTCGTAGGGCGACGCACTGACCCCGCCGTACCTGTCCGTGAAGGCCAGGTCGGCGGGGCCCAAGTGAGTGCGATGGAAGTACAACCGGCTACTTCAGGAAGTCGGGCACGTCCAGGTCGTCGTCGTCGAACTGCATCGGCTTCGGCGTCTGGCGGGGGGCGGTGGCCGAGGCAGGCGTCGTGGAGGTCGAAGCGCCCGCGGGCACCCTCTCCTTGTCCTCCTGCCGCTGCGCGCTCATCGCGGCGGCCGCGGCCCGAGTCTCGGCCTGGGTCTGCTTCGGTGGGGTCCGGCGGAGCGCGGAGCCCTCGTGGGCGCGCTTGGGCGTGCCGCCGTCGAAGCCGGCCGCGATCACGGTGACCCGCACCTCGTCACCGAGCGCATCGTCGATGGTCGCGCCGAAGATGATGTTGGCGTCGGGGTGCACGGCCTCCGCAACCAAGGCGGCCGCCTCGTTGATCTCGAACAGGCCGAGGTCGGAGCCGCCGGCGATCGAGAGCAGGACGCCGTGGGCGCCGTCGATCGAGGCCTCGAGGAGCGGGCTCGAGACCGCCATCTCGGCGGCAGCGACCGACCGGTCCTCGCCGCGCGCCGAGCCGATGCCCATGAGCGCGGACCCGGCGTTGGCCATTACCGACTTCACGTCGGCGAAGTCGAGGTTGATCAGCCCCGGAGTGGTGATGAGGTCGGTGATGCCGCTGACGCCCTGGAGGAGCACCTGGTCGGCCTGCTTGAAGGCGTCGAGGACGGAGACGTTGCGGTCGGAGATGGAGAGCAGCCGGTCATTGGGGATCACGATGAGGGTGTCGACCTCCTCGCGGAGGTTGGCGATGCCCTCCTCGGCGGATCCGGCGCGGCGGCGGCCCTCGAACGCGAACGGGCGGGTGACCACGCCGATGGTCAGCGCACCGAGCGAGCGGGCGATGCGAGCGACCACCGGCGCACCGCCGGTGCCGGTGCCGCCACCCTCACCGGCGGTGACGAAGACCATGTCGGCGCCCTTGAGGACCTCTTCGATCTCGTCCGCGTGGTCGTCGGCGGCCTGGTGGCCGACCTCGGGGTTGGCGCCGGCACCGAGGCCGCGGGTGAGCTCACGCCCGATGTCGAGCTTGACGTCGGCGTCGCTCATGAGCAGGGCCTGGGCGTCGGTGTTGATCGCGATGAACTCGACGCCCTTGAGGCCGACCTCGATCATCCGGTTGACGGCGTTGACGCCGCCACCACCGATGCCCACGACCTTGATGATCGCGAGGTAGTTCTGCGCTGCTGCCACGGTGCCCGCCCTCTCTGGCTGCTCTGCGATTCTGCGATCTGGCCTCAACTGTCACCCTCAGGCTGAGGGTTATAGTTATGTCAACCTGTCCGTGCCGATGACAGTAGGGACGCGTGCGGTCCGAGTGGTGGCGACACGCGGGAGAGTCGTCGACGCTTTAGTGGGTGGTGGGCTTGGACGGCACCGAGACGTCGTAGACCTGCGCCTGGACGGTGGCGAGCAGCGTGGCGAGCACCTCGGCCTTGGTGTCGGACTCCTCCGCGCTCCCCCAGAGGACGGAGCGGCCGTCCTTGAGGACCAGCGAGATCTGGTCGACGGTCGTGACCTGGACGTGGTCGACGATGAGGCTGAGCTCCTGTGGCAGTGCCGAGATCACCTTCGCGGCCTCCTTGAGAGCGGCCGAGGTCGTCCCGATCGCGGTCTCGACGCGGGGCAGCCCGGGCGGCGCCTTCTTGTACTCGCGGAACACGACGCCGTCGGCGTCCATGCCGCGCAGCCGGCCGCCGATCTCGACCACCGCGATCGCGACCCGCTCCTCGATCGAGATCAGGACGCCGTGCGGCCACTGCCGGGTCACCGACACGGACCGGACGACGGCCAGCGCACCGATGCGCCGTTCGGCGGTGGCCAGGTCGACGCGGACCAGGGGCTCCCCCTCGTCGATGCCCGAGCGGGCGCGGATGTCGGCGGGCTCGACGGTCTGGGCCCCGCTGACCTCTATCTCCTCGACGGCGAGCCACTTGGAGAACCACACGGCGTAGATCCCCCCGCCGACGATCGCGAGGACCAGGGCGAGCACGAGGAGGTAGCGCCAGGCCAGCCAGCGCCGGCGCCACTGCCGGCGTGCGAACCGGCGTCTGCTGCGTCGGGTGGCCCGGTCGACGCCCTCGCCGTCGGCGGACGAGCGGCGCAGGCTACGCACGATCACCAGCGAGCAGCTCGAGGACGCGTGGCCCGACCTCGGTGACGGTGCCGGCGCCCAGGGTCAGCACCAGGTCTCCGGGGCGCGCCCGCGAGACCAGGGCAGCCGGGACGTCGTCGAGGTCGGGGACGAAGGCGACGTGCTCGGGCGGAAGAGGTACGGCGGACGCCACCAGCGCACCCGTCACCGAGGGGTCGGCATCCTCGCGGGCCAGGTAGACGTCGCAGACGACGACCTCGTCGGCCGCGCCCAGCGCCTCGCCCATGGCGGTTCCGAACGTCCGGGTGCGCGAGACCAGGTGCGGCTGGAACGCCACGAGCAGCCGGCCCTGGCCGGCCAGCTCCCGGGCGGACGCGAGGTCGCCGGTGATCTCGGTCGGGTGGTGCGCGTAGCTGTCGTAGACCCGGACTCCGCCGGCCTCGCCCTTGCGCTCCATCCGGCGCCGAGTGCCGGTGAACGACGCGATGCCACTGGCCAGCCGTGCGTCGGCGTATCCGAGGGTCTGCCCGGCCGCGAACGCCAGCAACGCGTCGGCCAGGTAGTGGTCCCCGGGTGCCCAGAGCGTGACCCCGGCCAGTGCCTCCGGTCCGACGTCTGCCACGTCCGGCCGGGTCGACACGGTCACCACGCGCAGACCGGACGCTCGCTGTCGCGCCGCCAGTGCGGCCGCACCGGCGTCGTCCACGGAACAGACGAGGAAGCCGGTCGGGTCGAGGGTGGCGGCGAAGTCGTCGAAGGCGTTGGCATAGGCCTCCTCTGTCACCCAGTGGTCGAGGTGGTCGGCCTCGATGTTGGTGACGATCGCGGCGTACGGCGCGTAGTGCAGGAAGGCACCGTCGCTCTCGTCGGCCTCCGCGACGAAGAGGTCACCGGTCCCCTCGGCCGCGTTGCTGCCGGTGGCGGCGACGTCGGCCCCGATGGCGTACGTCGGGTCCGCGCCGGCCGCGACGAGCGCTCCGGTGAGCAGCGCCGTGGTCGTGGTCTTGCCGTGCGTACCGGCGACGGCGACCACCTGGCGGCCGGCCATCACCGAGGCAAGGGCCGCGGAGCGAGGCAGCACCCGCAGGCGGCGCTCGAGCGCCGCGGCGTACTCCGGGTTGTCCTCCCGCACCGCCGTCGACACGACCACGGTGTCAGCGTCACCGAGCTGGTCGGCGGCGTGCCCGACGTGCACCCGAGCGCCCAAGGCACGCAGAGCGTCGAGGGTCGGTGAGTCGACGCCGTCGCTGCCACTCACGGCGATCCCCCGAGCAAGCATGATCCGCGCAATGGCGGACAGCCCGGCGCCGCCGATGCCGACGAAGTGCACGTGCCCGAGGCGGTGCGCCGGGAGCAGCTCGTCCGGGACGCCCACCTTCATCGGCCGGTCTCCAGCACGATGCGGGCCAGCTTCTCGTCGGCGTCGCGCGGGATCAGTGCCGAGGCGGCAGCGCTCATGGCGGCCAGCCGGTCGGGGTCCGTGGCGAGTACCGGAACGTTCGCGGTCACCCACGCGCTGGTGAACTCCGCGTCGTCGACCAGCAGCGCTCCCCCCGCCTCGACGACGGGCTTCGCGTTCAGCGGCTGCTCGCCGTTGCCGATCGGCAGCGGCACGAAGATCGCAGGTACGCCGACCGCGGCCGCCTCGGTCACGCTCGACGCGCCGCCCCGGCAGACCATCACGTCGGCGGCGGCCAGGGCGTAGTCCATCCGGTCGACGAACCCGACGGGCACGTAGGTCGGGACGCCGGCCTGGGGCACCACGTCGTTCTTGGGGCCCACCACATGCAGCACCTGCACCCCGGCCTCCCCCAGCGCGCGGGCCGCACCTGCGACGGCCGTGTTGAGGGTGCGCGCGCCCTGCGACCCCCCGGTGACCACCAGGGTCGGCAGGTCGGGGTCGAGGCCGAAGAACGCGCGCGCTTCGGCCCGCACCGCCATCCGGTCGAGGCCCGAGATCATGGTGCGGATCGGCAGGCCGACGTACTCCGCGTGCGGGAGCGGTGTGTCCGGGAAGCTCACTGCGACCCGCTGCGCGATCCGGGCACCGACCTTGTTGGCCAGACCGGGGAGGGAGTTCTGCTCGTGCACGACAACGGGGACCTTGGCGCGGCGGGCGGCGAGGTAGGCCGGCACCGAGACGTAGCCGCCGTAGCCGACCAGCACGTCCGGGCCGACCCGGTCGAGCACCGCGCGCGCCTCTTTCACCGCGCCGCGCAGCCGGCCCGGCACCCGCAGGAGGTCGACCGAGGGCTTCCGGGGCAGGGGTACGGGCGCGATCAGCTCCAGCGGGTAGCCGGCCTCGGGGACGACGCGGGTCTCCAGCCCGCGCGGTGTGCCCAGGCAGGTGATCTCCGAGGCGGGGTCGAGGCGTCGCAGCGCGTCGGCCGTCGCCAGCAGCGGAGAGGTGTGGCCGGCGGTGCCGCCGCCGGCGAGGAGGATGCGCATCGGTTGAAGACTAAGGAGCCTGCGCGTTCAGTGCGATCGACGGGCCGACAGCCCTGCCGAGCGCAGCTTGCGTCGCTGGGCCAGCGCGCGGGCGGCCTCCGGCTCGCGGCGCGCGAAGCCGACCAGCAGACCGAGGGCCACGAGAGACGGCAGCAGCGCGGATCCGCCGTACGAGATGAGCGGCAGCGGGATACCGATGACCGGCAGCAGTGCGAGCACCATCCCGACGTTGATCATCATCTGGCCGACCAGCCAGACCACGATGCCGAACGACGCGTAGCGGACGAACGGGTCCTCGGTTCGGCGCGCGACCCGCATGGCGGCGAACGCGATCGTGAGGAACAGCGTGATCACGAGCAGCGTGCCGGCCAGGCCCAGCTCCTCGCCGAGCACCGCGAAGATGAAGTCGGTGTGCGCCTCGGGCAGGTCGCCCCACTTCTGCTGGCTGGCGCCGATGCCCTGGCCGAACAGCCCGCCGGTCGAGAGGGCGTAGAGGCCGTGGGCCGGTTGCCAGCCCTTGTCGTGGTAGTCGTTGAACGGGTCTACGAAGGTCGTCACCCGGCCGAGCCGCTCGGCGTTCGTGCCGACGAGGACGAAGAGTCCGACGGCGACGACCGAGAACATGATCGTGAAGAACCGCCGCGGGGCCCCGACCACCCACAGCGAGCCCAGCAGCAGCGCGAACAGCACCAGCGCCGTGCCGAGGTCGTTGCCGAGCACCACCAGCCCGGTCGCCAGGATCATGCCCGGCACCACCGGGACGACGATCTCGTGGGTGCTGGCGAGCCGGCGCTCCTTGTTGGCGTAGATGTGCGCCGCCCAGATGACCATCGCGAGCTTGGCGATCTCCGAGGGCTGGATGACGACCGGCCCGATGCCGAGCCAGTTCTGGTTGCCGTTGCGCTCGACACCGAAGAACGCCGTGAGCAGCAGCAGCACCAGCGAGACCGAGAACCCAGGGTAGGCCAGCCGCCGGACCCAGCGGTGCGGCAGCCGGCTGGCCACCCACGCGAGCGGGAGCCCGATCAGCACCCACACCAGCTGGCGACGCACCACGGCGTAGGAGTCGCCGTCGTTGACCTCGTAGGAGTAAACGCTGCTGGCGCTGAGCACCATGATCAGGCCGATGGTGAGCAGCAGCGCGGAGGCGCCGACGAGCAGGTAGTACGCCGTGAGCGGCCGGTCGAGCGCGGCGCGCAGAGACCCGAACCACGTCCGCGGCCGGATCGACGACTCGGTCGCGACGACATGGGCCAGCCGTCGGCGAAGCCGGAGCCTGGTCGGCAAGGCGGGGAGCTCGAAGCGGCGAGGTCGGGTGCCCTCGGGGTTCGCCGTGGTCATGCGCGCCCTTTCCCGATTGCTAGCCGGTCAGCTCCTGGACCGCCGCGGCGAACGCGTCGCCACGTGCGGCGTAGTCGGTGAACATGTCCTGCGAGGCGCATCCCGGGGCGAGGAGCACCGTGTCGCCGGGCCGGGCGAGCCCGGCTGCAGCGGCCACGACTCGTCCCATGGGAGTTGCCCCAACAGACGCATGGTCACCTTCTGTCACAGAAGTCTCACGCGTGTCCACGACGATCACGGGCACATCCGGTGCGTGTCGCGCGAGAGCCTGGGCGATGACATCCCGGTCCTGACCCAGCAGCACCGCGCCGCGCAACCGGCCGGCGACGGTGCGGACCAGGTCGTCGAACGACGCTCCCTTGGCGAGTCCTCCGGCCACCCAGACCACCGGGTCGTAGGCCAGCAGCGACGCGAGCGCTGCGTGCGGGTTGGTGGCCTTGGAGTCGTCGACCCAGAGGACGCCCCGGCGCTCGGCCACCAGCGCGATCCGGTGGCCGTCGGGGCGGAACCCGCGCAGCCCCTCGCGGACGGCCGCCTGGCTGACGCCGTGAGCGCGCGCGAGTGCGGCCGCCGCGAGCGCGTTCTGGACCGTGTGCGGCGCCGGTCCCGGGGTGCCGGGTGCGGCCAGATCGGCGAGTGTGCACAGCTCGGCGGCGCTGCTCTGCCGCTCCTCGATGAAGGCGCGGTCGGCGAGGATGTCCTCGACCACTCCCACCATCCCCACGCCGGGCATGCCGAGGGTGAAGCCGACGGCGCGAGCGCCCTCGATCACGTCGGCCTCGCGGACCAGCTCCTCGGTCACCGGGTCGGCGGCGTTGTAGACGCAGGCGCGCTGGACCCGCTCGTAGATCCGCCCCTTGTCCGCCGCGTAGTCCGCCATGGACGCGTACCAGTCGAGGTGGTCCTCGGCGACGTTGAGCACCGCCGCGGCCTGGGCGCTCATCGAGTCGGTGTAGTGCAGCTGGAAGCTGGAGAGCTCGACCGCCAGCACGTCGTACGGCTCGGGGTCCATGACAGCCTCGACCAGAGGGAGCCCGACGTTGCCCGCGGCGACGCTGCGCAGCCCCGCGGCCCGCAGGATCGCGTCGAGCATCTGGACCGTCGTGGTCTTGCCGTTGGTGCCGGTCACCGTGAGCCAGGGCGTGTCGTGGTGGGGGTCGCGCAGCCGCCACGCCAGCTCGACCTCGCCCCAGATCGGTACGCCGCGCGCGCGGGCCTGGGCCAGCAACGGAGCGTCCGGGCGCCACCCCGGCGAGGTGACGAGGAGGTCGACGTCGTCGGGGAGGGTCGTCGTGGTGCCCTCGCCCAGCCGGATGCTGGCGCCCAGGATCCCGAGCAGCTCGGCCTTCTCCTCCTTGCCCTGGGGCCTCTCGTCCAGGGCCGTCACGGTCGCACCGAGATGGAGGAGGTTGTCGGCGGCAGCGAACCCGGAGACGCCGAACCCGGCCACGACCGCGCGCACGCCGCCCCAGGAGTCGTGACGCCCGAGGGAGAGAGGGCTCATCCGATGCCCGAGACCCACTCGGCGTAGAAGACGCCCAGCCCGGCGGCGACGCAGATGCCGGTGATGATCCAGAACCGGATCGTCACGGTCACCTGCTCCCAGCCCAGCATCTCGAAGTGGTGGTGGATCGGTGCGATGCGGAAGATCCGACGTCCGGTGCCTGTCAGTCTCTTGGTGACCTTGAAGGTGGCGACCTGGAGCATCACCGAGACCGTCTCGACGACGAACAGCCCGCCCAGGATGACGAGCAGCAGCTCGGTGCGGGTGAGGATCGCCAGCCCGGCCACGGCGCCGCCCAGCGCGAGCGAACCGGTGTCGCCCATGAAGATCGCGGCCGGCGAGGCGTTCCACCACAGGAAGCCGAAACAGGCGCCGGTGAGTGCGGCCGCGACCACGGCGAGGTCGAGCGGGTCGCGGACGGTGTAGCACAGGCTCTTGTTGGCCTCGTCGAGCGTGGAGGAGGCGCAGGACTGGTTGTTCTGCCAGATGTTCACCAGCATGTAGGCGCCGAAGACCATCATCGACGCGCCCGCCGCCAGCCCGTCGAGGCCGTCGGTGAGGTTCACGCCGTTGCTGGTCGCGGTGACGATGAGCCAGATCAGCAGCATCACGACGACGGTGGGAAGCGCGAAGCTCTCCCAGTCACGGATGAACGAGATGTGCTTCGACGCTGGGGTGATGCCGTCGTCGTCCTCGAGCCACTGCGATACGGCCAGGCCACCGAACACCAGCGCCACCACGGTCTGGCCGATCATCTTGGCCTTGCTCCGCAAGCCCAGGCTCCGCTGCCGGGCGATCTTGATGTAGTCGTCGAGGAAGCCGACCAGGCCCATGCCCACGAAGAGGAACAGCAGCAGCAGCGCGGATGCGGTCGGTGCGCTCATCGTCGCCAGCTTCGCGACGAAGTAGCCGACCAGCGTGGCCAGGATGACCACGACCCCGCCCATGGTGGGGGTGCCCATCTTGGTGTGGTGGCTGGTCGGGCCGTCGTCGCGGATCTGCTGGCCGAAGCCGATCCTGCGGAACTGGTTGATGGCGACGCGGGTGCCGAGAAGGGAGATCAGCAGCGACAACGCGCCGCTGAGCAGGATGGCTCTCATCGCCTCCCCTTCTGTGTGGACCCGGACACCGCCGGGCCATGATCCCGTACGCCGCTCCGGAGTCCGACGCGGCCCGCCGACGAGCGGTTGCCGACTTGCGCCGGTGGCTATGTCGCCAGCAGCTCACGCACCACTTCGCGGTCGTCGAAGGGGTGCACCACCCCGTCCACCTCCTGCCCGGTCTCGTGACCCTTGCCCGCGACCACGACGATGTCGCCGGGCTGCGCGAGGTGGAGCGCGGTGGCGATGGCAGCCCGTCGGTCGCCCTCCTCGAGGACCTCGGCGGTGCCGCCGCGGGTGCCCTCGAGGACCGCGGCCCGGATGGTGCCGGGCTGCTCCGTGCGGGGGTTGTCATCGGTCACGACGACCACGTCCGCGAGCCGCGCGGCCAGCTCGCCCATGAGCGGCCGCTTGCCCGGATCTCGGTCTCCCCCGGCACCGAGGACCACGATCAGCCGGCCGACCGTGAGCGGTCGCAGGCTCTCGAGAGCGGCCCGGACGGCGTCGGGCTTGTGTGCGTAGTCGACGACGACCGTGAACGGCTGGCCGGCGTCGATCCGTTCGAACCGGCCCGGCACCCCGCCTCCGCCCGCCATCGCCGCAGCCACGGATACGGCGTCCAGCCCCGCCTCACCGCAGGCCGCCACGGCAGCCAGCGCGTTGCTCACGTTGAACGCACCCGGGAGCGGTACCCCGGTCTCGACGTCGACATCCGGGCCGAGGACCCGGAACGTCGAGCCGTCCGGACCCGGACGCACGTCGGACACCGTCCAGTCCGCGTCCAGCCCACGGGTGGAGAACGTGCGCACCGGCAGCGGGGTCTCCCTCGCCAGCCGTCGGCCGTGCTCGTCGTCCACGCAGACGAGGGCGATCCGGGCCCGTTCGGGCGTGAAGAGCGAGGCCTTGGCGAGGTAGTAGTCCTCCTCGTCGGTGTGGAAGTCGAGGTGGTCGCGGCCGAGGTTGAGGAAGACCGCGACGTCGAAGACGACGCCGTCGACGCGACCCATCACCAGCGCGTGGCTGCTCACCTCCATCGCGCAGGCGGTCACCTCACGCTCGCGCATCACCGCGAACAGCGCGTGCAGGTCGGGCGCCTCCGGCGTGGTGAGCGCCGTCTTGACGTCCTCCCCCGCGATCCGGGTCCCGACCGTGCCGATGACGCCCGCCCGGACACCCGACCCCTCGAGCGCGCCCTCTGCCAGCCGGGTGGTGGTCGTCTTGCCCTGAGTGCCGGTGACGCCGATCATCCGCATCGCGGCCGACGGCTCGGCGTACACGTGCGCGGCGAGCCGACCCAGGAGCCTCCGCGGTTCTGCGACGACGAGCAGCGGTACGCCTGGCGGCGCATCGGCGGCACCGGCCGGGTCGGTGAGCAGGGCGACCGCCCCGGCCGCCAGCGCGTCGGCGGCGAAAGTCATGCCGTGCGCGTGGGACCCGGGCAGGGCGGCGTACAGGTCACCGGCGAAGGTCCGCTGCGAGCTGAGGGTCAGCCCGGACACCACCGTCTCGAAGTTGCCGCTGACCGCCACGTCGTACGACGCGCCGCGCAGCCACACCGCCAGGTCGCCGAGCGGCGTCAGCAGCGGCCGCTCCGGTCGGGTCTGCGCTGTCACCACCCGGCCAGTGTCTCGTGCCCTACCACTCGATCGGGAGGACCGTCTGCTCGCGGTGGCTCGGAGGGACGCCGTAGCGCTGGAGCGCGAAGCCCATCAGCTTCGAGAACACCGGGCCGGCCGTGGCGCCACCGCCCGCGTTCGCGATCCTCGGTGCCTGGATCACGACATAGACGGTGAACCGCGGGTTCTCGGCCGGTGCGAAGCCGGCGAAGGAGACCGTGTTGGTGCCGTCGTAGCAGCCGTGCTTCTCCGCACCTGTGCCGCAGGTGCCGACCCGCTGGGCGGTACCGGTCTTGCCGGCCACGCGGTAGCCCGGGACGTTGGCCAGCGGCGCCACGCCGTCGTCGGGGTCGACGACCCGCTCCATCATCAGCGTGATCTGCCGAGCTGCCTTCGCGGAGACCACCCGGCGGGTCGTGGAGACGTCGGTGCCGATCTCCATGCCGTCGTCGCGCCTGGCCTGGCCCTGGATCAGGGTCGGGTCGACGCGGACGCCGCCGTTGGCGAGGGCGTTGACGGCGGCGGCCATCTGCACCGCGTTCACCGAGAGCGACTGGCCGAAGGCGATCCGGTCGCCGGTCTGGCTGTTCCAGACGCTCGGGTCGGGGAGGTTGCCGCGCGACTCGGCGCCCAACCCGACGTTGGTGGGCTGGCCGAGACCGAACTTGGCGAGGTAGGAGCGGAGCTCGCCCGGACCGAACTTGTCGGCCGCCAGCACGGTGCCGACGTTGGACGACTTGGCCAGCACGCCGGCCAGCGTCAGCTTGATCAGCCCGTGGTCCCAATGGTCGTGGATGACGCGGTCCTGGCGATGCAGATCGCCGGGGACCAGCATCTTGGTCCGCGCGTCGACCTTGCCCGTGTCGATGAGCGCCGACAGCGTGAGCACCTTCTCCACCGAGCCGGGCTCGTAGGAGAGGTTGAGCGAGCGGGCGCGCCGGTCGCGGACCGGTGAGTTGCCCGGGTCGTCCGCGTCGAACGTGGGGTCGTCGGCGAGCGCGAGGATCTCGCCGGTCCGCGAGTCCATGACCACCGCGATGCCCGAGCTGCCGTTGGCGTTCTCGACGGCCTGGCGGAGCACTCGCTGCGTGTACCACTGCAGGTCTCGGTCGATCGTCGTGTGCAGGTCCTGGCCGTCGACCGCGGGGACGGTGGTGTTGTCGCCGAGCGGGATCCGGTTGCCGGCGCCGACCTCGTACTTCTCGCTGCCGTCGGTGCCCGAGAGCGCCTTGTTGAAGATCTCCTCGAGGCCGCCGTAGGGCTTGTCGGTCCCCATGAAGCCGACCAGGTTGGCCGCGATGTCATGAGCCGGGTAGCTGCGCACCGGGTCGCGACGGGTGGACAGTCCTTCGAAGCCGCGGTCCTCGGCCTCTCGGAGAACGTCGGTGGCCAGCGTCGAGGGGACGTGGCGGGCGAGGTACTCGAAGCGGCTCCCCTCGTCGCGCAGCCGCTTGAGCACCGTGAAGTAGTCGACGTCGAGCTTCTCGCTGAGGAAGCGGGCGATCTCGGGCGCCTGGTCCTCGGTCATCTTGGGGTCACCCACCACCATGAGCCCGTCGATGGAGGCCGCCAGCGGCTGACCGTTGCGGTCGAGGATGTCGCCGCGCTCGGCGGGCAGTACGACGTCGACCGTTCCCTCGGCGGCCGCCATCGCGGCGTACGACCCGGGGTCCAGGCCCTGCAGCTGCACCAGCCGGGCCCCGAAGAGCGAGAGCACCATGGCGATCAGCACGAACCCGACTCGGAGCCGGACCTGCGGCGAGCCGCGCCTGCTGCCGCGCCGGACCGTGGTGACGACGGCCCTGGTGGGCCGGGCGGCCGGGCGGTGGGTGCGGTTGCGGGGCACTGGCTCTCTTCGGGTCTCGTGTGCTGGGGGTGACTGGAGTGACGGGTGGGACCATCTTGCTGGGTCCGGCCCGCGGATCGGGTCAGCCGGGGGCCGTGTCGTTCTGCCCCTGCTGCCCACCGCGGCCGCCGTGGTGACCGTGGCGGCCGCCCGCTCCGCTGCCCGGGGCGGACGGAACCGTGACGACGATCGGGTCGGGGTCGAGCACCGGTGGCTTCTTCGGCGGGCGAGGCAGCAACGGCGGAGTGCTGGCGTCGGTCGCAGGCGCGCAGTCGCTCTCGGTGGTCCTGGCGGCGAGCCGGAGCGTGCACGAGCTCTGCGGCACGACCATGCCGGCCGCCTGAGCCTGGGCGGCCAGGTTCTGGGGGTTGCGCAGCGTCTGCAGCTCGTCGTGGAGGGTCTGCTCCCGGGCGGCGAGGTTGCCGGACTGGGCCTCCAGCGAGGTCGCTGCGAACGACGCCTGCTGCATCTGGGTGTTGAAGCACAGCAGCCCGACGACACCGCCCAGCAGCACCAGGCTGACCAGGGTCACGAACGGCATCCGAGCCGCGCGGACCCGGCGCCGCGGTGCAATGACTAGGCGGGCTCTTGCGACCGCCTCGCCGGCGGGGCCGGTCAACCGGGCGCGGGTCAGTGCGTCGTCCGCCAGCCGCGGCAGCCGCTCGCGGAGCTGGAGAGCGGGGGCGCTCATGCTTTTCGGGCCCCGCCGGAACTGTGCAGCCGCCGCGCGGAGCGCCCCTTCGGAGAATTTCGGTGGGCACTCATGCTGCTCTCCTTTCCTTGATGCGTTCGACTGCGCGCAGCCGGACCGAGGCGGCGCGAGGGTTGGCGGCGATCTCGGTGTCGTCGGCTCGCTCGGCGCCGCGGGTCACGAGCCGGAAGGCCGGCTGCAGCTCGTCGGGCACGACCGGCAGGTCGGGTGGCGCGATGGACCGGGTGACGGAGGTGAACGCCTGCTTGACCAGCCGGTCCTCGAGCGAGTGGTAGGACTCGACGACCACTCGGCCACCCACCCGGATGGCGTCGACGGCTGCAGGAACGGCGCGACGCAGGACCGCGAGCTCGTCGTTGACCTCCATGCGGAGCGCCTGGAAGGTGCGCTTGGCGGGGTGCCCGCCGGTCCGTCGCGCCGGCGCCGGGATCTCGGCGTACAGCAGCTCGACGAGGCGGGCCGAGGTCGTGAACGGCGACTGCTCGCGCTGCCGGACCACGGCCGCGGCGATCTTGCCGGCGAACCGCTCCTCGCCGTACTCCCGGAGGACGCGGGCGAGCTCCTTGGCCGTGTAGGTGTTGAGCACGTCGGCGGCGGTCTGGCCGGTGCTGTCGTCCATCCGCATGTCGAGCGGGGCGTCCTCGGCGTAGGCGAAGCCGCGCTCGCGGACGTCGAGCTGCATCGAGGAGACGCCGAGGTCGAAGAGGACGGCGTCGACGGCGTCGAGCCCGAGCTCGTCGAGGACATCGGGCAGCTCGTCGTACACCGCGTGCACGGCCGTGAACCGGTCGCCGAAGTCGGCCAGCCGCTGCCCTGCCTTCGCGAGCGCGTCGAGGTCACGGTCGATGCCGATGACGCGGGCGAGCTCGCAGCGGGTCAGCACCGCCTCTGAGTGGCCGCCGAGGCCGAGGGTCGCGTCGACCATGACCGCCCCCTCACTCTGGAGGCACGGCGCCAGCAGGGCCACGACCCGGTCGAGGAGGACGGGGACGTGGGCGGGGGTCGCCATGGTCAGCCCTGCTGCCCGAGGTGGCTGATGATCACGAGCGCCGTGGCGAGCGCCACCGAGGTGAGCGCCGAGAAGACCATCACGACGGCGGCCTCGCGGGCCTGCTCGCGGACTCGGCGCGGTGCCTGCGTCTCGGTGACTACGGGGTGCATCGATCGACCCTTCGATGACTCGGTGCTGCGGGGAAGTGGAGGTGCGGAGGTGCGGAGGGTTCGCAGGGCCAGGTCTCAGGCCGCTCCTCTGCCGTCTGGGGCCGGGGAAGGTGTCCCAGATGGCGCATCCCGGTGTTGGGAAGTCGCCTGGCGCCGGGGAAGGTACGTCAGGAGAACCGGGTGCTGGAGCGGGCCGAGACCTCGCCCTGCGAACCGCTGTTGAGTTGTGCTGCCGTTGTGCCGGGTGTTGGTCAGTCCTGGGTGGGTCCGACCTCGTCGAGGTCGGCGAACGTCTCCTGGGCCGCGGCGTTGTAGTCGCGCCAGCGCGACGGCTCCCAGATCTCGACGCGGTCCATCGCGCCGATCACGATCACGTCGCGGCTGATCGCGGCGTACTCACGCAGCGGCACCGCGATCGGGATCCGGCCCTGCTTGTCGGGCACGACCTCCTCGGCGCTCGAGAAGAGCATGCGGATCTGGTCACGCCCGATGCGCGAGGTCATCCCCTTGGCGCGGGCGCGGTCGGCCTCCTCCATGAAGACGTCGGACGGGAAGACGTCGAGGCACTTCTCCTGCCCCTGTGTCACCACGAGCCCCTCCGACAGTCGGTCCCTGAACTTGGCCGGAAGGATCAGCCGCCCCTTCTCGTCGAGCTTGGGTGTGTAGGTGCCCATGAAGAACATCGAGCGCCTCCACGGTTCCTGCTAGATCCTCCACTTTCCCCCACACTACTCCACTTCCCTCCACGATCAACCACAAATCACCACAAATACCCCCGCGAGCTTCGGCCCCCAGTCCGTGGCGACGCTCGCTGGCGCTCGCGGGCGTCCTCGCTCGCTGCGCTCGCTCGGCGCAGTCGCCACGGCCCGGAGGCCGATCGCGGGGCGCGCGGGCTTCGCCCGCAAAGACCGGGTCGCTGCGCTCCCATCCAGTGGTTGGCGACCGGGGTGACGCACGGCTCCAACTGACGTCGGTCATGGGTTGGTAGTGGGAGCGAAGCGACCCGGTCCTTCCGAGCGCAGCGAGGCGCCCGGCGATCGGCCCCGATGGGCACGCCGACCGCGCCGAAGCGAGCGCAGCGAGCCAGGCGCCGGCGAGCGCAGCGAGCGTCGGCGTGTCCTCGGGCCGAAGCTCGCCGGGGTAAAGACGGCCTGAACCGATGCAGATTCGTGATCGTGGAAGTGGAGTGGGCTTCGCGCTCGAACGCGTAAGTTGCCGGGACGCCCTACGGTGGTGGCAGACAGGGAGCGGAAGGAACGCACGTGGAGACGCCGATTGCGGCAGCCCCAACAGGTGGCGCCGATCTCGAGACACTGGCCCGGGTCGTGGGCCGCATCCGAACCAACATCGAAAAATGCATCGAGGGCAAGGCCGACGTGGTCTCGTCCACGATCGTGGTGCTGCTCGCTGAGGGACATCTCCTCATCGAGGACGTGCCCGGTGTCGGCAAGACGATGCTGAGCAAGGCCCTGGCCAGGAGCATCGACTGCTCGGTGCGGCGCATCCAGTTCACGCCGGACCTGCTGCCGTCCGACGTCACCGGGGTCTCGATCTTCAACCAGAACAGCCGGGAGTTCGAGTTCCGCCCCGGCGGGGTGTTCGCGAACATCGTCGTCGGCGACGAGATCAACCGCGCGTCGCCCAAGACCCAGTCCGCCCTGCTGGAGTGCATGGAGGAGCGACAGGTCACGGTCGACAACGCGACCTACCAGCTCGAGGCGCCGTTCATGGTGATCGCGACCCAGAACCCGATCGAGATGGAGGGCACCTACGCCCTGCCCGAGGCGCAGCGCGACCGGTTCATGGCGCGGGTCTCCGTCGGCTACCCGGTCGAGGCCGCCGAGATCGCGATGCTCGACACGCACACCAGGTCCAACCCGCTCGACGACCTCGAGCCGGTCGCCGACGCGGCGGAGATCCGCAAGCTGATCGGGATCGTCGGGCAGGTCTACGTCTCGCAGGCCGTGCAGCGGTACGCCGTCGCGATCACCGCCGCCACCCGTCGCTCCGACGAGCTCTCGCTCGGTGCTTCGCCGCGGGCGACGCTCCACCTGGTGCGCTCCTCCAAGGCCATGGCGGCGATGCAGGGCCGCGACTACGTGCTCCCGGACGACGTGCACGGGCTGGCGCGGCCGGTGCTCGCACACCGGTTGCTCCCCAGCGTCGAGGCCTCCATGAGCGGCCGCTCGACCTCCGCGATCCTCGACGCGATCGTGGCGAGCGTGCCCGTACCGGCCAGCTCCTAGTCGAGGCAGAGCCATGCGCGAGGCACTCTCCGGGCTCACCGTCCGCGGCCGGGCGTTCATGGCTGCCGGCATCACCGCGATCGTCTGCGCGATCGTCCTCGGCCAGACGTCGCTGAGCCGGGTCGGGGTGCTCGTCCTGGCGCTGCCGCTGGTGAGCGCGCTGTTCATCGGCCGCAGCCGCTACCGGCTGGCGCTGGTGCGCACGGTCAACCCCCAGCTGGTCGCGGCCGGACAGCCGGCCTCGGTCAGCCTGTCACTGGCCAACGAGGGCCGCGCGCCGAGCGGCGTGCTCCTGCTGGAGGACCACCTCCCCTACGTCCTCGGCACCCGACCGCGGTTCGTGCTGGAGGGGATCGGCCACGGCTGGCACCGCGACGTGACCTACCAGATCCGCTCCGACGTCCGCGGTCGCTTCGAGATCGGCCCCGTCACGGTGCGGGTCAAGGACCCGTTCGGCCTGGTCGAGCTCGGCCGCGCGTTCCGTACGACGGTCCCGCTGACCGTCACGCCGCGTACCGTGCCCCTCACCCACATCCCGCTCGGGGGCGCCTGGACCGGATCTGGAGACAACCGGCCGCGCGCCTTCGCCATGGGCAGTGCGGAGGACGTCACCGTCCGCGAGTACCGCCGCGGTGACGACCTGCGCCGGGTCCACTGGCGCAGCTCGGCTCGGGTGGGCGAGCTCATGGTGCGCCGCGAGGAGCAGCCGTGGGAGTCGCGGGCGACGCTGTTCCTCGACAACCGCGTGGTCGCCCACCGCGGCCAGGGCATCGCGTCCTCGCTCGAGGCGGCGGTCTCGGCGGCCGCCTCCATCGCTGTCCACCTCAGCAAGCGCGGCTTCACGGTCCGGCTGGTGACCGCCGCCGGCGAGGACACCGCCAGCGACTGGCACACCCGCGAGGCCGACCTCAACACCGGCCCGCTGCTCGAGGCGCTCGCCGTCGTGCAGGCCTTGCCCCGGCCCGCTCTCGACACCGGCTGGCTGACCGAGGCCGGCGGCGACGGGCTGCTGGTCGCCGTGCTCGGCCACGTCGACCAGCGCGACATACCCGTGCTGCGCCGGATGCACGCCCACAGCGGCTCGGCCCTCGCGGTGGCCGTCGACGTCGACGCCTGGCTCTCGCCAGACGCCGCCGGGCGCGACGCGTCCGGGGTGCTCAGCCAGCAGGGCTGGCGCTCGGTCTCGCTCGGTCCGGCGGACCGGCTCGAGACGGTCTGGGAGGAGCTCGGGCGCCGCCACACCCAGAGCTCGCGGTCGCGCGGCGCCGTACCCGCGCCGCCGACGATCCCGGTCGGCGCCGTACCCATCGGTGAGGGGGTCTAGTGCCCGGCGTTCGTTCACACCCCATGGCCCTGGCCGGTCTCTCGGCCGTCGCCGCGACCACCACTCTGGTCTCACTGCTCACCTGGCAGGGGTTCACCCAGGACTTCGGCTCCACCCTCGGCCCGCTGTTCGTCGTCGCGGTCGTCGTCGCCGGCACCGGCGCGATCGGTCGCTGGTGGCGGCTGCCGCGCCCGCTGCTCGTGCTCGCCCAGGTGCTGCTGGTGGCGATGGTCGTCTGCGCGTTCGTGTGCGGCTCGCCCCTGCCGATCGGCGAGGCGTGGGACCGGCTGCTGCTCGCGTTCCAGGACGCCGCTCAGAGCGCGAACCGGTTCGCGCCCCCGGTGCCCTCGGCCGAACCGCCCGTGCACCCGCTGCTGATCGCCGGTGGCTCGGCGTGCCTCCTGCTCGTCGACGTCCTCGCCTGCACGCTGCGTCGCGTGCCCCTGGCCGGGCTGCCGCTGCTGACGATCTACAGCGTGCCGGTGAGCATGACCGGCGACAGCCCGCACTGGATCCTCTACACGATCACTGCGATCGGGTTCCTTGCGATGATCTTCCTGTCGGAGTCCGAGCAGATCGCGCGCTGGGGCCCGATCCTCGTCGAGGACCACGGCCACTCCGAGCCCAAGCCTCTCGCGGTGCCGAGCTGGCCGCGCACCGGCGCTCGTGCGATCGGCGGAGTCGCCACGGGCCTCTCGATCGTCGTGCCGATCCTGATCCCGACGTTCAGCGTGCACCTGTTCGACTTCGGGCCGGGCACCGGTGGCGACGACGACATCAGCATCGAGAACCCGATGGTCGACCTCAAGCGCGACCTGAACCGCGGCGAGGACCGGCCGCTGATCACCCTGCGGACCGACGACCCCGATCCGTCGTACCTCCGCATCGCGGTGCTCAACCGGTTCAACGACAACGAGTGGAGCTCCGGCGATCGCGAGGTGCCCAACAGCCAGACCGCCGACGGCTCGATGCCCGGCCTGGTCGGTGTTTCGGCCGAGCTGACCCGCAACAACTACGACTACCGGCTCACGGGAACCCGCGAGTTCCGCTCCTCGTGGCTGCCGACCACGCAGCTCGTCAGCCGGGTCGAGGCACCCGGCGACTGGCGCTACGACGTCTCGACGATGGACTTCCTCGCCAGCAACGACGACCTCGACACCTCACAGCTCAACTGGTCGCTGGAGGCCGTCAAGGTGGACTACGACGCGAACCGGCTGGCGGAGGCGCCGCCCGTCGGCGCGCTGGTCTCCCGCGACCTCGTCGACCTGCCCACCGGGCTCGACCCGATCGTGAAGCAGTACGCCACGCAGGTCACCGCCGATGCGCCGACCCGCTACGAGAAGGCGGTGGCCCTCCAGCAGTGGTTCCGTGATCCCGACAAGGGCGGCTTCGAGTACAGCACCGACGTCAACCTCGGCAACGGAAGCGACGACCTCGTGCGTTTCCTGTCCGACGCCGAGGGTGGCCGCATCGGCTACTGCGAGCAGTTCGCCGCGGCGATGGCGGTCATGGCCCGCGAGCTCGGCATCCCCTCCCGAGTCGCGGTGGGCTTCCTCGAGCCCGAGGAGGCTGACGACGGCACCTGGGTCTACAGCTCGCACGACATGCACGCGTGGCCCGAGCTGTTCTTCTCCGGGTCGGGCTGGGTGCGGTTCGAGCCCACGCCGTCCACCCGTGCCAGCGGGGTCCCGAACTACACCGAGCAAGAGGTCACCGTCGGAACGACCACGGACACACCGTCCGCGAGCGGCGAGAACCCCGACGACGTGGCCACGCGCGAGCCCAACGAGGCCCTGCCGCAGGAGACCCCGGAAGACGAGGCGGCCGGCCAGTCCGGCAGCGGTGGCTTCCCCTGGGTGTGGGTGGCCGGTGCGCTCGTGCTGGTGCTCATCCTGGCCCTGATAGCGCTCGGCCCGCGAACGCTGCGCCGGCGCCGCCGCGACCAGCGCGGCCTGCTCGGCCCCGAGGAGGCCTGGCAGGAGCTCCGGGACACCGCACTCGACCTGCGGCTGCCGTGGCCGCAGTCCAGATCGCCGTGGCAGACCCGCGAGGCGCTGGTCCAGCTGTTCGGTGCGCCGCGCGACGAGTTCACCCCGGAGCGCCCGCGCCGCGGCCCCGACACCAACCCCGACGCCGTCTTCGCGCTGGATCGGATCGTGCACTCGCTCGAGCGGCTCCGCTATGCCCGCGACGACGGCAGCGAGGCCGGCACGTGGCGCGCCGAGATGCAGACCTGCGTCGAGGCGCTCTACGGCGGCGCCCCCAAGCGGGCCCGCCGCGCCGCGGACTGGTGGCCGCGCTCGGTGTTCAACCGCCCGGTCGACGTACGCCGCCCGCTGGACGACGGACCTGGCGAGCCCGCGATGGCGGGCCGCATCGTCGACCACGTCGTGTGAGAGGGCTGGCTGGGCCTGCTCTCGTGGCACCGTGAAGTGGAGGGACCGGGGCGCATCGCCGTCGTTGCGTCATCACAGTGGGGTGGGGGCGGGCTCGCCAGCGCTGCGCGCTGCCTCGCCCGACGTCGCGGGAAATGACGAAGGCCCCGGTCGCCCGCGGCCCTGGTGTGGTCCAGCTAACTCAGAAGCCGCCATTTTCGCGGCGGCGACGCCAGCGCTCTTCGATCCGCTCCATGAAGGTGCCCGAGCTGCCAGAGGAGCGGGCAGCGCGGCGGGGGCGACGGATCCGGCCGGTGCGACCACCGTCGATGACGGTAAAGCCGCGGGAGGGGTGCGTCGCGGTGTTGGGGTCGATCGGGGCCGATGCATGCTGCTGGCCACGGATCGCGGTGAGCGCGACGGTGGCAGAACCCAGCATGACCACGAAGCCGCCGATGCCGATGGCGAAGCCGATCGCACCAGTGCCGCTCATCACCCCGCCCATGAGCAGGCCGATGCCGAGCACGAACACGACGCCGGCAGCAATCGCGCGCCGGCGGGCGGAGCGACGCAGCGAGGTGCCGCGCAGGGTGGAGGCGAACTTCGGGTCCTCTTCGACGAGGGCGCGCTCCATCTGCTCGAGCAGTCGCAACTCCTCTTCGGAGAGTGGCACCGTTCCTCCACAGGGGTCCGGGCGCGCAGGGTGCGCGACGGGTGGATGTGAGCCAAGTGTAGGCAGGGGCTCCCCGCTTCACTAGCGGTGTTCACAAGATTTAGTACCCGTGGGTACGCCTCACCACGCGGGCGACACTTCTTATCGATCGATGAGGCTCGCCGGGCGTACCGCCGCGCTGCCGAACCGGCGGGTGGCGCGGTCGACCGCACGGTCCGCGTCGGGCCAGCCGCGCTCGCGCTCGCCGAGGACGCCCTGCCGCTGCACGGTGGTGCGCGACACCAGCCCCTCGACACGGACGCCGACCAGCCGGAGTCGGGCGCGCTGGAGCCCGAGCGCGTCGTAGAGCCGGACCGCCGCGCGGTAGATCTCCTGGGTCACGTCGGTCGCCTCGGGGATCGTGCGGGTACGGGTGATCGTGGTGAAGTCGGCGAAGCGCACGGTGATCGACACGGTCCGGCCGGCCACCCCGGCGACGCGCATCCGGCTGGCGACCTTCGCGGTGAGGGTGAGCAGCTCGCGGAGGATCACCTCGCGGTCGTCGATGTCGCGGCCGAAGGTCTCCTGCGCCCCCATGGACTTGTCGGGGTCACCGCCCATCCCGAACACGCTGACCCGACCGGGGGTCACCTCGCGTGAGTCGCTCCCCCAGGCCAGGTCGTGGAGCTGGCTGCCGAGCCCTTCACCGACGGCGCGCTGGAGCGTGCGCAGCGGCGTGTGCGCGACGTCGCCCACGGTGACCAGGCCGAGCCGGTGCAGCATCGCCTGGGTCTTCTCGCCGACGCCGTAGAGCTCCCCCACGTCGAGCGGGTGCAGGAACGACGTGATCTCCTCGGGCGGGACCACGACGACGCCGTCCGGCTTGGCCCGGCGGCTGGCCAGCTTGGCCACCGAGATCGATGCGGCCACTCCCACGGAGCAGTTGATCCCCTGCTCGTCATGGATCGTCGCGCGCAGCTGTTCGGCGATCTGCAGGGGCGGGCCCAGCCGGCGGGTCGAGCCGCGGACGTCGAGGAACGCCTCGTCGAGCGAGACCACCTCGACCTGCGGCGTGATCCGGCGGAAGTTCTCCATCACCGCCGAGGACACCGTGCTGAACTCGTCGTAGTCGGCCGAGACGCGGACCGCGTGGGGACAGAGCCGGCGGGCACGGACCGACGGCATGCCGGAGCGGACGCCGTAGGCACGGGCGTGGTAGTTGGCCGACAGGATCACCCCGCGGTAGCCACCACCCACGATCACGGGGACGTCACGCAGCTCGGGGCGGTCTCTCGTCGCCACGGAGGCATAGAACGCGTCCATGTCGACGTGGAGGATCGGGGTGGCGACCGGAGCGCCAGCGGAGGTCGTCACCCCGATCCTCCACCCCGAGACATGGACAACGCCGACCCGTCGGTACTGCTGCCCGCGCCCGAAGGGCCCGCGTCGGCTGTAGCGACGTGTCGGCGCACGTGGCACCCGAGCCGAGCAGACGCAGAGACCGGGCTACAGCGGTTTCGAGACGGGCGCAGAGCGCCCTCCTCAACCGGCGGTGGCCGCAACCAGATGAAGCTGCGCGGCCAACGGCAGGTACTCAGCCCGCTCCGAGACCGCGCGCTCGAGCTCGAGCAGCGCGGCGGTGGTGCCGGGCTCGAGGTCGAGGAGGGCACCGGGGACCAGGTCGGCGAAGACCCGGATGCCGTGCACCGAGCCCACCTCGAAGCCGGCGTCGACGAGCAGCCCTTGGACCTCGTCGGCGGTGAATCTGCGGCCCGTGCGGCCCGTTGCTGCAGTCTCGTCGAGCAGCGCCAGCGCCTGGGCGACGTGGCCGGCCATGGCGCGGGCGATGACCGCGGCGTGCCGTTGGGCGACCAGGAGCGAGAGCCGGCCGCCGGGGCGGAGCACCTCGCGGATCGTGGCCAGTGCGGCGGCGGGGTCGTCGACCACCTCGAGCACGCCGTGGCAGAGCACCACGTCGGCGCCGGCGGGACCAGCCAGCTCGAGCAGGGAGCCGAGGTCACCCTGCTGGCCGGTGACCTCGACGCCGTCCTCGCGGGCCCGGCGGGCCAGGGCAGCCAGGGCGTCGGGGCTGGGGTCGACCACGGTGACCCGGTGGCCGAGCCCGGCCACCCGGACCGCGAAGCCCCCCGTGCCGCCACCGATGTCGAGGACGTCGAGCCCGGGCTGCTCGAGCACGGATCCGAGCGCCGCCCAGACCACGGCGGTGCGGGCGCTGTCGCGGCGTTCGCTGGCAGTCCCGGGCATGTCGCCCAGCCTAGGGGGCTCATCCCGCGCTCCCCGGGCTGCGGTGCCAGAGCTTGCGGGCGACATCTTTGGTGTCCTCACCCGCCGGCTTGATGTCGGAGTAGGGGGACATCGCGAAGCCGCTGGAATGCAGCAGCACCCGGCGCCGGCCCATGCCGCCGGCGGTGTAGTGGCTGCCCTGCTGGTCGCCCTGCTCACCGAAGGACGGTGCCCGGGCCATCACCGGCCGGGTGGAGCGCGACTCGGCCGCGCCTAGCCCGGCGTCCTCCACCCCGACTGCTCCGAACCCCTCGGGAACAACCGCCAGCTGCTCACGCACCGCCTCGATGCCGGCGCGCTGCCAGAGCGCGGCCAGCACCGGCAGCTCCCAGCAGCCGGTGGCCCGCAGCGAGACGCCCTTGTAGCCGGTCCGGCGCAGCTCGCCGCGGACCAGCAGCAGCCAGGAGTGGAAGACGGTGGCGGCGTAGGGGCCCTGGGCGTCCTCGAAGAACGTCGCGTCGACCGGCCCGGTGGAGTCGTCGAGGGTCAGGAAGATGACCCGCCGGCCGGAGCGGATCGGCGGGGTCTGGGTGGCGACCTTGACCCCGGCGACGAGCAGCTCGGACTTGCTGCGCTGGTGGAGCAGGTCCTTGCTGCGGACCGTCCCGAGCTCGTCGAGGAACTCGGCGTAGGAGTCGACGACGTGCCGGCTGGCGTCGAGGCCGAGGATCTCGAGCTCGGCCTTCATCCGCTCCTCGGGCGTCATCTCGGGCAGCCCGGACACCTCGCCCTCGGCCGGCGCGTCGCCGAGCTCGAGGATGAGCTGGACCGAGTCGACCGGCGGCGGCGGCGCGGTCGCCTTCGACTGCGCCGCAGCCCGCGCCCAGACCCCGGCCTGACCGAGCGGATGCCGCTCCAGCTCCGCGACGCTCTCGCGGGTCCGCGGGTCGGTGCTGTTGCGGGCGGCCGCGTCGTCGGCCACCGCCCGCGCCCGCGACCCGGGCCGGCTGCCACCCGAGCGCATCGAGCGGCCGGCCAGCCCGCGGCCCCGGCCGGCCCGCTCGATCGCCCGGGCGTGCCGGTCGAGCTCAGCGACCTGGAGCAGCAGGTCGCGTCGGGTCACCCGGCGGCGACGGTGCACGCCCTCGACGAGGTCGATGCCGTAGACCGCGTCGAAGCCGCCGGCCAGCACCAGCCGCTCCACGACCGGTCGGGAGACCCGGGCGCGGTGCCAGAAGTCGGTGAGCGAGTGGAACGGCCGGGCCGCCACGATCCGCTCGACCTCGCCGTCGTTGATCCCTTTCACCTCGGCCAGCGCCAGCCGGATGCCGTCGCGCATCGCACCGTCCGTGTCAGTCAGCGGGTCGGGGCCGACCCGCTCCACGACGTACGACGCCTCGCTGGCGTTGACGTCGAGGCCGAGGATCGCCAGCCCGAGCTGGCGGGCGTCGTCGAGGATCAGCCGCTTGGGGTACATGCCCGGGTCGTGGGTGAGCACCCCGGACAGGAAGTGCGCCGGCCAGTGCGTCTTGAGCCAGGCCGACTGGAACGTAGGCAGCGCGAACGCCGCGGCGTGCGCCTTGCAGAAGCCGAACGACGCGAACGCCTCGAGCACCTTCCAGATCTTCTCGACCACCGGCAGGGAGTAGCCGCGGCCCAGCGCCCGCGGGAAGAACCAGACCTTGGTCTCAGCCATCCCCTCGACATCGCCGAGCGCGCGCCGCTTCTCGTCGGCCTCGGCGAACGAGATGCCGGCGAACTGGGCGATCATCTCGATGACCTGCTCGTGGAAGACCACCACGCCCTGGGTGCCGCCGAGGATCGGGCGCAGGTCGTCGTGGAGGTAGGTCGGCATCTTCCAGCCCTGCTTGCCCTCGAGGTAGGGCGTGATCATGTCGCTCTTGACCGGCCCCGGCCGGAACAGCGAGATGTCGGTGATGATGTCCTCGAACGAGTCGAGCCCCGACTTGCCGACCAGCTCGCGCTGGCCCGGAGACTCGATCTGGAAGACCCCGAGGGTCTTTGCCGAGGAGATCATCTCGTAGGTCGCGGGGTCGTCGAGAGGCACCTGCGTCTCGTCGTCGAGGTCGATCTCGAGCCCGTCGGTGCGCCGGATCTCGGCGACCGCGTGGGCCATCGAGGACTGCATCCGGATGCCGAGCACGTCGAGCTTGAGCAGGCCGAGGTCCTCGACGTCGTCCTTGTCGAACTGGCTCATCGGGAAGCCCGCGAAGCTGGCCTCGACCGGGGTGCGGTCGAGCAGCGTGGCGTCGGAGAGCAGCACCCCGCAGGGGTGCACCGCGACGTGACGAGGCAGCCCGTCGAGCCGCTCGACGAGCTGGAACATCAGGTCGAGGCGGGTGTCGTCGAGCCCGCTGGCCCGCAGCTCGGGGAGCTCGCGCAGCGCGATCCGGGCGTCGCGGGCGCGGATGTGCGGGAACGCCTTGGCGATCGTGTCGGTCTCCCCCGGCGGCATCCCGAGCGCGGCACCGACGTCGCGGACGGCGTGCCGGACGCGGTAGGTGTCCATCATCGAGACGCAGACGCAGCGCTCCCCGCCGTAGCGGTCGAGGATCCGCTCGTAGACCTCGAGCCGCCGCGCCGACTCGACGTCGACGTCGATGTCGGGCAGCGCCTCGCGCAGCGGCGAGAGGAACCGCTCCATCAGCAGCCGGTGCCGGACCGGGTCGACGCCGGAAACCCCGAGCAGGTAGTTGACCAGACTGCCCGCGCCCGAGCCGCGGGCCGCGCAGCGCACCCCCATCTCGCGGATCAGGTCGGTGACGTCGCCGACGGTGAGGAAGTACGACGAGTAGCCGAGCCCGCGGATCATCTCCAGCTCGTCGTCGAGCCGCTTCCAGACCACCGCCTTGGGGGCCGAGCCGTAGCGGTCGCCGATCGCACCCTCGCAGCGCGCTCTCAGCAGACCGTCGGCCTCGGTGGCGCCCGGGGTCATCCGCGGCGTGGTGCCGCGGGCGGTGAGCTCGAACTCCGGGAAGTGCACCTCGCCCAGGCCGAGGTCGCGGCGCGGGTCGATCGCGCACCGGTCGGCCACCGCGCGGGTGTGGGCCAGCAGCCGCCGTGCCTCCCGGTCGGAGTCGGCGGCCAGCCCGGAGGCCCGGGCGATCTCTTCTGCGATCTCGGCCATCTGCTTGCCGGACTTGAGGAACCCCTCGGCGTTGCCGCGGTCGACGTGGCGACGGTCGAGGGCGACCAGCCGACGGGCGGCGTCGAGGACGTCGACGGTGGCGGCGTCGCGACGGTCGGCGTAGCGGACGGCGTTGCTGAGCACCGCGCCGACCCCGGCCTGCCGGGCGAGGCGAGCCATCCGGGCGGCATGGGCGGTGGTGCCGGGACCCCAGCCCTCGATGGCGCTGCCCGGCAACCGGTGGGAGACCAGCTCGACCTGGAGGTGGGTGCGCGGCAGCAGCGCCCGCCACGGCTCGAGGGTGGCCAGGGCGAGGTCGTCGCGGCGTCCCCCATACGGGCAGAGTGCAGCCCGGGCGAGCTCGGAGTGCGGACCGAGCAGCACGACCAGGTGGCCGGCGGCCAGCTGTTCGCCGAGCTGGTCGGCGAGGACGGCGAAGTCGACGACCGGGAGGCCACGCTCCCCCGACAGGTGGGTCGCCGAGACCAGCCGGCACAGCGCGGCCCAGCCGGCCCGCCCGCCGCTCAGCCGATTCATGGTGGAACCGTCCGCGCTGGCCAGGAACGTCACCCGCGGCAGCCCGCCTCCCATGCCGGGGCCCGGGTCGCGGTAGGCGCCGCCCCGGACGGGAGTGCGAGGTGAGGGTGAAGGTGCCGCCCAGGGCTGGGTCGGGTGGTGAGCGAGCTCGACCCCGAGCACCGGACGGATGCCGGCGGAGTAGCAGGCACGGGTGAACTTCACCGCGCCGTAGGTGCCGTCGCGGTCGGTGAGGGCGAGGGTGTCCATCTCTTGCTCGACGGCCCGCTCGACCAGCGTCTGCGGGTGGGAGGCGCCGTAGCGCAGGGAGTAGCCCGAGGCGACGTGCAGGTGCACGAACGGGTCGGACATCGACGACGGCCGGTCAGCCGACGCTCTGGACCAGGTAGGGCAGCGTCGGGTCGTGCGGCACCAGCCCGAGCGACTGCTCGACCACGGCCAGGAACCGGTCGGCGTCGCGGACCAGGTCGTCGGCCTCGCGCTCGGTGACCGCGCGGGTCGAACCGGCCTCGGCCGCCGCACGCTTGCCGGCGCCGGCCGCGAAGAACCCGGCCCACTCAGCCAGCTCTGGGGCGACCTCGGCGAGCAGCACCCAGGCGTTCTTCTGCGGCCTGCGCCGGGTCGGGACGGTGGGCCTGGCGCGCGCCGCCAGCAGCGCCGCCGCGGCCCGCAGCGCGGCGACGTGGGCACAGGCGTACCGGGTGGTCACCTCGGTCGAGGTCACTGCCTCGCTCAGCGACTCGGCGGCGCGGGCGAGGTAGGAGTGGGTGGTCGCGGGCAACACGTGTGGGTTGGTGGTCGTGGTGGTCGTGGTGGTCATGGCTCTCCTCCCGCTCTCAGTCGGTGCAGCCGACGAGCGTCCAGCGCCCGTCGGCCCAGTCGAAGGCCAGGTCGAAGACGCCGCCACCATCGGGCTCGCCGTCGGGCATGGGTCGCCCGCGGCCGGCCTCGACCCGCCACAGCTCGCGCTCGGTGAGCAGGTCACCGAGCGGGATCCGTCCCCGAGTCTCGGTCTCCGCGACGGCGTCCTCGGACCCGATGGCTGCCCGAGCGCCGGTGGCCTGCCACCACGGGCCGGTCTCGACCCAGTGCGCCAGCACCGCCCGGACCTTCCACAGCCGACCGCGCCACAGGAACTGCTGGGGGCCGTCGGTGGCACCCTGACCAACACCTTGGTCGACAGGACCTTGGCGGACCTCGACGGGGTCGGCGTAACGCCTCATGCGGTGTCCTCTCCTCCAGCATCGTTCGAACACCTGTTCGAACGATGCCAAGGTACACCGCTACACCGACAAGGGGTCAAGACCCAGCATCGGCTGCGATCGTCTCGACGCGCTGCGAGGTCCGAGCGAGCTCGGCCCTCACGCTCGCTCGACGGGGTCAGACCGCGTGCCGCGCAGGTAGGCACTGGTGTCCTTGTGCCAGAGGTAGTACACCGCGGCCGCCTCGAGCGGGAACGACGCCACCGACAGCACCATGAACGTGGTCGGCGCCCCGGTGCGCAGCCCGGCGACGGTGCCCACGGCCAGGAAGAACAGGGTCACCGTGAGCGACATCCGGGCCCAGCCGTAGCCGCCGCGCAGGAACGCCGTCAGCACCCAGATCAGCAGGACCACGACCACGAACAGCACCAGGCCCACCGGGATGAACGCCGGGACGTGCACCTCGCCGTCCTTGACCGCGTCGAGGCCCTGGGTGCGGAGCACCTTGCGTGTGTCGGGGCGGCCCTGCGCCCACGACCGGATCAGCTGGTCCTGGAGCACCACGATGAGGACCGTGACCACCGCCCCGACTGCCACGAGGGCGGCGAGCAGCTGCTCGGCCCGCGTCACCGACACGGGCTGCTCCGCACTCATGGGTGCCCCTCTCCCGACGCTCGTCTGCTGGTTCGCAGCCGCTTACTACCCTGTGGCCATGTCGGAGCCCCAGTCGACCACATCGCCCACCGAGCACCCGTCCATCGTCCAGTTCCGGGAGGCGCACACGCGGCTCGGCGGGACCGGCCGGATCGTCATTCTGCCCGACTCGGTCCACACCGCCGCACTGGCCGCCGAGGCACTGGGCTGCGAGGCCGGCGCGATCGCGAACAGCCTGCTCTTCGACGCCGACGGAACGCCGGTCCTGATCCTCACCTCGGGCTCGCACCGGGTGAACACCGAGGCCACCGCCGCACGCGTCGGCGTACCCGCCCTCAAGCGCGCCGCCCCGGACTTCGTGCGGCAGCACACGGGCCAGGTGATCGGCGGCGTCTCCCCCATCGCGCACCCCACCCCGGTTCCGACCTGGCTCGACTCCCAGCTCCAGCGGTACGACGTGGTGTGGGCCGCCGCCGGCCATCCTGCGGCCGTCTTCTCCACGACCTACGACGAGCTCGCGCGCATGACCGGAGCACCCACCATCGAGGTGGAATAGTCGCCCCGTGGAATCCCTCCCCCTGGCGTTCTCGAGCGGCTGGGCCAGCGGTGTCAACGCCTACCTCGTCGTCCTCGTGCTGGGCATCGCGGACCGCGTCGGCGACTACTCCGACATCCCCGACGTGCTCGCCCGCTGGGACGTGCTCGCGATCGCCGGGTTCATGTACGCAATGGAGTTCGTCGCCGACAAGATCCCGTACGTCGACTCGACGTGGGACGCGATCTCCACCCTGATCCGGCCGACCGCCGGCGCCGTGATCGGCGCGCTGCTCGCTGGCAGCGTCCCCGAGGACACCTCGCTCGACCAGATCGTGCTCGCCTCGGTCGGCGGCGGCACCGCGCTGCTGTCTCACCTCACCAAGGCCGGCATCCGTCTCGCCGTCAACACCTCTCCGGAGCCTGTCACCAACATCGGCATCAGCATCCTCGAGGACGTCGCTGTGCTCGCCCTGGTCGCGTTCGCGGTCCAGCACCCGCGGGCCGCGGCCGCCATCGCCGGCGTCCTGCTGGCGCTCGGACTGGTGCTGCTGTTCTTCATCGCCCGGCTGGTCCGCCGCGGCTGGCGGCGCTGGAAGGGACGACGCACGGCGCCGGCCGGTGCCGCGCCGTGACCGACCTGCTCGACGAGGCGGTCCGCTCCGACGCGACCCGCCGGCTCGGCGCGCTCTGGGCCGACCGCCCGGTGATCATCGGTCCCGTGGTGCTGGCCGGGTTCACGAAGGTCGTCGAGTGGTTCCACGACCTGGGCTGCCCGGTGCTCGTGGTCGCGACGAGCCGCGGCGTGGGTCCGCTCCCGCAGGACGGCAGCTACGAGGTCTTCCGGCTGGACCCACCCGCGACGGTCTCGCTCACCGAGGAGGTCCGGCTCCACGACCGCATGGTCCACCGCCCTCGCGACGACCTGCGCGCCGCCATCGACGCGTTCGACCCGGAGCGTCGCGGGCTCTGGTACACCACCCCGTTCGTCACCTCCGACGAGCCCGTGGACGGCCGGCCGGTCACCGGCGGCCGTCCCGCGTCGTTCCAGACCCTCGAGGACAAGCTGCTGGCCGACGCCGTCTGGGACGCCGCCGAGGTCGAGCGGGCGCCGTACCGCATCGTCGACCTGGCCGACGGCGCCGCCCTCGACGCGGCCACCGCCGAGCTCCGGACCGAGCTGGGAGCCGTGTGGTCCGGCGACGCACGCGGCGGCTTCAACGGCGGTGGCGACTTCGTGCGGTGGCTGCGCGACGACCGCGACCGGGCCGCCGCCGCTGCCTTCTTCCAGCCCCGGTGCGACCGGGTGCGGGTGCTGCCGTTCCTGGAGGGCGTGCCCTGCTCGATCCACGGGTTCGTGCTGCCCGACGGTACTGCCGTGCTGCGGCCGCTCGAGATCGTCACCCTGCGCAACCCAGCGGCGCGCACGATGACCTACTCCGGGCTGGGCAGCACCTGGGACCCGCCGGCGGCGGACCGCGAGGCGATGCGGGGTGTCGCGCGTCGGGTGGGTGAGCACCTGCAGCGGGCCCACGGCTACCGCGGCGCGTTCGGCGTGGACGGCGTGCTGACCGCCGACGGGTTCCGGCCCACCGAGCTCAACACCCGGATGTCGGCCGGCGCCACGGCGCTGAGCGAGGTGGACCGGCGGTTCTTCACGTTCCTGCAGGCGGCACTCGTGGCCGGCACGGATCCCGGTCTCACTGCGGCGGACGTCGAAGGGCTGGTGCCGGCGATGGACGCCGCGCGCGTCGGCAAGGTCTTCGCCTTCGCCCAGGCCACGGCGGAGGTGCCCCAGGAGAGCTACCCCGTCACCTGGGACGGCCGGTCGTTCGCTCGCACCGATGCGGAGACCGGGAACCTGTTCCAGATCGGCTCCGCCCCGAGCGGGCTGTTCGCCAGGGTGGAGCCGTGCACCGCGGTCGTGCCGGGCCAGCGGCTGGCGCCGGTCAACGCTGCGCTCCTGAGGCTCCTCGACGCAACGTATGGCACCTCGTTCGGGCCGATGGAGCCCGCGCCCGACGTTCGTACGGCGTCCTGACATGGCCCGGGTGGTCATCGTGGGCGGCGGCTTCGGAGGGCTCGCCTGCGCGGTCAGGCTGGCCAAGCTCGGCCACGGCGTCACGGTGCTCGAACGGTTGGACACCCTCGGCGGCGCAGTGTCCACGGTCTCGGCGGACGGCTTCGAGTGGGACGCCGGCCCGACGTCGACGCTGCTGCCGGCGGTCATCCGGGACCTGTTCCGCAAGAGCGGTCGCCCGGTCGAGCGCGAGCTGGAGATCGAGCCGCTCGACCTGGTGCGGGAGCACTGGTTCGAGGACGGCAGCGTGCTCGGCCTGCCGGGCCACTCGCGCGCGGCCCAGCTACGTGCCGTCGACGAGCTGGGGGCCGGGCTGGGCCGGCTCTGGGTCGACTACGTCGACTCGTTCAGCGAGGACTGGGAGGTCCTGCGCCGCGCGTACTTCGAGAACGCGTGGAACCCCGCGGACCTCTCCCGCGAGGTGGCGGAGCGGTTCGACAGCCGGGAGATGCTGCACAAGCGGCTGAAGAAGACCTTCAAGGACGAGCGGCTGCGGCAGGTGGCGGCGCACCCGTTCGTCGCGGACGGGCACGAGCCACGGAACGTGCCGGCCTGGGCCGGTCTCGTGGCCTACGTCGAGCAGCGGTTCGGCGCGTGGACCGTCAACGGCGGGATGGCGGCGCTCACCTCGGCACTGACTGCCCGGATGGCGACCCGCGGGGTGACCGTCGCGCTCGAGGTCGAGGCCACGGACATCGTTGTGAGAGACGGGCGAGCGGTCGCCGTCGACACCACGTCGGGTGCGGTCGATGCCGACGTGGTCGTGTGCGCGGTCGACCCGCGGATGCTGCCCGCGCTCGCGGCGTACGTCGAGCGAACGATGCCGACGATGCCTCCCGTGGTCTGCCATGTCGGCCTCTCGGCGCCGGTGCGGGACCTGCCGCATGAAGTGGTCGTGCACGGCGACCCCATGCTCGTCGTCCGCTCCGGGGGCCGGGCCCCGGCCGGCGGTGCGGCGTACACGGTCCACGGCCGGGGCAAGCTCGCCGAGGACATCCTCAAGGCCCTCGCACGGCACCAGCTCGACCTGCGAGCCGACCTGGTCACCCGGGTCGACCTCAGTCCCAGGGACCTGGTGCAGCGTTGGCACACGTCGCCGTACGGCCTGCTGTGGGAGGGCCGGGGCACGGTGCGGCAACGGCTTGGGCCGCGCACCCCGATCGAGGGCGTGTACGCCGCCGGCGCGCACGCGACACCGGGCAGCGGGCTGCCGTTCGTGGGGCTGTCAGCCGCGCTGGTCGCGCAGGTCGTGGGCCCGGCCGAGGCCTAGGCCAGCGACCAGGTGATGGTCAGGCTGGACGAGATCTGCCTCTCACCGGGTTGCAGGCCGACGTCGGCCTTCGCCATTGCGGCGAAGCCGCCGGGCATCGGCCCCGGGCCACCGCCTTCGGAGACCGCCTCGACCTGGCCCAGCGTCGCATCGGCGAGCCCGGCCAGGAGGTCCGCCTTGGCGCGAGCGTCGGCGAACGCGGCCTCACGCGCCAAGGCGATCGCGGCAGACGGGTCGCGCACGGACAGCTCGACGCCCTCGACCACCAGCCGGCCGCTGACCGAGTAGGCCAGGTCGGAGAGGAGCTCGTTGGCATTCGCCAGGTCACCCGTGGCGATCGTGAGGCTGTGCCGCGCCTCGAACCCGGGTATCTCGCCCTGCTCGTTGGTGGGCCACACCGAGAGGTTGACGGTCGAGACGACCAGGTCTCCGGCCGCCGTCACCACCGCCTCGCGTGCGGACTCTGCGCCGGCCAGGGCCTCGGTGAGCGTCCGGGCGCGATGGACGGCGGAGAGGCGGACCAGGGCGGTGTCGGGTACGGCGGCCGCGGAGCCGGTCCCGGTGACGGTGAGGGTGCGCATCCGTCGAACCTAGCCGCGAGTCAGACCGTCATGTTGAGAGCGGCGAAGATCTCCAGAGTCGCCTTGGACCGGTTCAGCGTGTAGAAGTGCAGCCCCGGAGCCCCGCCCTTGAGCAGTTCGTCGCAGAGCTCGGCCGCGATCGCGATGCCCTCGGCGCGCATCGCCGCGGGGTCACCGTCGTGGACCGAGATCCGTTCGACGAGGTCGGCCGGCACGTCGGTGCCGATCAGCTCGCCCTGACGGCGGATCGCGTTGAGGTTCAGGATCGGCATGATCCCCGGCAGGATCGGGATGTCGGCGCCGCGGGCGCGGACCCGCTCGACGAGCTCGAAGTAGTCGGAGGCGCGGAAGAACATCTGCGTCACGGCGAACTCCGCCCCGGCGTTGGCCTTGGTGACCAGCACGTCGGCGTCGGCGTCCAGCGAGCTGGCCCCCGGATGGCCTTCGGGGAATGCCGCCACACCGATGCGGAACTCGCCGCGCGAGCGCGCCAGCTCGACCAGCTCGACCGCGTAGGTGAGCCCGCCGTCGGTCGGCGTCCACTCCGCACGTGGCCCGTCGCTGGGGTCGCCGCGCAGCAGCATCACATGCTGGATCCCCTCCGCGGCGTACGCGTCGAGGATCCGCTCGAGCTCCGCGCGGGTGTGCCCGACGCAGGTCAGGTGCGCCACCGGGGTGAGCGAGGTGTCGCGGGCGATCCGGCCGGTGATGCCGATCGTCTTGTCGCGGGTGCTGCCACCGGCGCCGTACGTCACCGAGACGAAGGTGGGCTCGTAGGGCTCGAGGGCCTCGATCGCCGCCCACAGCGCCTGCTCACCGGCCTCGTCCTTGGGTGGGAAGAACTCGAAGGAGAACGAGCGCTCCCCCCGCGCGAGGAGCTCGCGCAGGCTTCGTCCGGGTCCCGTGGCCACGGGTCGAGTCTAGGTACGAGAGGGGGTGCGGACCCCAATCCCCGGCACCGCCTAGGGTCGGGCCGTGAGCGCGACGTGGGACCAGGACGGGTTCCGGACCCGCGTCGAGGCGGCGCTCGACGCCTTCCTCGACCAGCAGGCCGCACGCCTGGAACCGCTGGGCCTCGACGCCGCTCGGCTGCTCGCCGAGGCTCGCACGTCGGTCGCCGGCGGCAAGATGTTCCGGGCGTCGTTCTGCTGGTGGGGGCACCTGGCGGTGGCGCCACCCGTCGAGACCGACGCCCTGGTCCGGGCCTGTGCGTCGCTCGAGCTGCTCCACGCGAGCGCCCTCGTGCACGACGACTACATGGACGCCTCGGACAGCCGCCGGGGACGGCCGTCGACCCACCGCACCTTCGAGCGCGAGCACCGTGACGCCGGGTGGCGCGGCGACCCGGAGCAGTACGGCGCCTCCGGGGCGATCCTCCTGGGCGACGTGCTCCTGTCGTGGTCCGACGAGCTGCTGCGCCGCTGCGGGCTGCCGATGGAGGTCGTCGCCCCGGCCCTCGACGTGTTCGACCTCTGCCGCACCGAGGTGATCGCAGGCCAGTTCCTGGACGTCTCCGCCCAGGCACGCGGCCACGCGGACGTCGACACCGCCATGACGGTGCTGCGCTACAAGTCCGCCAAGTACTCCGTCGAGCGGCCGCTCCACCTCGGCGCTGCGCTGGCCGGAGCGCCCGCGTCGACGGTGGCCGAGCTGACGGCGTTCGGGCTGCCCCTGGGCGAGGCGTTCCAGCTCCGCGACGACCTCCTCGGCGTCTTCGGCGACCCGGCCACCACGGGCAAGCCGGCCGGTGACGACCTGGTCGAGGGCAAGCGGACGGTGCTCGTCGCGCTGGCCCTCGACGCCGCGTCGGCCGAGGACGCCGAGCTGCTGGACCGCTCGCTCGGCTCTCCCCTGTCACCCGAGGACGTCGAGCGCCTGCGCGGCGTCATCGACGCCTCGGGTGCGCACGCGCAGGTGGAGGCGGTGATCGACCAGCTCACCGGGGTCGCTCTTGCGGCCCTCGACCGCGCGGCCATCGATGACGGTGCCCGGGACGTGCTCCGCGGGCTCGCCTCCGCGGTCACCCACCGCGTGGTCTGACTCGGCGGACAGTTTCCCCGGTCAGCCGGGGAAACTGGCACCTGTCGGCGGTTGCAACCCCTGCCAAGTGCCAACTTCCCCGGTCAGCCGGGGAAACCGGCACCTGTCGGCGGTTGCAACCCCTGCCAAGTGCCAACTTCCCCGGTCAACCGGGGAAACTGACCCTCAATCCAGGGACGGAACGTCGACGTCCGGCCCGTCGCCGCGCAGGAGCGTGGTCAGCGAGGCGGTGTGGTCGGCCAGGATCGCGCGGACGGCGTTGAAGGCGGTCTCGTCCTCGCGGGCGAGCGTGCACCAGCCGTCCCACAGCAGCACCGTCTTGCCGGGCAGGTCGCGGAGGGAGTCGTTGAGCGCGTCGAGGTTCTGCCCGTAGTGCTCGGGGAACGCCAGGGCCTCGCCGACCGCGGTCAGGAACTCGTGGCGGGTCTGGTGGTGCCAGCCGTCGACGTACCCGAACCGCCAGCCGGCGTGCTCGACGGCGTGCGCGACCTCGTTGGCCGGGAACGCGGCGTGCCAGCGATAGACGCCCGGGTCGTGGTGGTTGGCGAGAATCTTGGCCAGTCCGCTCATGCCCACCTACTCATAACAGCCTCCGCGCGATCCGCTCAAACGTAACGTAGTGGTCCAGGGTCCAGTAGAACTCACCGCTGTCTCCAGTGATGATCCTGCGGGCACCGCGATCCGTCGAGCCCGGGGTGATGACCGTGTACTCCGCGTAGTACCCGCGGGGATGGTCGGGCAGCAGCCCCTCGAAGTTGCCGAACGTCGAGCCGTCCTTGCCGGGGAAGGGGAACGGGCCGCCCTGGTCGATCAGCGCGAGCGTGCCCTGGCCCTCGACCGGCAGCTCCTCCTCGAGGACCCACGGCAGCCCGCTGTCCGGGTCGATGTCCCCGCTCTCGACGGTGGGCGTCGACCCCGGGTCGGCGGCGGCGCTGCGCGTCGGCTCGTCCCCGCCGAGCGTGATGGTCTCGCCGTCGTGGTCGAAGGTCCACTTGATGAAGAAGGACGTCGCGATGATCGTCACGAACGCGATGACCACCGCCTTGACGGTGGTCCGGTTCCACTTCACCTGGGTTGCCTACAGCGCCATCGCCTGGGCGCGGCGCTTGACCTCGGCGCCGCGGTTCTCGCGCAGTGCGTCGATCGGGCGGCCGGGCAGGTCGAGGTCCATGTGCAACCAGGCGATGATCTCGCGGTCGTCGTACCCGCCGTCGTGGAGCACGGTGAGCAGCCCGGCCAGCCCCTTGACCGGCAGCCCGTCGTCGTCGATGAAGTCGGCCGGCACCTGCGGCCCGGCGCCCGGTGTGGGGCTGGCCGCGGCCAGCTCGTGGTCGCGGATCATGGTGCGGACCTTGGCGGGGGTGACCTCGAGCCGCACGGCGGCCTGGTCCCAGTCCAGCCACTCGTCGACCAGGGTGGACAGGTCGGACTCGGCGAGCGTCATGCACCCATGCTGGCATCCGGGCGTACGCCGCCGCACGCGCGGGAGGATCCAACGGCTCGCCCGGAGCCTCGGAAATGCCGATATCCGCAACCGATCCGTACGATGGAGCATCCGGATCCTTCCCCGTCCGGGTGCAGGAGGTCGCCGTGTCGGACCGGCATGCCCCTCAGGGCGCCGACCAGCAGGCGAACGACCCTGCCCAGGACGCCACTGACCACCTCGCCGGGCGGGTGCTCGACGGTCGCTACCAGATCGGCTCGCGGATCGCCCGCGGCGGCATGGCGACCGTCTACGAGGCCACCGACCTGCGGCTCGACCGCACCGTCGCGGTCAAGGTGATGCACCCCGGGCTCGGCGACGACGACGAGTTCGCGGCCCGGTTCGTGGCCGAGGCCCGCGCGGCAGCGAAGCTCTCGCACCCCAACGTCGTCGGGGTCTTCGACCAGGGCAACGACGACGGCACGGTGTTCCTGGCAATGGAGCTCATCCCCGGCCACACCCTGCGCGACACCATCGGCAAGGAGGCGCCGCTCTCCGCGGCCCGGACGCTCGCGCTGTTGGAGCCGGTCGTCTCCGCGCTGGCGTCCGCACACCGCGCCGGCCTGATCCACCGGGACGTGAAGCCCGAGAACGTCCTCATCTCCGACGACGGCCGGATCAAGGTGGCCGACTTCGGGCTGGCCAAGGCCATGAGTGCCACCACCCAGCACACCGCCACCGGCGTCCTCATCGGGACCGTCTCGTACGTCGCCCCCGAGCTCGTCGTCGAGGGCCGCTCCGACGCCCGGGCCGACGTCTACGCCGTGGGCGTGATCCTCTACGAGCTGCTCACCGGCAAGAAGCCCCATGAGGGCGAGACGCCGATCCAGGTCGCCTACAAGCACGTGCACGAGGACGTCCCGGCGCCCTCGCGGCGGGTGCCCGGCATCCCGGACTACGTCGACGCGCTCGTCGCCCGGGCCACCGCTCGCGACCGGGAGCAGCGGCCCGCCGACGCCGGCGTGCTGCTGCACCACCTGCGGCGGGTCAACCAGGCCGTCAGCGCGGGAGTACGCAGCGATCCGGAGCTGGTCGACGACCTGCTGCCTCGCAAGATGTCGGACACTGCCGAGGTGCTCCGCCGGCAGGGACCGCCGCGCGGCGACACCAACCCGGAGCCGTGGGACCACGCCGAGATGGCCGCGCTGCTGGCGCCGCCGCGCGAGGCGACCACGACCATCGACCGGCAGCGCGTCCCGACGACCGTCACCGAGCGGCCCGGGCCGGTCCCGCCGCCGACCCCTCCCTCCAAGCCGACCAAGCGACCACGCCGTCGCCGGCGGGGTCCGATCCTGCTGGTGCTCGCGCTCCTGGTTGCGGCCGCGGTCGGCACGGGTGCGTGGTACTTCGGCTACGCCCGCTACACCACCACGCCCGCGGTCCTGCAGCTCTCCCCCGAGGATGCGCAGCAGCGGCTCGAGAATGCCGGGCTCGACGTGAAGACGGCCGAGCCCACCTACTCCGACACGGTCGACGCCGGGCTGGTGCTGAGCACCGATCCGTCGGCCGGCAAGCGGGTCCTCAAGGGCACCGACGTCACGATCACCGTCTCGCTGGGCCGTGCGGTCCAGCAGCTGCCGAAGCTGACCGGGATCACCGAGGACCAGGCGCAGGACCGGATCCTGAGCGCGAACATGGCCTTCGGCAAGTCCACCAAGGCGTTCTCCGAGACGGTGCCCGAGGGCATCGTCATAGCCTCCGACCCCAAGGGCGGCACCTCGCAGCGGTTCGGCACGATCGTCGACCTCGTCGTGTCGAAGGGGCGCCGCCCGATCCCGGTCGGCAGCTGGGCCGGCAAGAGCGCCGACGAGGCCGAGAAGGTGCTCAAGCAGCGCGGGCTCAAGGTCAGCATCTCCCAGCAGTACTCCAACAGCGTCTCCGAGGGCATCGTCATCTCTCAGGACCCGAAGAGCGGCACCCTCTTCAAGGGCGACTCGGTCACGCTGCTCGTCTCCCTCGGCCCCCAGCTGGTCGAGGTCCCGAACGTCGTCGCGTTCGGGGTCGACGACGCCACCGCGACCCTCCAGGGCGCCGGGTTCGCCGTCGAGACCCAGGAGGCTGACGGCTACATCGGCCTGGGCTACGTCTTCTCCATGGATCCCGAGGCCGGCACCTTCCTGCCCATCGGCTCGACGGTCACCCTCTACCTCGTGTGAGGGCGGTGACCACCCGGCGCGGCTCGCTGCTGGCGACGAGCGCACTGCTCCTGACGACCGCGAGCTGGGGCAGCACGTTCTTCCTCATCAAGGACCTGCTCGACCGGGTGCCGACGCTGGACTTCCTGGCGGTGCGGTTCGCCATCGCCGGGCTGGTGATGTTCGCGGTGGCACACCGCGCGGTCCTCGCGCTCCCCCGCGAGGTGCTGCGCCGCGCGGTCCTCGTCGGCGGCATCTACGGCGTCGCGCAGATCCTGCAGACGGCGGGCCTGGCGCACACCGCGGCCAGCGTGTCCGGCTTCATCACCGGGATGTACGTCGTGTGCACGCCCCTGCTCGCGGCCGTGCTGCTCAAGTCGAGGATCACAGCGATCACGTGGGGCGCGGTGGTGCTGGCGACGGTGGGGCTCGGCGTGCTGACCCTCGACGGCTTCTCCGTGGGGTACGGCGAGGCGCTGACCTTCGTCGCCGCCGTGCTCTACGCGCTGCACATCATCGCCCTCGGAGCGTGGTCGACGGCCCGTGACGCGCTCGGGATGTCCGTGGTCCAGCTGCTGGTGATCGCGCTGATCTGCCTGGTCGCCACCGCGCCCGACGGCGTGGTGCTTCCCGACCGAGGGCGGGACTGGGCATCGGTCGTCTACATGGCGCTCGTGGCCGGCGCCCTGGCGCTCCTCGCGCAGACCTGGGCCCAGTCCCAGCTCTCGCCCACCCGCACCGCGATCATCATGAGCATGGAGCCGGTGTTCGCGGCGTTCTTCGCCGTGCTCCTCGGTGGCGAGGGCCTGACCGTGCGGATGCTCTTCGGCGGGGCGCTGGTGCTGGCCGCGATGCTGGTGGTCGAGGTGGGGCCGCGGCGCAAGGTCGAGGGCGAGGTCCAGCACCTCGCCGTCTGACGCCTCCTGGCTCGGGAGCTGTGACCTGGGTCACAATCCGCTGTAACCGGTCTCTGAAACCGGTTACATGGATGGGAAAGGCAGACCACGAGGCTCTCGGGAGACCGGATGGCGAGCACGATCCGCGACGTCGCGAAGCATGCAGGCGTCTCGACCGCGACGGTGTCGCGGACGCTGCGCGACCCCGAGATCGTGAGCCCCTCGACCCGGGAGCGGGTCCAGCGCGCGGTGCAGGAGCTGGCCTTCGAGCCGAGTCATCTCGGCCGACAGCTCGCCGAGCGCCGACACGCCGCCAACGGGATCGTCTTCCCCGACCTGTCCGGCCCCTACTACGCGGAGGTCGTGCTCGGCTACGAAGAGGTGGCCGCCGAGCTCGGCCGCTCGGTGCTGATCCTGTCCACGCACGGTCGCGACGGCGCCGCCGAGCTCGTGCACCGGCTGGCCGGCCGCTGCGACGGCCTGGTCGTCCTCGGCCGCACCGTGGCCGACGAGGTCTTCGAGCGGCTCGCCGCGCGCGGCACTCCCCTCGTCCTGCTGGCCCGCGCGCCGCTGGCGGGCAGCGACCACATCGACACGGTGAACGCCGAGAACACCCACGCCGCTCAGGCGCTCGCCGGGCACCTCGCCGAGGCCGGAGCCCGGACCGTGACGTTCGTGGGCGACCCGGGTCTCACGCCCGACCTGGCCGAGCGCCTCGACGGTCTCCGCCGCGGTGCAGCCGCCCACGGGCTGGAGGTCACGGTCCTCGAGCCGGGCGCGATGGACGAGGCGGCCGGCGCGGATGTGGCTGCCGAGCTCACCGCGCTCCCCGACGCGCTCGCCTGCGCCAACGACGAGCTGGCGCTGGGCCTGCTCACCGCGCTGCGCGCGCGGGGCGTGCGGGTACCGCAGGACGTGCTGGTCACCGGATGGGACGACGTGATGGCTGCGCGGTACGCCGGGCTGACCACGGTCCGCCAGCCGATGCGCGCCCTGGGCGGCACCGCCGCCCGGCTCCTCGACGAACAGATCAGTGGTGGCCGCACCACCCCCGTGCACGAAGTGCTACCGACCGAGCTGGTGGTGCGGACCACCAGCACCCGACCCAGAGAAGGAAGCGAAATCCCATGAGATCCACCCGCACGCGCGTCGTCGCGTTCCTCGCCGTCGCCGGCCTTGCCCTGACGGGCTGCGGCCGCGACTCGGACGACGGGGTCGGCGCCCAGGGCCAGGGCGACGCCATCGAGGACGGCAAGGCCACCGGCACGATCGAGGTCTGGGCGATGGGCACCGAGGGCGAGACCCTCCAGGACTTCGCCCAGGCGTTCACCGACGCGAACCCCGATGCGAAGGTCGAGGTCACCGCCGTCCCGTGGGACGCCGCACACGACAAGATCGCCAACGCGATCGCGGCAGGCGAGACCCCTGACGTGAGCCTGATCGGCACCACGTGGATGGGCGAGTTCGCGGAGGCCGGCGGAATCGACCCGACGCCCGAGGGGCTCGTGAAAGAGTCCGACTTCTTCCCCGGCGCCTGGGAGTCGACCGAGGTCGGCGGCACCTCCTTCGGTGTCCCCTGGTACGTCGAGACCCGCGCCCTCTACTACCGCACCGACCTGGCGCAGCAGGCCGGCTGGTCACAGCCTCCGGCCACGTGGGACGAGCTGCGCCAGTTCGCGACCGATCTGCAGACCAAGGCCGGGGCGTCGTACGGCCTCCAGCTGCAGGCCGGCAACACTGGCGCCTGGCAGACGATGATGCCGTTCGCGTGGTCCGCCGGCGCCGAGCTCACCGACGCCGACGGCGCGGAGTACACGCTCGACTCCCCCGAGATGGTCGAAGGGTTGGAGTACTACAGCAGCTTCTTCGCCGACGGCCTCTCCTCCACCGACAAGCTGGACCCGGGCGAGCTGGAGAGCGGCATGGCCAACGGCACCATCGGCTCGTTCATCTCCGGACCCTGGCACGCCGACCTCGTAGAGGACGCCGGTGTCAGCCCGGACCAGTACGCCATCGCGCCCTTGCCCGGCACCGACGCGGCGCCCGGCAACTCCTTCGTGGGCGGCGGCGACCTCGCGGTCTTCGCAGATGCCGAGAACAAGGACGGCGGCTGGAAGTTCGTCCAGTGGCTGTCCCAGCCCGAGACCCAGCAGGCGTTCTACGACGAGCTGGGTGACCTGCCGGCCGTCCAGTCCGCCTGGGACTCCGGTGACCTGGCCGAGGACCCGCAGCTGCAGGTCTTCGGCGCCCAGCTCGAGAAGGCGAGCTCGCCCCCGGCCGTCCCGACCTGGGAGGAAGTGGCGAGCGTGATCGACAGCGACATCGAGAAGGCCACCAAGGGGCAGGTCAGCGCCGAGGAGGCGGTCAAGTCGATGGAGCAGCAGGCGGAGTCCATCGGTACCGGCCTCTGAGCTGACCCACCGTGACGACCATCAGCGCCGGCACCCCCAGCCGGCACGTCGACCCCACGCGGCGCGCGCAAGCCGTCGCCGCGTGGGTGCTCGCCATGCCGTTCGTGCTGCTGTTCCTGGCGTTCACCGCGGGGCCGGTCCTGGCCAGTCTCGGGATGAGCTTCACCGACTTCCGGCGCAGCGACATCCGGAGCCCGCTCGCCGTCGAGTTCGCCGGACTGGGCAACTACGCCGACCTGGTCCAGGACCCGGTGTTCCGGAAGGTCACGCTCAACACGCTGCTCTACCTGCTGCTCGGAGTGCCGCTCACGATGGCCGTGGCGCTGGCCGCCGCGGTGGGGATCAACCGGCTGAACCGGTTCAAGGGCTTCTTCCGGGTCGGCTTCTACCTGCCGGTGGTGACCAGCATCGTCGCGGTGTCGGTGGTGTGGAAGTTCCTTTACCGCCACCACGGCGGCCTGTTCAACACCGCGCTCGGCTGGGTCGGCATCGGCGAGGTGAACTGGCTCGACAACACCCGGCTGGCCCTGCCGTCGCTCGTCCTCATGGCGGTCTGGCGCAACTTCGGCACGCTGATGGTGATCTTCCTGGCCGGGCTGCAGACCATCCCGCGCGAGGTCTCCGAGGCCGCCGCTGTCGACGGCGCCGGCGGCTGGGGGCGCTTCCGGCACATCACGCTGCCGATGCTGCGGCCGACGCTGCTGTTCGGCGCGGTGATCACCGGCATCGGCTACCTGCAGTTCTTCGAGGAGGCGTTCGTGATGACGCGGGGCGGCCCGCTCGACAGCACCCGCTCGATCACCTACTTCACCTACGACCAGTTCCGGTTCGGCAACTTCGGGTACGCCGCCGCGGCCAGCTACCTGCTCTTCCTGGCCATCGTGCTGCTCACCTACGTGCAGTTCCGCTGGCTCGGCGAGCGGCACGAGCGGCTGGACAAGCTCCGCCCCGTGGAGGCACAGCCATGACCGACGTACTCCCGGACACCGCGGCACGGACCGGGACGGACGCACCGGAGGACCGGCAGCCGACCCGGACCCGTCCGCCCCGCGATCGCGGCGGCACCGAGCGCACGCCCGCGTGGCTGTACGCCGTACTGACCCTCGGCCTGGTCGTCGTCGCCGTGCCGTTCGTCTGGATGCTGCTCTCGTCGTTCAAGCCGGAGTCGGAGGTCCGCGCCCTCCCGCCGACCTGGTGGCCGGAGACGGTCACCACGAGCAACTACGACACGCTGCTGAGCCGGCTGGACTTCCCGACGTACCTGTTCAACTCGGTCGTCGTGGCGCTGGCCGTCACCGCCGGCAACCTGCTGTTCTGCTCGATGCTCGGCTACGCGCTGGCCAAGCTCGACTTCCCCGGCAAGCGCGCGCTGTTCTCGATCGTGCTCGGGACCCTGATGGTCCCCGGCGTCGTGACCTTCGTGCCGCTGTTCGTGATGGTCACGAAGATGGGGCTGTCGAACAGCCTGCTCGGGATGATCCTGCCGTTCCTGGCCGGCCCGTTCGGCGTCTTCCTGATGCGGCAGTACATCTCCAGCCTTCCCGACGAGCTGATCCAGGCCGCGCGCATCGACGGCGCCGGCGAGCTGAGGATCTTCTTCTCGGTGATGCTCCCGCTCTGCGGCCCGGCGCTGGCGACGCTCGGGATCCTCACGTTCCTGACCTCGTGGAACAACTTCCTCTGGCCGCTCGTGATCGCCCAGACGGAGGACAAGTACACGCTCCCGGTGGCACTGGCGCTCTACTCCGTCGGGCAGAACGCGACCCAGTTCGGCCTGCTGCTGGCAGGCGCCGTGGTCGTCGTGCTGCCCGTGCTCGCGATCTTCCTTGTCCTGCAGCGCCACATCATGCAGGGCATCGCCATGACCGGCATCAAGTAACCCACCACCTCTCCTCGACGGAAGGAGCCACACCGTGCGACGTCGCACATCTCTGGGCACACTTCTCGGAAGCATCCTCGGCTCGACCACCCTCGTGGTCGCGGCCACCACCTCGACGTCCCCTGCCGTGCCCGACCCGCATGCCGGCGCGGCAGGGGGCCACCACAGCGCCGCGGGCCAGGGCTCGCAGCCGCTGCGTGGCTACCTCGCCGACACCTGGCGATCCTTCGAAGCCATGGCCGACCCGGACACGGGGTTGCCGTCGGACAACATCGGCGGCGACCTCGAGCCGGCCACCCGCAGCGCCTTCACCTCGCCGACCAACATCGGTGCCTACCTGTGGGCCACCGTCGTGGCCCGCGACACGGGGCTGATCGACGCAGCGGAGGCCCGCGACCGGATGAAGCAGACCATCCACAGCGTGGCCGGCCTCGAGCTGCACGAACCCTCGGGCATGTTCTACAACTGGTACGACCCGGCGACCGGCGCCAAGCTCACCACCTGGCCGGAGAACGGCAACCCGGTCTACCCGTTCGCCTCCAGCGTCGACAACGGCTGGCTGGCCATCGGGCTGCTCGTCGCCGCGCGCGCGGACCACAAGGTTGCCCACGCGGCCGACGCGATCCGCGAGGCGATGGACTTCGGCTACTACTACAACTCCGCCGAGGGCGTCCGGAAGGACCCGGCCGACACCACCGCCCCGGTCGGCGGCCAGATCCGTGGCGGCTTCTGGGTCGAGCCCCCGGGCGACGGCACCTGCAACACCCCGGGCAACTACCGCGGCGGCGCGGACGTGTTCTACACCTGCCATCACTACGGGGCCTTCAACACCGAGCCACGCATCGCGTCCTACCTGGGCATCGCGTCCGGACAGATCCCCCAGAAGCACTACTTCGGCACGCTGCGGACCTTCCCGCCCAGGTGTGACTTCGCGTTCGAGACCAAGCCGACCGGAGAGTGGCGTCAGTACCTCGGCATCGACGTCTTCGAGGGCACGTTCCCCTACCGCGACCTCAAGCTGGTCCCGACCTGGGGCGGCAGCATGTTCGAGGCGCTGATGGTGCCGCTGTTCGTCCCCGAGGAGACCTGGGGCAAGCGGTCATGGGGCGTCAACCACCCGCTCTACGTGCGGGCCCAGATCGAGCACGGCCTCGATGACGCGGGCTATGGCTACTGGGGCTTCTCGCCCTCCAACGACCCGTTCGGCGGCTATCGCACGTACGGCGTGGACGCCCTCGGCATGGACGCCGCCGGCTACACGTCCGACAAGGAGAGCACCGACTGGGACCAGCCCTACGAGGGTTGCCCGGACCGAACGGGCGAGCCCGCGCCGACGTCGTACGGCGACGGCGTGGTGACCCCGCACGCTTCGTTCCTCGCGCTTCGCTACGCACCCGGGAAGGCACTCGCCAACCTGAGCAAGCTGCGCGAGCACTTCGACGCCTACGGGCCCGGCGGGTTCTACGACGCCATCGCAGTGCGTAGCGGAACCGTCTCGCGCAGGTACCTCGCCCTCGACCAGGGGATGATCATCGCCGCGCTCGGCAACGCGCTCACCGGCGACGACCTGCGGCGCTACGTCTCCAAGGGCGCCATGGAGCACAAGCTGCGGCCGCTGATGGCCATGGAGCGGTTCACCTCGGAGGTGGGCCACTGATGTCGACTGCCCGGCAGGACTGGGACGAGCGGATCGGTGCTCGCACCGGCGCCCGCTCAGATGCACAGTTCGCCGGCCAGGCACCGCGGCTTCATCCGCCGGCCGGGCTGCGCGCCGAGCCCGGCGGCCATCAGGTGACGCTCACCTGGGAGCCGGTCGAGGGCGCCGTCGGCTACCAGGTGTACGCCGCGGACGCGGCCGACGGCACCTTCGAGCCGCTCGACCACGCCGGCCGAGACGTGCTTGCGGTGCCCCACCCGCCGTACGCCGACACCACCGGCACGCCCGGCGTCCCGCGCTGGTACGCCGTGGCCAGCCTGTCGGACGTCCACGTCGAGGGCCCCCGCACCACGCCCGTCGAGTCGACCACCCTCGCCGAGCCTCTCGGAGCGGTGCTCGTGGACGTCGACGCTAGTGCCGAGGTCCGCCCGCTGCCCCGGCCGTGGCGCCCGATGGTCGGCAGCGAGCACCTCTCCCACAGCCTTTCGGAGGACACCACGGGCGGCCGTCCGATCGGGGCCGAGCTCACCGCCGCGCTCCGGGCCGCGCACGAGGAGCTGGGCGTCACCCACGTCCGGGCGCACGCGATTTTCGGCGACGACCTCGGTGTCTACCGGGAGATGGGCGGAGACCCGGTCCACAACTTCTCGGGTGTGGACCGGGTCTACGACCACGTGCGCGGCCTGGGGCTCTATCCGGTCGTGGAGCTGTCGTTCATGCCGCACGACCTCGCCTCGGACCCCGGCAAGACGGTGTTCGACTACGCCGCCATCGTCTCGCCGCCCAAGGACTGGGACCGCTGGCACGACCTGGTCCACGACCTGGTCGCACACCTCGTGGAGCGGTACGGCCGCGACGAGGTGGTCGAGCACTGGTCCTTCGAGGTCTGGAACGAGGCCAACCTCGAGGTCTTCTGGTCGGGCACGCCTGAGGAGTACCTGCGGCTCTACGACGTCACCGCGGCGGCCGTGAAGGCGGTCGACCCGCGACTGCGGGTCGGAGGACCGTCGTCCGCTGCGGCCGGCTGGGTCGAGGAGCTGCTGGCCCATGTCGGGCGGACCGGCACCCCGGTCGACTTCGTCACCACCCACACCTACGGCTCCCCACCGCTGGACTTCCGCCCCACGCTGGCCCGTCACGGACGCCCGGACCTGCCGATCTGGTGGACCGAGTGGGGCGTGACGCCGACCCACTTCAACGAGGTGAGCGACGCGGTCTTCGCCGGCACCTTCCTGCTGCGAGGAATGGCCTCGGCGATGCGCGAGGAGCGGATCGAAGCCCTGTCCTACTGGGTGGTGTCCGACCACTTCGAGGAGCTCGGCAGGCCCCCTGCGCTGCTGCACGGCGGCTTCGGGCTCCGGACGGTCGGCGAGCTCCGCAAGCCGCGCTGGTGGGCGCTCGCGCTGCTGGAGCGGCTCGGCCCGACCGAGGTCGCGACCACGCTCTCGGGCGACGGCGCCCGGTCGCTCGTCGAGGCGGTGGCCACCACGAACGACGACGGCAAGGTGTCGGTGCTGGCGTGGAACCTCACCCTCGACCAGACCAAGGCCTCCGGCGCCCCCGAGCTCTCTCGCAGGGTCCGGCTCGTGGTGCGCGGGCTCACGGCCGGCGCGGCGTACCGGCTGCACCACGACCGGGTCGACGACGACCACTCCGACATCGCTGCGGTCTGGGGTCGCCTCCGCGACGACGACCAGGACTGGCCGACCGACGAGCAGTGGGCGGTGCTGCGAGAGTCCGACCGACTCGACCCGCTCGAGCCCGAGCGCGAGGTGCGGGCCGGCGCGGACGGCACGGTCGTCGTGGAGTGCGAGCTGCCGATGCCGGCGATGTCGCTGGTCACCCTGATGCCCGCTTCGGCGCCCGGCTGACACTCCCCCGATCCGTGCCCGGGCGCCGGGACCCTCGACAGGCCGGCGCCCGGGCACCGCCTCGTCACGATTGCGTCACACCTTGTCCGCACTCTGAGTTCTTGCCCGACGGAAAGCCCGGGCGGTCCTAGATTCGCGGCCATGGTCGTGGTCATGTCGCCCGACGCGACCGACGAGGACATCGCCGCCGTCGTCGCTCGCGTCGAGGCGGTGGGTGGGGAGGCGTTCGTCTCCAAGGGCCTGGTCCGCACGATCATCGGCCTGGTCGGCGACATCGACTCCTTCCACCACCTGAATCTGCGCACCCTCAGGGGTGTCGCGGACGTGCACCGCATCTCCGACCCCTACAAGCTGGTCAGCCGCCAGCACCATCGCGACCGCTCGACGGTCTGGGTGGGGTCGGGCCGTCAGGTGCCGATCGGCCCGGAGACGTTCACGTTCATCGCCGGCCCGTGTGCGGTCGAGAGCCGTGACCAGACCCTCGAGGCCGCGCAGATGGCCAAGGGCGCCGGCGCCACCCTGCTGCGCGGCGGTGCCTTCAAGCCGCGCACGTCGCCGTACGCCTTCCAGGGCCTCGGCGTGGAGGCGCTGGAGATCCTCGCCGACGTCGGGGTGGCCACCGGGCTGCCCGTGGTCACCGAGGTCGTCGACGCCCGCGACGTCGCGGTCGTGGCCGAGCACGCGGACATGCTGCAGATCGGAACGCGCAACATGGCCAACGTCGGGCTGCTCCAGGCGCTCGGCACGTGCGGGAAGCCGGTGCTGCTCAAGCGCGGCATGAACGCCACCATCCAGGAGTGGCTGATGGCCGCTGAGTACGTCGCGCAGCGCGGCAACCTCGACATCGTCCTGTGCGAGCGCGGCATCCGGACCTTCGAGACGTCGTACCGCAACACCCTCGACATCTCGGCCGTCCCTGCGGTCCAGGCGACCAGCCACCTGCCGGTCGTGGTCGACCCGAGCCATGCGGCCGGCCGCAAGGATCTGGTCGTCCCGCTGGCCCGCGCAGCGATCGCGGTGGGCGCGGACGGCGTGCTCGTCGACGTGCACCCGCACCCCGAGGCGGCCCTCTGCGACGGACCGCAGGCGCTCGACGGCAGCGTCCTGCGCGAGCTCGCGACCGCGGTGCGCCGGCTCCCGGCGGCGGTCGGCCGGGCGGACGCCGCGTCTGCAATACGGACCTCCTGACCTGCGACTACTGTCCGCCGCGACTACGATCCCGTGCGGAGGTGAGGAGATGAGCAGCTGCACGTCATGTGGCCACCAGCTCGGCGTGGGCCGGTTCTGCACGAACTGCGGCGCACCTGTCGACTCCTCCACCCCTGACGGCACGCCGGTCAGCACACCGGTCACCCCGCCTCCGTCGGGCGACGACTGGCGCACCGACACCGCCGAGCGGATGCTGTCTGAAGCTGCGGCCGACCCGCGCACCCCGCCGGCTGCGGTGGCGCCGCCCCCGCCGCCCCGCTACCCGCTGTTCGCGGACGAGGTCGAGGGGTACACGCCCTACGGCCCGCTCACCACGACCACCTCCGAGCCGGCCGCGGAGCCGGTGACGGCTGCCCCCGACGAGCCGGCCGAGACGGAGTACGAGCCGTACGACTACTACGAGTACGACTACGAGGAGCGTCGGAGCCCGGTGCTCTGGATCCTCGCGGCCGCACTGGTGCTGGTGCTGGTCGCCGCCGGCTGGTGGTTCCTGGTCCGCGACGACGGCTCCGACCCGGCCGCCAACGACGGCGGCAGCAGTCCGTCGGCCCAGGAGTCCGGGACCCGCGAGGACGGCGTCGATGTCGCCGGTCGCGCCTCGGCCAAGGCGCCGAAGACCGCGACTCCGAACGAGGACGTCAACGGTGACCAGGTCTCCTACGACGCCAGCAACATGCTCGACGGTGTCCTCGACACCGCCTGGCGGGCGCCCGGCGACGGCACCGGCATGAAGCTCAGCTTCACGTTGCGCGAGCCGACCGAGCTGCACCAGGTGGGGCTGGTCAACGGCTACGCCAAGACCTCGACCGACAGCAAGGGCCGCACCTTCGACTGGTACCTCGGCAACCGCCGCATCCAGGCCGTCATCTGGGTCTTCGACGACGGGAGCAAGGTCCGTCAGGAGCTCACCGAGACCCGCGAGGTGCAGGTCGTCGACGTCCCCGACGTCGTCACCGGGAGGGTGGTGCTCAGGATCGCCACGGTCACTCCCCCGGGCGAGGGAAACGCCGGCCGCGACTTCACGGCGATCAGCGAGGTGTCGTTCCTGGGGACGCCTGACTCCTGAGCTTCGACAGCACGGATGCTGCCGCCTTGGCGTCCTCGTCGGACACGTCGAGGTGGGTGACCATCCGGACAGCCGTCGGGCCGACGGCGGCGATCCGGACCCCCTCCTCGGCGGCGGCCGCGACGAACACCGCGGCGTCGCTGCGCTCGACCACGACGATGTTGGTGTCGACCGTGGCGGGGTCGAGGCCGCAGGCCTCGGCCAGCAGCCTGGCGTGGGCGTGGTCGTCGGCCAGCCGCTCCACGTGGTGGTCGAGGGCGTGCAGGCCGGCGGCGGCCAGGATGCCGACCTGGCGCATGCCACCGCCCATTCGCTTGCGGCGCACCCGCGCCTCGTCGATCGCGTCGCGCGAACCCACCATCAGCGAGCCGACGGGTGCGCCCAGCCCCTTGGACAGGCAGACCGACAGGACGGACGCGATGGCGCCGTACTCGACGAGGGGTACGCCGGTGGCCACGTGCGCGTTCCAGATCCGGGCCCCGTCGAGATGCACTGCGGCACCGACACCGTCGGCCCAGGTTCGCAGCTCCTGGAGCTCCTCGAGGGGCAGCACCGCGCCACCCGCGAAGTTGTGGGTGTTCTCGACCGAGACGGCAGCGGTCCGCACGAAGAACGGGCCCATGTCTGGCGCGTGCATCGACCGGATCGCGGGCAGGTCCGGGCGGCCGCGCGGGTGGGTCCAGGTCCGCATCGTGATCCCGCCGATCGCGCCGTGTGCCCCGAGCTCGGCGCGGGCTATGTGCGCCGACGACTCGCAGAGCACCTCCTGCCCGGGGGCGACCAGCGAGCCGACCGCCAGCACGTTCGCCATCGACCCGGTGGGCGTGAACAGCGCGGCCTCGTGGCCGAACAGCCCGGCGACCCGCTCCTCGAGCGCGAGCACCGTGGGGTCCTCGCCGTAGACGTCGTCGCCGACCTCGGCACGCGCCATTGCCGCGCGCATCGACTCGGTCGGTGTGGTGAGCGTGTCGGAGCGGAGATCAACCAGGCCAGAAAGGGAATCAGAGCTCACGAAATGGTGACTGTAACCGTCGGCGACCAGCCCGACCGCGCCCCACCCTTCGCCGTGCGAGCGCGCACGGAGTACTTGCCGGCCTTGGCCGGGTTGAACTTGGCGTGCGTTCCGGTGGTGGACGCCTTCAGCGACACCCACTTCCCCTTGCCGAGCCGGGTCTGCACGTCGTAGGTGATCCCCTTGGCGCCCTTCACGGTGGCCCAGGTGAGCTTGTACCCCTTGCTTGCCCTGCCGCTCGCGGTCAGCGGCACCTTCACGTTCCCGCGCATCATCGCGTGGATCGTGCAGTGGTAGGCGTACGAGCCCGCGGACGTGAAGGCACGGGAGTACACCGCCCCGCCGGACTTCGTGCCGCTGTTCCAGAAGCCCTGGTCCGAGGTGCTGGTGTGCGCCGTGGCGTCCTGGAAGGTCCAGGTGACGCGCTCGCCGAGGCCGACCGTGACCGAGGCCGGGCCGAAGGCCATGTTGGCCACGGTCACCGACGCCGCACGCGCGAGTGTGTGACCAGTGGACGCGATGGGCCGGGCGTCGGCGGCACCGGACGGTACGAGCAGAGCCGCCGCAGCAGCGGCAGCGACAGCGGGGGTCAGCAGCTTCATGCCTGTCACACGACCGGTGGGTCGGTCCGGTTCAGGCGTTGCGCAGCATCTCTGCGACCAGGAAGGCCAGCTCGAGGGACTGCACGCGGTTGAGCCGCGGGTCGCAGACCGACTCGTAGCGCGAGCCCAGGTCGACCTCGAGGAGCTCCTCGCCGCCACCGACACACTCGGTCACGTCGTCGCCGGTGAGCTCGACGTGGACCCCGCCGGGCCAGGTGCCGAGCGAGCGGTGCACGTCGAAGAAGCCCTGCACCTCGTCGATGACGTCGTCGAAGCGGCGGGTCTTGTAGCCGGACGACGCCTCGAAGGTGTTGCCGTGCATCGGGTCGCAGACCCACGCCACCTCGACCCCGGAGGCGGTGACCTTCTCGACCAGGTCGGGCAGGCCCTCGCGGATCCTGCCGGCCCCGAAGCGGGTGATGAAGGTCAGCCGGCCCGGCTCGTTGTCGGGGTTCAGCTTCCCGGCCAGCGCCAGCGCGTCGTCGGCGGTGGTGGTCGGCCCGAGCTTCACGCCGATCGGGTTGCGGATGTGCCTGAACAGCTCGACGTGGGCACCGTCGAGCTGGCGGGTGCGCTCGCCGATCCAGACGAAGTGCGCGGACACGTCGTACGGCGTCTCGGTGCGCGAGTCGATACGGGTCATCGCGTGCTCGTAGTCGAGCAGCAGCCCCTCATGACAGGTGTGGAAGTCAACGCGGTGGAACTCGTCGGGGTCGGCTCCGATCGCCTTCATGAAGGTGAGCGCCCGCTCGATCTCGGCGGCCACCCGCTCGTAGCGCTGGCCGATCGGCGACTCGCGGACGAAGTCCGTGTTCCAGGTGTGCACCTGGCGCAGGTCGGCGTAGCCACCGGTGACGAACGCACGGACCAGGTTGAGCGTCGCGGCCGAGGAGTTGTAGACGTCCACCAGGCGCTGCGGGTCGGGCACCCGCGACTCGGCGGTGAAGTCGTAGCCGTGGACGGCGTCACCGCGGTAGGCCGGCAGGGTCACGCCCTCGCGGGTCTCGAGATCGGACGAGCGGGGCTTGGCGTACTGCCCCGCGAGCCGGCCGACCTTCACGACGGGCACCGACGCGGCGTAGGTCAGCACGACCGCCATCTGCAGCAGGACTCGCAGCTTGTTGCGCACGTTGTCGGCGGTGACACCGGCGAACGTCTCGGCGCAGTCGCCGCCCATGAGCATGAACGCCTCGCCTCGCGACACCGCGGCGATCTTGTCCTTCAGGTCGTCACACTCGCCGGCGAAGACCAGCGGCGGCATCGTCCTGAGGCGGGCCACGGCGGCGTCGACGGCCGCGCGGTCGGGGTACACCGGCTGCTGGGCGGGGCCGAGGGCGCGCAGGGCCTCGAGGTCGGGGACGGTGCTGCTCACCCGCCAAGGGTACGGGCGCGAAGTCCCGGGCCTGCAATCGTTCTCAGGTCGCGGAGCGTCCCTACTCGAGGTGGTCGATGTCGCGGAACCCGGTCCTCTTGGCGCGGACCCCCCGGTTGGTGAGCCAGGTGAGCGCCCAGAGCCCCACGCCGATCAGCATGAGAACGCCGGCGATCTGGTAGATCAGCGTGTCGCGGTCCACCCAGGGCCCGATCAGGAACGCGGTGGCCAGCCCGGCGATCGCGGGCGTGGGCCCGGGTGAGCGGAACATGGACTCCCGGCCGTCGCGACGCAGCACGAGGCAGGTGATGTTGACGATCGTGAAGACGCCGAGCAGCAGAAGCGAGGTGACGCTGGCCAGGTTGATGACCACGTCGGACTCGGCCTTCTCGGAGACGTAGATGATGAGCCCGAGCGCCAGGAGCGTGGAGAAGATGATCCCGGCGTACGGCGACCGCGTGTTCGGCGACACCTTGCCGAGCGTGCGCGGCAGCACGTCCTGTTGGGCCAAGCCGTAGATCAGTCTGCTCGCCATCAGCATGTTGATCAGCGAGGTGTTGGCGACCGCGAACACCGCCAGGAACGGGAAGACCTTGTCGATCGGGAAGTCCGGCGCGCCGATCCGGACGACCTCGAGGAGCGCCCGGCCGTCGGCGGCGTTGCCGATCTGCTCGGAGGTCAGCACGGTGACCACCGAGACGGCGACGAGCATGTAGATGATCACTGCGATGCCCAGGCCGGTCAGCAGCGTCCGCGGGAAGATCCGCTCGGGCTCCTGGGTCTCCTCGACCATGTTCACCGAGTCCTCGAAGCCGACCATCGCGAAGAACGCGATCGACGTCGCCGCGGTGACCGCAAGGAAGAGGCCCTTGTCGTCCGGGTTCTCGAACGTGGTGATCCTGTCGAAGCTGCCGTCGCCCTTGCCGATGACGTAGAAGCCCACGCCGATCACGATCGTCAACGCAGTGACCTCGACCAGGGTCAGCAGCACGTTGAACTTCACCGACTCTCCCACGCCGCGCAGGTTGATCAGCGCCAGCAGGACCATGAACCCGAGCGCGATCAGCGTGATCGTCCCGGTGCCCGGCGTGTTGTCGATCCAGCCGTTGGCCTCGAGTCCGCCGGTGAGGTTCTGGGCCAGCACGTTGGCCGAGGTCGACGCGCTGGTGATGCCCGAGCAGATCACCGCGAAGGCCACGATGAACGTGATGAAGTGCACGCCGAACGCCTTGTGCGTGTAGAGGGCCGCGCCGGCTGCCTGCGGGTACTTGGTGACCAGCTCGAGGTAGGACAACGCCGTGAGCGTGGCCACGAAGAAGGCCACCAGGAAGGGCAGCCAGACGACGCCTCCGACGACGCCGGCCATCTGTCCGGTCACGGCGTAGACGCCCGCGCCGAGGATGTCCCCCACCACGAACAGGAGCAGGAGCTTCGGGCCCATCACCCGCTTGAGGTCGGGCTCGGGTCCGTTGACGTCGACAGGGTCGTTCGCGGTCGTGGTCACCCCCCTGCGATACCCCTCCCGGTGAGGTCACATGCCAGCGACCTGCACCCCGCCGCTCACCGCACCTCGCAGTCGACCGGGCCCGAGCACGGCCGCAGCGGATGGTCCTCGATCACCTCGCCGTCCGCGTCTCGAGTGACCGCCCGCACCAGCTCGCCCGGGACGGTGGCCCAGAAGACGGTCTCCCCCGGCACGAGCGTCCCGGAGGCGACCGTGGCCTCGACGATGTCCCCGTCCGCGAGCTCCAGGTCCACGGAGGCCACGTCGGTGCCGTCGGTGCCGCCGACCCAGAGCGAGAACGGGTCGCCCTTTGCCGAGCTCCGGTCGCGGTAGAGCTGGACGCCGGAACCTTCAGCGAGGAAGTCCGGGGCCGCCACGGTCCAGTTGCCCAGGATGTCGTTCCCTTGCCGGCGGACGATGGTGACCATGCACGGCTGGTCGAGGTCAGGCTCCGTCGGCTGGGACACCACCACCCCGTCGACCATGCTCGTGCCGGCGTTGCCGAGCGGCGGGTAGATGCAGGCGATCTGCTGGTCGCCCTGGTCCACCACCACGCCCGAGCTGACGGTGCCGATCACTCCCCCTGGGTGGTCGTCCCCTCGACCCTCTCGCTCGTCCCACTCCTTCGCACCCTTCTCGAGCCAGGCCGGGAATTGACCATCGTCGTACATCGTCACGCCCTGGTAGGCGTGGGCGCCGCCGACGTCGAACGGCCCGCTGGCCACGAACTGATCCAGGATGGGGGCCGGCGCGGCCCAGGAGGTGACTCCCGGTGGCTCCGGGATCGAGACCCGCGTGCTCGAGATCTGCACGGCGCCGGGGATCTCGGCGAGGGCCCGGCGGGCCAGCGGCGTGAGGGTCGCTGGGGAAAGCGCCGTCTGCGTCGTGGGTGCTGTGTCGTGAGCGCCCGTGCGTTCTCCGCCGGTCACTGCGGCCACGCCGAGGGAGGCGACGATCGCGGCTGCAGCCGCGCCGGCCACGACGCCTGTCGTGCGAGCGCGTCGCCGTCTCCCGCCCTGGGTCCGGATGGCCGCGAGGGTGTCGGGCTGGAGGACATCCGGCCCGCCGGTCTTGAGGGTCCGCTCGAGCTCGGCGACCGTGCGTACGTCGTTCACTGTCCCACCACTTCCTCGTAGGTCCGGTCGTCGTTGCCAGCGGCGACGCGCAGCTTCCCGAGCGCGCGGGACAGGGTGCTCTTCACGGTGCCGCGGGCGACCCCGAGCTCCGCGGCCACCTCGGCCTCGGAGAGGTCGAAGTAGTGCCGCAGCACCACGATCCGCCGCTCGCGGTCGGTCAGGGTGTGCAGCAGCCGCACCGCCTCGTCACGCTCGTCGACCCGTGTGTCGGGTCGCGACGGCACGGTCCCCAGGAGCGTGTCCCCCACCTCGACGGTCCCGTGCCTGCGCCGGATCCGGTCGATGTTGAGGTTCACCAGCACCCGCCGGGTGTAGGCGAGGGCGTCGGCCCGGCGTACTCGCCGCCAGTGCGCGTAGGTGCGCACCAGCGCCGTCTGCGCCAGGTCCTCGGCCAGGTGGTGGTCGCCCGTGAGGAGGTACGCCGAGCGCCGCAGCCGCGGCCACGCCGCCGTCGCGAACTCGTCGAACCCGTCTTCGTCCCCGGACCGGTTCACACCCACTCCCGTCTGTGTGTCGTCACCAGTCTCTACGCGGGTGACCCAGACGGGGTTGAGTCCTCAGCCGAAGAAGACCGCAGCCTCGGCGTACTCGGCCGGGCTGACCAGCTTGAGCTCGGCGGTGCCCTCGCTCAGCGGGACGCGGATGATGTCGGTGCCTCGCAGCGCGACCATCTTCCCGAAGTCCTGGTCCGCGACGGCGTCGATCGCGTGCAGTCCGAACCGGGTGGCCAGCCAACGGTCGAACGCCGACGGCGTGCCGCCGCGCTGGATGTGGCCGAGGACCACCGCGCGGGCCTCCGCGCCGGTGCGGGACTCGATCTCGTGGGCGAGCCGGTCACCGATGCCGCCCAGCCGGACGTGGCCGAACGCGTCCTTCTCGCCGGAGACCAGCGTCATGTCGCCGCCCTCGGCCGGCACCGCGCCCTCGGAGACCACGATGATCGGCGCGTAGTGGGTCTCGAACCTGGTCTCGACCCGGTCGCAGATCGCCTGGATGTCGAAGGGCTGCTCCGGGATCAGCACCTCGGTGGCACCGCCCGCAATGCCTGCGTGCAGCGCGATCCAGCCGGCGTGCCGGCCCATCACCTCGACGACGAGCACGCGGTGGTGCGACTCGGCGGTGGTGTGCAGCCGGTCGATGGCCTCGGTCGCGATGTTGACCGCGGTGTCGAATCCGAACGTGAAGTCGGTGCCGGACAGGTCGTTGTCGATCGTCTTCGGGACACCGACGACGTCCACGCCGAGCTCGGAGAGCTTGGTGGCCACGCCGAGGGTGTCCTCGCCGCCGATCGCGACCAGTGCGTCGACGCCGTTGGCCTTGAGGTTGTCCTGGATCTGCTCCACGCCGTTGTCGATCTTGAACGGGTTGGTGCGCGAGGAGCCGAGGATGGTGCCGCCACGGGGCAGGATGCCGCGGCACTGCGCGATCCCGAGCTCCATGGTCAGCCCCTCGAGCGGACCCCGCCAGCCGTCGCGGAAGCCGATGAACTCGAAGGAGTGGTTGCGGACGCCGCGGCGCACGACCGCCCGGATCACCGCATTGAGACCGGGGCAGTCGCCGCCTCCGGTCAGGACACCGACACGCATGCGCACTCCTGAATTGGATCGTTCAAGTCGCGGACGACCCTAGTGGGGTTCCGGTGCTCAGTGCCAGTGCTCATTGCCAGTGCGAGTGCCAGGCCCGGGGCGCTTCAGGGGCTTCCCCGATGGGCGCTGCAGCGGGCCTGTCCCTAACGTCGGGTCATGGCGCAGATGACCGCGGTCCTGCAGGAGGCGTACGGCGGCCCGGAGGTTCTCGCGCTCGGTGAGACCCGGCGGCCCGAGCCCGCCACCGGGCAGGTGCTGGTCCGGGTCCGCGCGGCCGGGCTCAACGCCGCGGACTGGCACATCATGCGAGGCCTTCCCCTCATGGCCCGGCTCTCGGTCGGGCTGCGTGCCCCGCGCGGGAAGATCCGGGGCAGCGACGTCGCGGGCGTGGTCGAGGCCGTGGGCGCCGGGGTGACCCGCTGGGAGGCCGGCGACGAGGTGTACGGCGAGGTCGGGATCGCCGGCGGTGGGTTCGCCGAGTACGCCGTGGTCGACGAGGTGTTCCTGGTCGCCAAGCCGCAGACGCTGTCGTTCGAGGAGGCGGCAGCCGTGCCGCTGGCTGGCCGCACCGCCCTGGTCTGTCTGCGCGAGGCGTCCCGGCTGGCCGACGGCCAGCGCCTGCTGGTCAACGGCGCGTCCGGCGGGGTCGGCACCTTCGCCGTCCAGCTCGGCCACGCGCTGGGTGCGGAGGTCACCGGAGTGTGCCGGACCCGCAACGTCGACCTGATCCGCTCGCTGGGAGCCAAGCACGTCGTCGACTACACCCGCGAGGACGTCGCCGCCTCCGGCAGCACGTACGACGTGGTGCTCGACCTGGTGGGCAACCGCAGCCTGCGCGACCTACGCCGGCTCGTCGCGCCCGGCGGCGTGCTCGTGCTGTCGGGTGGTGGCACGTCGACGGGCAGGCGGCAGGTGCTCGGCCCCGTCTGGCTGATGTTCCGCGGGAAGGTTGCGGCGCCGTTCCTCAAGTTCGCGGTCTCCGTCCCGCAGTCGCCCCCGGACGCCGCCCAGCTCGCCGACCTGGCCGCGTTGGTCGCGGTCGGAACCATCACCCCGGTCGTGGACCGCACCTTCACGCTGGCCGAGGCGTCAGCCGCGATGACCTACCTCGAGACCGAGCACGCCCGGGCCAAGGTGGTGCTCACGGTGTCGTGAGCGCCTCATCGACCGACTCGGCCTCGTTGGTCACGGGGGCGGCGGCGAGCGGCATCACCCGGCCGAGCAGTGCGGACACCCCGACGCCGAAGAGGGTCACCGCCAGCACAGCCAGCCACAGCGCCGTCTCTCCTCGGTCGAGGAGCCAGGCGAAGCTGACGGGCGCGACCGTTCCGGCGAGGTTCCAGGCCAGCTGCACCAGGGAGAAGTAGCGGCCGCGCAGGTGGTCCGGCGCCGCCTCCGCGGCCAGCGCCGCGGTCACCGGTCCACCCGTCAGCTCGCCGAGCGTGTAGATCGCGGAGCCGACCAGCACCACGGCCACTCCCACGGCGACTGACACGACGGTGGCGCCGAGCAGCACGACGTACGACGCGGCGAAGAACACGTTGGCGGCGACCAGGATCCGCCAGCGGGTCCGGCCGGTCATCGCGCGGACGACGAGGCCCTGGCCGAGCCCGACCATGATCGTGTTGATCGTGAACACCGCGCCCGTCACCCAGCCGGGAAGCCCGAGCACGGTGACCGCGTAGACCGGCAGGGCGAAGTTGAGCACCATCATCGAGATCGAGAACGCCAGCTGCGCAAGCCACAGCACTCGATAGGGACCGTCCCGCAGCACCGTCGCCCACGACCCCGGCTGGCGCTCGTGCTGGGCGCGCTCGGTGGCCGGAACGGCGAGCAGGAGCACGAACGCGACGGCGTACGACACCGCGTTGGCGACCACGACCGCGGCGTACGCCGTGTCGGTCCCGATGGTGATCGCCAGGCCGGAGACCAGCCCGCCGAGCGCGAACCCGACATTGCGGAGCGCACCCAGGAAGCCGAACCACTTCTCCCGCTCCCCGGGCACCGAGATCGCCGCGACGATGTTGCCGTAGGAGCCCCAGAACGCGGTCCGGCCGAGGGTGACGACCACGGTCCAGGCCGTCACCGCGACGAAGGAGTCGGAGAACAGGTAGGCCACGAAGCCGACGCCCTGAAGGACGTTGCCGGCCAGCAGCACCTGCTTGGCGCCGAGCCGGTCCACCACCGAGCCGATCAGCGGTCCGCTCGGCAGCGAGACCAGTGAGGCCAGCGAGATCGCGGCCCCGACCTGCACCAGGGACAGGTCGGTGGCGACGAGGAAGTAGAGCATCGAGATCGGCATGAACACGCCGCTTCCGACCGCGTCGATGGCGATCGCGGTCACGAACCGTCGATGCCGGCCGACGGACGGGAAGCCGAGCCGATGGAGCACGCGTTGATTGTGGGACCTCAACCGCGGTTGAGGGCAAGGGCATATCGACTGCGGTGGGCATTTTCCGGCTCGCTATCGTGCGGGCCATGACCTTCTCGATCGTGGCCAGGTCCGCAGACGGAGAGTCGTGGGGGGTGGCGGTGGCCTCGAAGTTCCTCGCCGTCGGGTCCGCCGTACCCGCCGCCGTGGCCGGAGTCGGAGCGATCGCGACCCAAGCGGACGCCAACGTGGCCTACAAGGGGCTGGCCCTGGCCCACCTCGACGACGGGGCGACCGCATCGGTGGCGCTGATCCGGCTGCTGGAGGAGGACGACAAGCGCGAGGAGCGCCAGGTCGGAATAGTCGACGTCGACGGCGGCTCCGCCTCGCACACCGGCCACGCGTGCATCGACTGGGCCGGGAGCATCACCGGCGACGGCTACGCCATCCAGGGCAACATCCTCACCGGCGAGGACGTCGTCGACGCGATGGAGCTGGCGTGGAAGACCTCCGACCCCGAGGCCCCGCTCGCCCGCCGCCTCCTCGAGGCGCTGACCGCCGGAGACGCGGCCGGTGGCGACTCGCGAGGTCGGCAGTCGGCGGCCCTGCTCGTGGTCAAGGAGGGCGCGGGGTACGGCGGGCTCGACGACATCGCCGTCGACCTGCGGGTCGACGACCACGCGGCGCCGATCCCCGAGCTGGCCCGGCTGCTCACCCTCAGCGAGCTGTTCCTCCAGGCGTCGACCGAGGAGGAGAAGGTGCCGGTCACCAAGGAGCTCGAGGAGGAGCTGGAGGCCTTCGCGCAGGCGCAGGGCGCTCGCGACTTCCAGGCCTGGGTCGGCACCGAGAACTACGAGATGCGGGTCGCCCCCGACCTGTCCTGGATCGACCAGCAGATCCTCGACATCGTCCGGGCCACCGACTCCAAGTGACAGTCTCCTCATGAGTGTCTTGGCGATCGACGCGGGCACCACCGGCGTCACGGCGGTCGTCGTCACCGAGGACGGTGGCATCGCGGCGAAGGGGTATGAGGAGTTCCGCCAGCACTTCCCCAAGCCGGGCTGGGTCGAGCACGCACCGGAGGAGATCTGGCAGGCCACGCTCGCGGCGACCCGCGAGGCGATCTCGCAGGTCGACGCCTCGGAGCTGAAGGCGGTCGGCATCACCAACCAGCGCGAGACGATCCTGCTCTGGGACCGCGAGACCCTCGGCTCCCCGCGCCGGGCGATCGTGTGGCAGGACCGGCGTACCGCCGAGATCTGCAGCCGCCTCAAGGACGAGGGCCACGAGGAGCGCGTCGCCGAGCTGACCGGGCTGCGGCTGGACCCGTACTTCTCGGGCACCAAGCTGATGTGGCTGGCCGAGGAGGAGCCGCACACCTGGGCGCTCGTCGAGTCGGGGCGCTACGCCGTCGGCACGGTCGACTCCTACCTGATCGCCCGGCTCACGCGCGGGACCTACCACGTCACCGACGTGTCCAACGCGTGCCGCACGCTGCTCTTCGACCTCGCCGCCGGTGACTGGTCCGACGAGCTGTGCGCGCTGTTCGGCGTACCCCGCGACGCGCTCCCCGAGCTGGTGCCCAACTGGGGCGAGGTCGCGACCACCGACCCGACGTCGTTCCTCGACCTCTCCCTACCGATCGCCGGGATCGCCGGCGACCAGCAGTCCGCCCTCTTCGGGCAGACCTGCTTCGACCCCGGTGACGCCAAGTGCACCTACGGCACCGGGTCGTTCATCCTCACCAACACCGGTCCGAACCTCGAGCGCTCCGATGCCGGGCTCCTCTCGACGGCCGCGTGGCGCTCGCCGTCCGGTGAGCTCACCTACGCGCTCGAGGGAGCGATCTTCGTGACCGGCGCCGCCGTGCAGTGGCTGCGCGACGGGCTCCAGATCGTCGGCTCCGCCGCAGAGACCGAGGCGATCGCCTCGACCGTGGACGACACCGAGGGCGTGGTGTTCGTCCCCGCGCTCACCGGTCTCGGCGCCCCGCACTGGGACCCGCACGCCCGGGGCCTGATCATCGGCATCACGCGCGGTACGACGCGGGCGCACATCGTGCGCGCCACTCTGGAGGCGATCGCGTTCGAGGTCCGTGACGTGCTCGAGACGATGCCCAACCACGGTGCTCCCCTGCGCGTCGACGGCGGTGCGTCGGCCAACGACCTGCTCTGCCAGCTCCAGGCCGACCAGCTCGGCGTCGAGGTGCAGCGCCCTCGCTTGGTCGAGACCACCGCTCTGGGCGCGGCCTTCCTGGCCGGGCTCGGCACCGACGTCTGGTCATCCACGGACGACCTGCGCGACACCTGGCAGCTGGACCGAGCCTTCAGCCCGGAGGCCGATCGCAGCAGGGCCGACGCCGCCCACGCGCGCTGGATCGACGCCGTCGAACGGTCAAAGGGCTGGGCGGCCGGGTAGTGCTGCCCGATGAGTTTTCGCCGGCCAGCGGGTCGAGCCGTCCATGAGTCCACACGAACCGGAGGCGTCTTGAAGCTTCTGCTCACGTCCGGGGGCGTCAAGAACCCGAGCATCCACGCCGCGCTGGTCGACCTCCTGGCCAAGCCGATCGCCGAGTCCACTGCCGTCTGCATCCCCACCGGGATGTACGGGCACCCCAGCGTCGGTCCGGGGACTCGCGCCTGGCAGTTCATCAGCGGACAGTCCGAGAACCCCATGGTCGAGCTGGGATGGAAGTCCGTCGGCGTGCTGGAGCTGACCGCGCTGCCCAGCATCGACGAGGACCAGTGGGTGCCGCTGGTCCGGGACACGGACGTCCTGCTGGTCGGTGGCGGTGACGTCCTCTATCTGTGCCACTGGATGCGGGAGTCCGGGCTGGTGGACCTCCTGCCGTCACTGACCGACACGGTCTGGGTGGGGCTGAGCTCGGGGAGCATGGTGATGACTCCCCAGGTCGGGGAGGACTTCATCCAGTGGCGGCCGCCCGGCGGTGACGACAGCACGCTGGGCCTGGTCGACTTCTCCATCTGTCCGCACGTGAACGGCGACGACAAGCCGGGCAACACCATGGCCGAAGCGGAGAGCTGGGCTGCCGGCATCGCGGGTCCGGCCTACGCGATCGACGACGACACCGCCATCAGAGTCGTCGATGGCACCGTCGACGTCATCTCCGAGGGGCACTGGACGTTGCTGTCGGTTTCGTAGCTTCGAGGTTGACCAATGATTGTCCGTATGGGCGAGACATCGGCTGAGGACTACGAGTCAGTGTCGCGGGCGGTCGGCCCTGGTCACTCTCTGAACGGCTTGCTCCGGGCCTGGGACCACTTTGTCCGGCAGGTCGAGACCGGCTACACCGACAACCGCTACGAGTACTTCAACGACATGTCCTGCCGACGTCGGATCGCAGCAGCGTGGCCCCACCTGACCGCGAACGTGCGCGAAGCGCGCCAGGCCGCGTTGGACGCTACGGACGCGCGGTTCATGGCAGCGACCGTGCCGGGTCCCGACAGCACCGGCCTCGAGGAGAGCGAGGGTCCGTGGTGGGAGGACCGCCGCCCCGTCCTACTCGTGGGCGAGCTCGCCGAGGACTTCGGCTGAAGCTCCCGCCAGACTGAAGCATGCCGCGCTTCAAGCCGATGGCCTCCGAGCTGTTCACCGATCGGCTCCATCTGCGCCCTTGGCGTTCGTCCGACGCGGAACCCCATCGCCTGCTCTGGACCGAAAGAGATCGCCGATCGCTTCGCCTGATCGACGCCGATGGGCGACCAACTGTCGAAGACCTACGGGAACGCATGGCCGAGCAGCCCACGGATGCCCGGTCGGGGCTGACCCTCTATGCCGTCGAACGACCCGCGACTGCGGACTTCATCGGTTACTGCGGACTCATCGTCGGCCAGGCCACCATGGACGAGCCGGAGATCGCCTACGAGTTCGCGAGACGCATCCACGGGAACGGCTACGCGACCGAAGCCGCGAGGATCGTCGTCGCGGAAGCAGCAGCAACCGGACGCCGTCGACTCTGGGCCACGGTTCGGGAATGGAACACCCCCTCGTTTCGAGTGCTCGAGAAGGTGGGATTCCACGACAGCGGCCGCGTTACCCCCGATCCAGATCGCGGAGACTCCATCTGGATGACCATGGACCTGAGTAGCGGCACGCGCTGACGCCTTTGGCGGGCGCCGCTCGCCCATGCCTTGGCAACGCATGCCAGCGCCCCCGCTCACCAATGCTGGGCGGGGTGTGGGGCGGGGTGGTCAGGGTTCGCCGAAGTGGGCGCGGAACTCGTGGGCGAGCCGGAGGCGTTCGGGGTCGGGGGTGACGTCGAGGGTGCCGGTGTGGTCCTTGAGGAACTGGTAGCCCAGGGGGCTGCGCCACAGATAGACCCCCGGCTCGACCGTGACATAGGTCCAGCCGCCGGTGGTCTTGGCGCGGTGGTGTCGCCGGCAACATGGCGCCTGGTTGCAGCTGCAGGTCGGCCCGTCGTCTTCGTGCGGCACGCGGTGTTCGCAGTCGCAGGCTTCGGCGGGGCGGAAGCAGAACGGGAAGGCGCAGATCAGGTCGCGGAGCTGGGTCTGGAGCTTGAGCCGGGCCGAGGCCTGGTAGGAGGACACGTGCAGGTGCTCGGCCAGGTCCAGGACCGGTTGGACGGTGATCTGGGTGTCGGGCTGGGCGCACCACTCCCGGACCTGCTCGGCGGTGACCGGGCCGCGGGTCTCCTGGAGCCGGGCGATGCCGCCGGCGCCGAGGACGGCGGCTTGTTCGAGGTGGACGTGCAGCACCACCTCACGCTTCCGGCGAGGACCGGGTGCTGGTTCGCCTTCGGGGAGCTCGAGGGTGCCTTGGCCGCGGGCCAGGTTGCCGGCGGCGATCGCCCGGCGTACGTCCAAGGTGTCGGTGGAGCCGAGGAGGAGCTGGTGGTGGGCGTCAGCGGCGACCGCGGCCTCCAGGTCGAGGGCGTCGGCGAGGTCCAGGTCGCCGTCGACCCTGACCCGACCGTGGACGCCCACCTCGCTCAGCGCGATGTCGAAGTGCCCCGCCTCGGCAGCCGCTTGGCGTTCGGCCTCGGTCTGCTCGGGGTCGAACCGGGCCTTGGCCTCCTCGATCAACCGCCCCAGCTGCGCCGGCCCGATGGTGTGCGCGAACGGCGCGACCATGGCGTCCACGAACGCCGCCGCCCGCGGCGACAGACAGATCGTCTGCTCGGCGATGAACGCCAGCCGCCAGGCCGGCAGCTCACCGGCCTCGACCCGCGCCCAGCATCCCGGTAGCCGGTAGAACCCCTCGACCGCGTGGGACAGGTAGCGGCGCCCGGACTCCGTCGACCGACCCAAGGCGGCCGCGAACTCCACGACGGCGAACTCCGCCACCTCCGGACACCCTTCGCCGCCCAGGGGCAGGGCGGACTCGTGCCACTCATCCAGCGGACCGACCAGCGACTCACCGGAGTGCATCCCCGCCCAGGCCGCAGCGGCTTGGAGCACCTGCCGGGCGGCGTCGTCCTCGACCCTCTTCTGCGCCCGCGCATAGGCCAGCACGGCGCCGGGGTCGTCAGCACCCGAGAGCGGGGCCGGGTCCAAGGTCGAGGTCATCGTGGGACCAACTCAACCACCGACCACCGACACTCGAAGGCCCCAAGTCCCCTTACTCCACAGGGATTCCGAAAAGAAGTTCTTCGGGGTCTGGCGGGCCGCGAGCTGGGACTCGATCACCGCTCATCGAGCTTGTCGAGATGTCCGCAGGGTCGGCTCCCAGCCTTCGCTGCGGTGGTCTCGACAAGCTCGACCAGCGGTAGGCCAGTCCCAGCGCATGCATCACCAGACCTAGGAGCAACCTCAGGCGACTACCCCTCGAGCTTGGCGACCGCCTTCGCGGCAGTGTCGCGGGCCTTGGTGGCCTCGGTGACGGCTGCCTGGGCCTCGTCGCGGGCCTCCTCGGCCTCGGCGATCTCGTCGTCCACCTCGTCGCCGGTCTCCTCGAGCTCGGCGATCTTGCGCTTCAGCTCGTCGATCTCGGCCTGCACCTGCATCGACCGGGCCTCGAGGTCGGTGAGCTCCTTGGCGGCCTCGTCGTACGCCGTCGTCGCGTCTGAGAGCTCCTCCTCGGCCCCCTCCAGCGCCTCGCGGGCGGCGGCGAGGGCCTTCTCGTCGCGGTCGGGGTCGGGGACGACGTGCAGGTCGGGCTTGGTGGGCGTGGCCTCGTGGGTGGTGGCGACGAAGCCGAGCGCGTCGGGGAGGGCGACGGCCCGGTCGAGGTCGACGGCGTCGACGCCGGTCGACTCGAGCGCGGTCAGGAGCATGCCGCTGCGTACGGCCTTGCCGCACTCCTCGTCGACCATCGCGGCGGTGAGCGTGGCCTCGACCTGGGTGGCGACCGCCTCGGTGATCTTCTGGCCGTGCTCGCGGGCCAGCCGTCGGGCCTGGGTGGTGACCGCGGCAGTGACCTGGCGCCGCTGCCGCGTCAGCTGGCGCAGCTCGTCGCCTGACATCGACTCCTGGGCGGCACGCAGCGCGGCCCCGACCTGCAGCAGCTGCTCGACCTGCTCGGCCTCGTGCCGCACCAGGAGGTTGACGACCCAGGCGGCCATGGACGGCTTCTTGAGCGCCTTGACCTCCTTGGCGAGGTCAGTGCCCTTCAGCTCCTTGGCCTTGGCGTCCCGGGCAGGGGTGAAGTCGGGCAGCGACAGGGCGTAGAGCTCATCGGCGAGCTCGAGCAGGTCAGCACCCATGAGCAGATTCTGGCAAACGCCGCGCGTTTCGCGAGGTCATGGGCGTCCGGCCCCCGTCCACGCGAGGTGCTTGTCCCACTGGGCGGCGTACAACGCGCGGAGCTCGCCATCCTCGATCTCGTCCAGCGAGAGCCGCGTGCCGTCGACGAGCGCCTCCCGCCACGCGTCGTACGACGTGAGCTCGGTCTGGGTCGCGCGGTCGGGGAGGATGCGGTGCCACAGGCAGCCGCGCACGGTGTCGACACCGGAATCGTCGCGGCGCTGCACGACCAAGACCTTGGCGAACCGGCCCTCACCGGGGGCCGAGAGCCGCGCGTGCGCCTCCTCGACCACCGACTGCTCGGTGGACCGCGTCGAGATCTCGACGCCGGTGAAGGTCCCCGCGCGGTCGTGCCGGAAGGACCAGCCGTCGTCGCGGACCTCGGTGATCTCGTAGCGGAAGCCGCTCTGGTCGTGCCGGCCGACGGTGACCGCGACCGGGTCGCGGAACGCGTCGCCGAGACCGACGTCGACCCACCACCGGCCGCCCGGGTTGTCCTCAGTGGGCAGCCCGTCGGCCACGAGCACCAGGTGGTTGAGCGCGGTGTCGTTGCGGTCGTCCTCGGCGGTGTAGACGTGGCCGTGCCGGCGACTCAGCTCGAAGCCGAGCTCACCGAGCACGGTTCCGAGCGCGCCGTTCTGGTGGAAGCAGTAGCCGGCCCGACCCACGGCGCCCACCCGCGCCAGGCTCTCGCCGGGGTCGGCCGACGGTGAGCGGCCCAGCATGATGCCGAGGTTCTCGTAGGGCACCGCATCCAGGTGCGCGCGGTGCAGCGCGACCAGGGTGTCGTAGGTCGGCGGGAGGTCTCCGTCGACGCCCAGGCGGCGCAGGTACGCCGCCGTCGCCTCACTCGGCGGCATCGCCCGCGCCGTCCTCGTCCTGGTCGAGCCCCTGGGCGATCGCGTAGCGGGTCAGCTCCACCCGGTTGTGCATCTGGAGCTTGCGCAGAGTGTTCTGCACGTGGTTCTGGACGGTGCGGTGCGAGAGCACGAGCCGCTCGGCGATCTGCTTGTACGACATCCCTTTGGCGACCATCCGCAGCACCTCGGTCTCGCGCTCGGTGAGGGTGGGCTGGTCGGGGTCGGTGGTGGCGGGCTCGGACAGGCGGCGGTACTCCCCCAGCACCAGCCCGGCCAGGCCGGGGGTGAACACGGTGTCACCGTTCGCGACGCGGCGTACGGCGTCGAGCAGCTCCTTGCGCGAGGCGGACTTCACCAGGTAGCCGGTCGCCCCCGCCTTGACCGCCTCGAGCACGTCTTCCTGCTCCCCCGACGCCGAGAGGATCAGCACTCGCGCGGACGGGTCCTGCCGCAGCACCTCGGCAGTGACCTCGACGCCGTTGGGCGGCGGAATCTGCAGGTCGAGCACGACGACATGCGGTCGACAGGCCGGGAACCGGGCCAGCGCCTCGCTGCCGTTGGCGGCCACGCCCACGACGTCGAAGCCGGCGTCCTGGAGGTCGCGCTCGACTGCGTCGCGCCACATCGGGTGGTCGTCGACCACCATCACCTTGATCTGTGGCTGCGACTCGGCCTCACTCACGTGGGAATCCAATCACGGGCCCGGGCACGCGAAGGCGGTGTCGGTTGCCCTGCCTAGGATCCCGTTCCATGACCTTGAGCCTCGCCACCGTCACCGTCGACTCGACCGACCCTGTCCCTCTCGCCCGCTGGTGGGCCGATCAGCTCGGGGGTGAGGTCAGGGACCCCTTCGGGGGCTTCTTCGTCTTCGTGTCCGGTGGACCGCTCCAGATGGCGTTCCAGAAGGTCGGCGACCCCACCCCCGGCAAGAACAAGCTCCATGTCGACCTCGTGGCCGACGACCTCGACACGGAAGTGGACCGCCTCGTGTCGGCGGGTGCCGGGCTGGTCGAGCGACGCGGCGACGAGTCGTTCCGCTGGGTGACGCTCACCGACCCCGACGGCAACCAGTTCTGCGTGGCCCAGCTGTCCGAGGCCGAGGCCGCGCTGGCCTGAGGACACTAGAGCCGCACCCACCGCCCGCGGCGGTGCAAGAGCGGTTCGACGTCCTCGCCGACGTCGAGGTGCTCGACGGCGCAGGTGAGCAGCCGCGACCAGCCGACCTCGCTGCTGTCCTCGAGGCGTACGCCGGCCCAGGTGGTCGCGTGAGCGAGCCGCGGCCCCCACTCGGTGCCCACGAAGTCGGCCTGCCGGAACACGCCTCCGGGCGCCGGCGCCGTGCCGGCGAAGCCCTCGGCCAGGTCGCGGTCCTCCCAGGTGAGGAGCTGTACGACGCCGGCACCCGTCTGCGCGACGGCCTCGGCCAGGTCGGACTCGGGGTCGACCAGACCGAGGATCCGGGCAGGGTCGCCGAGCACGACCAGGACCGATGTGAGAGTGAGCCCGGCGCGGTCCGCGCCGCTGCCGGCCGTCCAGAGCGTGGCCGTGCCGCCGAGCCGGCCGCGGAACCGGCGGGCCGGGTCCGGGTCGGGGTCGGCGAAGGGATGCGTGTCGTGGATGGTCATGCGGTCACCTTGGGCACCACGAGCTCCCACTCGGTGCCGTCGGCTCCGGTGGTGACGGTCGCCCTCCCGCCGAGGTCGGCGATGCGGCCCCGGATCGACTGGCTGACGCCGAGACGACCGTCGTTCGCCGCCTGGTCGAGGCGGCCCTCTGGGATGCCCGGCCCTTCGTCACGGACCGAGATCTCGACCCGGTCCGGGAACCCCTCGAGCAGCACCCAGGCGCGGGCGTCGGGCGCCACGTGCTGCGCGACGTTGTCGAGGCAGGCGGCCACCACGGCGACCAGCTCCGAGGCGACCTCGGCAGGCAGCTCGACGGATCCGGCGGTCACGACCTCGACCCCGGGGCGGGTCTCGAGGTGGACCAGCGCGGCGGCGAGGTCGGTGGCGCCGGCCGCACCTGGCGCGACCTGGTCCTGCTCGCGGATCAGGGTCCGCAGCACGACCTCCTGCTCCCCGGCCAGGCGACCCAGGGCGGCGGCGTCCCCGCCGAGCTCCGCACCCCGGCGCTGCACGAGGCCGAGCACCTGCAGCACCCCGTCGTGGACCGCTCGCGCCAGCCGGGCCCGCTCGACGGCGGCGGCCGCGTCGCGCTGGGCGCGGTCCCGCTCGTCCGCCATCCGCTGGAGCGACTCGACCATGAACCCCACGATCGGCCCTCCGATCAGCAGCAGGAACGCGTTGCCGTAGTTGGCCTGGGAGACGTGCTCGCGGATCGTCAGGTCCGAGGCGGTGATGCACACCCCGGCGAACAGGCCGCCGAGCCAGCGCCAGTGGATCGCCCACGCCAGCAGGGCACCCATCACCCAGTACGCCGGCACCGTGGCCGACAGTCCGTCGCCCTTGAGCACCGGGGAGACCAGGACCGCACCCACCGCCGCGGCCAGGTCCGCGACCAGCAGCAACGGTCTCCGACGCCGCCGGTCGTCGTACGCCCAGATCGCGAACCCGGTCCACGCCGCCATGGCGGCCAGGCAGACCACTCCGCCGAGGGGGTGCACGAAGTTGTCGCGGCGGTAGACGTTGAGCACGATCGCGTGCCCGAGCAGCAGCAGCCGCAGCACCGCCAGCCACGAGAAGAGCCGGTCCTCGACGGTCCCTTGGGGGCCGAACCACCACGTCGCGGCGCGGCGGACCGGCGCTGGAACCCGTACGACGCCCAGTACTACGACGCCTTCCTCTTCAGCTCGTCGAGCACGGCCGCGGACTCGGCGTCGTCCGCGGACTTCTTGGAATCCTCCTTGGCCCGGCCGGCGTACTTGTCGACGTACTCCTGACCGGACAGCCGCATGATCTCGTACATGATCTCGTCGGTGATCGACCGCAGGATGTAGCGGTCGTTCTCCATGCCCTCGTAGCGCGAGAAGTCCAGCGGCTTCCCGAACCGCACGATCGGCCGGGTGAACTTGCCGAAGATCTGGCCGGGCGGGGCCACGACGTCCGTGCCGACCACCGCCACCGGGATCACCGGCACCTTGCACTCGAGCGCGAGCCGGGCGACGCCGGTCTTGCCACGGTAGAGCTTGCCGTCGTGGGAGCGCGTGCCCTCGGGATAGATCCCGAACAGGTCGCCCTCGTCGAGGATGTTCTTGGCGGCGGTGAGCGCGCCCTCCGCCGCGGTCGCTCCAGAGCGGTCGATGGGCACCTGACCGGCTCCGGAGAAGAACTTCTTCTGGAACCAGCCCTTGATGCCCGGGGTGTTGAAGTACTCCGCCTTCGCGACGAAGGTGACGCGGCGGGGCAGCGTCAGCGGCATGAACAGCCAGTCAGCGAACGACAGGTGGTTGCTGGCGAGGATCGCCGGCCCCGACGCGGGCACGTGCTCGGCGCCGGTGACCTGCGGGCGGAAGACGAGCCGGAGCACCGGTCCGAGGGCCACCCACTTGAGGAACCAGTAGAACACCCCGCCGACCTCCAACGATTGCCGCCAAGTGGACTGCCCGTCGGCCAGAGCCTAGCCCCCCGACCGGAAACCATTGCCCGCTCCGCCCCGCCCAGGACGTAGCTGGGCAAGCGTTCCCGGTCGGGGGGCTAGCCCTGTTCGCAACCGGCGTACGCTCGGTCCCGTGCAGCGCGACAGCGACGAGGACGCCTGGCGCGCCATCGTCGACAACTACGGTGAGCGGATCGAGCTGGACGACGACTCGTCCGGCGAGCCCATCAGCGAGCCCGAGGACAACCAGGGGTACGACGCGGCCGCCAGCGCCGGGCTGCAGCGGCTGTTCCGGCCGCTCCCGGAACCTGCCACCGAGGACCTCGAGGACGAGCTCGACGAGTTCGTGCCGCCCACGCCGCCGCCGCTGCCCAAGCTCTCCCCCGACCGCCTGCTCGCGTGGGTCGGGCTGTTCGGGTCGCCGACGGTCCTGCTGGTCTGCCTGGTGCTCAACATCCGGCTGGCGCCCTGGCTGGGCTACCTGTTGGTGGCGTCCTTCATCGGTGGGTTCGCCTACCTGGTCGTGAAGATGCCGCGGAACACGGACATCGATCCCTGGGACGACGGCGCCCGTCTCTAGTTGTCTACCCCCGCGAGCTTCGGCCCGGGGCGGGGCGCGCGCTCCGCGCGCAAAGACCAGGTCGCTTCGCTCCCCCGCTCCCATTGCGTGCTAGGTCAGGCACCTGGCCGGTCGGACCTGCTGCGGAACCAGCCCTCGCCGCGTTGCTCGCGGAGCTGTTGCCGGAGCTGCTGCCGCTCGAGCTGGCGCTCGCGGCGACGGTCGGCGCGACGGGACCGGCGAGCGGCCGAGCGCGCCATGTCGGCGGCGCCGATGAAGCCGGCCTGCGGGCCGAGGCTGGCCAGCAGGATCGGTGGCTCCGCGCGGTAGCCGCGCCCGACGAGCGACCGGAGCATCGACTCCCGGGTGGGTCCCAGCAGCAGCTCGCCGGCGTCCGAGACCCCGCCGCCGATCACGATCGCGTTCGGGTCGAAAGCCGCGACGAGGCCGGCTGCACCGGTGCCGAGCCAGCGCCCCACGTCGGCGAGGAGCTCGATGGAGAGCGGGTCGCCCTGCCGGGCGGCCTCGGTCACCTGGGGGCCACTGAGCTGCGCGGGGTTGCCCCCGCAGACCTGGGTCAGGTGGTGGGCCACCGGGGAGCGGGCCACGATCAGCTCGCGCGCCTCCCGCTCCAGGGCGTTGCCCGAGGCGTACTGCTCCCAACAACCGCGGTTGCCGCACGGGCAGCGGTGCCCGTCCGGCACCACCTGCATGTGCCCGAACTCGCCGGCCATGCCGTTGGCACCGCGATAGACCCGGCCGTCCATCACGATCGCGCCGCCGATGCCGGTGCCCAGCGTGACGCACAGGACGAAGCGATGCCCGGCGCCTGCGCCGAACCGGCTCTCGCCGAGCGCAGTGGTGTTGGCGTCGTTGTCGACGACGACGGGGATGGTGATCCGGCCGGACAGACGGGCCCGCAGGGGCTCGTCGCGCCACGCCAGGTGCGGCGAGAACATCACCGTGGAGCGGCTGGCATCGACGAAGCCGGCGGCACCGATGCCGACCGCGGCGACGTCGTAGAGCTGCTGCAGCTCGTGGACCAGCTCGACGATGGTGTTCTCGACGCCGACGATGTCGTGCCCCAGGGTGGGCCGGCGGCGGAGCTCGACCACACTCCCGCTCGAGTCGACGACGCCGGCCAGGATCTTGGTGCCTCCGATGTCGATGCCGATCGTCAGCGGGTCCCAGAGGTTGACCCGAGCCCGGCGGGCCGCGCGGGTTGCATCTCGGCTGGAACGTTCGGACACGGTGATCTTCTACCTCAACGCCGGGCCAGGTCGGCGGCACCGATCAGCCCGGCGCGGTTGCCGAGCCGGGCCTTGCGGATCTCGAGGACCGGGCGGTGACCCCGGCCGGTCAGCTGGGACTGGAACGCCGCGCGCACCGGCGTGAGCAGGAGGTCGCCGGCCTCGCCCACGCCTCCGCCGATCACCACCACCGCCGGGTCCAGGACGGCGGTGAGCGAGGCGATGCCCTCCCCCAGCCAGCGGCCGAGCCCTGCCAGCTGCTCGACCGCGAACGGGTCGCCGGCGCGGGCCGCTTCGGTGATCAGCGGCCCCGTGATCCCGTCGGGGTCACCCGCGGCGAGATCCAGCAGCGTCTGGGCGAGCAGCGAGCCGGCGCGAGCGGCGGCGCGGGCCTCGCGGACCAGGGCGTTGCCGCTGGCGTACTGCTCGAAGCAGCCACGGTTGCCGCAGCCGCACAGCAGGCCGTCGGGCACCACCCGCATGTGACCGATCTCGGCGCCGACACCGAACGCGCCGCGCAGCAGCTCGCCGTCGTGCACGATGCCGCCGCCGATGCCGGTGCCGACGGTGACCAGCAGCAGGTCGTCGACGTCGTGTCCGGCGCCGTAGGTGAACTCGCCCCAGGCGGCGGCGTTCGCGTCGTTCTCGACCACGACGGGGAGATCGACCCGCGCCTCGAGGTCGGCCTTGAGCGTGACGTCGCGCCAGGCGATGTTGGGCGCGAACATCACCGTCGAACGGGCCTTGTCGATGTAGCCCGCTGCGCCGACTCCGACGGCGGTGATCTCGTGGCGCGACTTGAGCTGCGTGACGAGCTCTTGGATGGCGTTCTCGATCGCCTCGGTGTCGGTCGCTGGTGACTCGACGCGGAGCTCCTCCACGATCACGCCGTCGTCGTCGACGACACCGCCGAGGATCTTGGTGCCGCCGACGTCGATGCCACAGGCGAGCGTCACGGTTGGTCCTCGCCCGGGTCGCCGTCGTCGGGATCGTCCGCGTCGAGGTCGATGTGCTGAACCGGGGACGACGGCGGTTCGGCCGCTCCGGCCGCCGAGAGCAGCCCGGCTGCGGCCTGCAGGAACGTGGACGCCGCCTGGGCGAGCTGCGCCTTCACCTCCGGGCTCGCCTCGCGCACGGCGTGCACGGTCCGGCAGATCGGGCAGTAGAGGCACTCGGCGTCGCCCGTGGCGATGTGGTCGTTGATCTCGCGCGCGTGGTCGCCGGCCCAGTCGGCCAGCGCGCCGAGCAGCTTCGCGGCCTCGTCGCCGACGCTGCCGACCGGGTCGTCCTCGGGTGGGGTCATCCCACGCGCTCCTTCGTGGCCGCCCCGGACCGTGCGGACGGATCCTGGAACGAGACCCGGAGCACACCCTCATCGTCCACCCGGGCCGCGGTGACCTGCAGTCGGGCCAGACTCGCGGGGAGCGTGAGCAGCCGGCGGTAGGAGCCGACGGTGACCACCAGGTCGTCGCCGCTGCGCGCCAGGTCGACCTGGTCGCGAGTGACGAAGGGCAGGCGCAGCCTCAGCTGCACACCCGACCGGACCGAGACCACCTCGAACGGGCTGCGCACACCGGACGACGCGACGGGGTCGGCCCCGTCGTACAGCTCCCGGGCGAGGTCCTCGAGCGCCGCGACGCCCACGGGTTCGGTGGCGCGGTACTCCGAGCGCCACAGGGGTACGCCGACGAACGACTGGGTCACCTCGGCCAGCACGGCGTCCTGGGCCATCACCCAGCCGGCCCGCCAGTCGTCGGCGCCCTCTGCCGGGAAGACCCGGTTGGCGACGACTCCGTCGACGCGGTAGCCGAACAGCGACAGCGTCGTGTACGCGCGCCGCGCCTCCGCCAGGACCACGGCCTCGGGCGTGAGGACGATCCGGACGCTCGCGTCGGGTCCGCAGAGCAGGTCGCGTACCTCGTCGAGCTCGGCGTGCAGCCGCTCGACGGCGCCGAACACGCTGCCGCCGGGCATGGGTACGCCGGCGGCGCGGGTGAGCACGGGGCGAAGCGCTTTCACGACGCGCTGCTGGACAGGGAAGACGCGCTGCATGTACCAGCCCAGCGCCTCCGGCAGAGCGAGCAGCCGCAGCGTCTCCGCGGTGGGTGCGCAGTCGACGACGACGAGGTCCCACTCGTCGGAGAGCGCGTGCAGCCGCAGCTCGAGGAGCGCGAGCACCTCCTCGGCGCCGGGGATCACGGTCAGCTCTTCAGCGGCCACCGGGTCCATGCCGGTGGTGTCGAGCACCGAGAGCAGGTAGCCCTGGATCTCGGCCCACGACTGCTCGAACCGGAGCTGGGCGTCGACCTGCTGCACGTACAGGTTGTCGGCGACCTGGGTCGGCTCGGGGCCGACCGTGGTGCCGAACGCGTCGGCCAGCGAGTGCGCCGCGTCGGTGGACAGCACCAGCGTGCGGTGGCCCTCGGCCGCGGCCAGGGCAGCCGTGCCCGAGGCCACGGTCGACTTGCCGACGCCGCCCTTGCCGGTGAACAGGAGGATCCGCAAGGCTTCAGCCCAGCGACTCGACGCGCTTCTTGAGCCCCTTGAGCGCGGTGTCGATGAGGATCTTCTCGCCCTTGCGCTTCAGCATCCCGATCAGCGGGATCGAGACGTCGAGCGCGAGCCGGTAGGTCACCTCGGTGGAGCCGCCGCCGAGATCGCGCAGCACATAGGCGCCGTCGAGGGCGCGGAGCATCCTGCCCTCGACCAGCGTCCAGGTGACCTCCTGGTCGCCGTTCCACTCGTAGGCGAGCGTGTACTCGTCCTTGATCGGGCTCACGTCGAGCGCGAAGAACACCTGCTCGGCCCGCCCGTCGTCGTACGACGCCGTGGTCTCGGCCCTGGTGACACCCTTCGCCCACTCGGGGTAGGCATCGAAGTCGGCGATGACGTCCATGACCGCGGACGCTGGTGCGTCGACGGTGATGGAGGAAGTGGTCTGCTCGGCCATCTCGAACTCCCTGCGCTCGTCCCCCGACCCTCACCGCGCTAGGTCAAGAAAACTGGTCTCACAGCTGGCGCAGCGCGGCCGGATCGCCGGTCAGCGAGCGTACCGGATGGGTCGGGGCCGAAAACTGCCGCACCGGACCCGGCGGTAACGTGCCGCTCGTGCGCGAGTACTCCACGCCGTCGACCTTGGAGCTCCCGACGTCCGGCAACCTGACCGACGACGTCGTGACCAACGCGCGCGACCACGGTTCAGACGTGGTGTTCAGCCGCCGGAGCGGCGACGGTTGGGGCGGCGTGACCGCCGCCGCCTTCCACGGCGAGGTGACCGCGGTGGCCAAGGGACTGCTCGCGTCCGGCATCGAGGCGGGCGATCGGGTCGCCCTCATCTCCAAGACGCGCTACGAGTGGACGCTGCTCGACTACGCGATCTGGTTCGCCGGTGCCGTGACGGTGCCGGTCTACGAGACGTCGTCGACCGAACAGGTCGAGTGGATCCTCCAGGACTCCGGTGCGCGTGCGGTCGTCGCGGAGACCTCAGACCACGTCGCCCGGGTCACCGAGGTCCGCGGCCGGCTGACCGAGCTCAACCACGTGTGGTCGATCACCGACAACGCGGTCGACATCCTGACCAGGCTGGGCCAGGACATCACCGACGAGGCGCTCGAGCAGCGGCGTACGGCGGCCGGCCCCGGCGACCTCGCCACCCTGATCTACACCTCCGGAACCACCGGCCGGCCCAAGGGCTGCATGCTCACGCACGGCAACTTCATGGTCGAGCTCGGCGTCGCCGTCGACGAGCTGCACGAGCTCTTCGAGCCGGACGACGCCTCGACGCTCCTCTTCCTGCCGCTGGCGCACGTGTTCGCGCGGATCATCCAGATCGGGGCCGTCAGGTCACGGTCGCGGCTCGGGCACAGCGCCGACATCAAGAACCTCGTCGCCGACCTGCAGGCGTTCCGACCGACGTTCGTGCTCGCCGTACCCCGGGTCTTCGAGAAGGTGTTCAACACGGCCTCCCAGCGGGCCACCGCCGACGGCCGCGGCGCGATCTTCGACCGCGCCGCCGAGGTCGCCATCGCCTACTCGCGCGGCCTCGACCGGGGCAAGCCTTCGGTCGCCGTCCGCGCCCAGCACGCAGTGTTCTCCCGCCTCGTCTACGGCAAGCTCCGCGAGGCCCTCGGTGGCCGCTGCGACTTCGCCGTCTCCGGCGGGGCACCACTCGGCGACCGACTCGGCCACTTCTATCGCGGCATCGGCGTCACTGTCCTCGAGGGCTACGGCCTGACCGAGACCACTGCGGCCCTCACCGTCAACCAGCCAGGTGCGGTCAAGATCGGCACGGTCGGTCGGCCCATCCCGGGTACCGCGGTTCGCGTGGCCGAGGACGGCGAGCTCCTGTTCAAGGGCGGGCAGGTCTTCACCGGCTACTGGCGCAACGACGCCGCGACCGCCGAGGTGCTTGGGCCTGACGGCTGGTTCCACACCGGCGACGTCGGCGAGGTCGACGACGAGGGCTTCGTCCGGATCACCGGCCGCAAGAAGGAGATCCTGGTGACCGCGGGCGGCAAGAACGTCGCACCGGCCGCCCTCGAGGACCGGGTCCGCGCGCACGTGCTGGTCGACCAGTGCCTCGTGGTCGGCGACGGACAGCCGTTCATCGCGGCCCTCGTCACCCTCGACCGGGAGGCCGTCGCCATCTGGGCCGAGCAGCACGGGAAGACCGCGAAGGCCGCGGACCTCGTCGACGACCCCGACCTGCACGCCGAGATCGAGAGTGCCGTCGAGGAAGCCAACAAGTCCGTCTCGAAGGCCGAGTCGATCCGCAAGTTCCGGATCCTGCCCGACGAGTGGACCGAGGAGGGCGGGCAGCTCACGCCCAGCCTGAAGCTCAAGCGCAACGTCGTCATGCGCGAGGCGAAGGACGACGTAGCTGCGCTCTACACATAACCCCGGCGAGCTTCGGTGTTGTCTACCCCGGCGAGCTTCGGCCTGGATGTCCCCGACGACGCGAGCTTCGCTCGCAACAGCCCCGTCGCTCGCTGCGCTCACTCCGGGGCTGTCGTCGGGGCCACCAGACCGATCGCCGGGCGCCTCGCTGCGCTCGGAAAGACCGGGTCGCTGCGCTCCCACCGCTCCCATTGCGTCAAAACACCCCGCCAGCCGACGCGCCAGCCTCGCCACCACCGTCAGCGTGGAGGGAGCGCAGCGACCCGGTCTTTCGCGGGCGAAGCCCGCGCGCCCCGCGATTCGGCCTCGCGCCCGTGACGACGGCGAAGCCCGCGAGCGCAGCGAGCGTCGTCACGGGGGTGGGGCCGAAAGCTCGCGGGGGTAAATAACCGGCTAGCACCAAATCCGACCGGCTGCAGCCGATCCCTTTAGTCACACGAGTTCCGCCAAAACACATACGCGCCAGCCCGCTCGTTCATACAGTTCTAGACCGAGGGACAGCACTCGTGGGACAGGGCTGGCAGGCACCTCGGCCTGCCTCCCTCAAGGGACGGAAAGGTCTCGTTCGATGGACCGTCGTAGGATTCTTCTGGTTGTGGCCGTACTCGTGGCGGCCGTCGGCTCGGCACTCGTCTTCCTCTACACCAAAGGTGCTGACACCCGCGCGGAGGAGCGGTTCGACACCGTAGAAGTGCTCGAAGCCACCGCCGTCATTGCTCCCGGCGAGACGTTCGAGGACGCGCAGGCCGCCGGCAAGCTGGCGCTGCAGGCGGTGTCCAAGGACGCGCTGCTCGACGGCTACCAGACCACGTCGGACTCCCTGAGCGGCACTGTCTCGCTCGGCACCATCTACCCGGGTGAGCAGATCATCTCGGCGAAGTGGGGTCAGTCGGCGGCCGTGGCGTCCGCGCTGCAGATCCCGGACACCAACATGGCTGTGTCGGTGAACCTGACCGACCCCGCCCGCGTGGCCGGCTTCGTCAACCCGGGTTCGCAGGTCGCGATCTTCCTGACCGGCACCGACCAGGGGACCGGCTTCGGTTTCGCGCGGCTCCTGCTCGAGCGTGTCACCGTGCTCGGCGTCGGCTCGACCACTCCGGTGTCGACCACCACGACCGACGAGTCGGGTGCCTCGACGACCGAACAGCTGCCCAGGACACTGCTGACCCTGTCGGTCAACCAGGTGCAGGCCGAGAAGATCCTGTTTGCCCAGGGCAACGGAGAGCTCGCCTTCGGTCTGCTGACTGACGCGAGCCAGGTCACTCCCGACCCCGGCCCGATGACCTTCGAGAACCTCTTCAAGTGAGGCACGATGCCCGTCGTCGTTGATCCCGACCCGATGGTCGTGGAGACCCTCCTGGCATCAATGCCGGCAGGGTCCCACGGCGTCGAGTCCGTGGACCGCCTCAATGCGTGGATCGGCGCGCACTCGGACGAGTACGTCGTCGTACTCGGGCCGACTCTGACCGACGACGAGGCGGTCGTCACCTGTGAGGTGCTGCGCACCACCGCGCCCGCGATCAGCACCATCCTCGCCCGCGAGGAGCTGACCGGCGAGCTGCTCGCCGCTGCAATGAAGTGCGGTGCCCGCGACGTCGTGCACCACAGCGACACCACCGCGATCAGCGAGGCGCTGAACCGGGCCTTCGAGCTGTTCGTGGCCCTGCGCGGCCCGGCCGGCTCGATGCACATGAGCAAGGTGATCGGCGTGTTCTCGCCCAAGGGCGGCGTCGGCAAGACCACGATCTCGGTCAACCTGGCGCTGGCACTGACCGAGAAGGGCGCCCGCAGGGTCTGCCTGGTGGACCTGGACCTCGCCTTCGGCGACGTCGCGATCACCATGCAGCTGTTCCCGACGCACTCCATCGAGCAGGCCATCGGCTCGGAGGACTCGATCGACGTCGAGATGCTCGACGGGCTGCTCACCCGGCACCAGGACTCGCTCATGGTGCTGGCCGCTCCCCCGCACCCGGACACTCGTGAGCGGATCACGCCGCTGCTGGTTTCGCGGATCATCCGCACGCTGCGAGAGACCTTCGACTACATCGTGATCGACCTGGCCCCGGCCTTCGACGAGCAGGTGCTCACCGCGCTGGACGAGACGGACGAGATCGTGCTCGTCACCACCCTCGACGTCCCGACCCTGAAGAACGTCAAGGTCGCCGTCGAGACCTTCGACGCGCTGCACATCGCCCGCGACAACCGGCACCTGGTGCTCAACCGCGCGGACGACGAGGTCGGCATCACCGCCGACAAGGTCGAGGGCATCCTCGGCATGACGGTCGACACCCAGATCGCCAGCTCGCTCGAGATCGCGGCAGCCACCAACGCCGGCAGCCCGGTCATCGTGAGCGACCCCGAGCACCAGCTCAGCGCGTCCATCCGTCAACTGGCAGCAAACCTGGCCGGCGAGTTCGTCGGCACCTTGGGCGCTCCCGAACCCAGCATCCCGCAGAGCGAGGCGGAGGCGAAGAGCCGCCGCTCGAGGAGGCGTAAGTAGCCATGAACCTTGCTGACCGTCTCGCCGCCGCCCGCGAGTCCCGCGGCGCCGGCGACCTTGAGCAGGACGACCTCCCGGACGCCTACGAGGCGCAGCCCGAGCCGGCCTCGCCCATCGCTTCTGCTGTCGCGGCCGCCGAGGCCGCCGGGGGCAAGCGCCGCGCCGACCTGCCGGCAGCCGTGGGCGCGAGCACCGGTGGCTCGACCCAGCCCGGCTCCGTACCCCGGTCGTCGACCGCTGCCCCGGAGCCGGCGATCCGGCGGGGCTTCGTGAGCACCGCGAAGTCGGACCGGATCGAGGAGCTGAAGAGCAGCGTCCACGTCCAGCTGCTGCAGCAGATGGGTCCGCATCTCTACGACTCCGACATGGACCAGAACGAGCTCGACTCCGAGGTCCGCAAGGTCCTCGCCGACGTGCTGGGCTCTCAGGACCGGCCCCTCAGCAGCAGCGACCGGACCCGCGTCACGCAGGAGATCAGCGACGACATCCTGGGGTACGGCCCGATCGAGCCGTACCTGCGCGACCCGGACGTCTCCGAGGTCATGGTCAACGGCCACAGTAGCGTCTGGCTGGAGAAGTCGGGCAAGCTGATTCCGGCCGACGCACACTTCACCGACGAGGCCCACCTGCGCCGGACGATCGACAAGATCGTGTCGCGGATCGGCCGCCGCGTCGACGAGTCGAGCCCGATGGTGGACGCCCGCCTCCCCGACGGCAGCCGTGTGAACGCCGTCGTGCCGCCGCTCGCCGTGGACGGCTCGGTGCTGACCATCCGTAAGTTCGCCGCCGACCCGCTCACCGTGTCCAACCTCATCGAGTTCGGCTCGCTCAGCGCGAAGACGGCCGAGTTCCTCGACGCCTGCGTCCGCGGCCGGCTCAACATCATCGTGTCCGGCAGCACCGGCGCCGGAAAGACGACGACGCTCAACGTGCTGTCGTCGTTCATCCCGCACGACGAGCGGATCGTCACGATCGAGGACGCTGCGGAGCTCCAGCTCAAGCAGGAGCATGTCGTACGCCTCGAGTCCCGCCCGTCCAACATCGAGGGCAAGGGCGCGGTCACGATCCGCGACCTGGTCAAGAACAGCCTGCGCATGCGCCCCGACCGCATCATCGTCGGTGAGGTTCGCGACGCCTCCGCACTCGACATGCTGCAGGCGATGAACACCGGTCACGACGGCTCCATCTGCACGCTGCACTCGAACGGTCCGCGCGACACGCTCGCCCGCATGGAGACGATGGTGCTCATGGCCGGCATGGACCTGCCGATGCGGGCCATCCGCGAGCAGGTCGCCTCGGCGGTCGACCTGATCGTGCACCAGACCCGGTTCAAGGACGGCTCGAGGCGCATCACGCACGTCACCGAGGTCGAGAAGATGGAGGGTGACGTGATCACCCTGCAGGACATCTTCCTCTGGGACGGAACCCGCGGCTTCGACGCGGAGGGCCGGACGCTGGGGCGGCTCGCCTCGACCGGCCTCCGCCCGAAGTTCCTCGAGAAGATGGCCTACGCCAACGTCACGGTCGACCCGCTGCTGTTCGCCCCGGAGCGCGCATGAACACCCTTCCCCGCTCGGCGGCTCGTGCCCTGGCCGGCCTGGCCGCGGTCGGCCTTGCTCTCGCACCTTCGGCGGCGCTGGCTGCCGACGGCTCGATCGCGCACGTCGAGACCAAGCCGGGCTCCGTACAGATCCTCGTGTCGGTCCCGGCCGACGCCGACGTGGACCTCGACGGCGTCACCGTCACCGTCGACGGCAAGAAGGCGAGCGCCACGGCCGAGCCCGCGGAGAGCGACACCGACGTCCGACGCACGGCGGTGCTGGTCATCGACGCGAGCAAGTCGATGGAAGGCGATCGTTTCGAGGCAGCCAAGAACGCTGCGCGGGAGTTCATCACCACGGTCCCCGACAACGTCGAGGTCGGCATCGTCGCGTTCAACAGCGGCGTGACCACAGCGCTGACACCGACCACGGACCGTACTGCCGCCACCTCAGTCCTCGAGGGCCTCGAGCTGACGAAGAAGACCCGGCTCTACGACGCCGTGATCCAGGCCATCGATCTGGCCGGCACGGAGGGGCAGCGCAGCCTCCTTGTCCTCTCGGACGGCGCCGACAACAGCAAGACTCCCATCGAGACCGCCACCACGGCGATCAAGGATGCAGGCGTGCTGGCCGACGTGGTCGCGCTCGAGCGTTCGGGTCCGCGCGCGGACATCGACGCGCTGCAGCAGCTCGCCACCGCCGGCCAGGGCCAGGTGATCTCCACCGACCCGGCAGCCCTGCAGGCCGCCTTCGCGGCAGAGGCCGACATCCTGGCCCGCCAGGTGCTGGTCACCGCTCAGCTGCCGTCGGGCTTCTCCAAGACCGAGGCCACCATCAAGGTCACACTGCCGACGTCGACCGGTTCGGTCAGCGCCGAGGCCTTCACCACTGTCGAGCCGGGCGCCGCCGAGCTCGTCCGGGCCCGCTCGTGGACTCCCCCGTCGTGGGCGCTCTACGCCGGCCCGGGAGCCCTGGCGCTGGGCCTGGTCTTCCTCGTTTTCCTCATGGTGCCTCGCAAGCAGGCGCACCTCAGCGCCGCCGACCGGGTCACCCGCTACACCGAGATCCAGGCTGCAGGTGGCAGCTCGGCCGAGGGCGGCCCGCTGTTCGACGCCGACATCACCTTCGCCTCGGCGAAGGAGACGGCGGCGAACGTGCTGCGCCGCAACAAGGACCTCGACGCGCGAATCAGCTCGCGGCTCCAGGGCGCGGGCAGCGAGCTCAAGTCCTCCGAGTGGCTGCTCGTGCACGGCGGACTGTTCTTCCTGTCCGGCCTGACCGGCCTGCTCCTGGGCGGCGGCAACCTGCTCATCGGTTTCGCCTTCATCGTGGCCGGCCTGTTCGGCCCGTGGATCTACCTCGGTTTCCGACGCGGTCGGCGCCGCAAGGCGTTCAACTCGGGCCTGCCCGACACGCTGCAGCTCATGTCCGGCTCGCTCGCCGCAGGTCTCTCCCTGGCCCAGTCGATCGACACGATCGTCCGCGAGGGCGCGGAGCCGATCGCGTCCGAGTTCCGCCGCGTGCTGGTCGAGACCCGACTCGGTGTTTCCCTCGAGGACGCCATGGAGGGTGTCGCAGAGCGGTTCGACAGCAAGGACTTCGAATGGGTCGTCATGGCCATCAAGATCCAGCGGCAGGTCGGCGGCAACCTGGCCGAGCTCCTGGACACGGTGGCGGCCACGATGCGCGAGCGCGAGTACGTGCGTCGTCAGGTCGCTGCACTGGCAGCGGAAGGCAAGCTCTCGGCGTGGGTGTTGGGCGGCCTCCCGCCGCTCTTCATGGTCTACCTTCTGTTGACGAACTACGACTACGTCATCGTCATGTTCCAGAAGCCTCTGGGCTGGGCGATGTTGGCAGGTGCGGCAACCATCCTCGGCATCGGTGTGTTCTGGATGAGCCGTCTGGTCAAGGTGGAGGTGTGAGATGGCCATCCTCTTCGTACTCGGCATAGGCCTCGTCTTCCTGGCGATCATCCTGATCGGCTCGGCGCTCAGCACGAGCACCCAGAGCGGTGTGACCCGCTCGCTGGCGGTGCTCGAGGCGATGACCAACGCGCCGAAGGAGCTCAACGCCGAGCTGGAGAAGTCGTTCGGCGAGCGGGTGCTCGCCCCGTTGCAGGCCCGCGCGGTACGGCTCGGCCGCCGCGTCTCCGGCGCCGACACCGCGGAGCGGATCCGCCGCAAGCTCGACCTCGCCGGCAACCCTGCCGGCTGGACCGTCGACCGGGTTCTCTCCGGCAAGGTGATCGGTGCCGTGGCCGGCCTCGTCGGCGGCTTGGTGTTCCAGCTGATGCTCACGTCACCCTCCGTCAGGGTGGTCGTCGTCGTCCTGGCGGTCGTCGTGGGCTTCTTCGCACCGAACCTGTACCTCTACCAGAAGTCGCACGAGCGCGCGGAGCGGCTGCAGCGCGACCTCCCCGACGCGATCGACCTGCTCACGATCAGCGTGGAGTCCGGACTCGGCTTCGACGCGGCCCTGCAGCAGGTGGCCCGCAACACCGAAGGCCCGCTGGCCGAGGAGCTGTCCCGGGTCATGCGGGAGATGCAGATCGGCCAGGGACGCGCAGACGCACTGCGTGCGATGGGCGAACGCACCAGCGTCGGCGACCTGCGCACCTTCGTCGGCGCCATGGTGCAGGCCGACTCCTTCGGTATCCCCGTGGCGCAGGTTCTGCGAGTACAGTCCGCTGAAATGCGGGTCAAGCGTCGTCAGCGGGCCGAGGAGAAGGCCCAGCAGGTTCCCGTGAAGATCACCATCCCGCTGATCTTCTGCATCCTTCCTACCCTGTTCATCGCGGTCATGGGACCAGCCGTGCTGAGCATCATGGACAGCTTCAACAAGTGAGCAAGACATGAGGGTTCGCGAACGTCAGCACGTCAGGCTGAGCGCGGCGGCACGGGCATTCGTCCTGGTCGCGCTGCTCGGCCCTGTGCTGTGGGCGCAGGACACCGCAGCCCTCGTGTCGCTGATCTCGATCGGCGGCGTCTGGGCGCTGAGCACCCTCGCCGACTGGCGGCAGCGGCTGCCGGTCATGGTCGTCATCACTGTCGAGGCCGCGATGGTCGGCGCGATCTGTGGCTTCACCATCCACAGCTCGCTCGCTGTCCTCGGCGCGCTCGCCGTACCCCCGTTCACCGCCGGCCTCTACCGCTCGCTGCAGGGCGTCGCCCTCGGCCTGTCGGCCCAGCTCACCGCGGTCGTCGTCGTCTCGTTCGTGTCCTTCGACGGACTCAGCACAGCTCAGGGATTCGGCGCGTTCAGCTGGAGCATGACCGGCCTCGGCCTCGGCCTGGTCGGCACCTTCCTGCACTCGGCGCTCAACGAGAAGCCGGACCCGCTCGCGCCGTACCACTACGCGCAGGGGCTGATCCGGCAGCTGATCGACATCTCCGGCGGCCTCGACAACGGTCTCGACCCGGTCGCGCTCGGCGGGGCGATCCTCAGCGCGGTCCGCGACGACCTGCCCTGCTCGGCGCTGGTGATCAGCGTGCCGCGGGGCGACACGCTCACCCCCCTCGTCACCAAGGCCATGGGCGCGGCGGTCAACATCAACGAGTGCGAGGACATCGCCGTCGAGGCCTGGGCCGTCGGACTACCGGTGCTGCACGACCACGTCTTCGCGTTCCCGCTCAACACCGAGGCCGGCACCACCGCGATCGTCGCGGGGGTGCTGTCGGGCCGGGTCGACCCGGCCCGGATCGGGGTCGAGGACCGGATCCGCAAGCTGATGCGCCGGCTCGGTCCGAGCGCCGTGCACCTCGACACCGCCCTCCTGTTCTCGGCCTTCCGCGACGCGGCGACCGCCGAGGAGCGGCGCCGCCTGTCTCGCGAGATGCACGACGGCGTCGCCCAGGACATCGCGTCGCTCGGCTACCTCGTCGACACGCTCCGTGTCGGCGTCACCTCGCCTGACCAGGCCGAGCGGATCGACATGCTGCGCGACCGGATCTCGGCCGTGGTCGCGGAGATCCGCCGTTCCGTGGTCACACTGCGCACCAGCGTCGGCCAGAGCGAGAGCCTCGGCACCGCCATCGGCTCGATCGCCCGCAACCTCTCCGAGGTGTCCGGCGTGCCGATCCACGTCACCCTCGACGAGCACACCCAGCGGCTCCGGCCCGAGGTGGAGGGCGAGCTGTTCCGCATCGCCCAGGAGGCGATGAACAACGCCGTGCGGCACGCACAGGCCTCCGCGATCCACGTCCACTGCGTCGTGCACGCGCCGGAGGCCCTCATCACGGTCTCCGACAACGGCCGGGGCCTCCAGACGGCCCGGTCCACCTCGCACGGCCTGCACATCATGAAAGAACGTGCGCTGCTCATCAACGCAACGCTCGAAATCGGGGAGACGGCATCCGGGGGCCTCTCGGTCACCGTCCGGCTTCCCGGAAGCCCCGCGTCCGAGTCCACCGCTCCGGACGCCATCCACGAAAAGGTCACCGCATGACCGCGACCCCCACCACGGTCCTCCTCGTCGACGACCACGAGCTCATCCGCAGCGGCCTCGCCGGCGTCTTCGACCTCGAAGAGGACATGACGATCGTCGCCCAGGCCGGCTCGGTCGTCGAGGCGCTCAAGATGTACGACGAGCTCCGGCCCGACGTCGTCGTCGCGGACCTCCAGCTGCAGGACGGCACCGGCCTCGACATCGTCCGCTCGATCCGCAAGGTCAGCAACACCACCGGGCTGGTGGTGCTCACGATGCACTCGGGCGACGACCAGATCTTCGCCGCCATGCAGGCCGGCGCCTCCGGCTTCGTGGGCAAGGACGCCCCCTCGGGCGAGGTCATCCGGGCCGCGCGGCACGCCGCCGTCTCCCCCCGCTCCTTCGTCTGCACCGGACTGGTCGGCGCGATGATGCGCCGCAGCGCCGCCGAGTCGACCCGGCTCTCCGACCGTGAGCACGAGGTGCTGCTGCTCCTGGCCGACGGCCTGGGTGCCTCGGCCATCGGCGAGAAGCTCTATCTGAGCGAGTCGACGGCCAAGTCGCACATCGCCCGCATCTACCAGAAGCTCGGTGCCTCGAACCGCGCCCAGGCGCTCGTCACCGCGATGCGGATCGGGCTGCTCTCCAGCGTCCGGCCCGTCGACTCCTGACCCCCCGTCTGGCCCAGACCGCTCGCGGCGGCGTCCGAACCGCGAAATCCCTGCTCAGGCGCCTGTTTCAGGCGCGAGTAGGGCTTTTGCACCACCCTGTGCACCGGCAACCGGGGCGTCAACGCATAGCCCGAACGGGCTATGCCAACGGTCACTCGGCTGGACCTCGCGGATTCTGCTCCGAACGCCTGACGCAGTCTCCAAGATGGATCTCACCGGGGCATCCCCGCTCCGTCTCGTGGGACCCACTCTGAAGGAGAAACACCAATGCTTGACTACCTCCGCATTATGCTGAACGCTCGCGCTGCCAAGATGGACGAGCGCGGCGCCTCCGCCGTCGAGTACGGCCTGCTCATCGCCGGCATCGCGGCGCTCATCGTCGTGGTCGTCTTCGCGTTCGGTGACAACCTCCGTGCCATCTTCGAGGACACCTGCAACTCGATCTCCAGCGGCGGCTCCGGCGGCGGCTGCTGATCGCAGCATCTTGATGGGGGGGCGTCGTGGCACACGCTGCGGCGCCCCTTCCCAGTTTTGTCGGTCCAACCGGTTAGGTGAGCCCATGCTTGAGCTCCGTCACCTCAGCGAACGCGGCGAACGCGGCGGACGCAGCGAACGCGGCGCGTCGGCCGTCGAGTACGGCCTACTGATCGCTGGCATCGCAGCTCTGATCGTCGTGATCGTCTTCGCCTTCGGCGGTGGCGCGCGCGGCCTCTTCCACGGAAGTTGCTCGGACATCTACGAGCAGCAGAGCGTCGGGTCCTGTCCGTAGACAGGTGCCAGCGCACCGACCCCTTCACCCCTCGGGAGCAGTTGCTCCTGGGGGGTGACTGCATTTGGCGTCCGTCAGCCGGCGAACCGCTCGGCGAGGGCGATCCGCTGCAGCGTCGTGGGGTGGCTCCCGAACCAGAACTGCGACCAGGCGTACGGCGTCGGGTCGGCCAGCGAGGTGAGCGCCAGCTGCTTCTGCACCTCGGCGAACGCCTCCGGGTCGTGCGTCGCCCGCAGCGAGGCCACGTCCGCCCGGGTCTCGATGCGCCGGCTGATGCCGTTCTCCACCGGGCTGGCGAGCAGCGTCGCGATCGCCATCAGCGCCAGCACCCGAGGCACCTGGCGCGGGTCGGCCGGGCCGCGCCCCTGTCCCCCGACCAGCAGTCCCAGCAGCCCGACGCCGAACAGGGCGCCGGCCGCGCCCAGCAGCGAGCCGGTGAGCACGTCGTCGTGGCGCGCATGTCCCAGCTCGTGGGCGACGACGGAGAGGATCTCGCGGTCGTCGACCCCCGACTGCCCGTCGACGAGGTTGTCGTAGACGACCACCCGTCGTGACGACCCGAAGCCGGAGACGTAGGCGTTCAGCGTGGTCGTCCGTCGCGACGCGTCGGCCACCAGCACGTCGTCCACCCGCACGCCCTCCTCGTCGGCCAACGCGAGGACCTGGGTGCGGAGCGGTCCGTCCTCCAGCGGTTCGAAGTGGTTGAACAGGGGCTCGACCAGCAGCGGGTAGACGAACGAGCCGAGCATCACCAGCCCGGCCAGGAGCAGGCCGGCGGCGGCGGGCCAGGCCCGCGGCCACCGACGGGCGACGCCGACGAGCACCACCATCGCGATCGAGGTGGCCACCACCGCCACGGCGAGGCCCTTGGCCAGATCCACGGCGTACGCAGCCCAGGCCTGGTGCGTCAGGCCGTACTCGAGCGCCCGGTGCCGCAGCACGATCGAGAACGGCAGGGTCGCGAGCCGGCCGACCACGGCGAGGGCGATCACCGCGACCACGACCCGCCACCACCAGGGACCGCGCACCCGGTCCACGAACCGGGAGCCGATCCGGCTGAACCCCAGCACGCACGCCACAGCCAGCGAGACCGCCAGCGACGCCCAGCTGATGAACCGCTGGGTCCCCGAGTAGTCCTCGGCGCGCTGGATCTGGTCGGCCGTGAACACCGAGGACGCCGACTTCGGGTGCAGCGGTCCTCCGGGGATCGGGTCCCACGGGACCAGCAGCACAGCGATCACCACGAACGCGAGGGCCCCGACGACCGCCACCACCGCGGCGATGCGTCTTGCCTGCACGAGCGTCAGTCTGGCAGCCGTATGGTTACGTGCCGTCGGTCGACTGGGCAGCCAGCTCCTGGAGCTGCTGCCGCCACCGCGCGGTCAGCTCGGCCTCGGTGAGGCCGAACAGCTGGCGCAGCCGCCCCTCGAGGTCGCGGCCTCGCGAGACCTGTTCATAGAGCCGCACCAGCGCGTCCCGGCCGCCCGCGTCGGCGAGCACCAGGCAGGCCACCCAGGCGCTCTCGTACGCCGCACCGAGGTGTGCGTCGGCGCGGTCGAACTCGGGCTGGCCGGGCAGGTGGTCCGGGGCCCCGTCCACGCGGACCTGCTGGATGATCTGGCCGGCCGTCGTCGTGATCGGCAGGTCGACAGCGTGCAGCGCGACGTAGTCGGCGAATCCCTCGAGCAGCCACAGCGGCACACCGCTGGTGAGCGGCGCGCCGGTGGCGAGGTGGGTCGCCTCATGGCTGATCACGACCTGGCCGCCGACGGGCTCGAGGCCGTCGTAGACGTCCGGGTTGACGAAGACGTGCACCTCGGAGTCGGGAGTGATCGTGCCGTCCACCGACGCGGTGACGGCCGCGATGTCGGCGTAGCTGCCCGGCTCGGCCCCCAGCGCGGCATCGAGGGCCTCCTCGGACCCAGGCACCTCCACCACCAGCTTCCCGTCCCAGTCGGGCAGCACGTCGCGCACGACCGGCACCGCGGCCTCGGCGCGGCCGGCGACGAGGTCCGCCTCGGCCGAGGTCGTGGCGAGCACCAGCGTGTCGGCGGACCGGCGGACCTCGACCGGGCCGCTCAGCCAGAGTGGCGTACGCCGGTCTCCGCCGCCGAGCGAGGTGATGCCGACCATGTCGCCGCGCTCGCCTGCGAAGCCGACCAGCACCTCCTCGTGCGCGAGCGCCTGGTCGAACCCGTCGAACCGCCAGGTGAGGTCCACGGCGGCCTGCCACCGCCCGGCCGGGTCCACGGCGCCGACGTCGTCGACGTAGCGGGCGCTGAACTCCGCGACGTGAAGCGCGTCCGCGTTGCCGACCACGGACGCGAGCAGATCGCGGGCACGCTGGTCGCCGTCCGGGGCCAGCTCCTCCGCCGAGGCAGGGTCACCCGAGCTGATCGCGTCCTCGAGCTCCTGCAGCGCGTGCGCGGCGCCGGTCGGGTCGGGCTGCGGCGCGCTACCGCTGGGCGGCGGTGCGACGTACGGCTCGGACCGGACCAGCAGGTAGGTCACGAGTGCGACCACGACGACCAGGGCCGTCAGGGCGCCCGTGAGCACCCACGGACGGCGACCCGGCATGCAGCGAGTCTGTCAGGGGGTCAGATGAGCCGGGTCGCGCCGACGTAGGGCATCGAGAAGACGCCGGCCACGCGGATGCCCGCACCGGGGTTGGCCGCCTCGACGATCAGGCCGTTGCCGATGTACATCGCGACGTGGCTGATCGGCGAGTAGTAGAAGACCAGGTCGCCGGGCTGGAGATCGCCCGAGGCGACGTGTCGGCCGACGCCGTACTGGGCGCCGGACGAGTGCGGCAGCGAGATGCCCGCCTGCGCCCAGGCCATCATCATCAGGCCGGAGCAGTCGAAGGAGTTGGGGCCGGCCGCGCCGTAGACGTAGGACTTGCCGACCTGGGCCATGGCGTAGCGGATCGCGATCGCCGCACGGCCCGAGGCGTCGACGCCGGAGGGCATCTCGACCGAACCCCGGCTCAGCAGCGCCTCGCGCTCCTCGGCCTTGAGCTCCTCGAGCAGATCCTTGGCCGCCGCCAGCTTGGTGTCGATCGTCTTCTTCTCGGCGGCGAGCTGATCCTGCTTCTTCCGGATCTCCGCAGCGCGCTGGGTGGTCGCCTTCTGGCGGATGTCGAGCGCCTTGGCCTCGGTGGAGAAGGAGTCGAAGAGCTGCGCCTGCAGCTCGTTGTAGGCCGACATCGTCGAGAGGTTGGAGACGAAGGAGTTGGCGTCGTCGGTGTTGGCGACCACGCCGACCGCGGAGAGGTTCTGGCCTTCGTACTGGCTGATGATCGAGTCCTGGAGGTCCTCGCGGGCCGACTCCAGCTTGGTGTCCTGGCGATCCTGGTCGGCCTGGAGCGAGACCATGTCGCCGCGCAGCTCGGCCAGCTCGAGCTTGGCGTCGTTCAGCCGCTCGGAGGCCTGCTCGGCCTCATGGAAGAGGGTGTCGACACGTGCCTGCACGTCGTCGATGTCGGGCTCAGCCTGGGCCGGCTGCGAGGGAACGAGCCCGACCATGCCGACTGTCGCGGCCAGCGCCAGTGCCGAGAGGGCGGTGGCCAGTCGCTTCCGTCCGTGGAACACGAGGCGGGAGGTCTCCTTGGATGTCGTACGCCTACCGGGTGAGCTGACGGGTTCGGGCACGACTTGCCCTACACCAGCTCCCTCGCCCTGGGCCTTTCGACCCTGTGGCGCCCTCGCTGGAGATTCACCCCAGGTGCTGTCTCCCCATCGACAGCGTGTGGTTCCCCGGCCCCCAAGCCGCCCGAAGACGACCCGAAGCTCGACGCAGCACTCGCGCGGACCTGGTGGACCACTTCCACGAGCACCTGGAAAAGCACCGTAGTGGGTTTTACCGCGGGTCGTCCAAACCTCAACCGTTCATGTCCACCGGTTTTTCACGCAATCAGGGTCAGTGCAGCCTCCCCTGTCCCACAGGTCACACCAGTCACAGGACTCACGCAGACTCGACCTCGGGACCGGCCACCGGCCGCACCAGCCGCAGCGGGGGCACCAGGCCGCCCTCGGCGAGGACGTCGAGGGCCCGCCGCTCGTCGTCGTCGATGGTCAGCTCGGGGGGTGGCCCCAGGAGGACTGTCACCACACAGTCGTGGCAGGCCAGCCCGCGCACCACGCAGGTGTCGCAGTCGATTCGCGTCGTCATGTGGAGAACGGTGCCAGCGACCACCGACAGTCGGCCCCCAGAGGCTCACGGAGAGCGGGTCAGGGCCCCTGGAGCGACGACGCGAGCCCCGTCGCGGCGTACGTCGTCGGCGAGCTCGCGGTCCTCGGTGACGACCACCACCACCCGCCCGGCGGGCTCGGCTGCGACCAGCTCGCGGATGACGTCGTCGGCGATGACTCCGACCGGGCTGAAGAGTACCTTGACCCCTCGCGGTGAGGCCACGACCGGGCGGGTCTCCGACGCCGCCGCGTCGAAGACCACCGTGGTCTCGGCGCTGGTGCGGGCGACCAGTGCAGAGAGCAGCGCCAGGAGCCGGACACGTTGCGCCTCGAGGCTCAGGGTCGGCCAGGTCGTCTTGGTGACGTTGTAGCCGTCGATGATCAGGCGGGACCGGGGCAGCACGAGGTACTGCTCGAGCAGCGCCGGGCTGCTCGGTGCCATCGAGCCCGTCGACGTCGGCTCCCGGGTGCCCTCGTCGGCGAGCGGCGCTTCGACCCGGTCGCCCGGGTTGCCCGACACGTTCGGCAACCCGAGCTCGCGACGGAGCCCGACCGCAGCGTCGTTGATGGTCTCGAGCAGCAGCCTGGCGCGGACCGTCACCTCGTCCCGGTCGGTGCGCGTCTGGCGGCGCAGGTCGCCGGCCTGCTCCTCGAGCTTGGCGACCTGTGCTCGGAGCTGGCGGAGCTCACGGTCCAGCCGGGCCGCGGTCTCCTCGGCGCTGCCTCGGGCCGCCTCGGCCTCCTCACGGGCGGCGCGCTCCTTGGTACGGGTCTCACCGAGCGTGCGCCGCAGGGTGGACACCTCGGCCTTCAGTGCGTCCAGCGCCGCCTTGTGGCTGCGCCGTACCTCGCGCAGCGTCCGGTCGGCCTCCTCGGCGCGCTCGCGGAGCCGCTGCTCCTGCTGACCGCCGTTGTTCTGCTGTGCGGACCGGTCGGGCACGCGGCGTACGGCGTCCTGCCAGCCCTCGGAGCGCTCCAGCCAGGCCACTGCGGCCACGTCTCCGGCGTCTTCGGTGGCCCGGACCCGCACCTGGACGGCGACCCGCTGCCGCAGCTCGTCGTCACGCTCGAGCTCGGACATGATCGCCGCCGCACCGAGCCGGGCCCGGCGGGCGGGCGCGAAGCCGGCGACCTGCTTGAGCGCGGCCGGCAGCGGCGAGACGTCGGCGAGGCTGGCCGCGACCAGCGACACCAGCCGCGCTCGGACCGCCTCGGGGAGCTCCATGGGGCAACGTTCTCACCCCGGCGGTCAGGCCGCCGAGAGGGTTTCGCCTTGCCGTCCGCTTGTCGACGCCCGCCACCCGCGCCTCGGGCGATAGGAGAGGGAGGGAGCGCGGCGATTGCGGAGGGAGCGCAGCGACCCGGTCTTCGCTCGCGCAGCGAGCGCCCCCCGCGATCGGCCTCCGGGCCGTGGCGACTGCGCCGAGGCCCGGGGCCTCACGCAATGGGAGCGGAGGGAGCGCAGCGACCCGGTCTTCGCTCGCGCAGCGAGCGCCCCCCGCGATCGGCCTCCGGGCCGTGGCGACTGCGCCGAGGCCCGGGGCCTCACGCAATGGGAGCGGAGGGAGCGCAGCGACCCGGTCTTCGCTCGCGCAGCGAGCGCGCGAGGCCCCGGCGGATCGGCCTCCGGGCCGTGGCGACTGCGCCGAGGCCCGGGGCCTCACGCAATGGGAGCGGAGGGAGCGCAGCGACCCGGTCTTCGCTCGCGCAGCGAGCGCGCCCCGCGATCGGCCTCCGGGCCGTGGCGACTGCGCCGAGGCCCGGGGCCTCACGCAATGGGAGCGGAGGGAGCGCAGCGACCCGGTCTTCGCTCGCGCAGCGAGCGCGCCCCGCGATCGGCCTCCGGGCCGTGGCGACTGCGCCGAGCGAGCGCAGCGAGCGACAGCGCCTGCGAGCGCCAGCGAGCGTCGCCACGGACTGGGGGCCGAAGCTCGCGGGGGTAGAACTACGTCTCCACCACGTAGACGAGGATCATCGGCCGGCGCCGGTGCACGCGGTTGACCTGCGAGCCGATGGAGCGGCGGATGATCCGGCGCAGCTCGTCGGGGTCGACGGGCTGCGAGTGCGGCGAGTTCGCGATGTCGTCGGCCACCCGCTGCCGGATGTCGTCGAGAGGAGCATCCTCGTCCGCGAACCCGCGGGCCGAGATCTCCGGACCGGCGACCACCGTCCCCGAGCGCGAGTCGACCACGACCACGGCGGAGATGAACCCCTCGTCGCCGAGGATGAGCCGGTCGCGCAGGCTCTCCTCCCCCACGTCACCGACGCCACCGCCGTCGACGTAGGTGAAGCCGGCGGAGACCCGGCCGACCACGGACGCCTTGCCGTCGCCCAGGTCGACCACCGCGCCGTCCCGCACCACGAGGATGCGGTCCTCGGGCACGCCGACGCTCATCGCGAGCTTGGCGTGCGCTCGCAGGTGCCGGCCC
>CAWGTG010000011.1:0-164964 GCA_963825455.1 uncultured Actinomycetota bacterium
ATCGGCGAGGTTCCGCTGGGCCCAGCGGTACGCCGGCTCGTCGAGCTCCACGGCGTGCACCCGGGCCTGCGGCACTTCGTGCGCGACCGCCTTGGCGATCGCGCCGGAGCCTGTGCAGAGGTCGACCACGAGCGGCGCCTCGAGACGGGAGGCTGCCTCGACGGCCCAGCCGGCGAGCAGCTCGGTCTCGGGCCGAGGCACGAACACGCCCGGACCGACGGCGAGCTCGACGTGGCGAAACCAGGCACGCCCCGTCAGGTGCTGCAGCGGCTCGCGGGCAGCGCGCCGGGCCACGAGTGCGTCGTACTCCCCCACCGCGGCGGCCGGCACCTCGTCGACCAGCGGCAGTCGGGACCGGTCGGTGCGGAGGACATGGGCGAGCAGCTCGGCGGCATCGTGCTCGGGGCTGGGCACGCCGGCCTCGCGCAGGGTCTCCTCGGCCGTGGGCAGGAGCTGGCGAGGATTCACGTGTCGAGTGCGGCCAGGCGGTCGGCGAGGTCCATCGCGACACAGGAGTCGAGGACCGGCTGGAGGTCGCCGTTGAGGACCTGGTCGAGGTTGTAGGCCTTGTAGCCGGTGCGGTGGTCGGAGATCCGGTTCTCCGGGAAGTTGTAGGTCCGGATCCGCTCGGAGCGGTCGACGGTGCGGACCTGGCTGCGTCGGGCGTCGCTCGCCGCGGCGTCGGCCTCCTCCTGCGCGGCGGCCAACAGTCGGGCGCGCAGGATCCGTAGCGCCTGCTCCTTGTTCTGGAGCTGGCTCTTCTCGTTCTGGCAGCTCACCACGATCCCGGTGGGGACGTGGGTGATGCGGACCGCGGAGTCGGTGGTGTTGACGCTCTGCCCGCCCGGGCCGCTGCTGCGGAAGACGTCGATCCGCAGGTCGTTCTCGTCGAGCGTCACGTCGACCTGCTCGGCCTCGGGCAGCACCAGGACGCCGGCCGCGCTGGTGTGCACGCGGCCCTGCGACTCGGTGACAGGCACTCGCTGGACGCGGTGCACACCGCCCTCGAACTTCAGCAGCCCGAACGGCGCCTCGCCCGGCTCGGGGGTTCCCTTCGCCTTCACCGCGAGGGTGACCGACTTGTAGCCGCCGAGGTCCGACTCGGCCGCGTCGAGCACCTCGACCTTCCAGCCCCGCTGCTCGGCGTACCGGGAGTACATGCGGAGCAGGTCGCCGGCGAACAGCGCGGACTCCTCCCCGCCCTCGCCGGACTTCACCTCGAGGATCGCGTCCTTGTCGTCGGTCGGGTCGCGCGGGACCAGCAGGAACCGCAGCCTCTCCTCGGCCGCGTGTCGTCGCGCCGACAGCGCCTCGACCTCGTCGGCGAACGTCGGATCCTCGGTCGCGAGCTCACGGGCGGCCTCGAGGTCACCCCCGAGGTCGTCCCACTCCTTCTTGGTGGTGAGGACCCGGCTCAGGTGGGCGTAGCGCTGGTTGAGCCGCTTGGCGAGCCGGGCGTCGGCGTGGGTCTCGGACGCACCCAGCTGGCGCTCGAGCTCCTCGTGCTCGCGAGCCATGCTGTCGACGTTCTCGAACACCGCACCCTCCTCGCGTCGTACCGGCCACCATCTCGAAATCGCAAGCGCCGACCCACGCCCACGAGGGCACGGGTCGGCGCTGCAGGGAAGCTAGTTGTCGGCGTCGGCCGTCTCGGCGGCCTTCTTCTCCGTCGCCTTCTTGGCATAGCGGGCCTCGAACCGGGCCACACGGCCGCCGGTGTCCAGGATCTTCTGCTTGCCGGTGTAGAACGGGTGGCAGTTGGAGCACACGTCGGCGTGGAGCACGCCGTTCTTGGCCGTGCTGCGCGTGGTGAACGTGTTTCCGCAGGTACAGGTGACCTCGGTGTCCACGTAGTCGGGGTGGATGTCAGCCTTCATGGTTTCCTCTCTCGCGCCCCGGGTCGCCATCGCCCCAACGGGCGAGACGTGAACCGGAGCCAGCGGTACAGAGTAGTCAACGCCGGCGCGGCCAGTCACATTCCGGGCCGACGTCACACCTGCCCCACGGACCACGAGTTTCACCGGGTACCCGAAGAAACTGCCCCTGCCCGGACGGAACTCCATGACAGTAGGGCCAGTTTCACCGGGTACCCGGTGAAACTGGTCGTCGAAGGCGCGGCGACTCAGCCAGCGCGGCTGAGCAGCGCCTCGACCCGGGACGCCAGGTCCTTGGGCGAGAACGGCTTGGTGATGTAGTCGTCGGCGCCGGAGTCGTAGCCGGTCTGCACGTCGGACTGCTGCGCACGCGCAGTCAGCAGGATCACCGGGATGTCCTTGAGCGCGGGGTTGTTCCGGATCTGGCGGACGGCCTCGAGACCGGTCAGGCCCGGCATCATCACGTCGAGGACCGCAAGGTCCGGACGCGAGGTGCGGCAGGCATCGACGGCGGAACTGCCGTCGGCCACGGTGACGATCTGGTGCCCGAGCGTCGCGAGCTTGAACTCGACGAGATCGCGGATGTCCACGTCGTCGTCGGCAACTACGATGAGCGCCACTTGGCCCGTCCTTCCCCGCACTTATCTGACCCGAGTATCAAACAGCGACGCGCTCCGTGTGGCAGAACGCGAAAAAAGGCCGGATCCAAGCGGGAACGCCGCCCGGCCGAGCGCGGCCCCGAGCCTACGACGAGCGCTGCGCAGCGCTCAACAGCTCGTAGTTGGTCTGGGTCTTGCGCAGCCGGTCAAGCAGCCCTTGCAGCCCCGCGCCTCGCTCGGCCGTCAGCCCGCGGCGCAGCTTCTCGAGGACCGCGTGCTCCTGCTCGCCGACCAGCTCGGCCTCATGCCGGGTGCCGGACTGGACGAGATCGACCGCCGGGAAGACTCGTTCGTCGGCCAGGTCCCCGTCCAGCCGCAGCACGAGGTTCTCGGTGCCGATCAGCTCCTCGACCAGCAGCTCGTCGACCGTGGAGCCCGTGTCCACGAGGGTGGTGGCGAGCACAGTGAGTGAGCCGCCGTCCTCGAGGCTGCGGGCGGCGCCGAAGAGCCGCTTGGTCGCCGTGAGCGCGGACGCGTCGACGCCGGCCGCCAGCGTGCGGCCGGACGTCGGGCCGGCGACGTTGTAGGCGCGGCCCAGACGGGACAGCCCGTCGACCAGCACGACCACGTCGTGGCCGAGCTCGACCAGCCGCTTGGCCCGCTCGACGGCGAGCTCGGCAACGGTGGTGTGGTCGGCCGGGGCCTGGTCGAACGTCGACGCGATCACCTCGCCCTTGACCGCGCGCTCGAAGTCGGTGACCTCCTCGGGCCGCGCGTCGACCAGGACCACCATCAAGTGGCACTCGGGGTTGTTGGTGGTGATCGACGTGGCGACCGCCTGCAGGATCGTCGACTTGCCCGCCTGGGCGGGCGCCACGATGAGGCCGCGCTGACCCTTGCCGACCGGCGTGACGATGTCGATGACCCGCCCGACCACGTTGTCCGGGCTGGTCTCGAGGCGCAGCCGCCGCTGCGGGTGGACCGGCGTCAGGTGGGTGAACTCGACCCGGCTCTTGGCCGACTCGGGGTCGGCGCCGTTGACGCTGTCGATGCGCACCATCGGGTTGAACTTCTCCTTGCGCTCGCCCTCGCGGGGCTGGCGCACCTGGCCGACGATGGCGTCGCCGCGCCGTAGGGCGTACTTCCTGACCATGGAGAGCGACAGGTACACGTCGTCGGCGCCGGCGAGGTAGCCGCTGGTACGGACGAACGCGTAGTTGTCGAGTACGTCGAGAATGCCGGCCGCGGGCACCAGGACGTCGTCCTCGAGGATCGTGGTGTCAGGCTCGTTGCGCCCGCCGGCGCGGGTGCGGTCACGATCGCGCCCCCGGCGGCGACGGTTGCGGCGGCCGCCCTCGCCGTCGTCATCCTGCTGGTCGGCGTCGTTCTGCTCGTCCTGCCGGTCCTGCTGGGCCTGACGGTCCTGGTTCTGCTTGGCCTGCTGGTTCTGGTTGCGCTGCTGGTTGCCCTGGTTGCCGCCCTGGCCGCCCTGGCGGTTCTGGCTCCGCTGCTGGCTCTGCTGACGGCTCTGGCTCTGGTTGCCCGTGGAGCGGTCTTCGTCGGACCCGTCGTTGGACGGCTTGTCCTCGGACGGCTTGTCGTCGGACGTCTTGTCGTCCGTCGTGCGTTCCTCGCGCTTGCGGCTCCGCTGGCGCGGCTGACGCTCCTGCTGCGGCTCGCTGTCCTGCTGGCGCTCCTGCTGCGGCTCGCTGTCCTGCTGACGCTCCTGCTGCGGCTCGTCCTGGCGGGCCGATCGTCGGCCGCTGGACTGGCTGGCCTGGTGCGCCTTGATGGCGTCGACGAGCTGGGCCTTCTTCATCGAGCTGGCGCCCGAGATGCCGAGGCCGCCGGCCAGCGACTTGAGGTCTGCCAGCAGCATCGTGTTGATACCGCCGCGCTTCTTCGCCGCCTTGGCAACGGGCGCGTCGGTGGTGGTGGTGTCCTGGGTGTCGGTCACTTGTTTCCTTCACTGCGCGAACACGCTCTGCCCGACCAATGGGTGCGAACGCAGGGGTCAGCGCTGGGTGGAAGAGGTTGAAAAGCACCTCAGATGCGGTGCCGCGCCGAGAACCGGCGCACCACGAATGTACCAAACAGCCGAGGATGCTAGGACGCGACTCCCTACCCGACCACGGCGCCGTAGTTGTCGACCGCGAGCCGGAGGTGCGCCCAGCCGTCGGGGCAGTACGACGCGAGGTCGACGCCGTCGACGACCAGGACGAGCACGGTCGGCCCGGCTCCCGAGACCACGGCAGCAAGGCCATCGGCGCGCAGCCGGTCCACCAGGTCCAGCGACGCCGACATCGCCGGGCGCCGGTAGTCCTGGTGGAGGTAGTCACGGGTGGCCCGCCAGAGCTGGTCAGGGCGGCTGCCGAGCGCCGCCACGAGCAGCGCCGCCTTCCCGGCGTCCGCGGCGGCATCGACGTGCGGGACCTGCTCGGGCAGGAGCCCGCGCGCGACCTCGGTCGACAGCGGCTCTGGCGGCACGAACAACGCGCCGCTGACGCGGGAGTCCACCGGCGAATCGACTGCGTAGCACTCGCCGCGGTCGTCGCGACCCGAGATGACGAAGCCGCCGCGCAGGGCCGGAGCGACGTTGTCGGGGTGCCCCTCCATCTCGATGGCGAGCTCGAGCAGCGCCGCGTCGTCGAGCGCCGACGGGCCGTCGTCGACCAGCGCTCGAGCCAGCACCAGCCCGCCGACGATGGCCGCCGAGGACGACCCCAGGCCGCGGGCGTGCGGGATCGAGTTGCGACAGGTGAGCCGCAGCCCTGTCGGCTGTCCGCCGAGGGCGTCGAACGCCCGGCGCATCGCACGCACCACGAGGTGGTCCTCGTTCAGCGGTACGACGCCGGCACCGGCGCCGGTGACCTCGACAACGAGGCCGGAGCCGGCCAGCTCGCTTTCCAGGTCGTCGCGCAGGTCGAGGGCCAGGCCCAGCGAGTCGAAACCCGGACCCAGGTTGGCCGAGGTCGCCGGGACCGAGACTCGCACCATCAGCGCAACCCGGCGGCCTCGGCGGCCGCGGTCACGTCGGCGTCGACGACCGACTCGACCAGCGGGCCGAACCCCTCGAGCGCAGTCACGGTGTCCTTGAGGCCGTGTCCGGTGACGGTGACGACGACCGTGCTGCCGGCGTACGAGTCGCCCTGCGCAAGGTCCGCCAGCAGCCCGGCGATGCCTGCCGCGGAGGCCGGCTCCACGAACACTCCGTCCCGGGCGGCCAGCTCGCGCTGGGCGGACAGGATCTGCTCGTCGCTGACCGCGCGGAACCGGCCGTCCGACTCGTGTGCGGCAGCCTCGGCCAGCTTCCAGGACGCCGGGTTGCCGATCCGGATCGCGGTGGCTCGGGTCTCGGGGTCGGGGAACGGCTCGCCGGTCACGAGTGGCGCGGCGCCCTCGGCCTGGAAGCCGTGCATGCGCGGCTTGCGGGTCGCGATGCCGAGGTCGAAGTACTGCGTGTAGCCGAGCCAGTACGCCGCGATGTTGCCCGCGTTGCCGACCGGAAGCAGGTGGAAGTCGGGCGCGTCGCCGAGGAAGTCCACGATCTCGAACGCCGCGGTCTTCTGGCCCTCGAGACGCACCGGGTTGACCGAGTTGACCAGGGCGACGGGGTACTCCCAGGCCAGCCCTTTGGCCAGTCCGAGGCAGGCATCGAAGTTGCCGCGGACCATGATCACCCTGGCGCCGTGCAGGATCGCCTGAGCCATCTTTCCGGCCGCGATCTTGCCCTCGGGGACGAGCACCAGCGGGGTCAGCCCGGCCTTCGCGGCGTAGGCCGCCATCGAGGCCGAGGTGTTGCCGGTCGAGGCACAGACCACCGCCTTGGCGCCGTCGTGGACCGCCACCGAGATGGCGGCGGTCATGCCCCGGTCCTTGAACGAGCCGGTCGGGTTGTCGCCCTCCACCTTGAGCCAGACCTCCGCGCCCGTCAGCCCCGAGAGCCACTCGGAGTGGACCAGCGGGGTGCCGCCCTCGCACAGGGTGATCGCCGGCGTGCCCTCTGGGATCTGGAGCAGCTCGCGGTACTCATCGATGACGCCGCGCCACTGATGGGTGCGGCTCACTCCTCGCCGCCTTCCACCCGCATCACCGAGGTGACCTCGCGGACGATGTCAAGGCCGCGCAGGTGCTCGACGGTGGCGGCGAGCTGGGCGTCGGTGGCGCTGTGGGAGACGACCACGAGCTGGGCGTCGTCGTCGCGGCCCTCCTGGCGGACGGTCTGGATCGAGACGCCGTGCTCGGCGAACACCTGGGCAACGGTGGCCAGGACACCCGCCTTGTCGTCGACGTCGATCGCGACGTGGTAACGGGTGATGGTCTCGCCCATGGGGAGCACCGCCCGGTCGGCGTACGCCGACTCGCCGGCGCCGCGTTTGTCCGCGAGCACGTTGCGCGCGACGGTGACCAGGTCGCCCAGGACGGCGCTCGCCGTCGGCGCTCCACCCGCGCCCGGGCCGTAGAACATCAGCTGGCCGGCGGCCTCGGACTCGACGAAGACGGCGTTGTAGGCCTCACGCACCGAGGCCAGCGGGTGGCTCCTCGGAATCATCGCCGGGTGCACACGGACGGCGACCGAGTCGTCCCTCAGCTCGCAGATGGCGAGCAGCTTGACCACCGAGCCCATGTCCTTCGCGGACTGGACGTCGGCCGCGGTCACCTCGGTGATGCCCTCGCGGTGCACGTCGGCGGCAGTGACCCGGGAGTGGAACGCGAGCGACGCCAGGATCGCGGCCTTGGCGGCCGCGTCGAAGCCCTCGACATCGGCGGTCGGGTCGGCCTCGGCGTACCCGAGCTCCTGTGCCTCCTCCAGCGCCTCGGTGAAGCCCGCGCCCGAGCTGTCCATCTTGTCGAGGATGAAGTTGGTGGTGCCGTTGACGATGCCGAGGACCCGGGTGACCTTGTCGCCGGCGAGCGACTCACGCAGTGGCCGCAGGATCGGGATCGCACCGGCGACGGCAGCCTCGTAGTAGAGGTCGCGGCCGGCCTTCTCGGCGGCCTCGAACAGGGTTGGTCCGTCCTCGGCGAGCAGCGCCTTGTTGGCGGTGACCACGCTGGCGCCGTTCTCGAGCGCGGCGAGGATCAGGCTGCGGGCCGGCTCGATCCCGCCGATCACTTCGACGACCAGGTCGACGTCGTCGCGGGCGACCAGGGCCTCGGCGTCGGTGGTGAGCAGCCCGTCAGGGATCTCGACCTCACGCGGTGCGTCGCGACGGCGTACGGCGACACCGACCAGGTCGACGGGTGCGCCCACGCGCGCACCAAGGTCGCCGGCCTGCTCCTGGAGCAACCGGACCACCTGCGACCCCACAGAGCCGCAGCCGAGCACCGCGACCTTGAGCCGTCTCTCTGTCACGGGAGCATTCCAACATCGGTGGCGAGCAGGTCGTCGAGCGTCTCGCGGCGGACGACGACGCGGGACCGGCCGTCGCGCACGGCTACGACGGGCGGCCGCAGCGAGTGGTTGTAGTTGGAGGCCATCGAGCGGCAGTACGCGCCGGTCCCGGGGACGGCGATCAGGTCGCCGGGGCGGACGTCGCCGGGCAGGAACTCGTCCTTGACCACGATGTCGCCGGCCTCGCAGTGCTTGCCGACGACCCTCGCGAGGATCGGGGGCGCGTCCGACCTGCGGCTGGCCAGGGTGCAGGAGTAGTCGGCGTCGTACAGCGCCGTGCGGATGTTGTCGCTCATGCCGCCGTCGACCGAGACGTAGGTCCGGGTGGCGCCGCCGTCGAGGGCCACCTCCTTGACCGTGCCGACCTCGTAGACGGTGCACATCGACGGCCCGACGATGGCCCGCCCGGGCTCGATGCTCAGCCGCGGCTCCGCGATGCCGAGCGCGCGGCACTCGTGGGCGACGATCTCGCTCATCTCGTGGGCGAGCTGCTTGGGCTCGGTCGGGTCGTCCTGAGTGGTGTAGGCGATGCCGAAGCCGCCCCCGAGATCGAGCTCGGGCAGGTCGGCACCCAGCTCGCGCTGGATCTGCTCGTGCAGGGCGAGCACTCGTCGGGCCGCCACCTCGAAGCCGGAGGAGTCGAAGATCTGGCTGCCGATGTGGCTGTGCAGCCCGAGCAGCCTCAAAGATGGCGCCTCGAGCACCCGGCGTACGGCGTCAAGGGCCTGGCCGTTGGTGATCGAGAAGCCGAACTTCTGGTCCTCGTGCGCTGTGGCGATGTACTCGTGCGTGTGGGCCTCGACGCCGGCCGTCACTCGCACCAGCACGCTGGTGGTGCGCCCGAGCCGCTCGGCGATCTCGGCCAGCCGCTCGATCTCGTGGAACGAGTCGACGATCACCCGGCCGACGCCCAGCGTGACCGCGCGCTCGAGCTCGGCCTCGCTCTTGTTGTTGCCGTGGAACCCGACCTTGGCCATGTCGATGCCGGCCCGCTCGGCGACCGCCAGCTCGCCGCCGGTGCAGACGTCGAGGTTCAGCCCCTCTTCGGCAGCCCACGTGGCGGTGGCGGTGCAGAGGAACGCCTTGCCGGCGTAGAACACGTCGTACGCCGCGAACGCCTCCTTGAAGGCCCGGGCCCGGGCCCGGAAGTCCGTCTCGTCGAGGACGTACGCCGGCGAGCCGTGCTCGGCGACGAGGTCACTGAGCCGGACTCCCCCCAAGCTGAGCACGCCGTCCTCCTTGTGCGCGGTCTGCGACCACAGGTGGCTGACCAGGGCATTCGGGTCGCTGGGCTCGCGAAGCCACGACGGGGCGCGCAGGGCGCCCGGAGCGTGGGCCCACCCGGCCTCGTGGGTCATGGGTGGGTCACATCCGCTCGGGAGCGGAGACGCCGAGGAGAGCCAGCCCGTTGGCGAGCACGGTGCGGGTGGCGTCGACCAGCAGCAGCCGCGCCCGGTTGAGGTCGGTCGGCTCCTCGTCGCCCATCGGGAGCACCCGGCAGTTGTCGTAGAAGCGGTGGTAGTCCGCTGCGGTGTCCTCGAGGTAACGCGCGATCCGGTGCGGCTCTCGCAGGTCGGCGGCGGCCTGGACGACGCGCGGGAACTCCGCGAGCGCCCGCAGCAGGTCGCCCTCCTTCTGGTGGGTGAGCAGCTCGGGATGCGACTCGGGCGACAGGCCGAGGTCCGAGGCGTTGCGGAGGATCGAGCTGACCCGGGCGTGGGCGTATTGGACGTAGAAGACCGGGTTGTCGCTCGTGGCCTTGGTCCAGATATCGACGTCGATGTCGAGGTTGGTCTCGAGTGAGTTGCGCACCAGCGCGTAACGCGCGGCGTCGACACCGATCTCCTCGACAAGGTCGAGGAGCGTGACGATGTTGCCGCTGCGCTTGCCCATCCGCACGACCGAGCCGTGGCTGAGCAGGTTGACCATCTGCCCGATGATGATCTCGAGGTTCTTGCCGGGCTGGTCCCCGAACGCGGCACAGAGCGCCATCATCCGGCCGACGTAGCCGTGATGGTCGGCGCCGAGCAGGATGATGCAGCGGTCGAAGCCGCGTTCGCGCTTGTCGAGGTAGTACGCCGCGTCGCCCGAGATGTAGGCACCGTGTCCGTCGGACCTGACGATGACCCGGTCCTTGTCGTCACCGTACTTCTCGGTGGCCAACCAGACCGCGCCGTCCTTCTCGTAGATGTTGCCCAGCTCGCGGAGCCGGGCCAGGGCCCGGTCCGTGGCACCGGACTCATAGAGATCGTTCTCGTGGAACCAGACGTCGAAGGGCACCCGGAAGTCGGTGAGGGTCTGCTTGATCTCCTCGAACATGAGGCCGACACCTGCGGCGCGGAAGGCTTCGAGCGCCTCGGTGTCGGGCAGGCCCGGTGCCTCCGGGTGATCCTTGACGACCGCAGTCGCGATCTCGGCGACGTACTGCCCTGGATACCCGTCCTCGGGCGTGGGCTCGCCGCGACCGCTGGCCAGGAGCGACCGGGCGAAGCGGTCGATCTGGGCGCCGTGGTCGTTGAAGTAGTACTCCCGGCTCACCTCGGAGCCAGTTGCCTGCAGCAGCCGGCTGATGGTGTCGCCCACCGCCGCCCACCGCGCGCTGGCCAGGGTCACCGGGCCGGTCGGGTTCGCGCTCACGAACTCGACGTTCACCCGCTCCCCCGCGCCGGTGTCGCTGGTGCCGTACTGCTCCCCCAGGGCCACCACCTGCTCGGCGATGACTCCTTGCGCGCTCGCGGCCACGCTGATGTTGAGGAATCCGGGGCCGGCGACGTCGACCGCCGCGATCCCCTCGAGCTTGAGCAGCCGGTCCTGGACCTGCCCGGCCAGGTCGCGCGGGTTGAGGCCGGCCTTCTTGGCCAGCTGGAGCGCCACGTTGGTCGCGTAGTCGCCGTGCTCCTTCTGCCGCGGACGCTCGATCGTCACCGCGCTCGGCACGCCGTCCGGCAGGGTGAGCGCACCTTCGTCGGACAGCGTCGCCAGCACGTCGACGATCGCTGCGGACAGCTGCTCGGGAGTCACCGGCCAAGGGTATCGGCGCGCTCAGGGGCCCTTGCATTGGTTTCGAGACGGTGGACGCAGCCGATCGCTGGCGCGATCTTCTACGCCACCTCCTCAACCCCTCGCTGATTGTCGTTCCGAGCAGGCTCGGCCCGACGCTCGGAGTTTCTTCCGGCGGGCGCGCGGCGGGTATGGTCGTCTCCGCCCAGAGCCCCCGTAGCTCAGGGGATAGAGCACCGCCCTCCGGAGGCGGGAGCGTAGGTTCGAATCCTACCGGGGGCACTACCGGGGGCGCAGTTTGCCAAAGCTGTTGCGGAGATCAGGGTCGTGCCCGATTAGGGCAGGACCGATGTCCCGCAGTCCGTCGCACCGCCCATGGTGATCGTTCCGCTCGTGACTGTTCCGAGTCCGTGACAGGCTGGCGCGGTGATTGCTGAGACCCTGGCCGAGCGGGTCCCGATGGTAAGTCGCGAGACGACGGGTGCCGAGGCGGCGCGGGTGATCGCGGAGTACCGGCTGTCCGGGCTGGTGGTGGCCGATGCCGAGGGGGTTCCGATCGCTGTGGTGCCGGGCAGCCAGATCCTGGGGCTGGTGCTTCCTCAGTTCGTGCGGGATGACCCCCAGCTGGCCCATGCCTACGACGAGTCCGGGGCCGACGAGCTCTGCGGCGTACTGAACCGAGGAACGATCGGCGAGCTGGTCGACGCCAAGAGGCGCTGACGGCCCAAAAGCCACCGTCGGTACTGCCCGAGGACACCCTGATCGAGGTGGCCAGCGTGATGGACAACGGCCATCTGCCCCTCGTGCTCGTGACCGATCGGGAGGGTCGTTATCACGGCGTGATCACGATGAGCCGGTTGCTGGCCGCGATCGCCAGCGCGGCCGGGCAGGACAGCGAGCTCGTACGTCGTCGGCTCGATCGCGACGTACTGCCGCCCGACCCCGCATGACCGACACCGCCACGCTCGCCCTGGTCGTCTTCATCGGGGTCTACATCCTGATCGCCACCGAGCGCTTCAACCGGGTCACCGTCGCGCTGGTCGGCGCCGCGCTGATGGTCGTCATCGGTGCCACCCGCGGTCACGACATCTTCTTCTCCGAGGACACCGGGATCGACTGGAACGTCATCTTCCTGCTCTTCGGGATGATGGTGATCGTCGGGATCCTGCGACAGACCGGCGTCTTCGAGTTCCTGGCGATCTGGGCGGCGCAACGGGCGCGTGGTCGCCCGTTCCGGATGATGGTTCTGCTCGTGCTCATCACGGCGTTCGCCTCCGCGCTCCTCGACAATGTGACCACAGTGCTTCTGGTGGCTCCGGTCACGCTGCTCCTCTGCGAGCGGTTGGCGCTCAACCCGATCCCGTTCCTGCTCGCCGAGGCGATGGCCAGCAACATCGGTGGCACCGCAACCCTGATCGGCGACCCGCCCAACATCATCATCGCCAGCCGCTCCGGTCTTGGCTTCAACGACTTCCTGGTCCACCTGGCTCCGATCGTGCTGGTGCTGCTGCTCGCGTTCATCGGGCTGTGCTGAGTGATGTGGGGGCGGTTCCTGCGCTACGACGCGGAGCGCGCACGGGCGGTGATGGCGCTCCAGGCCCGCGACACCATCACCGACCCCAAGCTGCTCCTGCGACTTGGCTTCGTGCTTGCGCTCGTGCTCGTCGGTTTCGTGACCCACACCATGACCGATCTCGAACCGTCTCTGGTGGCCCTGCTCGGCGCCGGGGCGTCCATCGCGGTCTCGCGGGTGCCGCACGCGGTCTACCTCGAAGAGGTCGAGTGGGAGACCCTGCTGTTCTTCGCCGGGCTCTTCATCATGGTCGGCGCCCTCGTCAACGAGGGCGTGATCGGCGACCTCGCCGACTGGGTGACCAACCAGGTGGGCGACAACCACGCACTCGCCGCCCAGCGCATGCTCATCGGATCCGCCGGGCTGTCCGGCATGATCGACAACATCCCGTACGTCGCCACCATGTCGCCGCTCGTACTCGACCTGGTCGGCCCCGGCCCGGGCCTGCCACCCCAGGAGCAGTCACTCTGGTGGGCGCTCGCCCTCGGCGCCGACCTGGGCGGCAACGCGACCGCCATCGGCGCCAGCGCCAACGTGGTGATCGTCGGCATCGCCAAGCGCAACGGCCACCCGATCTCGTTCTGGACGTTCACCCGCTACGGACTGGTCGTGGCCGCGGTGACGATCGGCCTCTGCATCCCCTACATCGCACCGCGCTACTTCGCGCTGGCCTGATCGGCCAGCGCTATCCCGCCAGCCCCTCCCGTGCGAAGTCGACGGCTTCGGCGAGCACCTGCTGCCACAGGTCGCGGTCGAAGGCGGGTATCGCCACCCACTCGCGGAACACCTTGCCCGCAGGTGCGAACGGCTCGCCCTCGCCCAGGTCGACGAGCTCGGTGACGCGCTCGCGGGAGAGCTTGACGACCAGTCGCCTGTCCTTGACGTCGTAGGACGCCAGGAACCTCCCGGCCAGCCTCACGCACGGGTGGCCCATCATCGTGGCCCGGCCGATGGCCGGGTCGTAGAGCAGGTCGTCGGTCAGCTCGTCGTAGAGGCTCCTGGCGTCGTCGTCCATCAGGCCGCCGGAGGCGTGAAGACGCCGAACTGGTTGCCCGACGGGTCGCGCAGGTAGGCGAACGTCGGCGCGCCCGGTCCGGGGTCGAGGAACTTGGCCACCACCGAGCCGCCGAGCTGTTCGGCGTCGGCGCAGGTGGCCTCGACGTCGGCGACGAGAATGTAGAAGACGGCGTGCCCGGGCAGCTGCCCGGCCGTGCCGGCGATGCCGCCCATCGGCCCGTCAGCGCCCGAGGCCGTGATGTTGCGGTAGTCCTGCCCGCCAGAGGCGGCCGGGCCGTCCGCGACAAAGCTCCAGTCGAACAGGCTGCCGTAGAACTTCTCGGCGCCGTCGGGGTCGTCGGTGGCGACCTCGAACCAGGCCAGGGTGCCGGGAGCGGGGTTGGTCATGAGGCTCTCCTTCGTCAGGGTTCAGCCGCCGTTGTGGCTGGCTGTCTCCACCGTGTCGCGGCCTCGCGACAACCCTGTGTCGGTGTTTGTGCCGATCTCCCGAAGAAGATCCCCGGGACGAAGCGCTGACGCGGGCAGCTTCGTGACGTGGCCGTCGACGACCGGCTCTGCGACGACACGCTTGTGGCGCGGGCCCGACGGGACTCGCTCGGCGCGGGTGATCCTGTCCATACGGAACACCCGGTCGTCACGTCGAAGGTGGCACCAGGCCGTGAGGTACGAGCCGTTAGGGCCGACGACGACGTGCTGGGGCTCGATCGCTCGCTCGGTCTCGAGGCCGCCGACGTCGATGTAACCGATGTGCAGGACGTGGCCGTCTCGCACGGCCCGCCAAATGGTCTCGGCCACCTCGGCGTCGAGCTCGGGCACGGGTTGGACGAGCAGCCGGACCTTGTCGGCGGTCGCGTGTGCCTCCGCGAGGGCGCGCTCGGGCATCGCGGCCACGATCTTCTGCAGCGCGCTTCGCGCGTCGCGGGCAAAGAGCACGTGCTCGCTGCGACTCAGGGCCACCGCGACGGCCGCCGCCTCGCGCGGGGTGAAGTTGAGAGGCGGCAGGCTCATCGAGCGGTTGACCGTGTAGCCGCCGGTGCGTCCCTGCTTGGTCGCGAGCGGTACGCCGGCCTGGCCCAGCGCGCTCAGGTCGCGCTCGATCGTGCGGACGCTGACCTCGAAGTGCCCGGCGAGCTGGCGCGCCGTACTGCCACGGGGCCCGGCGGCCCGCAGCTCCTCGACCAGGGCGTAGAGGCGGTCGATGCGGTTCATGACCGGAGCGTAGGGCGGGGCGGGGACAGTCCCGATGCGCTCGCACCCGTCGTGGCAGCCGCCAGGACTATCGTGGTTCCGTCGGCCCGGCCTCGTCGTACGCCGTGACGCCTTCGTGCCCGCTACGCCGACAGCAGCCGCGCGGCGAGGTGGTCCAGGGCCATCGCCCAGCCAGCCTCGCCGGGCGAGCCGGCCGGGATGCCGTGGTGAACGAGGAGGAGCGACGTGCGCTCGCCGTCGTCGCGGAGCTCGACCTCGACGCGGGTCTGCGGGTGGTCTTGGCCGGCCATCGCCTCGGTGTAGACGAGGCGGTCGGGCTCCGAGACCTCGACGAACTCCCCGGTGAACCGCATCGTGATCGGGCCGCCCGGGGTCTCGACCCCCATCTCCACGAGTCGCCGGCCACCGGGCCGCAGCTCCCACTCGGTCACCTCGACGGTAGCGCCGTCGGGGCCGTACCAGGCGGCGAACTCCGCGGGATCGGTCCACATCCGCCAGACCACGTCCCGGGGTGCGTCGAAGACGCGGGTCAGTCGTACGGCGTTGTCGGCGTCCTGGGTCATCGAGCTCTCAGTTCTCCTCAGTGGACCTGGTCAGGTGCGCATCGAGCCGGTCGAAGCGCGCGTCCCAGGTTTCGCGGCAGATCGCCGCCCAGCTCATGGCGGCGTCGAGCGCGGCCGGATCCAGCATGCAGGGTCGGAACTGGGCCCGCCGCCCACGCTGGATGAGGCCGGCCCCTTCCAGCACCTTGAGGTGCTTGGAAACCGCAGGGAGGGTCAGGTCGAACGGCTCCGCGAGCTCGTTGACCGTCGCCTCCCCCGCCGCCAGCCGGGCCAGGATGGCCCGTCGCGTCCGGTTCGCCAGCGCGGCGAACGTCGCGTCCAGCCGCTCGTCGACCATCGCCGTCATTCCAGGCTACTTTCCACAGTGGTTATTTAACTGATCAGGAAAATATCACGCGGCGCCCCCACCCGTCCAGGATCACTCACCGGGCGTTCAGAGCAGGAGTGTCGGGTCAGGCGTCCATCAAGGTGGCGATGCACTGCATATCGATGGCTCAGACCCCGCCGGGCAGTCGCACCAGAAATCGGCAGCCGGCGGACGGAACGGCGCCGTCGGACGCGACGTTCTCGACGCTGACGACGCCCCGGTGCGCCTCGACGATCCCCTTGACGATCGCGAGCCCGAGCCCCGCTCCCCCGACGCCGGCCAGCTCGTCGCCACGGTCCGGCGTACGCGCGGAGCCCCCGCGCCAGGCCAGGTCGAAGACCCGCTCCATGTCGGTCTCGGAGATACCGCCGCACTGGTCACTGACGCTGAGCTCGACGCCGTCGGGCACCGACCGCCCCCGGATCTCCACCGTCCCGTCCGCCGCGGTGTGCCGGACCGCGTTCATCACCAGGTTGGTCATCACCCGGGACAGCCCGATCGGGTCCGCGGTCACCGCCAGTCCCTGCTCGACGCTGCCGCCGAGCCGCACCGACCGGGCCCGCGCCATCGGGTCGGCCCCGGCGATCGCCTCGCTGACGACGTCGGTCAGCGCCACCGTCTCAAGGGTGAGGGTCAGCACGCCGGCATGGATCCGAGACAGCTCGAACAGGTCGTCGACCATCCGCACCATCCGGTCGACCTCGGCGCGGATCTGCCGGTGGTAGCGCCCTGGGTCCTCGGCCATGCCGTCCTCGAGGGCCTCGGCCATCGCTCGCATGCCGGCGAGCGGCGTGCGCAGGTCGTGGGAGACCCACGAGACCAGCTCGCGCCTGGAGCCCTCGAGCCGCGCCTCGCGGAGCCGGGACTCCTCCAGCCGACGACTGGTGCGCTCCAGCTCGGCCGAGAGTGCCTGCAGCTCGCTCGGACCGCGGCGTGCGCCGACGAACGACCCGTGCGTGTCCAGCCGGCGGGCGTCCTCGCGCAATGCTGCCGACCATCGCGAAAGGGCTACGCCGACGGCAACGGCCACCAGCAGGGCGACCGCTCCGGACACCACGCTCACGAGCGTCACCACGCCGCGGTCGTGCGACGAGATGAACATCAGCCGGGCGATCGCGACGACCCCGGCCAGCACCGAACCGATCGCCACCCCCACCACCAGCGCGAGCTGCCAGAAGATCGACCGGTGGCGGATCGCCCAGGCCACCGCCAGGCCCGCGACGCCCACCCCGACCGCACACGAGCTGGCCACCAGCAGGATCTGGAGCTCGTCGCTGCTCACGTGGCAGCCTCCCATCGGTAGCCGACGCCCCACACCGTCTGCAGCCGGACCGGCCGGGTGGGGTCGGGCTCGATCTTCTCGCGCAGCCGGCGCACGTGCACGGTCACCGTCGACTGGTCGCCGAACGACCACCCCCACACCTGCTCGAGCAGCTCGTCGCGGGAGTACGCCGTCCCGGGGTGGGCCAGCAGGAACCGCAGGAGGTCGAACTCGCGGCCGGTGAGCGCCAGTGGCTCTCCGTCGCGGTACGCCGCGTGGCCGGCCTCGTCGACGACGAGGTCGCCGTCGACCAGCCGCCGGGGCGCGGTGGGCGCGTCGACCCTTCGCAGCACCGAGTCGACACGCAGCGCGAGCTCGCGCGGGCTGAACGGCTTGGTGACGTAGTCGTCGGCGCCCACCTCGAGCCCCATGACCCGGTCGGTCTCCTCGCCGAGCGCGGTCAGCATGATCACCGGGACGTCGCCGTCCTCGCGCAGCCGCCGGCAGACCTCGATCCCGTCGATGCCGGGCAGCATCAGGTCCAGGACGACCAGGTCGTGAGGCGCATCGCGGTACTGCTCCAGCGCGGTCTCGCCGTCGGCCGCCTCGACGACCTCGTGGTCGGCGGCGCGCAGGTAGCTGACGACCACCTCACGCACTGTCGGGTCGTCGTCCACCACGAGAACTCGGGCCACGGTCACCTCCGTCGCGAGCCTACGAGCGAGGCCGTGACCACGGCGGCCACGACGAGGCCGGCGAGCACCAGCCACCCCACCGTGTAGTCGCGGTCCAGCAGCGTCGGGTTGTCGGGCCGGGCGCCGAACCGCCCGAGCACCGGCACGGCCAGCAGCGTCACCGACCCCAGCACCACGAACCCGACGACCGCCGGGCCCTTGGCCGGCCGCGGTAGAAGCCGCACCGCGACAGTTCCGACCGCGAGCACGACCAGCGCCAGCACGCCGTCGTGGAGTACCACCCCGGCGGCCAGCCACAGCACAAGGTTGAGGAGATCGTGACCTCGGCTGAGCACCAGCCAGCCGCCGTACAGCCCGAAGAGCACACCCAGCCCACCGAGCAACAGTCGGATCCGGGTCACGCCGACACCTCCAGCCGGGACAGCCACTTGGTCTGCAGTACGCCCGGCCGGTTCGGCGCGATCAGCCGCGCCGGCTCGCCGTGGTCGCGGTCGAGTGGCTCGCCGTGCAGGGCAAGCGCCACGAGGGTGCGGTCGTCGTCGGCGAAGTTCCCCTGGAGCACCGTGTGCCTGTAAGGACCCGACGGCTGGAGGGAGTAGACGTCCACGTCGCGGCCTGCTGGCGCGTCCACCAGGTCGAGCAGGTCGCGCACGCGGACACCGGTCCACTCCCCACTGGCGCTCCAGCCCTCGACGCAGGCGATGGGCAGACTCTCGGTCCGCTGGATCATCGCCTGGAGGTCCTCGCGGCGCAGAAGGACGCTGAGGTCGCCGTACACCACCTCGAGGCGGTACGACGGCCCGACCAGCTCGTCGGTGATGTGGGCGGCGGCGGCCGACTTGTTGATGGGCACCCCCTGCGGTCCCTCCCCGCTGCGGACCCCGAAGACCGAGACCTTGCGAAGGAAGGGGACCGCGCTGCCGGCGACCGCGAGCGCGGCGACACCCGAGGCGAGGAACGTCGTCCGCAGCAGCCCCCGCCGGGTCAGGACCCCGGGCTCGGTGGCGGTGGACCGGTCGTCGACGGTCGACTCGATGTCGGACGTCAGCGCCCGGCGGATGATCGGCAGCTTGACCGCGATGTGCACCGCCAGCGACCCGATGGCGACCCAGGCAACGGCGTAGTGGCTGGCGCGGAACGAGAAGTCCCACGGGTACCACTGGGCGCTGTTGAGAGTCCCGGTCGCCAGCTGGAAGACCGCCGACGAGACCAGCACCAGGATCGAGGCCTTCTCGAGGCCGTCGAGGACGAGCGCCCGCAGGTTCTTCTCGGGGCGGCGGAACAGCTTCGGGTAGACGGTCCACAGCTTGACCAGCAACAGCGGCACCGCCGCGCTGCCGGTGACGACGTGCAGCCCCTGGGTGACTCGGTAGCCCCAGGCCGGAGACACCGGGAACGGCACCGGGTGGTCGGGGTTCTGCGCGTAGTGGCTGATCAACCCGGTCGCGAAGCAGACGCCGAAGCAGATGCCCAGCCACAGCCCCACCCGCGCGGTCACCGCGGCGCTGCGCAGCCGCGAGGTGAAGTCCGCCTCGGAGGGCGGGCGCACCGGCAGCTTGAGGGGCATGTCTGGACAGTAGGCAGCGTCTCGCGCTCTCACACGGGGTCGGTGCCTTACGAAGTCGTGACGGGTCCCGACGCACACTGGTCGGGTGCTCGACTCGCTCTCCCCCGCGCGGCGCCGGCTGATGGCGGGCGTGGCGGCGCTGGCGCTGGTTGCGGCGATCGCGATCGCGGTGGCCGTCGTCGTACGCCGGGACCCGCCGGTCGAGCCGGTGGCCCAGGACCGGCCCGGCCCGGTGTTGCTCGTGCCGGGGTACGGCGGCTCGACCAGCTCGCTGGAAGCCCTCGCCCAGGCGTTGGTCACCGAGGGGCGGGACGCACGCATCGTCAGGCCGACCGGTTCCGGGACCCAGGATCTCCGCCAGCAGGCCGAGCACCTGCGCGACGTCGTGGACGCGACTCTCGACGAGACGGGGGCGCCGTCGGTGGACCTGGTGGGCTACTCCGCCGGCGGCGTGGTGGTCCGGATCTACGTCGCCGACCTCGGCGGCGGCTCGCACGTACGCCGAGCGGTGACCCTCGCCTCGCCGCAGCACGGCACCGACCTCGCCTCGCTCGCGGGCTCGCTCGGTTCCACCGCGTGCCCGACGGCCTGCCAGCAGCTGGACCCGGACTCCGACCTGCTCCGCAGGCTCAACGCGGGCGACGAGACGCCACCGGGGCCGGTGTGGGTCGCGGTGTCGACGGAGGACGACAAGACTGTCGTGCCGCCGGACTCCGGATCACTCGACGGCGCTCTCAACATCTCGCTCCAGTCGGTCTGTCCCGGCGTGCACGTGGGCCACGCCGACGTCCCCCGCAACCTTGCGGTGGTCTCGATCGTCGAGGCGGTGCTTATCCAGCCCACCCCCCTGACGCCGCCTCCGGCTTGCGCCCCGGCGGGATAGTCACTGACGATCTGGCCAGCGACACGCCGCCAGCGGCCGGAACGTCAGGGACTATCCCCGAGCCCCGGCCTCGGGCCCGATAGTTCCTGACGATCTGACCAGCGACACGCCGGAGCGACCGCCAGAACGTCAGGGACTATCCCGAGGCCTCGGTCAGTCCGTCACATCCTTGGTCATGAAGTTGGCCCAGCCGGCGCCGAGGAACACGACGACATAGACGGCCTGCAGCACGACACCGCGCACGACGTCACGCCACAGGATCGGATCTCGGAAGAGGTCTACGAACGCCAGCCAGTAGCGGGTGGGCAGGTAGGGCTGCAGCACGTCGGCGGCGTCGAGGGTGAGGAGGAGGGTCGAGGCGATCAACAGCGCCAGCGTGCCGAGGGCCGCCCCCAGCGGCGACTCGGCGACCGTGGACAGGAACAGCGCCACCGCCGCCACACCTAGCATGCAGAGCATGGCGTAGCCGAGCGCCAGGAAGGTGCGGCCCACGAGCTCGGGGGTCGACATCGAGCTGCCGGACACGCTGGCGGGCCCGGTGGCCGTGACGTTCTCGTCGCCGAGCAGCAGGATGCCGAGGATGTACGCCGTGGCCGCGACGATCAGCACCGTGAGCACGACGAACGCCATCACCGCCACGAGCTTGGCGCCCAGCAGGCGGGTGCGGCCGACCGGTCGCACCAGCATGTAGCGAAGCGTCCCCTGCTGGGCCTCGCCCGCGATCGCCTCTCCAGCAGTGATCGCCACCGCGATCGGCAGGAACAGCGGCAGCACGATGCCGAGCGCGGCGAGCGGGAACAGCGTGCCGTCGGTCAGCACCGTCGACAGGAACGCGGGCCCGGTGCCGGGCCGCGGGCCGAGGTCGGTGACCGCCAGCAGCACCGCGACAAGCGCCGGCAGCGCGTCGATCAGCGCGATGGTCGCCCAGGTCCGGCGGCTGAGCACCAGCTTGAGCAGCTCGACCCGGATCACTGGTCTGCCCAGCTCACTGCCGCACCCCGAACCGGTCGGCGCTCTCCGTCGTAGCCGCGAGCACGACCTCCTCCAGCGTGTGCCGCTGGGCCCCGAGCCGCGTGACCCGGATCCCCGCCTGGACCAACCGCGCGTTGAGCGCGGCGGGGTCCGGCTCCCGGACGAGGAGCCGCTGCCCGTCGTACTCCTCCACGACCCCGTCGAGCAGCCGGCGGACCTCCTCGACGTCGGGGGTGTGCACCTCGACCCGCCCGGTGGGACGGCGCAGCTCCTCGAGCTCCGCCTGAAGGACCAGTCGCCCGCGGTCGAGGACGCCGACGCGGGTGCAGAGCTGCTCGATCTCGCCGAGCAGGTGGCTGGAGAGGAACACGGTGGTCCCGGCCCCGTTGAGTTCCAGAAGCAGCTCGCGGATCTCCTGGATCCCCTGCGGGTCGAGGCCGTTGGTCGGCTCGTCGAGCACCAGCAACCGAGGCGCCCGCAGCAGGGCGCCGGCCAGGGCGAGCCGCTGCCGCATGCCGAGGGAGTACGCGCGGACCGGCCGCTCGTCCACGGCGGCGAGCCCGACCCGCTCCAGCGCGTCGGCCACCCGGCCGCGGCGCGTGCGTCGGTCGCCGTCCGGCGCCATCGCGTCGAACAGACGGAGGTTGCGCCGTCCCGACAGGTGCGGGTACGCCGCCGGCCCCTCGACCAGCGCGCCGACCTGCGGCAGCACTCGCCGGGCGCCGCGCGGCATCTCCTCGCCGAGCAGCTCCATCCGTCCCGAGGTGGCCAGCACCAGGCCGAGCAGCATCCGCACCGTCGTCGTCTTGCCGGAGCCGTTGGCGCCAAGGAACCCGTAGACGTCGCCCTCGCGGACGTCGAGACCCACCCCCTCCACGGCGGTGATCGGTCCGAACCTCTTGGTCAGCTCCTCGGTGCGGATCACCGCCGGCCGGTCGCTCATTCGTCGTCCACGTAGACGAAGCCGTCCAGCACGTCGTCGGCGGCCCGGACCAGCGCCGCGCGGGTCAGGGTCCCGGCGAGCAGCCAGCCGCCGTCGCCCTCCGCACCGGTCAGCACAACGCCCAGCGGCCCCACGGAGACCACCGTCCGTCGGCTGTCCTGGTCGACGCCGCTCGTGGTCGCGAGCTGGTCGCGCAGGGCGTCTGCCTCGCGGTCCCGGAGCGGGATGGCGATCACCTGGGTCATCCCGGTGCCGTAGACACCGACCGCGCGGTCCGACACCGCCGCCTTCGGGAGCCCGGCCACCGTGTCGGGCGGGCGCACGGGCGCGTACTGGTTGGCGGCGTCGGCGATGTCGAGGACGTCGTCGAACTGCACATTGACGCCGGCCGGCGGTTCGAAGCCCACCCGCGCGCTGTCAGGACGGTCGCTCGAGAACTCCCGGAACTCGCTGGTGAACGCGGCCGTGCCCGACCCCGCGGCGTACACCTCGACCCGGAGGGGTACGCCGGAGCCTGGGTCCAGCCACAGGTCGGCGTGGTCGATGCTCGAGAGCTCGGAGGCCGGCACCACCCGCAGCCCTGGCGCGCTCAAGCCGGCCACCCGCCGTGCTGCGACCCGGCGCACGTCGTCGGCGCTCACCCCCCGCAGCAGTCGCTCGGCGAGCACCGGGGGCACGAGATCGGGGGTCCGGGGCAGCCGGATGTCCGGGTCGCGGCTCAGCGTTGCGTCGAGGTGCTCGTAGTCCCAACGCAGGGTCGTCTCGCCCTCGTGCACCAGGTCGGTCTCGCCTGTGAGAAGGAGCTGGTCGACCCGCCAGTGGTCGTCGTCCTGCCACCACGCGCGCATCCGCGTGTGCTCACCGAGCAGCGCACCCACGTCGCTGAACCGGTCAGCGTCCGGGAGCTGGAGGGTCCCGTCAGTCTCGACGTACCCAGACCACGGACGTCCCTCGGCGGCGCGCGCCTGCGCCAGCAGCCTGCCGGCGCTCACGTCGCTGTCGGCGGCCGGCAGCAGGTGCAGCGCGATCGGCGCGCCGACCAGCAGCAGCGTCCCGGCCGCGACCACGCACCAGCGCCGGAAGGGCGTCACGACGTCGACGGTACGTCGGAAGTCGGGCCGGTTGAGGCTTCAACCGATGAGGCTTCTCTTATCGAACGCGACGTCCACCAGGCGACCACGAGTCCCGCCAGCAAGGCCCCCGACGTGCCCAGCGTCTCGTCACCGAGCGTGTCCCGGTAGGCACCGCCAGCCTCCTTTCCGTCCCTGATGAACAGTGCGTACTCCCCCAGCTCCCATCCCAGAGCAAGCACGGCCCCGATCCCGCCGACGAGCGGGACGAGCACCCAGCGCGGGCGCACCGAGGGTGCGAGCAGGAGCGCGAGCCCGGCGCCGAGCAGGAACCAGTGCGCCGCGTGGCTCAGGTCGTCCCACCAGCCGATCCTCCGGAACAGGTCGAGCCAGTTCGCGGTGGTGTCGGATAGGAAGGGCAGCATCACCAGCCCGAACGCGGCGTACGGCGGGTCGGCGGCGGCGCGGCCGCGGGCCAGCCACCACGCGGCCGGCGCCACGAGCATGAGCGCCGGGTAGGCGACCAGGCGGACCGGCCAGCCCTTGCCGTCGAACTGCTCGACGCCGGGCACCGCGACCGCGGCCACCAGCTCGGCGACGGTGGCCGCCAGGACCACCGCGGGGAACCACGCCCGACGCAGCTCGATCATCCCCCCATCATGCGCAGCACCGCACACCACCGTTGCTCCCCGACCCGGTACACGTCGGCACGGCCGAACCCGGCGGCGGCGGCCAGCTCGCTGATGTCGTCGGTGCCGACTGTGGCCCAGCGGAACGGCGCGCTACGGACCCCGTCGCACTCGAGCACCGCCCACCGGCTCGCGGGCGCTACTCCCGGGCCGGCGAGCTCCACCACGACGCGGCCGGTAGTCACGACCAGCTGCCGCGCGCGGCGGAGCAAGGCCGGCGGGTCACCGCCGATGCCGACGTTGCCGTCGGCGAGCAGGACCGTGTGCCAGCGACCCTCGCCGGGGAGCCGGTCGAACACGTCGCGCCGGAGCGCAGAGGCGCCGCGGGCATGGGTCTGTTCCACGGCCTCACGGACCACGTCGATCCCGAGCGTCACGTGGCCGAGTGTCACGAGCGCGGCGGTCAGCCGGCCCGGCCCGCAGCCGAGATCCAGGGTGTGCCCCTCGCAGTGGCGGAGCAGCTCCAGGTCGTCCGGGTCGGCGTCCCGGCGCCAGCGGTGCACCGGCAGCTCCTCCGGGTCGTCGGCGAGCCCGGTCACCGAACAGGGCCGCCCGCGCAGCGCTTCCGAGAAGACCTCCGAGAACGACGCCCGGCCGGTCGGCAGCTGCTCCGCCAGGGTCATGCGGTCACCAGGCCCCACGCCTCGGCGAACCGCGATCCAGGGGACAACAGGGCCACCGCGTCGGCGTCCGCGACCTCGTCGACGTCCCGAAGCGTCGCCGTCGCGACGACGTCGAGGCCCGCAGCGGTGAGGGCGGCCCGGGTGTCGGCGCCGGTGGTGGGAGTGGACATGCGCACGTCGCGGAGCACTGCCGCCCGGACCGGGTCGCGGAGGGCGAGCACCCACCAGCCACCGTCCTCGGCCGGGCCGAGCACCGCATCGTGATCGTCCAGCCCGGCGGCAGCCGCGAGCAGCAGGTCGGGGGTCGCGTGTGGCGTGTCCATGCCGACCTGCACGACCGGGCCCGGGACCCGCGCGTGGGCATCGGCAAGCCGAGCACCGAACCCGTCGCCGCGCTGAGGGTGGATGCTCCAGCCAGTCAGGGCCTCCCGGATCTCGTCGCCGCGGACTGCGCGATCCAGGTCGCCGTCGAGGGATAGGTGGCAGTGCTCGGGCCTGAACGCCGCGGTGCACGCCGACAAGGTGTCGAGGAGCGACGCGGCAGCGACCACTGCGGCTCGCTCCATGCCGACCTCGGCGCCGAGCCGAGTCTTCACCCGACCCGCCACGGGTGCCTTGACGACGACCAGTCCCGAAGGCGTCATGCAAGCACCCGCCAGAAGTCGCGAGCCGCCCGCGTCGTACCCCGCACGGAGCCGGACACCTTCGACCGGGTGCCAAGGGCGCGCGGGTGGTAGCCGACGTCGTGCTCGGAGAGCCGCCAGCCGGCCAGCGTGGCCTTCTGGAGCAGCTCGACCGGGTAGCCGAACCGGCGGTCCTGCACGTCGAGCCAGAGCAGCATCTCCCGGCGGCACACCCGCATCGGCGCGATGTCGTGGCCGGCCATCCCGATCCTCCGGCGCAGCCACCAGACCACCAGGTTGTTGCCGAGCCGCGCGTGCCACGGCCAGACCCCGCGAGCGGTCGGACGCCGGCGGCCGACGGCGAGGTCGGCCCGGCCCGACCGGACGTCGTCCAGCAGCGCTGGCAGGTCGCCCGCGTCGAACGAGCCGTCGCCGTCCATGAACGCGACGTACTCGCTGGTCGCGGCCAACAGGCCGGCGTGCACGGCGGCGCCGTACCCGGCCACCTGCTCGTCGACGACGGCGGCGCCCCATCTGCGAGCCACCTCGGCGGTGTCGTCGCGCGACCCGTTGTCCACGACGATGACGGCGAAGCCCGCGGGCACCCTGGGCAGCAGGTCGAGCAGGGCGGCCGCCTCGTCACGGCACGGCAGCACGAGGTCGCACACGGTCTCCACGTCGCGACGGTAGGCAGGCCGGGGCTTCCGGAAACGGGTCTGCGTCCTTACGAAGTGGTGACGGCGCGACCGCGGCAGCTGGCGGTCAGCTGACACACCTAGGGTCGGGAACATGTCGACCGCGGCCGCGTTCCGCAGCCGCGCCGCCTGGGCTGGTGCGGCTCTCACCGTGGTGCTCCTGGTCGTGGCGTTCGGGGCGCCGCACTGGCTGGACTGGGACGTTGCAGCCCGCGCCCCACGCAACGCCTCCCCCCACGAGGTCCCGCCCCTGCATGGGCTCTGGCGTCCGAATTTGTTCGGCCCCGGCACGGTTCCCGCGGTGCTGCTGGCCCTGCTGGGCTGGCGGTACGCCGCCGACCTGTCAGCCCGGCTCACGTGGCGCCGGTTGCTGGTGGCGTCGTACGCCGGGTCGCTCGCGTGGCTGCTGTCGCTGGCCCTGGTCGACGGCTCCCGTGGGCTGTCGCGGTCGCTGGGCAACCCGTACGAGTACCTGCGCACCGCCCGCGAGGTCGGGAGCGTGCACACCCTGCTCGAGACGTACGTCGACCGGATCCCCTACGCCGCCGACGACAACTGGCCCACCCACGTCGCGGGCCACCCGCCGGGCACGCTGCTGTTCTTCGTCGGTCTGGTGAAGGTGGGGCTGGGCGGCGACCTTGCGGCCGGCGTCGTGGTCACGGTGCTGGCGGCGACGACCGCGGTCGCAGTCCTGGTCACGCTGCGGGCGCTGGACGCCGAGGAGGTGGCGCGCCGGGCGGCGCCGTTCCTGGTGCTGACGCCGGGGGCGGTGTTCATGGCGGTCTCGGCGGACGCCCTGATCGCGGCGGTCATGGCGTGGGGGCTGGCCTGCCTGGCCCTCGCCACGCGACGGCTGTGGTGGGCCGTGCCCGCGGGGCTGCTGCTGGGCTACGGCGTGCTGACGTCCTACGGCATGCCGCTGATGGGCCTTGTCGCGCTCGCGGTCCTGGTGGCCGCCCGCTCGTGGCGGCCGCTCCCGGTGGCGGTCGGAGCGGCGCTGGCCGTGGTGCTCGGATTCGCGGCGGCCGGCTTCGCGTGGTGGGACGCCTACCCGGTGCTGCGGGACCGCTACCACGACGGGATCGCTCAGGACCGCCCACAGTCCTACTGGTGGTACGGCGACCTGGCCTGCCTCGTCGTCAGCGCCGGGCCGCTGCTGCTGCCCGGGCTGGCGGTTGCGGCCACGCGCGTCGCGCGTACCGCCCGGGTGCCGCAGCTCCTCGTCGGCGCCGCGGTCGTCGTGGTCGCGATTGCCGACGCGTCCGGCATGAGCAAGGCCGAGGTCGAGCGGATCTGGCTGCCGTTCATCCCGTGGCTCACCGTGTCGTTCGCGCTGCTACCAGAGCGCTGGAGGAGGTGGGGGCTGGCGGCCCAGGTGGTTGCGGCACTGCTGGTGCAGCACCTCTTCTACACGGCGTGGTGAGCCACGATTCGTCTGCGACGGTGAGCCGTGAACTGCACGTCGGACCGCAGACGAATCGTCCGGGGGTCAGTCGCGGAGGGGTGCGGTGGCGAACGCGGGCAGCCCCTGGTCCGGATGCACTTCGGCGGTGAAGCCGAGCTCGGCGGTCGCCCGCGCCGGCGAGGCCACGACGTGCCGGACGTCGCCGAGACGGTAGCTGCCGGTGACCTCGGGCGCGATGGCACGGCCGGCGCCCTCGGCAACCAGCGTGGCGACGTCGAGAATCCGGACCGGGTGCCCGGAGGCGACGTTGTAGGCGGCGTACGGCGGCGTCGCGTCGTCGGTGACCGCGCGCAGCGCGGCCAGGTTGGCGCGGGCCACGTCGGCCACGTGCACGAAGTCACGGGCCTGGCCGCCGTCCTCGAAGACCTGGGGCGGCTCGCCGCGCTCCAGCGAGGACCGGAACAGTGCGGCGACGCCGGAGTACGGCGTGTCCCGCGGCATCCCCGGGCCGTAGACGTTGTGGTAGCGCAGGGCCACCGCTCGCGCGCCCGCCTGGCGCACCCACGCCGAGGAGTAGTGCTCCTGGGCGACCTTGCTGGCGGCGTACGACGAGCGCGGGTCGAGCCGTGCGTCCTCGTCGACCAGCGCCCAGTCCAGCGGACGGTCGCAGCGCAGGCAGTGGTTGTCGAAGTCGCCAGCCTCCAGCGCCGCCAGCTCACGGGGCGGCGGCGCCTGGCCGCCGTGCTCAGGACACCTGTAGCGGCCCTCGCCGTAGACCACCATCGACGAGGCGAGCACGAGCCGGTCGACACCCGCCTCGTGCATCGCGGCGAGCATCGCGGCCGTGCCGAGGTCGTTGTGGCCGGCATAGTCGGTCAGGTCACCCACGCGCACCCCTGCGCCGACCACCGCCGCCTGGTGGGAGACCACGTCCACTCCGCGGAGCAGGTCGACCCAGGCCGCGGCGTCGCGCACGTCGAGGTGATGGGTGCCTGCCGGCGGCTCGGCATTGCCGTGCGCCATCGGCAGCATCAGGTCGACGCGCACGACCTCGTGGCCGTCCTCCTCGAGCACCTCGCCGACGGCGGTGCCGATGAAGCCGGCCGAGCCGGTCAGCAGCACCCTCATGTGAAGTCGGAGGTCGGCCAGAGGCGGTTTGCTCGCGGCGTGAAAGTGCGGTCTCCGGGTTCGGGAGAGGTCCGTCGCACGTCTAAGGGGCTGCTCACGTTCATCAGCGTGCCCTGTGCCACCTAGCACGACGACTCGGCGAGGGCCGGTCACTGCATGGGGGGACTCAAGGACGTGTGTCATATCCGGCCGGATCCCGCGTGGTGGAGGTGGTTCCTGACCGGCAGTGCTGAACCCAAGGCCGGTATTCCTGCGAAGGGTCACCTGATGAACTGCCGAACCCCCTTCCGGCCACGTCGCCCGCGCTGCCTTGCCATGGCGAGCAAACCAGGAAAGGGCGTCGTCCTCACCTGCGGGAACGTCTGTATTCGGCGTCTGCCCCGCGCGCTTTCTCGGGCTCAGGAGGCCGGAGCGTAGGTTCGAACACTACCGGGGGCGCTCAGAGAGGCCCGCTGCCTCAGCGCTGGGGCGGGACGTCGTGGCCGTAGGCCTGCATGTCGAGACACCGGCTCCGCCATCCACAGGTGGCAGATGAGGTCGATCGCTCTTCGAGCATCTGCAACCGTACGTCGGCGGGACGCCACACGTCTCCGAGGATGACCGGCGGTACCCGACGCCTGCGCCTGGACCAGGCTCACTCCGGGCTGTCGATGAACTCCTTGGTCTTGGCGATGGCGAAGCCCCATCCCTGCCCGAGCGTCGGCTTGGGTGGGACCGCCACCTCGTCGGCGTTGGTGACCACGTCGAGGAGTACCGGTCCCGGAGTGGCCAGCCCGTCGCGGACTGCGGCCTCGACATCGTGGGGGTCCTCGACCCGGATGCCGGTCAGGCCGATCGCCTCGGCGACGCGGGCCAGGTCAGGGTTGTGAAGGACCGTGCCGAACTCCGGGAGTCCGACCTGCTCCATCTCGAGCTTGACCATGCCGAGCCGCCCGTTGTCGAACACGATCAGCTTGACGGGCAATTCGTGGGTGACCGCGGTGATCAGGTCGCCGAGCAGCATGGTGAGTCCACCGTCGCCACAGAACGCAACGACCTGACGGCGCCGGTCGAGGGCGGAGGCGCCGAGTGCCTGCGGCATCGCGTTGGCCATCGACCCGAGGTTGTAGCTCCCGAGCAGCTGGCGCCCCGCACGCATGGACACGAAACGGGCCAGCCACGTGGTGGCCATGCCCGTGTCGGAGGTGAAGATCGCATCGGTCGCAGCGTGCCGGTCGACGGCGGCGGCGAGCAGCTCGGGCCGAATCCGCTTCTCCGGGTTGTCGACCTTCCGGCGGAGAAGGCCACGCGGCTTGTGTTCGTAGTCGGGGTCCAGGAACTGCTGCTGCCGCTCCTGCCAGGCCTCGTACGTCGACCGGGCTCGTTCGAGGTGACGGCGGTCAGGCTTGGCATCGACCATCGCGAGCAGCGCGGCCAGCCCCAGCTTGGCGTCGCCGACGAGAGGGACGTGGACCGCGACCCGGCGCCCGACGTGAGCACCACGCAGGTCGAGCTGTACCACCGTCTTGTCGGTCGGGAAGAACTCGCGGTAGGGGAAGTCGCTGCCGATCATGAGCAGCACGTCCCCGTGGTCGAAGGCGACCTTGCTGGCGTGGTTGCCGAGCAGGCCCGACTGGCCGACCTGGTAGCGGATCGGCGTCGTCGAACGCCGTCTTGCCCTTCAGAGTGACCACCATCGGGGCAGAGAGGTGCTCGGCCAGCGCGATGACCTCGTCGCGAGCCGCTGCTGCGCCGTGGCCGACCAGCAGGGTGACGGTCTCGCCGGCGTTGATGGCTGCCGCTGCTTCGTGGAGCGACTCCAGGTTCGGCGCCTCCGGAGACGACGTCGGGAGGAAGCGCGGCACCGGGGTGCCGTCGGGAAGGTCGAGACCCCCCACGTCCCCCGGGATGGTCAGGACGGCCACGCCCGGGTCGCTCAAGGCGGCGTTGGCCGCCTGCTCGATCGCCCCTGGGATCTGCTCGGGACTGGTCAGGGTCACGGTATGGACGGCGACGTCCGCAAACAGGACGTCGTTGTTCACCTCCTGGAAGAAGTCGGAGCCGATCTCCTCGCGGGGCACCTGCCCGCAGATCGCGAGCACCGGGGCCTTCGACTTCTTGGCGTCGTAGAGCCCGTTGAGCAGGTGGATGGCGCCCGGGCCGACGGTGCCCATGCACACGCCGAGCCGACCCGTGAGCTGGGCCTGAGCGCCCGCGGCGAAGGCAGCAACCTCCTCGTGGCGTACGCCGACCCAGGAGATGCGTTCCTCACGCCGGATGGCGTCGGTCACCGGGTTGAGCGCGTCACCGACAACGCCCCAGACCTGGGTGACGCCGTGCTCGGCGAGCGAGGTCACGAGCAGCTCAGCGGTGGTGGTCACTTGGTCGCAGTACCCGGCGGTCCGGGCGACCTCGAGCAGGTGCGCCTCGCGATCACGAGATGACCGCGTCGATGGTCTTCTTCAGGGCGCTGGGTTGGGCGGGGCTCTTCGGCGCCTTCTTCCTGGCCGCGGCCATCTCGGCACCGATCTCCTGAAGAGTCTTGCGCCCCAGGCCGGCGCGGACCTGGGGGAACCACTCCTTCTCCTCCTCGTCGATGTGGTGGCGCACGTTCTCGATGAGGACGGTCGCCTTGGCTGTGAACCTCTCGGCGTCCGGCTTCATCCCGACCAGCTCCATCACCAGGACGTCGGCGACGTGATGCTCCTCGTAGGACTCGAGTACGTCGTCCTCGAGCTCCGGGAGGAGCTCACGCACTCGGGGGTACATGACCTCGTTCTCGATGTAGGTGTGCATGGTCAGGAGCTCGATCATCTTCTCGACGAGCCGTCCCTTCTCGGCGTGCGCGTTGTCGCCGGCCTTCTCGAAGGCGTCGAAGGTCCTCTTGATCTCCTTGTGGTCGTTCTTGAGCTGCACGATGGCGTCAGTAGACATTGGCTTCCTTGGGTGATGGGTGGATGAGGAGGAGGTGTCAGTACCCCTGGCCGCGAGCTGGCTCTTCACCCCTACGGGGGGCTCCGTCAGTGCTCGTGTGTGCTCACGCGACGACCGCGCTCATGCCCGGAGCGTTCGCGATGGGCGCTTCCGTCTGCGGACCCAGGCCGTGGCGCAGGGCCCAGATGACCGCTCGGGAACGGCTGTCCGCGCCAATGCGCCGGTAGGCGGTACGCACGTGGCTCTTGACCGTGTTGATGCTCACGAACAGCTCTGCTGCGATCTGGTCGTTGGTCAACCCTGCGGCGATGAGCTCGAGGATGGCGACCTCTCGCTCCGTGAGCCCGGCGGCGAGACGCGCGGCGTCTCGAGACTGTGCACGCAATGCTCCCGGCGCTACGCATCGACCGTCAGCGGCGCGTTCGATGCGTTCGAGCAGGGCTTCGGCGGTCACATCCATCGGGACGACGTCGGCGAACCCCATCGCCAGGACGCTCTCCGACTCGTCGGCGCGGAGCTCGGCGTGGAGGGCCACCACGGCGGTCCGGGTGGCAATGAGGTGTCGCAGGTTGTCGTCGTCGTCGGCCTCGTGGCCGGAGAGGTCGTAGACGGTGACGTCGTGGTCGTCCAGGCCGTCACTCGTGCCTGTCTCGACGACCACTGCTCGGTCGGGGTCCGACTGGATGAGATGGGTCAGCCCGGCCCGCGTGAGCTCATGGCGGCTGACGACGGCGACCCGCAACGGTCTGCTCATGCTTCCGTTCCTCTCGCACCAAGACGTGGAGGGCGAGGTGGGACCCTGCGCAAGGGCCCCACCTCGCCAGTCGAGCTGGCTCGGTCAGGCCTCGATGGCCTGGCGTGACGCGGTGGCCGACCTGGTGCCGACCTCGATCTTGCGTGGCTTGGCCTTCTCCGAGACCGGTACGACGAGCCGGAGCACGCCACTCTCGTAACCGGCCTCGATCCGATCGAGGTCCAGGTTGTCGCCGAGGACCAGCTGGCGGCTGAACGCTCCACGGGGTCGCTCACTGGCCAGCATCTCCCAGTCGCCGTTGCGAGTCACCCGCTCAGCGCGGACGGTCAGCACGTTGCGCTCGACATCGAGGTCGATGCTCTCGGCGGCGACGCCTGGCAGGTCGAACTCGATGACGAAGCTGTCACCCTCGCGCCAGGCATCCATCGGCATCACCGCAGGACGGCTCGTGGTGCCGAGCAGCTGCTGGGTGAGTCGGTCGAGGTCACGGAACGGGTCGGTGGTGCGCAGCAACATGGTAGTCCTCCTGGTTCTGTTGGTGGGCCTGTTGGTGCCTCACGATCTATATCGGTGAGTGCAGATTTGTTATACTGCGCACGGCAGGTCAAGGCAAGAGGTTCGGAGAGAGAAATTGGCAGGCAAGGATGCGGCGGTGTACGCCATCTCGGTGGCGGCCCGGATGGCCTCCATGGAGATCCAGAACCTGCGCGTCTACGAGCGCCACGGCCTCGTCTCTCCTGCCCGCACCCCGGGCGGGACGCGCCTCTACAGCGCCGAGGACGTGACCAGGCTGATCCGCATCGGTGAGCTGTTGGGCGAGGGCCTGAACCTCGCCGGCATTGCGCGCGTCCTCAACCTGGAGGACTCGGTGGACCGGCTGCGGGCGTCGAACGCCCGACTACGTAATCGCTGAATCGGTCTCGCACCCCCAACTGCGCCCATCCGGGTGAGCCGACTGTTCGCGCAACCCTCTTAGGCTGAGCACAACCGGAGGTCGGGTGGTCTCTCCACTCCGCACATGGGACGACCGGTTTCGGGTGACCTGCTCCTGCAGCAGCAGCACCCGAGCATCCGTCCGTGACCTGGTCCCAGTCAGGACGGATGTCACCCGAACCGTGCAACTGCAGAAGAACTGGCTCCTCGGGCCCGCTCCGCCGCAACGCCGTACCTGACCCGGTCACCGGACTGCTCGGTCATCAATGTGTAGCCGAATCGGGTGCTCATGCGGCCGTAGTACCCAGACGGAACAAGACCACCGTGGGCTTCAGGCGAAGGAGATCTCCGCCGCCGAACGGACCTCCTGTCGGTACTGCTCGTGCAGCCGCTGGAGGGTTCGGTCGTGCAGCTGTCGCTCGATCGAGGCGGTGGCGTCTTCGACGAGCACGACGCGCAGGTCGCGCGCGTAGGCGTCGATGGCGGTGGCCGCGATGCACGACTCCGTCGAGACCCCCGCCAGCACCAGGCGGTCGACATCGCGGTTGGCCAGCCACGTCTCCAGGTGGGTGGCGAAGAAGGCGCTGTCGCGGGTCTTGACGACCACCTGGTCGGGCTCCAACAGCCCCTCAAGACGTGCGGCGCCGGAGGTGCCCTCGAGGGCCATGCCCCGGTCGTCCTCGAGCATGTTGAGAGCCCACGTCGACTTGTCGCGAGCATGCACGGTCTGCACCTCGACCGCCGCCGCCCCGCTCGCCCGGGCGCGCGCCACCAGCTCGTTGCAGCGCTCGAGGAGGTCGTCGCGGCAGCGTGCCAGCTCGGGGTCGGCGAAGTAGTCGTTCTGCAGGTCGATCAGGATCAGCACGCTGGTCACGGGGTCATTGTCGGGCGTCCATCGCGACCGATCGCACCACCTCGGCGATGCGTTCGGCTGCATGACCGTCGCACCAGGAGGCCCAGTCCTCGCCGTCGAGACGGTCCGCGTGCTCCAGTCGTTCCGCCCAGTCCTGGCGCGGCCACGCATCGATGACCACGGCGGGCCAGCCACCGAGCCACAGCGCCTCAGCGGTGACCTCCTGCTCGCGGTGGGGGCGCGACTGAGGGACGACAACTGCTGGCGTGCGCGACGCTGCGACCTCGGCAAGCGCATGCTGCCCTGCATGGGTGACCACCACATCCGCGTCCAGCAGAATGTCGTACGGCGCCTCGACCCAGCTGCCCAGCTCGGGGTCCAGCACTGTCCAGTCCCACTGGGGCGACTCCTTGCGGGCGAGTTCGAGATCTTCCCGCTCGAGCGCGTGACTGCCGGTGCCGGAGAGCACCGCCACCCGTCGCGGACCCGGTCGGCGCGTCCGCGCCTCGGCGACCGGGAACCGGGATAGGGCTCCCACGGCGTGCACCCGCTCCAGCAGCGCCGGAGGTAGGCCGCGCAGCATGCCGGCTGCCTCGGGTGGCCAGCATCCGATGATCGCGTCGGCGACGTCGAACCCGAGGCGGTGCGCCGCGTCGCCGCGCTCCCCCGGCCCGGCCACTGTCACGACCGGGATGCCGTGGAGCCGGACCAGGACGGCCACCTCGACGGACACGTCCACGATGAAGACGGGCGGTGCGATGTGCCTGAGCCAGGAGGCGATCTCGGCCATCCGCGAACGAAGACCGTGATGTCCGATCGGCACCCAGTGCAGCCGGTTCCGTGCGGTCCGCTCGACGTCCTCGCCGTTCCCGTCGTCGCGGTCCAACTGGATCCAAGGACCGGGCCAGCCGGCGGGGGCGGGCAGTGAGGAGAAGCCGGTGACGGGTTCGCCGAGTGCGCGCGCGACTGCGCTCGCCCGGTGCAGATGTCCGTGGCCCTCGTGGTGGACGTAGTAGCCGATCAAGGTCGGAAGACGATCTTGACTGCCCCGTCCTGCTTCTTCTGGAACGTCTCGTAGGCGTCCGGCGCCTCGTCAAGTGAGAGGTGGTGGGTGGCGAAGGTCTCGACGCCCAGCACGTCCTCGTCCTCGTTCAGCAGCGCGAGGATGTCGTCGGTCCAGGCCCGCACGTTGGCCTGGCCCATCCGTATCTGCACCTGCTTGTCGAACATCTGGAACATTGGCAGCGGGTCGGCCGCGCCTCCGTACACCCCGACGACGGACACCGTCCCGCCTCGCCGCACGGCGTCGAAAGCGGTGGTCAGCGCCTCAAGGCGGTCCACGCCGGCCTTCATCATCAACGGCTCGGCGATCCTGTCGGGGAGCAGGCCGACCAGCTTCTGGACCGCCTTCACCCCGCCGGAGCCGTGTGCCTCCATGCCGACCGCGTCAATCACCGCGTCCGCACCGCGACCGGCGGTCTTGTCGCGCACGAAATCTCCCACTGCCGAGCCGCCGAGGCCGCTGATGTCGAAGGCCTCTGCACCCCGCTCGGCCACGCGCTGCAACCGCTCCGGGACGAGGTCGGCCACGAGAGTGCGGTGGCCGCGGTGCATGGCGATCCGGGCCGCCATGTCGCCGATGGGGCCGGCACCCAGCACCAGCACGGTCCCGCCCTCGGGGATGTCGGCGTACTCGACGGCCTGCCACGCAGTGGGCAGGACGTCGCTGAGGAACAGGAACCGGTCGTCCGACGGGCCGTCCGGCACCTTGACCGCGCCGTAGTCGGCATGCGGGACCCGCAGGTACTCGGCCTGGCCACCGGGCACCTGCCCGTAGAGCTTGCTGTAGCCGAGGAGGCTCGCGCCGGTCCCGTGCTCGCTGTTCTGGGTGGTCTCGCACTGGCTCTGCAGCCGGTGCTCGCACATCCAGCAGTGGCCGCACGAGACGTTGAACGGGACCACCACCCGGTCTCCGGGCTCGAGGTTGCGGATCGAGCTCCCCGTCGCCTCGACAATGCCCATCGGCTCGTGGCCGACGATGTCGCCCGGCTCCATGAAAGGCGCCAGCACTTCGTAGAGGTGCAGGTCCGACCCGCACAGCCCGGTCGACGTGACCCGGATGACGATGTCGGTGTCGGTCTCGATCTTCGGGTCGGGGACTTGCTCGACACGAATGTCCTTGGCGCCCTGCCATGTCACGGCTCTCATGTACTCCCGGTGTCCGCAGCGCGCGGGTGCACGCTCACCCTGAGGGGTGGCATGTCAGTCCCAAGCATCACCGGACAGCGTCAAGTCAGCCAGTCGTCCAGATGATCGAGCAGGTCTCGGGCGTCCTCATAGACCGTGACTGCGCCGGCCTTCTCCAGCTCGGCGCGGCTGGTGCCGCCGGTGAGTACGCCGTACGCCGGCACGCCGGCGCTCTTGGCAGCCTCGACGTCCCACACGGAGTCGCCGACCACACACGCGCTGCTGCCCTCCAGCCGGGACAGGGCCTCTTCCACTAGCTCGGGATCGGGCTTCGACTTCTCGGCATCCTCCGAGGTGGTCGCGGTGTCGGCGAGGTCGTCGACGTCGAGCAGCTCGAAGGCGTGCTCGGCGTGCTTCGGGATGCTCGAGCTGGCCAGGGCAATGTCGACGTCGCGCTCTCGGAGTGCGATGAGCAGCTCCTTGGCGCCAGGCAGCAACACGGTCTCGTCGATGATCCGGTCGTACTCCTGCTCCCACCGGTCGCGGACCTCGCCCCCGTGTTCGTCCTCCGCCGCATCGCCGGCGACGGCAGCCACGAGCTTGTCGCCACCCATGCCGATCGCGCGGTGGATCCGCCACAGGGGGACGGAGATTCCCACGTGTGCGAATGCCCGCGCCCAGGCAGCCGTGTGGTGGTAGTTCGAGTCGAGGAGTGTCCCGTCGACATCCAGCACGACCGTGTCCATCAGGCACACACCCGCTCACTCATGACACGGAGGTGCCCGGCAGGCTCGCTCGACATGCCACGGCCGCCCAGTGGTTGGCGACGTGCCAGAGGGTTACCGGCGGGCCGTGAGCACCAACGCCCGCACGATGTCCGCCAGCCCCGCTCAGGTCTGGGCTGTCCTGGCGGACGGCTGGCTCTACCCCCTGTGGGTGGTCGGCGCCTCCCGCATGCGCGAGGTCGACGACACCTGGCCCCAGCCGGGCGCGTGCCTCCACCACTCCGTCGGGACCTGGCCGCTGCTCCTCGATGACGTCACCGAGGTCGTGGAGTCCCGGCCCGGTTCTCTGCTGGAGCTGAAGGCGCACGCCTGGCCGGCCGGCCGCGCCGAGGTGCGGATCCAGCTCCGGCCACACGGCAGCGACACCGAGGTGGTCATCCAGGAGAAGGGAACAAACGGTCCTGCGGCGCTGCTCCCGAACGCCGTGCAGGACCCGTTGCTCAAGTGGCGCAACGTCGAGAGCCTTCGTCGACTGGCCTTCCTAGCAGAGCGTCGTCAACAGCCGGTTGCGTGACCGAGTACGACGCGGTTGGTCGGGTCGGGCCCCCACGGCTGGATCGCGGCGAACCTGCTCGCCGACCGCGGGTCGTCGGTCCTCACGACGACCACCGGCTGCCCTCGGGCGTCGCCAGCGGATTCCACCCCCTGGGGTGAAGGCATGTGGAGCCGTCCGTGGATACCTCTCGCCCACACAGGTTCCGCACCACCAGGAGGACGACGATGACCACCACCACCCGCGAGATCATGACGCCCGGTGCTGAGTGCGCGCACACCGACGACACCGTGACCGATGCGGCGCGCAAGATGAAGGACCTGGGCGTCGGCGCACTGCCGATCTGCGGTGAGGACAACCGACTGGCCGGGATGATCACCGACCGGGACATCGTCCTCAAGTGCGTGGCCGAGGGCATGGACACGACCCAGGTCAGGGTCGCCGACTACGCCGGCGGCGAGGTCGTCACGATCGGCGCCGACGACTCGATCAACGAGGCCCTGGCCACCATGAGCAAGGCCGGGGTGCGCCGCCTGCCCGTCATCGACGGACACGATCTGGTCGGCATGGTCAGCCAGGCAGACATCGCCCGGAACCTGACCGACGACGAGGTCGGCGAACTCGTGCAGGCCATCTCGTCGCTGCCGGACAACAGTTGACCGCGATCACTTCGCAGGTCGTCGACTTCGAGGGCCTCCGGATCGAGTACGACGCACGGGTGCTCACACCACGCCCGTGGACCGCCGCCCAGTCGCACTGGGCGGCGGCGCTCATCCGGATGGCGCCGCCCGGACCGGTGCTCGAGCTCTGCTCGGGTGCCGGTCACATCGGGCTCTTAGCGGTGAGGCTCGCCCACCGGTCACTGGTGTGCGTCGACACAGACCCGGCCGCTTGCTCCTACCTGCGCCGCAACGCCGCCGCCGCCGAGCTGCGGGTCGACGTGCGCGAGGGCCGCATGGATGAGGTCCTCGGGCCGGACGAGGAGTTCGCGGTGATCATCGCCGACCCACCCTGGGTGGCGACGGACCGCACAGCCGGCTACCCGGAGGACCCGGTCAGCGCCATCGACGGCGGCGCCGACGGCCTGGACCTCGTCCGCGGCTGCCTGCTGGTGATCGACCGTCATCTCGCGGTGGCCGGCTCTGCTCTGCTCCAGATAGGGCCGGACCAGGCGGACCGAGTCGTGCAGATGGTCGCTGGCTACGACGAGCTGGCGGTGATCGAGATGCGACGGCTTGAGCGCGGTACCCTCGTCCAGCTCGACCGGGTGGTCGGCCCCACGATCTGAGCAGTTACGGCCGCAGCTTGGGCGGCAGCAGCTTGTGGGTGCCGTCGCACCACGGCCTGATCGACGACTTGCCGCATCGGCAGACCGCCGACACGGGCCGCGTCGTTCGGTGCTCGACACCGTGTTCGTCCTCGACGAGGACCTTGCCTCGCAACAGCATGGGCCCGCCCGGGCACAGGGTGACTTTCGCTTGTTCGGTCACGCTGCCACCCCCCACCAGTCGAGCAGCGCATGGGCGGTGCGGCTCTCGAGCTCCAGGCAAGCCCACGCACCGAACCAGACATCCGCCTCCAACGACGGCTCTTCCCGGACCAGCGCCAAGCACACGTCGCGAAGCGCGACCTGTTCGTGCACCGCGTCGGCCTCGACGTGTTCGATGTAGTAGCCAATCATCTCCGCTGGGAAACCGAGCCGCTCGAGCCCCTGCGCCATCCGCCGAGACGGGATCGAGCTGGTGGCCTCGAACGCCGCCAGGTGCCCGACCGCCGCACCCCGGAGCCGGCGCCTGAGCCCGAACATCGAGACCGCGTTGTTCTGCTCCAGGATCTCGACCGGCGCCACGTCGACGTACGCGCCGTACTCGGGTCGCAGTCCGCTGGCCGCCAGTCCTCTGGCCCACAGGTGAGCGTGCAGCCGATCCGGGTCACCCATGCCGTACTCGTCGTACTGCAGTCCGGCCAGCGCCGCTTTCGCGGAAGTCGGCAGCCGCGGGATCACCCACGTCGTGGGGTCTGCCTCCTTGAGGTGGTAGACGGAACGCACCCGGAGCAGGTCGAGCACCTGCTCGTGGGTCGCTTCGGTCTGGACGTGACGCGCGAGCGAGGGTCCGTTGTGCCCGGCCACCCACTCGAAGAAGCCGGCCGCCAGGTCCGCACCCTCGGGCACACCGGGCCAGCGCGCACGCAACGACGCCTCGAGGTCCTGCTCGAGGCGGCTACGCACGCGCACGATCTCCGGCTCGTCCTCAGCATCGTCGGCGATGTCGTCGAAGCCGCCGTAGCTCAGCTCATGCAGCATCCACAGGCTGAGTGCCGCGTCGTCCGCGCACTCCGGCGCCAGATCGAGGCGCGGCACCCGTTTGACAGGCAGGTCGCGCAGCGCGCTCTGCAGCGCGACGCTCAGCTGGCCGCGCGGCTTGGGAAGTTCGGTCACGGGGATCCGGTATCCGCTGAGGAGGCCTTCGCGCAGGTCAGAGGATGTTTTCACCTGTGCGGGTGAGCAGGCCGGCTGGTCATTTCCTGCTAGTCGGCGAATCGGTTCCGGGCGCGCTCGACCAGCGTGTTGCGCGCCTCGAGCAGGTCCTCACGACATCGGGCCAGTTCACCGTCACGAAGTAGGGTTCTGGAGGTCGACGATCAGCAGCGCCGTGATCACGCATCGTTCTACCAGCCCTGTGGATCGGGGGCGGAACACGATCCTCGCGGTCCCGTCCCGCTTCCCCAAGGGGTGTCACGACGAGTGCCGAGGGTGCGGCCTCAGTAGGAACTCCGGGTCGATGGTGCGCAGCGTGTCTGGCTTGAAGCCGTTGGCGACGCCCCACAGCACTGCCTGAGAGCGCCGCGTGACGTTGATCTTGCGATACGCGCTGCGGATGTAGGTCTTAACCGAGTTGATGCTGAGGAACGCACGATCGGCGATCTCCTGGTTGCTCAGGCCTTGGGTGATCAGCGCGATGATCTCGGCTTCCCGCGGGGTCAGGCCGGCCTCCCGGCCGGGCCAGTCGCCTGCCCCGCCCTCGCTCGTCTCGTTGTCGCCCGGGAGGATGACGATCTCGCCAGCCATGATTCGCTCGAGGGCGGCGACGATCTGGGGTCCGGTGAGCACCTTCGAGAGGTAGCCGCTGGCGCCCCCAGCGATCGCCTCTTCGATGAGCCTGGGCTCGAGGTTCCAGCTGTAGATGACCACCTTCGCGCCGCTGTCGCGGACGAAGTCCTCGAGGTTGAGGCCCGTGCCCTGGATCTGGGCGAAGGTGTCGTAGAGGACGATGTCCACGTCGCTGATGACCGGCTCCGATGCCCCGGTTTCGACCACGTCGATTCGCTCCGCCGCCAGGAACGAAGCCACTCCTGCGATCACCACGGCGTAGTCGTCGACGATGGCCAGTCGCAGCGCGGGCTTCATTACTTTCCCTTGATGAGTTGCCGTCTAGGTTCGGTGAACGTCGTCAATGACGACCTCGATCCGCCATGACGAAGGGACTGAGCTCTCGAACGATCGGCCCGCGGGCTAAGCGCCGTTCGACGCCTCGTGCCAGTCCCAGTGGACGCGTGGGAACCCTCCGCTTCGCGCGACGAGCGCGCCGCAGACCCTGCAGGCCAAGGAGCCATCCAGGTCGTCAAAGATCTCAAAGACATCGGGTTCTTCCAGGTCGTCTTGTGCGGTCATGTCAACCGGTAACCGACGGGCCCGACTGACATGTCTCGGCGCAATCCCACGTGCGGCAGTTCCCCTCTTGCTGTCAGTAGGACTGTTCGTCATCAACTCGCACCCTGGGCGCTCGTAGAAGTTCACACCTTGGGATGTAGCAACAGGACAGGCCGTCTGGGCTACTGGGGTACAGAAGTCGTGAACGCCTTCAACTGTCACAGCCACGTTGAACAGCCGGCGTGGGCACCTCCTACTCGCGAACGAGTACGCCCATGGCCGAAACCCTGACGACCGGGGTCGCGAGCTCCCGCGAACCGAACGATGCCGCCACCCTCACCCGTGCCGAGCGCCGTCGACGCACCGGTGAACTGATGCGTCAAGCGCATGCGACCGAGGACGAGGGTCGCCGCTCAGAGCTGCTGGACGAGGTCATCCTTCTCAACAGGTGCGTGGCCGAGGCGGTTGCCAACCGCTACCGGGGACGTGGCGTCTCGGAGGAGGATCTGCACCAGTCGGCTTTCGAAGGGCTGGTGAAGGCGGTCCACAAGTTCGACCCGACAATCCGGCCGGACCTGCTGACCTACGCCGTCCCCACCATCCGCGGAGAGGTACAGCGCTGGTTCCGTGACCAGAGCTGGATGGTCCGGCCGCCACGACGGTTGCAGGATCTGCAGTGGCGTGTGGGCAGAAGCATCGAGTCGCTGTCACAGGAGCTGGGGCGGCAACCGAGCAATGCCGAAGTCAGCCAGGACGTCGGCTGCTCGAGGGGCGAGCTCGACGAGACCATCAGGTCGTTCGGCTGCTTCCGACCAATGTCGATCGACAAGCCTGTTGGTTCCGGCACCGGAGCCACGCTTGCCGACGTTCTCACGATCGACGACGACGAGCGGTCCGAGAGTGAGGCACGGGCCATCCTGAGGCCGGTCCTCCGTCGCCTGCCCGAACGCGATCGCAGAATTCTCTACCTGCGCTACTTCGAAGACCAGAGCCAGACGGAGATCGGCGCCGAGCTCGGAGTGACCCAGATGCAGGTGTCACGACTGCTCACGCGGATCCTTAGCGACCTGCGCGTCCACATCGGCTGAACGCAGGATGATTTCGACGACGGCATCAAGGCGCGCGCCGCGTGGTGCGCTACTACCCGGGTGAAGATTGCACTTCCGAATCCGGGGTACTGGGCTCGGCCGGCGAGTCTGGCCCGCGGTCAGGAAGCGCGGGCCAGCCCGCCGGACCAGACTCGGCTCGACCGATTGATCAGCTGGCCTTCGTCACCGATCGACGGCCTCCGCGAGTTCGCGCTTCGTCATCTTCGAACGACCCTTGATCCCCTGCCGCTTCGCATCGGCGTAGAGCTGCTCCTTGGTGGGTCCCCCGGCTCCTCGGTGTGATCGCAGTCCGCCTCGGCGACTCGAGGAGATGTCCTCGGTGGAGGTCTTGCTCGCCTCCTTTGCTTCGCCCTTGCGCGCGCGCTCCTTGTTCACCGTGCGCGCAGCGATCTCCTCAGACTCGTCCTCAGACTCGCCTCGCTCCTCCAGCCCCTCCTTGATGTGCTCGTACTGACGCTCACGCTTGTTGCTCCACGCCTTCTGCGGCATGTCCGATGCCCCCCTTCTGCCCGGTCCGAAATCTGGATCAGTCGTTGAGCTTCGACCTCAGCATGGCCTTTGCCTGCTCGGCCCCCTTGCGGCTGTCGGCCTGGGCCTTGCGGAAGAACTCGGCGAGCTCGTTGTCGCCGTCACGTTCTGCGTCGCCGATGTACTCCTCCAGACGCAGGGCGTTGCTCAGGCACGCCTCCGTGAACCAGATCAGGTTGTAGTTCTTGTCCTTCGTCCCAGTGACGGTTCCGGTCTCGGTGCTGGTGGTCATGTCCGTGCTCCTCGCCTTCGTCGCGGTCGGCCGCCGCTCCAAACCGTGGGTATCCCGGCGAGTGAAACTCATGCGCTACCAATCCCTGACCCCACTGCTGGCCCTGGTCGTCGACCGGGAGGCGAGTCGCTGGTGGTTCGACCTACCGATGACCCAGCGCTCGTGCCAGTCGCATTCGGCGACCGGCGTCGACGGCTGAGTCGAGTCTCCCGCGCGGGGCCACAACGGGGCACACAAGACTTCGTCTTCGTCACCCGCCTGCGACCGCACCTGTTCGTCGATCTCCGACTGCCCTCGCGCACGGTCGACAGCCTCGGCGACCTCGTCCAACCGATAGTTCGGTCTCGACCGGGTGCATGGTTGCACCATTCGCCAGAACTCGCCCGTCGCGGGGTTGCGGCGACAGTAAGTGTTTCCGCTATCCTCTGCGCGGTATGGACCAGGCGCGCACTGGACCCGGATCCTGCGGGACCGATCGGCACCGGTCAAAATCTGGAACGCGGTGAGTAGGGCGTGAAGCGCCCTTCAGCACGGTGGCGCGCACGGGGTGCGAACCCGGGCACGGCGACGAGCGCGACCTTGGGAGTGTCCCCCGATGAGCCAGTCCGTTGGTCGTGGCGTCCTGCCGCGTGCGATCGCCGTCCTCGGGTTGTTGACGCTCTCTACTGCCGTGGTCACTCTGCCCGAGCCGGCTAGCGCCAGTCCTGCCACCGTTCCGGGTCCGGTGACCATCACTGCGACGGGGCCGTACTCGGGCACCGTTCCGAATGGGGTCTGCGCGGTGCGCGCGACGGTGCGCGGCGGTGCCGGTGGCAGTGCGATCGGTGTCGCCAACGCCAACGGGGCCGGCGCAGCCGTCACCGCCACCTACGGGGTCCAGCCGGGGCAGGCCTACTCCGGCACGGTCGGGGGCGGCGGCCAGGTCAGTGGCACGGGCGGCACCAACGGCGGCGGCACCGGCGGTACGACCAGCCTGCACCCGGGCGGCGGCGGGGGCGGCTGGTCCGACCTGATCGTGGCCGGTCAGAGCCTCATCGTGGCCGGTGGAGGCGGCGGTAGCGGCGGAGGGCACGCCACCAACGGCGGCTTCGGCGGGAACGCCGGTCTTCCCGGCGCCGCCGGAGTGACGGTGGGCTCGGACGGACAGAACGGGTTCGACACCCCCCCTGCGGTCGTGGGCGGCGGGGGCGGTGGTCAGACCGCTGCCGCCGGTGTCGGTGGCGTGCACTCGACGACACCCGCGCGGAACGGCGTCGCCGGTAGCGGGCGCAACGGCGGCAACGGTGGGGTCGACCTCACTCCGGACTCCGGCGGCGGGGGCGGCGCCGGCGCCTTCGGTGGCGGTGGCGGAGCTTCGACGGTCGGCAACGGCTCGGGTGGACAGGCTCCGAACGGCGTCAGCGGGGCTGGCGCCGGCGGCGGGGCCAGTTCTGTGGCGGCCACGTCTCCGGACGGATCGTCGACTGCGGTCACCGCCGTCTCGTCGGCCCTCGGTCCCCGACTCGCGGGGACGGGCGACGGAGCGGCCGGTGAGGTGCAGCTCCAGTGGGTGGGGTGCAGTTACGACCTCGCGGTCACCAAGTCCGCCGCGCCCGCCACGGTCACGCCCGGCGACACCATCACCTGGACGGTCACTGTGACCAACCTGGGCCCGGCGGCGATGACGCAGGGTGACACCGTCACCCTGACCGACACCCTGCCTGGTGCGGGTGCCAAGACCATCACCTCGATCTCGACCTCAGGCGGCAGCGGCGGACCGCTGTCCAGCCCCGCCGTGACGTGTAGCGCGGGGGTCGGCGCGGCGATGCCCGCGACCCTCACCTGCAGCCGGCCCTATGCCGCGCCGGGGGCGCCGGGCGCCCCCAGCGGCGGTGTGCGCGGACTGAACGTGAACGAGACGCTGACGGTCACGTACACCCAGACCGCCCAGGCCGCCGATGTCGGGACCCTGCAGAACACCGCCACCGTCGACGACCGCACCACCGGCGACACCAACGACACCGCGAGCGCCTCGGTCACGGTCGTGATCCCCAATCCATCGATCGGCCTGGACAAGCAGGCCGGCGCCCTCAACGACGTGGACGCGAACGGCCCGGACGTGGGCGACACGATCGCTTACACGTTCGTGGTCACCAACACCGGCAATGTCACCCTGAACCCGGTCGGAGTGGCCGACCCCAAGGTGGGCACGGTGACGTGTGCGCCCGGAGCTTTGGCGCCCGGGGCGTCGCGGACCTGTACCGCGACCTACACGCTGACCCAGGCCGACGTGGACGCCGGGGTGGTCAACAACACCGCGACCGTGTCCGGGACCCCACCGACCGGGCCGCCGGTGACCGCCACTGACAACACGAGCACCCCCGTTCCTCGGACTCCAGGCATCAGCCTGGACAAGCAGGCCGGTACGCCGTCAGGGCAACACGGTGGGCTCGACCATCGCCTACACGTTCGTGGTCACCAACACCGGCAACGTGACCCTGGACCCGGTGACCGTGACCGACCCCAAGGTCGGCGCCGTGACCTGCCCCCCGGGAGCCCTGGCGCCCGGTGCGTCGAGGACCTGTACGGCCACCTACACGCTGACCCAGGCCGACGTGGACGCCGGGGTGGTCAACAACACCGCGACCGCGACGGGGACTCCGCCGACCGGGCCGCCGGTGACCGGGACCGACAACACCTCGACGCCGATCACCCGCACCGCCACCATCGCGTTGGACAAGCAGGCCGGGACACCGTCGGGGACCACGGTGGGCTCGACCATCGCCTACACGTTCGTGGTGACCAACACCGGGAACGTGACCCTGGACCCGGTGGCCGTGACCGACCCCAAGGTCGGCACCGTGACCTGCCCCCCGGGAGCCCTGGCGCCCGGGGCGTCGAAGACCTGCACCGCGACCTACACGCTGACCCAGGCCGACGTGGACTCCGGGCACGTGGCGAACACCGCCACCGCCACCGGGACCCCGCCGCCCGGTGTCACCCCGCCGACAGCGACCGACTCCACCGACACCCCGATCCCGCCCGGACCCGCGATCAGCCTGGACAAGCAGGCCGGCGCCCTCAACGACGTGGACGCCAACGGCCCCGACGTCGGCGACACCATCGCCTACACCTTCCTGGTCACCAACACCGGCAACGTCACCCTGGACCCGGTGACCGTGACCGACCCCAAGGTCGGCACCGTGACCTGCCCCCCGGGAGCCCTGGCGCCCGGGGCGTCGAAGACCTGCACCGCGACCTACACGCTGACCCAGGCCGACGTGGACGCCGGGGTGGTCAACAACACCGCGACCGCGACGGGGACTCCGCCGACCGGGCCGCCGGTGACCGGGACCGACAACACCTCGACGCCGATCACCCGCACCGCCACCATCGCGTTGGACAAGCAGGCCGGGACACCGTCGGGAACCACGGTGGGCTCGACCATCGCCTACACGTTCGTGGTCACCAACACCGGCAACGTGACCCTGGACCCGGTGACCGTGACCGACCCCGTGGTCGGCGCCGTGACCTGCCCCCCGGGAGCCCTGGCGCCCGGGGCGTCGAAGACCTGTACGGCCACCTACACGCTGACCCAGGTCGACGTGGACTCCGGGCACGTGGCGAACACCGCCACCGCCACCGGGACCCCGCCGCCCGGTGTCACCCCGCCGACGGCGACCGACTCCACCGACACCCCGATCCCGCCCGGACCCGGCATCAGCCTGGACAAGCAGGCCGGTACGCCGTCGGGGAACACGGTGGGCTCGACCATCGCCTACACGTTCGTGGTCACCAACACCGGCAACGTGACCCTGGACCCGGTGACCGTGACCGACCCCAAGGTCGGCGCCGTGACCTGCCCCCCGGGAGCCCTGGCGCCGGGGCGTCGAAGACCTGTACCGCGACCTACACGCTGACCCAGGCCGACGTGGACGCCGGGGTGGTCAACAACACCGCGACCGCGTCCGGCACGCCGCCGACCGGGCCGCCGGTGACCGGGACCGACAACACCTCGACGCCGATCACCCGTACCGCCACCATCGCGTTGGACAAGCAGGCCGGGACACCGTCGGGAACCACGGTGGGCTCGACCATCGCCTACACGTTCGTGGTCACCAACACCGGCAACGTGACCCTGGACCCGGTGACCGTGACCGACCCCGTGGTCGGCGCCGTGACCTGCCCCCCGGGAGCCCTGGCGCCCGGGGCGTCGAAGACCTGCACGGCCACCTACACGCTGACCCAGGTCGACGTGGACTCCGGGCACGTGGCGAACACCGCCACCGCCACCGGGACCCCGCCGCCCGGTGTCACCCCGCCGACGGCGACCGACTCCACCGACACCCCGATCCCGCCCGGACCCGGCATCAGCCTGGACAAGCAGGCCGGTACGCCGTCGGGGAACACGGTGGGCTCGACCATCGCCTACACGTTCGTGGTCACCAACACCGGCAACGTCACCCTGGACCCGGTGACCGTGACCGACCCCAAGGTCGGCACGGTGACCTGTCCCCCGGGAGCGTTGGCGCCGGGTGCGTCGCGGACCTGTACCGCGACCTACACGCTGACCCAGGCCGACGTGGACGCCGGGGTGGTCAACAACACCGCCACCGCGACCGGGACCCCGCCGACCGGGCCGCCGGTGACCGGGACCGACAACACCTCGACGCCGATCACCCGTACCGCCACGATCGCGTTGGACAAGCAGGCCGGCGCGCTCAACGACGTGGACGCCAACGGCCCCGACGTCGGCGACACCATCGCCTACACGTTCCTGGTCACCAACACCGGCAACGTCACCCTGGACCCGGTGACCGTGACCGACCCCAAGGTCGGCACCGTGACCTGCCCCCCGGGAGCCCTGGCGCCCGGGGCGTCGAAGACCTGCACCGCGACCTACACGCTGACCCAGGCCGACGTGGACTCCGGGCACGTGGCGAACACCGCCACCGCCACCGGGACCCCGCCGCCCGGTGTCACCCCGCCCACGGCGACCGACTCCACCGACACCCCGATCCCGCCCGGACCCGCGCATCAGCCTGGACAAGCAGGCCGGCGCCCTCAACGACGTGGACGCCAACGGCCCCGACGTCGGCGACACCATCGCCTACACCTTCCTGGTCACCAACACCGGCAACGTCACCCTGGACCCGGTGACCGTGACCGACCCCAAGGTCGGCACCGTGACCTGCCCCCCGGGAGCCCTGGCGCCCGGGGCGTCGAAGACCTGCACCGCGACCTACACGCTGACCCAGGCCGACGTGGATGCCGGCGTGGTCAACAACACCGCCACCGCGACGGGCACCCCGCCGACCGGGCAGCCGGTGACCGCCGGCGACACGACCGCCACGCCGCTGGTCCGCACTCCGCGGGTCGCGCTCGAGAAGAATGCCGACACAACCGGGCCGGTCCAGGCGGGTGACCAGATCACCTACACCTTCACGGTGACCAACACCGGGAACGTCACGCTCACCAACCTGACGGTCGTGGACCCGATGGTGGGAACGGTCACGTGCGCGGCCACCACACTGGCACCGGGCGAGCAGACCACGTGCACCGCGGCGCCGTACACCGTGACCACAGCTGACGTCAGCGCCGGCAGCGTCGTCAACCAGGCGACTGCGTCCGCGGACGGAGGTGGCGGGGCCCACGTGACTTCGCAGGACCAGGTCGAGGTCGCGACCGCCTCCGCTCCCGAGCCGAGTATCCGACTCGAGAAGCGGGCCGATACCGCCGGTCCGGTCCGGCCCGGTGACGAGGTGATCTTCACGTTCACCGTCACCAACACCGGCAACGTGACGCTGACCAAGGTCCGTGTCGAGGATCCGATGCTCGGGACCGTCGACTGCCGCCGGACCCGCTTGGAGCCGGGTCAGTCGACCACGTGTTCCGCCCCGCCATACACGGTCACCGCCGCAGACGTCCGAGACGGAGCCCTGGTGAACACCGCCTCGGTGACCGCCACCGCCTGTGGGCCCGCGCTGGAAGAGTGCGTGGAGGTGGACGACGTCGACACGCTGCGGCTCGGTGCCAGGGCACCCGGTAGCCTGCCCGACACCGGATCCCGGGTCAGCCCCCTCACCCCGTTGGTGGGCCTCGGTCTGATCGGGCTGGGCGCGGCCCTGCTGATCGCCGGCCGCCGCAAGCGTGAGGACGAGTCAAGCTGAGGACATCCCTGACGACCATGAACATCGCACTCCCACTGGCCGCTCTGGCGCTGGCCGCCACCCTGACCGGGTGCAGCGGTGACGACGACGAGCCGAAGGCTGAGACAAACAGCCCGTCGACCTCAACCCCGTCGGCCTCGGAGTCGGTCGACCCAGGCAACGTGTCGCCGGACGACCTGCCGACGATCCCGCAGGTAAAGGGTGAGACGGGTGCCATCGGCGCCCTCACCCTGGGGGACTGCGCGACCGACGCCGGCCCCCAGACAGTGTCCGGCGAGATCACCTCCCCGGCCAAGAAGTCCGCCGACTACCTCGTGACGGTGAGCTGGACGACCAGCGACAGCGATGTGATGGGCCGGGGCTTCGCGGTCCTGCAGGACGTCGAACCCGGTGCCACCGAGGAGTTCGAGATCCACGCCAAGGTGGCCAAGGGCGCTACGCAATGCGTCCCTGGCGTGGTGTACGGCACCATCGCCGGCTGAGCCCTGATCCTCAGACGTGAAAACGTCAGAAGGCTAGTGTCGGGCATGGCTTTGACCCCGGCGAGCGGGACTGATCCCTTGCTGGCGGGCCGCGCGTCTCTGCGGAATGCGGCGTGGGACGAGGCTCGGGCTCGATTCGAGGAGGCCACGAGGGCTGACGACTCGCCCGAAGCCTGGGAGGGGCTGAGCCGCGCGGCGTGGTGGCTCGGCGACGAGAAGGCAACGCTGGCGGCGCGAGAGCGCGCGTACCGCGCGTACTCGGAGGCGGATGATGCGTGCGGGGCCGCGCGGATGGCCATGTGGCTCGCATCTGATCACTTCGACTTCCGCGGAGACGACGCGTTGGCCTCCGCATGGCTGACACGGGGGCGCGCACTCCTGCGAGATCGCGAGCCGTGCTCCGAGCTGGGCTACATCACAGTGCTCGACGCGGACATCGCCTTGCTGGCGAGGTCTGATCTGGCAACGGCTGAAGCCCTGGCGCGCGAAGCGCTCGAGCTCGCGCGGGGCATCGGGGACGTCGGGGTCGAGGTGGTAGCGCTCGCGGTGCTCGGGAGTGCGCTCGTGTCCTCCGGTGCGGTGACTGAGGGCTTGCAGCGGCTCGAGGAGTGCGCCGCGATGGCCGTCGGCGAGGAGTTCGCCGAGACCGCCGCGCCCGGCTGGGCTCTCTGTCACACCGTCTCGTCGTGCGCAGATGTCGGTGACTTCGGCCGCGCCGCGCAGTGGTGCCGCGCTCTCCACACGTGGTCGGCGGTCTGGCAGGCGCGACACTTCTTCGGCATCTGCCGGATGGCGTACGGCGAAGTGCTCGTGACCAGCGGCGATTGGTCGTCCGCCGAGCAGGAGCTGCTGAGCGCCTTGGAGGATCTCCGTGCGACTCGCCGCCTGGGTCTCGCTGCGCCGACGGCCGTCCGGCTCGGCAGGCTGCGCGTCCGACAGGGTGATCTGGTCGAGGCGCGGTCGCTCTTCGATGCAGCCCTCCCGCTGCCGCAGGCCATCCTCGCCCTCGGCGAGCTGGACCTCGCGAGCGGCGATGCCACGGCGGCGGCCGACGCGGCGGACGCGGCAGACCGGGTGTTGCGGCGTCTGGGAGACGCGAGCATCCTCGACCGCTTCCCAGCCCTCGAGCTCTTGGCGCGAGCCCGCGCGGCAGCGGGTGACGGAGATGGTGCGGAGGCGGCGGCCACCCAGCTCGAGGGCGAGGCCGATCGGCTCGCCACGCCGTACATGCGCGGGCGCGCTCGCCTGGTGCGTGGACGCGTCCTGGCGGCGGCCGGTGACCACGAGGGCGCCCGGCGGGCCGCCGAAGATGCCGCCGACCTCTTCACGGAGTCCTCTGCGCCCTACGAGGCCGCCGACGCCCGGCTGTTGCTGTCCTCAGCACTGGAGGCGCTCGGCCGGCCCGAGCGGGCCGAGGTCGAAGCGCGCGCGGCACGCGAGGCGTTCGGGCTTCTCAACGCAAGTGCGAGAGAGAACCGCCGGGCGAGGGTGGAGCTGAGTCCCCGCGAGGCCGACATCCTCCGCCTGGTCGCCCAGGGCCTGGGAGATGCCCAGATCGCAGCGCGGCTGTTCCTCAGCCCGCACACGGTGCACCGCCACATCGCGAACGTCCGGACCAAGCTCGACGTGCCGTCACGTGCGGCTGCCGTCGCGCAGGCCACCCGTCTGGAGCTGCTCTAGCGGGGACTGGCCGGTTCCGGCCATCTCTCGGGATGGCCGGTTCCGGTGAAGATCGAGTGCGCAGCTCGACATGAGACTCATGCCATGTCCACCACCAACCTCATGTCCAGCGTCGACGAGCTCCGCTTCCGCCTGCAGGGCGGCGTCCACGAGCCCGGCGACGAGTTCTACGAAGACACCTGCACGCTCTTCAACACCATGATCGACCGGCGGCCGGGGCTCGTGGTCGAGTGCATCGCCGTCGACGACGTCGTGGCGGCCGTGGCGTTCACCCGCCACCACGAGCTGCCTATCGCCGTGCGCGCCGGCGGGCACTCCGTCGCCGGCCTGTCGCTCTGCGACGACGGCGTCGTGCTCGACATGCGCGGCATGGCCGACATCGAGGTCGACCCCGACCGGCGCATCGTGAGGGTTGGCGGAGGCGCCATCTGGGCTGACGTGGACCGCCTGACCCAGACCCACGGCCTGGCCACCCCGGGTGGGCGTGTGTCGACGACCGGGGTCGCCGGGCTGACGCTCGGCGGCGGCTCCGGGTGGCTCGAGCGCAAGCACGGCCTCGCGTGCGACAACCTCGTCGCCGCCGAGCTAGTGACCTGGGACGGTCGGATCATCCGTGCTTCCGAGCGCGAGAACACCGAGCTGCTCTGGGCACTGCGGGGCGGAGGCGGGAGCTTCGGGGTGGTGACGGCGCTCGAGCTCCGGCTCCATCCACTCGGACCCGAAGTGTTTGCCGGCGTGGCCCTGTTCGAGGCGGGTCGCGCCCACGAGGTCGTCCGCACGTTCCGCGATCTCATGAACGACGCACCCGACGAGCTCTCGCTTGCCTGCGCCTTCATCACGGCACCCGACGACGATGACGACGTACCTGCCCAGCTGCGGGGGCGCCCAGCAGTGGCGGTTCTTGGCATGTGGGCCGGGGACGTAGCGGCCGGCGAGCGCGCGCTCGCACCAGTCCGGGCGCTCCGCCCCGACGCCGACTTCTTCGGCCCGGTCGACTACGCCGATTTCCAGTGCTCGGTCGACGACCCGCCCGGCTATCGCAACTACTGGACGGCCGAGAACGTCGTCGACCTGCCCGACGAGGCGATCGACGTGCTCGTCCGGCGCGCCACCGAGCTGCCGGCCGGACCGTCCCAGCTCTTCATCGTTGCCTGGGGGGGAGCGGTGCGCCAGTTCGGCCCCGAGCACTCACCTCTCGCCGGCCGCGAGGCGCGCTTCATCGTGCACCCCTTGCTCCTGTGGGAGGACCCCGCCGACGACCAGCGCAACCAGGTGCTGGGGCGCGCGTTTCGAAGCGACGTGCATGAGTGGTCGATCGGCGCGACCTACCCGAACTTCCTCGGCGAGGAGGGCAGCACCCGGATGAACGCGGCGTTCGGGACCAGCGCCGAACGCCTGTCCACCGTCAAGTCGCAGTGGGATCCCCACGGCACATTCCGCACCCACCAAGCAATCCGAAGGAGCAACTGATCATGGCATCGCAGCAGGAAGCGTTGGAGAAGGGATTCTCGATCACGGCCAACGGCCTCGAGATCTACGTGGAACAGGTGGGCCAGGGGCCCGACGTACTGCTCATCGGCGGCCTTGGCGACACCGTCGAGTCGTGGCAGTTCCAGCTCGACGGACTCGCGAACCGGTACCGGCTGACCGCGTTCGACAACCGCGGAGCAGGACGCACCGCGATGCCCGACGGACCGGTCAGCGTCGAGGCGATGGCGGACGACGCGGCCGCCGTCCTGCGAGCGCTCGGCATTCGCTCCGCCCACGTCGCCGGCTTCTCGGGCGGCAGCGTCATCGCCCAGGAGCTGGCAGTGCGGCACGCCGAACTGGTCGGCAGCCTCGTGCTGCAAAGCACTTGGTCGGCACCGGACACGTACCTGCGCTCGTGGGGCAGGTTCATCCGATGGCTCGCCGAGGTCGCACCGACCGAGCGCGCGTTCCTGGAGGCGTTCTTCCTCGACATCTACACGGCCCGGGCGCACGACGACGGGACCGTCGACCAGATCATCGAGGACGCGCTCGCCTTCCCGCACAAGCAGCCCACTGGGGACCTGCAGAGCTTCCTGGACGCCTTCATGGCCCACGACACGACGAGCCGTCTCCCCCGCATCTCCGTGCCAACCCTCGTGCTCGCGGGCCGACGCGACTCGATCACTCCCCCCGAGCTCGGTCGGCGGGTCGCCGAGCTGATTCCCGACGCTCGCTTCGAAGTGATGGAGGCGGAGGCCCACCAACCCGTCCAAGAGGTGCCGGACCAGTGGAACGCGCGGGTCGACGCTTTCTGGCGCGAGGTCGAGGAGGCGGAATAGTTCAGGCGGTGTCCGATGAACGCGACGTCGTCTGGCCGGCCACGCACCGCCACGTGCCCTCACTCCTGACGTACACGAAGATGGACCTGAAGTCGCCCCCGCCCGTCTCGCCCTGCCAGGTCATCCGGTCGTGCACGTCGAGGGTCACCACAGCGGCGTCGCCGTAGACGCGGACCAGCGGGTCGGAAACCTCCTGCGACAGCCAGACCAGCTCGGACGAACCGACGTACGCCGCGAGGTACTCGTCGCGGTCGCACGAGACGCCGCTGGCGTTGGTGTAGGTGAAGTCAAGCGCCAGGATCTCCTTCATCCGATCGACGTCCCCGCGCACCATGGCGTCCGTACGGGCAGAGACCAGCAGAGCAACGCCCTCCTCGTCGGCACCCACCCGCGCATGGTTGCGCGCCTGTTGTCAACGGGCAAGTTCTTCTGCGCGAGATCCGTGAACGACCACCTGTCGACTGCCGATCTGGACGAAGGGGATGGGGCAGCACTCCTCCTCGGCGCACTGGATCAGGTCGTCGCAGCCGGCGTCGCGCGCCGCGATGAGGCTGTCCCGTATCACTTGGAGATCGGCGATCTTGTCGTCGATCTCGACGAGCTTGGCCTCCGCACGGGCCTGCAGACCTCTGCCTGTCCCGCCATGACGGTGGCGTCCCGCCTCCAGCAGCTCGGAAACCTCGTCAAGGCTGAACCCCAGTCGCTGTGCCGCCTTGATCACCCGCAGGATCGTCACCGTGTCTGCCGCGTAGATGCGGTGCCCACCGGGGCTGCGATCTGGTGACGGGATGATGCCGCGTCGTTCGTAGTACCGCAGCGTCTCGATGTTGATGCCGACGGCGTCGGCGACCTGGCCGGCGCGAAGGGTGGTGCTCATGCTTTGCCTCCTACTCGTGCCGCTGCCCTGTCTCCGAGGGCGGCCAGGACTGCCGCGTGATCGGCGCCGGTTGAGACGGTCATCGAGACTGTCCCGTCGCTGATGGCGAAGGCGAAGGTGAAGAACGAGCAGCAACCCGTCTCCTTCACGGCGAGACCGGCCGCCCTTGCGGCAGCGTCGGGGTGCGCCCGCAGCTCAAATCGCAGCCTCTCCCCGGACACCTGCTTCACGGCGGTGACGTCCTCGGCGAACAGCGCATCGAACTCCGCGCGGCGCAGAGGTTGCTCGACGGTGGGGAGGGTGCATGCCTCGGGGACCCAGTCGTCGTTGGCCAGCAGGTTCTCTGTCATCCCTCGACGATAAGTCCGTACCCGGGTACGGAATGCAAGCGTGCCCGCACATGCGACCAGAGCCGAACTCGTCAGCGCGTGACGTAGTGCGAACGTTGTCGAAGAACTCCTCCGTGGGGCCGAGAATGAGATCACGTTTGTATCTCGCCATGATTACAGTTTCATAACGAGGGTACCGAGCGTCAGCCCAGAACGGGGCCCGGTTTCCGACCTGCTCATAGTCCAGCACGAGGGACCGCTGACGAAGAAGGAGCACCCTTGCGGACCGTGGAAACCGTGCCGAGTCACGGGGGCTCCATGGCGGCCCACGAAGCAGAGGGCACCGTCCGGCACGGGCTCGGGGCCACGGTCCGCTTGGTCGGTGTGTTGGCCGCACTGCTGGCCTTCGGTCTGCTCGGACTTCTGGTGGGGGTGTGGCACCTGAGACGAGGACGACGAGCAGCCGACCTGGCCTGTCGCTCCTGCCGGCGAAGAAGGGGTCTCGCGCTGACCGGCACGCTCGCAATCGCTGGACTGGTCGTGGTGGGCTCGGGGATGGCCTTGCACCAACAGGTCAGCGGCCCCAACCTGCCGCAGTGCGACAACGAGCTACCGGACCGTGCGACGGCCAATCGGCAGCGCTCTCTCGCTGAGGCAGCCGGTGGCATCTGGCTCCAGACCCGGCAGGCCCTGACTGCCCCGGTCTCCGGCCTGGCCCGCCACTACGTGGCCGACCGGGGTGGCGGGCTCTGCCAGGGCAGGTCCATGACCTTGGCGTTCCTGCCGTCCGCAGCCTCGGACTCCAGTGTCGCCGTGGGCAGCGTCGTCCTGACCGACGACCGGTCATCGGTGAGGGAAGACAACTGGAAGCCACTGGCCAGCCACGAGTCGCGTCACGTCACTCAGTGGGCGACACTCACCCTGACGGCCGGACCGTTGACGATGCCGCTGTTGTACGCCGTGGACGAGGCGTTCTTTCCCCACTCCCGCAACCATTTCGAACGCGCGGCCGACCTCGATGACGGCGGCTACCCGCAGCCTGAGGACTTCGGGCCGCGGCCCCAGTGGACCAAGGTCGGCGTCATCGGGATCCTCCTCCTCATCCTCGGCAGGCGACGACTCCGGTGGACCTCCCGAGTGCTCATCGGTGGCGCGTCAGCAGCAGACGCGTCTCAGCCCGGACTCTGTCCTGTCCACAGCCGAGGCTGGTTCCGGTTGGAAACGACCTCGTGAACGCCGGCGTTCCGGTTCCAGGTGATCTCAGAGGTTGAAGCCCCCGGAGACCTCGATGTCCTGCGCGGTGATCCAGCGGGCTGCATCGGAGAGCAGAAAGGCGATGACGCTGCCGAGATCGTCGGCCTCTCCGACCCGGCCGAGCGCGGTGCGCGCCGCGATCGGCGCGATCACCTCGGGGTGCTTGGCGAAGGCGTCGTTGGCGATACGGGTGCGCGTGGGTCCCGGGGCGACGGAGTTGACCCTGATGGCTCGGCTGCTGAGCTCCTTGGCGAGGTAGCGGGTGAGCACGATCAGTCCACCCTTGATCGAGGCATAGGCGGAGTAGCCCGCCTCGAGGCCGGACGGCAGGGCCGAGTTGCTGGACGTGTTGACGATGGCCGCCCCGTCCTCGAGGAGCGGGAGGAGCGTCTGGGTCAGGAAGTACGGCCCTTTGAGGATGACCCGGTAGAACTGGTCGAGCAGCTCCTCGGTGGTGTCCGTGAACATCGACATCTGGCCGAACCCGGCGTTGTTCACGAGCCCGCTGAGCATTGTGGTGCCCCACACCTCAACCAGAGCGTCCTGAACCCCGTGAAGGAAGCCGGGAAAGGTGTCGCTCCGGCCGACGTCCAGCTGGAGCGCAATGGCCTTGCCGCCCGCGACCTGGACCCGCCTGACCGTCTCCAACGCACCCTCGCGGTTCGCGTTGTAGGTGGCGATGATGCCCGAACCTTGCTCTGCCGCCCTGACCGCGGCGGCCTGACCGATGCCGGAGCTGGCTCCGACGATGATGGTGACTGGCATCGAGACCTCTTCTGTCTTGTCGACCCTGGAACGGATGTAGGGAGCACGGGCGGCGCCCGAAGCCGCGCGCAGCTCGTGCTGTGACCAGTCGAACCGCCGGCGCGTTCGATCCGTGAGCCCATCCCTCCGCATCTCTTGCCTGATCCTGCTCGAGGAAGCAGCAACAGGCTCTGCCCGTGATTGACTTTGGCGATGGGCCTCGAGGAGGTGCGCGACCTGGTCGAGTGTCACGCGCGGCCTGGGACGACGGAGCCGGTTGCCGGCATCTTCCTGTCGTCGGAACCCGAGCCCGGGCCTCCCCGCCTGGCATCGACGGGCACGCGGTTCGTGCTCGTCCTCCAGGGTGCCAAGCGACTCGCGCTGGGGACTCGGACCATCGACTACGGACCCGGCGACTACCTGATCACCTCGGTGGACCTGCCCGTGGTCGGCGGGTACACAGAGGCCTCGAGGTCGAGGCCTGCGCTCGGGTTCGCCATGACGCTGGAGCCCACCGCCATCGCGGAGCTGCTCTTGTCGACCAGCTCCCCTGCGATGCCCGTCGCGCGCGCTGGGGCCGCCGCCGTACCGGCGCTCGCAGTCGATACGGCACCTGACGAGATTCTCGCCGTGGTAGCCCGGTTGCTCCACCTCCTCGACCGGCCGCTCGACCTCCCGGTCCTCGGGCCGATGACACGGAGGGAGCTCTTGTGGCTGCTCCTCACCGGAGCGCAAGGCGAAACCATCCGGCAGCTCGGTCTGGCCGACAGCAAGCTGGCCCACATCAGTCGCGCCGTGCAGTGGATCCGTGAGAACTATGCCGAGCCGATGCGCGTCGACGACCTCGCGCGTCGTACGGGGCTGAGCGCGTCGGCGTTCCACCGCACCTTCCGCTCCATCACCGGCTCCAGTCCGCTGCAGTTCCAGAAGCAGCTCCGACTCCACACGGCCCGCCAGCTGCTGGCGGCCCGGTCGACCACCGTCGGGCAGGTCGCGACCGACGTCGGCTACGAGAGCGCCGCACAGTTCAACCGTGAGTACAGCCGCACCTTCGGCAGCCCACCGGGGCGCCACCGCGGAGGGCTGTCACCTGGACGTTGAGCTTCGACGTGGACTCGAGCGAGTGGCTTAGGAGTGTCGAGCGTTGGAGACCTGGAGCAAGGCGCTGTCTCGGTCTGAGTAGATCGGCAGCACGCAGTCAAAGCCCAGCAGGCTCAGGACGTGTAGCGCTTGTCCCTCGGGGCACACGAGCGACAGGTCCGCCGAACGTGCAGCAAGGATGCGTTTGCAGTAGACAATCGCGCCCAAGCCCTTGGCGTCCATGAAGGTGACGCCGGAGAGGTCGAGGATGACCTGCGATTGGGTTACCCGCGTCGGGTCGCTGACCAGGCTTTTGACGAAACCTTCGTAGAGGATGTCGAAGTCGCCAGTGACGCTCACGACGTCGACACCTGCGTAGGGCGTCATCGACACGGTGGTCAGATCACGCCTAGTTGACAGGTCAGCTTCTCGCGACGACATGGAGCACCAAGACCTTCACCCGAGAGGCGAGGGCGATGGCCGATGACTGGCTCGCCCGTTCGTCGCGTTGGGGATCAGGTTCTGCATCCCCCAGCGCAAGGACACAGTCGAAACGCCGCGCTTCACGGTCAGGCGGGGTGATCGCCCAACAGTTGTGGTCTGGCTCCACCTTGGCCTCGCTCGACCGAGGGCCACGCCGCTGCCTTTCACCGACCGGAAAACTCTAATCCACTGGAGCCAACAACGTCACCCCTCAGTGCTACGCCTGTCACCAGCTCGGCTCAGAAGCCGGCGCCCTGGCGCCACATCAACCCGGCGGGCTGGTGTAGGTTCATCGCAGTCGCGCTCTAGAAAATGGGCGCACGCCACTCGGTCGGTCCGCGTCTCCTTGAGCGCCTCGTCTGCTGACGTAAAGCTCGGAGACCCGATGAGTCTCGTCAACGCTGATATTGCCGCCTCCCTGGCCGAATCGGCCCGCGTCATCAACACCCCGCAGACCCTCGAGGAGACCCTCGACGCCATCGTCCGCGCCACCCTTGTCTCGGTGCCCGGCTTCGACCACGTCGGAATCAGCACCATGCACCGCGACGGCAGCATCCAGACCAAGGCAGCCACCGACCAGGTGGTATGGGAGTTGGACGACTTGCAGTACGCCATCGACGAGGGTCCATGCGTGAGCGCCATGCGCGAGGGACTTGTGGTGGCGGTGCCGAACATTCGTCACGATCAACGCTGGCCGCGCTATGTACCGGAGGCGGTCATGCGGACCGGCCTACAAGCGCAGCTGGCCGTGCAGCTCTACACCAACGAGCGAGTCCTCGGCGGTCTCAACCTGTACTCGACCACCTCGGCATCGATAGACCCCGGCGCGATCCAGTCGGCTGAGCTGTTCGCTACCCACGCCGCGCTCGCGCTGGCACGTGCCCGCCGCGAGTCTGACCTCAACGACGCGATCGCCACCCGCCAGGAGATCGGCATGGCCATCGGCCTGACGATGGCTCGCTACAACCTCGACAGCGAACGTGCTTTCCAGTACCTCGTGCGCGCCTCGTCCACCAGCCAGATCAAGATGCGTGACATCGCCCAACAGATCGTCAAGACGGCGAACGCGGAGCACCAGGCCGAGACTCGCGACTAGTTCTACGTCCCGAGCGCGAGCAGCGCAGTAGGCACGTGAGCCACGCTCTGGCCGAGTCGAGTCATCGCCTGCGTCACCACCAATAGTTGTCTTGCGGGGTGTAGGACTCCTCCAGTGTGGCTGTTTCTTCGTCGGTCAGGATGACGTCCAGTGCGGCCACCGCGTCCTGTAGGTGATGGGGCTTGGTGGCTCCGACTATCGGGGCTGACACCACCGGCTTCGACAACACCCACGCGAGAGCGATCTGGGCCATCGGGAGGCTACGGGCCGCGGCGACTGCTTCGATCGCCTCGACGACAGGCTTGTCGACGTCCCGGTCGAAGGCCAGCGCCACCGCGTCTGTCGATGCCCGAGTGGTCTGCTCCCCCCAGGGCCGCGCCGCTCGCCCCTTGGCCAGAGGTGAGTACGGCGTCAGCCCAACTCCCTGGTCGAGGCACAGCGGGATCATCTCGCGCTCTTCTTCACGCCTGAGGACGTTGTACTGATCCTCCATCGCCGTGAACCTGGTCCAGCCGTTCAGCTCGGCGGCGTGCTGCATCTTCGCGAACTGCCAGGCCCACATGGAGGACGCACCCAGCTGGCGCACCTTCCCGCCCTTCACGACGTCGTGCAGCGCCTCCATCGTCTCCTCGACCGGAACCTGCTCGTCGAAGCGATGGATGTAGTAGACGTCGACGTAGTCGGTGCCGAGCCGCCGTAGAGATGCGTCCAGCTGTTCGAGGATCGCCGTGCGCGACAAGCCGCTGCCGGTCGGCCCGTCGTGCATCTTCCCGGAGACCTTGGTGGCCAGGACGACGTCCTCGCGCCGGGAGTACCTCTGGATGGCGCGACCCACGAACTCTTCGGACGTGCCGCCCTGGTAGACGTTCGCGGTGTCCCAGAAGGTGATGCCCAGCTCGACCGCCTGCCGGAAGAACGCCGACGCGGCATCCTCGTCAAGAGTCCACTGGTGCATCCCCGTCGCGGCTCGCCCGTAGCTCATGCAACCCAAGCCGATCCGACTCACCTGAAGGGCGGATGTCCCCAGGCGGGCGTTCTCCATCTCGGCATCCTCACATGCGGTCGATGCGAGCGGAGTCGCACGATTTGTGATTTTCAAGTGGCAACTTGAAATAATAAAGCGTCCTGTCTAGCGTTCCAACTGTGAAGAGCTATCACCAGTACTGCTCGGTGGCGCGGGCCCTGGACGTGGTGGGAGATCGGTGGGTGCTGCTCATCGTCCGCGAGCTGCTCGCCCTCGGTCCCAGCCGCTACAGCGACCTCAAGCGAGGGCTCCCGGGCATCGCCAGCAACCTGCTTGCCGACCGTCTCAAGGCGATGGAGGCCGACGGGCTGATCGAGCGGCGCGAGGCACCCGCGCCGATCGGCACCGGCGTCTACCAGCTCACCCCGCGCGGCCGTGAGCTGGACGACGTGCTGCTGGCACTCACCCGTTGGGGGCTGCCGGCCATGCCATCAGGGCCCTCCGAGGACGATGCGGCGGCAGCCACAGTGGAGTGCCCTGTTCGCCGGGCTGACCATGACGGGGAAGCTGCCGGCCGACACGCGGGCGGTCATCGGGATCGAGACCGGGAACGACGCCGTGCGACTGGTCCTGGACCACGACGGCTTCGAGATCCAGCGAGAGGTGGGCGACGCGGCGGACGTGACGCTGCGCGGCTCCGCGCTCCTCGTTGGAGGCGTCCTCTCCGGCACCCTGACGGTCGATGAGGCCACGCAGCTGGGCCTCGTGGTCGACGGCCGAGCAGCGCTGCTCGGCGACCTCCACGACAACCGCGCACCGGCCGGAGCCACGCCGTGACCTACACCGAAACCGGTCTCGCCGCGACGATCGAGCAGCTCGCGGGAGAGGACCTGGCCGCCCTGACCCAGCCGCAGCTCGACGGGATCGACCAGTTCCACGGCGGCGGGGCCGAGGCGGTCGATCGACTGCTGCCGAATCTCGCGCTGACGCCGGCGATGACCGTGCTCGACGTCGGCTCGGGTCTCGGTGGGCCGGCCCGGCAGGTCGCTCGTTCGACAGGCTGCACGGTCGTCGGCGTCGACGTCACGCAGTCGTACGTCGACGCCGCGGCGGCACTGACACACGCTGCCGGGCTTTCGGGACAGGTCGACTTCGTGTGTGCCGACGTTGGCAGCGTCGAGCGACGCGACTTCGACGCGGCGTACACCATGCACGTCCAGATGAACGTCGCCGACAAGCTGGGGTTCTTCACCGGGATTGCGAGTCGACTCCGACCAGGTGCCCGCCTCGCGACCTTCGAGGTCTGTCGCAGCCGACAGGAGCAGCCGGCCTTTCCCATGCCGTGGTCGATCGACGGCACCGACAGCTTCCTGACGACACCTGCCGACCTTCTCTCGACCATCCGGGACAGCGGGTTCGAGACGGTCGAGTGGGTCGACGAGACCGCGTGGATCCTGGACTGGTTCCAAGGGCTCGGGGTGCGCCTGGCCGCGGCCGGAACCGCCGCCACGCTTCCTGCGCTACTGACCGACGGCTCCACCCGCATGATGAACTTCGCGGGCGCACTCAGCGTCGGCACGCTGTCCATCCACCGCGGCGCCTTCACGCTCGCGCGGTAGCCGCCGCTCAGCGGCGCCAGGAGATGCGTCCGGCACGGATCGTCATGCGGACGTCGGCGAGATCGAGTGGGTGAGTCAGCGTCGGCGTGCCCAGCACGACGAGATCGGCCGGCGAGCCTTCAGCGACCGTCCCGCTCTCCGTCTCTGCGCCGAGCTCCTCGGCGGGGTTGGTGGTGAGCATGGCCAGGACGTGGCGCGCGTCGAGCCCGCAGCCCCCGAGGGCGGTGAGCTCCCCCTCCGTCGCATGGTCCGGCAGGTAGCCGACGTCAGTACCGAAGAGAAGCCGGCCACCGGCCTCGTGGAACAGCGCCAGCGAGGAATAGATCGGCTCGAGATATGCAGGGTCGCGGGTGACGGTCTGCGCGAACATGTCGAGCGTGGGAACCAGCCAAGTGCCACGCGCTGCGGCCTCGCGCAGCAGTGGGCCGGTCCCCTCCGTCGTGTCAGGGACGTGAGCGATCACGTCGACGCCGGCGTCGAGCGCAATCTGGAGGCCGACCCTGTCCGAGGTGTGAGCGAAGACGGGCATCCGGCGTCGTCGAGCCAGCCGCACCGCGGCATGCGCGACGGCCGGCCGGATCGGCTTGACCGTCGCCGGCTCGACGTACGAGCCGGTGAAGAGCTTCACCACCTCAGCGCCCTGCCACCGGTTCCGATGGAAGTAGAACGTCGCGCCGACCCTGCCAGAGGGGGTTGGTGTGTAGGCCTTCTCGTACCACTTCATCTCGTCACGGATGTAGAACGGCAGACCACGCTTCGGGTAGAAGCCGGTTGCGGCGGACCTGATGCGGGGTCCGGCCAGCTCACCCGACTCGATCCGACGTTGGAGAACCTGCGTCTCAAACGGGTTGGAGCCCAGGTCGATCGCGTTCGTGAACCCACGAGCGTTGAAGAGGTCGTCGAGCGCGGTCTGCAGCTCGGCGGCCGGCGTACGACGAACCCCCCGCCAGGCCGGCTCGGTCAGGTGCACGTGGGCGTTCCAGAACCCAGCGGTCACGACGGCTCCAGCCAGGTCGATCTCGTCCACACCCGGAGCCGGCCTGAAGCGCTCGTCTGGCTCGATCCGTCGCACGACCCCGTCGCCAAGCGTCACCGTTGTCGACCGACGGACATCTTCCGACGGTGCTGCGATGAGGGACGCATTCCGGAGGGCAAGCATGGGCACGGCGCACATCATCACAGTGGCCGCCTGCTCTTCCCCTGCCCAAACCTCTTACCGCGCGCGCCCCCAGAAACGGCCAGGACGTCAGCGCTCCAGGCCCACCACTCGCCACCCGAGTCCACGCCACTGATAGGTGGGACGCAGGCCGGCCTGGCCCAGCACACCCAGCATCGCCTCCGGCGGATGAGCGAAGCTGCGGAAGCTGTCCCCCTTCCGCTCACGCACGAAGTTTTCGCACCAGAGCAGTGCCCGCGTGACGACGTTGCGTGGCGGATGGCTGAACACGAGCAGCCGGCCGGCCTTGCCGCCCGCAGCGCCGAGCAGCTTCTCGTAGTCGGGGTAGCAACAGACCACCCGGTGCAGTACGACGACATCGGCCACGTCGACGTCGTCGGGCTGCTGGGCGATGTCCAGGAACCGGCGTTCCACCCGACCCTGCATCCCGGACCCCTCAAGAAGCCGGGCCGCCTCTGCCTCGTAGTTGGTGGAGATCTCGAGATTTGTCGCGTGGCTGACGCCGCGACGAAGGAGCTCGACCTGGATCTCGCCGACACCGCCCCCGATCTCGAGGACTGTCGCGTCCTCGATCCCCCGCTCCGTCAGGAACACCACGATCGCGCCACCCGAACGGCTCAGCCCACGTTTGCGGTATCGCCTCGCCACCCGGCGGGCGAACCGACTGCTGAACACGCCGTCATAGCCGTCCGGTTCGCAGCAGTCGCCCATGCCCCAGTATGAACGGTGAGAGCGCAATCACGTCGGCCGCGCTTGACCTTGACGCTGCGTCAGGGTTTCACACTCGATGCATGACCACATCAGCCATCACCGCCGTCGGGCTCTCGAAGTCCTTCGGCGACCACGCAGTGCTCGACAGGATCGACCTCGACGTGCCGGCCGGCACGGTCTTCGCGCTCCTCGGGCCGAACGGCGCGGGCAAGACCACCACGGTCCGGATCCTGTGCACCCAGCTACCCCACGACGCAGGGACGGTGACGGTCGCCGGGCGCGATCTGGCGACCGATTCCGACGGCATCCGCGCGTCAATCGGTGTCACCGGCCAGTTCTCGGCCGTCGACACGCTGATGACGGGCCGCGAGAACCTACGCCTCATGGCGGACCTGTGGCGCCTCGACCGGTCCGAGGCGGCGGCCCGGGCCGAGGACCTGCTCACCCGACTCGACCTGCTCGACGCCGCCGACCGGGTTGCCTCGACGTACTCCGGCGGCATGGTGCGACGGCTCGACCTCGCGATGACGCTGATGAGCCGTCCCAAGGTCGTCTTCCTGGATGAGCCCACCACGGGGCTCGACCCGCGGAGCCGACGGACGGTATGGGAGATGGTCGAAGAGCTGGTCGCGGGTGGCGTGACGGTGCTGCTCACCACCCAGCAGCTCGAGGAGGCCGACAGGCTCGCGGACCAGATCGCGTTGCTGGACGGCGGACGGATCGTCGCGCACGGTACGCCGGACGAGCTCAAGCGGTCAGTGCCAGGTGGTCACCTGCGGCTCGACTTCGCCGATGACGCCTCACGACGGCAGGCGCTCTCGACGCTGGGCGACGGTGCGCGACCGGTCGAGGGCTCGGTCGCACTTGACGTCCCCGGCGACGGCAGCGTCAGGCAGGTACGCGACGTACTGGACCGGCTCGATGGGGCCGGGGTGGACGTAGAGCGGCTCGCTGTGCGCACCCCTGATCTCGACGACGTTTTCCTGGCCCTCACCGGCCAGCCCACCACCCATGACGATGCCGCGTCCGACGACGCGCAGGAACTGGAGACAGTCCGATGAGCCTCACGCTCGCCACCACCGACTCGGCCACGATGCTGCGTCGCAACCTGCTGCACATGCGGCGCTACCCCTCGCTCACCATCATGTTGCTCGGCCAGCCGATCCTGTTTCTTCTGCTCTTCGTGTTCGTCTTCGGCAACACGCTGGGCGCCGGGATCGCCGGAGCCGGAGGTGGACGGGCCGAGTACCTCACCTACATCACACCCGCCATCATCGCCATGGCCGTGGCCAGCGTCGCTCTCGGCACTGCGGTCTCGGTCGCGATGGACATGACCCAGGGCATCGTCGCCCGCTTCCGCACCATGCCGATCGCCCGGGTGTCCGTCCTGGCCGGTCACGTCGGCGGTGCGCTCGTGCAGACCGCGCTGGCGGTCGCGGTGTCCATCGGTGCAGCCCTGGCACTGGGCTACCGCCCCGATGCCGGCGTCCTCGACTGGCTCGGCGTCGTGGGCATCGTGCTGCTCCTGGCCCTGGCCATGACCTGGCTGACGGTGGCGCTGGGTGTGCTGGCCGACAGCGTCGAGACGGCGAGCAACACCCCGATGCCGCTGGTCCTGCTGCCGTTCCTCGGCAGCGGCTTCGTCCCGACGGACTCGATGCCGGTCGGGGTGCGCTGGTTCGCGGAGTACCAGCCCTTCACGCCGGTGATGGAGACGCTGCGCGGTCTGCTGGCCGGGAACCCGTCGGCCAACGACGCCCTGCAGGCAGTCGGGTGGTGCGTTGCGATCACCGTCCTCAGTGCGGTCTGGGCGGTTCGCTTGTACCAGCGCAAGGTGACGGGCTAGGCGTGATGGGGAACTCTGGGTGGATGCCAGCGTCGTTCAGGTCGTGCGATGGCCAGGCGCCGGCGCGCAGGCAGACTGGGCGTCTTCCAAGCGTCGGCGACGTCGCCAGCGCGCGTGCCTGGGCGGCGCCTGGCGCCGCCGAGGGTTTCCCATCACGCCCTGGGCCGGTGCTGTGCTGACCATCTCCGAGGTTGCCGGCTACGCGGGCGTCACCGTCCGCGCGGTCCGGCACTACCACCAACGCGGTCTGCTGCCCGAGCCACCGCGCGACAGCTCGGGCTACCGGAGGTACGACGCTGGTGACGTCGTACGCCTCATCCGGATCCGCACCCTCGCCGAGGCCGGCGCTCCGCTGGCTCGGGTGCAGGAGCTGCTCAATGCCCCTGCTGAGGAGTTCAGCCGAGCGGTCGCGCAGATCGATGCCGAGCTCCGCGCGAAGATCCGCGAGCTGCAGGAGCACCGGCGTCGGATCGCCTCGCTCGCGGCCGGTGACACCCTCGCAGTCCCTTCCGAGGTGGTCACCTACCTCGACAAGCTGCTGGCCAGCGGAGCATCGGAGGCGATGGTCGAGGCCGAACGCGACGCCTGGATCCTCATCGCTGCGCGCTGGCCGGAGAAGATCCCCGAGTTCATGCTCGACAAGATGGGCCAGCTCGACGACCCGAGGACGGTGCGGCTCTACCAGCTGATCGCTGAGCTGGCCGAGGAAGGCATGGACGAGGACCGGCTGGTCGCCGTCGCCGACCTGGTCGCCGAGATGGCCGAGGAGTCGGCGCAGCGCGGCGAGCTGGACAAGCAGAGCGAGGAGATGAACGACGATGCATTCGTCGCCCTGCTCGACTCGTTCGCGTCCGACGCCCACCCCATGGTCGAACGCCTCCAGGAGCTGATGGCCGAACGCGGCTGGACGGGCTGGAGCCGCATGGAACGAGCGGCCGAACAAGGCTGATCAGCCCGCAGGGGCTCGCGGTGTGGACGCGACGTGCCGCATCCAGTGGTACCTCGCGGGCTGGCCGACGTTGAACGCGTCCTCCTCCCCGGCGCTGACCGCGACGAAACCCACAGTCTTGTAGCAGCCGATCCCGACCAGGTTGTCGGGGCTGACCCGCAGGAACACGTTCGCCAGCCCGAGCGCACGGGCGCAGGTGGTCAGCTCGAGGGCGAGGGCACGACCGAGGCCCTGGCGACGGAGGGCGGGGTCGACGACGAGGTGGGCGAGCTCGGCCTCGTCCTCTTCGGCCTCGACCCACAGCTCGCCGTACGCGACCGGAACCCCGCCGCGAAACAGGAGGTGGCCGGTGATGTCCGGGTCGGTGTGCCAGCCCGCCAGGACCGCATCGGGATCAGTGACCCCCGCCGGCACCCACTCGCGCGAGAACGGCGAGGCCGCGCACCAGCTGACGACGCGGTCCGCACAGCTGCCGTCGTACGGCGCGAGAGTCGGGCCGTCGCTCACGGCCAGGCTGTTGCCGCGTCCCTGGCGGGCGCCGGCAGCCGGCACGGCTGCGGAGCGCCGTCGCAGCACGGCTCGATGTAGAGGCACGACGGACAGCGGTTGTGTGCCTGCTCGGCGTACATCTGGACCGAGCAGTTCGGGCAAGGCAGGTCGAGGGCCACGTGCCCAGCATGGACCGACAGTCCCTGACGTTCTGGTCGAGCCCCGCGGCGTGTCGCGACCCAAACGTCTGGGACTATCCGGGCGCCGGCGCTCTCACGTCAGGCCGAGCGCCTTGATGAGCTCGTCGGACAACGCGGCCGCGTAGACCGTGGTGAGGTGGCCGCGGTCGCGGTAGGGCAGCACGTCCCCGATCACGGTGGGGCAGGCGCCGTCCCAGCAGAGCCACTTCGTGGGGTCGACGACGTCCGTGCCGGTCTCGTCCGCGGCCTCCTCGGACAGGTTCGCGTCGACCACGGAGGCGGGCAGCGGGGTGAACAGGCAGTCGCCGAGGTTGTTGCCCTTCTTGGTGAGGCATTCGTCGGGCAGGTCCTCGGACTTCGGTACGTCGCGGATCAGGACCGTGCGCTGAGCCGTGGTCGAGAGCCGGTTGAACAGGTCGACGTACCCCTCGCGGGCGGCGTCGTCGATGCCGTCCTTCGGGACCCTGTTGCCCTCGTCGTCGTAGAGCACCGGGTTGGGTCCGCTGGACGCGACGACGACCAGGGCCGGGTCGAGCGCGGAGATCTGGTCGAGCGCCCAGTCGCGGAACTCGTCGCAGTCGGGCCACAGCGGCGACCCGGGGACCAGCTCCCCGACCGAGACCAGGGTGGCCGCACAGTTCGGCTTCACGAAGTAGTAGGTGCTGTAGCCGAGCTCCTGGCCGATCTCGTCGAACGCCGGGACCCACATCCGGGCGTGGCTGTTTCCGAAGACCACGATCGACCGGTCGGCGTCGGGGTCGCCGCGTGGGCAGAGCTGTCCCCACTCCTTCTCGTAGTTGCACTCCCCCAGGTCCGGCTCGTCGTCGCGGACCGTGAGGATGTCGGGCTCGAGGTTGCTCGGGATGGCCATGTCGTGGCGGGCAGCGATGACCGAGGCCTGCACCAGCGCGACCGTCTTGTCCTTGTCGAGCTTGAACTTCGACGGGTCCTTCACGCCGAAGTTGGTCAGCGAGATCGCCGGGTTGTCGCCGAGCGCACCCGAGGCGTACTCGCTGTAGTAGTGGCCGCCCAGCGAGGCGGCGGCCACGATCGCGACAGCGGCGGGATAGAGGGTCAGCGCCCGGCGCACCGGGAACCGCTTCGGCGACCGGAACGGCGTCTCGACGTACTTGAACGTCAGTGCGGACAGGACGAACACCGCGGCCACGCAGAGCGTGGTCCGCCAGAAGCCGAGGTCCGCGTCCAGCCGGCGTTCGGCGATGATCAGCACCGGCCAGTGCCAGAGGTAGAGCGAGTACGACCAGTCCCCCACCGTCCGCATCGGCAACACGCCGAGCGCCCGGATCGGCAGCGGCTGCGTCTGCTGCCCGCCGGCACCGGCGAGCAGCACCAACGCGGACCCGACCACCGGAACGCCCGCCTGCCACCCCGGGAACGGCGTCGCATCGCCGTAGGAGACGCAGGCCACCGCGATGAGGGCCAGGCCGGCCGTGCAGACCAGCCCGCGCACGAGCGCAGACCACTGAGCCGCCACGGCGGACGCGACGAGCGCGGTCAGCGCTCCCAGGCCGAGCTCGAACGCCCGGGCCGGCGTGGAGAAGTACGCCGCGAGCGGGTCCGACGACGTGCTCACCACGGACCAGACGAACGACGCGACCGTCAGCAGGAGCAGCACCCCGAAGACCAGCCGCTTCGGGAGCGCGCGGCGCCCGGCGACCAGGACGAGGACCAGCAGCAGTGCCGGCCAGACCAGGTAGAACTGCTCCTCGACCGACAGCGACCAGTAGTGCTGCAGCGGTGACGGCGGCTCCTCCGCCGCGAAGTAGTCGGTGCCGACCGCGGCGAAGTGGATGTTCGCGGCGAAGAACACCGCCCACAACGAGTCCTTGACGACCTCGACCAGGTCGATGGCGCTCAGCCAGATCGCCGAGGCCACGATGGTCGCGATCGTCACGAGCGTCGCGGCCGGGAGGATCCGCCGCGCGCGACGGGCGTAGAACCCCGGGATGGACAGCCGCCCGGACCTCTCGACCTCGCGGAAGAGCAGCTGCGAGATGAGGAACCCCGAGATCACGAAGAACACGTCCACCCCGACGAAGCCGCCGGGCAGGAACGGCACCGAGGCGTGCGACGCGATCACGGTCAGCACCGCGATGGCACGCAGCCCCTGGATGTCGTCCCGGTGCCACAACGTGGGCGCGGGGTGTGCGGTCGTGTCACTCACTGCGGGGCGGCCGTGGCGTCGGTCGGCCCGAGGTGGATCTGTCCCTCGAGCTCGTCGGAGAGGTAGCCGGCGTAGGTCTCGCTGATGTGGGTGCGGTCGCGGTGCGCGATGTAGTCGCCGACCACGCTCGGGCACCGCCCGTCGGCGCAGAACCACGCCGCGGTCTCGACGAACTCGACCGCCTTGCTCTTGGCCGCCTGGCGCAGCGAGTCGATGAAGACGAGCGAGACCTCGTCCTCCGTGGAGAGACAGCTCTTGAGCGTCGCGTCGCGCTCCGAGAGGCACCGGCCCGGGTGCTCCATGACCGCGGGTGGGTCGCCGATGACGATCACGCGGCCGGCGTTCGGCGAGAGGTAGTCGATCTCGCGCTCCATGCCCTCGCGATACATCGTCGCCATGGTCTCTTCGTCGTTCACGAGCTCGCCGTCATCGTCGGCGAAGCCGCGCCGGTTGGCCTCCGACCCGAGCAGCACGACGTCCGGGTGCAGCTCCTCGACCTGCTGGCGTGCCCACTCCTGGAACGCCTCGCAGTCGGTGCTCGGACCGCCGTGCACCATCCACGGTGTGACGTCGGAGGACGGGCAGCCCTCGCGGATGAGGAAGTACGCCGTGTAGCCGAACCGCTCGGACAGCTCGTCGAGCGCCGGCACCCACTGCCGGGCGTGGGAGTCACCGATGAGGATCAGCGTCTTGTCGCCGTCGGTGTCGCCGCGAGGGCAGAGCGGCCGGTCGTTGTTGATCTCGAAGTACTGGCACTTGCCCAGGTCGGGGATGTCGGTGCCGAGGTCGAGCAGCGACGGCTTGAGGTTGGCCGGGATGTCGAAGCCGTCCTCGGCAGCCTTGACCGAGGCCTGCACCAGTGCGACGACCTGGTCCTGCTGCGGGCCATCCTGACCGAACTGCTCGACGGTGATCGGCGGGCCGCCGCCGTTGAGCTCGCTCTCCACGACCGTGTTGGCCGCGGCCAGCATCGGCAGGGTCACGATCACGACCGCCGGGTAGAGCAGCGCGCCGCGCAACCGGCGCACCCGGAAGACCTGCGCGGTCCGGACCGGGTTCTCCACGAAGTAGTAGCTCGCAGCCGAGAGGGGCACCACCGCGGCCATCACCAGAGCACCCCGCCAGCCCACGGCGGGCCGCCACGCCTCGGTGACGATGATCAGCGCCGGCCAGTGCCAGAGGTAGAGCGAGTAGGACCAGTCCCCCAGCGCCCGCATGGGCGGCAGCGAGAGGAAGCTCTGCGGCCCCCACCGGGCGGCGCGGAGGCCGCCGGCCAGCAAGGCGGCAGTGCCGACGACCGGGAGCGCGGCGGCGTAGCCGGGGAAGACCGTGGCGCCGGTGAAGGCGAGCGACGCGAGCACCACCGCGGCAAGCCCGCCCCACGACAGGAGAGCCTGCACCGCCGGCTTGAGCAGTATCAGACGGGTGCTCAGGCAGGCCACGAGCGCACCGATGCCGAGCTCCCAGGCGCGGGTGAAGGGCGAGAAGTACGCCGCGACGGGGTCGGTCGTGCTGAAGGACACCGAGTAGGCGAACGAGATGCCGACGATCACCACCAGCGGCGAGACGCCCAGGTCGCGGACCCGCGGGCCGAGGCTTCGCTGGCCCGTGCTGCGGCGGGCCCGCCACGCGGCGTACAGGCAGAGCAGGAGCACCAGCAGCGGCCAGACGACGTAGAACTGCTCCTCCACCGCCAGCGACCAGTAGTGCTGGAGCGGCGAGGGCGGGGTGTCGTTCTGGAAGTAGTCGGTGCCGTCGTGGGCGAGCTTGAAGTTGGCGGCGAAGAACGTCGCCCAGAGCGCGTCCTTGATCGCGCCGTTCGCCTCGACCGCGCTGAGGTAGTAGATGGCGAACCCGACGGTCGCCACGATCACCAGGGTGGCCGCGGGCAGGATCCGGCGCGCCCGGCGGGCGTAGAAGCCGAGCAGTGAGACCCTGCCGGTGCGCTCGGCCTCGGAGACCAGCAAGCCGGTGATGAGGAAGCCGGAGATCACGAAGAAGACGTCCACGCCGATGAAGCCGCCGTGGAAGGGACCGATCTTCGCGTGGTCCAGGATCACGAGCAGAACGGCCAGGGCACGGAGCCCCTGGATGTCCTGACGGAAGCCCGGATTCATGGCCGCCATCGTAGGTCGGGAGCGCCTTCTGACTCGCTTCGACGCGACGGTTCAGACGGCCTGCTCGTAGATGGTCAGGTCCGTTGCAAAGTGCTCCTCGAGACGGGATCGCGTCGCTGAGTCCATCTCGCCCTCACGGGCCGGCGAGACGTTGGTCGGCTCGAGCGCCGGCGCGGCGATGCCGAGCCGCTCCGACATCCAGGCGGTCGCGGCCTCGATATGCTCGTAGCGGTACATCCGGTCCACGATCACTTCGTCGTCGGCGTCGGTGACGAAGTTGGACGACGTCCCGAGCGGAACCTCGCCCGCGATCAGCCTGTCGGCGAACTCGGCGAACGACAGGTCACCTGTGTAGTTCGGCTGCCCCACGGCTTCAGCGCGGGCGCGGTACTTCCACCACGACACCGCCCGGTCGAGCGGGTGCCGGACCAGGCACATGGTCTCGTAGGAGTCCCGCGGGTGGCCGTAGCGCTCGAGCCACGGCGCCATCGTGGTCTCGAACGTCACCGCGCTCATGTGCTTCATCCCCGGAGGCTGCCGGAACAGGATCATCGCGTGCCGCGCATAGTGCTTCTGCAGCACCGTCGACCCGGCCTTGGGCATCGACAGAAAGACGAAGCCACGGTCGGCGAAGCACATCACGGTGCCTTTCTACCCCGGCGAGCTTCGGCCTGGATGTCCCCGACGACGCGAGCTTCGCTCGCACCAGCCCCCGGTCGCTCGCTGCCGCTCGCCCCCGGGGCTGTCGTCGGGGCCACCAGGCCGATCGCCGGGCGCCGCGCTGCGCGCGGAAAAACCGGGTCGCTTCGCTCCCTCCACGTACACGTGGCCAATTCGGCTTCGGTCCGAGCGCGGGCCCGGCGCCGCACCGGCAGGTAGGCACCCATCTACCGCCGACGCAATGAGAGCGGTGGGAGCGAAGCGACCCGGTCTTTCGCGGGCGAAGCCCGCGCGCCCCGCGATCGGCCTCCGGGCCGTGGCGACTGCGCCGAGCGAGCGCAGCGAGCCAGGCGCCTGCGAGCGCAGCTCGCGTCGCCACGGACTGGGGGCCGAAGCTCGCGGGGGTATCAGACGCAGAGTCAGTCGCAGGACTCGAGCGTGGCGTCCTCGCGGGCTTCGTCGCCGAACCTCTTGGCCATGTCGGTGTACGGCAGTACGACGCTCGCACCGCCGATGTTGCCGATGCCGCCCAGGACCACGCAGCTGGTGATCAGTGAGGGCTTCACCGCGGCCGCGGCCCTCGCCAGCCGGTAGAGCTCGGCCGGCGAGGCGTTGGTCGCCATGTTCTGCATGGCGGACAGCACGCCCTTCTCGATGAAGCCGTGCACGCTGGCCCGGTCGCGGATCTTGGCCTGGATGCCTTGCAACACGCGCTGCTGGTTGGCGGAGCGGTCGAAATCGCCGCGCAACAGGGTCTTGCGGATCCTGGAGAACGCCAGCGCGAGATAGCCGTTGAGGTGCTGCTTGCCCTCTTCGAACCCCTTCGGCTTGAGGTAGGTGTCGCTGAAGTAGGTCGGGTTGTCGACCTCGATGCCGCCGATGTCGTTGACCATGTTCGCGAACTTCTCGAAGCGGGTCACGAACACGTAGTCCGGCACGATCCCGATCAGTTCGCCGACCGTCTCGCCGAGCAGCTCGGGGCCGCCGTAGTAGAGCGCCGCGTTGATCCGCTCGCTGCCGACTCCCGGGATGGACACGTAGGAGTCGCGGGGGATGCCGATCGCGGCGGCGGCGCCGGTCTTGGTGTTCATCCCGATCAGCTGGAGCGCGTCGCCGCGGACGCGGGTCATGTCCTCGCCGGGGCGGGCGTCGGAGCCGACGGCCAGGATCCACACGACGTCGGGGCTGACGTCCACCGAGGTCGCGTGCTTGAGCTTGACGAGCGCGAGGTCGGTCGGCTTCACGGTCGAGGACGGCGCGAGCGTGGCGCACACCGCCAGCACCACGCCGAGCGCGAGGAGGCGGAACGCCCGCCACAGCCGGGGCCGGCCGGTGAATGACCCGGTCATATCGCCACCGCCTCGTCCACGTCGTAGCCGAAGACCTTCCACTCACCCTTGTCCTTTGCCAGGTAGAGGGCACCGTGGACGCGCAGCTGCTCCTCGAGGTCACCGGTGGTGTCGAAGTCGAGGACGAAGTTGGCCGTGACGCCGCGCGGGTGGCCGTCCGGGGCGAAGACGTCGAGCCGGACGCGGCGGTTGGTCGCAGTCGCCGAGTCGATCTGATCCGCGATGCCGGAGCTGCTGAGGAGGTCGAGGTCCCGCTGCGCGTCCGCAAGCGGCGTCCTTGGTGAAGGCCGTGAACGCCGAGGAGAAGTCCGAGCGCGGGAACTCTCCGAGGAAGGCCTCGTCGAACCACGGGTCGATCACCGACGTGACGCCGTTGACGACCTTGGCCTGGCGCGCCGCGTCCATCCCCTCGCCGTGCTCGATGGTGATCACCGTGTCCACCCGCGGAACGTCCGATCCGTGGCTCCCGGGGGCGGCTTCCGAGCTGTCGCCGATGTCGTCGCCGGAGTCGCAGCCGACGGCGCCGGCGAGCAGCAGCACAGCGACCCCGAAGACCAGCGCAGACCTCGCTCGGGGCCGGGTGACGGACGTCATGGGGACAGCCTCACATGGAGGCCCACCTCGGCCCTGCATTTGCTGGCGTTGAGGACTAACGTTGACGACTGAAGCTACCCCTGGCAACCACCACCACCTGTGCGTATGAAAGAGGCGAACCACGCCGTGCCCGAAACAACTCCAACCTCGTCCCCATCGGCCATCGTGCCGGAGGAGTTCGGTGCCAACGAGTGGCTCGTCGAGGAGATGTACGAGCGGTTCCAGGCCGACCCGTCGAGCGTCGATCAGACGTGGGTCGACTACTTCAAGGCGCACGGCAACGGCGCGCCGAACGGTGGCCCGGGCAACGGCAGCAAGTCCAGCACCACCACCACCAATGGCACGCCCCCCGCCTCCAGCACCGAGAGCAAGCCGGCTGCGGAGCCCTCCCGGCCCACCGCCGCGGCCACGACCACGCCTCCGGCCCCCCACGTCGACCCGACCCCGACTCCGGCTCCGGTGGCCCGGCCGCGCCCGGAGTCCAAGGCCGCCGAGCCGGCCAAGGGCACGACCAGCCCGGTCCCCAAGGAGCAGCCCCCGGCCGCCCAGGCCGACGCCAGCGACGAGCCGACCTACACCGTGCTCCGCGGCGCGCCCGCTCGTACGGCGGCCAACATGGACGTCTCGCTCACCGTGCCGACCGCGACCTCGGTCCGCTCGGTACCGGTGAAGCTGCTGTGGGACAACCGCACGGTCATCAACAACCACCTCGCCCGGGCGCGCGGCGGCAAGGTGTCGTTCACCCACCTGATCGGCTACGCGCTGGTCAAGGCGCTCCGGGCGACCCCGGAGATCAACGTCGGTTTCGACACCGTCGACGGCAAGCCCAACCTTGTCGTGCCCGCGCACATCAACCTCGGTCTCGCGATCGACATGGTGAAGCCCGACGGCACCCGCCAGCTGCTGGTGCCGTCGATCAAGGGCGCGGAGAAGATGGACTTCGCGGCGTTCTGGACGGCCTACGAGGACATCGTGCGCAAGGCCCGCGACAACAAGCTCACCGTCGAGGACTTCCAGGGCACCACGATCTCGCTGACCAACCCGGGCGGCATCGGCACCAGCCACTCAGTTCCCCGACTGATGAAGGGGCAGGGCGCGATCCTCGGAGTCGGCGCGATGGAGTACCCGCCCGAGTGGCAGGGCGCCTCCGAGGACGCCATCGCCCGCAACGCGATCAGCAAGGTCATGACGCTGACGTCGACGTACGACCATCGGGTGATCCAGGGCGCCCAGTCGGGTGAGTTCCTCAAGCGCATCCACCAGCTCCTCCTCGGGCAGGAGGGCTTCTTCGACGAGATCTTCCGGTCGCTGCGGATCCCCTACGAGCCGATCCGGTGGAGCAGCGACATCTCGACGAGCCACGACGACGAGATCAGCAAGCAGGCTCGCATCCTCGAGCTGATCCACGCCTACCGGGTGCGCGGCCACATGATGGCCGACACCGACCCGCTGGAGTACCGCCAGCGCAGCCACCCCGACCTCGAGGTCGAGACCCACGCGCTGACGTTGTGGGACCTCGACCGGGAGTTCGCGACCGGCTCGTTCGGCGGCGAGGGTCGCCGGTTCATGAAGCTGCGCCACATCCTCGGGATCCTGCGCGACTCCTACTGCCGCACGACCGGCATCGAGTACATGCACATCATGGATCCCGAGCAGCGCCGGTGGATCCAGGAGCGGGTGGAGCAGCCGCACAGCAAGCCACCCCGCGAGGAGCAGCTCCGGATCCTGCTCAAGCTCAACCAGGCCGAGGCGTTCGAGACGTTCCTGCAGACCAAGTTCGTCGGCCAGAAGCGGTTCAGCCTCGAGGGCGGCGAGACCACGGTCCCGGTGCTCGACGAGATCTGCGAGGCGGCTGCCGAGTCCGGCCTCGACGAGGTTGCGATCGGGATGGCGCACCGCGGGCGGCTCAACGTGCTCGCCAACATCGTGGGCAAGAAGTACTCCCAGATCTTCCGCGAGTTCGAGGGCAACATCGACCCGCGGACCGTCCAGGGCTCCGGCGACGTGAAGTACCACCTGGGCGCGGAGGGTGAGTTCGAGGCCGGCTCCGGTGACACCATCAAGGTGTCGGTGGCTGCGAACCCGTCGCACCTCGAGGCGGTCGACCCGGTGCTCGAGGGCATCGCGCGAGCCAAGCAGGACGTGCTCGACCAGGGTGCGGCGTACCCCGTGCTCCCGCTGCTCGTGCACGGTGACGCAGCGTTCGCCGGCCAGGGAGTGGTCGCCGAGACCCTGAATCTCTCCCAGCTGCGCGGCTACCGCACCGGTGGGACCATCCACGTGGTCGTCAACAACCAGGTGGGCTTCACCACCTCGCCGGGCTCGTCGCGCTCCTCGCTCTACTGCACAGACGTCGCGCGGATGGTTCAGGCGCCGATCTTCCACGTGAACGGCGACGACCCCGAGGCCTGCATCCGGGTCGCCCGGCTGGCCTTCGAGTACCGCCAGGCGTTCAAGAAGGACGTCGTCATCGACCTGGTCTGCTACCGCCGCCGCGGTCACAACGAGGGCGACGACCCGTCGTACACCCAGCCGCTGATGTACGACCTGATCGAGCAGAAGCGCTCGGTCCGCAAGCTCTACACCGAGTCGCTCATCGGTCGTGGTGACATCACGATCGAGGAGGCCGAGCAGGTGCTGCGCGACTACCAGCAGCAGCTGGAGCGGGTCTTCACCGAGGTGCGCGAGGCGACCAGCCAGCCCTCGGAGTGGACGACGGTGCCGGACTACCCCGACAAGCCCCAGGGCGAGACCGCCACCGCGGTGGTGCCCGAGGTGCTCAAGCGGATCGCAGACGCCTACGTCACGCCGCCGGACGGCTTCACCGTGCACCCGAAGGTGATGCCGCAGCTCCAGCGGCGTGCGGCGGCGATCACCGACGGCCCGATCGACTGGGGCACCGGCGAGATCCTCGCGTTCGGTGCGCTGCTGATGGACGGCCGGCCGGTGCGGCTGGCCGGCCAGGACTCCCGGCGTGGCACGTTCGTCTCGCGCTTCGCGACGATCATCGACCGCAACAACGCCGACGAGTGGACTCCCCTGTCCAACCTCACCGAGGAGCAGGCCAAGTTCCACGTCTACGACTCGCTGCTCTCGGAGTACGCCGCCCTCGGCTTCGAGTACGGCTACTCCGTGGCCCGACCCGAGGCGCTGGTGCTCTGGGAGGCGCAGTTCGGCGACTTCGTCAACGGTGCGCAGACCGTGATCGACGAGTTCATCACCTCCGGGAAGACCAAGTGGCGCCAGGAGTCCGGCGTCGTGCTGCTGCTGCCGCACGGCTACGAGGGCCAGGGCTCCGACCACTCCTCGGCTCGCATCGAGCGGTTCCTGACGATGTGCGCCGACGAGGCGTTCGTGGTCGCGCAGCCGTCCACCCCCGCGTCGTACTTCCACCTGCTGCGCCGGCACTCGCTCGGCCAGGAGCACCGGCCGCTGATCGTGTTCACGCCGAAGTCGATGCTCAAGCGCAAGGAGGCGGCCTCTCACCCCGACGACTTCGTCAACGGGACGTTCCGGCCGTTCATCGGCGACGCGACGGCCGACGCGCAGAAGGTCGACACGCTGCTGCTCTGCTCGGGCCGGGTCACCTGGGACCTCATGGTCGAGCGGGCCAAGCTGGAGAACGCCGAGCGGTTCGCGATCGGCCGGGTCGAGCAGCTCTACCCGCGGCCGATCGACGACATCAAGCACGAGATCGCGCGCTACCCGAGCCTCAAGGCAGTCCGGTGGATCCAGGACGAGCCGCTCAACATGGGGCCGTGGCCCAACTACGCGCTGAACGTGTGGCCGCACGTGGACGCGCGGGTCGAGGCGGTCGCCCGCGCCGAGTCCTCCACGCCGGCAGTGGGCACCGCGAAGCGGCACACCGAGGAGCAGAAGGACCTCATGGCTCGGGCATTTGCCTGACGGGTTTCGAGACGGTTGCTAGCGCAACCTCCTCAACCACCGGTGGTTGAGGAGGGCGCTCTGCGCCCGTCTCGAAACCCAGCGAGGAGAGGCTGGGACTGAACCATGTACTTCACCGACCGCGGGATCGAGGAGCTGGCCCGGCGCAGGGGTGACGAGGAGGTCTCCCTGGCCTGGCTCGCCGAGCGGCTCAGCGAGTTCACCGACGTGCACCCGGAGTTCGAGACCGCCGTCGAGCGACTGGCCACGTGGCTGGCCCGGCTCGACGACCCGGATGACTAAGGGGCCCGCTCGCTCGCGGTGTCCGATTCCCGCCAGAACGGCGACGTTCGCGCGGCCAGAATAGGGGCATGCACCGCGTCGTACCCCTCAAGGTCCACTACTACGGAACCCCCGTCGTCCTGGTCTCCTCGACCAATCCGGACGGCACCACGAACCTCGCGCCGATGTCCTCGGCGTGGTGGCTGGGGCAGAACGCCATGCTCGGCCTGGGGGCCGCGTCACGCACGACGCAGAACCTGCTCCGCACCGGCGAGGCGGTCCTCAACCTGGCCTCGACCGACCTGGTCCACCACGTGGACCGGCTGGCCCTGCTCACCGGCTCGCCGGAGCTCTCGCCGCACAAGCGCGAGACGGGCTACCGCTACGAGCCGCACAAGTTCGAGGCCGCCGGGCTGACCCCTGAGCCGTCGGATCTCGTGACACCGCACCGGGTGGCCGAGTGCCCGATCCAGCTCGAGTGCCGGGTATCGGGCCACTACCCGATCGTCAACGACTCGACCAATGCGCACGCGATCCACGTCGAGGTGCTGCGGGCGCACGTGGCCGACGCCGTACGGCAGCCCGGGACCGACCACATCGACCCGCTGGCCTGGGACCCGCTGATCATGAAGTTCTGCGACTTCTTCGGCGACGGCCAGCCACTGATTCCCTCGCGGCTGGCGGCGGGCTGGCAGATGCCGGGCCGACTCGAGGAACCGGCCAGCGCCTGAGACGTTGCCCAGGACACCTCCCTAGACTGGACCCGTGACCGTGCAGATCGAGTGGCTGCAGTCCTCCAGGGCCCAGGAACTGTCCTACCCGGCCGCACCGTGGCAGATGGTCGGCTCCACGTGGCTGACCGCCTTCCGGCTCGGGACCGCGGCCGACGAGCAGCATCCGGCCGGCGTGTACGGCGCTGCGTTCGTCACCTACGAGGAGGGCAGCCCGCTCACCTACCACGAGCTGGCGGTCACCCGCCTCACGAAGGGCGTGGACGGCGCAAGGGCGGTGACGACGACCGACATCTGGGTCGACTCCCCCGAGTCGATGGCCGGCGGACGTGAGCTCTGGGCCATCCCGAAGCGGCTGTGCGACTTCACCCTCGACACCTCCCACACCGGACCGCTGACCACCACCGAGTGGACCGCCACGGCCGGGCGCACGCCGATCGCCAGGGCCCGGTTCCGCGACGTGTCGCGGGTGGCGCCCCGGCTGCCGTTCAAGGGCGTGATCTGGCAGCCCGGCATCGAGGACACCGACGGCGAGGATCGCACCACGCCGATGCGGGGCTCGGCCCGGGCGTTGCCGGCCCGGTCGCACTGGGACATCAACCCGGAGGGACCGCTCGGCTGGCTGACGACTGCACGGAAGCTCGCGACCTTCCGCCAAGCGGCGTTCCGGATGTCGTTCGGCTGACGAACGGCACATCACGGACGCGGCCCGAGCGGGAGGCGGGTCGGCCGGGTCTACTTCACCGAGATCACGTCGATCACGAACCACAGGGTCGCGTTCCCGGGAATCGAGGGTCCGCTGCCTTCTGCGCCGTACCCGTACGAGGGCGGGATCTGCAAGAGGACGCGGCTGCCGACCTTGACCCCCGTGAGACCGATGCTCCACCCGGGGATGAGTCCGCTCAGTGCCGACGTCAGCGGTGTCTTGGTGTAGCTCTCGTCGAAGGGGCTCTTCCCTTGGTAGACCTCGCCGAGGTAGTTCACGGTCACGGTGTCGGACGCCTTCACGACCGGCCCGGTGCCTGCCTTGATGATGACGCGCTGGACGGGAGTGACGGGCGACGGCTCGGCGATGCCTTTCCAGTCCAGTCCCGCAGGCTTGTCCTTCTGCAGGACCACCTGCGGCTGCGAGCTGGGAGACGCGTCGTGCACCGCATCATCCGCGGGCGTGGGCGAGACCGCGGTCTTCTCCACCAGGTCCGCGACCACCACCAGGCTGTCGTCGGCGCCGATCCCGAGCTGGGAGTTGCCCGAGGAGGAGAACAGTTCGCTCGCGGTGGTCACGGCGACGACCCTGGAGCCGTACGTCGCGCCCGCGAGCAGCTTGGTGAAGACGTCGCTGAGCTGGCCGGTGTTCGGGATCGACTGGGGCGCACCGTTCGTGTAGTCGTTGTAGGCGTCCTTCTTGGTGGTGCCGTCCCCGAGATACAGGTAGGCGCTCACCGTGTCCCCGTCGGCGATCTTCGAGCCGGTGCCCGTCACCAGGGTGGTCACGGTGGTTTCCGTCGGGGCGTCCACCGTCGAGTGCCACGACGCGGTGAGGCTCTTGCCCACCTCACCGCTGAACGTGACGGCCGACAACCCGGGCGTCGCGGTGCTTTCGGCCGAGGATCCCGGCTTCGCGTCGGTGTCGGAGCCCTCCTCAGAGTCGCTACCGCATGCGGCGAGAGCAGGGACGAGGAGTACGGCGGCCAAGGCGGCCGCGGGGCGACGGAGTCGTCGAAGCACAGGTTCGAGCCTTCTTGTCGATGAGCATGACCACGCCACGCTAGCCGCCGACCCTGAGCGGGCGATGTGAGCCGCCGGTCGAGCACGGGTTGATCGGACGCGTCATCGGCCTGTCGGCGCCCGCTGACAGACTCGGTCGTGTGCCGAGGACCCCGCGGATCGAGCCTTCGGGTGAGGTGGTGGCCCGGCTCGCCGCGACCGCGCTCGCGCTCCCCGAGGCCGTCGAGGAGGACGCCTGGACCGGCGTCCGCTGGCGGATCCGGGCCAAGACGTTCGCGCACGTGATGGTCGGCCAGGAGGGCTACGAGTCGTCGTTCCGTGACATCACCGGCATCGCCGACCCGACCACGGTGCTGACCTTCCGCTCCTCCGGCGACGAGCTGGTCGCCTTGGTGCATGCCGGGCTGCCGTTCTACCGGCCCCCGTGGTCACCCACCATCATCGGCATGGTGCTCGACGACGACACCGACTGGACCGAGGTGGCCGAGCTGGTCACCGAGAGCTACCGGCTGTGCGCGCCGCAGAAGCTGGTGCGACAGCTCGACCGATGAGTTCGGCGTCTTCGCAGGGTCGGACGCTCCATGACCCAATACCTGCTGTCCCTTCCGCACGACTCCGCCGACGAACCGACCATGGCGACCATGGACCCGGCCGAGCTCGAGGAGGTCATGGCCGTCGCCGGCGCGTTCATCGAGGAGCTGAACTCCTCCGGCGCCCTCATCTTCGCCGGCGGCCTGATGCCGCCGTCGAGCGCCACGACCGTCGACAACACCGGTGACGAGCTGGGCACCGTCAGCGGCCCGTTCGTCGAAGCCCCCGAGTACCTCGGCGGCTTGTGGGTGATCGAGGTCCCCGACGAGGAGGCCGCCGTCGGCTGGGCCGCCAAGGCGTCAAAGGCCCTCGGCGGACGGATCGAAGTGCGCGCGTTCCAGGTGCCGCCGACCGAGGGCTGAGCCGCGCTCAGTCCTCGACCTGCTCGTCGAGCTGTTCCTCGACGGCCGGGATCGGCACGTCGGCACTGTCCTCGGCCGCCTTGCGGGAGGCGTCGCGGATCTCGAACACCTCGGTTGCGAGATTGCCGAGGGCGTTGGCCACGTCGCGGACCGCGTTCGTGACGATCGTCGCCACTTCCCCGACCGTGCTGGCCGCGGCGTCGACGGTCGACTGCACCGCGTCCTTGCCGATCTCGGCGTTCGAGAGCTTGTCGTCGTTGCCGTTGTCGTGGGGCGCTGTGCTCATGCGGACAGTCTGACCCGATTCGGTCAGGCAGCCAACGCGTCCTCGGTCACAGGCACCGGACCGGACGTCCTGGGCTTGCGGTCCGGCAGCGCCATCCGGCAGATCTTCGACGCCACACTGAACAGCTGCTTCGACAGGCGACCGGTGTTGTACGGCAGGGCGTACCGCTCGCAGATCTCGCGCACCTCGACGGCGAGCTCCGGGTAGCGCCGGGCCGGCAGGTCCGGGAACAGGTGGTGCTCGATCTGGAACGACAGGTTGCCGGACATCAGGTGGAACAGCTTCCCGCCGGTGATGTTGGCCGAGCCGAGCAGCTGCCGGTAGTACCAGTGGCCGCGGTTCTCGTCCTCGCACTCCTCCTGGGAGAACGTCGAGACGCCGGCCGGGAAGTGGCCGCAGAAGATGATGTTGAACGCCCAGATGTTGCGGACCAGGTTCGCGGTCGCATTGCCCGCAAGGGTGAGAGGGAACAGCGGGCCGGTCAGCGCCGGGAACATCAGGTAGTCCTTCAGCGTCTGGTTGCGGATCTTGCGGATCAGGCCGGGGTAGAGCGGCTTGTTGTCCTCGAGCGTGCGCCTGCCGGCCACGATGTTCTCGACCTCGAGGTCGTGCAGGGCCACGCCCCACTCGAAGAAGACCATCAGCAGGAACGCGTAGACCGGGTTGCCCAGGTAGTACGGCCGCCACGGCTGGTCCTCGTCCATGCGCAGGATGCCGTAGCCGATGTCGCGGTCCTTGCCGAGGATGTTGGTGTAGGTGTGGTGGATGTAGTTGTGGCTGTACTTCCACTGCTCACCGGGGCAGACCGTGTCCCAGTCGTACATCCGCGAGTTGAGGCCGGGGTCGCCCATCCAGTCGTACTGGCCGTGCATGACGTTGTGGCCGATCTCCATGTTGTCGAGGATCTTGGAGATGCTCAGGGAGGCCACGGCGAGCGGCCAGAGCGGCGGCAGGTAGAACATCGCGCGGCCGGCGATCTCGAACTGCTGGCGGCGCTTCACCACGTTGCGGATGTACGCCGCGTCCTCCTCGCCGAGGTCGGCGAGGACGCGCTGACGGATGGCGTCGAGCTCCTCGCCGAACGTCTCGAGCTGTTCGTCGGTGAGCGTGGTGTTGTTCGACTTCATGGTCTTGGTGGTCTTGGTTGCGTTCACTTCGATCCTTTCGCTGGGATCCCTGTGATCAAGTTGGGCTGGATTGGTTGGTGGGGTGCCAGGTGCGCCGACCCGGCGCTTCTGCACGACTCCCCCGCTTCGCTCCTCCGCGTGCAGTACCGCCGGGTCGGCGGGGTGCCGGTCGAGTCCCTGCCTAGAGATCGACCACGCAACTGCCGACCGGAGCGTTCACGCAGATGCGGATGTCCTCGTCGGGGATTGATGACTCCTCGCCGGTGAGGACGTTGCGGACGACGCCGTCCTTCTTGAGCGCCGTGCAGGAGAAGCAGATGCCCATGCGGCAGCCGAACTCGGGCTTCAGCCCGAGCGCTTCGGCCTGCTCGAGCAGGGTGGCGCCGGAGTTGGGTGCCTCCTGACCGGTCCTCGCGAAGGCGACATCGCCCTGGGCAGAGGTGCCGGAGGTGCGCGGTGGCTGGAAGTACTCGATGCGGAGCTCGTCCGATCCTGTGTACGCCGCACGCACGGCCTCGATCATCGACGCTGGACCGCACGCCCAGGTGGGCACGTCGCGGTAGCCGGGGACAAGCCGGTCGATGTACGCCGGTGACAGGTTCGGGTCGCCGAGCTCGGGGTGCAGCAGGTGCAGGTCGATGCCGTGGCCCGAGCGTCGGATCTCGTCGAGCTCGGCTGCGAAGATCTGGTGCTCTGGGCTCTGCGCGTAGTGCACGAAGGTGACGCGGCCGCGGTGCGTGCGGCGCTGAAGCGAGCGGAGCATCGACATCACCGGGGTGATGCCGGAGCCGCCGGAGATGAACAGCACGTGCTCGGGCACCTGGTCAGGCAGCACGAACTCGCCCTGCGCTTGGGAGAGGTGCACCATCGTGCCGGGCTGGGCGCGTTCGACGAGGTACTTCGACACGACCCCCGTCGGATTGGCCCGCAGCGTGACCGTGAACCGGTCACCGCTGCGGGAGTCGGGACTGGAGATCGTGAAGACCCGCGTCGTACGACGGGCGCCGTCGACCTCAACGCCGAGCTGGACGTGCTGGCCGGCGCGGTGGCCCTGCCAGGTCGAGGTCGGCTGGAGCGTGATCGTGGCGACCGGTGGGTGACCGGGGACGTCGACCTCGCGGTGGACGTCGACGACGCGGGCCCGGACCTCGTGGGCGGCCCACATCGGGTTGACCTGTTCGAGGTAGCGGTCCACGCCCTGCGGAGAGGTGAGCGCGGCAACGACCCGGGAGCGGAGGATGGTCGTGGTGAGAACCATCGGGTGCCTCCTTCCAATACAAAGTCAGTGAACATTTGTACACTCAAACTCTCGCTCACACCGCGAAGCACGGTCAAGCCGCCCGCTGCGTGAGGGTGGACACACGTTCACGAACTACGATGACCGACGTGGCGGAGACCCGAGGAGAGCGCAAGGAGCGCACCCGGCGCGCGATCCTCGACGCCGCCCTCCACCTGTGCGAGGACTCCTCGCTGGTCGCCCTCTCGCTGCGGCAGGTGGCGAAGGAGGTCGGCATCGTGCCGACCGCGTTCTACCGGCACTTCGACTCGATCGAGTCGCTCGGGCTGGCCCTGGTCGACGAGTCGTTCGTCTCGCTGCGCGCGATGCTGCGTGACATCCGGCGCGGCGACCCGTCGTTCGCAGACATCGTGGACCGCTCGGTGCAGACGCTCCACGAGCACGTGAAGCAGCAGCGCTCGCACTTCCTCTTCATCGCCCGCGAGCGCGCCGCGGGTCCCCTGTCGGTGCGCGAGGCGATCCGGCACGAGATCGAGCTCTGCGAGCGCGAGCTCGCCACCGACCTCGCCCGGCTGCCCGCCACCGAGTCCTGGTCGACCGAGGACCTGCGCGTCCTCTCCAACCTGATCGTGACCGCCATGGTTGCTACCGCAGAGCAGATCATGGTCGCGGTCGGCCGACCAGGTAGCGAGAAGCAGATCGTGGAGAGCGCCCGCACGCAGCTCCGCATGGTGCTGGTCGGCGCCGTCAACTGGCAGTCGCGGACCTGACCGAGGGCATAGTCCCGGCTGACTATTCACAAGGACGCCCGTCAGTGGCTTACTGACAGGGACATGCTCCGCCCGGGGGCCCGTCGGGCGGCGGGGCTCCATCTGCGCCGCCCGAGGGAGTCGACATGGCAGACGAGCGTCCGGACGAGGTCGAGGGCACGGGCACCTTCTCCCGGAGGACGGTGCTGGGAGCCGGTCTGGCCGGCGGACTGGCGGTCGGCGCCGGAGCCTTCGACCCGGCGCTGGCGCAAGGTGGCCATGCGAGCTGGCGGGACACCACGCTCGCCAAGACGCTGCTCCGCGGTACGCCGGGCGCCGGTGGCTACCGCAAGATCGTGGTCGGTCCGGGCGAGCCGCACCTGGTTCGCCACGACCTCATGCTGGGCATGCCCAAGCGGCGCGGAGGCCGGCATCGACGCCCACTGGTCGCGCTCGGCCAGCTCACCGACATGCATGTGCTGGACGCGCAGTCCCCGGCGCGCGTCGAGTTCCTCGACCGCTACAACGACCCCGACTCGCCGTTCGCCCCGTTCCTGCCGTTCCAGAGCTCCTACCGCGCCCACGAGATGCTCACCCCGCACGTGGCCGACGCGATGGCACGGGCCATGCGCCGGGTCCGGCGCGGGCCTGTGACCGGGTTGCCCCTCTCGTTCGCCATCACCACCGGCGACAACGTCGACAACACCCAGCTGAACGAGCTCCGCTGGCAGATCGACCTGCTCGACGGCGTACCGATCCAGCCGGACTCGGGTGACCTGACGAAGTACGAAGGCGTTGCCGACCAGGTCGCCTACCACGTGCGCTACTGGCATCCAGACGGGCCGCCAGCCGGCCAGGTCCCCGATCTGCCGACCAGCCTGCACGGCTTCCCACTGGTGCCGGGGCTGCTCGACGCGTCCCGCGCGCCGTTCAACACCAAGGGCATCGGCATGCCATGGCTGAGCGTCTTCGGCAACCACGACGGGCTGGTCCAGGGAAACGTCCCGACCAACCCTCTCGTCTCGCAGCTCGCGACCGGCCCGGCGAAGATCATCGACCTCCCGCCCGGGACGGACGTCATCACCCTGGCCCAGCAGCTGCTGGCCGGTGACCCGGCTGGGCTCCAGACGCTGTTCAGCGGGCCGTTCCGACTGGTGACACCCGACGCGAACCGGCGCCCCCTGACGCGGACCGAGACGATCGCGGAGCACTTCCAGACCGTCGGCGCGCCCCACGGGCACGGCTACTCGGCGTGGAACCTCGCCACCGGGAATGCCTACTACACCGTCGACCGCGGCCGGGTCCGCGGCATCGTGCTCGACACCGTCAACCCCTTCGGCGGCTCCGAGGGGTCGATCGACACCACCCAGCTCGCCTGGCTCACCGCACAGCTGAAGGCGGGCAGCCGGCACTACCTCGACGAGTCCGGGCACGTCGTCAGGGGCGGCCACCACGACCGGCTCTTCGTCATCTTCTCCCACCACACGATCAACAGCATGGACAACGCAGCCGGTGTCGGACGGGTGCTCGGCCCGGCCGTCCGGGACCTGCTGCTCCGGTTCCCGAACGTCGTCCTGTGGGTGAACGGACACACGCACCGCAACAACGTCACGCCTCACTCGCGGGCCGCCGACGCCGCGGCTCCCGGCGGATTCTGGGAGGTGAACACCGCCGCACACATCGACTGGCCGCAGCAGGCCCGCACCCTCGAGATCGTCGACAACCGTGACGGCTCGCTGTCGGTGTTCGGCACCATGGTGGACCACGCGGGGCCGACGTCGTACGGCAACCACCCGACCTCGCCGCTCCAGCTGGCCGCGCTCTCCCGCGAGCTCGGTGCCAACGACTGGCAGGAGGGCGCGTCACCGCCCGGGACCGACGGACGCCGCGGGCGGCTCGAGGACCGCAACGTCGAGCTCCTGCTGCCAGCGCCGTTCCGCCTCAGCCACCACTAGTGTCCGGGGGCGAGCCGGCGTGATCTGATGCGGCATGGGCCTCGCCAGCGACCTCTCGTATGCGTTCCCCCGCGCCAATTGGTTCCAGCGCGCCGTGAAGGCGTTCGCCGCCACCCGGCCCGGCGCCTGGCTGTTCTCCAAGCTGTTGCGCCACCTCGACGACCTCGTGCAGAAGCTCAGCCGCGGCCGCACCACGATGCCCCAGGTGCTGGCCGGGCTGCCGGTGCTCGACGTGACCACCACCGGCCGGAAGTCGGGCCAGCCGCGGACCTCGCACCTGATCTCGATCCCCATCGGTGACACCCTGGCCCTGTTGGGCACCAACTTCGGACAGCCCGCCACCCCCGCCTGGGCGCTCAACCTCGAGGCCGACCCGAACGCAACCGTCCGCTACCGCGATCGGAGCGTCGCGGTCACCGCGCGACCGGCGACCGAGGCCGAGTTCGCGCAGGTGCTGGCCAGCTCGGGGCCGATCTATCCGGGCTACCGGAAGTATCACCAGCGCGTCGGCGAGCGCCGCCGCGTGCGGATCTTCGTTCTGGAGCCGGCCGGGTAGTGACAGCCGGCGGCTACCGCGGCCGGATGGTCAGGTCGCTGACCGTCGCGTCCTCCGGCAGGTCCAGCACGTGCAGGATCGCGTCGACGACGGTGTCCGGGTCGATCCAGTCGGACGCGTCGTACTCCTTGCCCTCCTGGTGGTGGACCTTCTGCTGCATCGGCGTGGCGGTGCGGCCGGGGTAGACCGTGGTGACCCGGACACCGTGCTCCTGCTCCTCAGCGCGCAGCGAGTCGGCGAGGGCGCGCAGTCCGAACTTCGAGGCGGCGTACGCCGACCACTGCGGGTGCGCGACGAGGCCGGCGCCTGAGTTGACGAAGACGAACGTGCCACGCGCGGCTCGGACGGCGGGCAGGCAGATGCGCGTGAGCACCGCCGGAGCGACCAGGTTGATCGCCAGCTGCGACTGCCAGGCGTCGGTGGTCAGCTCGGCAACGGGGCCGAGGTCGACGACGCCCGCGGCATGCACCACCGAGTCGAGCGAGTCCGGCAGCTGGTCGGAGACCGCTTCGACCGCCGCGGCGTCGGCGAGGTCGGCGACCAGCACGGTTGCCTGCGGAAGCTCGGCGCGCAGGTCGTGGGCGCGCTCGGTCGAGCGGGCCAACAGGACCAGCGCGTCCCCCCGCTCGAGGAGCCGCTCGGCGAGGATCGCGCCCATGCCCGAGCCGGCGCCGGTGAGCAGATGCGTGGCCATCAGCGCGTGAACACCACCTTGCCGAACACGTCACCCTCAGCCATCACGGCGAAGCCATCGCGGGCCTGGTCCATCGGCAGCTCACGGTCGATGAGCGGCCGGACCCCGGTGGAGTCGAGCATCGTGACCAGCGCCGCCAGCTCGTCGCGAGTGCCCATCGTGGAGCCGATCACCGAGAGCTGGAGGAAGAAGATCCGGGTGAGCTCGGCGTCGTCGAGGTTCGGTCCCGAGGTGGTCCCGGACGTGATGATCCGGCCACCGGGCCGCAGAGACCGCACCGAGTGGGACCACGTCGCCTTCCCGACGGTCTCGATGACTGCGTCCGCCTTCTCCGGGAGCCGGGCGCCGGACTCGAAGGCTTCGTGGGCCCCGATCTCAAGTGCCTTCGTCCGCTTGGCCTCGTCGCGGCTGGTCACCAGCACTCGCAGGCCGGCTGCCCGGGCGAGCACGATCGCGGCGGTGGCCACCCCGCCGCCGGCCCCCTGCACCAGCACGGTCTCGCCGGGGCGCAGCTGACCACGGCCGAAGAGCATCCGGTAGGCCGTCAGCCAGGCCGTGGGCAGGCAGGCCGCCTCGGCGAACGACAGCGAGGCCGGCTTCGGCACGATGTTGCGGCGGGGTACGGCGACCCGCTCGGCCATCGCGCCCTGATGGCGCTCGGAGAGCAGCGACCGCTTGGGGTCGAACGTCTCGTCGCCCTCCCAGCCCGGGCTGCTGATCACGCCGTGCACGACGACCTCGTTGCCGTCCTCGTCGAGGCCGGCGGCGTCGGTGCCGAGGATCATCGGCAGCTGCTCCTCCTTGAGCCCGACCCCCCGCAGCGAGAACAGGTCGTGGTGGTTGAGCGACGCAGCCTTCACGTCGATGGTGGTCCAACCGTCCGGCACGTCGGGCTCTGGTCGGTCGCCGACCACCAGGCCGGAGAGCGGGTCGTCGGAGCTGAAGGACTCGGCGTAGACGGCAAACATGTGGACCACGCTAGGGCGTCTCGACAGACTCGCCGCATGACCATGGTCACGGCGTACAACCCGGACAGCATCTTCCCGCCGTACGCCGCCTATGCGCATGCGGTCGAGGTCCCCCCTGGCGCGCGGACCCTGTACATCAGCGGCCTGAACGGCTACGAGCAGGACGGCACCACCATGCCTCCGGACTTCGAGGGTCAGGCCCGACTGGTGTGGCAGCACCTCGCCACGGCGCTGACCGCAGCCGGGATGACGTACGACGACCTGGTGCTGCTGCGCTTCTACCTCATCTCCTCCGAGGACGACCCTACGAACGTGGCCCTCATCCGCGAGCACCTCGGCGACCACCTCGCGTGTCGCACCGTCGTGGTCCAGCGGCTGCTCGAGCCCGAGTGGCGGGTCGAGGTCGAGGCAGTCGCAGCCAAGGTCGACTGACCTCGCGCGGGGCTGCGCAGGCCGATCAGGCCCGCGCCACGCCGTCGCGGCGCGCCGCCTCGGCCACCGCCGTCGAGACCGCCGGCCCGACCCGCGGGTCGAACGGCGAGGGCACGATCAGGTCCTCGGCCAGGTCGTCGCCGACCAGACCGGCCAGGGCGTTCGCCGCGGCGAGCTTCATCCCCTCGGTGATCGCGGTGGCGTGCACGTCGAAGGCACCCCGGAAGATCCCGGGGAACGCGAGCACGTTGTTGATCTGGTTGGGGAAGTCGGAGCGGCCGGTGGCCACGATCCGCGCGTACTTGTGGGCCACGTCGGGATGCACCTCGGGGTTGGGGTTCGCCAGACCGAAGATGACCGACCCAGTGGCCATGCTGGCCACCTGCTCCTCGGGCACGGTCCCGCCGGAGACCCCGATGTAGACGTCCGCCCCGGCCAGCACGTCGGCCAGGGTGCCGCTGCGACCGGTCTGGTCGGCGGTGAGTGCCGCCAACGCCCGCTTCACCGGGGTGAGGTCGCCGCGCGAGGAGTGCAGCACGCCCTTGCGGTCGGTCACGGCGAGGTCCTTGATCCCCGCCTCGAGCAGGATCTTGGCCACCGCGACCCCGGCGGCGCCGGCGCCCGAGATGACCACCCGCGTCGACTCCGGATTGCGGCCGGTCAGCTTCAGAGCGTTGGTGAGCGCGGCCAGCGCCACGACCGCCGTGCCGTGCTGGTCGTCGTGGAAGACCGGAATGTCGAGCCGCTCCTTGAGGCGGTCCTCGATCTCGAAGCAGCGTGGAGCCGAGATGTCCTCGAGATTGATGCCGCCGAAGGACGGCGCCAGCCGGACGACCGTCTCGATGATCTCCTCGACGTCGGTGGTGTCGAGGCAGATAGGTACGGCGTCCACGCCGCCGAACGCCTTGAACAGGACCGCCTTGCCCTCCATCACGGGCATCGCCGCGGCCGGCCCGATGTCGCCGAGACCGAGGACCGCCGTGCCGTCGGTGATCACCGCGACCGTGTTGGGCACCCAGGTGTAGTGGCGGCTCAGCGACGGGTCCTCCGCGATGGCCTCGCACACCCGTGCAACACCTGGCGTGTAGGCAAGGGAGAGGTCGTCGCGGCTCCCCAGGCCGACCGTGGACCGTACCTCCATCTTGCCGCCCACGTGCAGGTCGAAGACCGGGTCGCCAGCGTGGGGATGGGTGGGGTCAGGCACCGTGCGAGTTTCGCACAGGACGTCGCGCGAACGGCGGCCAGATCCGGCGCACGACCACGGCCAGGACGTCCTCGTCAGCGACCGCACCGTGGTGCCGTGAGTCCGAGCCCTCCTCGGCGTTGTCGCTGAGCAGCCACCAGCCGGGCTCTCCCAGCTCGGTGGTACGGCGCTCGGTCGCCCGCTTGATCGCGAGCACACCACCGGGCAGGCGAGCGACCACGATGTCGCCCGGACGCGCGGTACGCCGGTAGCCCAGCAGCACCCGATCGCCCGGCACGAGGGTCGGCCGCATCGAGTCGTTGACCACCCGCGCGAGACCCCAACGGGGTGTCCCGATCCGGTCGCCGGGTACCGCTCCGTCGCTGCTCGACACGACGAGTAGTGTCGCAAGCCGACGTTGGAAGACACCCTCGACAGACCACTGACAGACCACCAAGAGACACCAAGAGACCACCGGAAGGACTGGCATGTTCCGTTCCCTGTTCGCGCCCACCATCGAGGTCTCGGCCCACTGCGACCTGCCGTGCGGCGTCTACGACCCCGCCCAGGCCCGCATCGAGGCCGAGTCGATCGCCGCGATCATCAAGAAGGTCGCCGACAACGATGACCCCGACTTCCGCACCCGGGCGATCCTCATCAAGGAGCAGCGCTCGGAGCTGGTCAAGCACCACCTGTGGGTGCTGTGGACCGACTACTTCAAGCCGCCGCACTTCGAGAAGTATCCCGAGCTGCACACCCTCGTGAACGAGGCGACCAAGCTCGCCGGCGCCAGCGGCACCAAGGGCGAGATGGACGCCGACGTGGCCCAGCAGCTCCTGGACAAGATCGACGAGATCGACCGCATCTTCAAGGCGACGAAGCAGGGGTGACGAAGTCACCCCTGCTTGGAGAAAATCGCGCACTGAGCTTGCTCGGGGCGCGAAACGAGCAGGGCTGAGTCGAGCTGAGTCGAGCTGAGTCGAGCTGAGTCCGGCTCCACAGGCGCCTCGCCCGGGGCCCGGCCGCACAGGCCGGGCCCCGGGTGCGTTTCGGAACGGGCCCAGTGGGCAGACCGTTCGTACAGGCGGCCTTGACCTGCGGAAACGATCGTCCACCCCTTGGGGTGAAAATCCGAAATTCAACGAGTTTCGAGGTTTTCGACGACACCTGCCCGGGGTAGGGGGCGATGTATGACGATCTCGGCATTGGACGAGGCCCCGTCGCGAGCAATCCGTCGTGAGGAGACCGCAAGGCTCCTCAAGGAGGCCTCCACACTGAAGGGCAAGAAGCGTGACCAGGTCATCGACCAGGTCATTGTCCTCAACATCGGAGTGGCTCACGCGATCGCGCACCGCTATCGCAACCGCTCCGTCCCTGTCGAGGACCTGGAGCAGGTCGCGTGCATGGCATTGGTCCGCGCCGCGCAGAAGTTCGACGTCGAGCAGAACCGCGACTTCCTCACCTACGCGGTCCCGACGATCTCGGGCGAGATCAAGCGCCACTTCCGCGACCAGGGGTGGACGATCCGGCCCCCGCGCCGGGTCCAGGAGATCCAGTCCAAGGTGATCCACGCCTACCACCACGGCGAGGAGCACGGCGCTCCCCCGTCGGCGGCGCGCATCGCCCAGCAGCTCGACCTCCCCGTGGCCGACGTCTCCGAGGCGCTCCAGGCTGAGGGCTGCTTCCGGCCGGTCTCCCTCGACGTCCCGGTCACCGAGGACGGACGGCCCGCCATCGACCAGCTCACCGAGGAGGGGAACGGCGACGAGCGGGCCCTCGAGGCGCGGCTGATGCTGAGCCCGGCGATGCGGCACCTCAGCGACCGCGACCGGAAGATCCTCTACCTGCGCTTCGTCGAGGACCGCACCCAGCAGGAGATCGGAAACGAGCTCGGCGTCACCCAGATGCAGGCCTCCCGGCTGCTCAAGAGGATCCTCGACCAGCTCCGGGCCGAACTCGGAGCGGATGCCGTTTCGGCTTGACGCATGCCACCGCACGTCCTCGGGCACTGTCACCAGTGAGAAAACTGGGGCTGGTGACACGGGAAGAAGTGAATGCGGTGGCGCACCGTCGGGAGCTCGGAGAACTGATCGACCAGCTCGGGGTCAAGCAGCAGATCGATCCCGACGAGAAGGTCTGCGGCGCGGTTGTGCTGCTGACGGTCGAGGAACCGGACGGCCACCTGTCGTTGCGCTGCGCCTGGTCGGAAGGGATGACCTGGATCGAGCGCATCGGCCTGCTCCGGGCGGCCGAGCGGGCCGAGCTCCCCGCCGACGGCGCCCACGACTGGCGGGTGTGACTGCACAACGCACCGCCGGCCGCCGCCCGGCCGAGTTTCGCGGGCCGCGTGGTCGGGTAACGACAGTGAGGCCAAACGGACGGTCTACGCTCCCACCACCACCCCATTCGAAGGACTGACCAGCATGTCCCCGACCGGACCCGGTGACCAGTCGCGCGCCGACGTGGAGCTCCGACTCCCTGCCGACAGCGCGTACGTGTCGGTCCTGCGCACGACCTCGGCGGGGCTCGCCGCCCGGCTCGACTTCACCCTCGACGACATCGAGGATCTGCGGATGGCGGTCGGGGAGGCCAGCGCGCTGGTGCTGCCCGAGGCCGAGCCAGGCTCGGACCTCGTGTGTGAGTTCTTCATGCGGCCGGGGGAGCTGACCGTCCAGGTCGGCGTGCCCTCGACCAACCCCACCCCGCCCGACGAGGACAGCTTCGCCTGGCAGGTGCTCACCACGCTCGCGACCAAGGCGTCAGCATCCACCGACGACCGCCGGTTGACGATCACGCTGTCGATGCGTTCGACCATCCAGGAGCCCGACCCTGACATGACCGGTTGACATGTCTGGCGACCCGACGAAGGACGAGTACTCGGACACGTCCGGCGGGGTAGAGGCCACCCGGCGGAGAAGTGCCGAGCTGTTCGCGGCACTGCGCAACGACTCCGCGCCGGAGCCGAGCCGCGACGAGGCCCGGGAGGGTCTGGTCCACCTGCACCTGCCGCTGGTGGAGCACTGCGCACGGCGGTTCCGCAACCGGGGCGAGCCCTTCGAGGACCTGGTCCAGGTCGGCACGATCGGGCTGCTCAAGTCGATCGACCGGTTCGACCTCGAGCGCGGGGTCGAGTTCTCGACGTACGCCACTCCGACGATCATCGGCGAGATCAAGCGGTACTTCCGTGACAAGGGCTGGGCGATCCGGGTGCCGCGCAGGTTGCAGGAGCTGCGCATGCAGATCGGAGCGAACAGTGCCGAGCTGACCCAGAGCCTGGGTCGCTCACCTACGGCGCGAGAGCTCGCGGAGGCGATCGGCTGCTCGGTCGAGGAGGTGCTGGAGGGCATCGAGTCGAGCAATGCCTACTCGACGCTGTCCCTCGACGCCAGCGACGGCGATGACGACGGGGCCGGGACCATGCTCGACGCCATCGGCATCGAGGACGAGAACCTCGAGCACGTCGAGATCCGCGAGTCGATCAAGCCCCTGCTCGACCGGCTCGGGGCGCGGGAGAAGCGGATCCTGCTGCTGCGCTTCTTCAAGAACATGACCCAGTCGCAGATCGCCGAGGAGATCGGCGTCTCCCAGATGCACGTCTCCAGGCTGCTCTCGCGCACCCTGGAGCAGCTGCGAACCTCGCTCGAGCAGGAGCCGGCCGCCGACGGCTGATCGGCCCGGGGTCAGGTAGTCCGTGATTCAACGGCCCCTGGGAACGGTTTCAGGGGCCGGATCTCCACGGACTACCCGCCCGCTAGCCCTCGTCGGCGGCCAGCGCCCTGGTCGAGGCGGGGTGCAGTACGCCGGCGAGCACGGCCAGCGAGACGAGCAGGATCACGACCGCAGCAACAGTGGTCTCACCGCCCCAGAAGCTGAACGAGAGCAGCACTCCGATCAGCTCGGCGGCCATCACCGGCCCGCGCGCCCACGAGCCGACCCGGAACAGCCCCCAGGCGCAGAGGAGCAACCCGGCACCGAGGACGAGGAAGAACAGTCCCGTCGTGATCCCAAGGGTGAGCCGCCCGGAGTCCAGCGCGACGACCTCGAGCACGGCGAGGACGAAGAGGAAGAGCCCCTCCAGCCCCACCAGCACCGCGGCCACCACGAGAGGGACGGGCGGGCCCGGCTGGGCGTCCTCGGTCACCCCGGGAGCCTAGGCGGCCGGGGAGCCGGATTCGCCACCGATTCCGTGGCGGGAGGGCCCTGTGACCCACGAGACCCGAGATCCCCCTTGTGTAACGGTCCAATTCTCGGCACGCTGGACGAACACGGCGGAAGTGTCGTTCTGTCGTGCCCGCTGTGTGCCCGCCCGCGGCACACCCACCCCCAGTGACACCACGACTCGGGCTACCCGAATGTGTCCGGAAAGAAGGAACCCCCAGCCATGGATTGGCGCCACCGCTCCGCGTGCCTCGACGAGGACCCGGAGCTGTTCTTCCCGATCGGCAACACCGGTCCGGCTATCCTCCAGATCGAGGAGGCCAAGCAGGTGTGCCGACGCTGTGAGGTGCGCGAACAGTGCCTCCAGTGGGCCCTCGAGGCCGGGCAGGACCACGGTGTCTGGGGTGGCCTGAGCGAGGACGAGCGTCGCGCGCTCAAGCGGCGCAACGCTCGAGCCCGGGTCCGAACTGCCTGATTACCCCGGCGAGCTTCGACCCCGGCCCACGGGGCCGATCGCCGGGCGCGCTCGCTCCGCTCGCAAAGACCGGGTCGCTTCGCTCCCCCGCTCGCATTGCGTTGAACCGGGGCAGCACACCGCCTTAGCCGAGGGGAAGGTCGATCTCGGCTCGAGTTCCCTTCCCTGACGGTGTCGGGCCGAGGGTGAGCCGGCCGCTGAGCTCGGACTCCACCAGCGTGCCTACGATCGAGAGTCCCAGCGTGCTCGACCCGGCCAGGTCGAAGTCGGTCGGGAGCCCCCGCCCGTCGTCGTCGATGGTGAAGGTGAGTGCGTCGTCAGTGCGGACGGCGGTCACGACGATGACGCCCTCCGCGCCGTCCGCGGCCGGATAGCCGTGCGCGACGGCGTTCTGCAGGAGCTCGGTCAGCACCATGGCCACCGCGGTCGCCGTCTCGGAGGGCAGGACGCCGAACGAGCCCTCGCGGCGTACGCGCACGCGACCACCCAGTGAGCCCATGTCGGCGACCATCGCGCCGAGCCGGTCCGCGACCTCGTCGAAGACGACGCTCTCCTCGACGGCCTGGCTGAGCGTCTCGTGCACGATGGCGATCGAGCCGACGCGGCGGACTGCCTCCTCCAGTGCCGCCTTGGCGTCGGCGCTGTCCATCCGCCGCGCCTGCAGTCTCAGCAGCGCCGCGACGGTCTGCAGGTTGTTCTTCACCCGGTGGTGGATCTCGCGGATGGTGGCGTCCTTGGTGACCAGCTCGCGGTCGCGGCTGCGCAGGTCGGTGACGTCACGCACGAGCACCAGCGCACCGATCAGCCGCCCGTGCGGGCGCAGCGGGATGGCGCGGACGATCAGGGACACCGAGTCGTTGCCGAGCTCGGCGTCCCGGTTGGCCCGGCCGCCGAGCACAGCGCTGAGCGTCTCCTCGTCGGGACGCAGCCGCGAAGGCACCAGCTCCCGGGTCACTTCGCTCAGGCGCAGCCCGTCGAGGTCACCGGAGTGGCCGAGGCGGCGGTAGACCGAGAGCGCGTTCGGGCTGGCGTAGACGACCCGGCCCTGCTCGTCGACGCGCAGGAAGCCGTCCCCGACCCGAGGGGTGTCCGCGTGGTCACTGCGCTGCCCCGGGACCGGGAAGTGGCCGCCGGCAATCATCTGCGTCAGGTCGGCGGCGGTCTGCAGGTAGGACAGCTCCAGCCGGCTCGGGGTGCGGACGCCGAGAAGGTTGGTGTTGCGGCCGACCACGGCGATCACCCGCCGGCCGCGGCGGACCGGGATGGTCTCGGCGCGCACCGGGACGTCGTCGCGCCACTCCGGGTCGCCTTCCCGTACCAGCCGGCCCTGGGCGTACGCGATGTCGAGGTGGGGCCGTCGGCCGGCTGGGACGAAGGTGCCGACGATGTCGTCGACGTACGCCGTGGGGCCGGTCGTGGGCCGTATCTGCCCACCGGCCCAGAAGCCCGTGCCCTCGCGGTCCGGGAGCCACAGGATCATGTCGGCGAAGCTGAGGTCGGCGATGATCTGCCAGTCCGCCTGCAGCAGCTGGAGCCAGGCGACGTCGTCGTCGTCGAGGTCCGTGTGGGCACGGACGAGCTCGATCAGGGACGCCACGCAGGTCAGCGTAGGGGTCGCTCCCTGGCCCTTACTGCTTGTTGGGCGGCAAGCACGTTTTGCCGGTCAAGTCCCTACGTCGGGGTCCCCGCGAAAGTGCTCCCTCGCGCGAGCGCTCCATAGCAGTTTCGTGGGGTGATATGAAGACTCCCCTCGCGTCCGGAGTAAGGGCATGCTTTGGCAGGATGGTCGTCATGCCCGGGCAGTACTGGAAGCAGGTAGCCGCTTCCGGACTGGCCGTCCCCCAGGACCGGCCCCTCAACGACCTCACCGCCGAGCTGACCCGCATGCTCGGAGACACCGATCCCGAGGCGCGCGACGGGACGGCCTATCCCACGCTGGCGACGTGGGTGGCCCGCGGGGTCTACGACGATCTGCTCTCGGGCCTCGGCGACGGGATGGCGGCCGGGCTCGGCGTGGGCCTGGGCGAGAAGGACACCGACTCGGTCTTCAGGCGCAGCTTCTCCGCCCTGATCCTCGGCGAGTGCATCGCCCGCGACAACAAGCGGCCGCTGGTGCCGGGCTCCAAGGTGCTCGAGTGGGGTGACCGGCTCGCTACGTGGCTGCTCCGCGAGCGCGACCTGCGCGGCTTCGTGCCGGGCAAGGGCTGGGCGCACGCGGTGGCCCACGGCGCGGACTCGCTCTCCACGCTCGCGCAGTCGCCCCATGTGGCCGCCAACGAGCTGACCGTCGTCCTCGACGTGATCGCCGACCGTGTGCTGCTCCCGGTCGACCGACTGTTCACCAACGGCGAGCCCGATCGGCTGGCCGCGACGACCATGGCGGTGCTGCGCCGCAACATCGTCTCGCTCCGTGTGACCGAGCCCTGGATCGCACGGCTGGCGGCCACGGCCGGCTCGCGCGCGTCGTACGACGACCGCGACCCGTACCTCAAGGGCGGCAACGCCGAGGCGTTCCTGCGCGCGCTGCACCTCCAGCTCGCGCTCGGCCCCAAGCCGCCCGAGGTACGTCCCGATCTGCTGCTGGTCCTCGTGGACGCCCTTCGGGCCACCAACCCGCAGCACCTCCAGGCCGCACAGCCGCGCTGACGTCTCTCCTGCAAGAGTGAGCGCATGACCGATTCCATCGAGGGCCACAGCGGGCAGCTCGCCGTCGCCGTCGCGCAGGCGCACGGCGTCGAGACCATGTTCACGCTGTCGGGGGCGCACGTGTTCCCGATGTACGACGGCGCCGTGCTGGCCGACCCGCCGATGCGGCTCCTCGACGTCCGGCACGAGCAGACGGCGGCGTTCGCCGCCGAGGCCACCGGCAAGCTGACGAGGATCCCCGGGCTGGCGGTGCTGACTGCCGGGCCGGGTGTCACCAACGGCGTCAGCGCGATCGCGCAGGCACAGTTCGCAGGGTCACCGATGGTCGTCGTCGGCGGGCGCGCGCCGCAGAACCGCTGGGGCAGCGGCAGCCTCCAGGAGCTCGACCAGCCGCCCATCGTCGAATCGGTGTCCAAGCTGGCCCGCACCATCCCGACCGCCGCAGACATCCTCACCGGCATGGACGACGCGTTCCTCGCCGCCCGCAGCCCGCACCGTGGGCCGTCGTTCGTCGACGTGCCGATGGACGAGTTCTTCAACTCCGCGTCCGGCTCCGCGCCGCAGCCGCCCGAGCGCCAGCGGACCGAGCCTGACGGCGACGCGCTGACGACGATCGCAGGGTTGCTGGCGGAGGCTCGCCAGCCCGTGCTCATCCTCGGCACCGACGTGTGGGCCGACGGGGCCGAGGAGGCCGCGCTCCGGTTCGTGCAGGACCTCGGGATCCCGACGCTCACCAACGGGATGGGCCGGGGCGTCGTGCCGGGCGGACACGAGCTGCTGGTGACCAAGGCGAGGAGCGTCGCGCTGGGCGGTGCCGACCTGGTGGTCGTCATCGGAACACCACTCGACTTCCGGCTCGGCTACGGCGTCTTCGGCGGCAAGGCTGAGTCCGATTCTGGGGAAGGCACCTCGCCGGCGCGCGTCGTGCACGTCGCGGACTCTCCTGGCCAGGTCGCTACCCACGCCGACCTCGCCGGCTCGGTCTCGGGCGACCTGACCGCGGTCTTCGACGGCCTGCAGGCGGCCCTGGAGCGCGGCGCGAAGCCGGACTGGTCGACGTGGCGGTCCACGCTCGCCGACACGGTCGCCGCCGCCGCCGCACGCGACGCCGAGCTTCTGAGCGCGGAGGCGGACCCGATCCACCCGGCACGGATCTACGGCGAGCTGGTGCCGAAGCTCGCCGAGGACGCCGTGGTGATCGGAGACGGCGGCGACTTCGTGAGCTTCGCCGGCAAGTTCGTCGAGCCGAAGAAGCCCGGTGGCTGGCTGGACCCCGGCCCCTACGGCTGCCTCGGGGCCGGGCCGGGCGCTGCCATCGCCGCCCGGCTCGCGCGGCCGTCGTCGCAGGTTGTGCTGCTGCTCGGCGACGGCGCGGCCGGCTTCTCGCTGATGGATGTCGACACGATGGTCCGCCACAACCTGCCGGTCGTCATGGTGATGGGCAACAACTCCGCCTGGGCGCTGGAGAAGGGCCCGATGCAGATGCTCTACGGATACGACGTGATAGCCGACCTGGCTCCGCGGACGCCGTACGACGAGGTCGTGCGGGCGCTCGGTGGCGGCGGTGAGACCGTCACCGACCCGAAGGGGATCGGCCCGGCCCTCGACCGTGCCTTCGACAGCGGTGTCCCGTATCTCGTCAACGTGATCACGGACGTGGAGGCGGGCTATCCGCGGGCCACGTTCGGGATCTAGCGGAGCACCGGATGCACCTGCGCCGGGCTCGGCCGGAGGACTACCGCGTGATCGGTGACGTCACGCTCGCGGCGTACGAGCCGATGCTCGACGATGCTTCTGCGTCGTACGCCGAGCACCTGGGCAACGCCGAGGCCCGTGACCACGAGGCCGAGCTGTGGGTCGCCGTCGCCCCCGACGACCGCGTCGTGCTCGGCACCATCACCCTGTGCCGCGAGGGGTCCCCGTGGCGGGAGATCGCCTTCCCCGACGAGGGCGAGTTCCGGATGCTCGGGGTGGCCCCGCACGCCCAGGGCCAGGGCGTCGGCGAGGCACTCGTGCGACACGTGCTCGACCGCTTCCGTGAAGAAGGCGCGGTCGCGGTGGTTCTCTCCACGACGCCGGAGATGCTGGCCGCGCGCCGGCTCTACGAGCGGCTCGGCTTCGCCCGCTGCCCCGAACGCGACTGGGAGCCCCTGCCGGGAGTCGAGCTGATCTCCTATCGGCTCGAGCTGGTATGAGCTCACTGCTGTTCACAATCACCGACGACGACACCGCGATCGCCGTCGGCTCCGGCAGCCTGCCGGTCCTCGGCACGCCCCGGCTGCTGGCGTGGTGCGAGGCAGCCACCTGTACCGAGATCGAGTCGGCTCTCACCGAGGGCGAGACCTCGGTCGGCACCCGCATCCAGCTCGAGCACCTCACCGCCAGCCCCGTCGGCGCCGAGGTCGAGGTCACTGCGACGACGGCGTACGTCGACGGGCGCCTGCACCGCTTCACCGTCGCCGCCCGGCACACCTCCGACGGGAAGGTCGTCGCCTCAGGCGAGGTGACGCGCGTGGTGGTCGACGCAGATCGGTTCCTGGCCCGGATTTCGCCCTCTGCCTGAGCCCCTGCGAGACTGAGTCGATCGATCGACCAGGAGGTCACCATGAGCAAGACCGGACGCAAGCGCCGTGGTCGCAAGAAGAAGAAGGCCAACCACGGCAAGCGCCCCAACGCCTGAGCCTTCAGGGCTCAGCGCTCAGGTGCGGGCGGGCGTCGGTTCCGGCGCCCGCACCAGCATCGCCAGCACGATCGATCCGGCCAGCAGGTAGCCCGCGCCCTGCCACGCCAGCACCGGCACGATGCCGATCCGGCCCCCGAGAAGACCGGCGGTGAGGCTGCCGAGCACCGTGGCGCTCGAGCGGACCAGCAGCAGCAGCGAGAAGATCCGGCCTCGTTCGCGGTCGTTGGTGTGCTGCTGGAACAGCGTCATCATCCCGGCCGTCACGATCGCGCCCGGCAGCCCGACGACGATCATCAGGACGGCAGCCGGCCAGATCTGCACCCACGCCAGCGGGTACAGAGCGATCGCCAGGTCGACCAGGCCGAACGCAAGTGCACCGAGGCCGAGCATGCGCTGCGGCCGCCAGCGGCTGCCGAAGGTCGCCACCACCAGGCCGCCGATCACCCCGCCGACGGCCTGGACACCGCTGATCACGCCGAGCGCCTCCGGGCCGCCGTGCAGCACGGAACGCACGTACGGCGCGAACAGGGTCCCCCAGATGCCCTCGCCGAACGACGTGATCAGCCAGAAGGTGCCGAGCACGCGCACCGTGCGGGAGCCCAGCGCGATCCGCGCGCCCTCCACCCAGTCGGCGCGGAGCTCCGAGAACCGGCCCCGGACGACGTCCTCGGCGGTCAGCTTCCGGGGCGCGACCGCGCCCGACGTACGGATCCGGGCCACGAGCAGAGCGGCGGCGAGGAAGGTGACGGCGTCCGCGAGCGCCACCAGCGGGATGCCGCCGAGCGCGGCCAGCAGGCCGCCGAGCGCTCCGCCCGCGAGCCGGGAGAGGTTGCGGGCCTGGCCGTTGAGCGCGTTCGCGGTCACCAGCTCGGCCGAGTCGGATTCGTCGACGACGCGCGGCAGCATCGCCTGCTCGGCGGGGGCGAAGAACGTCTCCACGATCGCCTCGAGGACCAGCACCGGGTAGACGATCCAGATCAGCCCGGCTCCCTCCACCAGCAGCAGCGGCAGCAGCCCGGCCGCGAGCACCAGGTTGGCGGCGATCATGGTGCGGCGCCGGTCCCAGCGGTCCACGAGCACGCCGGCGACGAGACCGACCAGGACCTGCGGGAGCAGCGACGTGAGGAAGACGCCGGCCGAGGCCATCGTCGAGCCGGTCAGGTCGTAGACGGCGTACGTCAGCCCGATGGCGAGCAGCCAGTCGCCGGTCAGCGAGACCAGCCCGGCGCCCACCAGCTTGGCCAGGTCGGGGCGGCGCCGCAGCAGCCGCCACGGTTCCCCGAGGGTTGATGTCACACCGACACCATAATGACGTCATTAATGACGCGCAATGGTGTCACGCCGCGATACACGGACCAAACGGGGGTCACGACACCCAAAAGAGGCCCCGAACGTCCCTGACTAGCCCGCCGCCAGGGTCAGGCGACGCGCAAGAACGACGCTCAGGCGTCGGTGATGCGGACCTGGACCTCGCGGATGCGCAGCAGCACCCGCTGTCGCAGCTCGTCGGGGGCCGCTTCGGAGCACGAGCGCGCGACGATCGACTTCACGGTGCGCTGGAGGTCGTACTTCTCCAGGCACGGGTTGCAGGTGTCGAGGTGAGCACGGACGACCGCGCAGTCGGAGGCGTCGAGCTCGTTGTCTATGAAGTAGACGATCTGCTCGAGGAAATCCGCGCACTCGCTCGCGGATGGGTCCAGTCCATGCTCATGGGACTGCATCACGAGTCGCCCCCATCGTCGCCGGGCACGCGCCCGGCCGGCAGCAGGTCGTTGGTTCGTACGTAGTCCGACAGCATGTCACGAAGCTGGCGTCGTCCGCGATGGAGGCGGGACATCACGGTGCCGATCGGCGTCTCCATGATCTCCGCGATCTCCTTGTAGGCGAACCCCTCGACATCCGCGAGGTAGACCGCGAGCCGGAACTCCTCCGGCAGCCGCTGCAGAGCGTCCTTGACCTGCGAGTCGGGCAGGTGCTCGAGCGCCTCCATCTCCGCCGACTTCAGGCCGGACGAAGCGTGGGACTCGGCCCGCGCGAGCTGCCAGTCCTCGACGTCCTCGGACATCGACTGCTGAGGCTGGCGCTGCTTCTTGCGGTAGTTGTTGATGAAGGTGTTGGTCAGGATCCGGTAGAGCCACGCCTTCAGGTTGGTGCCCGGGCGGAACTGGTGGAACGACGAGAACGCCTTCGCGAAGGTCTCCTGGACCAGGTCCTCCGCGTCGGCCGGGTTGCGGGTCATTCGCATGCCGGCGGAGTAGAGCTGGTCGATGAAGGGCAGCGCGTCGCGCTCGAAGCGGGCCGCGCGCTCCTCGTCGGTCTCGGTTGCCACGTCGACCTCGGCCGGCTCGGCGGAGTCGAGCAAGGACTCCTCGAGGGCCGAAAGGTCGTCAGAAGACTTTGTCATCGTCTCCCAGCCTACGCGGGTGGCGGGAGGCTCCAGCACTGCGATCACACCTGAGGAACGCTGTGGTGACCTACGTCATTCCCGCAGCTCAGCCACGCAGTCCGCCGACCTCCCTCACCAGCCACTCCAGCGTGGACTCCACGACGATCTCCATCGCGTCGGCCTGACTGAGGCCGGCCGACTTCGGGATCCGGAGTCCGTGGTCGCCGCCGGGCACCACCGCGAAGTCGACGTGCTCGAGGTCGTCGGGGAACTCCTCTGGCCGGCCCATGGTGTCGTGCTCGCCCTGCACGACGAGGGTGGGTACGCCGGCGCCCCGCAGCTCATCGAGCCGCGACTTCTCCGGGCGCCCCGTCGGGTGCAGCGGGAACGAGAGAGCGAGACATCCGGCCGCGCCGAGCCCGCCCGCGGACCGCGCCGCCGACCGGGCGCCCGCGGAACGGCCGCCGACCACCAGCGGGGTGCGGAGCCGCAGCGACCTGGCCGCCGCCACGAGCGCAGCGTCGAGGGTGGGCGGCAGGGTGGCGACCTTGCGGCCGGCCACCCGCCAGGGCTGCTCGAGCAGTACGACGCTCGCCCCCTGGCGCGGCAGCCGCGCGGCCAGCGCCTGTAGGTCGCGCGCTCCGGTGCCACCTCCGGCACCGTGGCTGAGCAGGAGCGTCACGAACGGCGACCGCGCCCGGCGTACGTCGAGCCGCGCCTCACCGTGCGGCGTGTCGATGCTGCGCAGGTCGTCGGTCATGTTCGTGGGGTGATCATGAGAGGTCGAGCGGCTCGAGGAGCTCGGGGCCGTTGTTCTGGACGGCGTTCACCATGGTCGAGACCGGGTAGGCCTCGAGCCGACCCGGTGCGGCCGGGACCAGCAGGTCGAGCACGGAGTCCTTGTCGGTGCGGGGATCGAGCCACGCGCCCCAGCGGTCGCGCTCGACCATGAGCGGCATCCGGTCGTGGATCTTGCCGAGGTCGTCCGGCGCGTCGGTGGTGATCACCGTGCAGGTCCAGAGGAACCGGTCGTCGGCGTCGTCGTCCTTGGTCGGGTCGCGCCAGATCTCGTAGAGGCCGGCCATCGCGAGCGGGCTGCCGTCCTTGGGACGGATGAAGAAGGGCTGCTTCTTGGGCTTGCCCGCTTTGGTCTTCTCGTCGGTGGGATACCACTCGAAGTAGCCGTCGGCCGGCAGCAGGCACCGGCGTACGGCGAGGGCTCGCTTGTAGGCCGGTTTCTCGGCGACCGTCTCCATCCGCGCGTTGATCATCCGGTTGCCGATCTTGACGTCCTTGGCCCAGGACGGGACGAGCCCCCACTTCACGACGCGGAGCTGGCGCGTGGGCGGCTCGCCGGCGTCTCCCGCTTCCTTCGACGAAGGTCGCTCGACGACGGCGTAGACCTCCTTGGTCGGCGCGACGTTGTAGTCGGGCGCCAGCGGCTCGGGCACCCGGCTGTCGACGACCTCGAACTCCTCGATGAGGTCCTCGGGACGCCGGCTGGAGGCATAGCGGCCGCACATGTTGTTCACCCTATGACTCCGATAGTCCCTGACGTTCGTGCAGGCTCGGGACCGTCCCTCGCTGCTGTCAGTGGGCGGACCTGCACGAACGTCAGGGACTATCGCTCCAGGCGGCGCAGGAGCCAGTCGGCGACCTCGGGGCTGCCGACGACGGGTGCCACCCGGATCGTGGCGGGGAGGTCGCGGACCATCCGCGCCAGCAGCTCTGCGCGGACGTGCAGGTCGGGGTCGCGGCCGCTGAGGACACCGACCCGGCGTCCGCCGAGCCGGCCGACCGCGAGCGCCGACCCGAACGCGGTCTGCGCCATCGCCCCCACCAGCGTGAGCCGCCGGGCGTGCTCCACCGGATGCCCCGGGCTGGGAAGCTCCGTGACCACGACGGCCAGCGGCAACCGTTCGCCCACCAGCAGGGCCTCCCACAGAGCGGTCCTGAGATGGTCGAGTGGCGCCAGCCCGGTCAGTGGATCGACCTGGCCGGCGGCGTTCCAGACCCCGGGCACTCCCATACCCATTGATTCCCCCCGGTCCGCCGCCGGCTCTTCGGCCGGTGCACTGGAGGAACGTGGCAGGTGCGCGGTCCTTACGCGGATCGGGGCCACGACCTGTCGATGGTCCAGACCGTCGCGTGATCCTTTGCGGCGTCCGGCGTTGTAGTTCCATGACGGTCGCGCCGGGGCTGCTGGACGAGCGGGACGACGCCGCCCTCATCGCGGCCGTCCGCACGGGCGACACCGACGCGTACGGCGTGCTCTTCGAGCGCCACGTGGACGCCGCACGCCGTCTCGCCCGCTCTCTCGCGCGCGACGGCGACGCGGACGACCTGGTCGCAGAGGCGTTCGCCAAGGTGCTCCCGGTACTGGTCCGCGGCGACGGGCCGGACGTGGCCTTCCGTCCCTACCTGCTCACCGCCGTACGCCGGCTCGACGTGGACCGGCACCGCTCGCTCACGCGAACCCGGCCCACCGACGACGAGACTGTCCTCGACGAAGGGCAGCCGTTCAGCGACACAGCAGTGGCCGGGTTCGAGTCCGACGCGGCCGCGCGCGCGTTCGCCTCGCTGCCCGAGCGCTGGCAGCTGGTGCTCTGGCACACCGAGGTCGAGGGTCAGCGTCCTGCCGACGTGGCGCCGCTGATCGGCCTCACCCCCAACGCCGTCTCCCAGCTCGCCCACCGCGCCCGCGAGGGGCTTCGCCAGGCGTTCGTGTCGATGCACGTGCAGGACGCAGGCGACCAGCGCTCCGCCTGCCAGGCCACCCGCGCGAACCTCGGCGCCTACATCCGCGCCGGGCTCTCCAGCCGCGAGGCCGCCCGGCTCTCGGCGCACCTCGAGTGCTGCCGCCCCTGCACCGCGATCTACCTCGAGCTGGTCGAGGTGGACACCGACCTGCGCGGCCTGCTGGCCCCGCTGCTGCTCGCCGGCGCCGCCGCGGCGTACCTCTCCGACGTGCCGGCCTCCGTCGCCCCGACCGCGATGGCGTCGTTCGGCGGATTCCTCGAGACCGGCCCGGGCAAGGTCCTGGCCGGTACGGCCGCGACCGGGCTCGTCGTCACCGCGTTCGTGCTCGGTGGCACCGCCCTGATCACCAGTGGCCCGGGCGCAGGCACCGACCGCAGCGTGACCGCCGACGCACCGGCGCAGCTCCCGCCGCCCGTCAGTCTGCCGCCCAGCAAGCCGCGCAAGCCTGTGAAAGCCGCGTCGTCCGCGCCGACAGCCACCCCCTCGGCAGTCCAGACGGCGTCCGCGCAGCCGACCCAGCAGCCGACCCAGCCACCGACCCAGCCACCGACCCAGCCACCGACCCACGACCACAGCCATCAGCCGGCTCAGGACCCCACCCAGGACCCGACCCAGGAACCGACACCGGACCCGACAGCCGTCGACGTGCGGGTCAGCGCCTCCAAGGCCGGCATCGGGCCGGCAGCAGCGGTGATGGTTGACGTCTCCGGTCTGGGTCCCGGTCAGCCGGGCACGGTCACGGTGACCGCCGACCAGCTGTCCGCGAGCCTCAATCTCGACCCGCGCTGCACCATGCTCGGGATCAACAGCGCGACCTGCCAGATGGTCGGTGCGGGGCGCCTGCAGATGCTGGCCGCCGGCCTCGGCGTCCGGCCGCCGACCACCCTGACCATCACGGCCGCGCCCGGCGCCGGACTGCACGACCCGGCCATGGGCGACAACACCGCTCAGGTGACGCTCGGGTAGCCCTGGGGTCCGGCCGACGTGTTTGACTGAAGGCATGGCCGTCAGCAGGGTGTTCGCCCGTCCGATGCTCGCCTCGATGTTCCTCGTCGGCGGGTTCAACGCCGTCCGGAACCCCGACAAGATGGCGCCCCGCGCCGCCGCCTTCACCGACAGGCTGGTGCCGCTGCTCCAGAAGGCGATCCCGATGCTGCCCTCGGACCCGGCCACCCTCACCCGGATGAATGGCGGTCTGCAGCTGGTCGCCGGCGCGGCGCTGGCAACGGGCAAGGCGCCCCGGATCTCCGCGGCGGCGCTCGCGCTGTCGCTCATCCCGACCACGGCGGCCGGGCACCGGTTCTGGGAGGAGCAGGACCCGGCCGTGCGGAGCCAGCAGCGCAACCACTTCTTCAAGAACGTCTCGATGTTCGGCGGCCTGATCATCGCCGCGGGCGACACCGAGGGACAGCCGGGCGTCGTGTGGCGGACCCGCCGGGCCGCCAAGGACGCACGCCGCGAGGCCCGGCACCTCGCTCGCAGTGCGCGGCGCGAGGCCGCGCTGGCCAGGGCCAAGGTCACCTGACTTGGAGTGGCTCGCGCCCCGGGCGACCGGTCCGGTCGAAGCCGTCGTCTCGCTGCCCGGCAGCAAGTCGCTGACCAACCGGGCGTTGCTGCTCGCCTCGCTCGCCGACGGCCCGTCCGTCGTACGCCGGGCGCTGCGGTCCAGGGACACGCTGCTGATGGCCACAGCGCTGACCAGCCTCGGCTCCGCCGTCGACACCTCCGGCCCGGACTGGTCAGTGGCGCCTGCCCGGTTCGACCGCGACGCGCAGGTCGACTGCGGACTCGCGGGGACGGTGATGCGGTTCGTGCCGCCGGCCGCCGGTCTGTCCAGCGGCACCGTTGCCTTCGACGGCGACCCGCACATGCGGTCGCGCCCGATCGGCGAGGTGCTGGCCGCCCTGCGCACCCTCGGCGTCGAGGTAGCGGACGAGGGTCGTGCCGCCCTGCCGTTCGAGATCCGCGGGACCGGCTCGGTGCGCGGAGGCCGCGTCGTCATCGACGCGTCGGCGTCCTCGCAGTTCGTCTCGGCGCTGCTGCTGGCCGGCGCGCGGTACGACGACGGTGTCGATCTCCGCCACGACGGCAAGCCGGTGCCGTCGCTGCCGCACGTCGACATGACCGTGGCGATCTTGCGCGAGCACGGCGTCGAGGTCGACGACTCCGAGGCGAACCGGTGGGCAGTCGCACCCGGAGTCGTGAAGCCGGTAGACCACCTCATCGAGCCGGACCTGTCCAACGCCGCGCCGTTCCTGGCGCTGGCCGCCGTGACGGCGGGCCGGGTCGTCGTCCGCGATTGGCCGACGTCGACCACCCAGGCCGGCGACGCGCTCCGCGAGATCCTCCAGCAGCTGGGCTGCACGGTCACCCTGGACCAGGACGGGCTGACCGTCGTCGGGCCATCCCGGCTCGAGGGGATCGACGTCGACCTGCACGACCACGGCGAGCTCACGCCGGCGGTGGCCGCGCTGTGCGCGCTGGCCGCCGGCCCCAGCCACCTGCGCGGCGTCGCACACATCCGCGGTCACGAGACCGACCGACTGGCCGCGCTGGTCACCGAGCTCGGCGGCCTGGGCGCCGACGTGGACGAGCACCCTGACGGGCTGTCGTTCCGGCCGGCCGCGCTGCACGGCGGGATCTTCCACACCTACGCCGACCACCGGATGGCGCACGCCGGGGTGATCGTCGGCGCCGCGGTGGACGGCGTGCTCGTGGAGGACGTCGAGACGACCGGCAAGACCTTCCCCGACTTCGCCGGCTTCTGGTCCGGGCTGTTCTGAGGTCCTGGGCATGCCAACCGGCCGCTACTCCGACCAGGACGTCGAGCACTACGAACGCCCACGGCGTCGGACCCGGCCGCGAACCAAGGAACGCCCGACCTACGACGACGCCGCCGACGGTGTGGTCGTCACGGTCGATCGCGGCCGCTACACGCTGCTCGTCGACGGCCACGTCGTCACGGCCATGAAGGCGCGGCCGCTGGGCCGCCGCGGCGTCGTGGTCGGCGACCGAGTCCGTGTCGAGGGCGACGTCTCCGGCGACGACGGCTCGCTGGCCCGCATCGTCGAGGTCAACGAGCGGCTGACCACGCTGCGGCGTACGGCCGAGGACGACGACCCTGTCGAGCGAGTGATCGTCGCCAACGCCGACCAGCTGGTCGTGGTCACCTCGCTGGCCGACCCGGAGCCGCAGCCCCGGCTGATCGACCGCGCTCTCGTGGCTGCGTACGACGCGGGGCTCGCGCCGCTGCTCTGCCTGACCAAGTCCGACCTGGCCTCGCCGGACGAGCTGCTGGTGACCTACCGCTCCCTGGGCGTCCCCTGGGTGGTCACCCACCGCGGCGGCGACCTGTCCGCGCTCCTCGAGCGGCTGACCGGGCGGGTGAGCGTGCTGCTGGGCTCCAGCGGCGTCGGGAAGTCGACGCTGGTCAATGCCCTGGTGCCCGACGCGATGCGTGAGGTCGGCATCGTCAACGCCGTCACCGGTCGGGGCCGGCACACCTCCACGTCGGCGTACATGCTGGCCCTGCCCGACGACTCTGGCTGGATCATCGACACGCCGGGGATCCGGTCGTTCGGGCTGGCGCACGTGCAGCCGGAGGACCTGATCGAGGCGTTCCCCGACCTGGACGAGCTGACCGAGGACTGCCCCCGCGGCTGCACGCACGGCACCGACGAGCCCGAGTGCGGGCTCGACGAGGCGGTCGAGGCCGGGCAGGCCGACCCCGAGCGGGTGGCGTCGTTCCGCCGGCTGCTCACTGCTCGCAGCGAGCCGGCGTACTGATCGATTCGTCTGCGGTCTGACCTGGAGTTCGAGCGCTCGCGTCGCAGACGAATCGGAGGCGGCTAGCTGCCCCAGACCGCCTGCGCGCCGGCGTCACCGGTGAGCGCGGTCCACACGAGGGTCAGGATGGCGCCGACCACGACCAGGCCCCCGAGCGCGTAGCGCGCCGCTCCCACCCGGGCGTGCTGCCAGACCGCGATGACCGTGACGACGGCGAAGCCGGTGGTCATCCACCGGAGCACGCCGGCGAGCTCCTCGTGGTGCTCGATCTTGTCCTTGGCCTCGCCGCCCAGGCTCTGGAACTGGGGGGCGTTCTCGAGGAAGTTGTCGCCGCTGAAGTACGCCGCCCAGATGGTCAGGAACCCGATGGCGACCGTGACCAGCGTGACCCAGCGCAGCAGGTCACGGTGCTTCGGCAGCCCGACGTAGGCCAGCGCCGACAGCGCGGCCAGCGGACCGAACACCACCGCGGCGTGCACGATGAGTGGATGGAGAGGCAACCCGTTGATCTCCCACATGTCTTGCTCACGTACCTCCGCTGGGAATGGTTCAACGCAGCATAGGGTGAGTAGGTGCCAGTGCAGGGTCAGGACTACACCGACGACCTCCGCCTGGCGCACGTGCTGGCCGATGACGCCGACTCGCTGACCGAGGCGCGGTTCAAGGCTCTCGACCTGCACGTCATGTCCAAACCGGACCTCACGCCGGTCACCGACGCCGACGAGGCGGTCGAGGAAAGCATCCGGCGCACCCTGTCGCGGGTCCGCTCGAGGGACGCCGTGACCGGTGAGGAGCAGGGCTCGACCGGGCACAGCCAGCGGCGCTGGATCGTCGACCCGATCGACGGCACCAAGAACTTCGTGCGCGGCGTGCCCGTCTGGGCGACCCTGATCGCGCTGGCCGTCGACGACGAGGTGGTCCTGGGCGTGGTGTCGGCGCCGCTGCTGCAGCGGCGCTGGTGGGCCTCGACGGGAGCCGGCACGTGGACCGGCCGTTCGCTGCTGAAGGCGACGCAGTGCCACGTGTCCGACGTACGCCGGCTCGAGGACGCCTCCCTGTCCTACTCCTCCCTACGGGGCTGGGACGACCGCGGCCAGGGCGACGACTTCGTGTCGCTGATGCGACGGGTGTGGCGGTCTCGCGCGTACGGCGACTTCTGGTCCTACATGCTGCTCGCCGAGGGCGCGGTCGACATCGCCACCGAACCGGAGCTGGCCGTGCACGACATGGCGGCGCTCGACGTGATCGTGCGCGAGGCCGGCGGCACCTTCACCTCCCTGGCCGGCGAGGACGGACCGTGGGGCGGCAACGCGCTCGCCACCAACGGTCACCTGCACGACGTGGCGCTCTCGTTCCTCGGCTCGGTCGACGAGGACGACGACGACCCTGACTGGCAGCCGTCCGGTCCCGGGTCGGTGTCGGAGCTGCGGCCTCGAGGTCCGCGGCCGGTCGACGCTGAGTACGCCGATGAGGACCCCGATCCGGGCGAGAATCCCGAGTCATGAACGATCCCCTGTTCAGCACCCCCTCCGCTCGCTACCGTCGAGTTATCAACTGTTCCGGAAGGTCGCGATGAAGATCGTCGAAGTGCTCAAGGCCAAGCCCCAGTCCGAAACAGAGCGTGGCGTCGTCACCATCACCCCGGACGCCGGCGTACGCGAGCTCATCGCCCTGCTGGCCGAGCACAACGTGGGCGCCCTGATCGTCAGCTCGGACGGCAAGACCGTCGAGGGCATCGTCAGCGAGCGCGACGTCGTACGCCACCTCCACCACGACGGCACGGTCATCAACAACACCGTCGGCGCGATCATGACCGAGGTCGTGGAGACCACAGCTCCCGACAGCACGCTCGACGACCTCATGGAGGTCATGACGCGGCGCCGGATCCGGCACGTGCCGGTGGTCAAGGACGGCGTGCTCGTCGGCATCGTCTCGATCGGCGACGTGGTCAAGCACAAGATGAGCCAGCTGGAGTTCGAGCGCGACCAGCTCGACTCCTACGTGCACCAGACCTGAGCCTTCCGCCCACGTTGAGCCGACCTCGCACGCTCGTCACCGGCGGCACCCGCGGGATCGGGGCCGCGATCGCGCACCGGCTGGCGCGGGCGGGGCACGACCTGGTGCTCGGCTACGCGCATGACGACGCGGCCGCCGAGCTGGCCGAGGCAGACGTCGAGGCGGCCGGTGGCGAGTGCACGCTGGTGCGGACCGACCTGCTCGGGCCGCACGGCGTGGACGAGCTGTTCGCGGCGGCCGGGTCGCTCACCGGGGTCGTGAACAACGCCGGCGCCACGTTCCACATCGGGCCGCTGGCGGAGACGCCGGTCGACGTCATCCGCAGGACCGTCGAACTCAACCTGACCTCGGCGATCCTGGTCGCGAGGGCTGCGGTCCGCGCGCTGAGCACGGCGTACGGCGGTCAGGGCGGCGTCATCGTCAACATCAGCTCGGGGGCAGCGACCAGAGGGGCGCCCGGCGAGTACGTCCAGTACGCAGCCGCCAAGGCCGGCGTCGACGCGCTCACCCTCGGCCTGGCCGAGGAGGTGGCCGACCAGGGCATCCGCGTCGTGGGCGTCGCGCCCGGCATGATCCGCACCACGATCCACGCCGACGCCGGCGAGCCCGGGCGACTGGAGCGGGTGGCGCCGCTGATCCCGATGCAGCGCGCCGGCGAGCCGGAGGAGGTCGCGGACGCGGTGGCCTGGCTGATGAGCGACGAGGCGTCGTACGTCACGGGCACCACGCTGCGGGTGGCCGGCGGTCGCTGACCGCTGCCTCGCTAGGGTCGAAGGATGGAGAAGCCAGAGATCGACTTCGTCGACCCCGCGCCACCCACCGACCTCGTCATCACCGACCTCACCGAGGGCGAGGGTCCCGAGGCCGCGTCCGGCAACACCGTCGAGGTGCACTACGTCGGGGTGGCGCACTCGACCGGCGAGGAGTTCGACGCGTCGTACAACCGCGGCGAGCCGCTGAAGTTCCGGCTCGGCGTCGGTCAGGTCATCCAGGGCTGGGACACCGGGGTCCAGGGCATGAAGGTGGGCGGCCGCCGGCAGCTCGTCATCCCGCCACACCTGGGGTACGGCGACCGCGGCGCCGGCGGGGTGATCCAGCCGGGCGAGACGCTGGTCTTCGTCGTCGACCTGCTGGGCGTCAGCTAGGGCGAGTTCCAGCCGTCGCTGCGGCGTGTCTCATTCCCACTCGCGTTCGCCGCCCACGCGGGCGGTGTTGGCGGCCACGCTGACCACGTCGCCGCGCTCGAGCTGGCGGCCACGCCGGGTCTCGACCTCGCCGTTGACGCGCACGATGCCACCGGCGAGCACGCGCTTGGCCTCGCCGCCGGACTCGATGAGGTTCGCCAGCTTGAGGAACTGCCCGAGCTTGATCGAGTCGTCCTCCACCGGCACGTCGTTGTAGTCGGTCACGCTCACATTGTCCCATCCGGGCGGGTTTCAACCACATCCGACACGACACGACACAACGTGGTCCGGGAGCGGCGGCCGGCTCGTGACCGGCCGCCGCCCCGGGTCGGGGGAAGGCTCAGCAGCTGGACTTGTAGGCCGCTGCGCCGCCCTCACCGTCGAGGTTCTCCGGGGTGATGATCGTGAAGCCGGTCTGGATCACCGGCTCCGTCTCCTCGCCCTTCAGTGCGGCGATCGCCTGGTCCACGCCGTCCACGCCGATCTCCCCGGGAGACTGTGCGATCAACGCCTGGATGGTGCCGTCCTCGAGCGCCGCGATCTGGTCCGGACCGGCGTCGAAGCCGATCACCTTCACCTGGTCCTGCTTGCCGGCCTGGCGGATGCCGGTGGCCGTGCCCTCCGCCGAGAACAGGTTGGTTGCGAAGACACCCACGATGTCCGGGTCCTTCTGGAGCGCCGCCGTCACCAGCCGCGCCGCCGTGGCCGGTTCGTTGTGGCTGTACTGCACGCCGAGGTACTGGAACGTCGGGTCGCCCTCGGCGGCCGTCTGGAATCCCTCCACCCGCTGGTCGACGGTCGAGACGCCGGGGTCTGTCGAGATGACCAGGACTTTGCCGCCGGCCGGGACCAGCTGCTTGATCGCGTCGAAGGCAGCCGCGCCGCCACCGACGTTGTCCGAGGAGATCTGCGAGACCGCGAACGAGGGGTCGTCGACCGTGGTGTCGACGAGGACCACCTTGATCCCCGCGTCAGCGGCCGCCTTCAGCGGTGCCTCCATCGCGGTGACGTCGGTGGGCGCGACGAGCAAGGCGTCGGGCTTGGATGCGACGACCGCGTCGACGATCGGCTTCTGCAGCGTCGGGTCGAACTTCTGGGGACCCTGGACCTCCACGGTGGCGCCGAGCTTCTTGGCCTCGGCCTCCACGCCGCATTGCATCGAGATGTAGAACTGGTCGCCGGCGACTCCCTGGACGAACGCGATCTTGTAGCTGTCGCTCCCGGACCCGCTGTCATCGTCGTTGTCCTCGGCCGCGCCGCACGCGGCCAGCGAGGACATCGCCACCGCTGCAGCAGCCCCGATCGCCAATCGTCTGGCGGTCACTCGTGGTGCTTTCATGAACTCTCTCCTTGTCCCTCTGGCGAGGTTGTGCGATGGCTCCGCAGCCGGAACCGTGAGCTGGATCCGCCTCGTTGGGCTGCGGCCCTCCTGTTCTGGTCGACGTAGACGGCCGCGATGAGAACGGCGCCGACGGCCACCTGTTGCCAGAAGGGCTGCACCCCGACGATCACGAACCCGTTCTGCAGCACGGCGGGGATGAAGAGCCCGACGACCGTGCCGAAGATCGAACCGACGCCGCCGAACAGGGAGGTTCCCCCGATCACGACGGCCGCGATCACGTTGAGGTTGGTCTGGGACTGGCCGGCGATGGCCGTGGTCCCGAACTGCGCGAGGCTCAGGGCCCCGGCGAAGCCGGCAAGGGTGCCGGACAACGCGTAGATACAGATGAGGTGCCGGTCGACCCGTACGCCGACGCGGCGCGCGGCCTCCTCGTTGGAGCCGGTCGCATACGTGTAGCGGCCGAAGCGCGTCAGGTGCAGCACCACCGCGCCGATCACGATGACCACCACCGCGATGACCACGATGATCGGGAGCCGACCGACAGCGTTGCCGTAGCCGATCGAGTCCTGCATGACCGTGGGCACCGTGCGCAGGTCGACCCCGTCGGTGAGGATCTGGGCCAGGCCGAGCGCCGCGCCCAAGGTGCCGAGGGTGACGATCAGCGGCGGGATCTTCGCCTTGGCGATCAGGACTCCGTTGAGCAGCCCCCAGGCCAGTCCGGACAGAACGGCGGCCGCGATGCCCGCGGACGCCACCCCCCAGCCCTGGCCGCCGCTACCGTCGGCCGGGCCCATCCAGATCATCACCTTCGCGGCGACGACGCCGGAGAACACCAGCACCGAGCCGACCGACAGGTCGATGCCGGCCGTGATGATGACAAACGTCATCCCGACCCCCAGCACGGCGAGGATCGCGGCGTTCTGGGAGATCTGCCGGAAGTTCTCGAGGTTGCCGAAGTTGTTGGGGGCGAGCGTCATGAACACCGCCACGATGGCTCCCAGCACCAGGAGGATCTGGAATGCCTGGAGCCGGACCAGGCGGCCGACCACGCTGAGCTGTTCGACGTCGGCGGAGACCGCCACGGCGCCGGCGTCCTGCGTCTGGAGTGTCATGCCGCCTCCCCCATCGCTCCGGTCATGGCCCCCACGAGCTGCTCCATCGAGGTCGCCGAGGTCTGGTACGTCGCCACGCGGCTCCCGAGGCGCAGCACCTGCACCCGGTCCGAGACCTGCATGACGTGCGGCATCGAGTGGCTGATCAGCACCACCGCGACCCCCTTGTCGCGAACCCGGCGGATGGTGTCGAGGACGTTCGCCGTCTGCCGTACGCCCAGCGCCGCGGTCGGCTCGTCGAGGAACACCACCCGGTTCGCCCAGTGCACCGCACGCGCGATGGCGATGGCCTGGCGCTGCCCTCCCGACATGGCACCCACGGGCGTGGTGAGGCTGCGGACGGTGGCCCCGAGGTCGGCGAACGCCGACCTCGCCTCCGCCCGCATCGCGCGGGTGTCCATGAAGCCGAGCCGGCCGCCCAGGCCGTCGCGCATGATCTCCCGGCCGAGGAACATGTTCTGGACCGGGTCGAGGTGCGGCGCCAGGGCCAGGTCCTGGTGCACGGTCTCGATGCCGAGCTGGCTGGCCTCGGTGGGCGTGCCGATGACACACGGGCTGCCGTCGAAGAGGACCTCGCCCGAATCGACGGCGAGGTTGCCGGACAGTGCCTTGACCAGGGTCGACTTGCCCGCGCCGTTGTCACCGATGAGGGCGACGACCTCGCCCGCGTTGACGTCGAAGTCGGCTCCGTCGAGGGCCGTGACGTGGCCGAACTGACGGGTCAGCCGACGCGCTTCGAGGACTGGGGTGGTCATGACGTCGCCTCCCCCACGATCTCGCGCCAGGGTCGCGCGCGGCCCGCGATGGCGGCGACGCACGTGTCGAGGCGCCGCCGGCCCTCGTCGGCGAGGTACGCCCGGCGTGCCTCGCGGGCCATGCCGACCGTCTCCTTCCAGACCGCGCGGCCCGCGATGAAGCCCGACGCGCCGCCCTCGTCGCAGGAGACCTGCAGCACGTGGGTGAACTCGTCGAAGGCGACGCCCGCCGAGAGCACGGCCCACGGTGTGGAGATCGCCTCGGCAAGGCGGCGGCAGGCCGCTGGGCTGCCGGGGTACTCGAGCTTGAGCAGGTCCGGGCGGAGCTCGTCCAGGGCGACCGCCGCGCCGATGATCGCCTCGGCCCGTCGCTCCGGGTCGAGCACCTCCCCCGGCAGCGGGTAGATCAGGTTCTCGATGACCGAGGGGACTCCGGCCGCCCGGCAGTCCTCGACCACCTGGCGGATCACCTCGACCGCCTCTGCGGTGAGGTCGGGGCCGTCGCCCCGGGGCCGGTCGGAGCGGACCTGGATGAGGAACTTGAGTGCGTCGCCGCCCTGGCTGCGCACCCACGCCGCGTCCAGTGCGACGTCGCGCGTGCCGCGCGGCTCGTCGCCGTACTTCTCCCTGGCGCCGGGTTCGGCCGCCACCAGGATCCCCAGACCCGAGCGCACCTCGTCGTCCACCTGCTCGAGGGCCGGGATGCCATAGCTGGGGTCCAGGAGGAAGGCGCTGGCGCTCGGGCCAAGGGCCTGGACGGCGTCGGCCTTGATCGCGACCAGCTCTTCGGTGCTGGGGTCCGTCACGCCGACAGCGGCGTACATCCGCTTCAGCGTGTTGCGCTGGTCCATCGCGACGACCGCGAAGGTGCCCTCGTCGGTGGCGATGTCATCGAGGGACGTCGTCTGGGTGCGGGTGTCGGTCATGCGGATCCTCCGGTGAGGGTTGTGGGTGGATGCGTGGCTCGGGCCGACAGTGCGTCGGCGAGGTCGTGGGCTGCAGGGTCCGCGGCGAAGGCGCCGATCAGCGCGGCACCGTGGGCGGTGTCTTCGTCGCGGGTGGAGAACACGACGCCGGGCAGCGCCGTCTCGCGGGCCCGACGCACCGAGGCCATCCGGGTCCAGCCGCCGGCAACGACCGTCTCGGTGGCCGGGCCGGCCTCGGCGTCGATGAGGGCGACCACGTCGGCGAGTACGTCGGTGGCATGGTCGAGCGCGGCGGCGAAGAGCGCGGCCGGCGACACGTCGTCGGTATCCACTCGCACCGCCATCGACGAGGCGGTGTTGACCGCGCCGCTGACGACCAGGGCCGGGTCGGTGCCGCCGGGCAGGGCCATGACCGCCGCGTCGAGCAGGTCGCGACCCGCCTCGTCGTGGACGCCGACAAGGTTGAGCACTCGGCGCAACACCAGACCCGTGCGGGTGCCGGCCAGCATGGTGAACCGCCCGGGGAGCAGGTGGCGCACCACATTGACGCCCGCGGCTGCCAGGACGGCCCGGCGCTCGGGCGGCAGCGGCTGCGGCAGGATGCGCACCAGCGCCTCGGCCGTGCCGATGGAGTCGTAGAGCTGGTGGGGATGGACGACGCCGGCGGCGACCGAGGCGACGAGGTGGTCGTGACCGGCCACGGTCAGCACGGCGTCGGCCATGGAGGCCGGTACCCGGCGGGCCCGGCCCCACGTCGAACCAGCTGCGCGGAGCGGCGGCAGTAGCGAGGCGTCGACACCCAGCGCCGTCAGGGCCGGCTCCCATGGCTCGGCCGTGCCCTGGTCGAGCAGGCCGGTCCGGGCGACGAGGGAGGTCTCGCCGTACCGGCCGGCGCCGAGGACGTGCGCGACGTACTCCGGGACGTTGAGCCAGGTGAGCCCACCCAGGTCGAGGCCGCCGGACCGGAGGTGCAGCAGCTTGGCGAACGTCGCCAACGCGCTGATCGGCAGGCCGGTGGCCGCGGGGAACGCAGCGCGCAGGTCGGCCGGCTGCGCTGCGATCACGTCGCCCCCTCGCGGGTCGAACCAGGCGGGCACGGGAGCTGCGTCGTGGCCGTCGGCATCGAGGAGCACACCCGACTCGGCCATCCCCGAGATGCCGATCGAGGCGACCGGTCGGCCGGACAGCTCCGAGTCGAGCTCGACGAGCAGCGCCGCGACGCTGTGGGAGAGCTCCGACGCGGTGGTCTGGGTGCCGCCGCCCGGCAGGGTGTGCCACGGAGTGGGGCGCCGGGCCGTCGCGAGGAGCTCGCCGGAGGGAGCGACCACGACCGCCTTGACCCAGGTCGAGCCCACGTCGACTCCAACCGCGGTCGCAGCGGTGTCGAAGCCCAGGCCGGTCATCGGGCGACTCCGAGGTCACCGGGCCAGCCGGAACCGGGGCGGGCCACCAGCAGTGCGCCCTGTCCGGAGACCGACCAGTCCCCGAACCCGTACGGCACCACCCAGGCCTCGCCCTGGGCGAGCTCGACCTCCACGCCGTCGCCGGCGGTCATCAGTGCGGCACCTTCGAGGACGAGCAGCACTGCGAAACCGGCGGCGACACGGTCGCCGGGCTGGACCAGGTGAAGGCGGAAGAAGTGATCCGCCTCGTCGGGGAGGCAGGACCGCGGTCCTTCGCCCACGCGACCGCCCGCCGCGCGAACCAGGTCCGCGCGGGCGTCCGGGTCCAGGGCACGGTGGCTGACCGCGGCGAGGGCCCGCTCGAAGCCCAGCCCGAGGTGTGAGCCCTCGCGGGTCGACGTGGTGACCGTCCACTCGAGCACGATCGAGAAGTCCGTGGGCTCCTGGACCTCGGCCACGAAGACGCCAGCCCCGATGGCGTGGACCTGCCCGGCCGGAACCAGGACGCCGTCGCCGGGCCGGACCTCGACCCGGTGCATCCGCGACAGCATCCAGTCGCCGTCCTGGGCGTCGATCCGGCGTACCAGCTCGTCAGGGTCGACGTCTTCGGTCCAGCCGAGATGGATGGCCGCCCCGGGCTCGACGTCGAGGACGTACCACGCCTCGGTCTTGCCGTAGGGGCAGGCCAGGTGGCTGGCCGCGAACGCGCGATCAGGGTGGACGTGGACCGGGAGCCTTTGGCCGGCGTCCAGCAGCTTGAGCAACAGTCCCGTGTCGTGGTCGGCGATGCCTGGCCAGGGTCCGGCGCCGCGCCAGCCCTCGGGATCGGCCGCGACCAGGCTGCGTAGGAGCTGTCCATCCTCGGCGACCGCCAGCCCGACAACGTTGTCATCGGCGCGCGGAACCGTCGACCCGAGCCACTCCTCGGGCTGGTGACTGGAGGTCGTGGCGATGCCGCGCAGCGCCGCGATGCGCGCCCCACCGGCGTAGAAGTGGTCCACCAGGTTGGGCGCGAGCCGGACCGGCGTCACAGCGCCACCTCGATCTCGCCCGAACCGCGGGGGATCAGCTCGGCCGCCACCAGGATGTCGCGGCCCTCGGTACCCGCGGTTCCGTCGAGGTGGGCCAGCACCCGGTCCATGGCGGTCACGCCGATGGCCGCCGGGTTCTGGTCCACCACGGTCACCCCGGGACGCAGGGTGGTGGCCAGCGGGAAGTCCCCGAAGCTGACGAACGCGACGTCCGCACGGTCGCCGGTGTGCAGCGCGTGCGCGACACCGATGGCGGCGCGTGGGTTGGCCGCGAACACCGCGGTGGGCGGCTCAGGCAGCGCGAGGAGGGCTTCGGTCACGGTGGCCGCGTCGACGTCGCGGGTGGGGCCCGGTCGGACCCACTCCGCCCTCGGCTCGACGCCGACCTCGGCGAGGGCCTGCCGGAAGCCCGTGAGCCGGTCCCGGGTGGTCGCGAACCGCTCGTCGCTGCCGACGAAGGCGACCCGCCGGTGGCCGTGCGCGCACAGGTGCGCCACTGCCTGGCGAGCCAGGCCGACGTCGTCCACGCGCACGGTGTCGTAGCCGGGCAGGGCGACCGTCCGGTCGATCATGACCATCGGCAACGACGCCTCGAACCGCCGCAGGTAGTCGTGGGACCCCTGGGTTGGCGCCAGGATGAGGGCGCGCACGCGCTGCATGGCCATCCGCTCCACCTGCGCGCGCTCGCGCGCGTCGTCGAAGCCGGTGCTGCCGAAGACCGTGCCGAGTCCCTCGGCCAGGGCGCGTTCTTCGACCGCGCTCGTCAAGGCCGCGAAGAACGGGTCCGCGATCGTGTCGATGACCACGCCGATCGTGTCGCCACGGCCGGCCTTGAGGGATCGGGCCAGCGTGTTGGGCACGTAGTGCAACCGGTCGATCGCCTGCTCGACCCGCTCGCGCACCTCGGGCGAGACGTTGGCCTCGCCGTTGACCACCCGCGAGACGGTCTTGATGCTCACTCGGGCCTCGGCCGCGACGTCGTGCACGGTCGGCTTCCTCATGAGCCGACCCGCTGTCCGCCGGCGAGGGGGGCGACCCGGGCTGCGTCCAGGCGTCCGGCGACCGGGTGCTCGACCGCGGCGCTGGCCACGGCCACTGCGTGTCGGACCGCGTCCGACCAGGCGGCGCCGCCCTCGAGGGCCACGAGGAGCCCGCCGACCAGCGCGTCCCCGGCACCGATCGGGTTCGCGACCTCGACCAGCGGCGCGTCCACCCACAGCCGTTCGCCCGGGGCGAGGAAGGCCGCCCCGTGCGCGCCGGCCGTGACAAGGGCGCGGCGGGCACCACGACCCAGCAGTGCCTCGGCCGACGCGAACGCCCGGTCGCGTACTTCCTCGAGGGGGGCGTCGTCGTGCGATGCCTCGTCGACCCGGCCGCCCAGCACGCCCTCGACTTCATGGAGGTTGGGCGTGACCAGGTCCGGCTCGGCCGCCAGGGCGTCCGCGAGCGCGGCGCGGGCCGCGTCCACGACCGCGAGTGCACCGTGCTGGCGCGCGAGTCGGGTGATACGCCCGTAGAAGTCGGTGGGCATCCCGGGCGGCAGGCTGCCACTGCATGCGACCTGCCCGCGCTGAGCCATAAGCGCCCCGGCGCGGTCGAGCAGTCGACCGGCGTCGTCCTCGCTGACGAGCGGGCCGGGCTCGTTCAGGACAGTGGCCCGGCCGGAATCCTCGATGATGATGGTGGCCTGGCGCACAGCACCCGGGACGGGGACGGCGTGCAGCCGCAGGCCCTCGTCGGCAGCCAGCGTGGTGAAGCTCGCGCGGTCCGTCTCCCCGACCAACCCGAGCAGGTCTGCGCGCCCGCCGAGGTCGGCGACGGCTCGACACACGTTGACGCCCTTGCCGCCCACCGTGACCGCCACGCCATGGGGGCGCGCCACCGCACCTGGCTCGAACCGCTCGACCCGCAGGGTGCGGTCGAAGCAGAGGTTCGGGGTGACCACGAGCACGAGTAGTATGGTGGTCGTCACATGACAACGTTGTCAACCCTCTCGTGAAATGAGCTCGCAACGTGACCGACACCGTGGTGCCCTCGTCTCCCGGTCGACCCGCCGCAACTCCCGCCGGGCCCTCGCGGCTCGGGAAGCTCCGCCGCCTGCAGCGGATCAGCGACGCGGACGGCTTCGTCAGGGTGGCGGCCATCGACCACCCCGAGAACTACCTGCTGCTCTTCGACGCGGACCCGTCCCAGGTCGGGTTCGAGGAGGTCGTGGAGTCCAAGGTCGAGCTGATCGCCGGTATGGCGGGCCACTGCACCGCCGTGCTGGCCGACCCGGTCTGGAGCTTCGGACAGGCCGTGCTCACTGGCGTCCTGCCGGGGCACGTCGGGCTGATCAGCGGGCTGGAACGGCTCTACTGGGACGGGGCCGGGTTCGCGACCGCCACGCAGGTGCGCGAGCACTGGACGGTCGAGGCTCTTGCCCGGCTCGGCGCGGACGCGGCCAAGCTCGTGGTCTTCCACCGCGAGGAGTCGGACGTCGCCGCACAGCAGCACGAGCTCGTCCGCAGGCTGTCCGCAGAGTGCGACGAGCACGAGCTGCCGCTCGTCGTGGAACCGCTGTGGTACGCGCTTCCCGGCGAGGACCCGGCCGACCACGCGGTCGCCTCGGCTCGGTACGCCGCGACGGTGCGCTCGGCGGCCGCCTTCGCCGGCTCCGGCGCCGACGTGCTCAAGGTCGAGTTCCCCGGCCGCGTGGGCGACCCGGCATCCGAGGAGTCAGCGGCCCGCAGCTGCGCCGAGCTTGACGCGGGGCTCGACGTTCCGTGGGTGCTGCTCTCGGCATCAGCCACCTTCGAGCAGTTCGAGGTCCAGCTGCGGATCGCCACCGCGGCGGGCGCCTGCGGCTTCATGGCCGGTCGCGCGATCTGGGGCGACGGCGTGGGACGGCACGACGCGGAGACGCGGGCAGCCGGGGTCGCCACTTCCTGTGACCGCCTGGACCGCCTGACCGCGGTGCTGCGCGAGCACGGCCGTGGCTGGGCCCACCCGCCGTCGGTCGCCGACGCCGCCCGGCTGCTGCCGGCCGACTGGCACGAGTCGTACCGGCCGACGTGACGGCCTGGGTGGTCGCCGGGCCGGCAGGTTCGGGCAAGTCGACGCTCGGACGGGCCCTGGCGCACGCGCGGGGCGCGGTGCTGCTCGACCTCGACACCGCGACCAACCCCCTGCTCGACGCCGTGTTCGGGAGCGCGGCCTCGAGCCCCGACCACTGGAACGAGCCGCAGCACCGCGACGTCGTCCGTCCGGCCCGCTACGCGGCGCTGCGCGCCCTCGCCGGTGACCAGGTCCTCGACGAGCTCGTGCTGGTGGCTCCGTTCACCGCCGAGCTGAGCGGTGGGCCGGACTGGGACGCGCTGGTCCACGCGGTCGCGCCGCGAGCGGTCCGGGTGCTCTGGCTCGACGCCACCGCCGAGCTCCTGCGTGGTCGACTTGCCGTCCGGAGCGACCCCCGCGACAAGCATGCGCTGCCCGGCGGTGCGCCGCCCGACGTACCGCACCTGCGCGTCGACGCGTCGGCGTCGACCGCCGACCAGCTCGAGGCCGTACTCAGCTGATCGTGACGCTGACGGCGTGGATCAGGACGCCGACCAGGCCACCGACCACGGTGCCGTTGATCCGGATGAACTGCAGGTCCCGGCCGACGTGCAGCTCGATCCGGCGGGCTGCCTCCCGGCCGTCCCAGCGCTCGATCGTGTGCGTGATCACGGCGGTCACCTCGGCGCCGTACCGGTCGACCACGAAGACCGCGGCGTCCGCCGCCAGCCCGTCCAGCCGGGTCTGGAGCTCGGTGTCGGAGTTGAGCCGGTCCGCGAACCCCGTCACCTCGGTCAGCATCCGCTGGCGTACGGCGCCCTGAGGGTCCTGCAGCGACGTGGTCAGCGCGCGCCGGAGCGCGTCCCAGAGAGAGATCGCCGAGCGGATCACCGCCGGGTTGTCGAGGATCCGCTCCTTGAGCGCCTCGGCCCGAGCCTGGGTGTCGGCGTCGTGCTGGAGGTCGTCGGCCAGCTGGGCCAGCACCGAGTCGAGCGCGACCCGGGCCCGGTGCCGGGGGTCGTCGCGGATGTCACCGACCCAGTTGACCAGCTCGGTGTGGATCCGGCCGGTCACCGCCTCGTTGAGCCGGGGCGGTGCCCACCACGGTGCCCGTTCGCCGATCACGTCGGCCACCGTGTCCGGGTTCTCCACCAGCCAGCCGTGCAGCTCCTCGAGGGCGAGGTCGACGAGCCCGTGGTGCAGGTCGTCATGGAGAGCCTCGGACAGCAGCCCGCCGAGCAGCGGCGCGATCGGCTCCTCGCGGAACCGTGGCGTCAGGGCGTCGCGCACCAGCGACTCGATGTGGTCGTCGCGCACCTTGGTGAGCGCGATCGCAGCCACCTCCGCCACCTCGTCGACGACCCGCCGCGCGTTGACCGGCTCTGCGAGCCAGACACCGACTCGCCGGGAGATCCCGGCCGCGGCGATGCGATCGCGAATGATGGCTTCCTGGAGGAAGTTCTCGCCCACGAACTCCTCCAGCCCGCGGCCGAGGTCGTCCTTGCGCTTCGGGATCAGGGCGGTGTGCGGGATCGGCAGCCCGAGTGGGTGCTTGAACAGGGCGGTGACTGCGAACCAGTCCGCGATCGCGCCGACCATCGACGCCTCTGCGCCCGCGTTGACGAAGCCGAGGAACCCGTCCCGGTCACGGGTCACCAGGTAGACCACCGCGGCAAGGACGAGCAGCCCGACGGCGACCGTACGCATCCGCCGCAGTCCGGCCCGGCGGACGGCGTCGGCGGCGGGATCGCCTGCGATGAGGGGTGCGGTGACAGCCACAGGATTGATCATTGGCGCCGATTCTCGCGGACGGCGTGACACTGGGAGAATCGCGGCCATGTCTCGCACCGTCCTGACCTTCGGCACGTTCGACGTCTTCCACGTCGGACACCTCCGGGTCATCGAGCGCGCGGCGCAGTACGGCGACCGGCTGGTCGTCGGCGTCTCGTCCGATGCGCTCAACATGAGCAAGAAGGGCCGCGAGCCGGTATTCAGCCAGGGCGAGCGGCTCGCGATCGTCGCCGCGCTCAAGGCGGTGGACGAGGTCTTCGTCGAGGAGAGCCTCGAGCTCAAGCGCCACTACATCGAGCAGTACGCCGCCGACGTGCTCGTCATGGGCGACGACTGGGCCGGCAAGTTCGACGAGTTCGAGGACGTCTGCGAGGTCGTCTACCTGCCCCGCACCCCGGCCATCTCGACCACCGCGCTGATCGAGAAGATCTCCGACCTCGCCTGAGGCCCTTGCCTGCCCCGAGCCGGTCGCAGGAGTCACCGGGGCCCCGGTGACTCTGTCACTTCCTGGCCGAGATCTACCCCGGGAAGTGCAGGAGTCACCGGGGCCCCGGGGACTCCTGCGCACAGTGGGATTGGCCTGTTCAGACAGGCAGAGATTGGCCGTTCCGCTGAGCCATTGACGCCGCCAGGATTGAGTCATGAGCTCGCTGGCGCCCCCCACCACCCCTGCCGCCCCGACCCGGGGCGTCGGCGGCCACCTCGACGTCCCACAGGGTGCCGCCATGACCATCGGCGCAGTGCTCGGCACCGGAGTGATCTCGCTGCCAGCACTGGCTGTCGCGGCAGCCGGCCCCGCCTCCCTGCTCGCCTGGGCCGCGCTGCTCCTGCTGTCGATTCCGCTGGCTACGACCTTCGCCGCGCTGGGCGCCCGCTACCCCGACGGCGGCGGCGTCTCGACGTACGCGCGCCAGGCCTTCGGTGCGCGCGCCGCCACTGTGGTCGGCTGGTGCTTCTACTTCGCGATCCCGATCGGGGCGCCGACCGCGGCCGGCTTCGCCGCGGCGTACGTCGCCGACTCGCTCGGCGGTGGCCGGACCACCCAGCTGGTCGCCACCGGCGGGATCATCGGCCTGGTCACGGTGATGAACTGGTTCGGGCTGCGGGTCAGCGGTCGAGTCCAGCTGGTCATCGCGTTCATCCTCGGCGGGCTGCTGCTCGCTGCCACGCTGGTCTCGCTCCCCCACGCCGACATGGGCAACCTCACGCCGTTCGCCCCGCACGGCTGGCTTGCGGTCGGCTCGGCAGCGGCGCTGCTGGTGTGGGCCTTCGCCGGCTGGGAGGCGGTCACGTCGCTGAGCGGGGAGTACCGGAACCCCACCCGCGACATCGGCCGGGCCACCGGCATCGCGATCGGGGTCATCAGCGTGCTCTATCTCGGCATCGCCTTCGCCACGGTCGCCGTCCTGGGCGACAGCCCGGGCAAGGCACCGCTCTCCGACCTGCTCGTCCTCGGCTTCGGCGAGGCCGCCCGCCCGGTGACCGCGGTGGTCGCGGTGCTCCTCTCGGTCGGCGCCATCAACGCCTACTTCGCCGGTGGCGCCCGGCTCGGCGCGGCGCTGGCCCGCGACGGATCGCTCCCGACGTGGCTCGCTCAGGGCTCGACAGCCGGTGAGGTCCCCCGTCGCTCGCTCACGGTGGTCGCGCTCGGCGGCTTCACCTCACTGGCCGTGATCACCGTCGGCGACCTCTCGCTCAACGCACCGCTGCTGATGACGACGGGCGCTTTCGCGCTGGTCTACGCGGTCGGTACGGCGGCCGCGACGCGGCTCCTGCCCCACGGCTGGGTGCGCCGCGGCGCGGCGGTCGGCTTCGTGGCAACTCTCGGTCTGCTCGCGCTCACCGGCACCCACCTGCTGGGCCCGGCCCTCATCGGCGCGGGGGCTCTGGCGTGGACTGCCTGGCACCGAGCACCGCGGCCAGCCGCGCCAACCCCGGCGTGATCGTCGAGGTGTCGGCGGCGCCGTAGCCCATCACGATCCCGCGCGGCCGGCCGGTCGTTGCGTATTGCGACAGCGGCTCGACCACCACACCCTGGTCGGCGACCGTCCTGACCACGGCGGCGTCGTCGACGGACTGGTCACGCAGCAGGGTGGTGACGTGCAGTCCGGCCTGGCACGGCACCAGCTCGAGGTAGTCGCTGAGCGGCCCGTGCACGGCCTCCAGGACGATCTCCCGCCGCTCGCCGTACGCCGCCCTCGCCCTGCGCAGGTGGCGAGCGAACAAGCCGTCCTCGAGGAACCGTGCCAGCGCTGCCTGCACGGGCACCTCGACGTAGCCCACGCTCAGCTGGAGCGCCGCGCGCAGCGCGTTCTGGAGCGGCTCCGGCGCCACGAGGTAGCCGAAGCGCAGTCCGGGCACCAGTGACTTGGAGAAGGTGCCGAGGTAGAGCACCCGCCCCGCGTCGTCCATCGAGTGCAGCGTCTCGAGCGGCCGCTCGGTGAACCTGAACTCGCTGTCGTAGTCGTCCTCGATCACCGCACACCGATGGCGGCCCGCGAAGTCGAGCAGCGCGCGCCGCCGGTCGAGCGAGAGAGGCGGTCCGGTCGGGAACTGGTGGGACGGCGTCGTGAACACGAGCCGGGCCGCGGCCGGCAGCTCGTCGACGACCAGCCCCTCGCCGTCGACACGGACCGGCACCACGCGGGCGCCGTACGACGCGAACACGTCGCGCGCCAGCGGGTAGCCGGGATCCTCCACCGCCACCACGTCGCCGGGGGCGATGAGCACCCGGGTCACCAGGTCGAGGGCCTGCTGGGTGCCGTAGGTCACCAGCACCTCGTCGGGCGTGGCCGTCACCCCCCGCGAGAGGGCGAGCTGGCGCGCGATCGCCTCGCGCAGGGGCAGGTAGCCGGCCGGGTCGGCGTAGACCCCGAGGTCGTGGGCGCCCACCCGCAGCTCGGCGGTCACCAGCCGCCGCCAGGTGTCGAACGGGAACAGGCGTGCGTCGGGGATCCCGACCCGGAAGTCGTGCGCCGGCTTGGGCGTCGAGCCACTCGTCTTGTGCGGCTCGTGGTCCCACCCCGGGCGCGCCACCAGGTCGGTGCCCCGGCGCGGCGCCCGCACCGGCCGCGCGGCGTCGGCCACGAACGTCCCGGCGCCCACCCGCGCGGTCAGGAACCCCTCTGCAGCCAGCCGGTCATAGGCCGTGGCCACCGTGGTGCGCGACACGGCGAGGTCGGCGGCCAACGCACGGGTCGGTGGCAGCCGCTCCCCCGGCTCGAGCCGCCCGCTGCGCACCGCGTCGAGCAGCGCGCGGTAGACGGCGGTCGCCCGGTCTCCGCGCGCACTCAGGTCGACGACCAGGTCACCGAGCTCGCGCACGACCGCAGCCTGACACGTGGAGCCGACGTCCGCCGGTCGGCCCCGACGCTGGGAGCCGCCCACCGGTAGTGAGCCTGCGTCCCAGCCCCGGCTGGATAGGTTGAGAAGGTGCTCATCTCCGACTCGCACAAGTTCCTCTTCGTGCACGTGCAGAAGACCGGCGGGTCCACGATCGACAACGGGCTGACCGCGGCCCTCGGCGACGTACGCCGGATCCCGGCGGCGAACCGGCACGCGCCCCTGGACCGGCTGGTCCAGCTCGAGCCCGGCCTGGCGGACTACTGGACGGCCGGGTTCGTGCGGAACCCGTGGGCACGGATGGTGTCGTGGTGGCGGATGATGGAGCGGTTTCGCGACGGTGCCGCGGAGGGCATCGAGCGCTACGTCGACCACCTCCAGCGCAACCGGTTCGTCGCCGGGATCATCGAGAAGCACCCCGACTTCGAGTCCTTCGTGATGCATGCGCCCGACGACCACCCTCGGCTGCGGAAGCCGCAGGTGGCCTTCCTCAACAACGACATGAAGCACGCGGACTTCACCGGTCGCCAGGAGAGCCTCGAGGCCGACCTGCAGAAGATCTACGACCACCTCGGCCTGGAGTGGGCCGGGCTCCGGAGCGTCAACATCGACCCGGGCCGACCGGACTACCGCGACCTCTACACCGAGACGACCCGCAGACGGGTGGCCGAGCTCTTCGAAGCCGACCTGCGCGCGTACGGCTACGACTTCTGACCTTCGCCAGCTCGTCCGTGCCGTGACGGAGGGCGTCGTGGCTATGCTGCGTGAACGGCCGTCCGGGACCCCGATGGCAAGGCGTCATCGCTTGTCGGGAGGTCCCGTGCACGATCTCGACGACGGCGGTCGTCGGGCTGGGTCCGGCAGCCGCGTGTCCGGGGGGACGCGTGCCCGCCGGGGGCGCGAGACGGCCGCTCTGTTCGAGATGCTGACGGCCGCCACCGACGCGGAGCGCGACGACATCCGCCAGCAGATCGTGCTGCTGAACACCGTGGTGGCCCTGGCCGTCGCGCGGCGCTACCACGGGCGCGGCATCGACGCCGAGGACCTCGACCAAACCGCCTGCCTCTCGCTCGTCAAAGCGGTGCGCACCTTCGACCCGCAGCGTGGCCACGACTTCATGAGCTTCGCGGTGCCGACGATCGTGGGCGGCGTCAAGCAGCACTTCCGTGACCAGGGCTGGACCATCCGGGTCCCGCGCCGGGTGCAGGAGGTACAGCTCCTCATGGACCACGAGGGGTTGCCCGAGGCCGACGAGATCCGGTACGGCGTACACACCGTCACCCGCCTGGCCGAGCATCTGCACCTCACCACCCGCGAGGTCGAGGCTGCCCTGCGCGCCCGCGGCTGCTTCAGACCCACCTCCATGGACCAGGAGGGCGCCTGGCCGCCGTCGCGGGCGCTCAGGGCCGAGGGCCGCTACGGGACCGAGGAACAGGACGCGATCGAGCTGCGGGCAGTACTGGCCCCGCTCGTGGACCGCCTCGCGCCGCGAGACCGTCTGCTGCTCCGGCTGCGATTCGGGGAGGACCAGACCCAGCAGGCGATCGCCGTCGAGCTCCGGCTCACCCAGGCTCAGGTCTCCCGGTTGCTGACCCGGGTGATCGCCGAGCTGCGGGCCGATCTCGAGGCGGCCGAGCATGCCGCCGACCTCGGCCGGGTAGTAAGTTTGTAGAGGTCAATGACCCTGACTGCGGCTCCTTTTCGAGCCAGTGCGAGGAGTGTGAACATCGCCGGCTACCGCGTCACCGACGATCACGGTGATCGGTTGCGCGAGCAGGCCCGCGCGATCCTGCCCGCGCAGCCGAACGTCGTACCCGACGTGGCCATGGGCCTCGATCGCCTGTGCCGCGCGGCCGCGCAGGAGCTCGGCCTCGACCAGGTCTCGGTCACGTTGATGACAGCCGCCGGGTCATCGGTCCTCGTCGCCTCGGCCGGCCCACCCGGCCCGGGGATCCAGGAGCTCCAATTCGACCTCGGCGAAGGTCCCGGGCCCGACGCGTACGCCGCGGGGCGGCCAGTGCTCATCCCCGACCTGCTGGCCTCCCGAGGTCGCTGGCCGGGGTTCGCGCCGGCCGCGGTCGAGCGCGGCACCGCGGCCGTCTTCGCGTTCCCGCTGCAGCTCGGGGCGGTCCGCTTCGGGGTCCTCACCTGCGCCCGCGACACACCAGGGCCATTGGGCAAGCGCGAGCTGAGCGCCTGCCTGATCTTCGCCGAGGTGGCCACCGAGCTGCTGCTCGACAGCTCGCCGACCGGGGACCATCCCGACCCGCAGCTGCACGCCGCCATGCACGTGCACGACGAGGTCTACCAGGCGCAAGGCATGGTCATGGTTGACTTGGCGGTGCCGCTCGACGCGGCCCTGGCGCGGATGCGTGCAGTGGCCTTCGCCGAGGGCACGTCGCTCCAGGAGCTCTCGGGCGACATCGTCGCGGGTCGGCGCAGGCTCCGGGGGACGGACGACCCATGACCCCCACAACGGCGACTCCCCAACGCACGCGTCGGCTCGACCGACGCCCCGACAAGACGAAAGGCGCGGGCCCGGCATGATCTCGACGGAGCATCTCTCAGACCTGTTCGTCAACGTGGCCGACACCCTCGTCGACGACTTCGACGTCGTCGACTTCCTGACCACGCTGTGTGAGCACGCGACCCTGGTCAGCGGGGCCGACGCGGTGGGCATCATGCTGACCGACCACCGCGGGGAGCTGCGGTTCATGGCGGCCTCCAACGACGCGGGCCGCAACCTCGAGCTGGCCCAGCTGCGGCTCGGCGAGGGTCCCTGTCTCGACTGCGTGCGAAACAAGGAACCGGTGGTCAACACCGACCTCACGCAGGCAGACACCAGCTGGCCCGAGTTCGCGCCGAGTGCGATCGAAGCCGGCTTCCACTCCGTGCACGCCTTCCCGATGCGGCTCCGGGACCAGGTCATCGGTGCCCTCAACCTGTTCGCCGCCTCCGAGATGCGGTTCGAGCCCGGGGAGGTCCGCGTGGTCCAGTCGCTGGCCGACGTTGCCACCATCGCCATCCTGCAGGAGCGCAGCATCTCCCGCGCCGAGGCGCTCACCGAACAGCTGCAGGGCGCCTTGAACAGCAGGATCGTGATCGAGCAGGCCAAGGGCGCCCTCGCGCGCCAGGAGGGCATCACCGTCGACGCCGCCTTCGAACAACTCCGCGAGCGAGCGCGGTCGAGCCGTCAGCGGCTGGTGGACGTCGCAGCGATCGTGCTGGCCGGGAACTAGCCTCCCGGGTCCGCGGTTCAGTACGCCGGCGCCGCCACGGTGGCGGTGAGCTGCTCGAGTGAGTACTCCGTGATCCGGATCAGCGCCCGCTTGCACGAATCGCGGTCACGGGCGTCCACCTCGATCATCGGCACGTGCTCCGGGACGGCCAGCGCCGCCCGGACCTCCTCGAGCGGGTAGCGCTGGCTGCCATCGAACTGGTTGACCGCGACGATGAAGGGCAGCCCCTTGGACTCGAAGTAGTCCAGCGGCGAGAACGCCTCGTCGAGCCGGCCGGTGTCGACGATCACGATCGCGCCGATCGCGCCGAGGCAGAGGTCGTCCCACATGAACCAGAACCGACGCTGGCCCGGCGTACCGAACAGGTAGAGGACCAGGTCCTCGGCCAGCGTGATGCGGCCGAAGTCCATGGCGACGGTGGTCGTGGCCTTGCTGGGAACGGCAGCGAGGTCGTCGACACCCTCGGACTCGTTGGTCACGAGGGCCTCGGTGCGCAACGGCATGATCTCCGAGACCGATCCGACGAGGGTCGTCTTGCCCACGCCGAAGCCGCCGGCCACGACGATCTTGGTCGACGCAGCGGAGCGCTGGGCGCTAGAGCGTACGGAGTCCACGGAGGGTCCTTTCGATGAGCTCTCGTCGCTCGTCCTGCGACGAGTCTTCGGACAGGGTGGCCTGCACCCGGACGTGTCCCTGCTCGATCAGGTCACCCAGGAGAACCCGGACGACACCGATCGGCATGTGCACGTGCGCGGAGACTTCGGCGACCGAGCTTTTGTCACACAGTTCGAGAATGCGAAGGAGGTTGGCGTCGGAGGGCTCGGGCCCACCGACCTCCCGGCGAAGCGTGGCCTCGAGCGGAAGTTCGACCTTCGGAGTGGTACGGCCGCCGGTCAGCGTGTACGGCCGGACGACGCGCGCGACAGGCGCGTCGTCGTCCGGTGTCCACGGCTGGCTCGGCAGTGCCATGACTTGTCCCCGCTGGTCCTTCAGAGTCCGCTGAGCGGGACGCGGGCGGTGGCCTGGACCATGCGGCCGACGCGGTCGACGAGGAGGGCCATCTCGTAGCCCACCTGGCCGATGTCGGCGGAGTCCTCGGTGAGCACGGCGAGGTGGGAACCGTCACCGACGCTCATCAACAGCAGGTAGCCGTGCTGCATCTCGATCACGGTCTGGAGCACCGCGCCGCCCTCGAACAGGCGAGCGGCACCGACCGCGAGGCTGGCAAGCCCCGAGGAGACCGCCGCAACCTGCTCGGCGCGTTCGTCCGGCAGGCTGAAGCTCTTGGCCATCAGCAGTCCGTCGGCCGAGACGAGGATCGCGTGCGCCGCGGAGGGCACCTCGTCGACGAACTTGCTCACGACCCAGTCGAGCCCACGCTCGTCGGTCTCGGTCATGTTCTCGGTGGTCATGCAGGGCCTTCCTCGGTGCTGGATGCGGGAACGGTCTCGTCCACGGCCGCGGTCCGGCCCCGCGAGACGCCGGCGGCGTGCGCGGCGAGCCGGGCCCGGATCGCCTCCGGGTCGCGGTCGACGTTAGTGGGGGCCGGCGAGACACCACCGGGCACCAGCCGCTTGCCGGGACGCCGTATCGGCAGCCCGGACTCGCTGAGCTGGAGCGCGGGCGCCTCAGCGACCTGCTCGGCGGCCTCCCAGCCGGCCTCGATCTCCGAGGTCGTCCAGGCGTCCTCGTCCGCTCCGGAGGTGAGCCAGTTGGAACGCAGCGTGCGGAAGATCGGCGTCTCGTCCTCTGTCGGCTCGGGCAACGGGCTGCGCGAGTCGAGCAGGTCGTACGTCGTGGCCGGGGCGGGCAGCGAGATCGCCGTTCCCTGGCCAGCGGCCACCCAGCTCCCTGCGGACGCCTCGACCGGGTCGAGCGCGGACTCTTCGGCCACGACCTCCTCGAGTGCCGACTGATCCTCGGCGGCCAGCACCTTGACCTCTGCTGTCACCTCGTCGGTCTCGACCTCCGAGGTCTCCGTCTCGGAGGTCGCCACGTCGAAGGTCGCCACGTCGGGGGTCCCGGCGTCGGGGGCCTCGCTGTCGGGGGTCCCGGCGTCGGGCGTCTCGACCTCGTCGGTGTAAGGCGACTCGATGTCGGCCTTGAGGGTCGACAGGTTGATGGCTTCGAATGCCACGGTCGGCGCCGCGGGCTCACGTTGCGGCAGCTCCGGCTCGGCGGGACGGCTGCCGTTGCCACTGGCCTGGAGCCGCTGGAACAGCGAGCCCCCCATGGAACCGACCGGCGCACCTGGCATCCCACGCCCGGAGCGGGTGGCACCCGGCGCACGCTGGGGCAGTCCGCTGGTGACGGCGTTGATGGCGGCGCTGATCGAGTCGACCTGCGACTCGGCAGCGTCCGGCATCGTGGGTGCAGCAGAGGCAGCCGGGGCGTCCGGCCTGGAGAACGCCGCAGACGCCGACCCGGCAAGGGCCGCTGGGGCGGCAGGCTCGGGGCGGGTCGGCAGCTTCTTCGGCTCTGCCTCGTTGGTGAGCCGCTCGGTGACCGCGGCCGGCAGCACCGACTTGGCGGGGGTGAGTCCGGCCAGTCCGGGCCGCTGCTTGGGCATGACCTGCGTCTGGTGGCCGCGCAGCAGAGCAGGCGGGAGCAGCACCGTGGCCGTCGTGCCACCGCGCGGATTGCGAGCCAGCGACACGGTGATGCCGTGCCGGGTCGCGATCCGGCTGACCACGAGCAGGCCCATCCGGCGCGCCGTCTCCGGGGTGACCTCACCACCGGAGCGGAGGTCCTCGTTGAGCGAGTTGAGCACGTCCTGGGCGATACCGAGGCCGCCGTCGCTGATCTCGACGATGGTGCTGTCGCCGGCCTGCTTGGTGGAGATCTTCACCGGCGCGGTCGGCGGCGAGAAGGCGAGCGCGTTGTCGACGAGCTCGGTCATCATGTGCACCACGTCGGCGGCCGCGGCGCCGTTGACCTTCTCCGGCGGCGAGGACTCGATCTGGACGCGCTGGTACTCCTGCACACCGGCCATCGCGGCCTGGAACACGTCGCCCAGGGCGAGAGCGTCGTTCTCGCCGGTCTGCATCGGGGCGTCGGCCAGCACCATGAGGGAGTCCGCCGTACGGCGCATGCGCGAGGCGAGGTGGTCGAGGCGGAACAGCGACTCGAGTCGGTTCGGGTCCTCCTCGTCCTTCTCCAGTCGCTCGATCAGTCCGAGCTGCTGGTTGATGAGCGAGGTGTTGCGGCGGGACAGGGTGGAGAACATCTCGCCGACCTGCGAGCGCAGGTGGGCCTCGCCGGACGCCAGGTGCACCGCCTGCCGGTGCATGTCGTCGACGGCGCGGGCCAGCTGGCCCATCTCCTCGTGCGTGTCCACGGCGATGGGCGTGATCTCGCCGGGGTCACCTCCGGACCGGATCTTGGCGACCATCTCCGGCAGCCGGGTGTTCGCGACCTCGAGGGCGCCTTCACGCACCCGACGGATCGGGTTCAGCAGCATGCGGGAGACCAGCAGGGCCAGGAAGATCGCCGCCAGGAGCAGCGCGCCGGTGACAACCGCGTTGGCGATGGCCAGCGCCCGGGCGTCGTTGGCGGCATCGGTGAGGTTCTGGTCGATGTCGTCGAGCAGCTCGACACTCAGGTCGTCGTATGGCTCGAACGCCTCGGCGTCGCCGATGTCGTGGCCGCCGCCGCGGACCACGCCGAAGTGTGCGGCGTTCTGCTGGTTGAGCTTCTGCACCTGGGGATCGGTGGTGCCGATGATGGAGCCGAGGCGGTCGATGATGACCTGCTCGACGCCGAGCTCCGCGGAGAGGTCCACGGTGTTGATGTCCGCAGCTTTGGCGACGTTGACCATGTACTGCTGCATGGCCAGCGACACCCGGCCGTCCAGTGCCTGTTGCAGGGCGGGCAGCTTGGGCTCGGGCTCGAGCTGCTCGGCGATGATCAGGTCGATCAACGTGGTCACGCCGCGCTGGAGCTGCCGGACCTGCGAGACCGCCTGACCCGCCGAGACGTAGGCCCGGCCGGAGCGCAGCTGCTCGCTCAGCGACAACACCGACGCAAGCCTCTTGCGCTGCGCATCGGTCAGGTCGGCCTGCTTGCCGATGTCCTCGAGGCGCTCCCCGGCCACGGCGACCGCTTCGATGGCCGAGAGCCGGCCGGGGTCGTCGAGGAGCGGGTGCTGGCGGGAGATGATGATCGCGCGCTCGGCGGCGGCCAGGTAGCCGGCGGCCGGGCGGAGCACCGTGATCTGCTTGGCGGTCGCCGTGTAGTTGTCCGACTGCGACAGCGCGGTGTGCACACGCAGGCCGCCGAACGTCGCGGCGAGGAGCATCGGGATCGTGAGGGCCAGCGCCAGCTTGCGGCGCAGCGACCACTCCGGAAGCGCGATCGCAGACGCCAAACGTCCGGCGCTCTCGCGACGCTTCTCCTCAGTCATTCTGCCCACCCACGTTGGTCGAGTTGTAGACGTCGCGTTCGTACCGCGACGCCACCCGTCAGGATCGAGTTCACGATAGGTTTCACTCCTCGCACCTCGCGGCGGAATGGGGGAACTCCGCGGGCTATCAGCCGACTCAGTCAACCCGGTCTAGTCCTCAGTGGCAATCCTTCTGTAGGGGCCGTGAGACCGCCGCACATGTGTCGTGTGGGGTGGAGAAGCCCCAGTTCAGGACCCTCAACGAGCGACTCGGGCAGCGGCAACGCCTGCCTCTCGGGCGGGCGCGCCCCAGGGGCACCGCCGGATCGGCGGCGCCCCTCGTCGGTGTGCCCCGTCTGATGGCGCGGGGTTCAGACGAACATGCTGATCACGAGGCCCCCCACGGTCAGAAGGATGTTGAGCACCGCGACGAAGGCGCCGACGATGCCAGCCACCCGAGCCGCACCGCCGAGCGGTCGGCCGCCTCGGGTCAACCCCGCCAGCCAGGCGGCGGAGGCGCCGAACAGCCCAGGTGTCCCGGACCAGAACACGATGATGGTGAGCACGGAGAGAGCGGCGAAGACGACGGCACCGATCCGGGCCCGCTCCGGAGTACGCACCAGCACCGCTCCGAGGACGAGCGCGAGGACGAGCCCGACCCCGCCGACGACACCGATGCTGACGATGGAGTCGACCGGGCCCTCGGACCGGTACGCATCCCGGTCGCTGAACAGGATCTCGCCGGCGAAGATGGCGAGCGGTAGCAGCACGCAGGCGACCAGGACGGCCCCGATCAGCGTGCGGGCCGCGGGCAGCTGGACGGTGCGCCCGGCATCAGGAGTGGTGACGTGGGTGGTCATGGCGTTCCTCCGGTCTCGGCGGGACCGGCCGGTCCGGGCCCGTCATCACCGTGGGTCGCGGCGCGTCCCGCTGACCAGATCCTGCGCGACCCGGCCCGGCCTGAACAGTCCCGAGCCGTCCCGCGGATGTCCCGACGTGTCCGGCGGTGCTACCGCGCCAGGGGTCAGAGCCTCATGCTGAGCGGGTGACCGAGACCGGGACGGAGGTGGCCCCGCGCGGGCTGTCTCTCGAGGTCGTGGCCGCGGGCGCCGTGTTCTGCGCCGCGATGTCGGTGGTGGCCGGCACCGCGTTCCTGCGACAGGAGCCGCCCAGCTTGATGCTGTTGGCCGGCTGGCCGCTGTTCGCGCTGGGTGCCGCGGTGATCCTGGACCGGCGCCCGGGGGCAGCGGTCGGCCGGGTCCTGGCGCTCGTGGCCCTGTCCCCCGCCCTGGACGGCCTGCTCACCGTGGTGCGCTCGGACGGCCACCCCACCTCCGCGCACCTGGTCGACGCGGTGACCGACCTGGCCGGTGTGCACGTCGTGCTGCTCGTAGGACCGGTGCTGTGGGCCACCCGCCCGCCGACCCGCCGAGGCGTCGGCTTCGCGACCCTGGCGGTCGCGTGCGCCGGCGCGGCCCTGGTCCTGGCACGAGTGCCGTACGTCGGGTGGGCGCTGGTGGGCCTGGGACTCGCTGGCCTGGTCGGGCTGCTGCTTCTCGACGTACGACTCGACGAGAGGACCGACCGGCGCCGGCTGGCGCTGCTCGCGGTGACGTTCGGAGTCGGCGGCCTGGCCGTGGTCCTGGCGTCACTGCTGGTCCGCCGGGACGCGGCTGGCTACGTCACGTGCTCGACGTTGGTCCTGACGGCGGTGCTGGTGACCCGGCTCTGTCTGGCCGATGAGCTCCGGCCGCTGGGCGACGATCTCTTCGACCTGCTCGCCGGGCTCGGAGCGGTGGGCGTCGCGGCGCTCGCGTCGGTGCTGGTGTGGGCCGGGTCGGGCGTGGTGGAGCTGGCCTCGCCGTCGACCTCCGCGGCGTTCACCGCTGTGGTGACCCTCGCGCTGGCGGCGCCGGGTGCGGTGTGGGTGCGCCGCTCGGCGCTGACCCGCCGCTACGGCAACGGCGTGATCTCCCCCTCGGACGTCGCGGCGATCACCGCCGACCTCAACGCGCGCATCGACCCCCGCGACCTGCTCGACAAGGCCGCGCGGATGGTGGCCACGGCCAGCGGCACGAACGACGCGCGGATCGTGCTCGGGGACGACGAGCCCGACGTACCGCCCGGCTGGGTGGAGAACGAGCTCCTGGTCGGCGGCGACCGGGTCGGCGCGCTGCTGGTCGACGCCGGTGGTCCCGAGGGGTTGGAGCCGCGGCAGTCACGGGTGGTCTCCCAGCTGCTGCCGACGGTCGGCCTGGTGACCCGCGCGGTCGGCCTGGCGATCGAGGCCGAGCACGCGCGGTTCGACGTGGCACGGGAGCGCGACGCGGAGCGGGCCCGCATCCTCGGCGACCTCCATGACGGGCTCGGACCGGCGCTGGCCGGCATGAGCATGCGCGTGCAGGCCAGCCTCCGTTCCTCGCCCGCGCCGGAGCACGCGGCGCTCCTCGCCGACCTCGCCGACGGCCTGGCGGCCAGCCGCACCGACCTGCGCCGGATCGTGTCCGGGCTGACACCCTCGGCACTGGACGACGGCGACCTCGACGCGGCACTGCGCGCACTGGTCTCGTCGTTCCGCGGCCAGCACGACGGACCCTCCCTCTCGTTGGAGACCTCGCTCCCGGGGGACCTGGACCAGGAGCTGCAGGTGGCGATCTATCGCTGCGTCGCCGAAGGTGTGACCAACGCCCTGCGCCACGCGTCCGCGACGTCCATCTCGGTCCGGGTCGTCAGGACCGGCTCGTGCGTCGGCGTCGACGTGGTGGACGACGGCACGGGAGGCCTGGTCGTGCCCGGAGTCGGCCTCTCCTCGCTGGCCGCTCGCGCCGAGGCGGGCGGCGGCCGGCTCGACGTCGCCCCTGCTCATCCGAAGGGCACTCGACTGCACCTGGAGCTGCCCGTGGGGTCGCCATCGTGAGCATCGGCGTCCTGATCGTCGACGACCACCCGGTGGTGCTCACCGGCCTGGCCGCGCTGATCGCGTCCGACTCCGGCTTGTCGGTCGTCGGTACGGCGCGCTCCTGCGCCGCGGCCCGCGACCTCCCCGAGGACGTGGTCCCCGACGTTGCGGTGCTCGACCTGCAGCTGCCCGATGGTGACGGGATCGCCCTCGGGGCCGAGCTCAAGCAGCGCTGGCCGGGGATGCGCGTCCTGATCCTCACGATGCACGCGGCCGAGGCGACCGTGATCGAGTCGTTGGCCAGCGGACTGGACGGCTACTTGCTCAAGGACGCCGACCCGGAGGACGTGCTCGCCGCCGTTCACTCGGCCGCCGGCGGCGCCCTCGTCGTCGGTCGCGGTGCGGCCGCGGCCGTGGTCGCCGCCGCCTCGTCCGCCCCGCGCACCGATGCGCTCTCGGTGCTGGACGCACGGGACCTCGAGATCCTCGAGCTCCTGGTCGCAGGACTGCCCACCTCACAGGTGGCGTCGAGGCTCTACCTCGCGCCCAAGACGATCCGGAACCGGATCTCCTCGATGCTCGCCAAGCTCGGCGTCGCAACCCGCGACGAAGCGGTCACCCTGGCGCGGGCGGCCGGTTTGGGCGGACGCCGCTGAAGGTCCGCGTCAGCGCCAGCCGAGCTCCGGCGCGACGTAGCGCAGGACGCTGTCGAGCACGTGCGCGTTGTAGTCGACGCCCAGCTGGTTCGGGACCGTGAGCAGCAGCGTGTCCGCGGCAGCGACGGCCTCGTCCTCGGCCAGCTCCTTGACGAGCTGGTCCGGCTCGCCGGCGTACGACTTCCCGAACCGCGCCAGCCCGCCGTCGATGTGGCCGACCTGGTCCTGGCTCGTGGTGTCGTGCCCGAAGTACGCACGATCGAGATCGCTGACCAGCGGGAAGATGCTGCGGCTCACCGAGACGCGGGGCTCGCGCTCGTGCCCGGCTGCCTTCCAGGCGTCACGGAACATCTGGATCTGCTCGGCCTGGAGCTGGTGGAACGGCACGCCCGTGTCCTCGGTGAGGAGCGTCGAGCTCATCAGGTTCATGCCCTGCTCAGCGGTCCACACCGCCGTCTTGCGGGTGCCGGCACCCCACCAGATGCGGTCGCGCAGCCCGGGTGAGTGTGGCTCGATGCGGAGCAGCCCGGGCGGGTTGGGGAACATCGGTCGTGGGTTGGGCTCGGCGAACCCCTTCCCTTCGAGCACCTCCAGGAAGATGCGCGCGTGCTCGCGCGCCATGTCGGCGTGGTCGGTGCCCTCGGCGGGCACGTGCCCGAAGTAGCGGTAGCCGTCGATGACCTGCTCCGGTGAGCCCCGGCTGATTCCCAGCTGGAGCCGCCCTCCGGCGATCAGGTCGGCGGCGCCGGCGTCCTCGGCCATGTAGAGCGGGTTCTCGTAGCGCATGTCGATCACGCCGGTGCCGAGCTCGATCCGGCTGGTGCGCGCGCCGGCCGCGGCCAGCAGCGGGAACGGCGACGCGAGCTGGCGCGCGAAGTGGTGCACGCGGAAGTAGGCGCCGTCCGCTCCCACCTCCTCGACCGCCACCGCCAGCTCGATCGACTGGAGGAGCGCGTCCGAACCGGACCGCGTCTGCGACTGCGGCGAGGGGTTCCAGTGGCCGAAGGACAGGAAGCCGATCTTCTTCACGTTTCAACGAACGCTGGGGGGTGCCGCCGGATTCCCTGTCCCTGCCCCCACCTACCGTGAGCCCGTGCACGAGTCCTTCAAGGCCGGGATCCGGCTCGGCGTCCCGTACGCCTTCGTGGGGTTCGTGCTGTCGATGTCCTTCGGGGTCCTGGCCCGGCAGGCCGGCTTCTCCCCGCTCCAGGCGATCCTCACCGCCGCGATCGTGTTCGCGGGGTCGGCCCAGTTCGCCGGGCTGGCGGTGCTGGCGAGCGGCGGCACCGCCGTGGCGGCGGTCGCGGCCGGGACGCTGATGAACGGTCGGTTCCTCGCGATGGGGACCGCCCTGGCGCCGTCGCTCCCGGGTGGCCCGCTCAAGCGGGCGGCCCAGGGCCAGGCGGTGGTCGACGCCTCGTGGGCGCTGGCCAACCGAGGTGACGGCACCTTCGACCGCTGGCTGCTGTTCGGCACCACCGCACCGCAGTACGTCACCTGGACGCTCGGCACCGTGGTCGGCGCGCTGGGCGGCGACCTGCTCGGAGACACCGACCGTCTCGGGCTCGACGCGGTGTTCCCGACGTTCTTCCTCGGCATCCTCATCGCCGAGCTGCGCGAGCCACGCTCCCGGTTCGTGGCGCTCTGCGGCGCCGCGATCGCCCTCGCCCTGGTGCCGTTCACCCCACCCGGCGTACCGATCCTGGCGGCCGGCGTCGCCGCACTTCTGGGGCTGCGCCGATGACGACGATCTGGTGGACCATCATCGGGCTCGCCGTGACCACCGCGCTGGTCAAGGCGGCCGGCCCGGTCGTGTTCGGAGGTCGGGAAGCACATCCGGCGTTCCTCCGGGTCGTTGCGATGATGGCGCCGGCGCTGCTCGCCGCCCTCGTCGTCACCTCCGCGCTCGCCGACGGGCGGCACCTCGGTGCCGGCGCCGACACCGTCGGGGTGCTGGCGGGCGGTGTGCTTCTCTGGCGCGGCCGGTCAGTGGTGCTCGCCGTCGTCGTCGCCGTGGTGGTGACCGCTGCACTCCGTGCAGTGACGTGAGGCCTGGCTCAGTGCCTAGCGGTCAGCTCGACCACGATCGGACCACCACCTGACTCGGGCACGCAGCAGGTCAGGTCGCTCCTGCACGCCTGCGGTGGCGACGAGGCGTCGAGCGCGGTCCGCACGGCGTCGAGCTGGGCAGAGAACTGTTCGAGCTCGGCGATGCGATCGACGATCTCTGCCTTCTTCTCGTCGATGAGCTGGCCGACCCGCTCGTGGGCTGCGCTGCAGTTGGTGCCGGCCCAGATCGGGATCAGCGAGGTGATCTGTTCGCAGCTCAGGCCCATGTGTCGCGCCCGGGTGATGAAGAGGAGCCGTGCGGCAGCCTCGTCGCCGTAGTCGCGGTAGCCGGACGCCGTCCGCTCCGGGAGGCCCATCAGGCCGACCCGTTCGTAGTAGCGGACCGTGGAAGTCGGGACTCCCGCGGATCCGGCGAGCTCTGAGATCCGCACCTGGCCACCGTAGACCTTGCACCCGGGTGCAAGGTCAAGACCTGAACTCTGTCCTTGACCTTGAACTCGGGTTCAGCCCCTAGGTTCCGGCACACGGACCGAGATCCGTCGGTCCCCGACGCAGGAGGAACACCATGGGCAGCTTCACCCGCGACAACACCGAGCTCGCCGTCGACGTCGACGGAGCCGGCCAGCAGCACCGCACCGAGGCGGGCGGGATGACGATCGCGCTCGAGAGATGGAACGCCGGCCTCGACACCGCCGAGTGGTTCGCCGAGCTGCCGGACGGCGCGTGCCAGGAGCCGCACTGGGGCTACTGCCTCAAGGGCAGGGTCACGATGCGGTTCACCGACGGCGAGACCGAGGTCATCTCGGCCGGCGAGGCCTACTACGTCCGGCCGGGGCACAACGCCCACATCGACGACGACACCGAGTTCGTCGAGTTCACCCGCGCCGACGAGACCCCTGGCATCAACACGGTCGCTGTCTGACTCAGGACACTAGCCTCGATCTTTCGTCTGGCTGGCGAGTGAGCGGCCGCGGCTGGTCGCCTTGAGGGGTGGCTGGGTGGGCATGTCGAGTTCCGGCGTTGTGTCCGCCGGTGCTCCGAGGTCCTGGTTGTGGGGACGGGGCGATGAAGTCAGGTTGCGTGGAGTGCTGCCCAGCCGTGGTCGATGAGCGGGTTCCAGGGCCAGTCTCGTGGGAGGCGTAGGCGTTGTCGTCGGCCGCTGCGGATGATGCGGCCGGCCACGCCGAGGATCCGGAAGCGGAGGCGTTTGGGTTCCCAGCGGCGGGCGGGCTGAGACTCGTCGAAGGCCAGGGTCTGGGTCCAGGCGAGCAGGTCGGCGGCCAGGGCGACGATCTCGAGCCAGAGCTGGTTGTGGGCGAAGCCGTGGAAGGGCAGGTTGCGCAGCCCGGTGTCCTTCAACGCGCGGATCCGGTCCTCGCAGCGGGCGCGGTGCCGGTGTCGGACCTCCAGGGTGGACAGGGTCCAGCCCGGACCCTTGGTGTTGGTGGCGAAGCAGGTGACCCGCCACCCTTCGTGGTCGGTCAGCCGCAGCTGGGCGCCGGGGTGGGGCCGTTCGCGTCGGGCGATGACCCGCATCCCGGGCGGCCAGTCATCGGCGGTGCCGGTGCGCTGGGTGGCCGGGATCCAGGCGGTCAGCTCGGCGACCTGGGCGCCCTCACGGGGCTGCCCGTCGCCATCCAGCGCGGCCCGCCACGCCTGGGCGGGGATCCGGTCCAGTGCGGTCTTGATGGTCTCGTGGGCGGCGAACCCGACCGAGTAGGTCAACCCCAGATCCTGCACGTGTCGCAGGAACGCCTTCGACGCGGCACCGGTGTCGGCGCGGACCAACACCTGGTCCCGCTCGGCCTCGGGCAGCTGCCCGAGTGCCTGGTCCAGCACGCTGATGTGGTCGGCGACCGCGAACGCCGAAGCCGAACCGGTGCGCAGCATCGCGGCCAGGGTTTCCCCGGTCCCGTGCTCGCCGTGGTCGACGAAGGCCAGCAGCGGGTGGAACCCGTAGCCGCGCTTGAACGTGGGTGCTGCCTGCTCCTTGTCTGAGTGCGCGGTCACCAGCGTGGCGTCGATGTCGACGATCACCTGGCCACCAGGTCGACCAGCGACCGGTCGGCGCCGGGCCCAGACCCGGGCACGAGCAGCCGCTCGTGCGGCACGGATCGCCGCGACCGCGGCATCCGCATCGGCGGCCAGCGTGGCGAACAGCCGCGAGATCGTCGGATCGCTGGCCACCGGCCCGAACAGCACCGGTTGGGCTCGGACCGCGGCCACATCGGCCAGACAGTCACCGCCCAAGGCCACCGCATGGGCGACATCGAGGAACACCTTGCCCGGGTCGTGCACCGCCCGCGGGCCACGCCACCGGGACAACGCCCCGCTCAAGGCACGATCGATACCGCTGACCCGGATCGCCTCAACCGACAGCACGGCTCCGGCCGAGGAGACAAGCGACTCACGGGCCGGATCCAGAACCACACGACCAGCCGAGATAACCTTCACCTACGGAGTGCCTTTCCGCTCGAGACCTTGAGACTTCGCAATCACAAGAATCCCGTGCAGGACAGGCACTTCCGTGCGTTACGCGCCGAGCACGACCCCAACGACATGAAAGTTCGAGGCTAGACCGCGGCCCTCAGCGCCGTGTAGCTCGCGACCAGCTTCTCCCGCTCCTGCTGGAGAAGCGGGTCGGCGAGGTCGCAGCCGGACTCGACCCAGCGGTCGGACAGGTCCATCGCATCGACCCGCGCCTGCGCCGCCGGCCGCATCGCGTCCGGGTCCGCGGTGTACACGTAGCTGTAGAGGTCGACCAGGGCCTGCACCAGCGCTCGTTCCTCGGTGCCGTGGTCGTGCTGGTGCTCGCGGTGCAGCCGCCACCACTCGACCTCGAGCTCGGCCGCGCGGACCGGGTCGACGTCCAGCGCATGCGTCGTTCTCGCCACCAAGGCGTAGAACCGCCGCATCTGCTCACGGGCGCCGGCCGGGTCGTTGTCCGGGTACGGCGCCCAGAGCTGGTTGGCGCGGAGCACGAACCAAGCTCCTTGCAGGGTCCGCAGCCGGCCCATCCCGAAGCCTGCGCCGACCATCCCGACCGCGGCCTTGAGGAAGGTCCGCCACTCGTGCCGGTAGTACGCCGCCCACGCGTCGGTCTCGAGGTTCCCCACCTTGACCGGGTCGAACGCGCGCGGCCCCGGCTGCGTCCCTCGGCTCACGAGGCCATTGTCACCGGCCGACGGCGAAGTGTCAGGACCGTCGCAGGTCGGCCCCCACGTCGTGCAGGTGGCGGAAGGCCTGGGCGTAGGAGTCGGCCAGGCCGGTCACCTCGTAGGCGACGCCGATCTCTGCGCAGTAGGCCTGGACGATCGGCTGCGCCTTGCGCAGGTTGGGCGTGGGCATGGCCGGGAAGAGGTGGTGCTCGATCTGGTGGTTGAGCCCTCCCAGCGCTGTGTCGACGAGCCGGCCGCCGCGCACGTTGCGGGACGTCAGCACCTGCTTGCGCAGGAAGTCCTCGGTGCCGTCGGGATGCGGCATCCCCTTGTGGTTGGGCGCGAAGGTGAGCCCCAGGTAGACACCGAAGAGTGCCTGGTGCACCACGATGAAGGCGACCGCCTGCAGCGGCGTGAGCACCGTGAACAGGGCGGACAGGTACAAGACGAAGTGTGCCGCCAGCAACCCGCCCTCCAGTCCGCGGCGTTTGACCGTTCCTTCGCGGACGGCCCTGACACTGTCCCGCTTCAACGAGATGCCGAGCAAGGTGAGTAGCGGCAGGAAGAAGTACGCCTGGTAGCGGGTCAGGAAGCCGCGACCCCGCGCCCCGTCGCGGCTCCAGACGAGCACTCCGGGGCCGACGTCCGGGTCCAGCTCGTCGTGGTTCGGGTTGGCGTGGTGCTTGGTGTGCTTGGCCATCCAGTAGCCGTACGACATGCCGATCGCCAGGTTTCCGGCGACCAGTCCGGCCCGGGCGCTGGGCCGGTTCGTGCGGAACACCTGGCGGTGCGCGAGGTCGTGCGCCACCAGCGCGACCTGGCCGAACACGATCGCGAGGAACGCGGCGACCACCAGCGTCCACCACGAGGCACCGACCAGGAGGAAGGCGGACCAGCCGGCGACCAGGGCGGCGCCGACCAGGCCCAGGCGTACGGCGTAGTAGGCGGGCCGCCGGTCGAGCAGGCCCGCCGCGTTGATCCGTCGGTTCAGCTCGGCGAAGTCACTGCCGGCGCCGATGGCCGGTCGTTCCGCAGTCGTGATCGTCATGCCATCCAGCAAACCGGCGACGTGACCTCCGGTCAGGAGGGCCAGGTCCCCGACCGTGGTGGGGCTAGCACCACCACGGCTACCGTGAGCGCGTGATCACCGTCGACCAGCTCCTCGGCTTCGGCGTCGCCGCACTGATCCTCATCGCGATCCCGGGGCCGAGCGTCGTCTTCGTGATCGGCCGCGCGCTCGCCTACGGACGCGGTGTCGCGCTGGCCAGCGTCGCCGGCAACTCGCTGGGACTGCTCACCATCGTCGTCCTCGTCGCATTCGGCCTCGGGGTGGTCGTCCAGGAGTCGATCGTGGTCTTCCACGTCCTCAAGCTGGTCGGCGCGGCGTACCTCGTCTATCTCGGAGTCGAAGCGATCCGCCGGCGCAAGGAGTTCCTCGACCAGTCACCGGCAACCCTCGCCGGAGCCGCGATGACCAGGCGGCGCGCGATCCGGCAGGGGTACGTCGTCGGCGTCTCCAACCCGAAGGCGTACATGATCCTTGCCGCGGTTCTGCCGCAGTTCGTCGACCGCGGGGCCGGCCACATCCAGGTGCAGCTGCTGCTGCTGGGGCTGCTCGCGTTCGGCATCGGGATGGTGTCCGACTCGACGTGGGCGCTGGTCGCCAGCCAGCTGCGCTCGTGGTTCGTAGGCAAGCCGCGGCGCGGCGAGGCGATGGGCGCCGTCGGCGGACTGTCGATGATCGGGCTCGGGATCGGGCTCGCAGCGACCGGCGACCCGCGCTGACCGCTCGACCACCCAGAGGGTCGAGCGCGCACCCGCGGGCCCTCGTGCGAGCCGGCTCCCGCTAGGGCGAGATGATCTACCTGTGACCGACACCGCGCGCCCGTCGGAGTCCATCGCCTTGCGGGTGGAGACCAACGGCATCAACGTGATCGCGGAGAGCGAGCGCAAGGGCACGCCCAGGGACCTGCTGTGGCCCTGGACGGCAGCCTCGATCTCCGTCCTCGGCATCGCCTACGGCGCGTACGCGCTCGGGTACGGCGTCAGCTTCTGGCAGGCACTGGTGGCGGGCGTGGTCGGTGTGGCCTTCGCCGGTGTGATCGCCGGGCTGGTCGCGATCGCCGGCAAACGTGGCTCCGCTCCGACGCTGGTGCTCTCGCGCGCGGCGTTCGGGGTGACCGGCAACAAGGTGCCCGCCGCGGTGTCGTGGGTGCTCAGCCTCGGCTGGGAGACCGTGCTGACCTCGACCGCGGCGCTGGCGACCGCGACGGTCTTCGACGAGCTCGGCTGGGGCGGTGGCGACCCGGCCAAGGTCATCGGCCTGCTCGTGGTGGTCGTGCTGATCGTCGCGGGCGGCGTGCTCGGCTTCGACGCGATCATGAAGATCCAGACCTGGATCACCTACGTCGGCGTGGTGCTGACGGTCATCTACCTGGCGCTGGTGATCGACAAGGTCGACTGGTCCACGGTCTCGTCACTGCCGTCGGGCGGCTTCGCGGCCGTGGTCGGGGTCGCCGTGCTGATGGCCACGGCGACCGGGCTCGGTTGGGTCAACGCCGCGGCCGACTACTCGCGCTACCTCCCTCGCAGCGCCTCGAGCTCCGGTGTCGCAGGCTTCACCGCAACCGGGTTGTCGGCGGCCAACATCGTGCTGTTCTTCTTCGGCCTGCTGCTGGCCGGCTCGGACCCGGGGCTGAACGCCGCCATCGGCGGCGACCCGATCGGCGCCCTGGCCACGATCCTGCCGACGTGGTTCCTGGTGCCCTTCGTCGTCGTCGCAGTCATCGGGCTGGTCGCCGGCGCCCTGCTCGACATCTACTCCTCGGGGTTGTCGCTGCTCAGCCTCGGCCTGCCGGTCGCGCGACCGGTCGCCGCCGGCATCGACGGGGTGCTGATGATCTTCGCGGCGATCTACGTGCTCTTCGTCGCGTCCAGCACGTTCTTCTTCCAGTTCCAGGGCTTCCTGATCACCCTCGGCGTGCCGATCTCGGCCTGGGTCGGCATCTTCCTGGCCGACCTGCTGCTGCGCAAGAAGGACTACGACGACCAGGCACTCGCCGATCCCGCCGGCCGCTACGGCGCCATCCGCTGGCGCGCCCTCGCGGTCTTCGCGGTCGGGACCGTGGTCGGCTGGGGGCTGGTCACCAACACCTACGCCGGCTGGCTGGACTGGCAGGGCTACTTCATGGGCGCGATCGGCGGCAAGGAGGGCGACTGGGCCTTCGCCAGCGTCGGCGTCATCGTCGCGCTGGTGATGGGCTTCCTCGGCTACCTGCTGCTGGAGCGACGCGCGGTCGCCGCTAGCGAGGCGTGAGCGCTCGGTGACCCCGTCATGACCAGGCAGGGCGAGCCATGGCTCGTCGTCATCGACGTCCAGAAGGTCTTCGGCGAGCCGCCCAGCCCGTGGGCCGCCCCTCGCTTCGGCGAGGTGCTCCCGGTGATCCGCGACCTGGTCGACAGATATGCCGGCCGCGTCGTGTTCACTCGCTTCGAGCCGCCTCTGCCACCCGCTGGGCCCGAGGGCTCGTGGGTCGACTACTACGAGCAGTGGCCCTTCGCGCTCGAGCCGGCCACACGTGCGTCGTACGAGCTGGTGCTCGACCCCGGCGACGCACCGGTGGTCAGCAAGCCGACTATGGGCAAGTACGACTCCGACCTGCTCGCCGCGACGGCCGACTCCCGCAACCTGGTGCTGTGCGGCGTCTCCACCGACTGCTGCGTCCTCTCCACCGCCCTGGCGGCCGCCGACAACGGCGCCTGGGTCCGCGTCGTTCGCGACGCCTGCGCCGGCGCGACGGACGCCGACCACGAGCGCTCCCTGGCCGCGATGGCGTTCTACGCACCGCAGATCGAAGTCGTCGGTTCGGACGATCTCTGACGCGCGAGCCATCGGGTGCCGTCGGTGCGCTGTCGACGGGCGGGCTGGCGGTCGGCTCGCGGTCACCGGCGACCCGCGCTGAAAAGATCTGTTGGCTGCGCGTCGTACCCCCGTACTCTGACCTCGTGACCAGGCACCTGTCGCGTGCGCTCGCGAGCCACGACGTGGCCCGTGAGAACGGCGATGTCTGCCTGCGTCGGATCCAACGCACGCCGTACGACATATAGCAGAGAGGAGGTGTCAGCGGTGTCAGCTCAACAAATCGTCCTGCTGAACGCCTCCTATGAGCCGCTGGGCCGGGTGACCTTCCAGCACGCTGTCCGGATGCTTTTCCGCCAGGTCGCGCTCGTCGAGGAGCAGCACGGCGACCGCATGATCGGCCCGCACCCGTGGCCGCGTGTGATCCGCCTCGTCCGCTACGTCGCAGCGCACTGGCTGCACCGCCCTGCCGGGTGGTCGCGCAACGGTGTCCTCATCCGCGACCGGCAGACGTGTGCCTACTGCGGCCGGCACGCCACCACGATCGACCACGTCCTGCCACGGAGTCGCGGCGGTGGCTCGACCTGGTCCAACACGGTCGCGGCCTGCGCGTCGTGCAACCACCGCAAGGCCAACCGCACCCCGGCCGAGGCCCGCCTGCGGCTGCACATCACGCCGTACGCCCCGACGCGGGCGAAGCTCGCCGCTCTGTGAAGCGCGCCGGCCCGTCACGCGCGAGCTGGGCGTGCTCGTGCCGGCCGTCGGGTACCCAGCGCGAATGAGGCGCCGCATCTCGACCCGCTGGATGGTCATCGTGTTCGTCCTGCTCGGCGTCCTGGTGGCCCTGGTCCTGATCGTCCGCGACCTCGGCGACGGCAGCACCGCACCGGAGGAGGACGGCACGGCGCCGGCCCGGCAAGGCCCGGCCCACAGCCCGGGTACCGTCAGCGAGTGACCACCGCGGCCGACGTCCCGCAGCCGGCGCTGGCCACACTGAGCCACGAACGGTTCTGGGAGGACGGCTGGGTCTACGAGCGCAAGCTCGACGGTCAGCGATGCCTGGCGGTCCGCACAGGACGCGGCACGAAGCTGTACTCGCGCTCGGGCCGCGACGTCACCGTCGCCTTCCCCGAGATCGCCGAGGCGCTGGAGGAGCAGGCGTCCACCGATTTCGTGATCGACGGTGAGGTCGTCGCGTTCGAGGGCTCCCGGACGTCGTTCGCCCGGCTGCAGCCTCGGATCCACGTGAGCAGCGCCGAGAAGGCACGACGCAGCGGGGTTCCGGTCTACTTCTACGTCTTCGATGCGCTCCGTGCCGACGGCGAGGACGTCCGCGGCCGCCCGCTCCTGGAGCGCAAGCGGCTGCTGCGCGACCTGCTGACCTTCGAGGGGCCCATCCGCTACACGCCGCACCGGCGCACAGGCGGCGAGGCGTACTTCGCCGAGGCCTGTCGCAAGGGCTGGGAAGGGCTGATCGCCAAGCAGACCGACGCGCCGTACGCCACCGGCCGCACCGATCGCTGGCTCAAGTTCAAGTGCGAGGCGGGCCAGGAGCTCGTCGTGGTCGGCTGGACCGACCCGGAGGGGTCCCGTGTGGCGTTGGGCGCGCTGCTGCTGGCCTTCCACGACGCCGACGACCTGGTGTACGCCGGCAAGGTGGGCACCGGTTTCTCCCAGTCGGTGCTGCGGGACCTTCACGACCGCCTCAGCCAGCTCGAGGTGGACCAGTCGCCGTGCACCAGGGGTCAGCTGCCGCGCAAGAACGTGCACTGGGTCAAGCCCCGTCTCGTGGCCCAGGTTGCCTTCACGGAGTGGACCAGCGCCAACCAGCTCAGGCACCCGCGCTACCTGGGGCTGCGCACGGACAAGAAGGCGTCCGAGGTGGTGAAGGAGCAGTGACCGAAGTCGCGGGTGTCGAAGTCTCGAAGCCTGGCAAGGTGCTGTTTCCCGACGACCCCGGCTCGAACAACGCAGTGACCAAGCTCGACCTGGCCGAGTACTACGACGCGATCGCGGACGTGATGCTCCCGCACCTGCGCGGCCGCCCGATCAACATGCAGCGTTTCCCGGACGGGATCGGCGGCATGTCCTTCTACGAGAAGAAGGTGCCCTCCCACTTCCCCGAGTGGATGACCACGGTCCAGGTGCACACCGAGGACGGGAGCCAACGCCAGGTCGTCGTGGACGATCGACGGAGCCTGGTCTACCTCGCCCAGCAGGCCTGCATCACGCCGCACACCTGGCTCTGCACCAGCAAGAGCCTGGAGAGGCCCGACCAGCTCGTCTTCGACCTCGATCCCAGTGACGACGATCTGGGCAAGGTACGACGAGCGACCCGCCTGGTCGGCGAGCTGCTGGACGGCCTCGGCCTCACGACGTACCTCAAGACGACCGGCTCCCGCGGCTACCACGTCCTGGTGCCGCTGCGGCCCGCGCTCGGCTTCGACGAGGTCCGCGGCTTCGCCAGGCGCTGCGCCGAGGTGCTCGTCGAGAAGGCTCCCGACCTGCTGACGCTCGAGCAGCGGAAGGCCAAGCGCGGCGATCGCGTCTACGTCGACATCGGCCGCAACGCCTACGGCCAAACAGCGGTGCCGGCGTACTCCGTCCGCGCCCGGCCGGGAGCGCCGGTGTCCACGCCGATCACCTGGGACGAGCTCTCCCGGCTGCGCCCGGCGCAGTTCACCATCGCGTCGGTACGCCGCCGCCTGGCCCGGCGTGACTGCCCCTGGGCCGACGTCCGCCGGCACGCCCAGGGGTTGGCGAAGGCGACGAAGCGACTGGGCTGACGCGTCGCACGTTCAGCTCTTCTTCGCGGCGGCCTTCCCACCTTTGCGGCCGGCCTTCTTCTTCTGCGCGGTCGTGCCGCCCTGGCTGCTGTCACCGCCCTTCCCGCTCTGCTGGCCGCCCTTCTTCGACGCGTCCTTGGTGTTCGCGATCTTGGCGGCGCGCTCCTTGGACATCCCCTTGTCCTTCAGCGCCTCGTACTGCTTCTCGTTCTTGACGTTGGCTGACTTGCTCGGCATGTCCGGACCTCCTTGGCGTTGTCCGTCTGGTACCCAATCCGCCGCGACCGGCTCGGGCGAGGTCGCGCAACGTTCCGATCGCGAACGGGTCAACAGGTGAGCCAGCGCGACGGTAGCCCGGTCACTCTCCGAGGTGCGCTCCGAGCCGCGCCACGGTGCCCTCGACGTCCGTGAGCTTGTCGAGACCGAACAGCCCCAGCCGGAACGTGGAGAAGTCCTCGCCCTCACCACACATCAGGGGTACGCCGGCGGCCACCTGCATGCCACGCTGCTTGAACTTCGCGCCGCTGCGGATCTCGGGATCGTCCGTGAACGACACGACAACGCTGGGTGCGGCGTACTCCTCGGCCGCGACGGACGCGAAGCCACGTTCTGCGAGCAGGGACCGGACCCGCGTGCCGAGCGAGATCTGGGCCTGACGCAGGTCGTCGAGCCCGGCGGCGCGGGTCTCGAGCATGAGCGCGGCGTCGTGCGCGAGCGTGTCGGTCGGCATCGTGGCGTGGTACGGCGTCTGTCCCTGCCCGTACGCCTCCGTGATCGTCAACCACTTCTGGAGGTCGACCGCGAAGCTGGTCGAGGTCGTCGACATGACGCCCGCCCGACCGGCCTCGCCGAGCATCACGTAGCCCGCGCACGGTGAACCACTCCACCCCTTCTGCGGCGCACTGAGCAGCACATCGACACCGAGGTCGGTCATGTCCACCCACAAGGCCCCGGACGCGATGCAGTCGAGGACGAGGAGCCCGCCGACCCCGTGCGCAGCCGCGGCGAGGGCGCGGACGTAGTCATCGGGCAGCACCATGCCTGCCGCCGTCTCGACATGTGCCGCGAACACGACCTCGGGACGGTCGCGCTCGATCGCCTCGACCACCTCGCCGACCGGAGGCGGGACCCAGGGCGCAAGCCGCTCATCGGACACCGGGCGCGCGGTGCAGACAGTCGTCTCGCTGGCCACGGACCCGGCATCGAAGATCTGCGACCAGCGATAGGAGAACAGACCGTTGCGGACCACGAGGCAGCGCCGACCCGTCGCCAGCTGCCGCGCGACCGCTTCCATGGCATAGGTGCCGCCACCCGGCACGACAGCGACCGTCTCCGCGCCGTACGTCGTGCGCAGGACGTCGACCATGTCCTGCATCACCCCGACGAAGCGCTTCGACATGTGGTTCAACGACCGGTCGGTGAAGACGACCGAGTACTCGAGGAGGCCATCGGGATCGACGTCTTGGCGAGGAAGGTCCACGACCGCAGATTGCCACAGGTCCGCTCGGAGGACACGACACGTCAAACGGAGGGCACTGACTGTCAACCACAGCCGGGTCGGCGCCCTGCAGTGTGGGTCGAATGTCATTCACAGTTCAGCCGGATGCCCTGCGACGGGTCGGCACCGACATGAGGACCCTCGCCGAGAGCGTCGCCCAGGCCGAGCGCTTCGCGGACTCGTACCTACGACTCGACGGCAACAAGGGCACCCAGCTCGTCTCGATCGGTGAGCGCATCAACGACTACCGAGGGGTGCTGATCAAGGACTACCGGCCGGGCGGCGACGCCTGGCTCGCCTACGACGGCTTCGGCGACGCCATGCACTCGCTGGCCAACGACTACCAGACCACCGACCAGGCGCAGGCGGCCCGTTACGACCGACTGATGGATGAGGTCGAGCTCAACCACGTGGAGCTGCCGAAGACCCACCAGGCACCCACGGTCATCCTGGCCGACTACACCGCGGAGTTCGTGAAGCCTCCGGAGGGCTTTCCCGGCTTCGACGTCTACAACAACATCACGGACAAGCTCGACAAGCTCCTCGGCTTCGAGGGTGTGGCCAAGCGCCTGGGGAACATCGGGATTCTCAGCCCGATCGAGTGGTACAAGCAGCAGCTCGAGGGTGACTGGAAGCAGATCGGCAGAGCGGTCGGCGCGCTGAAGGCGCTCTCCCGCTACTGGTCCAAGATGTCCTTCACCACCCGCGCCCTGACCAACAGCTTCAACGGCACCTGGGTCGGGAACAGGTTCCACCACGAGACCGAGCCCGGCGGTCAGCCGTCGTGGTCGGGTCATGCGGCCTCCGCGGCCACCCAGCACCTGTTCACCCTTGCCAGCAAGGCGGGCGACCACTACGACGTGCTCGAGGACAAGGCGACCGCGATCACGCTCCAGATGTTCGCCGTCAACGACCTGCTCGACCAGGCCATCGGACTGGTCGAGGACTTCGCCGAGCTCCTGCCGGTCGGCGGTTCGGTCGGCGAGCAGGCCAAGGACTTCTTCTCGCTGGACAAGCTCGGCCCTCGGCTCGCCAAGATGATCAGGATCGCCGCCAAGATGCTGGACAAGCTCCGGCTGATCGTCGATGCGCTCGCCATCGTCATCAGTCTGTTCTCAGAGCTCTCCAGCCTGGGCGGCGTCGACTTCCCCCGCGTCAGCTACGCCGTTCCTGACGTGAACGGAGCCTGAATCATGCGGACCGAGGACGAGTTCGTGGACCAGCTGCGGCAGCTGCTCGAGATCTCACGGGACCCGCGTCTGCACGACGCGATCTGGAGCTATCGCGAGGGCAAGCTCGACCGGATCGGGCTGCTCACGCACCCGGCCTTCGAGCGGCACCTGTGCGAGACGTGGGATGCCGCCGTCGAGGAGTTCGAGCGGCAGGGTGGCTCGCTCCTGGACGTGCGGGCCGAGACCGGGCGGCTCGCTCGCGAGCTCGGGTACGACGACGTGGTCGCCGACGACAACGCATAGCCTCCGCTCGGCGGGCGCGATCGACGCTTGGCCACGTCATCTTCCCGTGTGCTGTTGCACGGCGGGTAGCCGCACCGCGACGCAGAGCCCTCCAGCGGGTCGGGGGGTGAGGGTGAGTTTTCCGTCGTGTGCTCGGATGATGCTCTTGACGATTGCCAGGCCGAGGCCGACACCTGCGTGGCCGTCGCGGATCCGTCCCGTGCCGCGCTGAAACGGCTCGACGATCGTGGAGACCAGCTGTGGCGAGAGCTTCTCGCCGGTGTTCTCGACGGTGAGCAGCACTGTCCTGGGGTGAGCGCTGGTCGTGACCCACACGGTGCCCCGCTCCGGAAGATTGTGGACGATCGCGTTGTGCACGAGGTTCGTGGTCATCTGCAGCAGGAGCGCATGTGAGCCGGTGGTGGGGGTGACGTCGCCGGAGGTCTCGATGGTGAGGCCGCGCCCCTCTGCGAAGGGGAGGAGCGTCTCGGTGGCCTCTTCCGAGATGAGGGACAGGTCGACGTGCTCTCGGGTGAAGGACCGCTGGTCCGCGCGGCTGAGCAGGAGCAATGCCTCGGTGAGGGCGATCGCTCGGGTGTTGACGGCGTGGAGGCGTTCGACGAGCTCGCCGGTGTCACGATGCGGGTCGTTGCGGGCGACGTCGAGCAGTGTCTGCGTCACCGCCAGCGGGGTGCGCAGCTCGTGGGAGGCGTTGGCTGCGAACCTCTGCTGTTCGGCGACGTCTGCCTCGAGGCGCGCGAGCATGGCGTCGAACGCATCGGCGAGCTCGCGGAACTCGTCCTTGCGGCCCTCCAGGTGGATCCTGTGGGAGAGCGATCCGTTCGCGGCCAGCCGCGTGGCATGTGTGATGCGCGTCAGGGGCGCGAGCATGGCCCCGGCGAGCATCCACCCTCCCAGGAGGCCGAACACGAGCAGGAACGCCAGCGCCAGGGCCGCCTTCGGGGCGAAGGCGCTGACGAGGTCGGAGCGGTTGGGTCCGAACCTCCCGGGGCCGAACCCGTCGGGTACGTAGCGCAGCAGGAACACCCACACGACGGCGAGCAGCAGGACGCCGGCCACCATGAGGAACCCGGCGTAGCTGAGGGTGAGCTTGAGGCGAACGCTCAGACCAGGCGCCCTATCCACGCTCACCTCCCTCACCTCCGACGTCTGGTCCGGTGTCGATGCGGTAGCCGACGCCGGGCACCGTGGCGATCAGCCAGGGCTCGCCGAGCCGTTTGCGCAGGGCCGAGACAGTGATGCGCACGGCGTTGGTGAACGGGTTGGCGTTCTCGTCCCATGCCCGTTCGAGCAGCTCCTCGGCACTGATGACACCGCCTTCGGCAGCGACGAGAACCTCGAGCACCGCGAACTGCTTCCTGGTCAGTGCGACGTACCGGCCGTCGCGGTAGACCTCACGGCGGAACGGGTCCAGCCGCAGGCCCGCGATCTCACGCACGGGTGGCTTGTTGTGGGCGCGCCTGCGGTCGAGTGCCCTGAGACGGAGCACGAGCTCTCGGAGCTCGAACGGCTTCGTGAGGTAGTCGTCGGCGCCGAGCTCGAACCCCGAGGCCTTGTCGTCGAGACGGTCGGCCGCGGTGAGCATGAGGATGGGCATGCCGCTGTCGGATGCGACGATGCGTTCGGCGATCTCGTCGCCGGAGGGACCGGGAATGTCGCGGTCGAGGACGGCGATGTCGTAGGCGTTGATGCTCAGCAGCTCGAGCGCGGCGTCGCCGTCGCCGGCGATGTCGGCAGCGATCGCTTCGAGGCGCAGCCCGTCGCGGATGGCCTCTGCCATGTAGGGCTCGTCCTCCACGACCAACACACGCACGGTCTCGATGCTACGAACCGGCACCTATCGGGGGCATATCGAAAAGGACGTACGTGCTGACAACACCGCGATTCCTTCAGTGGAGGCATGACCTACAGCGAGCCAGCACGAACGATCGGATCGGTCGGATTCGGACGGCCATCGTTGCCGGCCTCCTGGTCGTCGTCGGGGCGATCGCCGCAGCCCTCGGTCACCAGCTGCTGGGGTCCTCGTCCTCGACGGCCGCATCACCCATCGACGCCCTGCGCGGTGAGCGCAGTGGTGCACTGGGCGAGGCGGGTGGTGCCGTCCCCGACGGTGCGACGGTCTTCGACGACAAGGTCCCGGCCGTGGCCAACCTCGACCCCCACTTGCTCGGTGTCCTGCGCGATGCCGCGACGGATGCCGCGGACGACGGGGTAGAGCTCTACGTCACGAGTGGATGGCGTTCTCCGGCGTACCAGAAGCAACTCTTCCGTGAGGCGGTCTCGGAGTACGGCTCGGAGGAGGAAGCAGCTCGGTGGGTGGCGACTCCGGACACGTCTCCACACGTGTCGGGAGACGCAGTGGACATCGGGCACTCCGATGCCATGGCGTGGCTGTCCGGGAACGGGTGGGGGTACGGGCTGTGCCAGATCTACAGCAACGAGCCCTGGCACTACGAGCTGCGCCCCGAGGCCATCGATCATGGTTGTCCGCCCAGGTACGCCGACCCCACGCACGACCCGAGGATGCAGGAATGACCCACCCGACTACGCGAGCGCGGCGGCGACCTCGTCGAGGCACGCTCCGCGGGAGGCCTTGACGAGCACGACATCGCCCGCGGCAAGGTGGCCGCGCAGCCAGTCGACGGCCGCGTCGTTGTCGGCCAGCGCCACCGACCGGTCTCCCGCGCCGTCGGCGATCGGCCGGACGGCCTCGCCGACCGCGACCACCACGTCGGACCGGGAGGCGGCGTACTCCCCGACGGCGAAGTGCTCGGCCTCGCTGTCGTCGCCGAGCTCGCGCATCTCGCCGAGGACGGCGATCCGGCGCTCGCCCTCGATCGCCGCCAGCGCGTCCAGCGCGGCGCGGGTCGAGTCGGGGTTGGCGTTGTAGGAGTCGTTGAGCAGCGTCGCGCCGCCGGCGAGGTCACGCAGCTCCATGCGCCACTTCGACAGCGAGGCGGTGGCCAGCGACGCCGCGGAGACGTCCAGGGGTACGCCGGCCGCCACTCCGGCCGCCACAGCAGCCGACGCGTTGAGCGCCTGGTGGGCGCCAACGAGCGGGAGCGCGACGGGAACTGAGGCGTCGGCGGTGCACAGCGTGAAGGACGGCCGGCCGAGCCGGTCCAGCGCCACGCCGACCACCCGCACGTCGGCGTGCCGGGCCCGGCCGAAGGTCAGCACCGGGCCGCGGGTGATCGAGCGCATCGCGACCACCCGGGGATCGTCTGCGTTGAGGACGGCGGTGCCGCCGGGCGCCAGCCCCTGCACCAGCTCGCCCTTGGTCCTGGTGATGGCCTCGCGCGACCCGAACTCGCCGAGGTGCGCCTGGCCGACGTTGAGGACGGCGGCGACGTCGGGCGCGACCAGGTCGGTGAGCGCGGCGATGTCGCCGACGTGGCGAGCCCCCATCTCGAGGACGAGGAACCGGGTGGCCGCGTCGGCGCGCAGCATCGTGAGCGGGACGCCGAGCTCGTTGTTGAGCGAGCCGATCGTGGCCACCGTGGGCGCGGCGCTCGAGAGCACGGCCGCAAGCAGGTCCTTGGTGCCGGTCTTGCCCTGTGAGCCAGTCACCCCGACGACGGTCAGCCGGTCGCGCAGCCTCGCGACCACGTGGGAGGCGAGCGCCTGCAGGGCGATCTGCGCGTCCTCGACCATGACGGTGGGCAGCGGCGTGGGCCGGGAGCCGAGCACGGCCACCGCGCCGGCCCGGCCAGCCTGGTCGACGTAGTCGTGGCCGTCGACGCGCTCGCCGGCGAAGGCGACGAAGAGACCGCCAGGCTCGACCTCCCGGCCGTCGAGCACCGCTGGCGCGGTCACCATCACGGCGCCGTCGCCGTCGACCTCGCCGCGGACAACTTCGGCGATCTCGGCGAGGCTGATGGGAATCATGCCTCCCAGTGGAGGCATCGGGACGTATCGCCGGCGTATCGAAATCCTCATACGTCGTGGCAACGCCGCGGTGCCTTGACTGAGGTTCATGACGAGCACCATCGCCATCTACGGGTGTGCGCGCGACGAGGCGGCGCTGTTCCAACGGCTGGCGCCTCGCCTCGGTGTGCTGCCCACCATCACGCAGGCGGCGGTGACCGAGGCCAACGTGGAACTGGCACGCGGAGGCCGATGTGTCAGTGTCGGCCACAAGACGCGGGTCACCAATCGCACTCTCGGCGCGCTCAGTGAGGCCGGGGTGAGGTACCTCTCCACCAGGAGCATCGGGAACAACCACATCGACGTACGGTTCGCCGAGAGCGTCGGCATCTGTGTCGAGAGCGTCACTTACTCGCCCGACAGCGTCGCCGACTACACCCTGATGCTGATGCTGATGGCAGTGCGGCATGCCAAGTCCGTCATCTGCCGAGCAGACACCCATGACTTCAGGTTGAGCGACGTACGCGGCAAGGAGCTGCGCGACCTCACGGTCGGGGTGGTCGGCACAGGTCGCATCGGCTCGGCCGTCGTGGACCGGCTGCGCGGCTTCGGCTGTCGAGTGCTGACCCACGACAACCGTCCCCAGGACCTGGCCGGACACGTTCCTCTCGACGAGCTGCTGCAGCAGAGCGACATCGTGACGCTCCACACTCCACTCACTGCGGACACTCGCCAGCTCCTGGATCGACGACGGATCGAGCGTCTGAAGCACGGCGCGTTCGTCGTCAACACCGGGCGCGGTGCACTCCTCGACACCGAGGCGCTTGTCTCGGCACTGAGGAACGGCAGCCTGGGCGGCGCGGCTCTGGACGTCCTCGAGGGCGAGGAAGGCATCTTCTACGCCGACCTCCGCGACAGGCCCGTCGGGAGCGAGCTGCTCCTGCAGCTGCAGGCGATGCCGAACGTGCTCATCAGCCCGCACACGGCGTACTACACCGACCACACCCTGACCGACATGGTCGAGAACACCCTGACCAACTGCCTGGACTTCGAGAGGAGGAGCTGTGCCTAGGTTGAAGGTCGGGATCGTGTTCGGAGGGAGCTCCGAAGAACACCCCATCTCCGTCAAGTCCGCGCAGGAGGTCGCGAAGAGCCTCGACGCGGAGAAGTACGAGCCGTTCTGGATCGGGATCACCCACGACGGGGCGTGGAAGCTGTGCGACGGCCCCGGCGCGAACTGGGAGAACGGCAGCTCCCGTCCGGCAGTGCTGTCACCGGACAGAAGCGCACGCGGCTTGCTCGTCCTGGACGAGGGACGGTACGAGACGGTCAGTCTCGATCTGGTGCTCCCCGTGCTGCACGGGAAGCTCGGCGAGGACGGCGCGATCCAGGGCCTGCTGGAGCTCTCCGGCATCCCCTACGTCGGCTGCGATATCCAGAGCTCGGCGGTGTGCATGGACAAGGCCCTGGCGTACGTCGTCGCTCGCAGCGCGGGCGTCGCCACACCGGACTTCCGGACCGTGGCGGCGAACGAGATGGTCGCGCCCGACCGGTTCACCTACCCCGTCTTCGTCAAGCCCGCTCGTTCGGGTTCGTCGTTCGGCGTCAGCAAGGTGACTCGAGAAGAGGACCTGCCCACCGCGGTCAAGTTCGCACGGCAGTACGACTCGAAGGTGCTGATCGAAGAGGCCGTCGAAGGGAGCGAGGTCGGATGCGCCATCCTGAGCGAACGGTTCGGACTGGTCGCCGGCGAGGTGGACCGGATCGCCCTCTCTCACGGCTTCTTCAAGATTCACCAGGAGGAGGAACCGGAAAAGGGTTCCGCCAACTCCACCTTCATCGTCCCGGCGGACATCTCGGCCGAGTCTCGCCTGCTCGTCCAGGAGACGGCGAAGACCCTGTACCGCGCCCTGGGCTGCCAGGGACTGGCCCGAGTGGACCTGTTCCTCAAGGAGGACGGGACGGTGGTACTCAACGAGGTGAACACGCTGCCCGGCATGACCTCCTACAGCCGCTACCCGAGAATGATGGCGGCGGCAGGGTTGCCGCTCCCCGATGTGTTAGACCGGCTGGTGTGGCAGGCCCTGCGCGGGAAGAAGCGATGAACGGCGACTTCGCCTTCGTCGACGAGCTCGTGCCCGGCATCCGCTGGGACGCCAAGTACGCGACCTGGGACAACTTCACCGGCAAGCCGGTGGACGGGTACCTGGCCAATCGCATCATCGGCACGCGCGCGCTGTGCGTGGCTCTGGAAGGGGCGCAGGAGGAAGCCGCATCCCTTGGCTTCGGCCTGCTCCTCTGGGACGGCTACCGCCCGCAACGCGCCGTGGACCGCTTCCTCCAGTGGTCACACGAGCCGGAGGACGGCCGCACGAAGCCGCGCCACTACCCGAACATCGACAGGGCCGCGATGTTCGAGCAGGGCTACGTTGCCACCAAGTCGGGCCACAGCCGGGGCAGCACCGTCGACCTCACGCTCTACGACCTGACAACTGGCGAGCTCGCCCCCATGGGCGGTGACCATGACCTGATGGACGCCATCTCGCACCACGGAGCAAGCGGAATCTCAGACGTCGAGGCCAGCAACCGTGAGCACCTTCGTTCCGTCATGGAGGCATGCGATTTCAGTGCATACGACCGCGAGTGGTGGCACTACACCTTGAAGGAGGAACCTCATCCGGACACCTACTTCAACTTTCCCGTCGGGCTGTTGAGCCGATCGGACCAGGTGCCACCGCGCTGAAGTGTGGCCTGCGCACTCAACGGCCTTGGGACGCCGGTTCGCCGAGTCCCAGGAGAGACAGGATCAACATGACCACCCCGAATGCCGCGCTGATCAGATAGACGATCTCGATACCGCGCTCTCGCGTGCTTCGTCGGGTCACCCCGACGCTGCGCCAGAACCGAGCTGAGAAACGCTGAGATCTTTGGAGCGTCGCAAGCTCGACCACGGCGGTCACGGCAGCGACTGCGACCCAGCCCCAGGCCCCCCAGAGCAGCAACGCGGCAACGACCGGCGCAGCGAGAAGAAGGTAGGCGACGATCACCTCGGCTAGGTACCCAATGGGTCCTCCGCCATGGCCGCCGAGCGCCCTGGAGAAGGAAAGAGGCGGCCTCCGGACTTGATCCGGAAACCGCCTCTGACCGATGTTTCACGACGGCGCGGGGTGAGTGGCTGAGTTCTCCGTGCGGATCGCGGCGCGCAGCGGGCGTGGGTGACCGCCGGCGCTGGTGTCGCCGGTTCTCCGGGTTCTGGTCGTTGTGGTCGGGAGTGTTTGGTCGTCACTCTGGGGCAGAGATCGCCTGCCAAAGTTGCATGGGATGTGCACGCTGCAGCCCGCGTTGAACGCTGCCCGCGCGCCGATCGAATGTCACCAGATCATGTAGTAGATCCGTCCAAGGCCATCGTGCTTCCGTGTCCTATCCGTGAGTTCTATCGCTAGGTCTCACTGGCCGTCGCACGATGGCCGCCTACTTCGAGTCGACGACACGACGCTGTTCAGCGGCCTAGGAACTAGGCCACCCCGGGGGCGCTTCAGGCAGCGCAGCCGCGCAGAGTGTCGCAGCGATTTCGCCCATGAATGTCACAAGCAACTTCGCGGCGTCTAGACGCATGCTGTCGATCCAGCGATCACGCAAGGTGCGAAACGAGCCAGCGTCGCACACCGGAACCTGGGGCTCGAGGGGGCATATCTGGCTCCACGGGAACATGGGCATCATGTTCCTACAAGCCTGACGAACGTCATGATCGTTGACTGCCCGTCCTCAAGATTCCCCACACGGTTCTTCAGTGAGATTCGACTGGACCTTCGTCATTCAATGCCTTCGATGATGCGGAAGTCACGCTCGAAGCCGTCGGGGAGTTCGGCCAGCGCCTCCTGGTAGGCCGCGCTCGCGCGTGCTGCGACCGCCTGTTCGAAGCTGTCGAACTCGATCAGGACGACGCGCTCGGCGATTCCGGCTTCGTGTGCGTCGACCCGGCTGCCGATGCTGGCGAGCACCCGCCCGCCCGCGGCCGCGACGGCCAGACCTGCCAGTTCGTTGTAGACATCAAGCCTCTCGGGGTCCTCGATGGTGGGGTAGACGCTGACCCAGTAGCCCTTCGAGCATGGAACCTCCAGTCTTAGGATGAGTGCATCTGCCTTACGGGTTGGTCTCGGCAGCAGAGTAGTGCTTTGCTTTCCGAAGCGCAATTCGAATACTCGGCAAGGGATTCAACCATTTGCCCCCATGAGTCTTGCGCTTCGATTTCGGAATCACAACGGGCTAGCGTGAGCCCGTGACTCCCACGATGCTGCCGATTCGGACCGCGCGGCTGTTGCTGCGCGCCCACCGGGCCGATGACCTGGACGCGCTACTCGCCTACTACGCCGACCCCGAGGTCGCCCGCTACATCCCCTGGGAGCCGTGGTCCCGCCGCGATGCGGAGGAGCACCTCGAGCGACGCCTCGCCCGCACCGGCATTGCCGGCCCTGGCACCTCCTTGGCGCTGGCAGCCGAGCTCGACGGCCAGCTCATCGGCGATGTGGCCATGTGGGCTGCGGACGACACGTGCGAGCGCGGCGAGATGGGGTGGGCGTTCAACCCTGCGTTTGCCGGCCAAGGGTATGCCGCCGAGGCGGTGCAGGCGATGATTGATATCGCGTTCGGCCGCTACGCGATGCGCCGCGTCCGCGCCCAGGTCGACGCCCGAAACCTCGCCTCCGCCGCACGATGCCGTCGGGTCGACATGACGCACGAGGCATACCTGCGCGAGGACGAGTGGGCCAAGGGGGAATGGACTGACACCATGATCTTCGGGTTGCTGGCCACCGACCCCGACAAGCCCGTGCCTGCCGGTAGGACCATCACCCCGGTCACCACGCAAGGAGCATGCCGATGAGCCTCACCGTACTCCGCTACGCGGCCTTCACCGACCAGGGAGCCGGGGGCAACCCCGCCGGCGTCGTGCTCGACGCCCGCCCGCTGACAAACGCCCCTCCCCCCCGCCCCGCCTCCCCCTCGTGAGCTCGTTCGGCGCCGTTGGGTCAGCGCAGCAGGAGCTGGTCGAGGCCTCGTGTCAGCCCGACCCGCGAGCGGACTGCGCGTGCCGCTAACAGCGTGCCGGCGACGTACGGGGCGGCGCTGGTGCCGGAGTCATGGCGGATGGTGAGCCGTTCGTCGGGGAGTCCGAAGACCACCTCGGTGGACAGCGTGAAACCCGGTAGCCGAACGGAGTGGACTTGGCCTCCGGCCACGCTGGCGCCGCGTGCCTCGATCGGGCCGGCGGTCTCGGCAACCGGCAAGGCTACCCGCGGTGTCGCGGACCTGGGTGAGCCGTTCGGCCAGCTCTTGGGCGGTGCCGCTGGGTGCGTCCGGTTTCGTCTCGGAGGCGTAGTCGATGACCTCCCAGCTGGGCAGATGCCGGGCGGCCAGCAGCGCAGCGGCCTGGGCCAGCGCCGCCGTCAACGAGAAGTTGCCGGCCGCGACCACACCGACGCCGTGCTGGCTTGCCGCCGTGTCGATGGCGTCGTAGTCGGCCGCGGTCAGCCCGGAGGTGCCCACGACCACCGAGACGCCGCGACCGATGGCGGTCAGGGTGTGCTCGCGCACCGCGTCGTGGGCGGTGTAGTCGATCAGGACCTCCACCGCGCCCAGCGCCTCCTCCACGCTACCCATGACCTGGACGCCGTTCGGCTCCCCGATCAGGAGCAGGCCGAGGTCCTGGCCGGCCGCGGACCGGCTCACGCCGGCGACCAGCGACAGGTCGTCGGCGGCGAGCACCGCCTCGGCGACAGCCCGTCCGGTCCAGCCGGTCACTCCGGCGATTCCGATCTTGAGCGTCATCCTAGACTTTCCGCCTTTCTGCCAACGGGGTGCGAGTCCACGGTCAGCGACGCGGGCGTCGCGGGGCCGAGCCGGTTGGGTCCGGTCATGGTCGTTTGCTTTCTCTCGTCGGGGTTCGGGGGTGGTGGCGAACATCCGCTTGGCGACCGTCATGGCGGAGACGGCTCGGGGCCAGCCGGCGTAGAAGGCCAGGTGGGTAATGACCTCCGTGAGCTCGGTCTCGGTGAGGCCATTGGCCTGGGCGAGCTCGAGGTGCCCCTCGAGCTGGTCGGTGCTTCCTCCCATGATGAGGCAGGCCACGGTGGCCAGGCTCCGGTCCCGGGCGGCCAGGTGGGGACGCGCCCACACGTCGCCGAAGAGGATGTCGTCGGTGAGCTCGACGAACTTGGGCGCGAAGTCGCCGACCAGGCGCTGGATCGGGGTCGGTCGATCGCCGGGCCGGTCGCCGGGTCGGTCGCCGGGTCGGTCGCCTGACGGGCGGGGCGGTTGGTCATGAGGGTTCCGTCCTGTCGCTGCGGGTGCTTGCAGGGCGCGGCCGAGGCCGGGGCGTACTCTCTCAGCCTTGGTGTGCGAACCCGGTACGCCAGCTCGGGTACCGCGGCACCCACCCCGTGAGCGGGCCCGGGCGTTGCTGGCTCCGCGCTGCCAGCCCGCCGGCTCAGCAGCTGACACCGGCGGCGGCGGCGCGCCCAGCGACGAGCCAGGGCGGGCAACCACTCGGTTCCCGGCGCGGGCTCGTCGTCGACGATGTTCACCACCCCGTTCGGCCAGTCCAGCGCAAGCACCGCGGCGTGGGCCGCGTCGTGGGCGTGCACGAAGGAGGAGATGGCGGCGTCGGCGTGCATGAGGCCCAGGACGGCGTCGGACGGGTCGCCGGTCAGGCTGCCGGCGCGTAACTGCTTGTCCACCGGGCCGCCGGGGGCGTTCCAGGTCCCGGTCCGTAGAGCGTGCCGTAGCGCAGCACGACGTGGTGCTCGATCTCCGTCTGACCGCGTCCTCGAGCGCCAGGACCCCCGCCACCGTCGCGCCGCGCGGGTCGGCGCCATCGCGTCGAGTGGGACGGACTCGTCTGCGGGGCCGGCGCCGGCGGCGTAGGCCCAGGCGATCGACTGGGCGATGAGCCGGTCGACGCCGACCCGCTTGGCCGCGTCGACCAGGTTCCGGGTTCCTTCGCGGCGTAGGCGTGCGTTCTGCTCCAGGTCGCCATCGGCCAAGGAAGTGAGTTGGTGGATGATCACGTCGGGCGAGGCCGCTTCGACCGCGGTCTCGACTGACTCCCGGTCCAGGGCGTCCATCCGCAGCGCCTGGATGCCGACGGCCCGCAACTGCGCAGCCCGGTCGTTGCTGCGGGTGGTGGCGACCACCTCGTGTCCGGCTTCGCTCAGCTGGGTACGAGCGGGCGGCCGATCGCCCCGGTCCCGCCTGCAACCATGACTCGCATTCTTAGTTCTCCTCAACGGTGGGTTCCCGGGTGTGACCCAGGGTGTTGTCCAGGGTGTTGTTCCGGTCATCGCTCGGGTCTATGCCTACGTCGTCTGCCCAGCGGTCCGGCAGCCATGCAGGAGCACACAGGCCAGCATTGCCAGCCCGGCGATGATGCTGACGCTGTGTTCGACGAAGGCGACGACCGGATATTCCACCGTCGCCTAGCCGCTGGGTCGCAACAGGGCGAGCGGGAGCTTCCAACAGCTCCACGCAAACAGGGACCCGGAGGCGGCG
>CAWGTG010000012.1:0-462901 GCA_963825455.1 uncultured Actinomycetota bacterium
GTCGTAGATCACCGCGAGGCTCTCCGCCAGCCGGTCCTGACGGCCTCGCATGTCGGCCTGACCGGGGTAGTTCGACCCCTCGGCCAGCCAGATCTTGAGGTCCCGCGACCCGGTCGCGTGCATGACGTCGATGCACTCGAAGTGGTGGTCGATCGCCTTCTGCCGGATCTTCGCGTCGGTGTGGGTGAGCGCGCCGAGCTTGTAGTCGTCGTCCTGGAAGGTGTTGGAGTTGATGGTGCCCAGCGCGACGCCCCGTTCCTCGGCGTACGTCCGCAGCGCAGCGAAGTCGTCGACGAGGTCCCACGGGATGTGCAGCGCCACGCTCGGCGCGAGCCCGGTGAACCGGTGCACCGTGGCGGCGTCCGCGATCTTCTCCTCGACCGTGCGCGGGGTGCCCGCGGTGCCGAAAACCTTGAACCGGGTGCCGGAGTTGCCGTAGGCCCACGAGGGGACCTCGATGGCCTGCGCCTCCAGCAGCGGGGCGATCTGCTCGAACGTCGTCATCTCACTCTGTCTCTTGCGTCGTCTCTCGCGGTGTCTGTCGGGTCGTGGTCGTGAGCTGGTCCTCCAGGTGGAAGACCTCCTCCAGGACGAGGAACCCCTCGTCGGGCGCGAGCCCGTCGAGCTCCTCGAAGTACTCCGCCATCTCGGCCTGCCAGCGGCCGTTCACCTCGGTGCGGGCGATGCCCGCCTGGGCCGCCTCGAGCGATGGTGTCTCGAAGTAGCCGATCAGCAGCCCGTCGTCCCTGACGAAGAGCGAGTAGTTGTGCCAGCCGGTCTCGTGCAACGCGGCCAGCATGTCGGGCCAGACGTGCGCGTGGCGTTCCTTGTACTCGGCCAGCCGGTCCGGTTTGACGTGGAGCTGGAAGCACACGCGCACGTCTGGTCCTTCTGTTCTTCAGTCCCTCAGCGGCCGACGATCAGAAGTCGAAGTCGCCGATGTTGTCCGCGTTGAACACGAACGGATCGCCGAGGAGCACGACGTTGTCCGCGCCCACGGTGTACTCGCCGAGGTCGCCGGCCTCGAAGGTGTCGCCTTCTTCTCCGGTGATGTCGCCGTCGACCATGGCCTTGGCGGCGTACGCCGCGAGGTAGCCGAGGTCGCCCGGGTTCCACAACGCGAACGCGGTGACGGTGCCGTCCTCGACGTACTCGCGCATCTGGTTCGGCGTGCCCAGGCCGGTCAGCGCGACCTTGCCCTTGGCGTCCGAGGTCGAGAGGTAGCGCGCCGCCGCGGCGATGCCGACCGTGGTGGGCGAGATGATGCCCTTGAGGTTCGGGTGCGACTGGAGCAGGGCCGCGGTCTTGTCGAACGACGTCTGGTCGTCGTCGTCGCCGTAGACCGTTTCGACGAGCTCGATGTTCGGGTGGTTCGCCGCGAGCTCCTCCTCCATCAGGCCGATCCACGTGTTCTGGTTGGTCGCGTTGGCCGCGGCCGAGAGGATCGCGATCTCACCCGCGTCACCGATCTGCTCGGCGATCATGTCCACCTGTGCCTTGGCAATGCCGGCGGAGTCCGCCGCCTGGACGTACAGGTCGCGGCACTCGGGGTCGGTGTCGGAGTCGAAGGTGATGATCTTGACCCCGGCGTCGCTGGCCTCATTGAGCGCGTCGCAGATCGCCTTCGGGTCGTTGGCCGAGACCACCAGTGCGGCGACGCCCTGCTGGGCGGCGGTGTTGATGAACGGCACCTGCGCGTCCGGGCTGCCGGCGTCGGGGCCGACCTGCTCGTACTTCCCGCCGAACTCCTTGACGGCCTTCTCTCCCGCGGCGTCGCTGATGTCGAAGTAGGGGTTGCCAAGGTTCTTGGGCAGGAAGGTGTACGTCGCGTCGCCGCCACCGCCTCCGCCGTCGCCACCGTCGCCACTGTCGTCGTCGCTGCCGCAGGCGGTCAGGCCCAGGCCAGCCATGAGGGCCACCGCGGCGAGCGCGGCTACCCGTCGGTTGCTGAACTTCATCGTTCGTACCTTTCGTTGGTGCGAGATGGTGCGGCGACCGCTGGCCGGCGCCTGAGGAGGCTGGTGCCTCCGCCTCTCCTGCTCGTGAGAGCCGAAAGCCAGGAGAGGAAGCTGGTGGAGATCACCGAGAGCACCAGGAGCACCCCGGTGACGATGTTGATGACGTTGACCGTGTAGTTCTCGAGCCGCATCGCGCTGCCGATGACACCGATCAGGAGCACGCCGGCGACCACGCCGTGCAGCGCGCCGCGGCCGCCGAAGATCGATACCCCGCCCAGCAGGACGGCGGCGATCACCTGGAGCTCGAGCCCGGTGGCGTTGTCGCCGCGGGCGCTGCCGTAGCGCAGCGTGTAGTAGATGCCCGCGAACGCGGAGACCGCGCCCGCCAGGACGAACAGCCAGAACTTGGTCATCTCGACGTTGACACCCGTGAAGCGCGCCGCCTCGTCGTTGAGCCCGATCTCGAAGACCCCGCGGCCGAAGGACGAGAAGTGCAGGAGCAGGACGAACGCGACCAGCAGGACCAGGAACGGGATCAGGATCATCGGGTAGCTCGACCCCTCGCTGATCCGCTCCTTGGCCAGGTCGGTCCACTTCTGGGGGAAGTCGGTGACCGCCTTGGTGCCGAGCAGTCCGACCGCGAGGCCGCGGTAGAGCGCGAGCGTGCCGATGGTGACGGCCAGTGACGGCAGGCCGACGTACGCGACCAGGAAGCCGTTGAACGCGCCGCACACCGCCCCGGCCAGGATCGCGAGCAACCCGGCCACCGGGATCGAGAGGCCCGCGTCCTGGTGCAGGATGCCGACCAGGACGCTGCTCAGCCCCACCACGCTCGCCACCGAGAGATCGATCTCCCCGGTGACCACGATCATCGTCATCGGCAGCGCGATCAGCAGGATCGGCGCGGTGTCCAGGAACAGGTAGTAGAGCGTCAGCGGTCCGTCGAAGTTCGCCACGTTGCCCGTCGAGTACGCGAAGACGACGAGGAGCAGCGTGATCACCGCGAACTCGCGGGTCAGAAGGGCCCGGCGCCACAGCGGGTGGGCGTGCGCGGCGTAGGTGCGCGGCGGCGTGGACTCGGGTCGGGTCAGGGTGGGTGCGCTCATGAGGCGTCCCTCGCTTCCACGAGCTTGCGTTCTTGTCGGGCACTCAGCACCCGGTCGACGACGATCGCGGTGAGGATCAGGGCACCGACCACGGCGCGCTGCCAGAAGTCGGGGATGCCCATGACGGGCAGGGCCCGGTTGATGGTGATCAGGAGGAACGCGCCGATCGCCGCTCCCCACACGGTCCCGCTGCCGCCGAAGATCGCGACGCCACCGATGACGCAGGCAGCCACCGCCTGAAGCTCCAGGTTGGTGCCCGCCCCCGAGCTGACAGTGCCGTAGCGGGCGGCGTACACGACGCCGGCCAGCCCGGCTAGCGAGCCGGAGAGGACGAACGCGGACGCGACCCGGCGGCGGATGGCCAGGCCGTAGAGGTGCGCGGCGTCGGGGTCCGAGCCGATGGCGTAGAGCTCGCGACCTCCCCGGGCGGTGTGCAGGTAGTAGCCCACCAGGCCGAGCACCACGACGGCGACGATCGTGAGCACCGGAATGCTCAGCACCTGCTTGGTCCCGAGCTCGAGGAACGACTTCGGCATGTCGGAGGCGTTGATCCGGTCACTGCCGGCCCAGGTGAGGAAGATGCCGCGGTAGATGTAGAGCGTCCCGAGCGTGATGACCAACGCCGGCACCTTGCCCCAGGCGACCAGCACGCCGTTGACCAGGCCGAGCAGGGCGCCCATCGCCATGCCGGCGAGGACGACCACGATGATCGGGATCCCGGGGTGGTCGAGGAACAGCCGGCCGGTGAGGTACGCCGTCAGGCCCAGCGTCGAGCCGACCGAGAGGTCAACGCTCCGGGTGATGATCACGACGGTCTGGCCGACCGCGAGCAGGATCAGGATCGAGGGGGTCAGCAGCAGGTCACGCCAGCCATTGCTGCTGAACAGGAACGCGTGGCTCTTGAACGCGGTCACCACGATGAGTGCGACGAGCACGGCGAGTACGGCGAACTCGCGCGAGCGGAGCAGCCCGCCGATGATGCGCTGGGCCGGGGACGCCTGGCTCGGCTCGACCAGCAGTGTCTCGGCGGTCATGCTGTCACCTGGCCCGTTTCGACGGCGGTGAGGTCTGCGTGCACCGCGCCGGTCGCGGCGCGCATGACGCTCTCGGGGCTGGCCTCGCTGCGGTCGAGGTCTGCCGTGATCTCGCCCTCGCGAACGACGAGCACCCGGTCGGCCATGCCGAGCACCTCGGGCAGCTCGGAGGAGATCATCAGGATCGCGAGCCCCTGGCCGGCCAGGTCGGACAGCAGGCGGTGCACCTCGGCCTTGGTGCCGATGTCGATCCCGCGCGTGGGCTCGTCGATGATCAGCAGCTTCGGCTCGGTCGCGAGCCACTTTGCCAGGACGACCTTCTGTTGGTTGCCGCCGCTCATCGTGGCCGCCTCCATGTCGAGGGCGCTGGTCTTGACCTCAAGGCGAGCGGCCCACGGGCCGGCGGCGCGACTCTCGGCCGCGGAGGTGAGGAGGCCCGCGGTGGTGAGGCTGCGCCGGATCACCCCGGCGACGTTGCGAGCGACCGACGCGTCGGTGACCAGCCCCTGCTTGCGGCGGTCCTCGGGAACGAACGCGATGCCGGCCCGGATCGCGGCACGGGGGTTGTGCCGCGGGACGCTCCTGCCGAGCACGCGGACCGAGCCGGCGTCGTACTTGTCGACGCCGAAGACGGCCCGGGCGATCTCGCTACGACCCGCGCCGACCAGGCCGGCCAGGCCCACGATCTCGCCGGAGCGGACCGTGAAGCTCACGTCGTGGAAGGTGCCGACCGACGACAGGCCGGAGACCTCGAGGACGACGTCGCCGATCGTGGCGGCGGTCTTGGGGAACAGCTCGGTGACCTCGCGGCCGACCATCAGGGAGACGAGGTCGTCGACCGTGGTCTCCGCGATCTTCTGCGTGGAGACGTAGTCGCCGTCGCGCATCACCGTGACGGAGTCGCAGAGGGCGAAGACCTCGTCGAAGCGGTGCGAGATGAAGACCAGGGCCCGACCCTCGTCGCGCAGGCTGCGAGCGACGGCGAAGAGCCGTTCGACCTCAACCCCGCTCAGGGCGGCGGTCGGCTCGTCCATGACCAGGAGGCTCGCGTCGAGCGAGATCGCCTTTGCGATCTCGATGATCTGCTGGTCGGCGATCGAGAGGCCGCGGGCGAGCCGGCGCGGGTCGAGGTCGACACCGAGCCGCTCGAAGAGCGTCTCCGCCTCGGCGTACATCGCGCCGCGGTCGATCCGGCGTCCGCTGCGCAGCGGCTGGCGCCCCATGAAGATGTTCTCGGTGACCGAGAGGTCGGGGAAGAGCGTCGGCTCCTGGTAGATCACGGCGATGCCGGCCGCCTTGGACTCCGCGGTGGAGTGGAAGTCCACGTCCTCACCCTGGAAGCGGAACGTGCCGTCGTCGCGCCGATGGACGCCGGCCACGATCTTGACCAGCGTGGACTTGCCGGCGCCGTTCTCCCCCACGAGTGCGTGGATCGAACCGGCATCCGCCCGCAGCGACCCCGAGCGCAGCGCCTGGACCGCGCCGAAGGACTTCTGCACGCCCTCGAGCTCGAGCACCGGTGTGCTCTGGTGGAATTGATACGTTTCATTCATCGGCTCGGACGATAGGTGACGACAGTCACAGAATGCAAGAGTTGGCGCGAAGAAAGTGCGTAGAGTACGCCCGACAACGTTTCAAAGTCGGTCCGACGAGAGGGGTGTCGACGCGTGGCGCGGAACGCATCGGTCAAGGACGTCGCCGCTCGGGCCGGGGTGTCGCTGGGCACCGTCTCCAACGTCCTGAACCGGCCCGAGCGGGTCAGCGGCGCGACCCGGGCCAAGGTGGAGGAGGCGATGGCCGAGCTCGGCTTCGTGCGCAACGAGTCGGCCCGCCAGCTCCGCGCCGGGACCAGCCGCACCCTCGCCTACGTGATGCTCGACGCGAGCAACCCGTTCTTCACCGACGTCGCCCAGGGCATGGAGGCCGCCGCCGAAGCGGTCGACCTCTCCCTACTGCTGTGCACCAGCGGCCAGCGTGAGCAGCGGGAACATGCGCACCTGCACCTGCTCCAGCAGCAGCGGGTCCAGGGCATCCTGGTCACCCCGGTCGACCCGGAGTCAGCCACGCTCGACGAGATCCGGCACCACGGCACCCCGCTGGTGATCGTCGACCGCACCCGCAACGACTCGACGTTCTGCTCGGTCGCCGTCGACGACCTGCTCGGCGGCCGGCTCGCCGTGGAGCACCTGGTCGATCGCGGCCACGAGCGGATCGCCTTCGTCGGCGGCCCGATGGCGCTGGGCCAGGTGCGTGACCGGCTGCAGGGCGCGCGGAGCGCCTGGGCCGCCGCGGGCCGGCCGGCCGCCGACCTGACCGTGATCACCACGCAGTCGCTGGACGTGGCCGCGGGTCGCGAGGCGGGAGGACGACTCGCCGGCCTGGTCTCGTCCCGCCGTCCCACCGCGGCGTTCTGCGCCAACGACCTCACGGCGCTCGGCCTGCTCCAGCACGCGATCGGCAACGGCACGAGCGTCCCGGAGGAGCTCGCCATCGTCGGCTACGACGACATCGAGTTCGCGGCCGCTGCCGCGGTCCCGCTCTCCTCGGTGCGCCAGCCACGTCATGAGCTCGGCCGCGCCGCGGCCGAGCTGGTCCTGGACGAGGCCCGCAACCCCGCCCACCACCACCGGCAGATCCTGTTCACCCCCGAGCTGGTGGCTCGCGAGTCGACCCGTTAACGGCATACCTGCCCTCACGTCCCGGAGGGGTTCGGAGCGCGAGGTCCTGGGCGCAGCCGAGATCTGGATGTCGTCTCAGTACAAGGCGTCTGGTCGGTCGATCTCTAGGATCGAGGTGGCCGCTTCCGCGCGGTGTGTCTCCGCGTGGCAGGGCAGGCCGCACGTCCATCAGCCCGGCGACCTGAGTCGCCTGCAAATAAGGAGAGACCGACATATGCGTGACCTCGTGTACACCGGCTTCGCCTCCCTCGACGGTGTCGTCGACTCCCCAGGTGGCGGTCCCGGCGAGGAGCACCGCTCAGGTGGCTGGGTGTTCAAGGACATCGAGTTCAATCCCGATGCCTACGCGCTCAAGGTCGAGGAACTCGAAGACACGACGGCACTGATGTTCGGCCGGCGGAGCTACGAGTCGTTCTCGGCGACCTGGCCGAACTCGGAGGACCACGTCTCCTACAAGGAGCTGCCCAAGTACGTCCTCTCCACAACGCTGGCCGAGGACGCCCTCATCGATGGATGGGGTCCGACGAAGATCCTGCGCTCGAGCGAGGACGTCGCTGAGCTCAAGAAGACCGACGGAGGTGCGATCTTCATGCATGGCAGTGCCGAACTCGCCCGGCGCCTTTCGGAAGCGGGCCTGATCGACCGCTACCACCTGCTCGTGTTCCCGGTGCTGCTCGGAGCCGGCAAGAGCCTGTTCAGCAGATCGGACCGGGACAAGCAGCTGCTGAACCTACGCGCGTCCGAGTCCTACTCGAACGGCGTGGTGAAGATGGTCTACGACGTCGTCGGCTGAGCAAGGTTCAAGGCGATGGCGCCGCCGCTGCGCTTGCGCAGGTGCCGAGAGGTGCACCCGATGTAGCGGCGCAGCGCGAGATCCAGGTGAGGCTCGTCGAAGTATCCGAGTCGAGGAACGACATCGGTGAGGCGTCGTACCGGTTCATCCCGCGGAGTTCGTGATCAGGCGACGCTGTCGCCGAACGACTCCAGCACGAGCTTGCGCACGTCGTCCGCATCGGCGAGCTCGAGAGCCCGACCTGCGACCGTGGAGCATCGTCCGACATCCAGCAGTCGCACCGCTGCCTTGACCCGAGGTACGGCGGCCGGCGAGACGCTGAGCTCGTGGACGCCGAGACCGGCCAGCACCGGCACGGCCAGCTCGTCCGACGCCGCCTCACCACAGACCGCGACGTCGATCCGGCCGCTGGCGGCCCGGCACACGTGGTCGATGAGTCGCAGCACGCCCGGGTCCAGAGGATCCGAGAGCGCCGCGACGGCGCCGTTCCCCCGCTCGGCCGCCATCGCGTACTGGGTCAGGTCGTTCGTGCCGATGCTCACGAAGTCCACGTAGGGCACGAAGGCCTCGATCTTCAGGGCGGCCGCGGGCACCTCGATCATGATGCCGACGCGCATGCCCTCCGGCAGACCGCTCGGGCCCGCCGCCTCGGTGAGCACCTGCCGTGCCTCGATCAGCTCACCCGGCGTGGTCAGCATCGGGAACATGATGCTGATCGGGAAACGCCGCGCCGTCTCGCACATGGCGGCCAGCTGGTCGCGCAGGAGGTCCCGGTGCTCGAGGCTCGACCGGATGCCGCGCTGCCCGAGGAACGGGTTGGCCTCGACGGGCATCGGCAGGTACGGCAGCGGCTTGTCCCCGCCGACGTCGAGCGTGCGCAGCGTGACGCGCCGACCGGCCATCGCGTCCGCGATCTCGTCGTAGACGGCTCGCTGCTCCTCGATGGTGGGAGCCGTCAATCGGTCGAGGAAGACGAACTCGGTGCGCACCAGGCCTGCACCGTCCGCGCCCGCTACGAGGGCTGCTCGCGCGTCGGCGCCGGACCCCAGGTTGGCCGCCACGGTGAACGCGGTCCCGTCCCGCGAGATGGCCGGCTGCTCGGCGAGGGCGAGCTGTCGCGCGTTCCGCTCAGCAGCCTCGCGTGCGCGCTGCTGATACTCCTCGACCACGTCCGCCGACGGCGCAACGTGCAGCTCGCCCGTGCTCCCGTCCACGACGACCGTGGTGCCTTCTGCCAGGTCCAGTACGTCGCGGCCCGCGGAGACGATCACCGGGATGTCGCGGGCCCGGGCGAGGATCGCGGCGTGGGAGGTGGGGCTGCCCTCCGCCAGCACCACGCCGGTCACGAGCTCCAGCTCCAGGCCGGCCGTCTCGGCCGGGGTCAGGTCGTCGGCGACCAGCACTCCCGCGTCGGTCATCCGCCGAGCGGTCCGGCCGGTGAGCGCTCGCAGGACCTGCTCGCCCACCGCGCGTACGTCGGCGGCGCGCTCGCGCAAGTAGGGGTCGGGCAGACCCGCCCACTGGGCCTCGACCTCGGCGAGACAGCCCGACCAGGCGGCCGCGGCGCCGTGCCCGGCAACGAGCCGAGCCTTCACGTCGGCCAGCATCTCGGCGTCCGCGAGCAGCGACAGGTGCGCATCGAAGATGCCGGCCTGGGAGGCGCCCACCTCTCGTGCGGTCACCGCCTTGGCGCGTTCGATCTCCCGGCGCGCAGTGGCCACCGCCTCGACGACGCGTCGCCAGTCCGCCGCGGGCTCGGCCGTCGCCTGGTCCATCGCGCCGGCTTCCGCCGGCGCCACGCGCAGCCTGCGAACCGGGCCGATGGCGATGCCCGGTGACGCAGGCAGCGGTCCGCCACGCGTGTCGGTCTGCGCCGACGTCAGGACCTCGACCACGTCGTCGTCGGCCTCGTCGAACCGCCGTGTCGCCAGGGTCAGGAGATGCTCTACGGCCTCCTGTGCCTGGGGCCCGGATGCCCGGACCTCGACCTCGTGGCCGCGCACGGCGGCGAGAGTCGCGACCCGGCTCAGGCTTGCCGCCGGCACCGGGCCCGTGCCGGTGGTGAGGTTCCGGAGCTGGACCGACGCGTCGAGGGTGCGCACCTCACTGACCAGCCGCGCGGCGGGCCGGGCGTGCAGGCCGTGCGGGTTCTCGACCGTGAAGACCCCGACCACCTCCTCGGGACGCGGCTCCGCCGTGACTCCCGTGGTGGGCTCGGCCAGGTGCGCGGCCTTGCCCATGAGGGCATCGCGGGCCTCGGCCGCGACCTCCGCACGGCTCGCTCCCCCTGCTGCGGCGACGGCCGCGACCACGAGCCCCTCGACGATGGGCGCAGGGGAGAGCGTCACCCGGTCCCGAGCCGTCGGGTCGTTGAGGAGGTCGAGAGCCAGCTCGGCGCTCAAGAGGGCACTGCCGAGGTCCATCAGTACGACGACGCCGCCGGGACCATCGGCGCGCTCGATCGCCGCGCTGATGCTCACCGCGTCGGTCCCCAACGTGGTGTCGTCCAGCCCGGCCGCCACCTCGATCCGCAACGACCGGCCGTGCAGCATCTCCTCCGCCAGCACGACCGCGGCCTGGGCAAGGGCCCTGCTGTGGGAGACGACGACGAGTCCCACCTCCTGTGCGGAGCCGCCGGCGGTCACGGCAGGAAGGCTCGGGTCGCGGCCTCGAGCAGCAGCGCCACGGTCGTCGCCCCGGGGTCCTGGTGGCCCACGCTGCGCTCGCCCAGATAGCTGGCCCGGCCCTTGCGCGCCAGCATCGGGGTGGTCGCGTCGCGACCAGCGACCGCGGCGTCCCTCGCGGCTTCCAGCGCAGCCGGCAGCGGTACGTCGGCCGCGAGGGCGTTGTCCAACGCGTCGACGGCGGGCGCCAGCGCGTCGTACATGGTCTTGTCCCCGGCGCCGGCCTTGCCACGGTCCACCACTCCCCCGAGGCCGGCGCGGAGCGCAGCCGCGAGGTCCGTCGCGGAGACCGCGTCGGTGTCCCCGAGCGACGTACCCATGCGGAGGAAGAGCGTCCCGAACAGCGGACCACTCGCACCCCCCACGGTCGAGACGAGCGTCATCCCGACCTTGGAGAGCAGGGCGCCAGCATTTGCAGGCGGGTTCTCGTCGAGCGCGGCCACGGCGGCCGTCATGCCCCGGTCCATGTTGGAGCCGTGGTCGGCGTCACCGATCGCGGCGTCCAGCTCGGTCAGGTGGTCCCGGTTCTCCGCAACGAGCGTGGCGAAGGACCGCACCCACTGGTCGAGGAGCGCCGTGGTCGCACTTGCACTCAAGGTCAGATGCCCCATCTCAACGCCGCCGTGTTGACAGGAGCGTCCCAGAGCGAGAGCAGCGCGTCATCGACCTTCAGCAAAGTGACCGACGCGCCGGCCATGTCGAGGGAGGTGATGTAGGAGCCGACCAGCGACCGCGCGATCGAGACGCCGTGTCCGCTGAGGATCTTGTTCACCTCGTTGTACATCAGGTACAGCTCGATCAGCGGGGTGCCGCCGAGCCCGTTGACGAACGCGATGACGGGATCGCCCTTCGTGAACGGCAGGTCGGCGAGGATCGGCTCCACCAGCATCTCGGCGATCTCGCGCGCGGGGGCCAACGGCAGCCGCTCGCGGCCGGGCTCCCCGTGGATGCCGACGCCCATCTCCATCTCGTCGTCACCGAGCTCGAACGTCGGCTTGCCCGCCGCAGGAACCGTGCAGGAGGTGAGGGCCACGCCCATGCTGCGCCCGTTGGCGTTCACCGTCCGGGCCACCTCGGCGACCTGGTCGAGGTCCCGTCCCTGTTCAGCGGCTGCACCGGCGATCTTCTCGAGCAGCACCGTGACGCCGACCCCGCGCCGGCCAGCCGTCCACGTGCTGTCCTGTACGGCGACGTCGTCGTCGGTGACGACGGAGACGACCCGGGCACCGGTCTCGGCCGCTGCGAGCTCCGCGGCCATCTCGAAGTTCATCACGTCGCCGGTGTAGTTCTTGACCACGTGCAGGACGCCGGCCCCGCCGTCCACCAGCTTGGTCGCAGCCTGCATCTGGTCGGGAACCGGCGAGGTGAACATCTCCCCGGCGCAGGCGGCGTCCAGCATCCCGAGCCCGACGAACCCGCCGTGCAGCGGCTCGTGGCCGGAGCCACCGCCGGAGATGATGCCGACCTTGCCCTTCTTGGGTACGTCGCCGCGGTAGATGATCTTGTTGTGGTGGTCGACCTGGAGGTCGGGGTGTGCGGCCTCGATCCCGAGAAGGGCCTCGACCACGACGTCGTTCGGGTCGTTGATGAGCTTCTTCATGATTCGTCCTTCAGACGGTTGGTGGTGGTGAGCGGGACTCAGCGGGCGGAGGCGGACTCGAGATCGGGGGCGCCGAGGTCCACGCCCTCGACCGGCGCGCCATCGGCGGGAGTCCTGCTGAGCAGGACGAAGAGCAGGCCGGCGACCACTCCTGCGAGGAGCTCCGCCGCAAGGTAGACGGGCAGCTGGCCCCACTTCACCTCGCCTCCGGCAATCTGCTGGACGAGCATCGGGCCGAAGGTGCGGGCCGGGTTGATGGAGGCGCCGGTGGTCGGTGCGACAGGGATGATGGCCGCGAACACGACCAGGCCGATCGCGACGCCGGCGAAGCCCGCCGCTGCCTTGCGGTGGATCACGCCGAAGATGGTGAACACCAGGATGAACGTGCCCACGAACTCCGCGGTGAACGCGCGCGCCATGCTGACAGTGTCTTCGTTGTACGCCGCGACGCCCAGGCCGACGTCCGAGGCGGCCATGCCCAGCACACCGATGATGGCGGCGGCTCCGACGATCGCTCCGACGACCTGCGCGGCGATGTAGGCCGGGACCTGGCTCCAGGGGAACTTGCCCGTGGCCGCGAGCCCGACGGTGACCGCCGGGTTGATGTGGTTGCCGCCGATGTGTCCGAGGGCGTAGACGGTGGCCACGACGATGGTGCCGAACGCCAGGGAGATCATCCCGAGGTCGGCCATGGTGAACGGTGCGTCGCCGTTCACGATCAGGGTGGCGGGCACCGAGCCCACGCCGATGAACACCAGAAAGGCCGTCCCGAGGGCCTCAGCACCGAGTCGCTGGAGGAGATTGGTCTCGTCAAGCATCTGCCCGAACCTCTCGTTATTACCGAATGTCATTCGGTATAGTCGAATGTGATGTGGACCATACACCTGTGATTCACTGACTCGCAATAGTCTTCGCGAACCAACCTGCGACGGAGGAACAGCGCTCGTGATCCAGTCGATCGACCGTGCGATCCGGGTGCTCACCGCACTCCAGGGCGCGCGTCGGATGAGCCTCTCCGAGCTGGCCGCGCGGCTGGAGCTGGCGCCGTCGACGACCCACGGAATCGTGCGGAGCCTCGTCGAGCACGGGATGGTCGTGCAGGAGCGAGGCTCCAGCCGCTACCAGCTCGGGCCGGCCGTGCTCAGGCTGGGCAACGTCTACCTGGACACCCTCGAGCTGCGGTCGAAGGCAATCCCCTGGGCGGAGGACCTGGCGCGCCGTACGGGCCTGGCGGTGCGCGTGGGCGTGCTCCTCATCGACGACGTCGTGATCATCCATCACGAGCCACGCCCGGACGGGAGCCGGCAGATGCCCGAGGTCGGCATCGTCATTCCCGCCCACGCGAGCGCCTTGGGCAAGGCGATGCTCGCCTTCCTGCCCGACGAGGAGAAGCGGGTCCTCGGCAACGAGAACCTGCGGAGCATGACAGGCGAGACCCTCACGTCACCCGACGCCCTTCGCGACCAGCTCGACGACGTGCGCGCCAGCGGGTTCGCAACGGAGGAGGACGAGGCGGTGCTCGGCGAGAGCTCTCTGGCAGGCCCGGTCTTCGACTCCTACGGCGAGGCGATCGGTGCCATCGGAGTGGTCATCCCGTCCACGGGCGACGTTGCCCGGCACGAGGCGCGTGACGCCGTCCGTGAGAGCGCCCGGGCCGTCTCCCGCGAGCTGGGCGCGCTCTCGTGGCCCCCACGCAGCTGAGAAGTCGAGCATCGGCGCCGCGCGACACGACAATCCGCGTTGAATAGCCCCTCCTTGCCCGTCTCTGACATGCTGCAGGGAAGCAGTCATCCCGGTCCCCGATGGCGCTCCCATCGCCGAGCACGGAGGTCGCGTTGACCGTCGTAAGCACTCCTACCCGCCGTCCCGCGCCCCATCTGACGCCGGAGGACATCGAGGCGATCGGCGTAGAGCTCGACGCGATCCGTGAACGGATCATCGAGAGTCGGGGCGAGCGCGACGCGGCGTACATCCGGCGGGTGATCGCCGTCCAGCGCGCGCTGGAGCTCGGCGGCAGGGTCATCCTGCTGGCGGGCAAGCGACGTTCGGCGTGGTGGATCGGTACGGCGAGCCTCTCGCTGGCCAAGATCCTCGAGAACATGGAGATCGGCCACAACGTCCTCCACGGCCAGTGGGACTGGATGCGCGACCCGAAGATCCACTCCTCGACGTGGGACTGGGACCACTCGTCGCCGCCCGAGCAGTGGAAGCGCGCCCACAACGAGACGCACCACAAGTACACCAACATCGTCGGCAAGGACAACGACCTCGGCTACGGCATCATGCGCGTCGCCGAGGAGCAGGAGTGGCAGCCGCGCCACCTGGCCCAGCCGGTCGTCAACTTCATCACCGCATGCATCTTCGAGCAGGGCATCGCGATGTACGACGCCGACCTCGGCGAGTCCATCCGCGGCAAGAAGGGGATGCCGGCGGAGACCAAGGTCCGGCTGCGCGGCATGCTGCGCAAGATGGGCAAGCAGGTCGTCAAGGACTACGTCGTGCACCCGGCCCTGTCCGGCAAGGGCTTCCGCCGCACGCTGGCCGCCAACGCCGTCGCGAACCTGACCCGCAACGTGTGGAGCCACTCGGTGATCATGTGCGGCCACTTCCCCGAGGGTGTCGAGACCTTCGAGCTCGAGGTGCTCGACGAGAACGAGACCAAGGGCGAGTGGTACGTCCGCCAGATGCTCGGCTCGGCCGACATCTCCGGCAGCCCGTTCATGCACCTGATGACCGGCAACCTCTCGCACCAGATCGAGCACCACTGCTTCCCGGACCTGCCGAGCAACCGCTACTCCGAGATCGCGCCCGAGGTCGAGGACCTCTTCCAGCGCTACGGGCTCAGCTACAACACCCGCCCGCTGGTCCGGCAGGTCGGCTCGGCCTGGCACCGGGTCATCCGCCTGTCGTTCCCCGACGGCTGGGTCGAGGAGACCAACCGCCGCAACCTGGGCAGCCAGCTGAGGAAGCTCAGCCGCGCGGTGCGGCGCAAGGACGCCCAGCCCGCCTGACCTGCCCCGCCTTCGTAGCGCCGGCTGGGGACCGGCCCGCCGTTGGCCACGATGTGCTCGGCCAGCAGCGCAGCGTCGTTCGAGACTCCTGAGAACAGCCCGGAGCCGAACGTGTGCATCCAGTGCAGGCCCAGGAAGTAGAGGCCACGGGCCGAGGTCAGCCCACGCTCCTGCTCGGCGCTCCGTCCGGGTCGAGCATGGGGTCCATCGTGGGCGAAGTGGTAGTCGTACCGGTGCACCACACCACACTGCGTGACGCCCGCGGACGTGAGGTGGAGGTCGGGCACGGCGGGCACTGTCGTTCGCGGTGCGAGGTCCCGGTCGTCGGGAGACGGGTCCAGTCCGAGACGTGCGATCTCCTCCTCTGCGCGCGCCACGAAGTCGTCGTGGACCTCGTCGGCGGCGGCGACCAGCGGCTCGGCGACCTCCGCAACGTGAGGTGCTGTCCGTCGACACCGCACCAGATGACCCATGACGACGGCGCCGTCCGCCCGGATCCGCCTGACGTCGATGTCGTGTCCGCCGCCCACGCCGGTGACGACCAGGCTGGGCGGCATCCGCCCGTCCGGCCACTCGTCGCGGGTCCGGTCGAGGAAACCCCAGCGCTCGAGCCACCAGAACAGGTCGTGGCCGCGGTAGCGGCGCGGCATCCGCCGGTGCCCCGACACCGACAGGTGGACGGCACGGCCGGACTCGAGCAGCTCCTCGGCGACCTGGAGGCCCGATGCGCCCGCCCCCACGACCAGCACACCGCCGTCCGGCAGCTGGTCCGGGTTGCGGTAGCCGGTCGCGTGCAGTTCGTAGACGTCGGGGGCCAGGTTGCGGGCCATCCGAGGGACCGGGGTCGCTGGAAGGGACCGATCGCGGACACCACGGCACGGGCCCGGACGGGACCGGAGGAGGTGGTCAGCTCCCAGCCGTCCAGGTGCGGGGCGAGGCGCTCGAAGCCCGTCTGCTCGCGGACCGGCGCGTCGATAGCCGGTGGTACTGCTCGATGCGCCGAGCACCTCCGTGTGGTGGGCGAAGCCGTCCGGGTCGAGGCCGTCGTACGGGAGACCCGGAAGGGTCAGACGGTTGCTGGTGAACTGGAACATCAGGGAGTCCCGCCGCTCCGACCGCCACCGCTAGCGCCCACGGGGCGCGCTCCAGCACCACGTGATAGAAGCCGCGCTCCTGGAGGTGCCAGCTCATCACCAGGCCGGCCTGGCCGCCGCCGACCACGAGGACGTCGTGGTGCTCGACCATGACGCCCAATCTCGCGCCGAGGAGATTCCCGTGTCCACAGTGCGCTGTCCCGCCCGGCCGGGAACGAGGTCCTGACGGCTACGTCGCCAGCCACGAGTCGCCTAGGTCACGTTCGGCATAGTCGCGATGCCGCCACTCCTCGCTCACCACGGCGGTGGCGCACCGGCGGACCGGCCACACTCCCGCGCGAGGGTGGCCGGGGCCGGAGACTCTCCGCTCCTCGTCCAGCTCGGCGTCGGTCAGCAGCGTCATCACGCGCTCGACCAAGCGGGTCCGCTCCGCGCGGAGCGCGAGGACCTCCGCCAGGCTCGGGCGGGCGTCGAGGTCGAGATCCCTGACGGCCTTCATGCCCGTCGGCGGCAGGCCCAGCGGGTGGTGCGGCGCGGGTACGCCGAGCATCCCGCGGCTGACCCAGGAGTCCGTGACGAACAGCAGGTGCCGCAGCGTCTGGACGAACGACCACTCCCCATCGACGTTCTGGTTCAGCTGCTCCTCCGGCAGTCCTCGCGCGCGCTCGACAGTGTCCGACCAGCGCTGCTGCGCCGCCGCCCAGGCGGTCAGGAAGCCGATGGCGTCCTCGGGTCGGGGCCGGTCCATGTCGATATCTTCGCCCTGTGCTCCGTCGTTCGCTCGCGTCGCGCTACTGGCGACCCTCGCCGCTGCGCCCGCGGTCGCCACCGGCGACGGCGTAGTGATCCCGGTGCCGTCGACGCCGACCACCGCGCCGGCGTACGTCGGCACCCCCGCGACGACTCAGTCCATCCGCGGCGTACCGCACGTGAAGCGCAACCCCTTCATGGCGGCCAACGGCGACTCGAGCATCCACAACGACGGGTGGCAGACCGACACCTACCAGCGACCGGGGCCGCTCGGGATCGCGCCCCAGACACTGTCGGCGAGCATCAACGGCGTCTGCGGGTCGATCGCGTTCGACCGGCGCGGCCGGATCGTGTCGGTGTGCGTCGGCGTGACGCGGGCTCTGAACCTCGTCGACCCGGGGACCCTCGACGTGATCGACCAGCTCCCCCTGCCGGGCACGATCGCCGACTCCGTCGGGAGCGGCACGAACCCGTTCCAGGGGTTCAGCGGCGGCGCGTACTTCTACCTCGACCACCACGGCCGCGCGGTGATCGGCACGGCGGACGGGCGGTTCCTCGTCGTCAAGGTCAGGCGCGACGACGCTGGTGCTAAAGAAGCAGTTCAACCTGTCCGGGCTGCTCCGCCCGGGCGAGGTGCTCAACTCGGGGCTGCCCGGCACCGACGGGCTGCTGTGGTTCGTGACCAAGAAGAACGGCGTCGTCGGCACCCTGTCGCTGCGTACCGGCCGCGTGCGGATGATCCGCCTGGGCAACGGCGCCGAGGGACAGATCGAGAACTCCATCGCGGTGGGCTCGCACGGCGAGGCGTACGTCGCGACCAATCGCCGCCTCTATCGGCTGTCGCACGAGCGGGGAGGCCTGCCGGTGGTCGACTGGTCGCGTTGCCTACCCCTCGGGCGGCCCGGTGAAGCCGGGCCAGGTCGATGACGGCACCGGCACCACCCCGACCGTGCTGCCGGGCGGGTACGTCGCGATCACCGACAACGCCGACCCGATGAACGTCGTCGTCTACCGCACCGCCGTAGACGCCCGGACGCGGACGGTGTGCTCGGTCCCGGTCTTCGGCCGCGGCGGCAGCGCCACGGAGAACTCCCTCATCGGCGCCGGCCGCTCGCTGATCGTGGAGAACAACTACGGCTACACCGGGCCGGCGTCGGTCCTCCTGGGTCAGTCGACCGTCCCCGGCTTCGCCCGCGTCGACCTCAAGCTCAACGGCCGCGGCTGCAGGCTCGTGTGGACGAACTCCTCGGTCTCGGCGCCCTCCGTCGTCCCCAAGCTCTCGCTCGCCACCGGGTTGATCTACGCCTACACCAAGCCCACCGGCGACCTCACCGACCCGTGGTACTGGACCGCGCTCGACTACCGCACCGGCCGGGTCGTCTGGCAGGTGCTCGCCGGCGCCGGCCCGGCGTACAACAACAACTACGCGGGCCTCGCGCTCGGCCCGGACGGCACGGCGTACCTGGGTGTGATCCCGGGTCTGATCGCCATGCGCGACGGCGGCTGAAGGACCGGAAACAGGCGGGAGATCGACCCCTGACAGCCGCAGTACGCGCCCGATGCCGCCTCTTAGCGTCAGGCCGACTTCTTGCCCTCGAGTCGCCGGGCAAATTGCGCTCGGCCGGCAGGTGTGAACAGCGACTGCCTGATCAAGTCATGCCACGGTCGGACCCGCTCGGGCAGGTGCTCGCGGCCCATGGCGCGGTCGGCATCGCACAGGATGCCCACCGCTCGGTGGAGCACGTCGTCATCCGTGTAGCCGTGACGCGTCCAGTGCTCAGCATCAAGGCGACGCAGCCTTCGCAGATCCCGCTTCTGCTGGGCACGGGGCAGATGGACCTCGCCGTCGTACTCCTGCAGCGTGCTGGTGCCGATCACCCAGAGGTCGGCGCGGGCGAGCGGTCCGTGAGGACCGGGGACGTCGTACTGCGGCTGCACTGCGACGCCGCAGACGACGAGCAGCAACCTGAGCAGGGTTTCCCACGGGGACTCCGATCGTGAATCGGCCATTGCCAGTGCCTGACGCAGACGCACCAGGCCGCGGCGACGACGCATCGTGCGGAGGGCCACTGCGAGTTCGGCCAGGTCGATGTCTCCCGCGAACGCGGCGCCGTCCAGCAGCACGACCAGGTCGACGATGCCGAGGTTGTGCGCACATGCCGGCAGGATCTCGACCGGCGACGCGACCGCACGCCGTCTACGACGTCGAAGACTGCCGGCCGTGCGAGGCGGATGGTGTGAATGCCCGCTCGCATGGGCCGAGGGTCGGACTGCGCAAGGCTGACAAACACCGGCAGTGCCACCGGGTACGGAGGTAGCCACCAGCCTCGAACTGCAGCTCCGGTGAGATGCGTGAAGCATGCGTGCGCCGGAAGCAGCAGCTGCCAGCCGGCGAGGTCTCCGATAGCCGAGGAGTCGGCCTGGACGTGGACCCGTGTGTGACCTGCTTCCAGTTGGCACCTGGACTTCGGCCGCGAATGGGGGTTGGAGCGTCGGACATGGCGTTGATGATTTCCATCAACGCGGCCCGCGTTGCCGGCGACGGTCCTTCCTGTGGAAGAGGGCCGACCTCGGCCGATCGGTGGACAACAGGCGGCATATCGAGCTTTTTCGGCGGCGCCCCAACCCCGATGCCGCCTGTCTAATGCGCGAATTGTTCAAGAGCCCGACGCAGCCCTCGCCCTAGTGTCGTTTCCGTCCCCTCGGGAAGGAGTCGACGATGAGCAAGGTGGTCGGTGGGCACGCGGTTTCGGTCGACGGCTTCATCACCGGACGCGACCCTGGTCCCGGCAGGGGGCTGGGCGACGCATCGATGCTCTTCGACTGGTACGGCGACGGCGACGTACCCAGCCAGGTGTTCGACGGGTTCCGGTTGAGCGAGCCGAGTGCGCGGGTGTTCGACGGCGTGGCCGGGCGGCTCGGCGCGATCGTGGCCGGCCGGAACACCTACGACGACTCCGACCAGTTCGGGGGCGGCAGTCCACACCCGACCGCGAAGCTGTTCGTGCTCAGCCACCGGCCGGCGGAGGTGAGCGAGCGGCAGACGCTCATCACCACCGGGATCGAGGACGCCATCGTCGCAGCGCGCGACGCAGCCGCTGGCAAGGACGTCGGCCTGATGGGCGGTGGCGTGCTGACCTGCGCGCTCGAGGCGCAGCTCGTCGACGAGTTCATCTTGCATCAGGTCCCGGTCCTGCTCGGCGCCGGCAGGCGGTTCTTCCAGGAGCTGCCGCACCACGTGCGGCTCCGCCTGGTTGAAGTCGTCCCCGCACCGGGCGTGACCCACCTTCATTACGAGGTCGTCCGATGACCCTGGTCACCGGCGGCCTCGGCAGCATCGGCTCGCCGGCAGCCCGCGCGCCGGACCGGAGGAACACCGTGTGAGCAGCGCTCGACTGCCCGACGAGCGGACCCTCTACTCGTCTCGTCTTCACGACGGGGTCGACGCTTTAGCCTGGCCGGAGTTCAGCGAGGCCGAGCTGGAGATGCTGCGGTCGGCCGGTGAGGTGCTGCACCCTGAGCCCGGCGAGCTGCTCTGGGACGCCGGCGACGCCTACCACCTGAACCTCGTCCTCACCGGCGGAGTCCTGCTCATCGACCGCCGCGACGACCGCGTCGTCTTCGTGATCGAGGAAGGCGACTTCGTCGGCGAGCTGGGCATGCTGATGGGGCAGCGAGCCTTCCTCCCCGGCGTGGCCATGGACGGGACGACGCTGCTCCGGGTGCAGGTGGAGCAGCTCCGCAGGCTCGTGGAGATCTCGGGAGAGCTGAGCGACGTCCTGCTCGCCGCACTGGACGCCCGGCGGACTCTGCTCAGGCGGTTGGGTGAGGGCGGTCTGGTCCTCGCTGGCGACGACGACGATCCCGATCTGCACCGACTGCGGGACTTCGCCGAGCGAAACCAGATCCCGTACCGGACCGTGCTGCGTTCCGATGCGCCGGCGTGGACAGAGCTGGAGGAGACCAGTGCGCTGCCCGAGGCGGGCACCGCCGTCGTGACCGGGGAGCGCCGCGTGATGAACGCACCGACGACCCGCGACCTGGCGAGCGCGCTCGGCATCGACCTGTGGAGCGTCTCCGACGGTTCCCGGTGCGACCTGCTGGTGGTGGGCGCCGGACCCGCGGGGCTGGCCGCCGCCGTCTACGGCGCCTCCGAAGGACTGGACGTGGTCGTCGTCGAGGACGTCGCCATCGGCGGCCAGGCCGGAAGCTCGTCGCGGATCGAGAACTACCTCGGGTTCCCCCGTGGCGTGTCCGGGGTCGAGCTGGCACGGTCCGCGATGCTGCAGGCCGTCAAGTTCGGGACGAGGCTGGTGTCACCCCGCGCCGTCACCGGGCTGGCGACGCTGCCCGGCGGCGAGTTCCGCGTCCGGCTCGACGACGAGGTGGACGTCGTGGCCTCGGCTGTGGTCATCGCCAGCGGGGTCCGATACCGGCGCCTGGACCTGCCCGGCCTCGCGGACCTCGAAGGGCGCGGTGTCTACTACGCCGCGAGCCAGCTCGAGGCCGCGGTGGTGGCCGGGCGGAACGCCGTGGTCGTCGGTGGGGCCAACTCGGCCGGCCAGGCGGCCCTCTTCCTGGCTCGGCAGGCCGGCCACGTCCACGTCCTGATCCGCCGTGAAGACCTCCACGAGACGATGTCGAACTACCTCGCGCAGCGCCTCACGCACCACGAACGCATCACCGTGCATCCTCGTTCGGAGCTCTCCGCGGTCCACGGCACCAACCGGCTCACCGCGCTGACCTGGCGTGACCACGCGCTCGACCGCGACGTGGATCTCGACGCGGCCGCCCTGTTCCTGCTGATCGGCGCAGAGCCCTGCACGACCGCACTGCTCGACGCGGGCGTCGAGCTCGACACCAAGGGTTTCGTGGTCACGCATGACGGGTTCGTGACCTCGGTTCCTGGCGTGTTCGCAGTCGGAGACGTACGCGCCGGATCGGTCAAGCGGGTGGCGTCGGCGGTCGGCGAGGGATCCGTGGCCATCTCGGCCGTGCACTCCTACCTCGCCGGGATCGAGACGACCTGAGCACCCCCGGTTCGTAGCTGCCGAGACTGTCACCTGGCTGCGCTATTTCGGAGAACGGCGACCCGCGGCGAGCACCATCGCGACCATCAGCCCGACCGCGGCCCGGTCGGAGAGCCCCTGGCCGAGACAGAGCGAACGCCAGGTGCCGAACGACGTCGCGTGCCCGACCGCCGCCCGCACCGTGGCCCGGCGCTCGCCGGGCAGCCCGCGCAGCAGGGTCTCCCGCCAGAGCTTCTCCATGGCCAGCCGGGCACCACGCACCCGGTCGGGTACGACGGCCGCATCCCGCTCGATGTTCGCGAGCATGTCGTGGCCCCGGCGGAAGTACCTGTACAGGTCGGCGACGCCGGCCCGGAGCCGCTCCGCGGGGTCGGCGATCGCGCGCCAGGCCTCGGGGTCCGGCAGGGTCTGCCGCGACAACCACTGGCCGGAGCAGGCGAGGAACAGCGTCTCGTCGTCGGGGAAGTGCCGGTAGACCGTCGCCCTGGTGACCCCAGCTCGCTCGGCGATCGCCGAGATGGTGGCATGTGCAGGCCCCACGGAGCCGTGCAGCGCCTCGGCAGCGTCAACGATCCGGGTCCGGGTCCGCTGCTCCTCGTCGGCCCGCTTCACCTTGCGGTAGGCACGCGATTTCGGAGAACGCATCTGTTCGCTCAAAGTGTTGACACGCTCCTGGGACAGGGTGGAATATTCGAAGAACATCAGTGTATGACGAATTTCGCAGGAGGCCGCCATGTCGGACCGTGTCGAAGTCCCCGAGCTGACCGTCGTTCAGCCGGGTGCCGGCAAGGAGGGCAATCTCGGCACCATCGGGGTGGTCTTCAAGCTGATGGGCGAGCAGACCAACGGGATGGTCTCGATCGTGGAGCACCCGTTCCCCGTCGGCGCTTGCGTACCACCGCACAAGCACACTCTCGAGGACGAGTACTCGATCGTCACCGAGGGCGAGATCGGCTTCCGCTCCGGCGACCGCGAGGTGGTGCTCGGCCCGGGCGGCTACATCACCAAGCCGCGCGGTGAGCTGCACACGATGTGGAACGCCGGCCCCTCACCCGCGCGCATGATCGAGGTGATCAGCCCGGCCGGGTTCGAGCACTTCTTCTGGAGCGTCAGCGAGGCGGCGGCCGCCGGCCCGCCCGACCCCGAGGCGATCGCGGCGCTGGCGGCCGAGCACGGCCTGGAGATGGGCGACGCGCCGTGGCTGGACGACGTGGTCGAGCGCTACCACCTCACCCATCCGTTCGGGCAGGAGTAGCCGCTCATCGGAACTGATAGCCGGCCAGCAGCTGCGCCAGCTCATGGGGGTGGCCCAGCGCGGAGCAGTGACCGCTCGCGAGCTCGTCGGGTACGACGCCCAGCCGGTCGAGGACGACCCTCCGCATGAAGGCCGCAGGGAACAGGCGGTCCTCTGTGCACAGCACGAAGCGGGTGTACACGTCCGGCCATCGGTCGAGCGGCCACGGCTGTGCGCCCGCGGCCGAGGACGGATGCGCACGCTCGTTGGCGAGCGCTTGCCTGGCGAGCTGCTCAGGAACGTCCTGGTAGTAGCACACGAGCGGGTCCTCGTTGCCCGTCAGCCCGCCATCGATGGCGGCCTGCTCCGAAGCAGCCTCGGCGTACCCGGTCTTCGCCCACCAGTCGTCCGGCGTCTCGCCCGGACGCGGCGCCATGCCGGCCACCAGCACCAGCCCGGCGGCCGGCAGCCGCTCGGCGACGAGCGGTGCTGTGAACGCTCCGAAGGACTGGCCGACGACGATCACCTCGTCGTCGGTGTCCTCGAGAGCGGCGATGACGACCTCGGCGTAGTCGCTCAGGGTCGCGTCGTCGTCGTCGGCCGGCAGGTCGGGCGCCACGGTGTGGTGACCCAAGGCCCGCAGCTCGGCTTCGACGAGGTGCCAGTACCAGCCGCCGTCACCGGCTCCGTGGATCAGCGCGTAGGTGCTCATCGCGCGACCTCCGTCTTGCGCTCCTCTCCTGCCACGACCAGAGCGACCCCGGCCACGACGACGACGGCGCAGACGAGCGTTCCACCAGCCAGTGCTTCGCGGAGGATGAGCCAACCCAGGAAGACAGCGATGACCGGGTTGACGTAGGCGTAGGTGGTGACCACCGACACGCTCGTCGATCGGAGCAGCCAGTTGTAGGCGGTCAGCCCGAGGATGGACCCGACGAGGACCAGGAAGCCCCAGGCGGACCACGCCCGGGCCGAGTACGAACCGGCCGAGAAGTGGTCGCCCCGAGCAAGGCCCGTGGCACAGAGAAGGGCGCCACCGATCAGCATCTCGTAGACGACGACGGTGAACGGGTCGGCCGGCAGTCGCAGGTGTGGATGGAGCCACGAGCCGCAGGCCCAGGAGACGCTGGCCAGTACGACGAGAAGCAGCGACCCGATCGGCACGCCGCGGCCGAGACCATGGCCGGCGATGAGGGCGGCGACTCCCCCGAACCCGACCAGCACGCCGGCGAGCGTCCGGGCGGACGGACGGTCGCCGGACAGCGCTCGGATGCAGGCGACCCACAGCGGCACCGCGGCAATGAGCAGCGCGGTGAGTCCCGAGGGTGCGCCTTCGTCCTCCGCGATCGCCACGACTCCCTGCCCCAGCGCCGGCATCAGCAGGCCGAGGAGCGCACACCCGGCGAGCTCGGCTCGGGTCACCCGCAGCCTCCGCAGGCCACCCCAAGCGACCAGCCCGGCGGCCATCAGCCCGCCCGCGGCCAGGGCGCGAGTGCCGGACCCGAGGACGGCGGGCATCTCGTCGACCATGAGGCGCACCGCGAGGTAGGTGGACCCCCACGCGACGTACACGGTCCCCAACGCCGCGACGAGCAGTGGGGTTGAACTGTGCCCGCCGACCGGCGAGGTCACGGGGTCTGTTGCCAAGACCGCCATCTCGAAGTCCCTTCCGTATGGGTCAGGACAGCCACGCTAGGAAGATTTGATATTCGAGAAAAGCGATTGTTATCGATCAAGATGATCGCTCAGAGTTATCATGTGAGGCGTGCACCTCGAGCTGCGACACCTGCGGGCTCTGGCCGCGATCGCCGAGGAGGGCACCTTCGGCAGGGCGGCGGACCGGCTCGGGTACACGCAGTCGACGGTGAGCCAGCAGATCGCCGCGCTGGAGCGCACCGTGGGGGGTTCAGTCTTCGACCGCCCGGGCGGTCCTCGAGCCGTGCTGCTGACGCCCCTTGGCCAGCTCGTGCTCCAGCACGGCCGGCAGCTCCTGACCGGCGCGGACGGACTCGCCGATGCCATCGAGCGGTTCCGGGCCGGCAGCGGCCGCATCGACATCGGCACCTTCCAGAGCGTCTCGACCGTCATCCTCCCCACGCTGGTCAACAGGCTGCGCGCGGAGCACCCTGACTGCGAGGTGCGACTGTCCGAGGAGGAGCCCGATGATCCCCGGATGGGCGACCTCGACCTGCTCTTCTACGACGGGCAGGTCGATGACGACGTCGAGTCGACCAGGCTGCTGGACGATCCCTACCTGCTCGTCGCCCGTCCCGGCGACTTCCCCGATGGCCCGGTGCCGCTGTCGGAGCTCGACGACAGGGCGATGGTGGCGTGGCCGGCGACCTGCGACCAGCCGCGGATGGAGGAGCGCCTGCAGCAGAGTGGAGCGCAACCGCGGATCGTCTTCCGCAGTGCGAGCAACGAGACGCTGCTCTCGATGGTGCGCAGCGGCCTCGGGATCGCGGTGCTCCCCAAGCTCGCGGTCGCGAGTGCCTTCGGCGACGACCGCCTTCGGGTCCACGCCCTCGACCCCACACCGACCCGCGAGCTCTACCTGCACTGGCCCGCCGGCCGGACCCTGTCGCCGCTAGCGGTCCGGGCGATCGAGCTGGCGCAGGAGATCGCCGCGGACCAACGGTAGCCTCGCCCGATGATCGAGGGGGTCGCGGAGGCGCTGGTGCGCAGGCCGCCCCAGGCGATCCTCGAGTTCGTCACCGACCTCGAGCGCTACAAGACGGCCGACTGGAAGATCGGTCGCGTCCTCGAGTCGCGACGCGATGGTGATCGCATCTTCATGCGCCACGGCGGCAAGCTCCGCGGCATCCCCGGCCCACCGGTGTCGCTGGAGCTCGTGGTGGACGGGCTCTCGGTGGCCTATCGCAGCATCCCGACCTTCCCCTCGCGCTTGATCCTCACCTTCGACGGCGGGTTCGAGCTGAGCGAGACTCCGGACGGGACGCTGGTCGTGCACACCGAGCGCTTCCGCTTCTTCGCGCCGTGGCGCTTCGTCGCGGACCCGTTCCTGCGCACGTGGCTCGACGCGGACATCGCCGAGGAGATGGTCCGGCTCAAGGAGATCCTCGAGTCCGAGCCTTCCGCTGAGTAGAACCGCCCTCGCCCACGGTCGCACCGTGACGATGTACTGCTGCCATGCCGGAGGAGCGCACCCAGGTCGCGATCGTCGGCGCCGGGCCGGCCGGGATGCTGCTCGCGCACCTGCTCGACCGCGAGGGCATCGAATCGGTGGTGGTCGAGAGCCGGTCGGAGGAGTACGTCGCGTCCCGGATCCGTGCGGGCATCCTCGAACAATCCACGGTCGACCTGCTGAGCGAGGTCGGACTCGGCGGGCGACTCGAGCGCGAGGGCGACGAGCATCGCGGCATCCACCTGCAGTGGCACGACCGTGGGCACAGCGAACGACACCACCTCGACTTCGTCGACCTGACCGGGCGGTCGGTGTGGGTCTACGGCCAGACCGAGGTGCAGAAGGACCTGGTCGCGGCGGCCCGCGAGCGCGGACAGGTCGTGCACTACGAGGTCGGGGACACGGCGCTGCACGATCTCGAGACCGAAGAGCCGTCGATCACCTTCACCAGGGACGGCGACGACGTACGGCTGCGGGCCGACGTCGTGGTCGGCTGTGACGGGTCGTTCGGGCCGTCACGGGGCGCCGTACTGGATCCGCAGACGTGGGACAGGACCTATCCGTACTCCTGGCTCGGAATCCTCGCCGACGTGGCGCCGTCCACCGACGAGCTCATCTACGCGTGGCACCCGGACGGTTTTGCGCTGCACTCGATGCGCTCGTCGTCGGTGTCGCGGTTCTACCTGCAGGTGCCCAACGACACGTCCCTCGACGACTGGTCCGACGACCGGATCTGGGAGGGGCTCGCCACGAGGTTCGACCTGGACGGCTGGACGCTCCAGACCGGACCGATCACCGACCGCTCGGTGCTGCCGATGCGGTCGTTCGTACAGACCCCGATGCGGCACGGTCGGCTCTTCCTGGCCGGCGACGCCGCTCACATCGTCCCGCCGACCGGCGCCAAGGGGCTCAACCTCGCCGTGGCCGACGTCGCCCTGCTCGCCCCCGCACTGGTTGCCTGGCTGCGCAAGGACGACGCGACCCTCGCCGACTCCTACGCCGACACCGCGGTCCGCCGGGTCTGGCGCTGCACCCACTTCTCCTGGTGGATGACCACGATGCTGCACGCCACCGGCGACCCGTTCGAGGAGCAGCTCCAGCTCTCCCAGCTCCGCTGGGTCACGAGCAGCGAAGCCGGCGCGACCGGCCTCGCCGAGAACTACGCCGGGTTGCCGATCGGCTTCTGAGCCTCCACGCTGTTCGTCCCAAAGACGCAGCACTTTCCGCGCGGCCTCGAGGATTTCGGGGCGGACGGGGCGGCCCATGACCTCGGAACGCTCAATGAGCGCCTCCGCCGCCATCACCTCTCCGCGGGAGACGGGCCTCGTCGTGGTCATCAATCGCCTACTTTCGCCGGTGTCATTCTGGAAGGCGCCTAGGGTCGATGAGGTGAGTGAGCTGTGGGACGCGGCGGCCGCGACGTTCGACGACGAGCCCGACCACGGGCTGCGCGACCCTGCAACGCGCTCCGCCTGGCTGGAGCTCCTGACCACGCACCTGCCCTCACCGCCCGCTCGGATCGCCGACCTCGGCTGCGCGACCGGCACGCTGAGCGTCCTGCTCGCCGACGCCGGGTACGCCGTTGACGGCGTCGACTTCTCGCCCGAGATGATCATTCGGGCCCGGGACAAGGCGGCGGGCCGGGACGGGGTCACCTTCACCTTGGCTGACGCCGCCGACCCGCCGCTCGAGCGGGCGGCGTACGACGTCGTGCTCTGCCGTCACGTGCTCTGGGCGCTGCCCGACCAGCCACAGGCGCTCGAGAACTGGATCAGCCTTCTCGATCCGCGAGGCCGTCTCGTCGTGGTCGAGGGGTTCTGGCACACGGGCACCGGCCTCACCGCCGCGCAGACCGAGGACCTGCTCCGAGGCGCCGGACGCACGCCGTCGACATACCGGATCGACGAGGACATCTACTGGGGCGGGCCGATCAGCGACGAGCGCTACCTCGTCGTCGCCTGACCCACCTCGACGATCACGTTCGTCGCCTTCACCACCGCGGTCGCCGCCCTGCCCACCTCGAGCCCCAGCTCGTCGGCCGCGTCCCGGCTCATCAGCGACACGATCCGGTAGTCGCCACAGGCGAGCTCCACCTGCGCCATGACGCCGTCACGCTTGACCGCGACCACGATCCCGGCCAGCCGGTTGCGGGCGCTCGACGTGGCGGACGACCCGGACAGCGTGGCGATCAGCGGCGCCAGGTTCTCGGCGGCCAGCACGCGCTGGTTGTGCTGGCGCTCGAAGGTGACGCGGCCTTCGGCCTCCCAGCGCCGGAGCGTGTCGACGCTGACGCCGACCGCCTGGGCCACCTCGCCGATGCGCAGATACTCCGCCACGGGCGCAGTTTAGTGTTCCGTCCCGGAAGTCCTTGCACGGTTGGCGTCTGCAGGGTGCGTGCATCGCAAGGCGCCGGAACGACGCCGTACTTGGCCGTCCAGCGAGTGACGGCAACGCCGCGAGACGCGTGTCATGGACGCGCGAAACGCGCGAGGACTTCCGGGACGGGACACTAAGTTCGACTTCGTGCCGGAGCCGCTCATCGCACTCCTCTGCGGTTTCGCGATCGCGCTGGTGACCACGCCGGTCGGCGTCTCCGGGGCGGTGTTCCTCCTGCCCGTCCAGCTCGACCTGCTGAAGGTCCCGAACCCCTCGGTCACTCCCACCAACCTGCTCTACAACGTGGTAGCCGGACCGGGCGCACTGCTCCGCCACCGCGCCACACTTCGCAGTTCCCTCGTCGGCCGACTGCTGTGCGGCACCGTGCCGGGCGTGGTCGTCGGCGCGTGTGTCCGGGTCTGGCTGGTCCCCGACGTGCGGGCCTTTCGGCTGGTCGCCGCCGTCGTGCTCCTCGCGCTGGGCAGCTGGCTCGTGGTTCGGACGATCCGGCAGGGCGCCGAGACGAGCGGCGCCCTGGCACCGAACACTCCCGCCCTGGTCGCGTTGTCGTTCGCGGTCGGCGTCCTCGGCGGCGTGTACGGCATCGGTGGCGGCTCGATCCTGGCGCCGATCCTGGTGGGCCGGGGAATGCGGGTCGCCGACGTCGCGCCGGCCGCGCTCGCCTCGACGTTCGTGACGTCCGTGGCTGGCGCCATCACGTTCGCGGTCATCGCGCAGGGCGTCGACGGCTCGATCGCACCTGACTGGTCGATCGGCCTGGCCGCCGGTGTCGGCGGGCTCGCGGGCGGCTATCTGGGTGCCCGCTGGTCGCACCTGGCGCCCGAACGTGCGCTTCGACTGTTGCTCGGCGCGGTGGCTATCGCCCTGGCGGTGACCTACGTCGTGCTGGCGCTGCGCTGACTCAGCGCGCGTAGACCGACACCTCGGTCGCCTTCACGGAGAACGTCACCACGAGCCCGGCCTCGAGGTTCAGCTCGGCCGCCGCCTGCACGGTGACGTCCGCGTGCAGAGCCCCGGCGTGCACCCGGATCAGGTCCGCCAGCGGCTCGATCTCCGTGATCGTCACGAGGAACGAGTTGCGCGGACTGCCCTCGACAGGTTCCCGGAAGACGGCGACGGCGGAGGGCCGGAACGTCGCGATCGCACCCGCCTCCGGAGCCGGAGCCTCGCCGACGACGAGCCCGTGCACACTCACACCGTCGGGCGACTCGACGTGGCCGTCGCGCCACGTGCCGGCCACCAGGTTGAGTCCGGCAAGCCGCGCTGCGAACGGTGACCGAGGCCGCGAGAGCACCTCCGACGAGGTCCCCTGCTCGACCACCCGTCCGTCCGACAGCACCACCACCCGGTCCGCGAGCAGCAGCGCGTCGAGCGGGTCGTGGGTGACGAACACAACCGTCCGATCGGCGAGCACGCGCCGGAGCGTCTGCCGCAGCGCGGGCAGCACCGCGACGTCGAGCGCGGCCATCGGCTCGTCGAGCAGGAGCAGCGCCGGGTCAGCCGCAAGCGCCCGGGCCACCGCGACCCGTTGCGCCTGGCCGCCCGAGAGCTGAGCCGGTCGGCGCCGCGAGAGCTCCCCCACTCCGACCTCGTCCAGCCAGCGCTGGGCCTCCCGACGGGCGGTCGCGCGCGGCGTACCGGCGCTGCGGGGGCCGAACGCGACGTTCTCGACGGCATCGAGGTGCGGGAAGAGCAGCGGCTCCTGCCCCAGCAGCGCCGTACGGCGGGCGTGCGGGGGCACCCGGATGCCCGGCCGGCCAAGGCCGACGTCCGTCAGCACTCGGCCGTCCAGCTCGACCCGGCCTGAAGCGGGCACCACGAGTCCGGCAACCACGTCGAGCGCGGTGGACTTGCCCGACCCGTTGGGACCGAGCAGCGCCAGGGTCTCCCCAGCCGCGACGTCGACGGCAATGTCAACGTTCCGCTCGGGAAGCACGCAGTGCATCGAGAAGGTCACAGGACGCTCCGGCTCTGCCGGGCCAGCCCGATGACCAGCACTGCGACGACGACCAGGACCAGGGAGAGCGCGACCGCGGCGTCGGGATCGGTCTCGCGCTGGAGGTAGATCTCCAGCGGGAGGGTCCGGGTGCGGCCCTGCAGGCTGCCCGCGAACGTGATGGTGGCGCCGAACTCGCCCAGGGACCGCGCGAACGACAGCACCGCACCGGAGAGCAGCCCCGGAAGCACCAACGGCACCGTGATCCGGCGGAACACCGTCGTCGGGCCGGCGCCGAGCGACGCCGCGACGATCTCGTAGCGCTGTCCCGCCGTCCGCAGCGCCCCCTCGAGCGACACCACGAGGAACGGCATGGCCACGAAGGTCTGGGCCATCACCACCGCGATCGTCGAGAAGGCGACCTGGATGCCGAGAGCGTCCAGCTCCGAGCCCAGCAGGCCCCGCCGCCCGAACGTGTAGAGCAGCGCCAACCCGCCCACGACCGGCGGCAGCACCAGCGGCAGGAGCACCAGGGAGCGCAGGACGCCGAGGCCGGGGAAGTCACGGCGGGCCAGGATCAGGGCCATCGGGACCCCGAACACGATGCAGAGCACCGTGCTCGCGGTCGAGGTCTTCAGGCTGAGCCAGAACGCCGCGCGCGAACCCTCCGACGTGATCAGTGATCCGAAGTTGCTCCAGTCGACCTTGGCCACGATCGCGACGAGCGGGAGCAGCACGAACGCCGCCCCGACCAGTGCCGGGACGTAGACCCATCGAGGCAACCCGACGGGCCGCTGCGTGGTGACCGACCGAGCTCGGTCCTGGCCGGGGTCATGACTGGGCGAAGCCGGCCTCCTCGAGGATGGCCTGCCCGGTGTCGCTGAGCACGAGGTCCACGAAGTCCTGAGCCAGGTCGCCGTTCTTCGAGTCCTCGAGCGCCACGATCGGGTAGGTGTTCACGATGTCGCTGGACTCGGGGAACGGTACGCCGTGCACCGCGTCTCCCGCCGCTGCCACGTCCGTGACGTAGACGAGCCCGGCGTCCGCCTCACCGGAGGTCACCTTGGCGAGCACGTCGGTGACCGACTGCTCCTCGCTCACCGGGGTCAGGGTCACACCGGTGGCGTCCTCCGCCTCGACGGTCGCCGCGCCGCACGGCACCTCCGGGGCACAGACCACGACGTTGACTCCGTCCTTGGCCAGATCGGCGAACGACGTGATCCCGGCCGGGTTGTCCGGTGGCGTGACGATCTCGAGGGTGTTGGACGCGAAGTTCTGGGGGTCGTCGGCCTGCAGGTCGTCACCGGTCAGCTTCTCCATGTTGGCCTCGTCGGCGGACGCGAACACGTCCGCCGGGGCGCCCTCCTGGATCTGTGAGACCAGGTCGGACGAGCCGCCGAAGCTGAACTCGACCGTCACCCCGTCGTGCTCCTTCTCGAACTCCGTGCCGATCTGCTCGAAGGTCTTGGTGAGCGACGCCGCTGCATACACGGTCAGGGTGGTGTCGCCGCCACCCCCACCACCGGAGTCGTCATCCTCCCCGCACGCCGAGACCAGTCCGAGCGAGAGGACGAGGGCGGTTCCGACCGAGGCCGCGCGGCGCGAGATCATGGACTGAATCGAACCACAACACCTAGGCAATACCTATGTTTAGTCCAGGAGCGATGCGATGACCGAGTCGAGCACCGTGCGCGACCACCTCGCCAACGAGCGCACCCAGCTCGCGTGGCTCCGCACCAGCGCCAACGTCGTCGTGGTCGGGCTCGCCGTGGCCAGGTTCGCCGACGGCGGCGAGGTCACCGCCGCAAGCCTGGTCGCGGGCGGCGTGCTGATCCTGGTGGGTGCCGTGGGCGTCGGCTACGGCACTGTCCGCTACCGCCGCGCGGACGCCGCGATCCGGCGTGGCGACATCGACGGGGTCAGCGCCAGCCTCGGCCCCACGGTGGCAGCCGTGGTGCTGCTGCTGGCCGTGCTCGTCTCGACCGTCGTACTCCTTGCCGCTGCTTAGGGTCCGGTCTGGGATGCTGGTTGCCGCATGCAACCATCAATCCTGAACCGGCTCCGTGGCCGTCGCGAGATCACCTTCGCCGTGCTCGCCGTGGCCGCGTCGTCGTTCGCACTGCTCCAGTCGCTGATCGTGCCTGTCCTGGCCACCATCCAGGTCGAGTTCCACACCTCGCAGACGACGGTCACCTGGGTGCTCACCGCGTACCTGCTCTCCGCGTCGATCTGCACTCCCCTGCTCGGCCGGATCGGTGATGTCGTCGGCAAGGTCCGGATGCTGGTGATCGCGCTGGTCGTGCTCTCCCTCGGATCCCTGGCGGCTGCGCTCGCACCGAGCATCGGCTGGCTGATCGCGGCGCGGGCGCTCCAAGGCATCGGCGGCGGGGTGCTGCCGTTGTCCTTCGGGATCATCCGCGACGAGTTCCGCGAACGCATGACGATGGCGCTGAGCGTGATCGCGTCGCTGACGGCGGTGGGCTTCGGCGTGGGCATCGTGGTCGCCGGACCGATCGTGGACTCCCTGGGCTACAAGGGGCTGTTCTGGCTGCCGATGGTCGTGACGCTCGCGGCAGCCGCGGCGGCACTGCTGTTCGTGCCCGAGTCGCCCGTGCGTACGCCGGCCCGCCTGCCCGTCGGCCCGGCCCTCCTGCTGGCAGGGTGGCTGGTCGCGCTGCTGCTCGCGCTGAGCGAGGGCAACCAGTGGGGCTGGACATCGGGACGGATCCTCGGCCTGTTCGGGGTCGCGGTGGTGCTGGGCGCCGCATGGGTCGCGGTCGAGCTCCGCGTGCCGGTCCCGATGATCGACATGCAGATGATGCGGCGCCGCGGCGTGTGGACGTCCAACGTGGTCGCCGGCTGCGTCGGCTTCGGCATGTTCGCGTCGTTCGGGTTCCTGCCGCAGCTGCTGCAGACACCCCGCGAGGCCGGCTACGGCTTCGGGGCGTCGATCACCGAGTCGGGCCAGCTGCTGCTGCCCTCGGCGGTGGCCAGCTTCGTGGTCGGGTTCGCCACCGCAAGCCTGATTCGCCGGCTCGGCGTTCGCGTGGTCATCACCACCGGGCTGCTCCTGACCGGCGCGGCGTTCGCGTGCGTCGGTCTGTTCCACGACCACACCTGGCAGCTGTACGCCGCCACGACGGTCCAGGGCGTCGGCTCCGGCCTGGTCTTCTCGAGCCTGGCAGGCGTCGTGGTCGCCGCGGTGCCGGCCGAGCAGACCGGTGTCGCGAGCGGGATGAATGCGAACATCCGCACCATCGGCGGGTCGATCGGCGCCGCCGTGATGGCCGGGATCATCACTGCACACCACGGAGTGGGCGGATTCCCGGCCGAGCGTGGCTACACGATCGGCTTCGTCGTGTTGGGCGTCGTGATGGCGCTCGCGTCACTCGCGGCGCTGCGGATCCCCGCGACCCACGAGCAGCGGACCTCCGGCCACCTCGCCGACGCGGCGGACGGCGAGCTGGGACTGATCCCGGCCGCGGGCGCGGTGCCGCCGCGAGGTTAGTGTCCTGATTCAGAATCAGGACACCAGGCGCCACCCACGTAACTCCGGGCGCTGTCCCGGCGTTGTCGGGGCGTGTCCAGCATCGCCACGCCGGTCGGCCGCGCGCCGTTCCAGCGGTTCGCCACCGGCTTCGGTCGGTTCTCGATGGTGCTCAGCGCCATCGGGCTGCTGGTTGCCGTCGCCCTGAGCCTCCCGTCGTCGTGGTTCGACCTCGGCGGGGGCGGCAGCGACACGGCGGACCAGCCGGCGTACGCGGACCTGACCCCGGCCGCACCGGTCCGGCTGGCCATGGGTGGGCTCTCGGGTGTGGAACTGGTCGCACCGTTGGTCAGCACCGGCCTCGAGCCGCGGCAGGCACTCAGGAGTCCGCCGGACGACGCGCCCCTGGTCGGGTGGTGGGACGCGAGCGCCAAGGCCGGCTCGCCGCACGGTCAGACGATCCTCCTGGCCCACGCGGGTGACACCGGCGGCGGGCTCACGCCGATCTCGGAGCTCGGGAGGGGCGACTTCGTCGAGCTGCTCACCAAGGAGGGCACGATGCGCTACGAGGTCAGCTCGGTGCGCACCTTCGACCCGGCCACCCTGGAGCGTGTCGGTCTGCAGCTGTTCAAGCAGGACGGCGGCGCCGGTCGCCTCGTGATGCTCTCGGCCGAGGCCTGGGACGGGTCGGCGTACCAGCGCTCGGTCGTCGCGATCGCGTCGCCGCTGGGCCAGCCCGCCGGCTGACCCTGCCCATCCAGGCGAGCCACCCTGCGGAGCGACTCGGAACAACTGGGCCGCCCGGTGCGCTGCACCGGACATGGAGACCGAGCAGGCACTTCAGGCGGCGCGCGACACCCACGAGTCCGTGCTGGTGACCCTCAGGACAGACGGGAAGCCGCAGCTCACGAACGTGCTGCACTACGTCGGCGAGGACGGCGTCGTCCGAGTGTCGACCACCGCGGACCGCGCCAAGTACGCCAACCTGCGCCGCCAGCCGTGGGCAGCCCTCCACGTCGACGGCTCCAGCTTCTGGAGCTACGCCGTCCTCGAGGGCGACGTGGCTCTCTCACCGGTCGCCGCCGAACCTGACGACGCCACGGTGCAGGAGCTGGTCGACTACTACCGCGCCATCAGCGGAGAGCACGACGACTGGGACGCCTACCGTGCCGCGATGGTGAGCGAGCGGCGCCTCGTCGTGCACCTCTCCCCCGCGAGGGCGTACGGCCAGCTGCGTTAGAGGTACAGCCCGGTCGACTCGCCGTCGTCCTCGAGCCGCTCCGCGGCGATGGCGTGCACGTCGCGCTCGCGCATCAGCACGTAGGTCTCGCCGTTGACCTCGACCTCAGCCTTGTCCTCCGGGTCGAAGAGCACCTTGTCGCCCATCTCGACGGTTCGGGTGTGCGGTCCGACCGCGACCACCCGCGACCAGGCCAGCCGGCGGGCGCCCATCGCGGCGGTCGCCGGGATGACGATGCCGCCGGAGGAACGCCGCTCGCCCGCCTCCCGGTCCACCTCGACCAGGATCCGGTCGTGGAGCATGCGGATGGGCGTCTTGTCGGTTATCGCGAGACCTTCCGGATCAGGGCGAAGACGACGATCGTGCCCACGACGCCCGCCGCGACCTTGAGGATGTTCTCGGTGCGGGGCTGGCCGGTGGCCGGATCGACGAAGAACGCCTTCACCTGCGAGACCTCGCGGCCCACGATGGTCCGGGGGTTGGCGCGGTAGAGCAGCTCGTCGATGGTGCTCGCAAGCCGCTCCCGGGTCTCCTCGATCTCGCGCTCGAGCCCGGAGGGACCTTCAACCGCCTTGCCCTTGGCCACGGTCGGGAGGCTATCAACCGACGGTGGGAGCCGAACCCACGGTTCGGGGGTCGAACCCGAACGGCAGCTCCAGCCGGTGCGCGCGCATCAGGGCGTCGTCGGTCAGCAGGTCGTACGTCGAGCCGTCGGCGACCACGTGGCCGTCGCTCAGCACCACAGAGCGCGGGCAGAGCTCGAGGGCGTACGGCAGGTCGTGGGTCACCATCAGGACGGTCACGTCGAGCGAGCGCAGGATGTCGGCGAGCTCGCGGCGCGAGGCCGGGTCCAGGTTCGACGACGGCTCGTCGAGGACCAGGATCTCGGGCTCCATGGCGAGGACCGTCGCCACGGCGACCCGGCGGCGCTGTCCGAATGAGAGGTGGTGCGGCGGGCGGTCGGCGTACTCCGCCATGCCGACCTGCTCCAGGGCGTGCTGGACACACGCCTCGAGCTCGTCGCCCTTGAGCCCGAGGTTGGCCGGGCCGAAGCCGACGTCCTGGCGGACCGTGCCCATGAACAGCTGGTCGTCGGGATCCTGGAAGACGATGCCGACCCGCCGCCGGATCTCGGGGATGTTGTCCTTGGTGACTGGCAGCCCGCTGACCGCGACGCTCCCGGCGCCGGCGGCGAGGATGCCATTGAGGTGCAGCACCAGCGTGGTCTTGCCGGCGCCGTTGGGGCCCAGCAGGGCGACCCGCTCGCCGCGGTGGACGTGCAGGTCGACGCCGAACAGCGCCTGGTGGCCGTCGGGATAGGCGAAGGCGAGGCCGCGGACGTCGAGGACGGGGGTCATGGGTTGCTCATTTATCTGGGCATCCTGCCGGTGTAGCCGCGGCTCAGCATGGCCAGGTGGACGCGTTCGCCGCGCTCGTAGGAGCGGATGAACAGGGCTCCCGCGGACCTGGCCAGCACCGGCCAGTGGCGGGGGTTCCTCGCCGTGAAGCCGCGGGACTCGCGGGCGACCTTCATCCGCCGCATCTCGGAGGTGACCACGTCGAGGTAGCGGACCATGAAGGCCATGATCTGCACCAGCAGGTGGGGCAGGCGCAGCCGCTCGAGGCCGGCAAGGAGCTCCTGCGGCTCGGTGGTCGCGGCCAGCGTGAGGCTGGCGAGGACGCCGAGGGTGCCCTTGGCCAGCAGCGCCCACGCCGCGAGCAGGCCGTGCTCGCTCACGCTGAGGCCGAGCACCTCGGTGCGCGGGCCCTGGGCGACGAACGGCAGCAGCACCGCGAAGGCGACGAACGGGACCTCCACGACCATCCGCTTGAGGATGTAGGTGGGCGGCACCTTCGAGATCGAGATCACGGCGGCGACCACGGCCAGGTATCCGGCGTACACCGGGAACCAGTCCTTCGGCGTGGCCACGACCACGAGGACGAACGCGAGCAGGGCCAGAACCTTCAGGTGCGCCGGCGCCCGATGAACCGGTGAGTGGCCGTGGAAGTGCAGCTTGTGGCCGTGCGGGCTGCCCACCTCAGACCTGCTCGTCGACAGGGTCCTTGCGGCGGATGGCGTAGGTGACGCCTCCGGCCAGCCCCAGCACCACGAGGACTCCGAGGATGCCGGTGACGCTGCCGTAGCCGCCCACCACGCTGTCGTGCGCCTTCTCGTCGTCGGCGAAGCCGTGGTCCTCCGAGACCTTGGTCAGCCCGTCGGGGTCGCCGCTGGCGTAACGGCTCACGACACCGGCCAGGACCAGAGCGACGAGCAGGACGACGGCGCCCACGACCTTCGTGCTGCGCCTCATGCGGTGATCTCCTCGGTAGAGGTGGTGCGCACGATCAGCTCGCGCTTCTCGAGCACCGGCCTTGCACCGTAGACGAGGTCGGGGCGGACCGCGATGATGCTGCCGACGGCCAGGGTGGTGATCGCCGCCTCGCCAATGCCGATCAGCACGTGCACGCCCACCATCGCGGTGGCCAGGTGATCGAGCGAGAGATCGGCGGTGCCGCCGATCGAGTAGAGGAACACGAAGCCGAGGGCCGCGACCGGCACCGAGACCAGCGCCGCGATCCCGGCCGACGGCGCCACCATCGAGAGCCGCTTCGGGAGCACCGCCTGGAGCGCCTTGAAAACCGACCAGCCGACGACGACCGTGACCAGGCCCATCAGGTCGATGTTGGTGCCGAGGGCGGTGATGCCCCCGTCGGCGAAGAGCAGGCACTGCACGAGGAAGACGGTCGCCATGCACAGAAGTCCGGTGTACGGGCCGACGAGGATCGCGGCCAGCGCGCCCCCGAGCAGGTGGCCGCTGGTGCCGGAGGCGACCGGGAAGTTGAGCATCTGGGTGGCGAAGATGAACGCAGCGACCAGTCCCGCGAGCGGCGCCGTCCGGTCGTCGAGCTCGCGCCGGGCGCCCTTGAGCGCCACCCCGATCGCGGCCGCGGCCACCACGCCGGTCCCGATGGACGTGGGTGCGTCCAGGAACCCGTCGGGTACGTGCATCCGCTGCCTCCTCGGGCTGGGTCTAGGTTGGGAGCATTAATTACTAGTGACGCTTACCCTACGTTGTTGCAAGTCATTCGCAACAGCGACCCAATCGGATTTGGACAGGACCTGATCTCGTGACCGACCGGCTCTCCCCTGGCGACAGCGCGCCCGACTTCACGCTCACCTCCGACACCGGCGACACGGTCGCCCTCAAGGACCTGCGCGGCAAGAAGGTGATCGTCTACTTCTACCCGTCCGCGATGACGCCGGGCTGCACCACACAGGCCTGCGACTTCACCGACAACATGTCCTCGTTGAAGGCTGCGGGCTACGAGGTGGTCGGCATCTCGAAGGACAAGCCCGAGAAGCTGGCCAAGTTCCGGGAGCGCGACTCGCTGACGATCACGCTGCTCTCCGACCCCGACCTTTCGGTGCTGAAGGCCTGGGGCGCGTACGGGCGCAAGTTGCTGTACGGCAAGGAGGTCGAGGGCGTGATCCGCTCGACGTTCGTGGTCGACGAGAAGGGCAAGATCGAGCTCGCCCAGTACGCCGTCAAGGCCACCGGCCACGTCGCAAAGCTGCGCAGGGACCTCGGGCTTGCCGCCTGACGGTCCGTCGTACACGGCGACCTACCTCGAGGCAGCCGGGTCGTTCGCCGACCTGGTCGCCTCGCTGCCCTCTCCGCTCAGGGGCGACGGTCTCGGTGAGTGGGACCTCCGCGCCCTCGTGGGCCACACCGCGCGGTCGCTGGTGACCGTCTCGGAGTACCTCCGCAAGCCTGCCCTCTCCGTCGACGTCGAGACCGCCGTCGACTACGTCGCGGGTCTTGCGGCGGCGGTCTCCTCCGATCCCGGCGTCGTCCGCCGCGGCGTCGAGGCCGGTGAGCTGCTCGGTGACGACCCCGCCGGCGCCGTACGCCTGCTGCTCGACGCCGTCACCGACGACCTAGCCCGCGCCGACCCCGACCAGGTGGTGACGACGTACGCCGGCGGCATGCTGCTGCGCGACTACCTGCCCACCCGCAGCTTCGAGCTCGTCGTCCACGGCCTCGACATCGCCGCGGCGGTCCCCGTCCGCTGGACTCCCCCGCCCGCCGCGCTCGCCGAGGCGGTCGCGATCGCCACCGAGGTCGCCGTGCGCCGCGGCGAGGGCCCCCTCCTGCTCCGGCTCATCACCGGCCGCGAGCCCGGCGGCCTCTCGATCGTCTAGCCTGCCGGTGCCCTCGCGTCCGTAGCCCAATTGGCAGAGGCACCAGGTTTAGGTCCTGGCCAGTGAGAGTTCGAGTCTCTCCGGACGCACCACAGCGCAGGCACCCGGGCCGACGAGTCCCAGCCCCGCCTCACCAGGTCTCGAGACGTCGCAGAGCGACCTCCTCAACCACCGCAGCGAAGGCACCCGCGCAACCACCCGCTGGTCGAGCCTGTCGAGACCACCGCAGCCTGCGCTGGGAGCCGACCCGGGAAGCGGACCCCTAGAGTCCGGCCATGGACTCAGCGTTGACCACGGTCGGACTGCCGATCGCGCTCGGGATCATCATGTTCGGTCTGGGGCTCTCGCTGACGCCGGACGACTTCCGGCGGGTGGCCCGGCATCCTCGGGCGGTCGCGGTCGCGCTGGCCTGCCAGCTCGTGTTGCTGCCTGCGATCTGCTTCGGGCTGGTGAAGCTGTTCGACCTGCCGCCGCTGCTGGCCGTCGGGTTGTTGCTGCTGGCGGCGTCGCCGGGCGGGACCAGCGCCAACCTGTTCAGCCACCTGTTCAGAGGTGACGTCGCACTGAACGTCACCCTCACCGCGGTCAACTCGGTGATCGCGATCGTGACGCTGCCGCTGATCACCAACCTCGCGATCGAGCACTACGACCTGGACGACACCGTGAGCCTGCCGTTCGGCAAGGTGGTGGAGGTTTTCGCCATCGTCCTGGTGCCGGTGGCGATCGGGATGGTGGTCCGGTCGACCGCCACGACCTGGGCCCAGCGGATGGACAAGCCGGTGCGCATCGGATCGGCGATGATCCTGGCGGTGCTGGTGCTCGGGATCCTGCTGGACCAGCGGGAGAACGTCGACGACTACCTCGCGGACGTGGGGATCGCGGCCGCGGCGTTCTGCGCAATCAGCCTGGTCACCGGCTACGTCGTACCTCGCGCCGCCGGCGTCCGCGACGAGCAGGCCATCGCGTCCTCGATGGAGATCGGCGTCCACAACGGGACGCTGGCCATCTTCGTCGCCGTCGAGGTGCTCGAGTCGACGCAGATCTCGGTCCCGGCGGCGGTCTACTCGATCATCATGTTCGGCTTCGCCGCGCTGTGGGGCTCGGTGATCAGCCGCCAGATCCGAGCGTCCGGGCCACGAGTGGCGCCAGCTCCCTGAGCGCCTTCCCCCGATGGCTGATCGCGTCCTTGTCCGCGACCGACAGCTCGGCGGTGGTCGGCCCCGGGTGGTCGTCGGCGACGAAGAGGACGTCGTAGCCGAAGCCGCCGCTCCCCCGCGTCTCCCTGATCACCTGCCCCGCCATCCGGCCCTCGAGCACGATCTCGTCGACACCGGGCGCGCAGAAGGCGACCGCGCACGTGAAGTGGGCGCCGCGGCGCTCGTCCGGTACGTCGGCCAGCTGGGCGAGCAGGAGCTCGTTGTTCCGCAAGTCTGACTTCGGTGGTCCTGCCCATCGCGCGGACAGGACGCCGGGCATCCCGTTCAGGGCGTCGACGCAGAGCCCGGAGTCGTCGGCCAGCGCCGGCAGCCCGGTGTGTGCGAGCCCGGCACGGGCCTTGAGCAGCGCGTTGCCCTCGAAGGTCGGCTGGTCCTCGACCGGCTCGTCGTACGGCTCCACGTCGTCCAGCCCCAGCACGGAGACGGAAGGCAGGTGCTCGCGCAGGATCCGCTCCATCTCGGCGAGCTTCTTGGCGTTCCGTGAGGCCAGGAACACTTCGAGACGGCCGCTCGTCCCTCGCGGCCTCCTCAAAGCAGGCACCGGCTCTCTCACGACGCCAGCGCCGCCCGCTGCAGCTTCGTCAGATCCGCGCAGCCCTTCTCGCCGAGCGCCAGCAGCGCGTCGAGCTCGGTGCGGGAGAAGGCGGCGCCCTCGGCGGTGCCCTGCACCTCGACGTAGGAGCCCGCGCCGGTCATCACGATGTTCATGTCGGTCTCGGCGCGGACGTCCTCCTCGTAGGGAAGGTCGAGCCGCGGCGAGCCGTCGATGATGCCGACCGAGACCGCGGCCACCGAGCCGGTCAGAGGCTCCCCGGTGAGCAGCCCCTGGCCTCGGAGGTGTGCGACGGCGTCGGCCAGCGCGACGTACGCCCCGGTGATCGACGCCGTGCGAGTGCCGCCGTCGGCCTGGAGGACGTCGCAGTCGAGCTGGATGGTGTTCTCACCGAGCGCCTTGTAGTCGATGACCGCGCGGAGTGAACGGCCGATCAGCCGGCTGATCTCATGGGTGCGGCCGCCGATCCGGCCCTTCACCGACTCGCGCTCGGAGCGGGTGTTGGTCGACGCCGGGAGCATGGCGTACTCAGCTGTCACCCAGCCCAGGCCCGAGCCCTTGCGCCAGCGCGGCACTCCCTCGGCAGCCGACGCCGCGCACAGCACGCGGGTACTCCCGAACTCGACGAGCACCGAGCCCGCGGCGTGGTCGAGCCAGTGCCGGGTGATCTTGATCGGTCGGAGCTCGTCGTCGGCCCGTCCATCTGCGCGCGTCATGCGCCCAAACCTAGAGGGAGGCAACCTCCGGGCTTGCCGCACCCGTCAGGCTGGGTGAGAGGAGGTGTGAATGCGGGCCAGCGACCGCGACAGCGAGTTCGTCGACTTCGTCACCGCCCAGCGCACGGCGTTGGTGCGGATCGCGCGGCTGCTGACCGCCGGGGACGACGCCTTCGCCGAAGACCTCGTGCAGACCACGCTGACCCGGCTCTACGTCCACTGGTCGCGAGTACGCCGAGCTGGCAACCCGGTCGGCTACGCCCGGACCTCCCTCACCCATGCGTACGTCGACGAGCAGCGGCGGGCGCACCGGCGTCGGGAAACACCGACAGACGTGCCCGTCGAGACCACGGCAGTCAGCCACGACCCCGACCTGGCCAACACCGTGCTGGACGCGTTGGCCGGGCTCGCGCCCCGACAGCGCGCGGTTGTCGTGCTCAGGCACTGGCTGGACCTCGACATCGCCGAGACCGCAAGGGTCCTCGCGATCTCGCCCGGGACGGTCAAGTCCCAGAACGCCAAGGCCCTCGATCACCTCCGCACCACTCTCGGTCCCGTCCTCACCTTCCAGGAGCAGCCATGAACGACCTCAACGTCCTCCTCGAGCGAGCCGCAGGCCCGGCGACCGCACCCGTCGACGCACACGCCGACCTGACCCGCGGGCACCGCGCCCTCGCCAGAACTCGGCGCCGCCGCGCCGCCGGCGGCCTGCTCGGGGTAGCCGCCGCCGGCGTGGTCGGTGTCGGTGTGGTCCGGTTCACCGAGCCGGGGGGCGACGTGGCGGCCGACAAGCCGGCCCATCACCAGAAGAGCATCGGCATCAGCTTCCTCGCCCAGCCGTTCGAGGCGGGCCCCTACACGTTCGACCAGACTCCCGAGGGCTGGGAGGTCCAGGGGGCAAACCCGTCCGGGGTGACCATCGCGCCGGTCGGGTTCCCCGACCAGGAGCCGCTGTCCTTCGTCGGCAAGCTGGTCATCCTCTTCGACGGCAACCCGCTCTCGGGCGAGCAGGTCCAGCGCGACGGTCGGACGTTCTGGGTTCACGGCGACTCGGGCTACACCACGATCGCGACACCGACGCGGCCCGGAGAGCCCACGGGGAACGTGCTGATCCAGTTCCCGGACGACACCGGCTGGACCCGCGACACGATGCTGGCGTTCCTCGGCGGTGTGCACGTCGGCCCCGGCGCCCAACAGGGTGTCGGCTAGACGCTGAACCGCGGTTAGGTCGAGCTGCGGTGCGCCTACTTGAACTCAATCCTCAGCAGCCGCCAGATGCCGAGGGCCAACGGGATGATCAGCCAGATCGTGCCGGTGACCGCGATCTGCGCCCACTGCTCCGCCGTCGGTATGTAGTCACCGTCGAAGAGCGGCGTCTGGGCGGTGTTGAACTCGATCCAGGGAGCGATGTCCTTGAAGCTGCTGCTCAGCTCGCCCAGGATGCTGACCGCGATGGGGAGGATGAAGCTGTAGACGAAGTAGACGACGATGCCGCCGGCAGTGTTCATGATGAGCATCCCGATCGCGAAGCCGATGAACACGCCGATCAGGTTGATCAGCACGAAGCCGTTGAACATCAGGTTGCCGTCCAGGGACCAGTCCGGCGACGCGCCGGTCACGATGCCGAACAACGTGCCCAGCGCGGCCAGCACGAATGCCAGCACCAGGACACCGACCGCGAGCGCGACACCGGCGATGAACTTGGCGACAACGATCCGCGACCGTTTCGGCTCCAGTGTGAACGTGACCAGGCCGTTGCGCTGGCTGGCCTCGCTGGTCACCAGCATGATGATGATGATCGGCAGGAAGTAGCCGAGCACGAAGCCACCGATGCCGACAAAGTCCTGGAAGTCCTTGTCGTTGTCGTTGGCCGCGAGTGCGTAGATCACCATGACGACGATCACCAGGGCGAGGATCGCGATGACGAACCAGCGCCCCGCCCGGGTGTCGAGCGCTTTGCGGAGCTCGACCTTGGCCAACCGGGCCATCGGGACGTGCGGGGTCCCCGAGAGGTCAAGCGTCGCGTCAGGTGGTACGACGGTCGCCGCGCTCACTTGAACTCGATCCGCAGCAGCCGCCAGATGCCGATCGCCAGCGGGATCAGGAGCCAGATGGTTCCGGAGGTGGCGATCTGCGCCCACTCCTCGCCGGTCGGCGAATAGGGGCTGGAGATCAACGGGGTCTGGGCCGTGTTGAACTCGATCCACGGGGCGAAGTCCTCGAACGAGTCGCTCAGGAGCCCGAGGATCCCGACGGCGGTGGGCAGGATCAGTGTGTAGGCGAAGTAGGCGACGATCGCGCCGGCCGTGTTCATGATCAACGTGGCGAGGGCGAAACCGACGAAGATGCCGATCATCGTGGAGAGGAACAGGGCGCTGAACACGAGGTTCCCGTCGAGCGACCACGACGGGTCGCTTCCGGTGACGACACCCAACAGAGTCCCGAGCAGGGCCAGGACGACCGCGAGCACCATCACTCCGAGCGCGAGGGCGATGCCTGCGAGGAACTTGGCCACCACGATCCGGGACCGGCGAGGCTCCAGCGTGAACGTCACGAGGCCGTTGCGCTGGCTGGACTCGCTCGTCACCAGCATGATCACGACGATCGGCAGGAAGTAGCCGAGCACGGCGCCTGGGATCTGGATGAAGTCCTGGAGGTCCTTGTCCCCGTCGTTGGCCGCGAATGCGTAGATCACCTCGATCACGACGACGAGACCCAGGATCCCGAGGACGAGCCATCGGCCGGCTCGGGTGTCCAGCGCCTTGCGCATCTCGATCATCACGAGCCGGCTCAGCGGGACGCGGGGCGTCCCCGAGATGTCGAGCTGCATCGGCGCCGGTGTGGCAACGGTGCTCATGCCTGGGCTCCCTCGGTGACGGTGGGCGCCGGCACCGCGCCCGCGGGGAGCTCGTCGCGCTGTGAGTCCTCGGTGAGGGTGAGGAACAGCTCCTCGAGGCCGCCGTCCGCGGAGCGGAGGTCGGTGAGGACGATCGCGCCATGGGCGGCGACCGTGCCCACCTCGACGGGCGGAGCCTCGACCCGCAGACCGGTGCCGGCCGGCGCGACGTCGAAGCCCTTGTCGCGCAGCGCCTTGGTGAGCAGCTCGTTGTCGAGGGCGGTCACGAACGACGACTTGTGGTCGGCATCGGAGAGCAGCTCGTCCTTGGTACCGCTGGCCACGATCTTGCCGCGGCCGATGAGGATCATCTCGTCGGCGATCTGCTCGACCTCGTTGAGCAGGTGGCTGGAGAGCAGCACGGTGCCACCCCGGTCGGCGTACGACTTCAGCAGGCCGCGCATCCAGCGGATGCCCGCCGGGTCGAGGCCGTTGGCCGGCTCGTCGAGGATCAGCACGGACGGGTCGCCGAGCAGGGCGTGGGCGATGCCGAGCCGCTGCTTCATGCCGAGGGAGTAGTTGCGCAGCCGGCGCTTCGCCTCGGTCTGGTCGAGCGACACGAGCTCGAGCATCTCGTCGACGCGGGATTCCGGCAGGCCCATGGTCTGGGCGCCGATGGTGAGGATCTCGCGGCCGGTGCGGCCGGCGTGCTGGGCCGAGGCGTCGAGCAGCACGCCGACGTGCAGCCCGGGGTTGGGGATGTCGTGGTAGAGGTGGCCTCCGATCGTCACCCGACCGTGCGTGGGCGGGGTGAGGCCGACCATGACGCGCATCGTGGTCGTCTTGCCGGCACCGTTGGGGCCCAGGAACCCGGTCACCCGACCGGGCTGGCAGACGAAGCTGACGTCGTCGACGGCCGCGAATGCGCCGTACTTCCGAGTGAGTCCTTCGACATTGATCATGCGTCCAGACTGCCCTAACGGGCCTGAGCCGTGCATCGGCAAAATGTCACGGTCGGGGCCAGACCAAAGTAGGGGCGGTCCGCGACCCGTGAAGCCTGTGCGACGACCCCCGTCGGCCTAGCCTTGCTGGGTGCCGGAGGACTGCGAGCGTCCCGACCCCGAGGCCTACCAGCCTCGGCTGGGGGTGTGGGGGCATTCCTGGCGCCTGTTCCTCGTCTTATCGCTGAGCGCCGCAGGCTGGCTGCCACTCATCGGCGACCAGTCCGAGGAGATGTGGGCACTCGATGTCGGGCTGGGGCTGGTCGCCTACGTGCTGGCCTTCGGGTTCCGACGCCGGTGGCCGGTTCCGATCGCGCTGCTGGTCAGCGTGCTGTCCTTGGGCTCGGCGATCGCCAGCGGGCCGGCCGTCCTGGCGGCGGTCTCGGTCGCGACCCGGCGGCGGTGGCGCGAGATCGCCCTCGTCAGCTCTGTGGGCTTCGCGGCGGCACAGTTCTTCGTGACCTGGCAGCCGGGCCCGGGCGAGGAGCCGTTCTGGCTGAACCTCTCCATCAACGCGATCGCGACCGCGGCGATGGTGGCCTGGGGGCTCTACATCGGGTCGCGTCGCGAGCTGCTCTGGACGCTCAAGAACCGCGCCGAGCGTGCCGAGTCCGAGCAGGAGCTCCGGGTCGCGCAGGCGCGGGCCAACGAGCGGGCCCGGATCGCCCGGGAGATGCACGACGTGCTCGCCCACCGGATCTCACAGGTCTCCATGCATGCCGGCGCGCTCGCCTTCCGCGAGGACCTCACCCCCGAGCAGGTACACGCCAGCGCGAGCGTCATCAGGGACAAGGCGCACGAGGCGTTGACCGACCTGCGCGGCGTCCTCGGGGTGCTGCGTGGCGCGGACGGCGAGCCGGCGCTGGCGCCGCAGCCGACCTACGCCGACCTGGCCCAGCTGGTCGCAGAGGCCCGCGAGAGCGGGCTCAACGTGGCGTTCTACGACCGGGTGAGCGCGCCGAGCGAGGTACCGGACGCGGCCGGACGGACGCTCTACCGGATCGTGCAGGAAGGGATCACCAACGCCCGCAAGCACGCACCCGGCAGCATGCTCACCGTGGAGCTCTCCGGCTCGCCCGAGGACGGGCTCGACGTGGTGATGCGGAACCCGTTCGGGTTCGGCAGCGCCACACCGGGCTCCGGGCTGGGGCTGGTCGGCCTCACCGAGCGGGCCGAGCTGCGCGGCGGCCGGCTCGACGTACGCCGCGAGGGCGACTCGTTCGTCCTGCAGGCGTGGATCCCGTGGGAAGCATGACCTCCGTCGTCCGGATCCTCATCGTCGACGACGACCCGCTGGTCCGTTCGGCGCTCGCGCTGATGCTGGGCGGCCAGCCCGACCTGGAGGTGATCGGCGAGGCCGGCGACGGGCGGGTCGCGCTGCGGCTGGTCGACGAGCTGCGTCCCGCCGTCGTGCTCATGGACATCCGGATGCCGCGGATGAGCGGGCTGGAGGCGACCCGGGCGCTGCAGCAGCGACCGGACCCGCCGCACGTGATCGTGCTGACCACGTTCGACGCGGACGAGCACGTGGTGGGGGCGCTGGCCGCGGGGGCGGACGGGTTCCTGCTCAAGGACACTCCCCCGCCGCAGATCCTCGAGGCGATCCGGGCGGTCGCGGACGGCGACCCGATGCTGTCGCCGTCGGTGACGCGGACCCTGATCGAGCGGATCCGCGACGACTCCGGGGACGACCGGAGCGAGGTCGCGCGGCTGCGGCTCGGCGTGCTCACCGAGCGCGAGCACGAGGTCGCCCTTGCGGTCGGCCGCGGCCTGACCAACGCCGAGATCGCGCGCACGCTGCACCTGTCCGTGCCGACGGTCAAGGCGCACGTGTCCCGGCTGTTCGACAAGCTGCAGGTGACCAACCGGGTGCAGATCGCGATCTGCGTGCATGACGCCGGACTTGTCTGACGCCCACGGGCCGATTCGTCTGCGCTCCGACCTGTCTTCCCGCGCTCAGCAGTGCAGACGAATCGAGGACTTGGCTAGACGTCGTACGTCGCGCCCTGGACGGCCAGCTCGGCCTTGCCGTCCCAGACCTCCTGGGCGGCGGCGAGCATGTCGCCAGGGTCGTACCACGGCGGCACGTGGGTGATCACGAGCCGCCCGACGCCCGCGGCCTTGGCCACCTCGCCGCAGTCGGTGCCGGTGAGGTGGATGCCGGGCGGGTTGTGCGCCTCGTGGTGGAACGACGCCTCGGCGAGCAGCAGGTCGGCGCCGGCGGCCACCTGCACGAGCTGGGCGCAGCGCCCGGAGTCACCGGAGAAGGCGACGAGGGCGCCGCCCGCACGGACCCGCAGGCCGTAGGCCTCGACCGGGTGCTCGACCGGCACCGCCTCCACGGCGAACGGCCCGATGGTCACCTCGGTGCCCGGTGCCCAGGGCCGGAAGTCGAACTCGGCCGTCATGCCGGGATCCTCGTCGAGGTCGTAGGCGCGGGCCATCCGCCCCGCAGTGTCGCTGGGTCCCCAGACCGGCAGCCGTGGCGGCGGGCCGTCCGGGTGGTACCTGCGCATGACGTAGAAGCCGCACAGGTCGAGGCAGTGGTCGGCGTGCAGGTGGCTGAGCAGCACCGCGTCGATGACGAGCGGATCGACGTACCGCTGAAGCGCGCCGAACGCGCCGCTGCCGAGGTCCATCAGCACCCGCCACGTGCGACCCTCGTGCTCCTGCTCCAGGAGGTAGCAGGAGGCCGGCGAGTCCGGGCCGGGGTAGGAACCGGAGCAGCCGATCACCGTCAGCTTCACGGGAGGCTCACTGGAGGCCGCCGGCGAACTGGCTGGCGGCCATCATCTCCGCGCCCAGGAAGCGGCGCCCGATGGTCTCGAACTCCTCAGGGGCGCCGGTGGTCGCGAAGGTGTACGTCGGGTCGCCCGACTCGCGCATCAGCCCGGTGCTCGTGAGCATCTTGTAGACGTCCTTGGCGCACTCCTCGGCGCTGCTGACCAGGGTGATGGCATCGCCCATCACGTAGGAGATGACGCCGGTCAGCAGGGGGTAGTGGGTGCAGCCGAGGATCAGGGTGTCGACGCCGGCGTCGGTGAGCGGGTCGAGGTACTCGTGCGCGACAGCGAGCAGCTCGTCGCCACCGGTCACTCCCTCCTCCACGAAGTCGACGAACCGCGGGCAGGCCTGGGTCGTCAGCTCGATGTGGGGTGCCGCGGCGAACGCGTCCTCGTAGGCCATCGACTCCTTGGTCGCGCGGGTGCAGATGACGCCGATCCGGCCGGTCCGGCTCGCGGCGACCGCGCGGCGGGTGGCCGGGAGGATCACCTCGACCACCGGGACGTCGTAGCGCTCGCGTGCGTCACGCAGCATCGCCGCGCTCGCCGAGTTGCAGGCGATCACCAGCGCCTTGACGCCCTGCGCGTTGAGGTGGTCGAGGCACTCGAGGGCGTACTCGCGGACCTCGGCGATCGGCTTGGGGCCGTAGGGCTGGCGCGCGGTGTCGCCCAGGTAGTGCACCGACTCGTGCGGCAGCTGGTCGATGACCGACCTGGCCACGGTCAGGCCGCCGAACCCGGAGTCGAAGATCCCGATCGGGGCGTCGACGGGCGCTCTGACGGGTGGCACGACCAGCAAGGGTATGCGTCGCACCCGCTCACCGCACTGTGTCGTCGCGCACGTCACGCCGCGACCTGTTTCGCCGATTAGGGGGACAGACGGGCTCACGCGGGAGGAAGGTGGAACCGTGTCGGACGCCCCTAGCAAGCCCCTGGAGCAGGCGCTCAGGGACAGGGAGGCCGCGGAGGAAGCCCTCCGCGACCTGAAGGCGCGCATCGACAACGCCCAGCAGCTCGCCCACATGGGCGACTACGACTGGGAGATCGCCACCGACACCAACACCTGGTCGGACCAGCTCTTCCACATCTACGGGCTCGAGCCGGGGACGTTCTCGCCGACCTACCAGCAGTTCCTCTCGATGGTCCACCCCGACGACCGGGACCGGATCGAGGCGATCCACCAGCAGGCCTACGCCACGGGCGAGCCCTACGAGATGATCGAGCGGATCGTCCGGCCGGACGGTGAGGTCCGCTACCTGTCATCCAACGGCCAGGTCGTCAAGGACGAGACGGGCACCCCGATCCGGATGCGCGGCACGTGCATCGACATCACCGAGCGGGTGCACGCCGAGGAGGAGCGCGAGGCGCAGGCCGCCCGCGTACACGAGGAGCAGACGCGCCGCCAGGCCGCCCTCGAGATCAACGACTCGGTCGTCCAGGGGCTGACCGCAGCGCTCTACGCCCTCGAGCTCGACGACACCGACGCGGTGCGCGACTACGTACGCCGCACCCTCGACTCCGCCCGCGCGATCATCACCGACCTGGTCGGCCCGGTCGACGGAACGGTCGCCGCCGGCGACCTGGTCCGCACGGCGCCGTCGACACTGCCCGACTGAGCCTCACCGCAGCTCGATGGCTTCGGCCAGGGATCACTCGCCCCTGTCGGAGTTGTGCAGCGGCCGCTCATCCGGGTCCGGGTCCGTGGTCGGCTCCTCGGGCGGGTCTGCGGGGGGATCTGTGCGCGGGTCTGTGGGTTCGGGCTCAGTGGTGGTCACGGGGTCGAGGATTCCATGGATCGGCGTCAGTCGAACAGGCGCGGCTGCGGCGGCCCGTGCGCGGGGTCGACGCCGTCGAAGAGACTGCTGACCGACTCTCCGGCGTGGATGCGCTCGATCGCGGCGCCGAACAGGCCGGCCACAGAGCGGACCTGGAGCTCGGGCCAGCCCTCGGGCGCCGGGACGGAGTCGGTGGTGACCACCTCGGTGATCATCGGGTGGTCGCGGAGCCGCTCGATGGCCTTGCCGACGAAGAGGCCGTGGGTGCAGGCGACCGCGGCCGACGTACACCCTCGCTCGGAGAGCCGCTCGAGGAGCTCGACGATCGAGCCGCCGGTGGCGATCTCGTCGTCGAGGATGATCGCGCGCCTGCCCTCGACGTCACCGACGATCTCGTCGATGACGACCTGGTCGTCGGCGAGACGCTTCTTCGAGCCGGCGGCGACGGGCAGGCCGAGCAGCCGGGAGAACTGGGTGGCGGTCTTGGCGTTGCCGAAGTCGGGTGACACGACCACCGAGTTCGTCAGGTCCTGGCCCTGGAAGTGGTCGGCGAGGATGCCGAGCGCGGTGAGGTGGTCGACCGGCACCGAGAAGAAGGCGTGCACCTGCGGAGCGTGCAGCGTCATGGTGATCACGCGGTTCGCGCCGGCGGCGACCAGCATGTCCGCGACCAGGCGGCCGCCGATCGAGAGCCGGGAGGCGTCCTTCTTGTCCGACCGCGCGTAGGCGTAGTACGGGATCACCGCGGTGATCTGCTGCGCCGATGCCCCACGGGCGGCGTCCAGCATCAGGAGCAGCTCCATGAGGTGCTCCTGGGTCGGCGGCACCAGCGGCTGGATGATGAACACGTCGCGCTGGCGGCAGTTCGCCTGGAGCTGGGCCTGGAGGCAGTCGTTGCTGAACCGGGTCAGCTCGACCGAGCTGAGCTCGACGCCGAGCGACTCGCAGACCGCGGAGGCGAAAGGTCGATGGGCGCTGCCGCTGAAGACGACGATCTCGCGCAACTGCTCTCCCCGGGCGGGCGGTGGGCTACTCGACGTCCAGAATGTAACTCCGGGCCAAGAGGTACGCCATGGCCCGTCCGTCCCACCCCACGAAATCCCAAGGAGTGAGCGCTGCGCGCGAGAGCTCGGGATATCGCGGGGACCCCGGAAAAGCGTGGGGTGTCCGACTAGCCACCTCGTGCAGCGTCGGGAACGGGTTGAACCTGCACCCGTTCAGGCCCTTCGACTGCTGCATCATCACCGGCGCCAGTCGGCCCTTGCCGGGGCACGAGGCATGGCCCAGCCCGAGCCAGTGGCCGGTCTCGTGGTTGACGACCATGTGCCGGTAGTCGCGCAGTGCGAGGTGCGCGGCGTTCCAGGCGGGCGAGGCGTTCTTCCAGCGGTCCTGGTTGATGATCACGAAGCGGCCGACCCGGCAGCTCCACATCGAGCTGCATTGGGACGAGAACGACGGCACCAGGCCAGCCTGCGACAGCACGAGCGTGAACGCGCCGCCCCTGGCCACGGGCACGAACCGGATGCCGGCGGCTCGCCAGCCTCGGGCGTCGTCATAGGTCTGCTGGGCCTGGGTCCTGAACTTCTTGAGGCTCGTGGTGATCTTGCCGCGGGTCTCGACGTGGTAGCGGACCGTGCGGCGTACGTCGACCCGGTGCCTGACCGTGGCGCTCTTGACCTTGACCGTGAGCGGTTCATAGCCCGGCGCCTCCGCCCTGATCCTGAGCACGACCCGCGAACCGACGTCCTTGGGCCGGATCACGTACGAGCGTGCGGTCGATCCGCCGGGCCACGTGTAGGCCACCACCGCATCGGGCGCGGAGAACCGGCCTGGGCGCGCCTTCAGGTCGTGGGTGTAGCGGGCCTCCCCGAGCACCCTCTGCCGCTTCGCGGTCATCGTGGCCTTCGCCACCGGGGCGGTCGCGGGCGACGTGGCCACGCCCGAGCCGTCACCCGCGGTGACCTGCACAGCAAGCGTCCTCCCGAGGTCGTCGAGCCCCGCGGTGTACGCCGACGCGACGGCGCCGACAATCGGCACCCCGTCCCGCAGCCACTGGTAGGCGAAGGTCGCCACTGCCGGCGACCACTGCCCGGGGTTTGCGCTCAGGGTGCTGTCGTAGACGGCCTGGCCCGTCACCGTCGGCTGCGAGACCGGCACCGCACGCGCAGGGCCGCCGACGAGCAGGATCGCGGGGAGCGTCAGAACGAGGGTGAGCAACAGGCGTCTCATCGCCTCGTGACGATAGCGGCAGGGCGTGTTGATCAGTCGCAGGTGGATGCCAGCGTCGTCCAGGTGGTGCGATGGGCAGGCGCAGGAGCGCTGGCAGGCTGGGCGCCTTTCGAGCGACGGCGACGCAGCCAGCGCGCCGCCAGGGCGGGGCTGGCGCCGCCTCGGGATTGATCAACGCGTCCTTGGTCCACAATGCCGACATGCACCTAGGGCTGCACCTGCCGCAGCTGGACCTCGACGGAAGCGGGCTCTCGCTATCGCGCCTCACCGGCGCCGCGCGGGCGGCGCGCGACACGGGGTTCGGGTCGCTGGGCGCGAACGACCACGTGCTGTTCGCGGGGCCCTGGCTGGACGGGCTGACCGCGCTCAGCGCCGTCGTCGAGTCCAGTGGCGACCTGGAGCTGGTGACCAGCGTCGCCGTCCCGGCGCTGCGCCACCCCCTGCTGCTGGCCAAGGCGCTCGTCGCGCTCGACCTGCTGTCGGAGGGCCGGGTCGTCGCCGGCATCGGCCCCGGCTCCTCGAACGCCGACTACGACGCGGTCGGGCTCGACTTCGCGGAGCGATGGCAACGGCTCGACGAGGCCGCGCGGCTGCTCCGGCATGTGCTCCGCGGGGCGCCGCTGACCGGGCCGACGCGGCACTATCCGGCGCCGCCGGCTCCGCTCTCCCCCGGGCCGTTCCGCGCGGACGGCGTGCCTCTGTGGATCGCGAGCTGGGGCTCACCGGCGGGACTGCGCCGGGTGGTTCGCCACGGTGACGGCTGGCTGGCCTCGGCGTACAACACCGATCCGGACGCGTTCTGTGCCGGGCGGGCCCAGCTCCCGGCCGAGCTGCCGTCCGCCGTGGTGACGATGTGGACGTGGGTGACCGAGGACGACGACGACGCGCGCCGGCAGCTCGACGACGTCCTGGCTCCCTTGCTCCGGCGAGACCCGGACACGCTGCGCGACGCCCTCTGCATCGGGTCGGCGCAGCGTTGTGCAGAGCTGGTGGCGAGGTATGCCGAAGCAGGGTGCGACCGGATGCACTTCTGGCCGCTCGGCGACGAGGAGCGCCAGGTGGAGCTCATCGCCGGGCTGGCGACCCCCTGAACGAGGACGTCACGGACGCGAGCGTCTCCATCATGAGCAGGCTCGCGGCGGTAGGGAACGCCTCGCGCGGCCGCACCGCCAGCACCTGACGGGACGGACCGCCGGCCCGCAGCCGGCGTACTCGGGTCCCGGGAACCTGGCCGGCGGCAACCGCGAGACCGGGGACCACCGCCACGCCGAGCCCGGCCGCCGCGAACGCCTGGACCCCGCGGTAGTCGTCGGAGGAGAACCCCACGTCCGGCTCGAACCCGGCCGCGCGGCACGACGCCTGCACGATGCGGAACCAGGTGCTGCCCGGCATCCCACCGATCCACGTCTCGCGCCGCAGCGCCGACACGTCGAGCGGCGTCTTCCCCGCGGCCAGTGGATGCCGCTCGGGCAGGACCAGCCGGAACCGGTCGTCGAAGAGGACGACCCGCTCGAGCTCCGCGTCCGGTCGCTGCGCGAGCGCAGGGTCGTCGTAGACCAGCGCCACGTCGAGCTCGCCGTCGTACAGCCGGGGAAGCAACGCCTGCAGGTGGTCGTCGAGGACGGTCAGCCGGACCCCGGGCCGCTGGTCGCGGAAGCGCGCCAGGGCCGGTGGCACGAACGTCGCCAGAGCGGTCGGGAAGCTCCCGAGCCGGAGCCGCCCCGCCCGCCGCCCGACGACCTCGGCGAGCTCCTGCTCGGCGTCCTCGAGCCGGGCGAGCAGCGACCGCCCGTGCCGCGCGAGCGCGTGGCCGGCCTCGGTGAGCGCGGCCGGCCGGCTGCCCCGGTCGACGAGCGTGACCTCGAGGTGCCGCTCGAGGGTGGACACGTGCTGGCTGACCGCGGACTGGGTGAGGCCGAGCTCGCGGGCGGCGGCGGTGAACGAGCCGTGCGCGTCCACGGCGCACAGGACCCGGACGCCACGTAGGTGGTTGATCAGTTCCACTGATGGACCTTCAGTTCTCAGCATTGCTACTGATGTTGGCGCCAGCCTACGGTCCAGCCGTCACACGGGGCCAGCAACAGACCGAAGGAGCTCACCATGACCAGCACTACCGAAAAGCAGACAGCACAGACGATCGACGGCGACCGACTCATGGCGTTCGTCTTCCGAGCCGTCGACGAGGTCGGCGCCACCCTCAACGCCGCCCTCGTCGTCGTCGGCGACGAGCTCGGCTACTACCGCGCCCTGGCTGACGGCGGCCCGCTCACGGCGGCCGAGCTCGCGGTGGCGACCGGCACCGACGCGCACTACGCGCGGGAGTGGCTCAACGCGCAGGCGGCCGGCTCGATCGTGGACTACGACCCCACGACGGCCCGCTACACACTCCCTGCCGAGCACGCCGTCGCCCTCACCGACGAGTCGAGCCCGGCGTTCCTGCCGGGGCTGTTCCAGATCGCGGTGGGCACCGTCGCCGGTGCCGGCCGGATCCCCGACGCCGCCCGTCGCGGCACCGGTGTCGGCTGGCACGAGCACAACCGCGACGTGCACCACGGCTGCGAGCGGTTCTTCCGCCCCGGGTACCACGCCCACCTCGTCGAGGAATGGCTGCCCGCGGTAGGGGTCGCGGACCGGCTCCGCGAGGGGGCGTTGGTCGCGGACGTCGGGTGCGGCCACGGCTCTTCCACCGTGCTGATGGCCCAGGCCTTCCCGGCCTCGCGCTTCCACGGCTCGGACTACCACGCGGAGTCGATCGAGGTCGCGCGGGCACGGGCCGTCGAGGCCGGCGTGGCTGACCGGGTCACCTTCGAGGTGGCGCCGTCCGACGGGTTCGGCGGGGCCGGCTTCGACCTCGTCACGACGTTCGACGCGCTCCACGACATGGGCGACCCGCTGGGCGCCGCGCGCCACGTCCACGACGTGCTGGCCGACGACGGCGTCTGGATGGTCGTCGAGCCGATGGCCGGCGACCGGGTCGAGGACAACCTCAACCCCGTCGGGCGGACCTACTACGGCTTCTCGACGCTGCTGTGCACCCCGGCCTCGCTGTCCCAGGACGTCGGGCTCGCCCTTGGCACCCAGGCCGGCCCGGCCAGGATCCGCGAGATCGCCGAGGCCGCGGGGTTCACGCAGTTCCGCAGCGCCGCGGAGACGCCGTTCAACCGGGTCATGGAGATCCGGAGGTAGCCGGCTCGGCCTGGCCGGCCTGGCCGGCTAGGCCCAGAGCTGCCCCTCGAGCGCCTCCTCGGCCTCGTCGATGGTGCCCTCGTAGGCGCCGGTCGAGAGGTACTTCCACCCGCCGTCGGCGACGATGAACGCGATGTTGGCCGCCTCCCCGGCCGCGACCGCCTTGGCGGCCTGGGCCAGCGCGGTGTGCAGGATCGCGCCGGTCGAGATGCCGGCGAAGATGCCCTCGAGCTCGAGCAGCTCGCGCACCCGGCGGACGGCGTCTCGCGGCCCGACCGAGAACCGCGCATCGATCAGGTCGGCGTCGTACAGCTCAGGGACGAAGCCCTCGTCGAGGTTGCGCAGCCCGTAGACGAGCTCGCCGTACCGAGGCTCTGCGGCGATGATCTTGACGTCCGGCTTGGCCTCGCGGAAGAACCGGGAGACCCCCATCAGCGTGCCGGTGGTGCCGAGGCCGCCCACGAAATGCGTGACGCTCGGCAGGTCCGCCAGGATCTCGGGGCCGGTGCCCTCCTGGTGCGCGAGGGAGTTGGCCTCGTTGCCGTACTGGTAGAGCATCACCCAGTCTGGGTGCTCCTCGGCCACCTGCTTGGCGACGCGGACCGCCTCGTTGGAGCCCCCCGCTGCCGGCGAGGTGATGATCTCGGCGCCCCACATGCGCAGCAGCTGGCGGCGCTCCTCGGAGGTGTTCTCCGGCATCACGCACACCAGCCGGTAGCCCTTGAGCTGCGCCGCCATGGCCAGCGAGATCCCGGTGTTGCCCGACGTCGGCTCGAGGATGGTGCTGCCGGGGCGCAGCCGCCCGTCCTTCTCGGCCTCCTCGACCATCCGCAGTGCTGGGCGGTCCTTGATCGACCCTGTCGGGTTGCGGTCCTCGAGCTTGGCCCACAGCCGGACCTCAGGGCTCGGCGACAGCCTCGGCAGCCCGACCAGCGGCGTACCGCCGACCGAAGCGAGGAGGTTGTCGTAGCGGGTCATTCAGCCTCCGGCGACCGCCGGGAGCACGACCACCTGGTCGCCGTCGCTCAGCGCGGCCTCGAGGCCGCCGATGAACCGCACGTCCTCGTCGTTGACGTAGACGTTGACGAACCGGCGCAGGTCACCGTCGTCGATCAGGCGGCCCTTGATGCCCGGGTGGTTCGCCTCCAGGTCGTCGATCAGAGCGCTCAGGTTGGCGCCCTGGCCGGCAACGGACTTCTCGCCGTCGGTGTAGGTGCGCAGGATGGTGGGGATCCGGACCTCGATGGCCATCAGGGGGTGCTCCTTGCTGAGCTGTCAGCGTGTGGTTGCTCGACGACCTCGTCGGTGATCTCGAGGGATTCCTCGGTCACCTCGCCGTCGACGATCCTGTACGACCTGAACTCGACGGGGCCCTCGTTATTCCCGTGCTCGCGGGTGCTGACGAGCGCGTAGTGGGCGTTCGGCTCCATGGCCAGCCCGATGTCGGTGCGGCTCGGGTAGGCCTCGGTCGCCGTGTGCGAGTGGTAGACGACCACCGGCTCCTCGTCGCGGGCGTCCATCTCCTTGTAGAGCTGGAGCAGGTCCCCGGAGTCGAACTCGTAGAACGTCGGGCTGCCTGCGGCGTTGACCATCTCGACCAGCCGCTCGGCGCGGTCGCTGCCCGCCGGGCCCGCGACTATGCCGCAGGCCTCGTCGGGGTGGTCCCGCTTGGCGTGGGCGACGATCGCGTCGTACGTCGCCCGGTCGAGTCTCAGCACCGTTCAAGGGTAGGGCGGTCGCCGCGACGACTCGCGGCCGTGTCTCAGTTCCGCACGCCCTGCCGCTCGACCGCGTCGTGGCGTCGGCGCAGGTCGCCGCTGATGTCGCCGTCGTTCGCGCGCATCCGCCGGGCGACGAGCTGGATGACGTCGCCGGCATCGGTGAGGGCTCTGGACGTGCTCAGCAGGATGGTGGCGAGCGTCTTCGCCAGCTCGGCGGTCTGCTGGTAGTGCCCGATGAAGTCGGAGCCGATCTCGCCGGATCGCAGCCAGGTCCCCGATTCCAGGCCGTCGTCCAGCAGCCCGGCGGCGTCGGTGAAGACGTGGGAGACGTCCTTCAGGTCCTCGCCCGTGCCGATCACGATGTCGTAGTTGATGTCGACGACGCCGATGATCTTGCTCGGATCGGTCTCCGCATCGAGCTCCTCGTCGGAGGACTGGTCGTTCGGGCCGTACTCGTCGTCGATCGCGCCCAGGTCGAACTTGTCGGGCTGGCGCGCCATCACGTCCCCGATGTCCCCCATGTGCTTGCCGAGCGTCTGCTCCTGCTCGGCGGCGGTCTTCTTGATCTTGTCGGAGGCCTTCACCAGCGAGTTCCAGAGCTCCTCGGCGCCGCTGCCGGGCAGCGAGTAGGTCGGATCTCCGCCCTTCGGCTCCGGGAGCACGCCGAGCAGGTCGAAGATGGTGCCGGCGGCGGACGAGGCGACAGACAGGGCCGGGATCAGTCCGGCGATGTTGGTGACCACCTTGGCCACTTCCAGGTCTTTCTTGCCGACCGACCCGGTCTGGCCGCCGTTGCGGAACGCGGTGGTGGCGTCGCTGATCAGCTTCGGGACGTCTTCCTCGAGCGTCTTCCACACCTGCTGCTCACCGACGACGGCCGCCTTGAGCATCTGGGCGACGCCGTACTGCCGCTGGGTGACGAGCGGGAACCTGTCGAGGTAGTACTTGCGGAACGCGTCGGCGGTCAGCCCCTGCATGACCGCGAACTCGGCCGAGGCCGACTGGACCTTGGTGAACTCGTCGTTGCCGGTGACCGTGAAGTCGAGGGCGGGCTCGCCGTCGCCCTCGGAGTTGGAGAACAGCTCGGGCTGGATCGCCAGCTTGCCGAGCAGCGGGGTGAACGCCTCGACGGCCGAGTCGAAGTCCTCGGGCCGGGGCATGGTCTTGTAGGGATGGAACAGCTCGTAGATCCGGGCTTCCCAACGGGCGTAGAGCTCCGAGGCGGTCTCGCCGTCGATGTTCCACGTCTTCGGGTCGAGGACGTCGGTCGTGGTGTTGGAGTCGGAGAGGTCCGGAGGCGGCGCTCCGCGGCCGGGCAGGATCATCGAGCCCCCGCCCGACGGGCTGTGGAACACGTAGTAGCCGCCCTGCTTGAGAAACCCGTCCATGCTCGGTGAGTGCAGGACCGCGCAGTCGATCGCCGCGTCGATGAGGTCCTCGACCCCTTGGACCATGTCGTAGTCGCCCATGTCGGCTCCGTCCGGGTGGTAGGCAGTGTTCGGGTGACACTTCCCAGAGCAGTCGACCGGAAACCGCCTACGGCAGGCAGAAGGCAGATCGGCGCCGAAGCGTTGCCGCGGCCGCGAGGCGTGCGGCGACAGCCGCTCCGACCGCGAGTGCCGCGGCTGCGACCAGGAACACGGCCGACCGCCCGTGGTCCGCCGCGACGAGCGCCACGACCGCCAACCCGACGGTGCCGCCGGCCGGCTGGGTCGTGTTGACGAACCCGGACGCGGCCCCGGCGTCGCGCTGGGGGGCGGCGTTCATCGCCAACGCCGTCACCTGCGGCATCGCCAGGCCGAACCCGATCCCCATCACCACGAACCCGGGTGCCACGTGCAGTGCGTAGCTGCCGTGATCCGGCAGCGCGACCATGGCCAGCATGCCGGCCACGAAGAGCACCAGCCCGCCGACCAGGACCCGCTCCCGCCCGAAACGTCCGGCCAAGCGTTCACTCACGCCCAGCGACGCCGACCTATTCCGACCCTGTGGAAATCAGGGCAGGAAGTACATCGGGTTCGGCAGCTTGAACGTCTTGTCGGCGAAGCCGCCGGTGAGGTCGCTGAACTGGTCGCCGAAGTTGGCCACGATGTCGTAGCCCAGGCTTTCGATGTGCTGGCGGGTGAGCGACTTGTACTGGATGGTCGTGCACGTCGGTGTGCATGACGTGAGCCAGGGCGCGGTGAGGTCCTTGAGATACAGGTGGTCGTCGGCGACGGCCGGGAATCCCACGTTGGCGAGGTTGGTCTTGGTGCCTGCGCGCTGCGCCTCGGGGCGACCGGTGAGGAAGAACAGGTCGTAGCCCTTGGACGTGGCCGAGGCCACGAGCTGGGCCATCCCCGGCACCGCCGGGAAGGCCGCGCCGTTGACGAAGGCGGCGTTGGTCGTCGGGTTGTAGACGAAGTTCGAGTAGATCTCGTAGTTGTAGGTGTTGAGCGAGGTGTCGTCGACGTCGAGCAGGATCGCCTTCTGGCCGTGGTCCCCGTGCCCGTGGCCGTGCCGAGCCGCCTCACCGTGCCGGGCCCGCTTGGCGAGGTACTTCGTCGCATCGTGCTCCAGCCCCTGCGTCTGGTGGGCGTAGGCGCCGTTTGGGTCGAAGGTGTGCAGCATGGTCGCGCCGGTCACCGGGTCGGGTGTCGTGGTGAGGGTGTCGCCGTAGTACGCCTTGATGGCCGTCTTGACCTGGTCGACGTTCTGGATCTGGTCGTCGCGCGTGGGCTGCGTCGGTGGCGGGGGCACGGCGCCGGCGTGCCAGTGGCCGTCGGAGTCACGGTGGTCGGCGTGGTGGGCGACCGCCTGGCCGGTGATGGTCAGGCTGGCCGCGGTGGCGGCTGACGCCAGCGCGATGCCTAGCGTGCGCAGGGTGGACACGGAGCCTCCCTAGAACGTTGCAGGGGTCAACAGGTTTCCGTCACGCTAGCCCGCCTGAGGCCGGCCGGGAACGTCCGCGACAACCCTGCCCACGTAGGTGGCAGGTGGAGTGCAGGTGGGTCCGGTCAGCGCGACGAAAGTGCCTGGACCAGGGTCTCCTGGAGGTAACCGACCCACTCGTAGATGTCATGGGCCTGGGCCCGCGGGTCGTCGTCGGGCAGGGCGTGCCAGTAGCCCTCGTCGCCTTCCTCCACCTCGAGCCGGGTAGCCAGGGCCAGCCGCAGGTCGGTGAACGAGCGCATCCAGACCTCGGCGGTGGCCTGGTCGAGCTCGACGTCGATCATCAGCCCCTCTTCGGTCAGCTCGGGGGGCAGCCCGGCGTCCTCGAGGCCGTCGATGATCGTGATCGCGGCCTTCGCCTTCCCGTCACGCAGCGTGCCCTCGGTGAACCGCCGGAACTCCGCGGCGCCCTCCTCGTCGTGCGGGTACGCCGTCGGGAACAGCCGCGCCAGCACCGGGTCCTCGGGCTCGGTGGTGGGGCCGGAGAAGTCCATCATGGCTTCGAGGGGGTCGACGTCGTCGCGCGGGACGGCCGCCTCGTTGCGCAGCAGCTCGACCAGCTGCGCCGCCAAGGAGCGCAGCAGATCGGCCTCGAAGCCGGTGAAGGTGGCGATCAGGTGCTTGCTGCGTCGGTGGCGCGCGAAGCCAGTCAACGCGTCAGCTCTGCTTGTCCATGGTCGCCCAGAGCCCGTACTCGTGCATGGCCTGCACGTCGCGCTCCATCTCCTCGCGGCTGCCGCTGCTGACCACTGACTTCCCGTCCTCGTGCACTTCGAGCATGAGCTTCTCGGCCTTCTTCTTCTCGTAGCCGAAGTACTTCTGGAAGACGTAGGTGACGTACGACATCAGGTTGACCGGGTCGTTCCACACGATCGTGACCCACGGGACCGCCAGCACGGTGATCTCGTCAGGGGTGCGCGTCGGCTCGACCTCGACAGGGGAAGCGGACACGTCATCCATGTTGGCACAGCCATAGGCTGAGTCCGTGGCACCGACGTCGACTGCGTTGCTCACGGATCACTACGAGCTGACGATGCTGCAGGCGGCGCTGGCCCGTGGCACGGCGGAGCGCCGGTCGGTCTTCGAGCTGTTCGGCCGGCGGTTGCCCGAGGGGCGACGGTACGGCGTGGTCGCGGGCGTCGGCCGGGCCCTCGACGCGATCGAGGCGTTCCGGTTCGACGACGAGGCGCTCGCCGCGCTCGACGGCGTGGTCGACGCGGCGACGGTGAGCTGGCTGGCGGACTACCGGTTCGCCGGCGACATGTGGGGGTACGCCGAGGGAGAGATCTACTTCGCGCACTCGCCGCTGCTGATCGTCGAGGCCACCTTCGCCGAGGCGGTGGTGCTGGAGACGGTGCTGCTCTCGATCTACAACCACGACTCGGCGATCGCGTCGGCCGCCTCGCGGATGACCTTGGTCGCCGGCGACCGGCCCTGCATCGAGATGGGCTCGCGACGCACCCACGAGGAGGCCGCGGTGGCGGCCGCGCGGGCGGCGTACGTCGCCGGGTTCGTGAGCACCTCGAACCTCGCGGCCCGGCACCGCTACGGCGTTCCGACCACCGGCACCAGCGCGCACTCGTTCACGCTCCTGCACGACACCGAGGAGGACGCGTTCCGTGCACAGGTCAACTCCCTGGGCGTCGGCACCACCCTGCTGGTCGACACCTACGACATCGCCGAGGCGGTGCGGCTCGGCGTCGAGGTGGCCGGCCCCGAGCTCGGAGCGGTGCGCATCGACTCCGGTGACCTCGGCCTGCTGGCCGTGCAGGTCCGGGAGCAGCTCGACCGGCTCGGTGCGCACGACACCAGGATCATCGTCACCAGCGACCTCGACGAGGACGCGATCAACGCGCTCGCATCGGCGCCGGTAGACGGGTATGGCGTCGGGACCCAGCTGGTCACCGGGAGCGGCCACCCGACGTCCGGATTCGTCTACAAGCTCGTCGCTCGCGAGAACGACGAGGGCGTCCTGCAGTCGGTGGCGAAGAGGAGCGTCGACAAGATCTCGGTCGGGGGGCGCAAGTACGCCCTACGCCGACGTGACGTCGACGGCGTGGCGGAGGCCGAGGTGATCGGGATCGGCATCCCGGCCGAGAACGACGGTGACGACCGGGAGCTGCTCGTCCAGCTTGTCCGGCAGGGCGAGGTGGTCGGCCGCGAGTCGCTCGAGGCCGCGCGCGAACGACACGCCGCGACCCGCGCCGAGCTGCCCGCGGCCGCCCAGCAGATGTCGCGTGGTGAGCCCGTGATCCCGACCGTCTTCGAGGGAGACCACTGACATGGCCTTGGTGACCTGCGACTTCTTCTCCGAGTCGCTCATGGTCGGCACGTCGATCACCGTCGTACTCCCCCAGGAGACCGAGGAGCAGATCGGGCTCATCGACCAGGCGCTGCCCGGGCCGCCACCGGTCCTCTACCTGCTGCACGGCTTGTCCGACGACCACACCTCGTGGCTCCGCTACACGTCCATCGAGAGGTACGCCGCGGCGCGGGGGCTGGCGGTCGTCATGCCTGCCGCGGGCCGCAGCTTCTACGCCGACGAGGCGCACGGCCACCGCTACTGGAGCTACATCTCCGAGGAGCTGCCTCGGGTGGTCGGTCAGTTCTTCCGGGTCTCGCAGGAGCCCGCCGACACGTTCGTGGCCGGGCTGTCGATGGGCGGCTACGGTGCGCTCAAGCTGGCGCTGACCCATCCCGAGCGGTACGCCGCGGCCGCGTGCCTCTCGGGCGCCCTCGACCTCGTCGCGTTCGCGAAGAACCCCGACCGCGACGAGGTGATGGGCCGGGTCTTCGACCACCGGGTCCGGCCCGGCGACGACCTGTTCGCACTGCTCGACGCGGCGCAGGACGTGCCGCCCCTGCACGTGTCCTGCGGCACCGAGGACTGGCTGCTGGCGCCGTGCGAGCGGTTCGCCGAGGCGGCGCAGAAGGCCGGCGTCGAGGTCACCACCGACTTCAGGCCCGGCGAGCACGTCTGGTCGCTGTGGGACGCCGTGATCCAGGACGTCATCGCCTGGCTCCCGGTGCGGACCGCCTGACACTCACTATGGTCGGAGGCGTGAAGACCGCGTTGATCGTCGTCGACGTGCAGAACGACTTCTGCGAGGGCGGCTCCCTGCCCGTCACCGGCGGCGCCCAGGTCGCCGCGGACGTGGGCCGGCTGCTGCACCAGCGGAGCGCGGGTGGGCCGGACGCGCCGGCGTACGACCTCGTCGTCGCCACCAAGGACCACCACGTCGACCCCGGTGACCACTGGGCCAGGGAGCCGGACTTCGTCGACTCCTGGCCGGTGCACTGCCGGGTCGGGACCGAGGGCGAGGCCTTCCACCCCAACCTCGACCCGCAGCCGTTCGACGCGATCTTCCTCAAGGGCGAGCACCAGGCGGCGTACTCCGGCTTCGAGGGCGCCCACGACGGAGCCTCGCTGGCCGAGTGGCTGCGGGCCCACGAAGTCACCCAGGTCGACATCTGCGGGATCGCCACCGACCACTGCGTACGGGCGACCGCCCTCGACGCGGCGAGGGAGGGTTTCGAGACCACGGTGCTGCTCGACCTCTGCGCCGGAGTGGCGCCCGAGACCACCGAGGCCGCGCTGGCAGCGATGCGCGAGGCGGGCGTGAGCGTTGCTGGAGACTGACGACCTTCTGGTCGAGCCGCGCGACGGCGGCGTGCTCTGGCTCACCTTCAACCGGCCAGCGGTGTTCAACGCGTTCAGCGGCGAGCTGTCGGTGGCCCTGGCCGAGCGTCTCGAGGACGCCGCGACGAACGACGACGTCCGGGTCGTCGTCATCACCGGGGCGGGCCCGGCGTTCAGCGCAGGCGCCGACATCTCCGGCGAGGACGCGCACGAACGGTTCGACGTGCGCGCCCTCGATGCCGCCAACCGGATCGTCCGCGCCGTGACCGGCTGCCCCAAGCCCGTGCTCGCGGCGGTCAACGGGATCGCCGCCGGCGTCGGGTGCTCGACAGCCCTGGCCGCCGATCTCGTCGTAGCCACCGAGTCCGCCAGCTTCCTGCTGGCCTTCGCCCGGATCGGGCTGATGCCCGACGGCGGTACGTCGGCCACGGTCGCCGCCGCCATCGGCCGCGCCCGGGCGATGCGGATGGCGCTGCTCGCCGAGCCGCTCACGGCCCGCGAGGCGTACGACGCGGGGCTGGTGAGCCACGTGGCAGCCGACGCCGAGTTCCCGGCCATGGTCGACAAGATCGTCCGCCGGCTGACGCAGGGCGCTCCCCTCGCCCAGGCCGCCACCAAGAAGGCGGTCAACGCGGCCACCCTCGACCAGCTCGAGGCCGCCCTGGAGCGCGAGCGCACCGGGCAGACGAGCCTGCTGCGCACCGACGACGTGGCCGAGGGCATGCGCGCGTTCAACGAGCAGCGCAGCCCCGACTTCCGGGGCGAGTAACTCCCCAAGAGCTGTTTGGCGGTCAATCTCTTCGGGTACTCACTCCCCAACAGTTCTTGGGAGGTATCCGTCGTGTCCGACATCAGCTCGCTGCGTGCCGTCGCCCATCCGGTCCGGCTGCGGATGCTCTCGGTGCTCACCGGCACGGCGATGAGCGCTGCGGACCTGGCCCGCACCCTCGACATCAGCCACGCCAACGCGTCCTACCACCTGCGGCAGCTCGCCGATGCCGGCGAGGTCGTGGAGGCGGGTGAGCAGAAGATCCGCGGCGGGACGGCCAAGCTCTACCGCTACCCCCACGAGGCCGAGGCTCCTCGTCACGACGTCACCAACGAGGACCGGGTGGTCTACACGCGCGCCGTCGCCACCGAGCTGGAGCGCCGGATCACCGACCGCGTACCCGGCCACGGCGGGCTGCTGACGGACCTCGAGGGCTGGGTCGAGCCCGAGGTCTGGGATCGGGCCGCAGCCCTCCTCGCCGAGGCGTCCCAGCTCGTGCACGAGGCCAACCAGCGGCCGCACACGCCGGACACAGTGCACGTCAGCTTCACCGCCTGGGCCTTCCGGATGGCCGGGGGCGACGCATGACCGAGCGCGGACAGGCACTCGCCACCCTGCGGGAGCCGAACTTCCGCTTCTACTTCATCTCCCGCCTGGTCAACGGCGTCGGGTCGACGATGGGCGGCATCGCGCTCGCGTTCGCTGTGCTGGAGGTGAGCAGCTCGCCGCGGGCGCTGGGCATCGTGCTGGCGGCCCGCAGCATCCCGATGGTGGCCTTCCTGCTGGCCGGCGGAGTGATCGCCGACAGGTTCGGCCGCACCCTCGTCATCCAGGTCTGCAACGTCCTGGCCGGACTGACCCAGCTCGCCATCGCCGGGCTGGTGATCAGCGGCTCCGCGCAGATCTGGCACCTGGTCGCCCTGTCCGCGGTCAACGGCGTCGTCGCGAGCGTCAGCTTCCCCGCGCTGGCCAGTGTGATGCCGCAGCTGGTGCCGCACGACCAGCTGCAGCCCGCCAACGTGCTGATGTCGATGCAGCGAGGGATCGTCGCGGTGCTCGGCCCCACGGTGGGCGGCGTCCTCGTGGTCACCCTCGGCGCCGGCTGGGCGGTGGCCATCGACGGGATCACCTACCTGGTGGCCGCCGCGATCCTGGTGCTGGTCAGGATCCCGCCGCCGCTGCCCAAGGAGGAGCGCACCTCCATGGTCGCTGACCTCCGCGAGGGGTGGCACTACTTCACGGCCACGACGTGGCTGTGGGTCGTGGTGCTGGCCTTCAGCGTGCTCAACGCCTTGCACACCGGCGCCATCTTCACCCTCGGCCCACTGCTCGCCAAGGAGACGTCCATCGGAGAGACCGGCTGGGGGCTTGGCCTCTCCGCAGAGGCAGCGGGCCTGTTGCTGCTGTCCGCGGTGATGATCAAGGTGAGGCTCGAGCGCCCGCTGCTCTGGGGGATGGTGGGCTGTGCCTTCTTCTGCCTGCCGATGCTCGTCCTGGGCATCGAGCCGCACGTCGCGCCGCTGCTGATCGCCTTCTTCGTCGCCGGCATGGGCGCGGAGCTCTTCGGGCTGGCCTGGAACCTCGCCATGCAGGAGCACGTGCCCGACGAGATGCTGTCCCGCGCCTACTCCTACGACTCGCTCGGGTCGTTCATCGCCATCCCGATAGGGCAGCTGCTCGCCGGTCCGCTCGCCATCCTTTTCGGCATCCGGGAGACGATCCTGGCGGCGGGGATCATCTACGCCGTGGTCAGCCTGGCCACGCTGGGGTCACGCTCGGTGCGCGACCTCCAGCGTGTCGACCACGACGCAACCGCGACTACGTGACGGTGATGTCGGCCCCGTTGTTGACCAGCTTCCAGTCGACGCTCGCGAACGTCGTCGGGTCGATCACGTGGTTGGCCGTCACCCAGTCGATGAGGAGCTGGCGGATCTCGACCTGGTGGTTGTAGACCACCGGCGCGGTCGAGACGGCAGGGAACCCGCCACCACCCGACTGGCGGTAGTTGTTGACCGCCAGCGCGAACTCCTGCGTCGGCGTGACGGCCACGCCGTCGTACGCGAGGTCGACGATGCGCACGCCCGGGTCCTTGCCGATGTCGATCTTGTAGGTCAGCTTCTTGTCCAGCCCCGCCACGGAGTCGAAGTTGTAGTCAGGCGTGCCGTTGGGGGCAGCCGGCGTCACCGCGTTGGTGACGTCGGCCATCGGGAACGAGGTGCCGGCGCCCACCTTCTTGAAGTAGCGCGCGGAGAACTCGAGGTAGTCCTTGAGCTGGGCCCCGGTGATCTTCACCGCGAGCAGCGTGTTGTCGTAGATGTAGAGGCCAGCGACCTGGCGCACGCTCACCACGCCGGCCGGGAACGACGCGGTCCTGCTGAACGGCGCTGCGATCGAGAGCACCGGCAGGGTGGCGTCGGCGCCGGTGAGCCCGGCCTTGACCGCCAGGCTCTGCACGTACTGGACGAAGTCGATGATCGGGACGTCCTCGACCACGGCCCGGGCCGCCGACATGGCAGCGGCCGACTCACCGATCGGCGCGTTGACGTAGCCGATCACCTTGTCGTGCTGCGCGCGGACCGCCCTGGAGACCTTGCCGTTCTCCTTGGCGGTGTTGGAGTTGAGCAGCTGGCTGTGCGAGTGCACCAGCTTCCAGCGGCGCTTGCGCTGCTGCCACTCGACGGTCAGCTTCATCACCGCCAGGCGCATGCCCCAGTAGTAGGGCTCGCTGAGCAGCACCCGCTTCCCGGTCTTGGTGTTGGTGACGAACCGCTGCGGGATCTCCTTGTGTGCGTGGCCGACCAGGATGGCGTCGATGTCGGGCACCTGCTCGGCGACGAGCGACGCGGCGTTCTCCGGGTAGGGCAGCGCATCGCCGTACGACGACGACGTGTCAGCGCCCGAGTGGGCCGAGACGATGACCAGGTCGCAGCCCCTCTTCTTCATCTCGGGGACGTACTTCGCGGCCTGCTCGACCAGGCCGGGGAACTCCATCTTGCCCTCGACGTTCGCCTTGTCCCAGATCGCGACACCCGGCGTGACCAGGCCGAGGATCCCGACCTTGAGCGGCTTGCGGCCCCGCGCGACGCGGTACTTCTTGATGACGTACGGCGGGAAGACGGGCCGTTTGGTCGCCGGGTCCACCACGTTGGCACCCAGCAGCGGGTGGTCGAGCTGCGCCTCGAACGCCCGCAGCGTGTCGATGCCGTAGTTGAACTCGTGGTTGCCGAGAGCGGCGGCGTCGTAGTGCATCTCGTTCATCGCCGCCGCCATCGGGTGCACGCCGCCGGCGGTGATCGGCGCGATGCGCGCGTAGTAGTAGGCCAGCGGGGTGCCCTGGATGGTGTCGCCGGCGTCGAGCAGCAGGACCGGCCCGCGCTTGCGGAACTTCTTGCGCATCGCCTTCACCAGCGTGGCGATCTTCGCCAACCCGATGTCGTTGTGCGCGGCGTCGTCGTACTCCTTGTCCTTGAAGTAGTCCCAGTTGAAGACGTTGCCGTGGCTGTCAGTGGTGCCGAGCACGGTCACGCGGACCCGGCGCGACTTCTTCCCGCGCCGGTCGTCGTCGAGGTCGTCGTCGGAGTCGGCGTACGCCGGTGCGGCCAGGCCGGCGGCGGCGAGGGCGGCGGCGCCGGTGAGAACCCCGCGGCGCCCGGGGAGGCCTCCGAAGGCCTCGACGTCAGGGTGCGGCTCGTGCGCGTCGATCGGCGCATGGGGGTGCGGGTCGTGGGGTCCTGCAGGCATGGCTGTGCTCCCGAGAGTGTGAGATTCCGAGGTGGGCCGACCTTCGTGAGGTCAGTCACCTCTTTCCTATCAGGTCAGGCCCACGTTCCAGTCAGCAGACCACCTCAGCACTGGGGCACTTTCACGGGAGCCTGGCCAGGCGCCAGGTGCAGGGCGATCCGGGGCACGAACCACCCGTTGGTCAGCCGGCTCCATCCAGTGTCCGAGGGCCCGCCGGCGTACACCGACCTTCGCTGGCCGTAGAGGGTCACGCAGTACACCGTCAGCCTCGTGCCGTCTGCGTAGTAACCGCCCGACGGGAAGTAGTTCGCCGGCCCCGTGTACACGTACAAAGGCGAACCCAAGTTCGCGACCACAACGGCTGCGGTGACCGGTGCGCGTGGCGCGCGGTAGGTACACAGGTAGTCCCTGAGCGTCCCCAGCGCCAACGGGCACGAAGGCGATGCGCGGTACGCCACGATCTTCGTGGCGAGCTCATAAACGCTGTACAACTTCTTTCCACAGCCAAGCAGTGCCGTGAAGGAGCCTCCACAGGTCAGCATCACACCCGACGCGATGCAGCCTCCCAGGACACCCACGCTGGTGAGGCACCGCCGGATCGTCGCCAGACTCGGAATGCCTTGGCGCTCCGTGGCGACGGAGCGACCGCCGGCCCCTGCCGGGCCTGGCTCAATGGCCGAGGCCTCGGCGGCGGCAGAGCTGCGCTCCGTCGCGGACGTCGCCTGCGACGGCGACGGCTGCAGCAGGACCGCCGCCATGAGCATCGCAGCTGCGATGATGACGGTTCCCGCCCGGCCGGTCCGCCTCTTCATTGTTGTCCGGTTCATGCATTCCCCCCCGGGTCGGTGAGCGGACATTCACTCAATTCGACATTGACCCCGGGAAAAGTGGTCGTCAATAGCGCAGAAGGATCACTAGCAAGTGATTGCCATGAGTCACGAACTAACAGGGAAAACACAAATGACGTGGCTCGAGCGAATTGACTCACCAGATCGCATCAAGAGACGCCTAGGAGCCGCACCACTTCTCGGCCAGGGCCCTGATCACGGTGAGGTTGCGGTTGGTCGCGACGCCGAGGTACTTCTCCACGGCCGCGTTGGTCAGCGTGGCCTCGTGGTAGTTGGCGCCGAGGAGCAGGTGCACGGCGCGGCCGCCGACCTTCGCCACCTCGTCGGTGGTGATGCTGTCCTCGAGCTTCGTGATCGCGGCGGCGGTCGGGACGTCCTTGCAGAGGGACACGTAGTGCCTGCCGCCGCGCCCCAATGAATGACTGAGTGCGGCGGCGTGCTCTGCGATCTCGCGGAGCTCCTTCTGCGTGAACACCATGGTCGGGACCTTGAACCCGGCCTCGGCCTCGAACGCCTTCTCCAGCGCCGTCTCGATCTTGGCCCGCGAGCGCAGCGTGGTGTCGAATCGGACGTTGCCGGTGTTGATGTACGTCGCCACCTCGGTGAAGCCGGCCGCCTCGACCGCCTTGATGATCGACGCCTTGGGGAACTTCCGCGTGGGTCCGAGGTTGATCGCGCGCAGGAACCCGATGTACGTCGCCACGTCAGCGCACGCGGACCACGTTGGTCTTCGCGATCTTGTCGTGGATCGCCTGCTTCTTGTCGTCCCAGAGCGGCCAGAGGTAGTCCAGCAGCGTGTAGATGAACGTGAGGAAGCCGAGCACCGGGACCAGGCCGACGATGCCGACGCCGAACTGGCCGGCCCAGCGCAGCAGCACGGTGCCGATGGGCATCGGACCCGGCCGGTCGCGCAGCCGCACCCGCAGGCCGACGACCAGCTTGCCGGGCGTCGCCTGCTTCCACATGAGGAAGCCGACGTTGTAGACGAAGCCGAGCGCCAGCTGGATCAGCGTGATGATGGCGAGCGGCCCGGCGGTGTCGCTCTGGAGCTGGCTGGTGTCGACGCTGCTGCTGTCGGAGCTCATCGCCTCGTCGAACCAGTCGCCGTAGCTGTCGAGCACGTCTCGGACCCACGGGAACGCGATCAGGGCACCGATGATCCCGATGATGATGGTGTCGATGACCAGCGCGAGGACTCGCCACCACCAACCTGCCAGCGGTACGCCGTCCGGCGTGGTCGCGGACGTCGCCGCTCCGTATGCCCCTGCGTACGGCGCCCCTGCGTACGGCGCCCCTGCGTACGGCGCCCCGTAGACGTCCGGGTAGGCCGGTGGTGCGGCGTACTGCTGGGTCGCCGCGGGCGCCTGGGCGGGCGCCGTGTGCTCGGTCCAGCGGGTGCCGTCCCAGTAGCGCAGCTGCGTTGGCTGCCCCGGCTGCGGTGGGACGGGGTCAGGGTGCCAGCCCGGCTGCGAGGTGCTCACGTGCGCCAGTCTGGCAGCCGGGACGGTGGCGCCAACTACTCGATCGTGTCGTAGCCGTGCAGCTCCCAGATGAAGGCAGTGCCGTCCGCCGGTCGCGTTCCCATCACGCGCGACCCGAGGCCGGAGAGCACGAAGTCGCCCGCGGGCGAGAAGTACCCGTCGTAGCACGGGGCGCCGGGGTCGAACGGCAGCACGGCGGCGCTGCCGTCGGCCACCAGGGTCACCTCGGCGGCGGACACGATGGAAGTCGTGCGGCAGACGGTCATGCGGTCGAGCGTGCCGATCGTGCGGACGACGAGCTGGCCGAACCCGAAGTCCGCGACGCTGGCCGGCGTCGTCCGGTAGGCCAGCCATCGGACCTTGCGCGCCGTCTCCGTGATCGGTCCGGGCGGACCCTGCGGCCCCGCTGGGCCGGTCTGGCCACGGAGACTCGTGCGCGCGGCCGGCGCAACCTTGGCCAGCGTGACCGCCTTCTTCTTGATCTGCTTGGTGCCGACGCTGTCCTTCGGCAGGTCGACGGCGGCGTACGCACCACCGCCCAACGCGACGACCAGGGCCATTGTCGAAACGACATTCGCGTAGGAGAGCTTCATCCACTGACGATAAGCCGACCTCAGGGCCGGCGACACGCTGCTCAGAGGTTGCCGCGGGCGTCCTGCTCGCGCTCGATGGCCTCGAAGAGCGCCTTGAAGTTGCCCTTGCCGAAGCCCAGCGACCCGTGCCGCTCGATGAACTCGTAGAAGACCGTCGGCCGGTCCCCCATCGGCTTGGTGAAGATCTGGAGCAGGTAGCCGTCCTCGTCGCGGTCGACCAGGATCTTGCGCTTCTTCAGCTCCTCGATCGGGACCCGCACCTCGCCGATCCGGGCGCGCAGCTCGGGGTCGTCGTAGTAGGAGTCCGGGGTGTCGAGGAACTCGATGCCGTTGTCGCGCAGGATGTCGACCGAACGCAGGATGTCGTTGGTGGCCAGGGCGATGTGCTGGCAGCCGGCGCCGCCGTAGAACTCGAGGTACTCGTCGATCTGCGACTTCTTCTTCGCGATGGCCGGCTCGTTGAGCGGGAACTTCACCCGGTGGTTGCCGCTGGCGACCACCTTGCTCATCAGTGCGGAGTAGTCGGTGGCGATGTCGTCGCCGACGAACTCGGCCATGTTGGTGAAGCCGAGCACCCTGTTGTAGAAGGCGACCCACTCGTCCATCCGGCCGATCTCGACATTGCCCACGCAGTGGTCGATGGCCTGGAACAGCCGCTTGGGGTGACCCTCACGGCGGACGACGGAGCTGGTCCTGGTGACGTAGCCGGGCAGGTAGGGCCCCTGGTAGCGGCTGCGGTCGACGAGCGTGTGCCGGGTCTCGCCGTACGTCGCGATCGCCGCCAGTCGGACGGTGCCGTGCTCGTCGGACTCGTCATGCGGCTCGACCAGGATCGTCGCGCCCGTCGATCGGGCGTGCTCGATGCACTTGTCGACGTCGGTCACCTCGATGGCGAGGTCCACCACGCCGTCGCCGTGCCGGCGCTGGTGGTCGAGGACCGGGCTGTCGGGGGTGACCCCTCCGGTGAAGACGAACCGAGCACTCCCGGAGCGGAGCACGTAGGACTTTGCTTCGCGGAAGCCGGTCTCGGGGCCGCGGTAGGCCTCCAGCTCCATGCCCAGCGCGAGCTGGTAGTACGCCGCCGTCTGGGTGGCGTTGCCGACCACGAAGCAGACGGCGTCCTGGGCCACGACCGGGAACGGGTCGTTCGTCGCGTCGTACTCGACAAGGCCGACGAGCTGCTTGAGCTGCTCGAGGGACAGACCGGCCTGGACTTCCTCGCTGGTCAGGGCGGTGAGGGTCGACTCGCTCATGCGCACCACTCTCCCCGGTCCAGCGCAATCTGTGCAACAGTACGGCGACACGTTGCGCAATCTGTCCAGTTCGGAGCCTCCTCATGGACGCGCTCGACCGCAGTTTGATCGACCTGTTCTCCACCGACCCCAGGGTCGGCGTGCTCGAGGCCTCGCGCCGGCTCGGCGTGGCGCGCGGCACCGTCCAGGCCCGGCTCGACAAGCTCACCTCCTCCGGGGTGATCACGTCGTGGGGGCCCGGTCTCTCCCCCGCCGCCCTCGGCTACCCGGTGACCGCGTTCCTCACCCTGGAGATCCGGCAGGACGAACTCACCGGCGGCGGCCACGACACCGTCGGCGCACACCTGGCCGCCATCCCGGAGGTCCTCGAGGCGCACACGATCACCGGCGCGGGCGACCTGATGGCCCGCGTCGTCGCCAGGTCCAACACCGACCTCCAGCGCGTCATCGACCTGGTGCTGGCCAATGCGGCCATCGTCCGCTCCTCGACGGTGATCGCGCTGGCCACGCAGGTCCCCTTCCGCGTGCTTCCTCTTGCCGCAGTCGCGGACTAAGCGGATCGGCGGGCTGGTGCGTCAGAAGAGTGTGACCAGCGAGGAGTTCGCCGAGTTCTACACCGCGAGCAAGGATCGCTGTCTCCGCGCGGCCGTCGCGAGCGGGCTGCGACCGGCTACCGCGGAGGAGGCGGTTGCCGAGGCGTTCGCCCGCGCCTGGGCCGGCTGGAGCAAGGTTCGCACGATGCACTCGCCCAGTGCCTGGGTGGTGCGCACTGCGGTCAACGCCGACATCTCGTGGTGGCGCAGGCGAAGACGCGAGGTGGTGACAGACGCGCAGCTCGAGAGCCGGGTGGCGGCCGACGAGGGCGACCGGGCCGACCTCCTTGACGCCGTACGCCGCCTGCCGCCCCGGCAGCGCGAGGTTGTGGTGCTCCGCTACCTGCTCGACCTCGACACTGCGGCGACCGCCGACTGGCTCGGCATCGCGGCCGGCACCGTCACTGCACACCTGCATCACGCGCTCGCGGCCCTGCGCGCCGACCTGACCCGACTGGAGGAGCCGTCCCTATGAGCACCGATCTCGAGCAGGCGCTGCGGACCACCGGCGCCGATCTCACTCTCGATCACCCCGTCTCCGACGTGCTCGCGCGCGGCACCCAGATCCGCCGGCGCCGCCACGGCGCCCGGATCGTCGGGGCCGCGGGTGTCCTGGCGATCGCCGGCGTCACGTTCACCCAGGTCGGTGCGGACCACGAACCGGCGCCACTCGTTCCGACCGTGCTCAGGTCGAGCCCGGAGGAGCAGTGCCGGCATCAGACGGCTGACGACGTACCCATCCCCGACGGGCTCGCGCCGGTGCTGTCGGCACAGCACGACGGAGAGGCCGCGCGGGTCTACCTGTACGACGGCCGGTACGCCGCGTGCACGTCTCGGACGAGCAACGGCGCCTGGATCGGCAACAGCAGCGCCTCGGGACCGTGGCGGCCGATGAGGGCGCGCTCCTACCGCACCCACGTGTTCAGCAGCTCACTCGTGATGCAGGTCGCCGACGACGTGGACCGGGTCACGCTGGAGGTCGACGGCAGCGTGGCCGAGGCGGACATCCAGGGCGGCTACGCCGTGATCTGGTTCCCGGCTGCCGCCACGCAGGAGGACGTCATCGAGAGCAGCGTCGTCACGGCGTACGACGCGGGCGGCGCGATCCTGCAGCAGGGCGCGGCCTAGGGACACTAGGACGTCTTGCGCGTTGCCGCCCACTCGCGCAGCCGGTCGATCCGCTTGCGCAGCATGTCGGCGCTGGCGACCGCGGCGGCCGGGCCACCGCACTCCTTGCGCAGCGCTGCGTGGGTGACGCCGTGCGCCTGGCCGGTGCGGTGGTGCCAGGCGGAGACCAGTCCGTTGAGCTCGCGGCGCAGCACGGCGAGCTGCTCGTGGGTGGTCAGTTCGGGCACGTCGGGGTCGGGGCGGGCCGGTTGCTTCGCCCGGCGGTCACTCTGGCGCTGGGCCAGCAGCTGGCGCATCTGGTCGGGCTCGAGAAGCCCGGGGATGCCGAGGAAGTCCATCTCCTCCTCGGAACCGACGTGCACCTGCCCCTCGTGCCCGAACTCGGCGCCGTCGAAGAGCACCCGGTCGAAGTGGGCCTGCGAGGCGAGCGCCTCGAACGGCAGGTTCTGCAGCTCGGTCGACGCGAGCTCGCCGGCCTGGGCCTGAGCGAGCAGGTCGTTCTCCGCTGCGAAGATGTCGTCCTCGTCGGTGACGCGCCGGCCCAGCACGTGGTCGCGCGCGACCTCGAGCTCGGAGGCGTAGGTCAGCAGGTTGGGCACGGACGGCAGGAACACCGACGCGGTCTCGCCGCGACCCCGAGCGCGGACGAAGCGGCCGATCGCCTGGGCGAAGTACAGCGGCGTCGACGTGGTGGTGGCATAGACGCCGACCGCGAGGCGGGGTATGTCGACGCCCTCGGAGACCATCCGGACCGCGACCATCCAGCGACCCTCGCCCGCGGAGAAGTCCGCGATCTTCCTCGACCCCTGCTTCTCGTCGGACAGGACGACGGTGGGCGCCTCGCCCGACACGGCGCGCAGGGTCTTGGCGTAGGCGCGAGCGGAGTCCTGGTCGGTGGCGATGACGAGGCCGCCGGCGTCGGGGACGTGGCGGCGTACCTCCGAGAGGCGTTTGTCCGCTGCCGACAGCACGGAAGGGATCCACGAGCCCTCGGGGTCGAGGGCGGTCCGCAGCGCCTGGGCGGTCAGGTCCTTGGTCAGCGGCTCGCCGAGCCGGGCGGCGATCTCGTCACCGGCACGCGTGCGCCACTGCAGCTCACCGGAGTAGGCCATGAACAGGACGGGCCTGACCACGCGATCCCCGAGCGCCTCGGCGTAGCCGTAGGTGTAGTCGGCGACCGAGCGCGGGACACCATCTGCTCCCGGTGCGTAGGAGACGAACGGGATCGGGTTCACGTCGGAGCGGAACGGCGTACCGGTCAGCGCGAGCCGTCGGTGGGCCGGCTCGAACGCCTCGCGCACCCCCTCGCCCCATGACAGGGCGTCGCCGGCGTGGTGGACCTCGTCGAGGATCACCAGTGTCTTGAACCGCTCGGTGCGGATGCGCAGCGCGAGCGGGTTCACCGCGACCCCGGCGTACGTCACCGCGATGCCGAGGTAGTCCTGGGAGGTCTTGCCCTTGCCGGCGGAGTACGCCGGGTCGATCGGGATGCCGGCCCGGCCCGCGGCCTCGGCCCACTGGAGCTTGAGGTGCTCGGTCGGAGCCACGATCGTGATCCGGTCGACCAGCCGGCGGCCGAGCAGCTCTGCGGCCACGGACAGGGCGAACGTGGTCTTGCCTGCGCCCGGCGTCGCCACCGCGAGGAAGTCGCGCGGGAGGGAGTCGAAGTACTGCCGCATCGCCGTGGTCTGCCACCTGCGCAGCGGGGTCGCGGTGCCCCAGGCCGCGCGCTCCGGCCACGCCGGCGCGAGGACCGGCTGGAGCGGAGCGGCGTCGTCGCCGCGGGTCACTCGGTGGAACCCGAGTTGGCTGAGTCGTCGCCACCCTCGTTGAGGGACTCCCAGACTTCCTTGCACTCGGGGCAGACCGGGAACTTCTCCGGCGCCCGGCTCGGCACCCAGACCTTGCCGCAGAGGGCCACCACGGGGGTGCCCATGACCATCGCCTCGGTGAGCTTGTCCTTGTCGACGTAGTGGGAGAACCGCTCGTGGTCGCCCTCGTCGGTCGGGACGACCCGCTCCTCGTGCCGGACGTCGGTGTCGACGGCGGTCTTGGTCCCGAAACCGGTGGTGCTCACCCGGCCAACTGTACGTCGCCCCGGAGCTAGTTCAGCTCGGGATCCGCAGGGCGCGTCGAGTGCCAGGCCAGCTCGCCGGGCTGGCGCCGCAGCACGTCGCGCCAGAGCTCGGCCGGGTCGAGCCGGAACACGTCCACGGCCTCCCCCGGGACGACGTACCAGCTGCCCTCGTCGATCTCGGCGGCGAGCTGGTCGGCGCCCCAGCCGGCGTATCCGGCGAAGATCCGCATCCCTGCCAGCGACCCCGTCACCAGCTCGACCGGCGTGTCCAGGTCGACCAGTCCGAGGAGCCCGTCGACCTCGCGGAAGCCGATCGGGACGTCGTCCTCGTCGCGCAGCATCGCCACCCCGAGCGCGCCCTCGGTGCTCACCGGCCCGCCCCGGAACAGCACCTCCGGCTCGGAGGCGATCTCGCCCCAGGTCTCGAGCACCTCCGCCACCGGGACCCCGGACGGACGGTTGAGCACGACGCCCAGTGCGCCGCCCTCGTCCACGTCGAGCATCAGGACGACGGAGTCCACGAAGTTGGGGTCGAGGAGCTGGGGGGTGGCCACGAGGAGCATCCCGGCGCGCAGCTCGGGCGACCGGTCGACCATGACGCCATCATGCCGGAGGCAGCACGATCGACCAGATGGTCGCCTTGGTCGACGGCGCGTTGGTGTTCGCGGTGATACCGGGCTGAGGCCCCTCCGGCACGACGTGGCCCGAGTCGGCGAACAGGCTGCAGATCCGCCCGGCATCGGCGTTGCACAACATCTGGCGACCCGTCACGGACGCCGCCGGCGTCCAGGCGGTGGTCGTGCTCGACTTGTCCGCCCAGTAGGACACGACCCAAGCGCCCTCGGGCGCCGTGACGGCCGGCGTCACTCGGTTGGAGTGGTTGGCCGTGTCGACGGCACCGGCGAACGTCAGCCCGGGCGTCGAAGCGACTCCGGTGTACGCCGCCACGGTCACCGTGTACTTCGCGGCGCCGCTGAGCGGGGCCGTCACCTGACTTCCCGGGTCGCCCGCCTCGACGACCTTCGTCCAGACCACGGTGCGCATGTCGTCCGCGACGACACTGTCCAACTGGGCCCAGCCGGTGACGCCGGTCGGCGCCGCGATCGTCCGCGACGTGTTGTTGAGGCTCAGCGCGAGCAGCAGCCGGTCCCCGACCGCGGCCGCCGCGGGCACAGCGACCTGCGGAGTCGCATTGTTGGCCTGCGCGGCTGCTGCGCCCACGAAGGCGACAGGACTCTGGGCCGGCTCGTCCTGCACGTCGACGCTCGCGCTCACGACGTCGGAGTCGCCGTCGTCGTCGGTGACGGTCAGCTCGACGTCGTAGGAGCCGGGAGACGCGTATGGGTGTGCAGGGTCGGCTTCGTCCGACGTGGTGCCGTCGTCGAAGTCCCAGGCGTACGACGTGATGGTCCCGTCCAGGTCGACCGAGCCGGAGGAGTCGAACTCGCAGTCCAGCAGCGTGCAATCGAACGAGAAGTCGGCAGACGGGGGCTGGTTGGGCGGCGGACCCCCGGTCGACGGACGAAGCACGAACGACCACATGGTCGCCATGTCCGAGGGCGCGTTGGTCGTCGCCTCGATGTCGCCGTACGGCCCGGGCGGCAGCGCGGCGCCGGAGTCGGCGAGCAGGCTGCAGATCCGGCCGCCGTCGGCACCGCACGCGGCCCGTCGCGTCGTCACGGACGCCGACGGGGTCCACGCCGTGGTGGTGCTGGACTTGTCAGCCCAGTAGGACACGGCCCAGTCGCCCGCGGCGGCGCTCACGATCGGGGTCCGGCGAGAGCTCGTGGTCGCCACGAAGTTCGTGCTGGCGAAGTCGATCGAGGGGGTCGTGTCCGTTCCCGTGTAGTCGGCCACGGTGAGCGTGTACTTCGCGTTGCCGCTGAGGGGCACCGACACCGATCGGCCCGGATCGCCCGCTTCGACGACCTTGGTCCACGCCACGGTTCCCATGGTGCCGGCGCTGACACTGTCGAGCTGGGTCCAGCCGGTCACGCCGGTCGGCGCCGACACGGTGCGGGTCAGGTTGTTGTAGCTGAGCAGCAGCAGCAGCCGGTCACCCGGGGCCGCCGCGGCGGGCACGGCAACGGTGGGGCTGCTTGAATTTGCCGCCGACGCTGCGGACGCCACGAACTCGACCGAGCTCTCGATCGGCCCGGCGTCCTCTACGGAGACGGCATGGGTCTCGTTGTCCGTCACCGCCTGGTTGTCGGTCACGGTGAGCCGGACGTTGTAGGAGCCCGGGGTCGCGTAGGTGTGCGACGGGTTCGCCGCAGTCGAGGTCTGCCCGTCGCCGAAGTCCCACGCAAAGCGGGTCAGGCTGCCGTCACCGTCGGCCGAGGCCGACGAGTCGAACGAGCAGCTCAACCCGAAGCAGGAGCTGGTGTAGGCCGCGGTCGGGGTGAGGTTGGCGGCCTTCGTGAACTTGAGGTAGTCGATCTGGCCGGAGAAGTAGTCGCAGGTGACCGTGACCTGGTTGCAGTCGATCTTGCCGCCGACCGTCACCGGGAAGTTGTTGTCGATCGTGCCGGTAGTGCCGTTCTTGCGGTTGCGGAAGACCCCGTCGACGTACAGCGAGACACCGGTCGACGTCAGCACGCAGGTCAGGTTGTGCCACTGCTCGTCGTTGAGCGGGATCAGTGCGCCGGTGGCGACCTGGCCACCCGATCCCTTGAACAGGCACGACGGGATGCCGCCGGGTGCCTGGATCTTCCACTGCCCGCCCTGCGTCTGTGCCTGGCCCTTCTGGGTGATGTTGCCGAAGCTCTCCTGGGTGCGGTAGCGGAGCTCGATCGTGAGCGGCCCGCTGCCCGGCTCGAGGTCGGGGCTGTCGGGGACCTGGATGACGCGCTCGGGGGACGTCGGTGGCTCCTCGGGTGGCCGACGCGTCCAGCTGTAGCCGACGGCCCCGTCGAAGGCGAAGCCCGAGGTGACGCCGGTCGGGTTGACCACGCCGTTGTGTCCGTGGGGACCGCTGTCGAGCATGACGGTGGTCCCGGGCGCCTCGTTCATCTCGTAGAAGGCCGTCACTCCCGGCGCCAGCGCCAGTGCGGCAGGGTGGACGGCTGCCGCCGTCGAGGAGGTCACCCCCGCCGCGGTCGATGACGTGCCGGCGAGCAGAGCCGTGACAGCTCCGGCCGCGATGACAGCGCGGGCGATACGCATCAGACTCCCTCCGCAGCCTGAGGTCTCGAGCACAGGCTTCTCCAAGGCACATCCTGCTAATGCGAGACGGCATGGTGGGCAGCAGGCGCGCGGGTACCGAAATCTGGTGACGGTCGCGTCAGGCGGCCAGCGCGGCCTTCAGCCGACCGAGCAGGGTCGGACGCTGGGTGTGAACCTCGTGGCCCTCGTCTAGCACGTCGTACGACGGCCGGCCGGTCTTGGCGTCGGCCTCGATGCGGGAGCCGACGGCGGCGGCACGTTCGTCGTGCGCGCTGGCCTCTCCGGCCATGACGGCCAGGAGCACGTGCTCCTTGCCCGCGGACTTCCGCATCACCTCGGCGGTCGCCGCGTCGGCCGGGCGGAGCCGCTGCTCGTCGAGGATCGCCCGGATGCCGGGCAGCTCGTCGGCGGTCCGGTGCCAGGCCCGCACGACGGAGTCGCGCAGGTCCATGGGCTGGGTCATCTGCTCGCGCTCGATCCGGCCGGCGAGGCGGGTGTGCCACTTCAGCTGGAGTGCGGCGAGGAGGTCGAGGTCGTCGGCGAACGTGGCGGAGACCCCATCGACATCGCGGGGCAGCACGCCGTCCCGGCGCTGGTCGGCCACGGCGATCACTTCGCGGAGCACGTCTCCACGACGGTGGAAGGACGTCCAGGTCATGGGCTGGTCCTTTCTCTGGTGCCGGCCTCGGGTGTCGGCCGGCCGGTCATGTACACACAGCCACATACCGTGAGTACGTACCCAGAGTACGGGGGCATACCAACGGTATGCCAGTTCGTTCCCAGTGATGCTGGCCACCCGTCGTTCCCCGCCGCGGGGCCCTCGCCATACCGGAGGTACGTTCCTACACTGCCGGGATGCCCAAGTCGGTGACTCGCCTGATGCCCACCGTTCCGGGCGCCAGCCGTCGCCAGCAGTACTCCGCCTCCACCAAGCGCGCACTGGTCGAGGTCGCCGAGGGGCTGTTCACCGAGCACGGCTATGCCAACACCTCGCTCGACGCGATCGTGGCCGGGGCCCGGGTGACCAAGGGCGCGCTCTACCACCACTTCAGCGGGAAGCAGGCGCTGTTCGAGGCCGTCTTCGAGCGGGTCGAGACCGACGCGTCCAAGACCATCAACAAGGCGCTCAAGGGGAAGCGGGACCCGTGGGAGAAGGCGCGGGCCGGACTGCGCGCCTTCCTCGCCGTGGTCCAGGAGCCGAGGTACCGCCGGATCGTGATCCAGGAGGGCCCCGCGGTGCTCGGCTACGAGCGGTACCGCGAGCAGGAGGAGCGGTCGACGTTCGCGACCGTCCTCGACATCGTCCGCTCGGTGCTCGGTGCCGGTTCGTGGGAGCTCGACGAGGCGATGCTGCAGACGTTCGCGCGGATCTTCTTCGGCGCGATGTCCTCGGCCGGGGAGTCGGTCGCGACCGCGGACGACCCGGAGGAGGCCGCCGACCGGGTGGAGTCCGCGATCGGGTTCATCATCGCCGGCTTCCGCTCGCTCGCCGACTCGGGCGTCGGGCTGCCGGACACCCTGGTGGCGGACGACGAGGAGTGACGACTGGGAGTGACGACTGGGAGTTACTTCCCGATGGTCACGCTGCCGCCGTCCTGCGGCACCAGCTCGATCCAGGTGTGCCCCGCGGGCACGGTCAGGTCGCCGGCCGTGGTCGAGAGCTTCAGCCCGGAACCGAGCGACTCCTTGGTCCACTGCGCGCGCACGAGCCGGCCGTCGTGGAAGATCAGCGCCTGGCCCTGGCCGGTGAACTGCGTCTCCGGCACCGGGTTGCCGGCCGGGTCGCGGTAGCCGGCGTCGCCGACCTTCACCCTCAGCACCAGCACGGTGTCGGCGGGGAACTCGTCACCGGCGCCGGCGTAGGTGTTCTCGTTGACGTAGGTGCCGTCCTTGAACGTCCAGTTCGTGGTGTGCCCGCCCGAGAACGACGCGGCGAGGGTGCGCGCCGGCTGACCCTGCGGGAAGTCCTTCTCGTCGCCCCACGGCAGGTAGTCGTCGGGGCGCTCGGCGTCGTCCTGGTCGACCAGCGTCGCGGTCTCGGACATGTCCGTGAACAAGTTGTACGGCGCGGAGCGGCTCGAGTCGCGGTAGAAGCCCTTGTCGCCCTCGGTGAAGTAGGGGATGCCCGCGCCGTCGATGCGGTTGATCGTCACCTGCGCCGCACCGGAGGTCACCATCGCGCCCTTGACCGGCGAGACGATCCCGATGTCGCTGGCGCGCATCGACCGCGCCGGGCCGACGTCGCCGGGGATCTTGGAGTAGTAGAACGCCGCCAGCCGGGTCATGCCGCCCTCGACCAGCTCCTCGACCACCATGTCGGCCGACCCCAGCCCCACCTGGGGTGCACTGGCATAGGTGTTGTCCATCTTGAGCACCATCACCGGGTGGTCCTGCGCGGCCTCGTCGTCACCGGTGACCGGAAGCCCGGTGAGCGGCCAGGTGGCCTTGATCTGCGCGCCCGCGGCCACGTTCTGCGCCTCGGGACCGCTGCCGGACGGGTCGTCGGAGCCGTTGTCGCTGCCGCAGCCGGCGAGCACGAGGGAGGTGACGAGGAGCGCGGCTGCGCTCCTCGCGGTCACGGTACGACGTCGCACGTGCGTACTCCGATCGTGGGGAAGTGAGTGGTCACGAGTGGTTCTCTACTGAACTGGTGGACTTCGATGGTGCGCTCACCATCACTCAGACATCGGGAGGCGCGCCGGGGTTCGCGAGGAGCGCCGCCACCGGTCTGGATCAGCCGAGCTTCGCCCCGCCATCGACGTACAGCGTCTGTCCGGTGATGTACGACGCTTCGTCGCTGCACAGGAACGCCGCCGCGGCCGCGATGTCGGCGGGCTCCCCGACCCGGCGGACCGGGTTCGCCTCGGCGTTGAGGCGGCGCAGCTCCTCGGGCTCCATCTTCAGCCGGCGCGCGGTCGCATCGGTCATGTCGGTGGCGATGAAGCCCGGGGCGATGGCGTTGGCGTTGATCCCGAACGGGCCGAGCTCGATGCCGAGGGTGCGGGTGAACCCCTGGATCCCCATCTTCGCCGCCGAGTAGTTGGCCTGGCCGCGGTTGCCCAGCGCACTGACGCTGGAGAGGTTGAGGATCTTCCCGTACTTCTGCTCGACGAAGTGCTTCTGGGCGGCCCTGGTCATGAGGAAGGCACCGCGCAGGTGCACTCCGATGACCAGGTCCCAGTCGTCGTCGGTCATCTTGAACAGCAGGTTGTCGCGGGTGATGCCGGCGTTGTTGACGAGCACGTGGATGCCGCCGAGCTCGGCGACGACCCGCGCGACCGCGGCCTCCACGGCCTCGGTGTTGCTGACGTCCGCACCGACACCGATGGACTTCGCGTCACCCTGCAGCGGCAGCTTCTCGGCAGCCGCGGACGCGGCGGCCTCGTCGAGGTCGACGATCGCGATCGACGCGCCTTCCTCGGCGAACCGGGTGGCACAACCGAACCCGATACCCTGCGCAGCGCCCGTGACCACTGCGACGCGTCCGTCGTATCGACCCATGGCCAAGCACCATAGGCGAACCACACAACAGGGACCGATTCGGGGCTGGCCCCGGCTGTGGAAGAACGGTCAGAACTGCGAGGCGCGGACCTCGCCGAACACGAGGATCCGGCCGAAGGTCTCCCGCCCGCCCAGCTTCACCAGTGGCGTCTCCTCGTGGTGGACCGGGTCGAACCGCGCGAGCACGGAGCGCGGCCGCTCGCCCTCGCAGCTGGTGGCGTGCTCGATGACGAGGTCCTTGCCGACGGCGTCCACCATGACGACGTTTCCGACGGCGCCCGGTACGCGCAGGTGTCGCATCTCACCCTGCCGGTTCTGACGGGCCACGAACGTGGTGCCGCAGGCACCCGCGACCTGCACGTAGAGCCGGCCGCCCGCCTCACGGGCGTCCATGTGGCCGTAGTCGCCGGCGGCATGCCGGTGCCCATGGGTCAGCCGCTCGGTGCTGCCGGTCGCGGGGTCGACCAGAACGAGGTCGGAGTCGCAGGTCTCCAGCAGCCGGCTGCTGTCCCACCACCGGACGGGCGTGCAGAAGCCCCCCGGGCGGAACCGGTCCAGCACCGCGCCCGTGGTCGTCGAGAGCAGCAGCTGGACCCGCTCGTGGTCACCGTCGCCGGCCACCAGGGTCCCGTCGTGGCCGAGCACCATCGCTCCGCTGGTCGAGTCGAGCAGCCGGGTGCTCGCACCCGTCCACGAGATCTTGTCCAGGACCAGGGTGCTGCTGCGCTCGCGCTTCCAGGCCCTCGCGATCACCCCCGACCCGTCGGCGGCGAGGAGCGCGGCGTCGAGCCGGGGCACCGGCAGCTCGAGGACGGCGCCGGTCGTCACGTCCACCCGCACCAGCTGGCTCCCGTGCCGGTCCGTGGCGCTGAGCAGGGCCGTGCGCCCGTCCGCCGACCAGTCGAGCAGCAGGAACCCGCCCCAGAGCGGGGCGACCTTGCGCTGGTAGACGGTGCTGGTCTCCCCCGTCGGCGAGACCAGCACCAGCTTCTGGGTGTGTGCCCGAGACACGTCCGCCAGGTACCAGCCCGGACCGGGCGCCGCGACGGCCTCGACGGAGGTGGCTGCCGACGCGGGAGCCGGTGCGACCAGGAGCACGGGCAGCAGCACGACGGTGAGCAGGAGGGAGAGAGCGGTACGACGTGTCATGTCCCCGGAGACGTCCACCGGCTGGAGGAAGTTGCGAGTCAGTCGAGGGCGGTCCGGAGGCGTTCGGCGTACGCCGCCTGCTCGGCCGCGTCGGCGTACTTCGTGCGCGGCCAGAAGAAGCCACGTAGCCCGTCGCCCTTGGTCCGCGGCACGACGTGCAGGTGCAGGTGAGGGACCGACTGGCTGACCACGTTGTTCATCGCGACGAAGCTGCCCTGCGCGCCCAGGCCGTCGACGACCGCGGTGGCGAGCCGCTGCGCCGCAGCCAGGAAGCCGTCGCGCAGCGAGGCGGGCAGGTCGGGCAGCGTGACGATGTGCTGTCGGGGCACCAGCAACACGTGGCCCTTGAACACCGGACGCTGGTCGAGGAACGCGACGAAGTCATCGTTCTCGAGGACCCGCTCCGCCTCCGACTCCCCTGCGGCGATGGAGCAGAAGACGCAGGAGGGGTCGCGCATGGGGCGACGTTAGTGCCCCGGGGGTACCGTTTTCTGCGGACCCGATCCTGCTGGTGGCCACACGTCACAGGAGGTAGTCGTGGTCGTTCTTGAGAAGAAACCCAGTCAGCGCAGCCACACCCTGCTGCGCGAGGTCGGACTGGTCGGGCTGATGTGGGCCTCGATGGGCTCGATCATCGGGTCCGGTTGGCTGTTCGGCGCGCAGGACGCGCTCATCACCGCCGGTCCCGCGGCCATCATTTCGTGGCTGATCGGTGCGGTCTGCATCCTGGTCCTCGCACTGGTCCACGCCGAGCTCGGGGGCATGTACCCGGTCTCCGGCGGCACCGCGCGCTTCCCGCACTACGCGTTCGGCGGGGTCGCCGGCGCGTCGTTCGGCTGGTTCTCATGGCTGCAGGCAGCCACGGTGGCACCGATCGAGGTGTCGGCCATGATCACCTACAGCCAGCACTACAGCTGGGCGCACGGGCTGACTCACACCGACAAGACGTTGACGGCGTCGGGTCTGGTGGTCGCCGTCATCCTGATGGCGATCTTCACCGCCATCAACTTCCTCGGCGTCCGAAAGCTTGCCGCGGCCAACAGCACCATGACCTGGTGGAAGGTCGCGATCCCCATGCTGACGATCATCGTGCTGTCGATCGCCAACTTCGACACCGGCAACCTCACCGCAGCCAACGGCTTCAACCCCGGCGGACTCAAGGCGATTCTGCTCGCGGTGTCGACCAGCGGGATCATCTTCAGCTACCTCGGCTTCGAGCAGGCCGACCAGCTGGCCGGCGAGTCGAAGAACCCACGGCGCGACGTACCGCTGGCGATCATCGGCTCGATCGCGATCGGGACGGTGATCTACGTCCTGCTGCAGGTCGCCTTCGTCATGGCGTTGCCAAGCTCGTCGATCGGTAGCACCTGGGACGCCACGTCCGACGGCACGTATGCGCTGTTCACCAGTCCCTTCGCCGAGATCGCGACGTTGGTGAGCGTGGGCTGGCTGGCGGCGGTCATCTACCTGGACGCGATCATCAGCCCGGCCGGCACCGGCGTCATCTACACCACGGGAAGCTCGCGGGTCGCGTACGGCCTCTCGCGCAACGGCTATGTCCCGTCGGTGTTCGAGTGGACCAACGAGCGTCGGGTGCCCTGGGTCGGGCTCATCGCGGCGTTCGTCACCGGCTGCATCTGCTTCCTGCCGTTCCCGTCCTGGCAGTCGCTGGTCGGACTGATCACCAGCGCATCGGTGCTGATGTACGCCGGGGCACCGCTCTCACTGGGTGTCTTCCGCAAGCGCCTGCCGGACGCTGAGCGGCCGTTCCGGCTGCCGATGGCCGAGGTGCTGTGTCCGTTGGCGTTCGTCATCTCCGGGCTGGTCATCCTGTGGTCGACGTGGGACACGGACTGGAAGCTCGGCGTCGCGATCCTGATCGGCTACGCGATCCTCGTGGCCAACCGGGTCTTCGGCCTCAACCCGCACAAGCCGATGCTGGAGTGGAGGGCCGCGTCGTGGCTGCCGGTGTACCTGCTGGGGATGGGCGTGATCATCTACCTGAGCTCCTTCGGCCCACTCGCAGATCCCCCGCTGCCCTTCGGCTGGGACATGGTCACGATCGCCGTGTTCAGCGTGGCCATCTACTACTGGGCCTTGGAGGTGTCCCTGCGCAAGGAGCAGATCGAGGAGATGCTCGAGGAGGTCGTGCTGCCCGAGCAGGAGGGCCTGGGCGCGGTCGTCGGCTGATCGGCCGGCCGGGAGTGGTGCTACCTCGACTCGCCGCCGACCGCTGCCGCGCCGACCCACTCGAGATCGATGTCCGGGGCCAGCTTCGCGAGGATCCGGCGCCCGGCGAGCAGCAGGTCGCGGACCTCCGGCACGGAGATGGAGTAGACCACCTCACCGTCCCGGCGGGCCGAGACGACCATCTGCGCACGGCGCAGCACGCTCAGCTGCTGGCTGAGGTTGCTGGCCTCGATCTCGACGTGCTGCCGGAGCTCGTGAACGGCGTGCGGCCGCTCGCAGAGCAGCTCGAGGATCCGGATGCGAGCGGGATGAGCGAGCGTGCGAAACAGCTCCGCCTTGGCGTGATAAAGCGGTACAGCCATGACTTGGTCTACGTCCCCCTCCTTGGGCTTCCGCGCGCCCCCCGCGCAGCCCCGAAGCATTCAGTTTGGCACATGAAGAATTCTTCAATTAGCATTCCCCTTCGACAACATGGGGCTGGTCCCTGTCCTGGGACCGAAGGAGTCGTGCGCTCGTGGATCTGACGACCGATGACAACCGCGCGTGGGCGCTCGCGCCGCATCTGGTGCTGGTCGGTGCCTCGGCCGGTTCGATCGAGTGGATGAACCCCGAGACCGGCACGACGTGCAAGCTCGACTCGCAGGGTGGCTACGTCGTGCTGCGCAAGGTCGGCGACCGGATCATGCCCGTCGTGGCCGGCCAGATCCTGCGCGACGCCGCCGCGTCGCTCTTCGAGGACCCCGAGTCGGTGCGGGCCCGGCGGGCCGCCGCCCACGCGATCGTGGCCGTCGACGACGGCGTCCGGGGCTAGAGCCACCGCCCTCCGTAACGATTCGGGCTCGACCCGCTTCCCGGTCTCCACCCGAGTGCTCTTGTCGGCGAGAGTGCAGCATGACGCCGGTTCCCGCGCTGTGGCCCGACGCGAGGACGGTGCCGCGACAGCGGACCGTCCGCCTGGATCGCTTCCTCGTCGTTGCGGTGCTCGCCTCGTCGGCGTTGCGGCTGCCCGGACTGATGGCCACGCGGAGCTCGGACGAGGCCGGCTTCCTGCTCGTGGCCAGGTCGTGGGCGCCGGACGCCGACAGCCTCTACGGCCAGTACTGGGTGGACCGCCCGCCGGTCCTGCTCGCGGCGTACCGCTGGAGCGACGCGCTCCTCGGCGAGCTCGGACCGCGGCTGCTGGCCCTGGTGCTGGCCGCGGCCCTGGTGGTCGCCGTACATCTTCTGGCCGCCCGACTGACGTCACCCGCTGCGGCACGGGTGGCGACGGTGGTGACCGTGGCGCTGCTCGCCGATCCTTCACTGTCGGCGTGGACGTCGAAGGGCGAGGTGCTGGGAACGCCGTTGGTGGCGCTCTCGTGGTTGCTCCTGGTGCGAGCCCTGGACACCGGCTCGGCTCGTGCCGCGCTCGTGGCCGGCGTCTGCGCGATGACCGCGTGCGGCTTCAAGCAGAGCCTGGTCGGCGGGCTGGTCTTCGCGGTCGTCCTGCTGGGGGCCTCCCTGTTGTCCGACCGGCTACCACCGGACCGCCTGCTCCGGATCGGCGGACGGTTCGCGGTGGGCGCCGCGCTGCCGGTCCTGGCCTGTGTCGCATGGCTCGCGGTCAGCCCAGCGACGATCGCGTCGGGGTGGTTCCAGGTGGTCGGCTTCCGGGCCGATGCGTCGGCGGTGCTGGCCGCCAGTGACTCGAGGGCACCGATCGAGCGCGGTCACGACCTCCTCTGGCTGTTCGTCGTGTGCGGAATGGCGCCGCTGACCGCACTCGGCGTCGCCTCGGTGCGTCGATGGTTCGCGCGGTGGCCGGCGCTGTCGCTCGCGCTCCTCGCCACCACCGTCGTGGACCTGGCCGGCGTCGTCGTGAGCGGCAGCTACTGGCACGCCTACCTGGTGCCGCTGATCCCGGACGTCGCCCTCCTCGCCGCCCTCGCGGTCTCGTGCGCGCCGCCGTTCCGATCGCTGACCCGGTTCGTCACGGCGCTCGCGGTGACGGCCACGGTGACGGCGTACGTCGGGTTCGCCGAGAACCGACTCGTCTCCCCCACGCCGTCCGGCCCCTGGCAGGTCGGCCACGCGATCTCGCTGGTGTCGGGCCGCGACGACAGCATCGTGAGCCTCTACGGCAATGCCGAGCTGGTCGAGGCGTCCGGCCTGCCATCGCCGTACCGGCACCTCTGGTCGCTCCCGATGCGGACCCTCGACCCGGACCAGGACGAGCTGCGCGCGCTGCTGTCCGGGCCGGACGCGCCCACGTGGGTCGTGGCGGTGCTGCCGCTCAACTCGTGGCACATCGACGACGGCCGACGGCTGCGCGACCTGCTCATGACCAACTACCGGCTGCTCACCCCGCGGTGCGGCCCGCTGATCTGGATTCGCGACGACACGCTCCGCGCCCGGCCGGAGCTGGACTGTGACTAACTCAGGTCCAGTCTGAAGAACACCAGCCAGTCGCGCATCGCCTCCGGCACGGCGTAGTACGGCCCGACCTCCTCGAAGCCGAGGCTGCGATAGAGCGCGATCGCCTCGTGCTGCTCGATGCTGGTGTCGAGGTGCATGGCGGAGTATCGAGGTCTCGCGCCCGCTGGATGACGGACTCTCCCAGGACGCGGCCGGCGCCGTTCCCCCGGCCGGCGTCGTCGACGTACATCCGCTTCATCTCGCACGACTCGTCGTCGAGCTGGCGCAGCGCCACGCAACCCACGGCGTTCCCGTCCAGGGTCGCGAGCAGGAGCGCTCCTCCCTCGGTGGCGGCGTACACCCCCGGCAAGCCGTCCACCTCGGCTGCCCACGCGACGTCGTCGAAGTACGCCGCGACCAGGCCGGCGTTCTGCGCCTGGCGCGCCTGGTGCCAGACCACGAACTCGCGGAAGAGTCGACGCACCTGGTCGAGGTCCTCGTCGGACTCGGCGTCGCGGACCTTCACCTTCACCTTCACCTGGCCATCATGGCGAAAACTCTGGCTTGATCGCGCTCGTTAAAATCCTTGGCTTGCTCGACCCTCAACCATCATCCACACGGAGAAATGGGGTATCCCCTTTGAGGACGACCAAGACGAAGCTCATCTCGCTCGGCGGCGCCGCGCTCCTCGCGACGGTGTCGTTGCCGCTCGCGGCCGGAAGCGCATCCGCGTCCGAGACCTGCCGGGAGGGCTCGGTCTGCACGTGGTCCGGCAATGACTTCAGCGGCACGAAGCGAACCAGCCGCGTGAACCCCCCATCGGGATGCTTCCCGTGGGGCGGCAAGACCGTCTCCAACCAGACCAGCAAGACGATCCGGGTCTACAGCGGCGGAGAGTGCTCCGGCAAGCAGGTCGACATCGCGCCCCACCACTGGGGACAGACCAAGCCGGGGGCGACGATCAACTCCATCGCGGTCCTGGGGCCGTGACCTCCCGCTAGGAGTCGATCGGCTGCGGCTGCGGCTGTGGCTGTGGCTGCGGCCGCGGCTGGGAGACGCGAGTCCGCGTTCAGGTGCGTCGAGTGGCGCGCCTTCGGTCGCGCTTCGTGATCGCCGAGACGGCGCTTCTGCCGAGGGGGCGCCTGCGGCGCGCCGGCGGCAGTACCGCCGGGTCGGCTCCGTCCACACGTGACAGCACCCCGGCGACAGCGCATCGCGCTGTCGCCGGGGTGCGTGTCACGTGTGGAGCTGGCGGGAATCGAACCCGCGTCCTCAAGCGTCGAACCAGGTCTTCTCCGGGTGCAGTCTGTATTGGCGTTTTCTCAGTCCCGGCGCTCGCACAGACACGTCACCGACGGACTCAGTCAGGTTTGAGTCCCGATCACCCCTCCTGACTGGAGGTGACCAGCAAGTCCCCTAGATGACGCCAGGATCCGGGACGGAGACAGATGCCCGGTCTGACGCTTCGATCACCGCTCAGGCGGCGAGAGCGAAGGAACTGCGCTTAGCGTTGGCAGTTGTGTTTTCCAGCGGTCGTTTACGAGATGTCGCTGGCTCCTCGACCCGCTTCTCCAGGAACTAACGTCCCAAGTCGAAACCGATCAGCCCCTCTTGAGTTGTGGTTCCACTCTAAGGGGTTCAACCGACCCAGGTCGCCAGGGATTCCCGACCGGGGCCGCTGAGCGCCTGCAACCGGGCGCCGCGACCCGCCAGCGTGAGGCCCACGTCTTCCGCCGTGCCCCTCACCTCGGGACCCGTGCCAGCGGACCAGTCGAGATCGGTGGCGCGCCACGTCACCTTCGGGCGGCGGCCGCGGATCGAGCCCAGCATCGGGATCCCGGCGGTCAGGAACTCCAGCACCGGCCGCCACGACTCCGCGGGCCGGTGGTGCTCGATGCCGAGCGGTACGGCGACGTCCAGGGCGTGCACCATCACGTCGGTGAGCGGCGCCTTCCAACCCATCCCGGGAGGGGCGAATGCGCTGTCCAGATGGCGTCCGTACGTCGCGATCAGGTCGGCCGGGGTCCGGTCGGCGTAGGCGCGGGTCAGCTTCTCGATCAGGACCGTGGGCCGCCCCAGCGACATCGCGAATGCCTTCAGCGACTGGCCGGTGCTGGCGTCCAGTGCACTCGTCAGGTGGGCGAGCACGTCCTTGACGGTCCAGGCTGGGCACAGGCTCGGCACCGACCACTGCTCCTCACCCAGCCCCGCGAAGAGGTCGACGAGCGCGCGGCGTTCCGAAGTCACCAGCTCCCAGTCCGCCACAGCGAAAGTTTCTCACCGATGTCATCCTGACGACGTCGTCGTGCGAGGTAGTGGTCATGAGCGAATGGACTCGGGTGGAGGTCGCCGCACCGCTGCGCGCGGCGGAGGCCGCTCGCCGCGTGGCCTTTGACGACTTCTACGTCGCAGAGCTGCCCCGGCTGGTCGCCCTCGCCCGCGGTCTGGCGCCCGGGCACCTCGCTGAGGACGTCGCCCAGGAGGCGATGCTCGTGGCATACCGCCGATGGCGGGACGTCTCCGAGCTGGAGCGGCCCGACCTGTGGGTACGACGGACCTGCGCCAACCTGGCCGTCTCCCAGTTCCGGCGCCGGATGGTCGAGCTCCGCGCCACGGCGAAGCTGGCCGGGCGCCGGCCACCTGCCGAGCTGAGCCCTGCGGGCGAGGAGTTCTGGACAGCGGTCCGCAACCTTCCGCAGCGCCAGGCCCAGGCCGCGGCACTGCGCTTCGTCTACGACATGCCGCTCGCCGAGATCGCTACCACCCTCGGCACCAGCGAGGGCACCGTCAAGCAGCACCTCAGCCGAGCCCGCCGCGCCCTCGCGGCCGCCCTCGGCGCCACCACCTCCGCCGATGACAACGAGGACGAGCGATGACCGATCTCGACACCCTGGCGCGGGCTGCGACCCAGGAGCTGCTGGAGCGCTCCGCTCCCGACGTGCGTAGCCGCTTCGCAGACCTCCGGCGCACCCGGACCCGGCGTACGACCGCGAAGCTCGCGACGGTGGGCGCGGTGGCGGCGCTGGCGATCGGCGGCTGGCAGCTGGCCGGACCGCGCGAGGAGACGGTCGAGCCGGCGCCGCAGCCGGAGACCGCACGCAACGGCACCCTGCTCGGGCTACGGGGGGAGGCCGTCGGCACGCAGGAGCAGTGGAGGCCGCTCGTCGGCGAGCACCTCGCCAACCTGCCCTACGACGTCGCCCTCTTCGCGCAGTACCAGTTCACCGCTGACGGGACCGAGATCGTCTACGCCGACCGCCGCGCTCGCATCGCCGCGGTCGACCTGGCGACGGGACGGACGCGCACGCTGGCCGACTGTCCCGACAACGTCTGCGCGGCCAGCGTCTCGCCCGACGTCGGCACCATCGCCTACAGCGACGGCGACGGGGTCTGGCTGATCGCCGTCGGCAGCGGCGAGCGGACCGCGGTGCCGCGCAGCGACGTCGGAGCCGTCGGCGCGCCGGCGTGGTCCCCGGATGGAGGCTCGCTGGCCTTCGTCGGCGCCGACGGCGTGTACGTCGCGGACCTGGACGCTGGCTCGGTGGAGCTGGTGCGAGAGACGACGACCGCGGTCGTCGGGCCAGTCAGCTGGTCTCCGGACTACGGGGAGCTCGCCTACTTCGAGACCCGGTCGGCCCGGCAGGGCTCCATGGAGGTGACCGCGTACACCGCGGAAGTGCTTGACCTGTCGACGGGCAAGACCACCCGCCTGCTAGACGCCGGCCAGACCAGGACCGGCGACGTGGCCGCGCCCACGCTCACATGGAGCCCTGACGGTGACTCCGTGGCGATCGCGACGACCGGAGAAGCCGAACAGCCGTGGGGCGTCTACCTGGTCCGGCCCGACGGCAGTGGCATCGAGCAGGTCGCCAGGGGGAGCTACGCGGCGCTCGCCTGGCAGCCGCTCAGGGGCTGACCGACCGCTCGGCGCCGAACAGCGCAACGCCGTTCTCCCAGCAGACCGCACGCAGCCACTCGTCCCCGAGGTCGAGGCGGGCGAGCCCCTCGAGCTGGTGGCCATAGGCGTACGGGATGGTCGGGAAGTCGGTGCCGAGCAGGATCTTCGGCTGCAGGTCGACCAGTCGCGGCACCAGCCAGTCGGGGTAGGGCATCCCGAAGTCGGTGAACACCATGGTGGTGTCGAGCCGGACCTTCTCGTAGCCCTCGGCCAGCCGCAGGAACCGCACCAGCTCGGGAGCGCCCATGTGCGCGACGATCACCGACAGCGCGGGGTGCTGGACCAGCACCCGCTGCAGCGACTCGGGCCCGGTGAAGTCGTTGCCGACCGGCATCGAGCCGGCGTGCACGAGGACCGGCACGTCAGCGTCCTCGAGCAGGCCCCACACCTCGTCGAGCAGCGGATCGTCGAGGTGGAACTCCCCCACCTGCTGGTGCAGCTTGAACAGCTCGACTCCGGCATCGACCAGCTCCCCGGCGTACGTCGCGACGCCCCTCTCCGGGTAGAACGTCCCCGACCACAGCACCTCGGGGATCCCGGCGGCGAACGTGCGTGACCAGTCGTTCAGGTACGCCGCGACGCCGGGCTTGTGCGCGTAGGGCAGCGTCGAGAACCGCCGGACGCCCATCGCGCGCAGCAGCTCGACCCGCTCCTCGTGCGACTGGCGGTAGCGGATCTCCCACGCCTGGCCGATCTTCGGCCCGGCGGTGTCGAACACGTGCCAGACGGCCTTCTGGATGTTGGGCGGCAGGAAGTGAACGTGCACATCGAAGAGGCCGGGCAGCCCGAGCCCCTCCCAGAAGGCGCGGACCGGTGCCACGTCCTCGGACCGGTCCACCACTTCGCCAGCATCGGCCAATGGGTCAGTCCATCCCCTTCAGCCGGCGGCCGACGGCCTGCTCGGTCTCGCGGTTGGCCTGGCGCTCAGCCAGCGCGTGCCGCTTGTCCCAGGTCTTCTTGCCCCGGGCCAGCGCGATCTCGACCTTGGCGCGGCCGTTGAGGAAGTACAGCGACAGGGGCACGATCGTGAACCCCTTCTCGTTGACCCGACGCTCGATCTTGTCGATCTCGTCGCGGTTGAGCAGCAGCTTGCGCTTGCGCCGGGCGGAGTGGTTGGTCCAGGTGCCCTGGGTGTACTCGGGGATGTGCACGTTGTGCAGCCACGCCTCGCCGCCGTCGATGTCCACGAACCCGTCGACGAGTGAGGCCCGCCCCTCCCGCAGCGACTTCACCTCGGTGCCCTGGAGCACGAGGCCGGCCTCGTAGGTGTCCTCGATCGCGAAGTCGTGTCGCGCCTTGCGGTTCTGCGCGACGACCTTGCGCCCCTGCTCCTTGGCCATCCGACCATTCTCCCAGCAGCGGGCAACGGGTTAGTCCCTGCCTCGACTCACCAGGTGGCTACAGGTAGCTCATCGGGTCCACGGCGTCGCCGTCCTGCAGCACAGTGAAGTGCAGGTGGCAGCCGGTCGACCAGCCGGTCGATCCGACGTAGCCGACGATCTCGCCGCGGGAGACGCGGTCACCGACGTTCACGCGGTACGACGTCGCGTGGTTGTAGACCACGGTGAGGTTGTGGCCGTTGACCTTGCCGACGTCGAGGTAGAGCCGGTTGCCGTAGACCGAGGAGTAGTAGCGCGAGATCACCTTGCCGTCCGCAGCGGCGCGCATGCCCTCGCCGCAGGAGACGCCGAAGTCGGTGCCGTCGTGGAGCCCCCAGTAGCCGTAGATCGGGTGGATCCGGTAGCCGAACGGCGAGGTGACAGAGCCGTCGACCGGCCGCATCAGGAAGCCGTTGTCGGCGCCGACGAAGCCGGTGCTGTGGTCGGCGGCGGCCGCGGCGAGGATCAGCTTCTTGATGTGGGCTTCCTGCTTCTTCAGCTTCGCCAGCTCGGCCTCGTCCCTGGCCTTGGCCCGCTCGGCCCTGTGCTGCGCCTTCTCGCGGGCGGCCACGGTGAGGGTGACCTGGTTCTGGGCCAGCAGCGCGTCGTTCGCGGCCCGGTCCGCCTCGTCCTTCAGTCGCTGGACGTTGACGAGCTGCTGCGCCGCGAGGTCTGCCTGCTCGTCGGCCGCGGCCTCGGCCGCCTTCACCTCGTCCCTCTTGGCGCGCAACGCCAGCTCGGCGGCATGCAGCTCGTCGAAGAGGTCGTTCTGGTCCTCGACGAGCGTGTCGGCGTACTCCATCTTCCGGATCAGGTCGGCCGGGGTCTGCGCCTCGAGGTAGCCGGTCCACGCCAGCAGCTCGGGTGAGCCCTGCTGGTACACGTCGACGACCGTGTCCTTGACCGCCGCCTGCTGCGCGTCCAGCGCGGCCTGGCCGGCCACCACGTCCGCCTTGGCCTGCGTCAGATTGGCCTGGGCGACCTGCAGCGCTGCCTGCATCGCGGCGTTCTGCGCCTCGGCCGCCTGGAGCTGGACCACTGCGTCGGCCGCATGGGCCTGCTTGGCCGCGAAGTCGGACTGGGCGGCGGCGAGCTGCCGCTCGGCCTCGGCCAGGGCGGCCTTCGCCCTCGTGATCGCCTTGCTGGCGTCCTCGACGTCGGCCTGGGCCTGCTGGACCTGGTCGTGGACCTGGTCCTGCCTGTCCTCCAGGTCGCGGCCCTGGCCGGCCCGCGCCGCGGGTACGCCAACGCCGAGGGTCGCGACGAGGAGAAGGGTCGCCAGCCCAGGACGGATGGCAGCGCCGGGGAAGTAGCGCACGGTGGTCGTACCAATCGGTCGGGGAAGTAACCAAAGGGACGCCCCGACCGTAGGGGCTCGACGTCAGACTTTGAGGTATTTGCGGGTCAGTAGGAGTGTCGGAAGCAGGGTCAGCGCCGGCCCGAGGATGGCGATCACGATCAAGGCGGTCCAGTAGTCCTGCAGCCCGATCCACGGCATGAACGAGATCGAGTCCGCGATCCGCTCGTGGACACCGAAGTACATGAACGCCCCGAGGGCGCCCCCGGCGAGCGCCACTCCGATGGCCGCGGTGACCAGCGCCTCGAGGAGGAACGGCAGAGCGATGTAGAGCGTGGAGGCGCCGACCAGCCGCATGATCGCGATCTCCTTGCGGCGCGCGAACGCCGCGAGCCGGATCGTGTTCGCGACCAGCAGCAGCGCCGCGAGCAGCAGGAACCCCGCGATCCCCCACGAGCCGTACTTCAACGCCCCGAGCCACTCGTAGAGCGGCTTGAGCGTCTTGCGCAGGTCGCGGATCTGGGAGACGCCGTCGAGGCCGACGACCGCGCTGGTGACCCCCTCGAACTCCTTCGGGTCCTTCAGCGTGATCCAGTAGGACTGCGGCATGTCGGCCGAGGTCATGGCCGGGTTCGGGCCGTCGAACTGGTCCTCGCCGTACAGCTCCTTGACCTTGTCGAAGGCCTCTTCCTGCGACTCGAAGCGGTACGACGCCGTCTCGGGGTTGTCGCCGATGGTCTGCTCGACGCGCTGCTTCTGCTCGTCGGTGACCTCGCCGGTGCAGGCGGCGTTCTTGTCACCCTCGCGGCACAGGTAGACGGTGACCTGGAGCTGGTTGCCGAGGTAGCGGGTGGCGATGTCGGTCTGCTGCTTCATCAGCACACCGAGGCCTAGCAGGGTCATCGAGACGAACAGGGTCAGCACCACCGCGATGTGCATCGACACGTTGCGGCGCAACCCCTGGCGAAGCTCGGAGAAGACGTAGCGGAACTGCATCAGCCGGCTGCTCCGTACGCACCCTGGGCGTCGTCGCGCACGACCTGGCCCTGGTCGAGCTCGATGACCCGCTTGCGGAGCTGGTCGACGACATGCGAGTCATGGGTGGCCATGAGGACCGTGGTGCCGGTGCGGTTGATCCTGTCGAGCAGCTTCATGATCCCGGCCGAGGTGGTCGGGTCGAGGTTGCCGGTGGGCTCGTCGGCGATCAGGATCATCGGCCGGTTGACGAAGGCGCGAGCGATCGCGACGCGCTGCTGCTCACCGCCGGAGAGCTCGTCAGGCATCCGCTCCGCCTTGCCGTCCAGGCCGACCAGCTCGAGGGTCTGCGGAACGACCTTCTTGATCTCGGCGCGAGACTTGCCGATCACCTGGAGTGCGAACGCGACGTTCTCGGAGACGGTCTTGTTGGGCAGCAGCCGGAAGTCCTGGAACACGGTGCCGATCTGGCGGCGCAGCCGCGGCACCTTCCAGCTGGCGAGCCGGTTGAGGTCCTTTCCGGCGACGTGCACTCGGCCACCGGTCGAGCGGGTCTCGCGGAGCACCAGCCGAAGCGCGGTCGACTTCCCGGAGCCCGACTGGCCGACGAGGAAGACGAACTCACCCTTCTCGATGTCGATGCTCACCTGGTCAAGCGCGGGCTTGCCCGTCCCTGGGTAGGCCTTGCTGACCTTCTCGAACCGAATCACGTGGACCGAGCGTACGTGACGTCCGGCTGGCCCCTTCGCACCCCGATTCGTCTGCGTTTCGTGGGCTCGGGGACCACGCGAGCGCAGACGAATCGTCAGAGATCCACGACCCACCACGCGGCGTACGCCGGGAGCCAGAGGACGCCGTCGCCGCCGACCTCGAGGACGTGGCCACCGAGGGCGTCGTACGGCGTGACGAGGCCGGCCGCGCGCAGCCGGTGCAGGTGGAACGGGCGCCGGTGGCCGGTGACGTTGTAGAGCCCGACGAAGACGCCGCTCGCGTGCTGGCGGACGACGGCGAGGACGCCGTCGTCGGTGTCCGGGAGCACGGTGGTGAGGGCGGACGCGTGCAGCTGCGGGAGGCCGGCGCGGACCCGGGCCAGGTGCGCCAGCCCGGAGAAGATCCTGCCCGGCACGGTCCGCAGGTCGTGGCGGGCGGCCGCCCGCGTCCAGTCCAGCCGGGGGCGGTGGGCCCAGCGGTTGTCCTCCTCGTGGCCCTCCTCCGACGCCCAGCCGGGGTCGTTGGGCTGGGCGAGCTCGTCACCACTCCAGATCACCGGGATCCCGCCCCACCCGGCGGCGATCGCGTGCGCCAGGAGGATCCGGGCGAGCGCGGCCTCGTGGTCGGGCGTCGGCTGTCCCTCCCTGAGCCCGGCCAGCGCGGCCGCCGTCCCGCTGATCCGCTGGTCGCCGGTATCGGGGTTGGCCTGGAAGACCAGTCCCTGGGCCCACGACCCGGGGAACGTGCCGGCGTACCAGTCGGAGAGGAAGTGTCGGTGCCCCGGGCCGGTGACCCCGGCGGCATGGGCGTCGGAGTCGTCGATCGCCCAGCCGATGTCGTCGTGGCAGCGGGCATAGGTGATCCAGGTGCCGGTGCTGGGCGGCGCCGGCAGCGCACCGAGGGCGTGCCGGGCCAGGATCGTGTTGCCGGTCGCAAGCATCGACCACGTCTGCACCATGAGGCTGTTGTGATAGGCGAGGTCGCTGACCCGGCCGGCGTGCCGGCCGGTGCCGAGGTACTGAACCAGGTCGCGCGGTCCCACGATCGCCTCGGCCTTGAACGCCACCGCCGGCACCGCCATCCGGGTCAGCGCGTGCAGTGCCTGGGTCAGTGCATGCACCTCGGGCTGGCTCTGGCAGGTGGTGCCCATCCGCTTCCACAGGAACGCGATTGCGTCCAGCCGGAACACCTCGACCCCGAGGTTGGCCAGCCACAGGATGATCTCCGCGAACTCGGCCAGCACGGCGGGGTTGGCCCAGTTGAGGTCCCACTGCCACTCGTTGAACGTGGTCCAGACCCAGCCCGCGAGGTCGTCGTCCCACGTGAAGCTGCCGGGCGCGAAGTCCGGGAACACCTCGGGCAGTGACCGCTCGTAGGCGTCCGGCAGGTCGCGGTCGGGGAAGACGTGGAAGTAGTCGCGGTACCGGGACGACTCAGGCTCGCCGGCCCGCGCCCGGACCGCCCAGTCGTGCTCACGGGCGACGTGGTTGAGCACCAGGTCGACGACGAGGCTGACCCCCTGGCCGCGCAGCGTCGTCGCGAGGTCGCGGAGGTCGTCGGTGGTGCCGAGGTCGGGCCGGACCGCGCGGTAGTCCTGCACGGCATAGCCGCCGTCGTTGTCGCCCTCCCTCGGCTCAAGCAGGGGCATCAGGTGCAGGTAGGTGACGCCCAGCTCCTCGAGGTGGTCGAGATGCTTGGCGACGCCCTTGAGGTCCCCCGCGAACCGGTCGGCGTAGCAGGCGTAGCCGAACATCCCAGGCTGCTGCAGCCAGTCCGGGGTCAGCAGCCGGCGCTGGTCGAGCTCGTGCAGGTCGGCCGGCCGCTCGGCGTACGCCGCCGCCGCGGCGCGCACCAGCCGGGTGAGCAGTGCACCCGAGACCTCGGGGTCGGGATGGACCTCTGTGACCGCCGCCTCGAGGTCGGGCCAGTAGCGGTCCAGCCGCAGCGCGAAGGTCTGCCGCCGGTCGGGGCTGAGCCCGCCCGCCCCGACGAGTGCGTCCAGGCCGAGCGCCCCCTCGAGCTGCCCGGCCGCCGCGGCGTGGATCTCGCGAGGCGCACTCATCCGTTGCATCCTCGCATCGCCCTAGTCTCTGGGCATGCGCGTCCCCGTCTCCTTCCTCCTGATCGCGGGGGTGGTGATGACCGCGGTCGTGGTGGGCGGCGGGGTGGTCGCGCTCGGCCGGGACGACGACGAGCAGACGCCGGCGAAGGAGTCGTTCACGACGACGCCGCTCCCGACGTACGACGCCAGCGGCGTGCTGGTCACCCGCGCGGCGTTCTGCGACTCCATCGACGACCGCCAGGTCTCCGCGGCGCTCGACGGCGATGCCGCGGACTCCTCGTCCTGGCAGAACGGCGACACCATCGACATCGGCAACGGCGTGGAGGACGTCGCCCACGAGTTCGGCTGCCGCTACACCGCCGAGGACGGCACGATCGCCCAGGCGTGGGTGTTCGCACCTCCTGTCGACGCCGCCGGCGGGCAGCGCTTCGTGAGGGCCGCCGGCAGGGCGACCGGCTGCGAGGTCGGCAGCGGCCCGGCGTTCGGCGCCCCGACGCTGGCCCTCACCTGCACCAAGGACGGTGTCGTGCGGGCGTCCTACCGCGGCCTGTTCGGAGACGCGTGGCTGCTCTGCGAGGTCGTCCGGCCGGCCGGGGCGACGTGGGATGTGGTCGATCGGGCCGGCCGCTGGTGCGTCGGGGTCCTGCAGGCCGCAGCGGACTGACCGCGCGGCGCCCGAAGGGCCCGATGGGATATGGCGCTGACCTCGGCGCGCGGCCTTGGACCAGGCTTGTCCTAGTTCTCGGCCGCGCGCTCCTGGCCCCGGCGCCAGCGGATGCCTGCCTCCAGGAAGCCGTCGAGGTCGCCGTCGAAGACCGCGCTCGGGTTGCCGACCTCGTAGCCGGTGCGCAGGTCCTTGACGATCTGGTACGGGTTGAGGACGTAGTTGCGCATCTGGTCGCCCCAGCTGGCCTGCACGTCGCCCTTGAGCTCCTTGATCTGGGCGGCCTCCTCGGCCTTCTTCAGGGCGAGGAGCTTGGCCTTGAGGATCACCATGGCGCTGGCCTTGTTCTGGAGCTGGCTCTTCTCGTTCTGGCAGCTCACAACGATGCCGGTGGGGATGTGCGTGAGCCGGACCGCCGAGTCGGTGGTGTTGACCGACTGCCCGCCGGGGCCCGACGAGCGGTAGACGTCGGTGCGGACCTCCTCGTCAGGGATCTCGATGTCGTCGGTCTGCTCGAGCAACGGGACCACCTCGACCGCCGCGAAGCTGGTCTGGCGGCGACCCTGGTTGTCGAACGGGCTGATCCGGACCAGCCGATGGGTGCCGGCCTCGACCGAGAGGGTGCCGTAGGCGTAGCGCGCGTGGATGGCGAACGTCGCCGACTTGAGGCCCGCCTCCTCGGCGTAGGAGGTGTCGAAGATCTCGACCGGGTAGTTGTGCTGCTCGGCCCAGCGCGTGTACATCCGCATCAGCATCTCGGTGAAGTCGGCCGCGTCGACCCCGCCGGCACCCGACCGGACCGTGATCAGGGCGTCGCGGACGTCGTACTCACCGGACAGGAGGGTGCGGACCTCGAGCGCCTCGACCGTCTTCTGGATCTTGGTGAGCTCCGACTCTGCGTCCGAGAGCGTCGACGCGTCGCCCTCCTCCTGGCCGAGCTGGACCATGATCTCGAGGTCGTCGATGCGGCCGGACAGCTCGGTGACCCGGTCGACCTCGCCCTGGAGCGACGAGAGCCTGCCCGTGACGCGGGTGGCGTTGGCCTGGTCGTCCCACAGGTCTGGAGCCGCGACCTGGACGCCGAGCTCGTCGATCTCCTTGCGCATGGCGTCGAGGTCGAGCACCTGCTCGATGGTGCTCATGGTCGCCCTGAGCTGCTTGATCTCGGTGTCGTAGTCGGGTCCTGCCACAAGATGCAACGTTACTGCGGGCGGCCGCGGCGCACCGATTCGTGCGCCGGCGGCCGTCCACATCCCCCATGCGGTGTGGTCAGAAGCTGCAGAGCACCTGCGGGGTGCCCAGAGCCGGAACGCCGCCGTCGGCCGCGCTCCCGGTCACGGTCAGCCGGAACACGTTGGTCAGGTCGAAGGAGACCGGCGCGGTCTGGGTGAGCCCGAAGTGGCCGGAGTACCTCAGCGTGCCGTCGGTCGACAGCGAGATCTGCGCGCTGCCCGCCGTCGGCGACCGGTCGTCCACCCCGGCGACGCCGCGGAACGCCGTGCAGTGGCGGTCGAGGTTGTAGTCGTTGGTGTGCGTCGGGGGGCTCGGGGGCGTCGGGTGCCCGAAGGTCGTCAACGAGCCCGGGTAGTCGACCCCGTTCATCTTGATGTCGCCCGGCATGAAGTCGGCCAGGGCCACCGGCGAGAGGCTGGCGAGGTCACGCCACCCGAACACCGTCACCTTGAGCGACTGGCTGTGACCGGTTCCGCGATGAGCCCCCGCGGGCTTGACCACGCGGTACTTGCGCTCGCGGATGCTGGTGACCTTGTCCTTGAACTTGTACTTGCTGGCGGCCGACAGGGTCGTGGAGTCGATGGACTTCCACCGCTTCTGGTCCTGGTAGCGGACCTGGAGGATGACCCGCGATCCCGGCGCCGCCGGCTTGACCGAGCCCTTGATCTTGATCTTGCTGCCGGTCAGCGGCTCGGACTTGTTGACGGTCGCGGTGACCGTGAATGCGCCGGCCTTGGCGCTTGATCGGGCGTGGTGGGTCGCAGCGTCGGCCGAGGCGAGGGCGGCCGCGCTGCTCAGGACGGCCAGGACGATGCCTGCCGCAAAGGTTCGCTTCATGATCGGTCCGATGCGGCGAGGACCGGTTTGGTTCGCGAGGACGTGAGCCAGGGGCTCCTAGGCTCTGCGGCCGAACACCTGCGCGACGTACCAGCGGCCGTTATGGCCCTTGCGGGCGCCGATCCCCATCAGCCGGAACGACGGGTTGAGGATGTTGGCACGGTGGCCGTCGGAGTTCATCCAGCCGTCGTTCACCACGGACTTGCCGCTGCGGTAGCCGTACGCGACGTTCTCGCCCGCGGTGTTGAGCTTGCACTCGCGCATCACGGCGCCGAGGTCCTGGTGGAACATCTGCTCCTGCTGAGCCATCGCCTTGGCCTGCCGGACGGCCGCGCGCTTGAGGCAGTCGCTGGGCTTCAGCTCCCTGACCCCGTTGTGGGCGCGGTTGGCGTTGGTCGCGGCGAACGCCTGCCGGGCGTACTTGCCGGCCGGGCTCTTCGCCTGCGCGGGCGCGGATGCGGCCCCCGTGGCGACGAGCATCGTGAGGGTTGCGAGGAGGGCGACGAGGCGGCGCATCCTCCTAGGCTAGGTCGTCCGGTCACGCAGCGAACGGCTTCCACCGGAACGCGACCTTCACGACCCCGTGGTCGCCGGTGCCGCTGGCGCGGTGATCCTCGTCGTTGAGGTGGTCGTTGTTGATGCTGAGCCCGTCGAAGAGCCACTGGCGGCGCCGGCTGTGGTCGTAGAACTGCTCGCTGACCAGGACGTGGTCGAGCGACTCGCGCAGGTCCTGGTGGACGTGGGTGTAGTAGACGTCGCGGGTGTCGCGGTACTCCTGCAGCGTCTGAGCGGTGTAGAGCCCGATGTCGGCGCCGCCCTGCGACTCGCCCACCAGGTAGTTCGGCTGCTCGGTGAGGATGTTGATGGTGTTGCTGTGCTGGCCGTCGTTGAGGTCGCCGAGCACCAGCACCGGCGTCTCGGTGCCCTTCATCACCTCGGTCATCAGCACGCGCAGCGCGGTGGCCTCCGCCGTACGCCGGATGGTCGAGATCGCGCCGCCGAGGGCGTTGCGGTGGTCGCGGTAGGTGTCGGGGTCCGCGTCGTACCACGTCTCGCCGTTGATCTGGGTCGGCAGCTTGGACTTCAGGTGGGCGACGAAGACCTCGATGAGCGGAGGGTCGTCACGCAGCGCCACCTGGAAGTTGAGCACCGGTCGGGAGAAGCCCGGGATGTGCACCGAGATCGCGGGCGCCTGAGGGTCCATGTCGTCGGCGGCCTCTAGCTTGACCGCCTGAGGGAAGGTCGAGACCCACTTCGGGGTGCCACTGAGCAGCCCCTTGCGGACCAGGGCTGCGCACACGATCTTCGAGCCGGTCGCCGGCGTCGCGAGCAGGTCGTACTTGCCTTCGAGCACCTGTCGAGCCAGCACGGTCTCCATCGCCTCGGCGTTCCAGAGCTCCTGGAGCCCGATGATGTCGGCGTCGATCGTGTCCAGCATCCTCGCCACCCACGAGACCTTGTGGTTGAACTCGTCCTTGGTCCACGGCTTCTGGAACGGGTTCATGTGCAGCCCAGGAAGCTGGAAGTTGTAGAGGTTGAACGTCGCGACGCTGAACTTCTCGTGGTCCACGGTTCGACGCTAGGAGTGTCAGGGGTCCCGGGCAATGACCCGATCGGACGTTCCGACGCCCGCGGAGGCTCGGCGCGGCTACCCGGCGTCGACGATGTGGTGGATCAGGGTCGGCCCGTCGGCGGCCAGCGCCGCAGCCGCGAGCCGGCCGAGATCGTCGACGCTCTCGGCACGGACACCGGACCCGCCCATGGCACGGGCCACGGCGGGCAGGTCGACACGCGGCAGGTCGACGGCCTGCGGCTCGATGTCACGGTCCTTCATCTGCTCGCGGATCTCGGCGTACCCACCGTTGTCGACGACGATGACCGGGATCGACAGTCGTTGCTCCGCGGCGGTCGCCAGCTCCTGGATCGAGAACATGACTGCTCCGTCGCCGACCAGAGCGATGACAGGCCGGGACGGGTCGGCCACCTTGGCCCCGATCGCCGCGGGCAGGCCGTAGCCGAGTGTCGCGTAGCCGGTCGGGTAGAGCAGTCGGTTCCGGGGCGTGAACGGCCAGTGGTGGACGGTGCCCAGGTAGGTCACCTGCGAGCTGTCGCCTGCGACCACGGTGTCGGCGGGCAACGAGTCCCGCAGCACGGCCTGGACTGCTGCCCACGGGCCGCCGTCGACCGCCGCTTCGTCGTCGATCGCCTTGCCGATGGCGGGGTCCACGGTGTGGGCGGGAGATCGCTCGGCCGGCATCGCGTCCAGGACGGCGCCGAGGAAGAGCGCGGCGTCACCGAGGACTTCGACGTCGGCGCTGACGTTCTTGTTCAGCTGGGCCGGGTCGATGTCGACGCGGACGACGGTGCGTCCGCCCGGGGTGCCGGGCTGCACCGTGCCGCCCCACAGGTCGGAGTCACCCAGCTCCGAGCCGACCACCAGCAGCAGGTCGGCGTCGTTCATCGCCCGGTGTGCGGACCCGAGCCGGACGCTCGCACCCAGGGCCGACGGATGCGTCTCGTCGAGCACACCCTTGCCGTTGACTGTGGTGAGCACCGCGATGCCGCGCTCGGCCAGCGCGTGGATCTCGTCAGTGGCGCCGCGGGCCCCGCCGCCAGCGACCAGCAGCGGTCGAGCCGCTGCGGTCAGCAGCTCGGCGACGTGCTTCGCCTCCGGATGGGGCGCGGCGGTCTGCTCGGGTCGGCCGGCCGCCGGCACGGCGCGCCGGATCCACTCCCCCTCCAGCACGTCGACCGGGACCTCGAGGTGCACGGACCGCGGTCGACCGGACGCGAACCCCTCGAAGATCTCGGCCACGGTCTCGGGCACCTCATCGGCGGACTCCACCCTGATGCTCCGGGCGGTGACGGCGTCGAGCGCCGCCTGCTGGTCCTTGACCTCGTGCAGCCAGCCCACGTCCGCACGCTCCTGCCCGCGCGGCGGACCGGGCGAGACCGCGAGGAGGGGCACCGAGTCGGCGTACGCCGTGGCGAGGGCGGTGATCGCGTTCGTGATGCCGGGACCGGACGTCGTGACGAGCACACCGGGCCGGCCGGTCACCCGCGCGTAGCCGTCCGCGGCGTACCCCGCTCCCTGCTCGTGCCGCGTGACGACGTGCCGGATCGGGGAGTCCGGCAGGTAGCGGTAGATCTCGAGGTTGTGGGTGCCGGGGATCCCGAACACGTGCCGGGCACCATGGGCGGCGAGCGCGTCGACGACGGCGGCCCCGCCGGTCACCGGCTCAGCCATCGGTCGTCTTGCCAGCGGGCGCCATCGCGCTGATCAGCTCGTACGCCGCGTGGGCCGCCGCGATGCCGGTGACCTCGGCGTGGTCGTAGGCCGGTGCCACCTCCACGATGTCGGCGCCGACCAGGTTGAGGGTCGAGAAGCCACGCAGGATGTTCAGCAGCTCGCGGCTGGTCAGCCCACCCGCCTCCGGAGTGCCGGTGCCCGGCGCGAACGCCGGGTCGAGGACGTCGATGTCCAGGGACACGTAGGTCGGCCGGTCGCCGACCCGAGCGGCGATCCGCTCGACGACACCGCGCCACCCGAGGTCGTCCATGTCGTGCGAACCCACGATCTGGAACCCGAGCACCTGGTCGTCCGTGAGGTCCTGAGGTGAGTAGAGAGGCCCGCGGATGCCGACGTGCATGCTGCCCGTCTTGTCGATCAGCCCCTCCTCGGACGCGCGGCGGAACGGTGTCCCGTGCGTGATCGGGGCTCCGAAGTAGGTGTCCCAGGTGTCCAGATGCGCGTCGAAGTGGACCACTGCGATCGGGCCGTGCACCTCGTGCATGACCCGAAGCAGCGGCAGCGCGATCGTGTGGTCGCCGCCGATCGTCAGCAGCTTGTCGCTGCGGTCGAGGACGACCCGGGCGCCCTCGTCGATCTGCTTGACGGCGTCCATGATGTCGAACGGATTGCAGGCGATGTCACCCGCATCGACGACCTGCTGCACGCCGAACGGCTCCACGTCGAGAACCGGGTTGTAGGTGCGCAGCAGCTTGCTGGAGGCACGGATGTGCGCAGGCCCGAAGCGGGCACCGGGTCGATAGCTGGTGCCGGAGTCGAACGGGACCCCGAGCACGGCAATGTCGGCACGCTCCACCTCGTCGAGCTGGGGAAGCCGGGCGAACGTCGCCGGACCGGCGAAGCGCGGGACCTCGGTCGCGTCGACCGGACCGCGGGGGGAGGTGGGAGCCATCACAACACCTTCGAGAGGAACGACTGCGTACGGACGTGGCTGGGACGGTCGAACACCTCGGCGGGCGGACCCTGCTCGAGCACCACGCCGCCGTCCATGAAGACCACTCGATCACAGACCTCGCGGGCGAAGCCGATCTCGTGGGTGACCACGATCATCGTCATCCCCTCGGCGGCCAGGCCCTTCATCACGTCGAGGACCTCCCCGACCAGCTCCGGGTCGAGCGCCGACGTCGGCTCGTCGAACAGCATCAGCGCCGGCTCCATCGCCAGCGCCCGGGCGATCGCGACCCGCTGCTGCTGGCCACCGGACAGGGTGCCGGGGTACTGGTGCGCCATTTCGGCGAGCCCGACCCGCTCGAGCAGGGACAACGCCTGCTGACGTGCCGCGGCCTTGTCCTTGCCCTTGACGAAGACCGGTGCCTCCATGACGTTCTCGACCGCGGTGCGGTGCGGGAACAGGTTGAACCTCTGGAACACCATGCCGACACTGCGGCGGGCAGCCGCGATGTCGCGCCGGTGCAGCTCGTACTTCTTGCCGTGGGCACGGCGGTAGCCGACCAGCTCGCCGTTGACACTGATCTCGCCGCCGTCGAGCGCCTCGAGGTGGTTGATGCAGCGCAGGAAGGTGCTCTTCCCGGACCCCGACGGGCCGAGCATCGAGATCACCTCACCGCGGTCGACCGTGAGGTCGATGCCCTTGAGCACCTCGTTGCCGCCGTACTGCTTGCGGACTCCCACTGCCTCGACCATGTGCGCGGCCGTCTGGGCCGCCGTCTGCGCCGCCATCACCGGGCCTCCGCCGCCTGGTCGACGCGGCTCGGCAGCCGCGGGGTGAGCCGGTCGCTCCGGCCGAGCCGCCTCTCCAGCTGGCCCTGCAGCAGGGTCAGGATGGTGGTCAGCACGAGGTACCAGATGCTCGCCACGACCAGCAGCGGGATCTGCTGGAAGTTCCGGCCGTAGATGAGCTGCACCGTCGTGGTCAGGTCGGCCAGACCGATGACCAGCACCAGCGAGGTGAGCTTGAGCATCGAGATGACCTCGTTCGCCGTCGGTGGCACGATCACGCGGCCCGCCTGCGGGAGCACCACCCGTCGGTACGTCGTGAACGGGCTCATGCCGAGAGCCTGGGCCGCCTCGGTCTGACCGCGGTCGACCGCGCCGATGCCGGCCCGCACGATCTCGGCCATGTACGCCCCCTCGTTGAGGCCGAGCCCGAGGATCGCGGCCAGGAACGGCGTGATCACGTCGCTGGTCGAGCCGATCGTGAACTCGGGGCCGAACGGGATGCCGAAGGTGACCTCGGGCATCACCGAGCCCAGGAAGAACCAGAACAGCAGCTGGACCAGGATCGGCGTCCCACGGAACAGCCACACGTAGCCCCCGGCCAGGCGGCGGAGCACCGGGTTGTCCGAGATCCGCATGACGGCCAGCAGCGTTCCGAGGACGATGCCGACGAGCATCGCGACCGCCGTCAGCTTGACGGTCATCCACAGGCCGCGCAGGACCGACTCCTCGAAGAGGTAGCCGCGCACGAGGTCCCAGCGCATCTCGTCGCTGGTGGCGAAGAACCAGACGACCTCGGCGAGGTACGCCGCGATCACCACGACCGCCACCCACCGCCACGGATGGCGGAGGCGGACGATCGGCTCGTCGGCGTGCGGCGTCACGACCGGGGCGGTGGTCTCGGTGGCCACGACGTCACGTCCCCGTGTTGATCGGAGCGCCCTCGAGCGACTGGGCCTCGAGGTTCCACTTGGCCAGCAGCTCGTCGTAGACGCCCTTCTCCTGGACCTCCTGGAGGGCGGCCTGGACGGCGTCGCGCAGCTCCGGGTTGTCCTTGGGCACCGGGATGCCGACCGGGAGCAGGCCGAACGGCTCGGCCGGGATCTCGAACGACTCCGAGTCCTGGCTGACGTTGTAGGCGAGCGTGACGTCCAGCGCCAGCACCGCGTCGGCACGGTCCGACTTGAGCGCCTGCACCGCGCTGGCCTGGTCCGGGAAGGGGACCTTCTCGAGCGGCTGGTTGCCGGCCGCCTCGCACTCGGCGCTGAGCTCGTCGGCCACGAGGTCGCCGGTCGCCGCCTTCTCGACGGCAACCCGGTGGCCGCACAGGTCGGTCTCAGACTCCAGCCCCTCGGGGTTGCCCTTCAGCGTCATGAACGCGAGGCCGGAGCTGAGGTAGTCGACGAAGTCGACCGACGCCTGGCGTTCCTTCTTGTCGATCATCGAGGTGAGCGAGAGGTCGTAGCGGCCGGCGTCGAGCCCGCCGATGATGCCGTCGAAGTTGGTGTTCTGGAACTCGAACTCGACGCCCAGGACCTCGCCGAGCGCCTTGCCGAGGTCGGCGTCGAAACCGAGGACGGTCTTGTTGTCGGTGTCGAAGAACTCCATCGGCGGGAAGCTGACGCCGGACGCCACCCGCACGACTCCGGACTCCTGGATGTCGGCCGGCAGCATCCCGGCGATCTCGTCGTTCTTCTCGAGCGTCGTGGTCTTCGCGCCCGACGTCGAGTCGTCCGACGGACTGGCCTCGTCGGGGGCGGCACATCCGGCGCTGACGAGGGCGGCCAGCACGGCGAGGACCGGAAGGATGTTGCGTGGCCTCATGATCGGCTCCAAAGGCTAGTTTCGTGTGAGACAACAAACGTTTCATGAGAACATGCCGCCCCATTCCCCCGATGTCAAGGGTTCTGCGCTAGATTGCTGCAACAAATGTTGAGTGAGGAGCAACTTTGATGAGGCCACTGCCCCTGTCGCCGACCAACGAGGTCCGGATCGGCTCCCGGCTGCGCGCGGCGCGCAAGACCCACGGCTACACGCTCGACCAGCTCGCCACGGCGTCCGGCCTGACCAAGGGCTTCCTGAGCAGGGTGGAGCGCGACGAGACCTCGCCGAGCGTCGCCTCGCTCCTCACGCTCTGCGAGGTGATGAGCGTCGAGGTCGGGTCGCTCTTCTCCGCACCCGACATTGCCCTGGTACGCCGCAACGACGCGCCCGCCATCAACCTCGGCGGCACCGGCGTCTCCGAGCAGCTGATGACCCCGCGTGGACAACCGAAGCTCCAGCTCATCCACTCGCGGATCGATCCGGCCGGCCACGGCGGCTCCGACCTCTACACGATCAACTGCGAGACCGAGGTGGTCTACGTCCTCAAGGGCGCGATCGAGATGGTCTTCTCCGACCGGACCCAGCGGCTGGCCACCGGCGATGCCCTCACGTTCTCGGGCGGCGAGCCGCACACGTGGCACAACGTCAGCGACTCACGAGGCGCAGAGGTGATCTGGGTCCTGGTCCCGGCGCCCTGGAGCGGCAGCGCCTGACGCACAGCGCCGGTCAGTCGTCCACCCCGACCACGGCCGAGCCAGTGGCGCCGATGGTGGCGCGCACTGGCGAGCCGGGGATGGTGAGCGGCAGGTCGAGGGGCGCGTGGAGCGTCACCTGCACGCGGTCGCCGTCGATGCGGACCGTGTAGGAGAGTCCCGGGTAGCGGGTGTAGACCCCGGCATCGCCGAGGTAGGCGCCGACCGCGGCCCGCGCCTGCGCGGGAGTGAGCTCGAGCGAGTCCTGCGGGACGCCGCCCTGGTAGACGTCCTCGCCGGTGGCGCCGAGGTCGGCGCCGCGCAGGGCGGCCCCGTCGGCGAGGGTGTCCAGGCCCTGGCGCTGGAGGTACGCCGCCGACGTGTCGACCACCAGCGCTACGACCATCGCGATCAGCACGGCGAAGCCGACGATGAGGATCGTCGCCTGGCCGCGCTCATCCCGGCGTCGCTTGTCATGGGGCGGCATCGTCGACCTCCTGGTACTGGCCGATCGGGACCGTGTGCGAGGCGTCGAGCGCGAAGCTCGGCGCCTCGCCGCCGAGCACGTCCGGCAGCAGCGGCAGGTCGACGCGGGTGGCGACCCGGACGGTGATCACCGAGGTGCCCTGGTGGCAGTTGTGGGGGTACGGCGTGCAGCTGATGGTCACGGTGAGGGGAGCACCGCGAAGCCCCTGGTCGGCCAGCGCCTGCCGGGCAGCGTGCTCGGCGCGCGCCTTCCCCAGCGCGTCGTTCGGCGCCAGCGCGTAGGCCCGGCCGGCCGAGCGAGCCGCGCCACTGACGCCGAACGCGCCCTGCTGGACCTGGAAGACGCTGAGCACGATCCACAGCATCGGGATCAGCAGCAGGACGCCGAGCCAGGTCAGCTCCACCAACGCGCTGCCCCTTTCGCTCCTGGCCCGCTCGTCCCGTCTCACCGCTTGCCTCGACACTGAACCAAATGGTTCACTTTCTCCGTGACCGTTGCCGCCCTCTGCGCCGCCCTCGGCGACCCGACCCGCGCCGGGCTGGTCGAGCGGCTCGCCCAGGGGCCGGCCAGCCTGTCCGAGCTCGCGGCGCCGTACGCCATGACGCTGACCGCGATCCGCAAGCACGTCGCTGTCCTGGAAGACGCCGGGTGGCTGGAGCGGCGCAAGCTCGGCCGTGTGGTCACCTGCCGGCTGCGGCCCGAGCCGCTCAGTGAGCTCGAGGGCTGGTTGCACGACCGCAAGACGTTCTGGACTGCCGCACTCGATCGACTGGACAGGTCAATAGAAGGGGAACTCACATGACCGTCTCCGACCTCGGCTTCACCCTCGACCGGACGTACTCCGCGACGCCGGAGCGCGTCTACGCCTACTTCACCGACCCGGACCTGATGGCTCGGTGGTTCTGTCCGAACCCGGACGTCCCCACCACCTGCGACCTCGACGTGCGGGCGGGCGGCGCATGGCGAGTCGTGATGGGCGAGTGGGTCGTGGGCGGCAGCTACGTCGAGGTCGAACCGCCGACACGGCTGGTCTTCACCTTCGACTGGGAGCACGACGACGACGGGCCGACCACGGTGACGGTCGAGATCACCCCGGAGGCCGACCGGACCAGGCTGGTGCTCGCCCACGAGGAGGCCGGCGCCGACGGAGGCCACGAAGAGGGCTGGACGTTGTCGTTCGCCCGGCTCGACCGAGAGCTGGCATAGAAGCGTCACGGAGGCTCCTCGACCGCGTGGCCCGTGACCGTCAGGTCGATGCCGGGGCCGCCGATACCGAGCGCCGGCACCCGCGCGTGCACGGTGACCTCGACGCTGTCTCCGGCCTGGCGGGCTGACACGTCCTGGGCGAACTCCCCCGACACCGCTCCAGCGATCTGTGCGCGGGTCAGCGCTGCCCCGTCGGCCGGTCCGCGGTCGCTCGTCGCGGCCAGCCGGGCACCCTCGGACGCCGCCGAGGCCAGGGTGTTGTGGACATAGAGCACCAGCGCCACCTGCAGGATCCCGAACACGACCGGCACCAGGACGACCATCACCAGCACGACGTCGACGACCGCCGCGCCACGCTGGGTGCGGCGGCGCGATCGGCGAGGCACTACTTCACGGAGCCGAGCGCGTTCGACAGCATCGAGCGAAGCTGGCCCTCGGCCACGCCCCAGATGACCATCACCAGCCCGGCGGTCATCACGGTGACGAGGACCCAGCCGGGCACGTCGCCGCGTTCGTCACGGACCCGTGGGGCGGCGAGCTCGAGCCAGAGCCGGGTCAGTGCGGAGTGGAGGTGCTGCATGGTGCTTCCTTTCCCGAGAGGTGTTGACGGTTGATCAGGGCGTCGTGAGCGAGAGCCCGACCACGCCGGGCCAGAACGCGAAGAGGACGGTCACCGGCAGCACGAGGAAGACCACCGGGACCATCATCGCGACCTCGCGACGGGCGGCGACCTCGATCAGCTCGCGCCGGCCGGCCTCGCGGACGTCGGTGGCCTGCGCATGGAGCACGTCGGCGAGCGGGGTGCCGCGCTCGATCGCGACCGCGATGCCCTGGGCGAATCGCGCCACCAAAGGCAGCCCGGTCGTGGCCGCCATCCGGTCGAACGCCGACGCGACCGGGTCGCCGGTGCGGACCTCCGCGAGCACCGTGGCCAGGTCGGCGGAGAGCTCGCCGCCCGAACGGCGCACGACCCGGTCGAGAGCGGACACCGGGCTCTCACCGGCCGCGACCGCGAGCGCTAGCAGCTCGGCGACGGTCGGGAACTCGGCGAGGATCCTCCGCTCCCGCTGCTTGACCTGCGATGACAGGTGCTGGTCGCACGCCAGGACGCCGACGACGAACGCGCTGATGCAGAGCAGCGCCGCCGGCAGCAGCCCTCCGGGGTGCGTGAGCGCCTTCAGGAGGGAGTACGCCGCAGCGAGGGCGAAGGCGACGAGGCCCCACAGGACCTGCTGGACGCGGAACTCGGCCACCGTCGCCTCGAGCCCAGCACGCTCCAGCCTCCTGGTGACCGAGGCCGCGCCGCCGAGGATCCGCTCGACGCCGTCGGCAGCCGACTGGAGCAGCGGACCGAAGACGCCCTTCGCGGCCGACGTGGTCGGCGCCTGCCGGGACGTCACCTGGGGCAGGTCGCGCACGTAGGGCAGCACCCGCGTCTCCAGCCGCGGTCGCCGCAGGGCCATGATCCGCGACCCGATGAGCAGCAGCCCGCCGGCGAGCGCGGCGCCGAGCAGTGCTCCCCAGGCGGCGGGTGTCATCGCAGGATCCGGCGTTCGACCGGGAGCCGGCCGATCCGCATCATCAGCCGGTAGGCGACCAGACAGAGCCCTGCGCCCACCGCGAGGACCAGCGCGCCGACCGGCGAGGCATAGCGGTGGATGACCTCGCTCTGGAACGACATGAAGAGCAGCACCAGCCACGGCGCTGCGACCGCGAGGCGCGCGCCGTTCACCGTCCACGCCTGGCGCGACTCCAGCTCGCCGCGGGTGCGGACGTCCTCGCGGAGGTAGCCGGACAGGTTCCGCAGCAGCCTGCCGAGGTCGCCACCGCCGACCTCTCGGGCCACCCGCAGGCCCTCGACGACTCGATCACCGACCGGGTCGGCCAGCCGCTCCTTGAGCCGGTCGAGGCTCTCGCCGAACCGCCCGGTCACCTGATAGTCGAGCGCGAACGCGTCGAAGGCCGGCCGCAGCGGCCCGGGACCTCGGACCCCCAGCGCGGCCAAGGCGTCCGGCAGCGACATGCCCGCGCGGACCGCGGATGCGAGGTTGTCGACGGCCTCGGGCCAGACCTCGGCGAGCTCTCGCTGCCGCCGCCGCGCCCGCCCGCTCACGACCGCGACGGGGAGGTAGCCGCCGATCAGCCCGAACGCCAGGGCCACCGGCGGAGTCCGCGACACGACCTGCACGAGGAACGCCGTGAGGGCACCGGCCCCGGCACACAGCATCAGGAAGCCTGTGATGGACACGTCGCCCAGCCCGGCCCTGGCGAGGAGCTCGGCGGTGCGTCCGTGCTTCCTGGCCGTCCTGGGCTGGGGCGGGACGAAGAACACCGACCAGACCAGCAGCAGGCCGACGCCGACTCCGAGCCCGACGAGCGCACCCATCAGCTCTCCAGCTGCCCGCTGAGGATCCGGTGCACGTCGATGCCGCGACGCTCGAACTGCTCGAGCCGCGGCGGCAACCCGCCGGTGCGGCGCAGCTCGGTGCCGTGGCGCACGAAGATCGGCTCGGTCTCGATGACGTCGTTCTCGACCCGACCCGGAACCCCGACGACCTCGTTGACCCGACGTACGCCGTGCTCGTCGATGCCCAGGTGGACCACGAGATCGACGCTGGCCGCGACTGTTGGCACCACGAACCGCGCGGAGATGTTCTCGCCCGCCAGCAGCGGCAGCGTGCAGCACTTCACCAACGCCTCGCGGGCGCTGTTGGCGTGGATCGTGCACATGCCCGGCAGCCCCGAGTTGAGGGCGAGCAGCAGGTCGAGACACTCCTCCGCGCGCACCTCGCCCACGATCACCCGGGACGGGCGCATCCGCAGCGACTCCTTCACGAGGTCGCGCAGCCGGACCTCGCCGGTGCCCTCCAGCCCCTGCTGCCTGGTCTGGAGCGCGACCCAGTCGGGGTGGGTGAAGCGCAGCTCATAGACCTCTTCGGCGCTGATCACGCGCTCTCCGCCCGGGATCGCGGCCGCCAGGCAGTTCAACATCGTGGTCTTGCCGGCTTGCGTGCCGCCGGCGACCAGGATGTTGAGCCCGGCCCGCACCGCCGCCTCGAGGAACGCCGCTGCCCGTGGGCTGAGGCTGCCGAGCTCGACCAGGCTCTGCAGCCGGTGCGCCCGGACTGTGAACTTCCTGATGTTCACTGCCGAGAACCCGCGGCTGATGCCCTCCAGCACGACGTGCAGCCGGTGCCCCTCGGGCAGCACCGCGTCGACGAACGGCTGGCTCAGGTCGATCCGCCGGCCCGAGCTCTTGAGCATCCTCTCGACCAGCTCCTGCACCTGACCGCGGGTGAGCACCAGGTTGGTCAGCTCGTGCCGGCCGTGCCGGGCCACGAACACCCTGGACGGTTCGTTGATCCAGACCTCCTCCACGGCCGGGTCGTCGAGGAACGGCTGCAGCGGGCCGAAGCCGCTCACCCGCGCGACCAGCTCGCCCACCACGCCGTCGGCGTCCGGCACCGGCGCCACCACGCCGGTCAGGCTGCGCTCGTCGTGGTCACGCACCACCGACTCCGCGATCCGGCGTACGACGCCCGCGTCGGTCTGCGGATCAACGCCCTCGCGCCGCACCACCTCGCGCACGTGCGCGTCGAGCCGTTCGACCAGCTCGTCACGCGCCGTCGCGGGCGCACCGGCGTGCGTCGTCGTCATCCAGACCCCGAATTCCCGAGAAGGAGTCCTGCCTGACTGCGACCGTAAGCCCGCCCTTGGCGGACAGGGAAGAGGCAGGCACGAATCTGTGGATGAACCGGTGCCTGTGTGGCGAAACAGGCGCAGTGGGATCCGTCAGTCGGACTCGCTGAGCATGCCGGCGACACTCGCGACCATCCGCGACAGGTCGCCAGCATCCAGCGAAGTGGCGGGGTCGAGCAGGTGCTGGGCCGAGAGGCCGGCGAGCAGCGCCTGGTAGAAGCTGCCGAGGCGCTCGGCCTCGTCGTCGGCCGGCGCGTCGGCGCCGCGCGGGTCGCCGAACATGGCGACCAGGGCGAGCCGGGCCTCGCGGTTGGCGCCGGACAGGAACTCCTTCAGCTTCGGGTTGCGGTCCATCGCGCCGAGCATGTCGAACTGGATCCGCCACAGCGCCCGGTCGGTGGTGAAGGTCGCGATGACGCGCTCCCAGTTCTGCGTGAATCTCTCCCCGGCAGTGGTCCCTGCCGCGGTGGGCGCGACCAACTTCTCGCCGAGCGCCGCCCCCCACTCGGCCAGCGCCTCGAGCAGCGCCTCCATGAGCAGCGCGTCCTTGGTGCCGTAGTGGTAGCCGATGGCGGCCGTGCTGACCCCCGCCTCCGAGGCGATGTCGCGGGCGCTGGTCTGGGAGTAGCCGCGCTCGTTGAGACAGCGCTTCGCGGCCAGCATCAGCGCCTCCCGGTTGCCCATGCCGACATCCTAGCGAGAATTGGCACGATCGTGTCAGGCAAACGTATTGTACGATCGTATGACACGGTCGTACGATCCAAGATCCAGACACCTTCCGAGATCCCCAGGAGGATCGCCATGACCATTGCTGACACCGCAAGTCAGACCGCGCGGTACGTCGTACTCGGCAGCAAGGGCAAGACCGGCGGCCGGGTCGCGCAGCGGCTGCGCGCGCTCGGGTACGACGTCATCGAGGCCAGCCGCAGCACCCCGCAGCGGTTCGACTGGGACGACGCCGCCACCTGGGAGCCGACGCTCGCCGGCGCCACAGGCCTCTACGCCACCTTCTTCCCCGACCTGGCCGCGCCGCGCGCCCACGAGACCGTCGGCCGGCTGGCCGGGGTGGCGCACGTGTCCGGCATCCAGCGCGCGGCCCTGCTCTCCGGCCGGGGCGAGCCCGCGGCCAGGCTCGGCGAGCTGGCCTTCCTCGACGCCCTGCCCGGCTCCGACGTGCTGCGCTGCGCGTGGTTCGACCAGAACTTCACCGAGGGTCTCCTCGCGCCGGCGGTGGCGGAGGGCGTCTTCTCGATGCCCGCTCCCGCCCACGCGGTCGAGCCGTTCGTGGACGCCGACGACATCGCCGACTGCGCGATCCGGGTCCTGACCGGTGACCGGATGGGCGGAGTGCACGAGCTGACCGGCCCGGTGGCGGTCTCCATGGACGAGGTCGCGACGACCCTGTCCGAGGTCACCGGCGGTCCGGTGCGCTACGAGCCGGTGACGGTGGACGAGTTCGCCGCCACTCTCAACGGGCTCGGCATCCCGGCCGGGGACGCGGCCGAGCTCGCCCACGCCTTCGCAGACACTCTGGACGGCCGCAACGCCGCGACGACGAACGTCGTCGACGAACTGCTCGGCCGTCCGGCCCGCTCCTTCGCGACCTTCGCGCACGCGGCGTACGACGCCGGCCTGCTGCCGTCGCTCGCCGTCAGCGGGAGGTCGTGATGGGCGGCGTTCGCACCAGCGTCCTGGTCCTGGCCACCATGGCCACGGGATTCGTGACGGGCGTGTTCGCGCTCTACGGCAACACCCTGATGCCGGGACTGCGCTCCACCGACGACCGAACCTTCGTGGGCGCGTTCCAGTCGATCGACCGGGCGATCATCAACCCGTGGTTCCTCGGCGGCGGATTCTTCGGGGCGCTCATCCTCGCCGCGGCCGGCGCGGCCCTCCACCTGGGCGACACCTGGCGCCCCGTGCTGCCGTGGATCGTCGCCTCGCTGGTCCTGCACCTGGCGGTCGTGATCATCACCGTCACGGTCAACGTGCCGCTCAACGATGCGATCAAGGCCGCCGGCGACCCCGCGACCATCGACGTGGCCGCCGTCCGCGAGGCCTTCTCGGAGGCCAGGTGGGTGGCGTGGAACTGGGTGCGGGTCGCGCTCGACTTCGGCGCCTTCGGGGCCCTTTCGGTGGCGCTGGTGATGCACGGCCGGGCCGCCCCCTGAGCCGGTCGGGTCAGGCGCTGCCGGCGGATCGAACTGCGATGCAGTCGATCTCGACGCGCGCACCCAGCGGGAGCCCGGCCACCTGGACGCAGGTGCGGGCCGGCCGGTCGGGGAAGAGCTCGACGTAGGCGGCGTTCATCGCGGCGTAGTCGGCCATGTCGGCCAGGTAGACGTTGGTGCGGACCACGTCGGCGATGGTGGCGCCGGCGGCGGCCAGCACCTGCTCCAGGTTCGCGACGACCTGGCGGGTCATTGTGTCCATGTCGGACTCAACCAGGGCGCCGTCCGCGCCCAGGGGCACCTGTCCCGAGCAGTAGATGGCGTCGCCAACGCGTACCGCGTGGCTGAGGACGGGCAGTGCGTCGAGGTCCGGTGCGTCGATGTGGTCCATGACCCCATCTTGGCGTCACGCAGCGCTCGCGCGCGTGGCCACGCCGCCCGGACTACCTTGGCACCACCCAGTCGGAGCATGTCGGTGGACGCTGTCACCTGCGACCGTTCGCCTCGTGACGCAAACCCCCGCTGGATGGCATGCGACCCCCGAAAAGCCCGAACAGCTTCGCTATTGGGATGGCTCCGCTTGGACCGAGCACTTTGCGCCCGCGACGGAACCGGTTGCGGGTCGGACCGTCCAACCTGACCAACCCGACAAGCCCCAGGACTACAAGTCCCTTCAGCAATATCTGACCGAGCTCTCCGCCTTCTTCACGGTCATTGGACTGCTGTTCTACGCAGTGCTCAGGACTGCTTACAGCAACTTCTACAACGAAGCCGGGATCGAGCCTGAGGACGTTGGCCTCGGGAAGACCGAACTGCTGGCCCAGGCCGTCACCGGTCCCGTCGTCATCGTGCTCGTTTACTCGATGGTCTACATCCCGCTCATGCGCTGGTCGACGAAGTCCAAGAAGGGCAAGGCGACTGGCGCTTCCGCGCCGCGCTACATCGTTCGCGCCGTTGGCCTGGCCGTGTTGGCGGTCGTGGTCCTGATGTTCCTGGCGTCGCACAAGCTCACGAGCGAAATGAAGGACGGAAACGCGGCTAGGACGGGACATCTGAACCTCTACTTCTTCCAGCTCCCGCTGCTACAGATCTGGGCCTTGCCGGTTGACCTCGCGCCGGGGGACGACAAGCCCCTCCCACCCGAACTGACGGACACCAGCTGCATGTTCTACCTCGGCGAGAGTGAGGGCACCGGAGTCCTCTATGACGTCAAGAACGAAAGAGCTGTCCGCTTCAAGACCGACAGCGTCATCATCACGACAAGTCGAGAACCCGAGCTGCTCGACCGAGAGTGCCTTCCCGACTAGTCCGCAAGATCGATCAACTGCGCAGACCGGCGCAGAGGCACGATCAGTACATGGCGGATGATGGAACTCTGACCGGACGGATTGCTCTCGTCACCGGCGCCTCGCGCGGGCTCGGCCGGGCCACCGCGGTGGAACTCGCAGGCGCCGGGGCGTACGTCGTCTGTACGGCGCGCAGCACGCGTGACGGTGCCACCCAGACCACGGTCGACGACCTCACTCTGGAAGGCACCATCGACGCGGTCCGGGCCGCCGGCGGGGACGGCGAGCTGCACCGTTGTGACCACACAGAGCCCGGACAGGTCGAGGCCCTGCTGCGCCACATGCTCGACCGGCACGGCCGGGTCGACGTACTGGTCAACAACGCGTGGGGTGGCCACGACCACCACGACGACCCAGGCGGCGAGGAGGTGTGGGACGAGTCGCTGGAGCAGTTCCGGGCGATGCTCCTCGGCGGCGCCTACTCCGACTTCGTCACCACGATGCTCACGCTCCGGCTCGCGATGGGTCCCGCTCGCGCCGGGCTCGTGCTCACCACCACCTGGCACACCCCCGAGCCGCCGGCGTGGGTGCCCTACGAGTCGAGCAAGGCGGCCAAGAACCGGCTCGTCTACGCGCTCGGCTACCACCTCCAGGACAAGGGCATCCCGGTGATCGCGGTCGCGCCCGGCTGGATGCGCACCGAGCTGATGCTCACCCACCACACCGAGGAGGAGCTGGCCGGCAAGACCGAGACCCCCCACCTTGCCGGCCGGGTGATGGCCGCCCTGGCGGCCGACCCCGAGGCGATGCGGTTCACCGGCCAGGTGGTCGATGTCGGTGAGATGGCGGAGCGCTACGGGATCGACGACCTCGACGGGACGCGGCCGATGGGCAACGCCGGCCGTTACCGACCCAGCCCGGTCCCGCCGCCGCTGCCGGTGTAGGGGTGTGGATCATCCGGTCCCGTGCAGGATCCAGGGCTCGCGCCCGTGGACCCCGTCGTTCGCCACGAAGTAGACGTCACCGCCGGCTTCAGTGAGCACCCCGGGGAACGACGACCCCGCCGACAGATCGTGCAGCACGGGTCGCCTCCTCGGTCCGGCCAAGGTCCACAGCTCGCGACCGTGCTGGCCGTCGTCCGCGGTGAACACCAGCGTGGACCCGAGGCAGGTCAGGCTGCGGGGGTTGGAGTCGTCGCTGCCCGGCGCCAGGTCCACCACCCGCCGCACCTCGGCGGGGTGACCGGAGCGGGCCCACAGCTCCCTCCCCCGGTGGTCCGTGGCCGCGAAGTAGACAGCGTTCCCGCAGTGGACCGGCGCCCCGATCCGCGCGGCCGGCAGGTTGGTGAGCCGGACCGTCCGTCGCCCCTTCTCATCCGTACGCCAGAGCTGGCGGCCGTGCACGCCGTCGTTGGCGATGAACAACAGGTGGTCGCCGTCGGGCGTGAGCCGCCGAGGGGCGGAGCTGGCGCGTCCAGGCCTCAGGTCCGTGACCACCCGGGTGCCGCGGCGGGTACCGTCGCTGACCCACAGCTCCTCGCCGATCGCGTCGACCTGGAAGACCCTGAAGAAGACCCGCCGCCCGACGACCGTGAGGTTGAGCAGGAACGTCGAACCGAAGTCGTTGCCACCCCACGTGTAGACCTTCCGGGTCCCGTCATGCGTCCCGTCCGTGCGCCACAGCGGGTTCTGTGCATCGACGAACAGGGCGATCCCGCCGATCGGGGACAGCTGGTCGGGCAGCGTGAGGTGCTGCTTGATCTGCACCGTCCCCGCGACCGTCCCGTCCGAGCGCCACAGCTGCGGGTTGCGGTCGAAGTCGGACGTCGCGAGCAGCGCGATACCGCCCAGTGGCTCGGCGTCGAGGGACACGACGTCCTTGCCCTGGGCCAGGAGGGTCGACGTCCCCGCGTGACCGCCGGTCCCGGTGGCGGTCGTGGCCCAGATGGCACCCGTGAGGGGACCCGACGAAGCCAAGCGGGTGTCCGTCATGAACACCACCGCGTGCTGCGCGGACGTGAAGTACGCCGGATCCGAGTCCGCGGCACCGGGTGCCAGGTCGCCGACGAGGACGGTGCCTTGAGGCGTGCCGTCGCTGACCCACGGCTCGAGGCCGTGCAGGCCGTCGTCACTGGCGAAGAAGACCCGTCCGTTGGCCCACCGGAAGCTCGTGGGTGGCCAGGCGGGTATCGACGAGTCCGGCCCGGGCCGCAGGTCTCCGATCATCTCCACCGTGCCCGCGGGCGCCCTCAGTGTCGCCGCGCTCGCGCCTTCCTGGCCGATCGGCGTCTGGGCGTGCGCGACCTGCCCGAGCGGCAGCGCCGTGCTCGTCAACAGGGCACCAGTGGCGGCCAGGCACGCGGCGTACGTGCGCAGCGTCATGACGAGATCACCATCCCTCCGGGGACCGTCAGTCTGCCCCGGTCGCGCCGAGGAGTCACGGGCGGCGTCAGCGCCGCGGCAGCAGGATCGAGAGGTGCTGCGTCGTCTCCCCGGTGAGCCGACCACCGAGCGCGGTGACCACGGCCCGAGCCTGGGTGATCGCCATGCCGACGCTCGGGCCGGAGACTTCACGGAAGCCCTCGCAGGAGATGCCGATCGTGAGGTGGCCCTCCTCGTCCGCCTCGAAGACCATCCGGACCGGGCCCAGGCCGCGCTTGAGGACGTCGGCGAGGAGCAGGTCGAGGATGTGCTCGACGGGACCCGGTGTGTACGTCGTCTCGATGCTGCCCTCGACGGCGGCGGTGAGCTGCCGGTCCTGCTCGCCCAGCGCGTCCGCCCAGGTCTGGGCGCACTGGGTGGCCAGGTCACGCAGCGGGATCTCGGCACCGGCCACCAGCGCGCCACGCCGCGCCAGCGCGACCAGGTCGCCGGCGACCTCGTCCATGGCGTCGATCCGGCCGACCGAGCGGGTCGCGGACTGCCGGACGTCGGCCGGCAGGTCGTCGCGCTGGGTCAGCTCCTCGAGCTCGAGCCGGAGGCCGGTGAGGGGCGTGCGCAGCACGTGCGAGGCGTGCTCGGCGAACGCCTGCTCCGAGGCGAGCCGCTCCTGGAGCTGACCGGCCGAGGTGAGCAGCGCCTGGCTGATGGCCCTCGCCTCGGGGATGCGGGTGCGGGGCAGGTCGAGGTCGAAGCGGCCTCGGCCCAGCTGTTCGGCCGCCCCCGCGAGCTGACGGAAGGGACCTGACAGCAGCATGGCCATCACGTAGCCGACCATCGCAGCGAGGATCGCGACCAGCAGGACGAGGAAGCCCAGCGATCCCTTGTCACGCGCGGTGAGCCCGTCGAGCACGTCACCGGCCTGGGTCACCGTGAGCGTGCCGCCGCCGGCGTCGACCGTCGTCTGGATCGCGTCGTCGGGCTTGTCGTCGTCGTAGGCCGTGCCCTCGACGACGATGGTCTCGCCGTCCGCGGTGTCGTACTGGAGCCGGTCGGAGGTGTCGACCATCGCGGCGAGGAAGGCACGGTTCACCGGCCGCTCGAGCTCCTGGCGCTGCTCGATCAAGAGCGCCAGGGAGGTGGCCTCGCCACGCAACTCACGGCTTTCGTGGGTGCGTTGCGCCGAGTACTCGGTGAAGCTGCGCAGCCACAGCGCCCCGATCAGCAGCAGCACGCTGAGGACGACGAACGACGCTGTCAGGCGGGCACGCACGCGTCACCCCCTAGTGTCCCGAGCCGGGACACAGTCAGTCGGACGGACTGCCCTCGAGGCGGAACCCGACTCCGCGCACGGCCACGACCTTCTCCTGGACCCCCACGCTCTCCAGCTTCTGGCGCAGCCGGCCGATGGTGACGTCGAGGGTCTTGGTCGAGCCGTACCAGTTCTCGTCCCACACGTCGGCCATCAGGCGGGTGCGGGAGACGACCTTGTCCTTGTTGGCGACCAGCACGTTGAGGACCTCGAACTCCTTGCCGGTCAGGGGCACCTCGTCGTCGCCGGAGAAGACCCGCCGGGCGGCGACGTCGATCCGGAGACCGCCCTCGCTGCCGTTCTCGGCGGCCGCGGCGGCCGCGGTGGTGCGTCGCAGCAGCGCCCGGACCCTTGCCTGGAGCTCGGCCAGCCCGAACGGCTTGGCCATGTAGTCGTCGGCGCCGTAGTCGAGACCGACCACGCGGTCGAGCTCGCCGGCCCGTGCGGTGACGATCATGATCGCGCCCTCGTACCCGGCGTCGCGGGCCTTGCGGCAGACCTCGAGCCCGTCCATGTCAGGGAGCCCCAGGTCGAGGATGACCACGTCCGCGTGGCGCGCCTGGACGTCGTCGAGCGCCTTCTGGCCGGAGTCCACCCAGTGCACGTCGTAGCCCTCGCGCTCGAGGGTGCGCACGAGCGGGAAGGCGATGTCCTCCTCGTCCTCGACCACGAGGACTCTCTGCGGCATGTCGCGAGCATAGGACTAGACAGGGAGTACGCGGGGCGCAACCCACCGATCGCAGTACCCCGGCCAGGGCGCGTCTCCCAATTGCTGGTGGATGCCAGCGTCGTCCAGGGCGTGCGATGGCACGGCGCCAGTGCGCTGGCAGACTGGGCGTCTTTCGAGCGCTGGTAACACCGCCAGCGTGGGTGCTGGGCGGCGCTGGCGCCGCCATGAATTGGGAGACGCGCCCTAGGCGACGGGCAACCGGGTGCCGGTGTGCCCGAGCACCTTCTGCGGGGCCCGGCGGCCGGTGGCGAGGGCCAGGACGAACGCCGCAAGCGCGGCCGCGGCCAGCACCACCCAACCCCCGTCCATCACGAACGGGTAGCCGACGTAGGGCAGACCCAGCCACACCCGCGGGTACGACGGGCTCGTGAGCGGCACCGCCCAGCGGTCGCTGGTCCCGGAGGTGTCGCCCTGGGTGGTTGCGACGCCGTTCTCGATGGCCACGATCCGGCGGGTCACCCGCTCGTCGGAGCTGGCCTGCGGCGGCCGGAAGGTGATCACGTCGCCGACCTGGAGGTCCGCCGCCGGCACCTCGCGGGCCAGCACGACCGAGCCTCGTGCCAGGGATCCGTCCATCGACCGGTCGGTGACGACGTAGCGCTGGAGCCCGAGTACTGCGGGCAGCAGCACCAACAGCACCACGGGCGCAAGCACCAGCAGGCCGATGGCGAGCCGTCGCCACTCCCCACGGGTCGCCCGGTGCGGAACCGGTGCGATCTCCAAAACAGCACACCCCCCTGAAGGTCGGGCCATCCCGAGCGGCCCGTATCGCCAAACTATGGGGACTGTGTCCACCCGGGTCCACGCCCGGTCCACGGCTGCACAAAGGTTGGGTAACACCCGGTGCGGGAGACCGCACGGGCGTCAAGCAAACATGTCGCCGTACTCCTCCACGCGCTCCAGCACCTGGTCGAACCGGAGCTGTTCGACGGCGTCCGGGTCCTCCGCGCCGGCCTCCACCTCGTCCCAGCCGAGGGGGGTGGCGACGTACGGCTTCTCCTTCCCGCGCAGTGAGTACGGCGAGATCGTCGTCTTCGAGCCGGAGTTCTGCGACCAGTCAAGGAAGACCTTGCCCGAACGGCGGGCCTTGGTCATGGTCGCGGTCACGAGCTTGGGGTGCTCCTTCTCGAGGGCCTCGGCGACCTCCTTGGCGAGCGCCGTCGACTCCTGCCACGGCAGACGCTTGGGGAGGTCGGCGTAGAGGTGCAGCCCCTTGCTGCCGCTGGTCACCGGCTTGGCGGTCAGTCCGCGCTCCTCGAGCGCGTCGGAGACCAGCAGCGCCACGCCGCAGCACTCGTGCAGCCCGGCCGGCTCGCCCGGGTCGAGGTCGATGACCAGGCGGTCCGCGCCGCGGGGCTTCCCGTTGCGGCCGACCGTCCACTGGTGCACGTGCAGCTCGAGCGCCGCCAGGTTGACCAGCCAGGTGAGCGTGGCCAGGTTGTCCACGATCGGGAAGGTGAGGGTGCCGTCTTCCTTGGTCGCGGTGCGGGACCCGGTGGTCGGCACCGTGACGGTGTGCACCCACGACGGCGTGCCGCCGGGGATGTTCTTCTCGAAGAAGCTCATGTCCTCCACGCCGTGCGGCCAGCGGATCCGGGTGACCGCCCGGTCCTTCAGGTGCGGCAGCATGACCGGCGCGATCTGGGCGTAGTAGTTGAGCACCTCGCCCTTGGTGGTGCCGGTGCGCGGGTAGAGGACCTTGCCGAGGTTGCTGATCTTGAGGGTGCGGCCCTCGACGTCGACGAAGACCTCCTCCGCCTCGAACTTCTCCCCCTTGGGCATCAGCGACCCACCGCGATGACCGGCACCTTCGCGGGGTCGAGCACCCGCATCAGCTTGTCCATGAACACGCCGGGGGCGCTCACGCAACCGGCGGTCGCGCCGGACCCGTTGACGTGCAGGAAGATGCCGGCGCCGCGGTGCCGGACCTGCTTGACGTTGAAGTCGGTGACCACAGAGATGCGGTACTGGTGACGGAAGTCGGTGAGCCGCTCGGAGCTGTCGGGGTCGCTCGTCGGCAGCCACCAGCGGAAGCCGCCCTCGGCCTGGTTGCGGTAGCGGTTGTAGTACGCCGACTCGTTGTCCTGGACCCAGAAGTCACCGCTCTCGACCTGGCGGTAGCGCAGCTTCCACCGGTCGTCGGCGGCGTTCATGCCGAACGCCCACGGCAGCGCGTAGGTGCCCAGCGGCGTGGTACCGGTGCCCTGCTTCCGCTTGGTGCCCCGGACCAGGCCGCCGTAGCCGATCCGGCCGTCGTCGGCGCTGAACCGCTGGACCCAGCCGGTGCCGGTGAGCTTCCAGAACGTCACGCGGGCCCGGTAGCCGTCGGAGTGGTTGACGGTGACGACCTGCTGGGTCCCTTCGCGGAGCTGGACCTTCACGCCGTCCAGGGTGGTCGGGCTGGTCGACACGGCGACCGCCAGCACCAGCTCGGCGATCACAGGTCACCCGGCTTCAGGTCGGAGCGGACGCCGCGGTAGGACGGCTGCCGAAGCCGCTGGTATCCCACTCCGTGCGTCTCGACGTCGACCACGAGCACCGGCTCGACCCAGAACGTTCCGCGGGCATCGACCACCGGCACCTCGTCGTCGAACGGGCTGCTCGCGCGGGCCAGCGGCTCGACCAGCTGGGTCAGCTGCCGGCTGACCGCACCCCCGATGCCGCTGCCCACACGGCCCCGGTAGACCAGGCCCTGCTCGGTCGGCTCGCCAACCAGCAGCGCGGCCAGCCGGTCGGAGGTCCCCTCCTGCGGGCGCCAGCCGCCCACGACGTACGAGCGACGATGGCGATGCGCGAACTTCAGCCAGTTCCTGGTCCGCTCGCCGAAGGCGTAGCGCGACGTGAGCCGCTTGCTGACGATGCCCTCGAGGCCCTGCTGAAGCGTGGCGTCGAACAGCATCGGCCCGTCTTCGTACGCGTCGGGAACCTGCCACGTCGAGTGCTCGAGGCCGAGGCCGCGCAGGATCTTGCGCCGCTCCCCCAGCGGCTGGTCGCTCACGTCCTTGCCGTCGACCCGCATCACGTCGAAGACCATGTACGTCGCCGGCAGCCGGTCCGCGAGCCGGGCGGCGGTGGCGGTGTTGCGGACGTGCATCCGGTCCTGGAGCACCCGGAAGTCGGGGAGCCCGCGGTCGTTGAGAGCGATCACCTCGCCGTCGACCAGCAGGTCGCGGTCGCCCAGCGGGCTGCGGTTGAGCTCGGGCCAGGCCACGGTGACCGGGTTCTCGTTGCGGCTCAGAAGCCGCGTCGTACCGCTTCGGGTGGTGTCGGCCAGCACCCGGACACCGTCCCACTTCACCTCGTGCGACCAGCCGGCATCGGTCGGCACGTGGGTACCGGTCGTCGCGAGCATCGGGCGCATGGGCGTGTCTCTCAATCCACTGTCGAGCTGCGCGTCGTCAGACGCGTGCAATGGCAAGGCGGCGGCGCGAAGGCAAGCCGGGCGTTTCTCGAGCGTCCGCCAACACAGCCAGTGTGCGTGTATGGCGGCGCGCAGCCGGCAATGGGATGGAGAGATGCGCCCATGGGCTCCATCCTTGCCGATGGTCATCCCGATGGATTCTCGACGCCACACCGGTCACACTTGTCGCAGTCTGGGGGTCAGGCGTGGAGATCGACGAGAGGAACGGCGTATGAGGGCGATCTGGAAGGGTGCGGTCTCGTTCGGGCTGGTCAGCGTGCCCGTGAAGCTGTACGCCGCGACCGAGTCGCACGACGTCTCGTTCCGGCAGGTGCACGCCAAGGACGGCGGCCGGATCAAGTACCAGCGGGTCTGCTCGATCGACGGCGAGGAGATCGCCTACGCGGACATCGCCAAGGGCTACGAGACCGAGGACGGCGAGATGGTCATCCTCACCGACGAGGACATGGAGCAGCTGCCCTCGACGTCCTCGCGGGAGATCGCGGTCGAGAAGTTCGTGCCCACCGAGCAGATCGACCCGATGCTGTTCGAGAAGTCCTACTACCTCGAGCCGGAGAAGTCGGGCACCAAGCCCTACGGCCTGCTCCGTCAGGCGTTGCTCGACGCCGACCGGATGGCGGTGGTGACGGTCGCGCTGCGCCAGCGCACCACGATCGCGGTGCTGCGGGTCAAGGACGACGTGATCGTGCTCCAGACGATGATGTGGCCCGACGAGGTCCGCGTCCCCGACTTCTCGGTCGAGACAGGCGACGTCAAGGACGCCGAGGTCAAGATGGCGCACATGCTGGTCGAGACGCTGGCGGGCGACTTCGACGCGAGCGAGTTCGAGGACGACTACGCCGAAGCCGTCGAGACCCTGGTCAAGACCAAGATCGAGGGCGGCGAGATCAAGCGCACCCCGACCTCGACCAAGACGTCCGGCGAGGTGGTCGACCTGCTCGCCGCCCTGCAGCGCTCGGTCGACGCCGCCAAGAAGGGTCGCGGGGAGACAGGCTCCGAGATCTTCGACGACCTCGAGGACGAGGACGAGAAGCCCGCCAAGAAGACGGCGAAGAAGACCACCAAGAAGTCGGCCAGCGCCAAGAAGACGACGACCAAGAAGGCCGCCGCGAAGAAGTCGGCTGCCAAGAAGACGACGGCCAGGAAGACGACGACCAAGAAAGCCGCCGCACGCAAGGCGAGCTGACTCAGACCCCGCGGGCGTCGGGGCGTACGACGATCTCGAGGCTGAGCGCGCACGCCACGACGAGGGTTCGCAACGGCTCGTGGACCCCGTCCTTGATCCGGACGACGTAGTCGTCGGGGCTCGAGAACTTGGTGACATCGAGCCCGGCCCAGTCGCGCGTGATGGTGGCGACCTGGCGGGTGTGGCTGTCCATGATCCGGAGGTCCCACGCGACCCAGTTGTCGGTCTGGAGGTCGCCGAGGAACTGGCCGTTGGCGCCCAGGAAGGCGAACGTCATCTCGTTGCGGCGCAGGATCTGCTGGACGATCCGGCCGGCGTCGCGGCCCTCGCTGTCGCGCACCTCGACCCAGCTCTTCGCCACACCGATCGGGCGGATCAGGGTCAGGACGACCGACTCCTTGTGATCCACCAGCTCGACGACGTCGTTCTTGGTGAGCTCGCGGACGGACAGCGCCATGGCTGCGGCAGTCGGTCGCGGCGCGGCGGGCGCGGCGCGCCGCAGCATGCCGGCCTTGGTGCCGTCGGGACGGCGTACGGAGCGGTCCGACCAGCGGCGGCCCAGGTCGGTGAACCGCTCGACAACCAGCACGTCCTCGTCGAGGAGCGGGCTGCGGGTGCTCTCCCCCAACGGCCCGCCGGGCTCGTCCAGGCCGTTCTTCTCGCCGTCACGCACGTACGGCGTCCATCGGTGCCCGTCGAAGAAGCGCAGCTCGTGGCGGCCGTAGGGATCCTCTCGCCATCCCTCGACCTGGCCCTGCCGCTGCACTGCTGTCACACGGCGAGCGTAGGACGACAGGCCGCTCCGGCTCTGGGGTTTGGGCGAATCGGCCGGATTCGGTCAGGACCGGCTGAGCCGGATCGCGGCGCCGATCTCGGCGGCCACGGCCACCGCGAGCGCCTCCCCCGTGTCGCCGTCCGGCTCGGGCACCACGTGGTGCGCGGTGCCGTGTTCGAGCAGGTCGACCGCCCGGACGCGCATTCGGCGGGCCTGCTCGCCGGCGTGCGTGGTGTCGCCGTGCACGATCACGCTGGCCCCTTCTGGCGGCAGGGGCATCAACCAGGCCTTCTCGGCGACGATCACCCGCTGCGCCGGAAGCAGCGCCAGCGCCCCGCCCCCGCAGCCCTGCCCGAGCACTACCGAGACCGTCGGCACGGTCATCGTCGCGAGGCTGGCCAGGCAGCGGGCTATCTCGCCGGCGATCGCGCCCTCCTCGGCCCGCCTCGAGAGCTCCGCACCAGGGGTGTCGATCACGGTGACCAGCGGCAGCCGCATCTCATTGGCGAGGCGCATCGCCCGCCGCGCCGTCCGGAGCGCGCCAGGCCCCATGGGGGTGGCCGGGCCCTGCCGGCTCCGGTCCTGCCCGACCACCAGGCACGGTTCGCCGTCGAGCCGGGCCATCACGACCAGGATGGTGCTGTCCCGCTCGCCCTTCTCGGTCCCCGACAGCGGCAGCAGGACCTCCGTGCCGTGCCGCAGGACGTCGCGTACGCCGATCCGGTCCTCGCCACGGGTCTCCTGGATCGCGGCCCAGGCATCGCGGTCGGGGTCCAGCTCGCCGGTGCGTCGCGGCAACCGCGGCTCGGACGGCGGGTCCACCAGGATGGCCAGCACCGCGTCGACCAGCCCGGGCAGCTCCTCCGCGGTGGCGACCCCGTCGATGACGCCGTGGTTGGAGAGGTTCTCCGCCACCTGCACGCCCTCGGGGAACGGAGTCCCGTTGAGCGCCTCGAACACCTTCGGCCCGAGAAACCCGATCAGCGCGCCAGGCTCCCCCACGGTGACGTGCGCGAGCGAGCCCCACGACGCGTAGACGCCGCCCGTGGTCGGGTGCCGCAGGTAGGCGAGGTAGGGCAGGCGGGCGGCGCGGTGCTCCATCAGCGCACGCGAGATCTCCACCATCTGCACGAAGGCGGGTGTGCCTTCTTGCATCCGGGTCCCGCCGCTTGCCGTCGTGGCGAGCACGGGCAGGCCCTCGGCGGTCGCGCGGCGTACGGCGCTGGTGATGCGGCGCGCCGCCGCCAGCCCGATCGAGCCGGCCAGGAACCGGAACTCGTTGGCCACCACGGCCACCGGGCGCCCGTGCACCAGCCCGCGACCAGTGAGCACCGACTCGTCGGTGCCGGCCTTCTCCCGGGCCGCCTCCAGCGCCGCCCGGTAGTCCGGTGGCGCGTCGGAGATGTCGATCGGCTCGTCCCAGGACTCGAACGAGCCCTCGTCGAGGACCAGGTCGAGCAGCTCCTGGGCGGTCCAGCGGTGGGGCACGACCCCAGTCTCGCAACCCCACGATTCGTCTGTGGCCCGGCCTGGAAAATGCGCTGCCGGGCCACAGACGAATCGGTCAGGCGAGGGTTTGCTCCTCCATGACGTCGAGGATCACGATCGGCCGGTGCTCGACCAGGTGACTCTGCGCCTGTGGCGACGTGATCACGCCCTGGAGGAACTCGCGGAACTCCTCTGCGCGGGTGGTCGAGTCGAACTCCATGTCGACGATTACCTTGTGGGGGTCCTCGTGGTCTCGGGTCAACCGGTAGGACCGCATGCCGCGGTCTCGCCGGGCGCCGTCGAACTTGTCGAAGGTCTCCTTCCAGGCCTCGTAGTCACGGACGGTGTTCTCTACGTGAAGTGTGGTCATGACGGAAGGATCGCTGCCGCACCAGACGGTCCGACATCCCAGATCCTGAGGGTCTTTGCGACGCGCTCACCGCCGTACGCTCGCGACATGTCCGCCGCCGTGCTGGATCGCGTCGAGCGGCTCTGCCGGGAGCCGCTGACGGCGAAGGCGCTGCGCGAGCGGACGCTCGATGTCGTACGCCGCGCGGTGCCGTACGACGCGCACGTGTGGTTGCTCACCGACCCGGTCACCTGCGTGGGGACATCGCCCCTCGCCGACGTACCGATGCTGGCCTGGCCGAGGCTGCCCGAGCTGGGCCGGCTGCGCTACCTCACGACCGTGAACCGGTGGCCCGAGCTGCGCCGCGCGGGGACGCCGGCCGTGTCGCTGCACGCGGCGACCGACGGCCACCTGTCCCTGTCCACGCTGTGGCGGGAGGCCCTGGACGGGATGGGGGTCACCGACGTGGCGTCGTCGGTGTTCGCGGACCGGTTCGGTTGCTGGGCGTGGCTGGACCTCTGGCGGTGCGACGGGGTGTTCGCGGCCGCCGAGGTGGCCTTGCTGCGCGACCTGACCGGTCCGCTCACCGAGGGGATCCGCCGGGCGCAGGCACGCACCTTCGTCGAGCACGCCGAACCGGTCGAGCTGGCCGGCCCCGCCGTCATCCTGTTCGACGCCGACCACGGCGTGGTCAGCCAGACCGCCACGGCCGCGACCGCCCTGATGGTGCTCAACCCGCCCGGCGAGGAGCCGATCCCCGACCCGATCCCGGCCGCGGCGCTGAACGTGGTCGGGGCGCTGCTGGCCGCCGAGGCCGGGGTGCCGGTCGGGGCGGCGTGGTCACGGGTGCACCTGGGCGCCGGCCGGTGGGTGACGCTCCGGGCAGAGCGGATGACCGGCGCGGCCGAGGTGGCGGTGACCATCGAGGTGAGCACCGTGGCCGAGCGGCGCGAGGTGTTCGCGCTGGCCCACGGGCTGAGCCCGCGGGAGCGCGAGGTGCTGGGCCACCTGGCCACCGGGTCGGACTCCCGCACCATGGCAGAGGCCCTGGTGCTGTCCGAGCACACCGTCAACGACCACGTCCGGGCGGTGCTGGGCAAGTGTGAGGCACCCACCCGCGCCGTACTGATGTCGCGCATCGCCGGTGGGTGACGCACGACTCACCCTCGGATCAGGCCCGGGACGTCACATCTCGTCGGCCCCGGGTGTCGAGATGGTGTGCGTACGACGAAAGTAGGGCCCGGTGCCCGCCTCAGGTGGTGCAACGATCGCCTGCCGTCGGTTCCGTCCGGGCCGCGAAATTTCTACGTTCCTGACCGTGAGCCCTGACATGAGCACCGCGTTCTCGTCCCGGGCAGGCGATCGCACCGTGGTGCGGCAGCTCGGGCTGGGCATCGTCGAGCTGCTGCTGGTGTCCGGTCTCTACCTCGTCTACAGGCTGGGCCGCCTCCTCACCGTCGACCGCACGGAGACGGCCCGCGCCCACGCGCGCCTCGTGCACCACCTCGAACGCGCTCTGCAGCTACCCTCCGAAGCGGCCATCCAGCAAGCCGTCCACTCCGCCCGGTTGCTCGAGGCGGCCAACGTCTACTACCTGTCGGCCCACTTCCCCGTCACCATCGCGTTCCTGGTCTGGGGCTTCGTCGCGCGACCTCGCTCGGAGTACCTCTGGGCTCGTCGTCTCCTCGTGGTCCTCACTCTTCTGGGCCTGGTCGCGCACATCCTGTTCCCGCTCGCGCCGCCCCGCATGTTCCCGCGTTGGGGCTTCCTCGACACGATGACGACGTACGGCCCCTCGGCGTACGAAGGGAACAGCGGTGCGCTCGTGAACCAGTACGCCGCGATGCCGAGCCTGCACATCGGCTGGGCCGTCCTCATCGCCGTCGTCGTGTGCCGGACCGGGCCGCGGTGGCTCGCCGTCCTGGCCTGCCTGCACGCCCTGACCACGGTCGCCGTGGTCACCGTCACCGCCAACCACTGGCTGCTCGACGGCCTGGTCGCCGTCGCGCTGCTCGGCGTCGCGCTGCTGCTGGTCCCGCGCCCGGTCGTCGACCGCGCGGGACACGGCACCGCCGAAACTCAGGCGCGCAACGAGTTGTAACTTCGAGGGGTGCTGCCCGCGCTCGACTCGCCACGTGCCCTGCAGGACCCGGTCTCAGCGGAGTGGGAGCGTCTGGATCCGAGCTTCGAGAAGGTGGACGGCGACGAGTTCGTCGAGCGGATCTTCACCGCAGGCCGCTGGCTCGAGGGCCCGACGTACTTCCCCGCGGGGCGCTATCTCCTCTTCAGCGACATCCCGAACAACCGACTCCTGCGCTGGGACGAGACCACGGGAGCCGTGGGCGTGTTCCAGTCACCCTCCAACTACGCCAACGGGCACACCCGCGACCGCGCCGGACGGCTGGTCTCCTGCGAGCAGGGCGGCCGCCGCGTCGTACGCACCGAGCACGACGGCACGCTGACCGTGCTCGCGGACACCCACCGGGGCCACCGGTTCAACAGCCCGAACGACGTCGTGGAGCGCAGCGACGGTTCCATCTGGTTCACCGACCCGAGCTACGGGATCGACTCCGACTACGAGGGCGAGCGCGCCGAGGCCGAGATCGACGGCTGCCACGTCTACCGCATCGACCCGTCCGGCACCGTCACCGTGGTCGCGGACGACTTCGTGCGGCCCAACGGACTCGCGTTCTCGGCCGACGAGTCGGTCCTCTACGTCGTGGACACCCGGGAGAAGCACCTGCGGGCCTTCGACGTCTCCGACGACCGGCAGCTGTCGGGCGGCAAGGTGCTGGCCGAGTGCACGGCCGGCTCGTTCGACGGGCTCCGACTGGACGAGCTGGGCCGGCTGTGGGTCGCCGCCCACGACGGGGTGCACGTCCACGACCCGAGCGGGGAGCTCATCGGGAAGCTGCGGATCCCCCAGGTCGTGTCCAACGTGTGCTTCGGCGGTCCGCGCCTCAACCACCTGTTCGTGACCGCGACGAGCACCGTCTACACGCTGCGCCTCAACGTGTGCGGACTCCGCTAGCCGGTCACCAGCCCGGCAGCACGAGCGCCGTCCAGACGAGCAGCGGTCCGACGACGACCACGATCACGCTGTAGGCGAGGATCTGCCGGTAGTAGACCGGCTCGCTGATCGAGTCCGGGCGGTTCGCCAGCATGAGGGCGCCGTTGGTCGAGAACGGGCTGACGTCCACGATCGTGCTCGAGACCGCGAGGGCGGCGATGAAGAAGGCGGCGCTGATGCCGCCGTCCGCGACCAGGGGTACGGCGATCGGGATGATCACCGGCAGCAGGGCGGTGGAGCTGGCGAACGCCGAGACCACGCCGCCGACGTAGCAGAGCACCAGCGCGCCGATCGCGGCCACGCCGAGGCCGGCGGCCCAGTCGCCGACGAACTCGGGCGAACCCGCCTCGTTGAGGATCGTGGCGTAGCAGCTGACGCCGGCCACCAGCAGCACCGTCGGCCAGGCAATCTGCTTGACCGTGTCCTGGTAGCGCTTCGGGCCGAGGAACGAGAGGGCGACTGCAGCCGTGATCGCGACGAAGCCGATGTTCTTGTCGAGGATCAGTGCGATCACTGCGACGGCGAGGAACGCGAGCAGGGTCAACACCTGGTCGAGACGCACGCGGTCCTCGTCCTCCGTGGCCTTCTCAGCCTCCTCGGCCCCCGCCTCGTCGGGCTCGATCCGCGCGCTGAACAGCTTCCGGCCACCGAGCACGACGAACAGGATCGCGGCCATGATCGTGTTCACCGCAAGACTGGCGAAGAAGACCGTCAGCTCGCTGGTCGGCAGGCCGGCGTCCTCCATGACGGAGTTCGTGATCGTGCCGTAGATGCTGATCGGCGAGAACCCGCCGGCCTGGGCGCCGTGGACGACCATCATGCCCATCATCAGCGGACTGATGCCGTAGCGGCCCGCGAACCCCAGTGCGATGGGGCCGATGATCGCGCAGGCCGCCGGGCTGACGGCACCGATCGCGGTCAGCACCGCGGTGATCGCGAACATCACCCAGGGGATCAGTGCCACCCGGCCGCGCACCGCCGTGACGGCCACCCGCACGATCAGGTCGACGGTGCCGTTCTTCTTGGCGATCGCGAACAGGTAGGTGACGCCGATCAGCGTGAGCACCAGGTCAGCGCTGATCCCCGCGACGATGTCCTTCTCGTCCATGTCGAGCGACCACATGCCGACCATCCACGCGGCGACAAAGCCCAGCGCGCCCATGTTGATCGGCACCGCGGTGCCGACTGCGAAGAGGGCGATCAGCCCGATGATCGCGACCCATTCCGGTCCCATGACCCACGTCCTCACGAGTTGTGACGTCGTTCACGCTCACCCTTTCGGGTACCCACCCACCGCCGGGTAAACGGGTCGGAGTGGCTCATAAGGTGGCGGGATGAGCGGCCTCGAGTTGTTCGCGGTCCTCGCGGCGGGGTTCGGGGCGGGGATCTTCACCTCGACGGTGGGCGTCGCGTCACTGCTCAGCTTCCCCGTGCTGCTGGCCGTGGGGCTGCCCCCGGTCGTCGCCAACGCGTCCAACACCGTCGGCCTCACGCCGGGTGCGCTCAGCGGGTCGTGGGGCTACCGCCGCGAGCTCCGGGAGCAACCACGCACGACAGCCGCGGTGCTGCTCACCTGCGCGGTCGGGGCCGTCGCGGGCGCCGTACTGCTGCTGGCGCTGCCGCCGGACGTGTTCGAGGCCGTGGTGCCGTGGCTGATCCTGTTCACCTGCCTGCTGGTGGGCGCCCAGCCACGGATCTCCGCCTGGCTGCGCGCGCGGCACGGCGAGGAGGCCCCGGCGCCGCGCCTCGCGATGTCCCCGGCGACCCGGGTCTTTGCGACCCTGACCGGGGTGTACGGCGGGTACTTCGGCGCCGGCTCCGGCGTGATGATGATGGCCGTGCTCGGACTCGGGCTGGACCTCGAGTTCCGGGTGGTCAACGCGCTGAAGACGCTGGCCGTGATGGCCTGCAACGTGGTGTCCGGCCTGATCTTCGTGTTCGCGGCCGACCTCGACTGGGTCGCGGTGGCGCTGCTGGCGGCCGGTTCGGTCGTCGGCGGCTACGTCGGGTCGCGGATCGGGCGGCTGCTGCCGGCGCCGGTGCTGCGGACCGGGATCGTGGTGATGGGCGTCGTTGCGGCCGTCGTACTGCTGTTCTAGGTCGTGTCCCAGCGGAAGAGTCGCGCAGCGACCGCGGTCACGACCACCGCGAAGCCGAGCAGGATCACCATGGGCAGCAGCGCGGCCGACGGACCCTCGCCGCGGACCATCACGTCGAGCATCCCGTCGTTGAGGTGCTTGAGCGGGAGCAGGTTGGAGAACGCCTGGAGCCAGCCGGGTGACCCGTCGAGCGGGAAGAACGAGCCGGAGAGGAACGACATCGGCAGCACCATGATGTTCGCGGCGTTCACCGCTCCCTCGGTGGTCTTGGTGAGCGCACCCGCCAGCAGTCCGACGGCCATGAAGCAGAGTGTCCCCACGATCAGGAGCGGGATCGACATCCACCACGAACCGGTCAGGGTGAGGCCGAACGCCGCGGCGGCCAGGCCCACGAAGATCGCCAGCTGCACGAGCGCGATCACCACCGTCACCCAGACCCGGGCGCCGACCACGATTCGGGTCGAGACCGGCGCCAGCTGGAGGCGCCGGATCAGCTTGGACTGCCGCCAGCCCTGGATCGTCGCGGCAGCGCCGAAGGCGGCGCTCATGGCGACCGCCCAGCCGAGCAGCCCGGGCGTGTAGTACTGGATGGTCTTGAGCGAGTCGTCCTCGACCCTCTCGGCCTCGAGGGCGTACTTGGGCGGACTACCGGCGCTCGACGAGAGCAGGGCGACGTTCGTACCGTCCACGAACGCCCGCAGAGCACCCTGGGTGACCGCGGCCTTCACCTGGTCGGTCTGGGTGTAGTGCGCGACGAGGGTGTCGCCCTTCATCTCGATGGCCACGTCGGCGTCGCCCTTGCGGACCTTCTTGATCGCGGCGTCGAGGTCGTCGGAGTGCTCGATCTTGAACGTCTCCTTGAACGCGTCGTCCGCGCCCTTCGGCAGATCGTCGACCAGCGCCACGTCGCCGACCTGGATCAGCTCGACCTTCGACGTGGTCTGGTCGGCGAAGAGCCCGCCGAAGAGCACCAGGAACATGAGAGGGAAGACCACCGCGAAGAAGACCGAGGTCTTGTCGCGGACGAACCCCTTCACGATGGCCAGGGACAGCGCCTTGAAGGCTCCGGCGTTGCTCATGCCCTGTACTCGCGGCCGGTGAGGTCGAGGAAGACGTCCTCCAGCGTGCCGGTCTGCACGCGGACGCCGTCGAGGTGGTCGGCGTCCGCGAGCTGCGAGACGACGGTGGCGGGCTGCCGAGTGGTGAGCACGACGCCCTCGGCACCCTCGACCGCGTCGTCGACGCCGCTCAGGGCCCGGCCCGCGTCGAGGGTGAGCTGACCCGGCGCGACCGTGATCCGGGCCGGGGCGTCGAGGCCGCGGATCAGAGCGGCCGGCGAGTCGAACTGCAGGATCCGGCCGTGGTCCATGATCGCGACCCGGTCGCAGAGGATCTCTGCTTCGTCCATGTAGTGCGTGGTCAGCACCACCGTGCGACCCGATTCGTTGAGCCCCGACAGCAGGTCCCACAGGTTGCGGCGGGCCTGCGGGTCGAGGGCCGCCGTCGGCTCGTCGAGGAAGAGAACGTCGGGGTCGTGGACAAGTGCACTGGCGATGGAGAGCCGCTGGGCCTGGCCGCCGGAGAGGTCCTCGACGCGGGTGTCGGCCTTGTCCTCGAGGCCCACCCGCTCCATCCACTCGTCGGCCACCTTGCTCTCGACGCCGTACAGCGAGGCGAACGTGTGGATCTGCTCGCGGGCGGTGAGCCGCTCGAAGAACGACGACGCCTGGAGCTGCACCCCGATCCGCGGCAGGAGCGCGGAGTTGCGCGGCCAGACCGACTGGCCCAGCACGGTGACCGTCCCCGAGTCCGGCCGCCGCAGCCCCTCGATGGTCTCGAGGGTCGTCGTCTTGCCGGCGCCGTTGGGGCCGAGGATGCCGACGAACTCGCCCTCGCCGACCTCGAGGCTGACGCCGTCGACGGCTCTGAGGTCGCCGTAGGTCATGGTGAGGTCGACGACCTCGATCGCCCGAGCGGTCATGGCCTCGACACTAGGCACACGACACCGACTCACGCAGCGCTACCAAAGTCGCTTCCTAGGGTCCTCAGGCAACAAATCCATGGGGAGGGGAGATCGTGCTTGACATCTCTTCGAACGTATGTTCGAATAGATGTCAAGCACGCGGCCCGCGGGTCGCATAGATGCAGTTAGTGCCCCGGGTCAGTGCTCCTTGGGCTCTCGCCGACTGGTCGGCGCGCTGGCATCGAGGTCATCACAGTCCCGGCGGTGGGTCCCCGGGCACAGGTCAAGGGTCCGGAGCTCGTCGTGACCGTGGGTGTCGCCCCCGCTGTGGTGCTGGAGTCCGCTCGCGCCCAGCTGGTGGCACTGGACGACCGGCTCGTGACCGGGTTCGACGACGTCGACCTGGTCGAAGGCCTGGCGGCTGTCCAGACCCTGAAGGGCACTGTCGCGGCGCTGGAGGCCCGGCTGCTGGCCGAGGCCGACACCCGCGACCTGGCACGCAAGCAACTGCACTGGGGCTCCACCACGGACTGGTTCACCCACCTCGCCGGGCCCAGCCGGGACTGCACGCCGGCGACCTCGGCTGGCACCTGCGGGTCGCCGACAGCGTGCTGGCCGGGACGGTGCACGCGTGGTTCTCCGGGTCGACTTTGCACGCCGTCGCCCTGGAGGGGTCGATCGCTCGGACTCGGGCCCGACCCGACATCGTGTCCGACCTCGACCTGTCCCGGGAGGTGGCCGATGCCGTCGAGGCGATGCCGGGCGAGGAGCTCTGGGCCGACACCGACAACGCCTCCGGGGTGCGTCAAGAGCTGGTCGCCCGCGGGTGGGCCCTGCAAGGGCTCACCGTCAAGCGGTGACGCTCAGGCCAGCGACTCCAGCCAGGCCTGGTGCAGGTCGGAGTAGCGGCCGTCGCCCCCAGCGATCAGGTCGGCGGGTGAGCCGTCCTCGACGATCCGGCCGTGCTCCATGACGAGCACTCGATCGGCGATCTCGACCGTGGAGAGGCGGTGGGCGATAATCACTGCGGTCCGGCCGGCGAGGACGGTGCGGAGGGCCTGCTGGACGAGGCGCTCGGAGGGTACGTCGAGCGACGAGGTCGCCTCGTCGAGGATGAGCACGGCCGGGTCGGCGAGGAACGCGCGGGCGAAGGCGACCAGCTGTCGCTGGCCCGCGGAGAGCCGGCCTCCGGAGTTGGCCACGTCGGTGTCGTAGCCATCCGGCATGGCGCTGATGAAGTCGTGCGCGCCGAGTGCGGTGGTCGCGGCAACGACCTCGTCCATCGTGGCTGTGGGCCGGCCGAAGCGGATGTTGTCGGCGATGGTGCCGGAGAACAGGTAGTTCTCCTGGGTGACCATCACGACCGCGTCGCGCAGGTCCGTGGAGCGCAGGTCGCGAAGGTCGGTGCCGTCGAGCAGCACCCGACCCTCCGTCGGGTCGTAGAACCGGGTGGCCAGCTTGGCCAGCGTGGTCTTGCCGGCGCCGGTGGTGCCGACCAGGGCGAGCGTCTGGCCGGCCGGCACGGTGAGGTCGAGGTCGGGCAGCACCGTCCGGCCCTCGACGTACTCGAAGCCGACGTGGTCGAAGCGCAGCTCACCGCCGAGACTGCCGCTCAGCGCGACCGGAGCGGTGGGCTCGGGCACCGACGGCTCCTCCTCGAGGACACCGGCCAGCTTGTCCAGCGCCGCCGAGGCGGACTGGAAGGTGTTGTAGAACTGCGAGATCTCCATCATCGGCTCGAAGAACTGGCGCAGGTAGAGCAGGAACGCCGCGAGCACGCCGACGGTGACGTCGCCGTGGTAGGCGCGGTAGCCGCCGTAGAGCAGCACGATGCCGATCGTGATGTTGCCGATCAGCCGGATGCCGGGCATGAACCACGCGACCAGCCGGAACGCGACCAGGTTGGCGCGGCGGTACTGGTCGTTGACGTCGTCGAAGATCTCCTGGTTGCGCGGCTCGCGCCGGAAGGCCTGCACCGCGCGGATCCCGCCCATCGACTCCACGAAGTGGACGATGACGAGCGCGACCTTCTCGCGCGTGACCTTGTAGGACTTCGCGGACTCGCGGCGGAACCAAAGCGTGAGCCAGGCCAGGAACGGGCCGCACGTCAGCGCGACCAGGCCCAGCTTCACGTCGAGGAAGAGCAGCAGGCCGGCGGTGCCGACCAGCGTGAGCGCCGCGGTGACCAGGCCGTCGAAGCCGGTCTCGAGCATCTCGTAGATCGCGTCGACGTCCGAGGTCTGCCGTGAGATCACCCGGCCCGAGGTGTAGCCCTCGTGGAAGGCCGGGCTGAGCACCTGGAAGTGCCGGAACACCCGCCCACGGATCTCGAACAGGATGTCCTGGCCGATCTTCCCCGACCGGACCAGGAACAGCTGCCGCGCCACTGCCTGCGTGACGGTGGCGACGAGCACGATGCCGACGATCACGAGCAGCGGCTCGAGGTTGTCGCTCTCCCGGATCGGGGGGATGCCGGTGTCGATGCCCTCCTTGACGAGGTAGGGGATCGCGAGCCGGGCGGCGTTCTCGACGACCACGATCGCGATGAGCAGCTGGATGGCGCGTTTGTAAGGTGCCAGGAGCTCGCGCAGCAGCCGCTTCGAGCCGCCGCCGATCGTGCCGGCGGTCATCCGCTCGGCGGCCTCGTCGGCGTCGACCTTGGCGAGCCCGCGCCACGAGGTGGTCTCGTCGATGGGGACCTCGGGGGGCGTCTCCGTGGTCATGCGGACACCTCCTCGGGCTCGATGCCGTCGAGGTCCGGCAGATCGGCGTCGGAGCCGAGCAGGTCACGGTAGGCAGGCACTGTGGCCAGCAGCTCCCGGTGGTCGCCGACATGGGTGATCCGCCCGTCCTGGAGCAGGGCGACCCGGTCGGCCAGCATCACGGTCGAGGCCCGGTGAGCGACGATCAGACCGGTGGTGGAGGCCAGCACCCGCTGCAGGGCCTCCTCGACCAGCTTCTCGGTGTGTACGTCGAGCGCGGAGAGGGTGTCGTCGAGGACCAGGATCTTGGGCTGGGCGAGCACGGCGCGTGCCAGCGCGAGCCGCTGCCGCTGGCCGCCGGAGAGCGCCATCCCCTGCTCGCCGATGCGGGTGTCGAGGCCCCACGGGAGCTCGTGGACGAAGTCGGCCTGGGCGATGTCGAGCGCCTGCTCGACCTCGGCGTCCGTCGCGTCGGCGCGGCCGAGGGTGAGGTTCTCGCGGGCACTCATCGAGAACAGGGTCGGCTCCTCGAACGCGGTCGCGACCAGCGAGCGCAGGTGGCCGAGGTCGAGCTCGCGGATGTCGATGCCGTCGACGGTGACCCGGCCGCCCGTCACGTCGTAGAGGCGCGGGACCAGGGCGGTGAGCACGGTCTTGCCGGAGCCGGTGGCACCGACCAGGGCGACGGTCTCGCCCGGCCGGATGTCGAGGTCGACCCCGCGCAGCACGAGCTCGTCGCTGTCCGGGAAGGCGAACTCGACACCCTCGAAGCGCAGGTGGCCGAGTGGCTCGGCGACGGTGCGGGTGCCTCCGACGATGTCGGGCTCGATGTCGAAGATCTCGAGGATCCTGGCGCTCGAGGTCATCGCCTCCTGGGCCATCGCCAGGATCACGCCGAGCGAGGCGACCGGCCAGACCAGCGAGAGCAGAAGGGTGATGAAGGCGACGAGCTCTCCCGGGGTGAGCAGCCCTTTGCCGACACCGATCGCGCCGGTGAGCAGCACGATCACGACCGCGACGTTGGGGATCACCTCGAGGAAGGTCCAGAACTTGGCCGAGAGGCGGACCTTGTCCATCGAGGTGGCGTAGAGCTTGCGGGCGGCCGCTTCGTACTGCTCGGAGACGTGGTCGGAGCGGCCGAAGGACTTGATGACCCGGATGCCGACCGCGCCCTCCTCGGCGCGGGTGGCGAGGTCGCCCTGCTCGTCCTGCACCCGGCGCGAGACCACGACGTAGGCCTTCTCGAAGCGCATCGACAGCCAGATGACCGGGAAGGCGGTGGCCGCGACGACCAGGCCGAGCGGCCAGTAGAGGTGCAGGAGCACCCCGGTCACGACGGTGACCTGGAGGATGTTGAGGACCAGGAACAGCAGCCCGAATCCTGCGAACCGGCGGATCGAGGACAGGTCCTGGGTGGCGCGCGACAGCAGCTGGCCGGACTCCCACTTGGTGTGGAAGCTCATCGGCAGCTCCTGGAGCCGCTCGTAGAGGTCGTGCCGGATCTCGGTCTCGAGGCCGAGCACGGCGTTGGACTGGACCCATCGCCGGACCCAGATGAGGAACGCCTCGAGCACCCCGAGCCCGAGGGCGAGCAGCCCGAGCGGAAGCAACGCCCCGATGTCGCGGTCGGTGATCGGACCGTCGATGATCGCCTTGGTCACCAGCGGAATGGTGATCGTGAGCCCGACCGCTGCGACTGCAGCCGCCGCCATGATCGACAGCGCGGGAAGGTGCGGCTTCAGGTATCCCCGGAGCCGCCAGAGCGAGTGGATCCCCGCTGGTGGGTCGGTGTGCTCCGCGGTTGCCATCGTCAACGATGCTAGAACGGGCCGCCGACAGGGGCTAATCGTTATCTGGTGCTTACGCCGGGAGCGCCGGGAGAAGGGCCACACGGAGTGACCATTCGCCTTCAACCGAGGTTGAGGTCAAGCCTCGCGCTTCGCTAGCGTCCGTCACGTGAGCGACTCGGAGGACACCCTCGCCGAGCTGACCCGGATCGCCCAGGAGTCAGCCCAGGCCTACTTCAACGGCGAGCTCGATACGTACGAGAGCCTGGTCCGGCACGGCGACGACTTCTCTCTGATGCCGCCGTTCGGCGGACCGACCGTGCACGGCTTCGTGCTCAACGACGAGTCCCGTGAGAGCACCCGCCGCACCTTCCGCGGTGGCGACGTCACAGTCGACGTCGACGCGGCGTACGTCGGCGTGGACCTCGCCGTGCTGGCCGTGGTCGAGCGGCAGGCCGGCCAGGTCGGCGAGCTGCCGGCGCAGGACTGGTCGCTCCGCGTCACGCTGGCCTTCCGCCGCGAGGACGAGGAGTGGCGGCTGGTGCACCGGCACGCGGACGCGCTCGTGCACCCGATCGGCTGGGACACGCTCGCCCGGCTGGCCAGCGGTTAGGTGTCACCGACTCCGAGGACAACGAGCGCTGCCGGCCGATGCCGCCGGGGAGCTGACTCAGCCGGCCAGAAGTCCTCGCACCACCCGCAGCCCGACCGACATCCGGGCGAGGTCGCCCACCTCCTCGGCGCAGATCTGCTCCAGCGTCTCGGCGGCCCGGCGGGCCAGCTCGACCTCGCCCTCCTCCCACTCCGCGATGCGTGCGGGCGCGGAGTCCTCCGGCGACGTGGTGCGCAGCACCTGCGCGGTGAGCGCGGTGTGCACGGCGTGCAGGTCGTCGCGGAGTGAGGCGCGGGCCATGGTCTGCCACTTGTCGTCGCGCGGTAGGCCGACGATCCGCTGCAGCAGCACCGGCAGGCCGAGCCGCTCGCCGAGCGCGAAGTGCACCCGGGCGACGTCCTCGGGGGCCAGCTCCTCGCGCTGGGCTACTTCGACCAGCCCGAGCAGCATGTACGCCGGATCGAGCACCGCCACCCGCCGGGCCAGGTCGGCGGGGACCCCGCGCCGTTCGTAGCCCGCCTGCCGCTCCTGGAACGCCTCCAGCTCACGACCCGACATCAGCTCCGGCAGCAGTTCCATCGTCGCCTGCACCGGGCCGGCGAACAGGTCGACAGTGGCGTTGCTGTCCAGTGGCGGGCGGCGGTTGTTGACCAGCCACCGCGAGGCCCGCTCCACCAGGGTGCGCATCTGGATCCGCATCGACGTCTGCACCCTGGCGTCCAGCTGGTTGTCGTAGGACTTCAGCTCGTCGCGCAACGGCAGGGACGCGTAGATCTCGCGGGCCACGAAGTTGGCCCGCGTGAGGTCCGCGATCGAGGCTCCCGTCTCGTCGGCCAGCCGCGGCCAGTACGTCATTCCGGCGCCGTTGACAAGGTCGTTGACCACCTGGGTCACGATGATCTCGCGACGCAGCGGGTGCGCCTCGATCTGGGCCCGGAAGTGCTCGCGCATCTGCGTCGGGAAGTACGCCTTCAGGTCCAGGTCTAGGTAAGGGTCGTCCGGGAGCTCCCCGGCCAGCAGCTCCTCGGCCAGCACGATCTTGGTCCACGCCATGAGCACGGCCAGCTCGGGCGGGGTGAGGCCGCGACCGCGGTCGAGCCGGCGGCGTACGTCCCGCCTCGACGGAAGTCCCTCGATCTCGCGGTCGAGGGTGCCGGCCTGCTCGAGGCGGCGCATGAAGTCCTCGTGGACGTGCAGCAGCGACGGCGCGTGCGCGACGGCGTTCGCGATGGCGAGGTTCTGCTCGTAGTTGTCGCGCAGCACCAGTGCGCCGACCTCGTCGGTCATCTCCGCCAGCAGGCTGTTGCGCTGCTTCCCGGTGAGGTCGCCGTCCTTGACCACCCGGTCGAGCAGGATCTTGATGTTGACCTCGTGGTCGGAGGTGTCGACGCCCGCTGAGTTGTCGATGAAGTCGGTGTTGATCCGGCCGCCCTCTTCGCTCTCGCCGCGCGCGTCACCGCCGCGGAGGACGTACTCGATCCGGCCGGCCTGGGTGAGGCCGAGGTTGCCACCCTCCCCCACGCACCGGGCTCGCAGGTCTGAGCCGTTGATCCGGATCGCGTCGTTGGCCTTGTCGCCGACGTCGGAGTGCGTCTCGTCCTCTCCCTTGACGTAGGTGCCGATGCCGCCGTTCCAGAGCAGGTCGACCGGCGCCTGGAGGATCGCCTTCATCAGCTCGGCCGGCGTCATCTGCTCGACGGACTGGTCGATGCCCAGGACCTCGCGGACCGCGTCGTTGAGCGGCACCGACTTCAGCGACCGCGGGAAGATGCCGCCGCCGTCCGAGATCAGGCTCTTGTCGTAGTCCTGCCAGCTCGACCGCGGCAGGTCGAAGAGCCTCCGCCGCTCGGCGTACGACGTGGCGGCGTCGGGTGCGGGGTCGACGAAGATGTCGCGGTGGTCGAACGCCGCGACCAGCCTGGTGGTCTCGGAGCAGAGCAACCCGTTGCCGAACACGTCGCCGCTCATGTCGCCGATGCCGACAGCGGTGAACTCCTCGGTCTGGCAGTCGATCCCGCGCTCGCGGAAGTGTCGCTGCACCGAGACCCACGCGCCGCGAGCGGTGATGCCCATCGCCTTGTGGTCGTAGCCCACCGAGCCGCCGCTTGCGAACGCGTCACCGAGCCAGAAGCCGTAGTCCTGCGAGACGCCGTTTGCTATGTCGGAGAACGTCGCCGTGCCCTTGTCGGCCGCCACCACCAGGTAGGAGTCGTCGCTGTCATGGCGGAGCACGCCGTCGGGCGGCACGGTCTCACCGTCGACCAGGTTGTCGGTGATGTCGAGCAGCCCGGAGATGAACGTCTTGTAGCAGGCCACGCCCTCGGCCAGCCAGGCGTCCCGGTCACTGGGGTCGGGCAGCTGCTTGCAGAAGAAACCACCCTTGGCACCGACCGGCACGATCACGGTGTTCTTCACCATCTGCGCCTTGACCAGGCCGAGCACCTCGGTGCGGAAGTCGTCGCGCCGGTCCGACCAGCGCAGGCCGCCACGCGCCACGGGACCGAACCGCAGGTGCACGCCCTCGACCCGCGGTGAGTAGACGAAGATCTCGAACTTCGGCCGCGGCTGCGGCAGGTCGGGGATCTTGGACGACTCGAGCTTGAACGACATGTAGGTGTGCGGCCCGCCGGCCCCGCCCTCGGCAGGCCGAGCCGACTGGAAGTAGTTGGTCCGCAGCGTCGCTTTGATGTGGGTGAGGTACGAGCGCAGGATCCGGTCGTGGTCGAGGCTGGCCACGTCGTCGAGCGCGGCGAGGATCCGCTTCTCGACGAGTTCCTCCTGTGTCGAGTTCCCTGTCTTCGGGTCGAACCGCGCCTCGAACAGCTCGATCAGCAGCCGGGTGATGTCGACGTTGCCGCGCAGCGCGTCCTCGATGTAGTCCTGCGCGAACGGGCTGTTGCCCTGGCGCATGTACTTCGCGTACGCGCGGAGCACGGTCGCCTGACGCCAGGTCAGCCCGGCACCCAGCACCAGCCCGTTGAAGCCGTCGGTCTCGTTGTAGCCGTCCCACACGGCGCGCAGCGCGTCCTGGAACAGCTCGCGCGACCCGCTCGGCAGCTGCCCGCCGTACCGCAGCCCGAACTCGTAGATCATCGACTCCCGCTCGAGCCCCTCGAGCTCGTAGGGACGCTCGTCGACCACCTCGATGCCCATTGACGAGAGCATCGGCAGCACCTCGGACAGGGAGAGCGGGGCACCGATCCGGTAGACCTTCAGGCGCGCCTCGCCGGGGCCTGCGTCGAGGTGCTCGTAGAGGGAGAGGTCGAGGCCGCTCTCGACGGACTCGTCGGTCCGGATCGCCTCGAGCCGGCCCAGGTCGACCGCCGCGGTGCGCGCGGTGTAGTCCTCCTTGAAGCCCTCCGGGAAGGAGTCGACGTAGCGGCGCCCGAGGATGGTGCCGACCTCCTCGCCGTACTCCGCGAGCACGGCCTGGGTGAAGTCGTCGCGCCAGCTCCGGGATGCCTCGGTCAGCCGGCGTTCGAGGTCGGCAGTGTCGACGTCGGGCAACGTGTCGCCCTTGGGCAGGTGGACCACGAAGTGCACCCGCGCCGTCGTCGACTCGTTGATCCGCACGGTGAACTCGATGGACTCGCCGTGCAGCTGCTCCTGGAGGATCCGCTCGAACCGCTCCCGGACGCCGGTGTTGTAGCGGTCGCGGGGCAGGTAGACCAGGACCGAGACGTAGCGGCCGTAGGTGTCCCGGCGGATGAACATCCGCACCGCACGGCGCTCGCGAGCGCTCATCGCCGCCTCGGCCATCGGGGCCAGCTCGTCGACCGGCGTGTGCAGCAGCTCGTCACGCGGGTAGGTCTCGAGGGTGTCCATCAGCGCCTTGCCGGCATGGCTGCGCGGGTCGAAGCCGCTGCGCTTGAGGACCTCCTTCGACTTCTCGCGGATCAGCGGGATCCGCATCAGGCTCTCGGTGTACGCCGCAGAGGCGAGCAGGCCGAGGAAGCGGCGCTCACCGTCCACCTCGCCGTTCTCGTCGAAGGTCTTCACGCCGACGTAGTCGAGGTACGCCGGACGGTGGACGGTCGCCCGGGAATTCGCCTTGGCCAGCACCAGGAGCGTCTTCTCGCGGGCCTTGGCCTTGGCCGCATCGGGCAGCCGGCCGAACGACTCCGACATCTCCTGGTCGGCGCGCAGGATGCCGAGGCCGGTGCCTGGCACGGCCCGGAGGTACTCCTCGCCGTCGCGCTCCTCGAGCTTGTACTCCTTGTAGCCGAGGAAGGTGAAGTGCTCGTCGGCGAGCCACTCGAGCAGCTCCGCAGCCTGGCGAACCTCCTCCGCGTCGAGCGGTGGCGGGTCGCTGCGCAGGTCGGCGACCACCGCCGCCACCTCGGCGTGCATCTTTCGCCAGTCCTCGACTGCTTCACGCACGTCCCGGAGCACCCGCTGGATGTCGTCGACGATCGCTTCCGGGTCGTCACCGTCGGGCAGTCGGTCGATCTCGACATGCATCCACGACTCGCGCTCCGCCTCGCCCTCGGGCTCCAGCGAGCCGTCCGGCACCGGCTTCACCGACTGAAGCACTCCGGTGATGTCTCGGACCACGTCGAAGCTGGGATGGATGACGACGTGCACGTCGCGCAGCTGCCGGGACAGCTCCATGGTCAGCGAGTCGACCAGGAACGGCATGTCGTCGACGACCACCTCGACCACGCTGTGCCCGCTTGCCGACCAGCCCTGCTCGGCCAGCGTGGGCGTGTGTACCCGCACCTGGGCGGTTCCCTGGGGACGGTCGCCGGCGAGCTTGTAGTGGGCCGCGAACGCGCCGTACACGTCCACGTCGCTGCGGTCGGCGAGATCCTCGGGCGCCACGTGACGGTAGTAGGCGCGCACCAGCTCCGCGACGTGGTCGTGCGGCGGCCCGCCGGTGCCCTTGCCGGCCCGGGCCAGGCTGATGGTCTTGTCGATCAGCTCGGCCTTGGACTGCTCTGACGTGGACTGATGCGTCGTCGTTGACACAGTCCTGAGGTTAGTCCCCGCCGCTCCAGATTCGTCTGCGGGTGGACCGGTCGTTTCCATGGGGCCGCTGCAGACGAATCGGGGCGTCAGAGCTCGGAGCGCAGCCCCCACAGCAACGGGTAGTAGCGCATCGGCAGCCGGCTGCGGAGGTACGTCGAGCCGCTCGACCCGCCGGTCCCGGACTTGTCGCCGATCATCCGCTCGACCATGGTCACGTGGCGGGCCCTCCAGTTGACGGCGAGCTCGTCGTGCTGCAGCAGCGCCTCGCTCACGGCCCACACGTCGGCGTACTGCTCCCGGTCGTGCGCGACCCGCCCCAGCGACTCGCTGATCTCCTCGTCGGAACCTGCCGGCAGCCCGCGCTGCTGCAGGACGTCGAGGAAGGCGTCCCACAGGGTCGGCTCCTCGAGCCGCTGCCGGAGCCGGCCCTGCTCGGCCTCGGTGATGCCCTTGAACCGCTCGACGTACGCCGCGTCCTTGGCGCCCGACATGAACTCCAGCTCCCGGAACTGCACGGACTGGAAGCCGCTGGCCGGCGCCAGCCGCTGCCGGAACTCCAGGAAGTCCTGCGGCGTCATCGTCTCGAGGATGTCGACCTGGTGCACCAGCACCCGCTCGATCACGTGCACCCGCTGCAGCAGGTGCTGGGCCCACCACAGCCGTCCGCCGGTCATCGCGTCCCGTGCGGCGGCCGCCTCGTGCAGGAGCTGCTTGAACCACAGCTCGTAGACCTGGTGGATGGTGATGAACAGCAGCTCGTCGTGTGCCGGCGGGTCGGACTCCAGGTGCTGCGAGTCGAGCAGCTGAGGGAGCTGCAGGTAGCTGCCGTAGGTCAGCTGCGCCCCCTGCTCCCCGAACGAGACGAACTGTTCGCCGGTCTCTTCCTCCGCCATGTGGCAACCGTAGCCACGTCCAACCCGCGCATCGCTCATCGAGCACCCGGTGGGAGTGGGCTGGCTGGCTCGCTGAGCGACCGTCGGTTCACCAACCAGATGCCGACGGCGACGGCGGCGCCGCCGAGCAGCAGCGTCACGTGCGCGTCCTCGTCGAGCAGCAGGACACCCTGCGCCGCGGCGAGCACTGGCACGGCGAACGTCCAGCTGCTCACGACGCCGGCCTTGCCCCTGCGCAGCAGCAAGAACTGGAGCCCGAGCCCACCGATGCTCGCACCGGCGCCGGCCCACACCGCGGCGACGAGGAGGGTCCCGCCCCAGTCCACCGACTGCGCAGGTCCGACTCCGAGGGCGACGAGCACCGCGATGGGCAGCAGGCCGTAGGCGTTCATCAGCAGGAGCAGGTCGAGGACCGACAGGTCGGGCGGTACGCCGGTGAAGATCAGCGTCCCGACCGCCCACGAGACGGCACTCAGCAACAGCAGGACGACCGCGGACCGAGGTGTCGCGCCCACGTCGAGCTCGCCGGCGACGACGACCACGACGCCCAGCCAGCCCAGGGCCATCCCCGCCACCTGCCGCAGCCGCAGCCGCTCGCCCCGCAGCAGCCACGCGCCGAGACCGACCAGGAACGGCTGGGTGTAGATCAGCACCGAGCCGACGCCGACCGGCGCGTCGGCCAGGCCGAGGTTCTGGAACACCAGGAAACCCGCCACGTTGGTCGCGCCGAGTGGGACGGCGTACGCGTGCAAGCGTGTGGCCCACAGCCGGTGCCAACGAGCCCTCAACCCGCACACGACCAGCAGGGTGAGCAGCGCGGCCACCACCCGGAGCAGGGTGAACGTGTTGGGGTCGGCATGCCGTAGACCCACCTTGATCGCCACGAAGGCGGTGCTCCACACCAGCCAGAGCGACACCACGAGGGTCGGCGTCGCTCCAGCGAGCTCCTTCCCGCTGGCGAGTCGACCCACCTTGCCGAGCCTAGGGCGGGTCTGGCACACCCAAGAAGCCCCTCGGTGTCGTCCGATGCACGATGATGAGCGCCGTGGCGACCCGACTGACCTACGACCTCACCTACGACGCACCGATGATCGCCGTCGGCGAGATGCTGATGGACGCGGCGTTCCGCGAGCAGGTCTGTGACGCCCAGCTCGCGCTCCGCAAGACCGTCAGCGTCGACGAGGACGGCGGGGGCATGAAGGTCATCGTCGACATGGTGCAGGCGGCCGAGGGCATCCCCGGGTTCGCCAAGAGGTTCGTCGGCGACGAGATCCAGCTGGTGCAGACCGAGCGGTGGTCCGACATCGAGAACGCCCGGGTCGACGTCGTCATCCCCGGCAAGCCCGGGCAGATGGGCGGCACCGTGACACTTCGCGAGTCCGGCGGCACCACCACCGAGACGGTGCAGATGGAGATCCGGGTCAGCATCCCCCTGGTCGGCGGCAAGATCGAGTCCCTCATCGCCAGCTTGCTGCACAAGGCGCTCAAGGTCGAGAACGCCGTCGGCCGCGAGTACCTCACGGGCTGACGTGGAGATCCCCCTCGCGCGGACCCGTTTCGACCTGTTCGCGACCTTCGCCCTGGTCGTGTACGCCGCCATCCTCACCGGGCTGGTCGCGCTCGCCTTCACCCTCCTCGACGGCGTCGCGCTCCTCGTCGTACTCATCGTGCTGGTGCTGTTCTGGCTGTTCCACTCCGGGCTGTACGTCTTCACCTGGACTCGGATGCGCAGGGTCTCCCACCCGCTCGGGTTGCACGGCGACGGCCTCCACGCCCGCTCGCAGTTCGGTGAGCTGATCGCACCCTGGGAGACCATCCAGTCGGTGGCGATCGAGCGAGCCTGGAACGGCAAGCGGCTGCGCGTCCGCCTCGTCCCGCCCGGCGACCCCCGGCACGCCGGAATCGTGCACGCCAACCTCAACGCCAAGATGTTCGAGGCCGTCGGCCGTCGCGGGATGCGCTACTCGCTGCGCGTCCTCGACATCGGCGTGGACGAGCTGCGCGAGGCGTTCGTCGTCCAGTCCGGCGGTCGGGTGCAGGTCGGCTAGTGTCCCGCACTGGAAGTACGGTGCGTAAGTCCGTGCTCCGAGTGCGTGCATCGCCAGGCGTCGGAGCGACGCTCTACTTGTTCGTCCAGCGAGGTTCGGCAACGCCGCGAGGTGCGTGCTCGGGGCGCGGGATTATGTGCCGAACTTTCGGTGCGGGACACTAACGTCGTCCGTCCTCGTCCTCGTGCCTGCGGCGCAGCACGATGACCGCGCCGAGCACGATGAACGGACCGAACGCGAGCACCAGCGTCAGCACCTTCTCGTAGGGGTGCAGGCCGCCCAGGTGCAGCGCGATCAGGTCCGCGACCACCGGGCTCACCCCATGTAGGGGTAGCGGTAGTCGGTCGGCGGGACGAGGGTCTCCTTGATCGAGCGCGGCGAGGTCCAGCGCAGCAGGTTCACCGCGGCACCCGCCTTGTCGTTGGTGCCGGAGGCCCGACCACCGCCGAAGGGCTGCTGCCCGACGACCGCGCCGGTCGGCTTGTCGTTGATGTAGAAGTTGCCGGCCGCGAACCGGAGCTCCTCGCTGGCCCACGCGATGGCGCGGCGGTCGCGCGCGATGATCGCGCCGGTCAGGGCGTACGGCGCGAACCCCTCGAGCTGGCGCGCCACCTTCTCGAAGTCGCCGTCGTCGTAGACGTACACGGCGAGGATCGGCCCGAAGTACTCGGTGCTGAACATCGCGTCGGTCGGGTCGGTCGAGACAACCACGGTGGGCCGGACGAACCAGCCGACCTTGTCGTCGGTCTGTCCCCCGACGACGACGTCGAGCTTGGCCTGCCGCTTGGCGCGGGTGATCGCGGCCTTGTGCTTGACGAAGGCTCGGTCGTCGATGACCGCTCCCATGAAGTTCGAGAGGTCGGTGACGTCGCCCATCGCGATGGCCTCGACCTCGTTGAGGAAGGAGTCCTTCATCTTGGCCCAGACCGACTTCGCGACGTACGCGCGGGAGGCGGCCGAGCACTTCTGGCCCTGGAACTCGAACGCACCCCGGATCAGCGCGGTCCGGACCACCGCCGGGTCGGCGGTCGGGTGGGCCAGGACGAAGTCCTTGCCTCCGGTCTCGCCGACGATCCGCGGGTAGGAGCGGTAGGTCGAGATGTTTGCGCCGATGGTCTGCCAGAGGTTGTGGAAGACCGCCGTCGAGCCGGTGAAGTGGATGCCGGCCAGGTCAGGGTGAGCCAGGGCCACCTCGGAGACCGGGATGCCGTGGCCTGGGAGCATGTTGATCACACCCGGTGGCAGGCCGGCCTCCTCGAGGAGCTCCATCAGCAGCGAGGCGGCGAGCTGCTGGGTCGGCGCGGGCTTCCAGATCACGGTGTTGCCCATCAGCACCGGCGCGGTCGGCAGGTTGCCGGCGATCGCGGTGAAGTTGAACGGCGTGATCGCGTAGACGAAGCCCTCGAGCGGCCGGTGGTCGGTGCGGTTCCACACCCCCGGGCTGTTCGCGATCGGCTGGTCGGTGAGGATCTGCTTGGCGTAGTGGACGTTGTAGCGCCAGAAGTCGATCAGCTCGCAGGCGCTGTCGATCTCCGCCTGGAACGCCGTCTTCGACTGGCCGAGCATGGTGGCGGCGTTGATCCGCTGCCGCCACGGTCCGGCCAGCAGCTCGGCCGCGCGGAGCAGGACGGCACATCGCTCGTCCATGTCGAGCGCCCGCCAGCCCGGAGCGGCATCGCCGGCGGCCTTGATCGCCGCGCGGGCGTCGGTCGGGGTCGCCGCCTTGAACCGGCCCAGCACGTGCTGGTGGTCGTGCGGCTGCACGACCGTCATCTCGGCACCGCCACCCGCCTTGCGGCGGCCGCCGATGTGCGCCCTGAGGTCCTTCTCGCGTCGCTCGAGCTTCTCGATCTCCACCAGCAGGGCTTCCCGTTCGGGGCTGCCGGGCGCGTAGGTCAGGTTCGGCTCGTTGGTGGGAGCCGGGGGAAAGGTGATCGCATCCACGCGGCCGACCCTAGTCGCCGAGTACGGCGTCGATCTCCTGGGTGGCGTACCACGCAAGGTCCTCGTCGGGATCTGCGTCGGTGGGCCGGTCAGAAGGATCGGCGTACCACGCGATCACCTTGCTCAGTGGCGTAGGGACGTTCACGCCGAGGGCCTCGAGTTCAGCGACCGCGACCACACGCCGACCTGGTCCGCGCAGCATCCCTGCCGACGCATCCGCCGCCCACATGAGCGCGACGTACTCGGCCTCTTCTCCTTCGCCCTGCGGGGTGATCTGCTCGAGGTCGGAGAGGACTCCCTCGCGAACCTGCTCTCGAAGGACGCCGATCGTGGTGGGCATGTAGACCCTCACGGCTTCGGTGCGGCCTTCTTGCGCCGGCCGCGCGGGATCTTCGGCCGGCCGCCGGTCGCGGTGTCGAGCAGCTCGGTCAGCGCCTCGGTCACGCACTGGCCGAGGACGTCGGCGTCGGGGACCAGGTCGCGGTCCGCGGTGATGCCGTAGAACACCTGGCCGTCGTACGACGTCACGCCGATCGCGAGCGTCTGGTGCGGGAGCAGGGGCGGGATCGGGAAGGTGCGCAGCATCCGGGCGCCGGCGGCGTAGAGCGGTGACTGGGGGCCGGGCACGTTGGTGATCGACAGCTGGAAGTCGCGGCGCGTCTCCGCTGCCGCGACCCTCGAGCCGATCGCGTGGAACGTCGTGGGGGCGAAGCCGGCGATGCCCGCGAGCCGGTTCGCGGCCACCCCGCGGCCGGTGTCCTTGTAGGTCTGGAAGGAGTAGGAGACCTGGTGCAACCGGACCACCGGGCTGGCCTCGGCGATCGGGAGGGTCACGAAGTGTGGCGCGATCTGGCTGCCGAGCGAGGTGGCCTCGAGCTCGCGGTCGATGACCGAGACCGGCACCACCGCCTGGATGTGGCGCAGCCCGCCCATCGACTCGGAGCGGGTCATCAGCCACGCGCGCAGCGCACCGGTGAGGGTGGCCAGGATGACGTCGTTGATGGTGCCGCCGTGCTCGTCGCGGATGGTGCGGTAGTCGGCGAGCCGGGTCTCGACGCCGACCACGCGGCGCTGCTGGGAGAGCTCGCCGGAGAGGGCGTTGCCGCGGTCGGGACCGCGACCGGTCAGGCCGGCGAGCACCTTGCCCGCGCCCGAGGTGAGCCGGTCCGCGGTCCGCAGCGCCGAGCCGACGGCATGTCGGGCCGTGTCGAGCGCGGTGTCGCGCTCGGTGAGGTTGTCGTGGAGTGCGCTGGCCAGCAGACCGGCGTTCGAGGGGTGCCGGTGCGGGCGCCACTCGTCGCCGCCGAGGATCTTCACCCCGGGGTCCTTGTCCAGCAGCACCTGGCCGAGGTCGACGGTCTCGACGCCGTCGACGAGCGCCTGATGGGTCTTGTAGAGCAGCGCGACCCGGCCGTCGGCCAGCCCCTCGACGAAGTAGATCTCCCACAGCGGCCGGCCCCGATCGAGAGGACGCGCGACGATCCGAGAGACCAGCTCGCGGAGCTGCTCGGTGTTTCCGGGGCGCGGAAGCGCGGAACGGCGTACGTGGTAGCCGATGTCGAAGTGCTCATCGTCGACCCAGACCGGCGTGGCGAGGTGCCCGGGCACGGCCTGCACCCGCTGGCGGTAGCGCGGCACGAACGGGATCCGGTCGAGGATGAGCGCCGCGAACCGGTCGTAGTCGAACCCGGAGTCGCCGGCGTCGAAGACCTCCACCGTGGCGTTGTGGCGCGGGTTGCTCGGCGTCTCGAGGTCGAGGAACGCGAGGTCGCGCGGGCGCAGTCGCTCGCTCATCTACGCCCTTACCCCCTCATCGGTCTCGTTTGGCCGTCGTGGGATTCTTACAGAGGTCTCAGGACGCCCGTGCAGGCCGTCCGTCACGATCGTGAAGGCCACTCACCCAGTGCCCAAGCCAATCACCGATGCAATTTGGAGGCCGACTTGATGCGGCGCGCTCTCGCTGCCCTCACCCTCGTCATCTGCACCGTCGGCCTGACCGGCTGCGGTGACGACGACTCCAGCGGCTCTGACGACGGCAAGGACCTGGCCACCAAGACCATCGAGGTCACGATCGAGGGCGACAACGTCACCCCGAACGGCGACCGGGTCGAGGTGCAGGTCGGCCAGCCCATCGAGCTGGTGGTCAAGGCCGACGCGGAGGGCGAGATCCACGTCCACTCCGACCCGGAGCAGGAGCTCGAGTACGGCGCCGGCACCACCACGCTGAAGACGTTCACGATCGACAAGCCGGGCATCGTCGAGGTCGAGTCGCACGCGCTGGAGAAGACGATCGTCCAGCTCGAGGTGAAGTAGTCAATTGAACGGGCTGACCTCGTCGTTGGGCGAGGTGTTCGCACACGGGATCGGCGGGTCGAGGGACCTGCCCATCCCGTTGGAGCTGACCATCGCCGGCGCCGTGGCGGCCCTCACGGTCAGCTTCACGGTCCTGGCGATCGCGTGGCGGACGCCGCGCTACGACGGCGACCGGACCGGCCGGCCCGCGCCGGGCTGGCTGGCGCGGACTGTCGACTCGCGGCCCTGGTTCGTGGTGTGGCGGGCGTTCGGCCTGCTCGCCTTCGGCTACACAGTGATGGTCGCGGTCGGTGGCGAGGACACCCTGCTCAACCCGTTCTTCGGCATCTTCTACGTGCTCCTGTGGGTCGGTTTCGTGCCCCTCTCGCTGTTGTGCGGTCCGGCGTACAAGGCGATCAGCCCGGTGCGCACCATCAACGCCGCTTTCGCGAAGTTCACCGGAGGCGACCCCGACACCGGCGTGTTCACCTACCCGGAGCGGCTCGGGCTCTGGCCGGCCGCCATCGGCCTGTACGCGTTCGTCTGGATGGAGCTGGTCTACCCGTTCGCCACCGAGCTGGGGCCCGTGCGGCTGTGGTGCGCGGCGTACGTCGCGGCGATGCTGCTGGGCGGCGCGCTGTTCGGCAAGACCTTCTACGAGCACGCCGACCCGTTCGAGGTCTTCTCGACGCTGGTGTCCCGGATGTCGGTGTGGGGGCGGCGGGGGAAGCAGCTGGTGGTCCGCAGCCCGCTGGCGAACCTCGACACCACGCCGGTCAGGCCCGGCCTGGTCGCGGTGACGTCGGTTCTGTTCGGCAGCACGGCGTTCGACTCGTTCAAGGACTCGACGCGGTGGGTGAAGTTCATCCAGGGCGACTACGTTCAGGACCACGGACTGACCCAGCTGTTCAGCAACCTGGGCCTGCTCGCCTTCGTCCTCGTCGTGGCACTGGTCTTCACGCTGGGCACGGTGTTGACCGGCGTCGGTCCCGACCGGCCACGACGCGAGCTGCCCAGCCAGTTCGGGCACTCGATCGTGCCGATCGTGATCGGCTACGTCATCGCGCACTACCTGACCTACCTGCTCGAGGTCGGCGAGCAGACGATCGTCTACATGAGCGACCCGTTCAGCAACGGGTCCAACTGGTTCGGCACCGCGGACTGGGAGGTGTCCTACTTCTTCTCCTTCCACCCGACCGCGTTGGCGACGCTCAAGGTGCTGGCGGTCGTGGTCGGCCATGTGGTCGGCGTGATCGCCGCGCACGACCGCGCGATCCACCTGCTGCCGAAGAAGCACCAGCTCACCGGCCAGCTCTCGCTCCTGGTCGCGATGATCTGCTTCACCGCGGGTGGGTTGTACCTGCTGTTCGCCGCCTGAGGGCGCCCCGCGCTCGGCCCTGGTTCTGGGCCGGCCACGTCACGACCGCGTCGGATAGCCGGCCGATCGCGACGGCCAGCGGGCTCTCCGCGTTGGTCTCGATCAGGGTCCGGCCCGTGACCAGGGCGCGGTCGACCGTGGCGCGATCCTCAGGGAGGAAGTGCAGGCCGACGGGGAGCGTGAAGTCCGAGAGCATCTGGGTGACGTCGCGCTCGGTCCAGCCGATGGTGGGTCGCATCCGGTTGACGACGACCCTCGCGGTCGTCATGGGGCTCCGCTCGCGGAGGTCGACCAACGCCCGGACCAGCCGCGACAGGCCGACGGGGTCGGCGGTGCCTACGACGATCACCTCGTCGGCGACCTCGAGGGCGGCCAGGGTGAGCTGGTTGCGGCCGGGGCGGCCGCTGAGGTCGTCGTCGTCGAGGGCGAACCCGGTGTCGATCACGACGTGGCCGTGCCGGCTCGCGACCTCGGCGAGGAGCTCGATGGTGCCGGGGCGGACCTCGGTCCAGCGGTCGGGGCGCGGCAGCCCGGTGACCACGGTGAATTGCGCGTCGAAGGCTCGCTGCACGCTGGCGAACCGTTCCTCCAGCATCCCGCTGCCGGCCAGCCGGGCCGCCGAGAGGAGTCCGGAGACCTCGTCGAGGACGCCCAGCGCCTGCGCGATCGTGCCGCCGTAGGGGTCGGCGTCGACGAGCGTGGTCCTGGCGCGGCTGCCGAGGACGGCCGCCAGCGCCGTCGCGACCGTGGTCCGGCCGGGTGCGCCGGCGGGTCCCCAGACGGCGAACACCCGCCCCTGGATCGGTGGTGCGTCGTCCGGACTCGGCGGCGGCTCGGGTGCGGGCTGGTGGTCGGTGGTGATCGCGTCCGGGAGGGCCTCCAGGTCGTCGTCGAGGACCGTGGCACGAACGCCGATGCGGCTGGCCCGGACCGTGCCGGGCTCGTCACAGACGACGGCGACTGCGCGGACGCCCTGCCTGACGAGGTGGTCGACGGCCGCGAGGTCGAACCCGGGCGCCTCGATCGCAACCACCGCGGTGTCGGCCTGCCCGGAGGTCGCCGTGGCGAGCAGGTCGTCGACGTCGACGCAGCGCTTCAGGACGACGAGGTCACGCCGGCCACTGAGAAGGCCGAGCGCCCTGGTCTCCCAGGCCGCGCCGGCCGCGAGCAGCAGGACGACCTTCATCCGCGTCGGACCACGGTGAGGCTCGGGGCGTCGTAGCGGGCCAGGAGAGCGAAGAACGCCGGCGCGTCGGCCTCGGGCACGGCGAGGACGAGCTGGCGCTTGCCGCTCGTGCCGAACGACGACGCAAGCTCGGGCGCGTCGACGACGGTGGCACCAGCGAGGGCGGGTCCGTCCGGCGGCGGAGGGTGGGCCTGGCCGGCCTGGGTGTCGGCGCTGATCGGGGCCACGACGTAGACGTCGACCACGTCTCCGGGCGCCACGCTCGGAGGGACGAGCTCGGGCTCGACGGCGACAGGTACCTCGACCAGGCCGGTCTCGTCCGGCGTGCCGACCGCTCCTCTGGGGAGCAGCTCGCCGGCGGCCACGCTCCGGGTCAGCTCCAGGTCGGCCGGGAGCTCGTCGTCGACGGTGAAGTAGCCCCGGAGCGCATCGGCGTCCGCGAACCGCACCCGCTGCGCGACCAGGTCGTCGGCCTCGACGCGCTGCCCGGCGCCGAGGTCGGTGGCGGCTGCCCAGACCTGCACCGTGTCGTCGGCGGCAGCCAGGACCCTGGCACCCACGACGACGCTCGCCGCCACCAGCACGATGCCGATCCAGAGCCGCGGGTCACGCCAGGCAGGTCGCTGCCCACGCAACGCCGCCGGCACGTCAGATGCCGTCGGCAGACCTCCGCTGGCGGAGGCGGCTGCCGTGGCATCCCCGAGATTGCGAGCCACGGTCTCATCATGCCCAGCGAGGCTTGACGGTGCCACCGCTCATCCACAGATCGTGATCCGTGAGGCAGGTGAGTTCGATGAGGTGCCACGATGAGGCCATGGCCGACCTCCCGCGCTTTCTCACCCTGCCGGACGTGGCCGAGATCCTGAGCACCTCGGTCGCGCAGGTCTACGCGATGGTCCGCCGCGGCGACCTGCCCGCCATCAAGATCGGCGGTCGCGGCCAGTGGCGGGTGAGCGAGGCGGACCTGGAGGACTACATAGCCCAGCAGCGGGTCGAGACCCAGAAGTTCATCGATGACCACCCGTTCGACCCGGGTGAGGCTACGTCGGACGAGGACGTCACGACCTGAGTCACCTGAGGCGCGGGTCAGCCGACCTCGGAGTCGAGGGTGACGTCGAAGTCCTGCTCATCGCCGTCGCGCACGACCGTGAAGGTCAGCGTCTCGCCGGGCTGGTGGGAGCGGATCGAGACGATCAGGGCGATGCCGTCGGTCACTTTCTGGCCCTCGAGGGCGACGACGACGTCGCCCTCCTCGAGGCCGGCGTCCTCGGCGGGGGTGTCCTCGATGACCTCGTCGATCTCGGCGCCGGAGCCGTCGCGCTGACCGGTCTGCACCTTGGCGCCGATCACCGGGTAGCGGGCCTCGCCGGTGCGGAGGATCTGGTCGGCGGTCACCTTGACCTGCTCCATCGGTATCGCGAAGCCGACGCCGATGTTGCCGGCCTGGTCGTCGCCCGTGGTGCCGCCGGTGGTGGCGATGGCGGAGTTGACGCCGATGACCTGGCCGAGCATGTTCACCAGCGGGCCGCCGGAGTTGCCTGGGTTGATCGCGGCATCGGTCTGTACGGCGTTGATGTACGACGACTCCTCGGCCGAGCCGCCGGTGGTGACCGGTCGCTGCAGCGCCGAGACGATGCCGGCGGTCACCGTGGACGAGAGGCCGAGGGGCGAACCGATCGCCACGACGGGGTCTCCGACGTGCAGCGCCTGGGACTCGCCGAGCGCGGCGGGCTTCATCTCCTTGGCCTCGTCGGAGTAGAGGACCGCGAGGTCGTAGACCGGCGAGCGGCCGACCACGGTGGCCTCGTAGCGGTTGCCGTCCTGGTCCACGATCTCGATCGGCCCGTCGTCCGAGGCGGCCTGCTCGACCACATGGTTGTTGGTGATGACGTGGCCGGCGTCGTCGATCACGAAGCCCGAGCCCGTCGCACCACCCTCCTGGCCGTCGTACTCCGCGGAGATCTGCACCGTGCTCGGCAGCAGCTCCTGCGCGACGGCAGCGACCGAGGTCTTGCCGCCCTTGATCGGCGCGACTGTCTGGACGCTGGTCGTGTCCAGCCCGGGGCCGGTGCCGCCGTCGGAGGCGGACGACTGGTCGCTGGTCCGGTTGTAGATCACGCTGCCGGCCACACCGCCGGTCAGGCCGAGCACCAGTGCGATGACAGCGATCGCCGGCCACATCCAGCCGGCCGGTCGGGTCGAGACGGGCTCCAGGTGGGCCGGCGAGGTCGACTCGGGCAGGTGGGCGGTCGAGCCGGGCGGTGGGTACGACGACGGCGGCGTCCAGGAGGGCCGGGGCCCGAGCGAAGTACCCAGCGGCTGGGTCTCCTCGTATCCCGGGACGGCGCCGTACTCGTCATTCACACCGCCATTGTTCCCGGTAGCGCGAAATCCCACACCGGAAGGGGTCGGATCACCCAGGTCAGGGCAGGGGCACCGCGCGCCGGTTGTGCATGCTGAGCCCGACCGGCGCCGGGGTGGTGATCGACGTCGTCGGTGCGCGACGGTCAACGGTCGGCGCGTCGGCGGGCGCGGCGCCCAGCGCCAGCACCCCCATCACGGCCGCTCCGGCTGCGCCACCACCCAGGGCGACGAGTGAGACCCGGCGCGGGCGAGGGTCCGGCTCAGAGGCGAGGTAGAGGTCGCCGGGAGGCAGCCCGGCCGACAACGACGAGAGCAGCGACCCCTTGAGCGAGGACGGCGCGCACGCGGTGTCGAAGGAGAGCCCGGCCAGCCGGGTCTTGATCCAGCCCTCGCGCTCGACGAGGTCGCGGCACTGGTGACAGGCGTGCACGTGCGCCCAGGCCCGCTCCTCCTCGGGCGCGGACATCTGGCCGTCGAGGAGCGCGCTGACACGATCGCCGAGGTGCAGGATCATCACACTCGCCCTCGGATCGGCCGCAGCGGCGCGGCCAGCGGGCCGGAATAGCGAGCCCGGCCGGTCCCAGGGGCACGGTGCGCCAGCGCCTTGCGGAGGAGCGCCCGCCCACGGTGGATCCGCGAGCGCACGGTGCCGAGCTTGGCGCCCAGGATCTCGGCGATCTCCTCGTACGACAGTCCCTCGACGTCGCAGAGCACCACGGCTGCGCGGAAGTCAGGTGGCAGTGCCTGGAGAGCGTGCTCCACGTCGTCGTCGAACCGCTGGTCGGCGTACGCGGTGTCGGGGCTCGGCGAGGCGCTGGTCAGCCTGTCCGCCCGCTCCTCGGTCATCGCGTCGAAACGGATCCGCTGCTTGCGGCGGGCCTGGTCGAGGAAGAGGTTGGTGGTGATGCGGTGCAGCCAGCCCTCGAAGGTGCCGGGGGTGTAGGTCGACAGCGAGCGGAAGACCCGCACGAAGACCTCCTGCGTGAGGTCCTCGGCGTCGTGCCGGTTGCCGGTCAGCCGGTAGGCGAGCCGGTAGACGCGGTCCGAGTGCTGGTCGACGATCTCGTCCCAGGTCGGTACGGCGCCCGGCTCAGTGCCAGCAACGTCGTCCATGGGTCCTCGGGTCTCCTGATCTTGGGGCCGCTCGGGGATGGTGACGGTACGCCGTCTTCCTAAATGTTCCCTGTGAGCGTTCAGTGGGGTGAACGGACGAAGGCGCGGCGGTGTTCCCGCTGGCTGTTCCCGACTATTGGGCCTGGATCGCGCTAGGTTTTTTCCGTGACGGACCCGATCAGTACCCAGAGCTGGTCCTACGCGGAGGCCTTCGTCGCCGAGGACGACGTCCTCACCCGTGCCCGCGAGCGCGCCCAGGAGGTCGGCGTGGTCGCGATCGGCCCTGGTGGCGGGGCCGCGCTGTGCTTCCTCGCGTCGGTCATGGAGGCCCGCGCCGTGGTGGAGATCGGCACCGGCACAGGTGTCTCGGGGCTGTGGCTCCTGCGCGGGATGCGCTCCGACGGCATCTTGACCACGGTCGACATCGAGACCGAGCACCAGCGGCTGGCCCGCGAGACGTTCAACGAGGCCGGCATCCCGACCCAGCGCGCCCGCACCATCGCCGGCGCAGCCCTCGACGTGCTCCCCCGGCTCACCGACGGCCACTACGACCTCGCCTTCGTTGACGGCGACAAGGCCGAGTACACCGCCTACCTCACCGAGGCACTCCGGCTGCTCCGCCCCGGCGGCGTCGTGGCGTTCGACAACGCGCTGTGGCACGACCGGGTCGCCGACCCGTCGGTCCGCGACGACGACACGCTGGCCATCCGCGAGCTGATCCGCGCGGTCGGGGACGACGACAGCCTGGTCCCGGTGCTCCTGCCGGTCGGTGACGGGCTGCTGCTCGCCAAGAAGGAGTGGACTCCCGAGTCGGAGTAGCGCTGGTTACTCGGCCCGCGGCGCGGCCACGAAGCCCGACGCACCCTCGGCCACGGCGACGATCGAGCACGGCTCGACGAGGATCGGCGGGCTCCCGACGATCTGCGACCCGGGCGACTCAGCCGCGCCGGCGATGAACGTCTCCTGGAAGGCGGACCGCGCAGCGTCGTCCTCGAAGACGTAGCAGCCCTCGAACCAATCGCCCGGCACGCAGCGCCAGGTCTTGAACCGCAGACCATCCATCACGCTGAACCGCGCGTGCGAGGTCTCCGCGACGTACGACGCGAGCTCGTCCTCGACACCGGCGGGCGCGTCTGCCAGCGACCAGCGGACGGTGAGGCCGTTCACCCTGTTCCGATGCCCGAGAGCGGATCCTCGGAGCCGAGCCAGTCGAGCAGCAGCCGGGCGCCGAAGCCGGTGGGGCCCTTGGAGTACTCGTAGTAGTCGGCGGGGGCGTCGCCGGTCGAGGCGAGGTCGAGGTGTGCCCACGGCACGTCGCCGGCGAAGTGCTGGAGGAACAGGGCGGCGATGATCGCGCCCGGCCCGCTGCCCGCGTTGTCGGAGTCGGCGACCCGGGACGAGAGCCGCTCCTCGTAGACCGCTGCCAGCGGGAACCGCCACAGCGGCTCGCCGGTGCTCGCGCCGCACTCGAGGAGCGTGTCGGCGAGCGTGTCGTCGTTGGCGAACACCCCGCCGACCTGCTGTCCGAGCGCCACCTTCACTGCGCCAGTCAGCGTGGCCACGTCGACGAGCGCCGCGGGGTCGAGGTGGGCGACGGCCCACGCCATCGCGTCGGCGAGAACCAGGCGGCCCTCGGCGTCGGTGTTGGTGACCTCGGAGGTGCGGCCGCCGTAGTGACGGACCACGTCACCGGGGCGCAGCGCGTTGCCGCCTATGGCGTTCTCGGCCGTCGGGACGAGTCCCACGACCGGCACGCGGCAGCCGACGTCGGCCAGCGCGGCCATGACGGACATGACGATGGCGCCGCCCGTCATGTCGCGCTTCATGTTGACCATTGACTCGCCGGGCTTGATCGACAGGCCGCCGGTGTCGAAGGTGATGCCCTTCCCCACCAGCACCACGGTGGGCGCTTTCCTCGTCTTCCCTCTGCCTGATTCCTGGCGGGGCGTGTAGTCGAGCCGGATCAGTCGCGGCGGCGTCGCCGAGGCCTGACCGACGCCGAGGATGCCTCCGAACCCCTCGTCGGCCAGCCGCTTCTCGTCCCAGACCGTGACCCCGAGCCCGGCCTCGCCTGCCAGAGTGACGGCCTGGTCGGCGAGCCAGGCGGGGTTCTTGAGGTTGGACGGCACAGAGGCGAGCGTGCGGGCCCGCCAGCTCGCCCCACCGATCGCGACCGCCCGCTCCAGGGCCGGCCGGTCGTCCTCGGCCAGGCCTGCCAGTACGACGCGGGCGGCGGGCACGTGCTCGGACGGCTCCTTGCGCCATGCGAACGCGAAGGAGCCCAGGATCGTGCCGACGACGAACGGCTGCAGGCCGACCGAGGGCTCGACCGCGGTGATCGTGGTGGCCACCGCGGCCCGGTCGAGCACCGCCCGGGCCAGCGTGGCGCCGGCCCGGCGGAAGTCGTCGGCACTGGCGGTGCCGAGCCCGACGAGCAGGACCTGGCGCAGCTCGGCGTTCTCCGGGGCGCCCAGCGGGACCGGCAGCACGCTCACCTCGCCGACCTTGCCCGACGCCCGGTCCGCCTCGAGCACCGCGATCAGGTCCACGCCGAGCAGCTCACCGACCTCTACCGCTCCCGGGCCCAGGACCGGGGCCTGGCCGTCGGCACCCTCGAGCACTGGGAGCGCGATCACGTCCACGCCCGCGAGGGCGTGCGGACGGGTCGCCGTGACAGCGAACTCGGGCGGAGTGACCTGGGGCGGCAGCGTCGGCGAGGAGCTCACCGGGTCGTGGTCCCCCGAGAGAGACCAGTAGGCATCAGCCGACGACGTCCTTCAGGGCGTCACCGAGAGCGCCCGCCTCCTCGGCGTTGAGTTCCACGACGAGGCGGCCACCGCCCTCCAGGGGCACGCGCATCACGATGCCGCGGCCTTCCTTGGTGACCTCCAGCGGACCGTCGCCGGTCCGCGGCTTCATCGCCGCCATGCGGCACCCTGCCTTTCCATACACAAGAACTCGGGCCAGCGGACCCGAGGACGCCGTACGGGCGCGGGACCATTATCCCTCATGCAACGCGGCAGAGGGCACACTGCGTCCCATGACTGCATCCATGTCTGCGTCGAACGCCGAGAGCGCCCCGGTCCTGTACGACGTCACCGATGGGGTGGCCACGATCCGGCTGAACCGCCCGGACGCGATGAACAGCCTGGACATCGCGACCAAGGAGCTGTTGCGCGACACCGTGCAGCACGCGGCCGAGGACCCGGCCGCCCGGTGCGTGGTGCTCACCGGCACCGGACGGGCGTTCTGCACCGGCCAGGACCTCAAGGAGCACATCCAGCTGCTGGAGTCCGGCAGCAGCGACGAGCTGTTCACGACCGTCGAGCAGCACTACAACCCGACGGTGCTGGCGCTGGTGTCGATGGAGAAGCCCGTGGTCGCCGCGGTGAACGGCGTCGCGGCCGGTGCCGGTGCGTCGCTCGCGTTCGCCTGCGACCTGCGGATCGTCGCCGACACCGCCGGCTTCAACCTCGCCTTCGCCAACGTCGCGCTCTCCTGCGACACCGGCTCCAGCTACACGCTGCAACGGCTGGTGGGGCCCGCCAAGGCGATGGAGCTCCTCTACTTCCCGCGCACCATCAAGGCCGACGAGGCACTGTCCCTCGGCCTGGCCACGCAGGTGGTCGCCGCCGACGACTTCGACGCGACCGTGGCCGACGTGGCCGGACGGTTGGCGGCCGGTCCGACGGTGGCGCTCGGCTCGATGCGCCGTTCGGTCGGGTTCGCGGCCTCGCACACGTTCGAGGAGGCGCTGGTGCTCGAGGGCCAGATGATGAACCGCACCGGCGCGACGGCGGACCACCGCGCCGCCGTCGCGGCGTTCGTGGCCAAGGAGAAGCCGGTCTTCAACGGGAGGTGAGCCGCCTGCCTCGGGCCGGGCAGCGGTGGCCGAGCAACTGTTGTCCGCAGCGCATGCGGGGTGGCGGTGGCCCGGCACCCACTCTCCACGTGGACAGAGGTTGCAGGCCCGCCGCCCACCTGTGTACGGCGGTTGCTGACCCACCGCCGCCCCGGGCTGCCGGTCAGCTAGCCGCCGAACGACCCGAACGCGTCGAAGATCCTGAGCACCTGGCGCGGGGCGGTGACCTGCATCAGCCGGCGCGGAGGGTGCGCGCCGTACTCGACGGTGAGCGCGAAGCCCTTGAAGTGGTGGTTGAACCAGCCGGTCATCGTCCCGTGACAGACGCCGCCGCAGTCCAGGGTGGTGGCGGGCAGGTGGAGCGTGCGCGCCACGTGTCGTGAGAAGCCGGGCCGCTTGTTGTCGGTGTCCACGCCGTGCAGCGGCTGGTGGAAGCTGAGCAGGTAGTCCGGGCGGATGTCGCTCAGGAACCGCATCATCGCCTTCGTCTCCGGCTCGGATCCCGGGCGCGGGCCGGACTCGTAGTTCCCGTCGAGGTCGGCCCAGTGGTACGGGTAGTTGCGGTTGAGGTCGACGCCGTGCGCATTGCGTCGGTGGTGCGCGGCGAACCCGTCCGGGTTGTAGACCGGGACCAGCCACACGTCGACGCCGTGTATCGCGCGCGCACGGCGCAGCGTCTGGAGGATCCGGCGGGGCGCGCCCTCGTTGCCGTGCATGGCCGCGATCAGCACCACCGTCGGGCCCTTGCGCTTCCCGATGGGGCGGTTGTCCAGGTGCCAGGCGGTGATCGGCCTGCCGCGGACGGACTTGCCGAGCACGCGGCTCTCGAGCACGTTGCCGGCGCGCGGCGCGGCGGTCTGCTGTTGCGCTGTCGAGGTGGTGGGTACGCCGAGCGGCACTGCCACGAGGGCGGCCAGGAGCACGACGGTCCGGACGAGCCGGCTCACACCACGTTGGTCAGGTAGGCGTAGGTGAAGAGGATCACGCCGACCAGCATGCCAATGTGCGCGAGGACGGAGAGACCCGGCCCTTCCGACCATGTGTCCTGCTTTCCCTCGGACGCGTGCTTGCCGTGGCTCGGCAGCCAGCGGACCAGGATCAGCAGGCCGGCGACGGTCACGATCCAGAACAACCCGAGGCCGATGATCCCGAACGTCGAGGTCCCGACCGGCGAGTCCTCTGGTGCGATCAGGAAGATGGTCCAGACGCACAGCGCGAGCACACCGCAGACCGTGTGGACGTCGAGCAGCCGGTTGCCGACATGGAACCGGCCGGCACCCTGCCCGCCCCGCATCCGTAGGCGGGTGAGCACCACGACCACCGCGGCGAGCGCGGTGAGAACGTAGATGACCACGGGCAGCGACACGGGCGAGAGTGTGCCTTACGTCAACGGGTCGTCGCCACGAGCGTCCCGAACCGGGGGCGTCTCGGCAACGTCACCTTGACCTGCGACCTCGGAGTCCGCATTGGCCTCCGAGGGCGGCGGCTCGACCGGCTCGAGCTGACGCGCGAGCCTGTCCAGCAGCGCGTCGACCTCGGACATCCGGTAGCCCCGGAATGCCAGCGAGAACCGCACCTTGCGCACGTGCTCGGCGCCGAGCGGACCGTCCTTCGGGACCAGCGCATCGGGCCGGTCGTCGTACGCCTCTGACATCGGGGCACCTCGCCCGGCGGCGAGCGCCGCGACGCCGCCCATGACCAGGACGACGAGAATCGCGAAGAACCACATCATGGCCGGGTCACCTCACCATCACCTGGCCTCCCTGGCGTCCACCATCAGCTGGACCGCCTCGTCGAGGTCGTCGGTGAGCACGAGCATCTCCAGGTCGGCCGGGCTGATCTTGCCGTCGGCCAGGCAGACGTCCTTCATCCAGGACAGCAGGCCGGCCCAGTACTCGCTGCCGACGAGCACCGTCGGGAACCGGGTGACCTTCTTGGTCTGCACCAGCGTGAGCGCCTCGAACAGCTCGTCGAGGGTCCCGAACCCGCCGGGCAGCACCACGAACCCCTGGGAGTACTTCACGAACATCGTCTTGCGGGCGAAGAAGTAGCGGAAGTTGATCCCGACGTCCGCCCACTCGTTGAGGCCGGACTCCCACGGCAGCTCGATGCCGAGCCCCACGCTGACGCCGCCCGCCTCGCTGGCACCTCTGTTGGCCGCCTCCATCGCTCCCGGACCGCCACCGGTGATCACCGCGAATCCGGCGGTCGCCAGGGCGGCCCCCAGCCGCTGGGCCAGGGCGTACGTCGGATGGTCGGGCGGCGTCCGGGCCGACCCGAAGACCGCAATGGCGGGTCCGAGCTCGGCCAGCGCGCCGAAGCCTTCGACGAACTCGGCCTGGATGCGCAGGACCCGCCATGGATCGGCGTGCACCCAGTCGGTCGGACCGCGCGAGTCGAGCAGCCGCTGGTCGGTGGTGCTGCCGTCGACCTGGTCGCGGCGCTGGATGACCGGGCCCTTCGACTTCGACCTGACCATTAGTGCCTCGCCTGGGAGATGTCGGTTTGGTTGGCGTGCTCAGTGTGCCTGCAGCGCAAGACGCCGGAGCGACGACGCTGTAGGCCCATCATCGAGCGACGGCAACGCCGCGATGTAGGTGCAATCAGTGCGCGAAGCGCACCGAGATCCTCCAGGCGAGGCACTAGGACAACCACTCCCGCAGCTGCCGCTCGCAGCGCTCGATGTGCTCCACGGGCACGTGCTCCTCCTGCTTGTGGGCGAGCATCGGGTCGCCGGGGCCGAAGTTGACCGCCGGGATTCCGAGGCTGGTGAAGCGTGCCACGTCGGTCCACCCGAACTTGGGGTTGACCTCGCGACCCACGGCCTCGATGAACGCCTTGGCGGCCGGCAGGTCCAGCCCGGGCAGCGCGCCGGGGGCGCTGTCGGTGACCGTGACGTCGTACCCCTTGAAGAAGTCGACGACGAACTCCTGCGCCTCGGCCTCGCTGCGGTCGGGGGCGAACCGGTAGTTGACCTCGACCACGCACTCGTCGGGCAGTACGTTGCCGGCGACGCCACCGCGGATGGAGACGGCGTTGAGTCCCTCGTGGTACTCCAGCCCGTCGATGATCGGCATCCGCGGCTCGTACGCCGTGAGCCGCTCGAGGATCGGGGTGGCCCGGTGGATCGCGTTGACGCCCTTCCAGCTGCGCGCCGAGTGCGCCCGCTCGCCGGTCGCCCGCACCTCGACCCGCAGCGTGCCCTGGCAGCCCGCCTCGACCTCGGCGTTCGAGGGCTCCATCAGGATCGCGAAGTCGGCCTGCATCAGCTCGGGGTGGCTCTGGCCGAGGAGGTTGAGGCCGTTGAACTCGGTCTCGATCTCCTCGCACTCGTAGAGGAGGTAGGTGACGTCGCGGTTCGGCTCCGGGACGGTCGCGGCCAGCCGCAGGATGACCGCGTCGCCGCCCTTCATGTCGCAGGTGCCGAGGCCGTGCAGCAGCTCGCCGTGCTCCGTCATCTCACGCCGGGCGGGCAGGTTGTCGTTGAGCGGCACCGTGTCGAGGTGGCCGGCGATCACGACCCGCTCGCCGCGGCCGAGGTCGGTGCGAGCGACCAGCGTGTTGCCGTGCCGGCTCACCGTGAGGTGGCCCAGCTCGCGCAGCGCCGCCTCGACCGCGTCCGCGATGGCCAGCTCGTTCTTGCTGACGGACTCGATGTCGACGAGCTGCACCGTGAGGGCGACGGCGTCGGCTGTGAGGTCCAGGTCGGGCACCGGCCCAGTCAATCAGGCCGACGGCTCCCCCTCATTGAGCCCGCCGAAACTAGAACTCGTTCTAGTTCTGCCCTACGCTTCGGCCATGCGCAACGGGCTGGTGCTCTTCTCCTCCGACCGCGGGATCACGCCCGCCGGGCTGGCCAGGGCGGCCGAGGACCGGGGCTTCGACACGTTCTACGTCCCCGAGCACACCCACATCCCGGTGAAGAGGACCGCCGCGCACCCGGGCACCGGCGACGAGAGCCTGCCCGACGACCGCTACACGCGCACCCTCGACCCGTGGATCTCGCTGGCGACCGCCGCCGCCGTCACCACGCGCATCGGGCTGTCGACCGCGGTCGCGCTGCCGGTCGAGTCCGACCCGATCACGCTCGCGAAGGCCATCGCCACCCTCGACCACCTCTCCGGCGGCCGGGTCGCGATCGGGGCGGGCTTCGGCTGGAACACCGACGAGCTCGAGGACCATCACGTGCCTGCTGGCAGGCGCCGCACGGTGCTCCGCGAGTACGTCGAGGCGATGCGCGCGCTGTGGACGCAGGAGGAGGCGACGTACGACGGCGAGTTCGTGTCGTTCGGGCCGTCCTGGGCCTACCCCAAGCCGATCCAGCCGCACATCCCTCTCATCATCGGAGCCGGTGGTGGCCCCAAGACCTTCGCCTGGATCGCCGCGCACGCCGATGGCTGGATGACCACGCCCACCCAGACCGACATCAGCGGCCAGGTCGAGGCCCTCAAGACGGCCTGGACCGAGGCCGGCCGCGACGGCATCCCCGACATCAGGGTGCTGATCGCCTTCCGCCCCGACCCCGACGACCTCATGGCCTGGGCCGAGGCCGGCGTCTCCGAGCTGATCTGGGGTGTCCCGGACAAGTCCGAGGACGAGGTGCTGGCCCACCTCGACAAGCTGGTCGGACGGCTGGGACTCACGGCGAGCGCTTGACTTCGGCCCCGGCGCCACGTTGCGTTGCCGCCAGGAGGTTCCCCATGCACAAGACCGCCGATCCGATCACTCGGACCGCTCTCGCGCTGCTCGACACGTTGGACGACGCGCAGGCGGACCTGGCGCGGGGGTCGCTCGCCGATCCTCGGCTGACCCAGTGGAGCTACCTGCCCGGTGACCGTCCGGGCCTCAGCCTGGAGGACGTCAGCCCGGCCCAACACGGCCTGGTCCTCGAGATGGTCGACGCGGCGCACTCGACGACAGGCGGAGAGCTCGCCGTCGGTGCGATCGAGGTCGAGCGAGTACGCCGGGAGCTCGTGAGCGGCGCCCCGCCCGACGGCGACCGCTACTACGTGCGGGTGCTCGGCGACCCGTCCGGCGACGAGCCCTGGGGCTGGCGGATCAACGGCCACCACCTGGCGGTCCACGTGATCGTGGCCGGTGACACCACGACGCTCACTCCCCACTTCATCGGCAGCGAGCCCGCCGTCATCCCGTCGGGGCCAGATGCGGGCCGCCGCCTGCTCGGCCTCGAGGAGGACCTGGCGCGCGCGCTCGCCTCGGGGCTGGATCCCGACCAGCGCGCGCTCGGCATCAGCGCCGACGTCGCGCCCGACGACATCCTCACCCGTCACGACCCGGTGGCCGACCCGTCGCTGTTACCGACAGGCATCGGCAGAGACCTCCTCCGGCCCGACCAGCAGGAGCTCCTGGACCGGCTCGTCCGCCGCTACCTCGACCGGGCGCCGGCGTCGTACGCCGACCGCTGCTGGCGCGACGCTGAGGAGGCCGGTCTCGACGCGATCAGGTTCGCCTGGGCCGGTCCGACCGAGAGCGGTCCCGGCCGCGGCCACTACTACTGCGTCACCGCTCCCGACTTCCTGATCGAGTACGACAACACCCAGGACGACGCCAACCACGCCCACTCGGTCTGGCGGCACCTGCGCGACGACTTCGGCGCGGACCCGCTCCGCGCCCACTACGCCCGCCACCACAGCGACGACTAACGGGGTGCGCCGACCCGTCGTTACTGGTGATCAGTAGCGACGGGTCACCGCCGATTTCGCGCCGAGCCGTCGTTACTGCTGATCAGTAACGACGGGTCACCGCCGATTTCGCGCCGAGCCGTCGTTACTGGTGATCAGTAACGACGGGTCGGCGAGAGAGGTCACCCGAAATCGTCCAGGTGCTGTCCACAGGGCGGCGGACGTCAGGCCTTGTCCACAGAGACCCGGGCCTTCTCGCCGTCGCCAACCGCGACCTCGGTCCCGTCGCCGTTGGCCGTCACGACGTACGACGTCGCGAGGGTCTCGGCGGTGATCAGCTGCTCATGCGTGCGGGCGGCGGCCTGGACGGCGTCCGAGCCGGCCACGGTCAGCGCGATCCGGTCGGAGACGTCGAGACCGGCGTCTCGGCGGGCCTGCTGGACGGCGCGGACCAGGTCGCGCGCCAGCCCCTCGGCCGCCAGCTCTGGCGTCACGGCGGTGTCGAGGACGACGAAGCCCCCGGTGGGCAGCACGCCGACCGCGTCGGCCGAGCCCGCTGAGCCGGCCACGGTCTCGAGGGTGTACTCCCCCTCCTCCAGGGTCAGCCCGCCGGCGGTGACGGTGCCGTCATCGGCCACCGACCAGTCGCCGGACTTGGAGCCCTGGATCGCCTTCTGCACGTCGCGCCCGAGCCGAGGTCCGGCGGCCCGGGCGTTCACGGTGAGTTTCTGCGAGAGGCCGTACGACGCAGCCTCAGGCGCGTCGGCGGCAAGCAGCCGGATCGACTTCACGTTGACCTCGTCGGCCACGATCGACTCGAACCCCTCGAGTGACGACGGGTCGTCGACCACGACGGTCAGTGTCGCGAGCGGCAGCCGGTTGCGGAGGTTGCCGGCCTTGCGCAACGCGGACGTGGCCGAGCAGACCTCGCGGACCTTGTCCATCGCCGCCACGAGTGCGTCGTCCGCCGGGAGCTCGGAGGCCAGGGGCCAGTCGGCCAGGTGCACCGAGCGCTCACCGGTCAGCCCGCGCCAGACCTCCTCCGTGGTCAGCGGCAGCAGCGGCGCGGTGACCCGGCAGACCGTCTCGAGCACCGTGTAGAGCGTGTCGAACGCGTCGGCGTTGTCACCCCAGAACCGATCGCGGGAGCGACGGATGTACCAGTTCGTGAGCACGTCGAGGAAGTTCCGCGTGGTGTCGCAGGCATCCGCGATGGCGTAGTCGTCCATCTCGGCAGTGGCCTGCTCGACGAACTGCCGGCACTTGGCCAGCAGGTAGCGGTCCAGCGGGTCTGTCGAGTCGGTACGCCGCGTCGCGTCGTGTCGGGACGAGTTGGCGTAGAGCTGGAAGAAGTACCAGCTGTTCCACAGCGGGATCATCACGAACCGCACGGCGTCACGGATGCCCTGCTCTGTCACGATCAGGTTGCCGCCGCGCACGATCGGCGACGCCATGAGGAACCAGCGCATCGCGTCGGCGCCGTCGCGGTCGAAGACCTCGCGCACGTCGGGGTAGTTGCGAAGGGACTTGCTCATCTTGAGCCCGTCCGAGCCGAGCACGATGCCGTGGCTGATGCAGTTCTCGAACGCCGGCCGGTCGAAGATCCCGGTGGCCAGGATGTGCAAGGTGTAGAACCAGCCGCGGGTCTGGTTGATGTACTCGACGATGAAGTCGGCCGGGAAGTGGTGCAGGAACCACTCCTCGTTCTCGAACGGGACGTGGTTCTGGGCGAACGACATCGAGCCCGAGTCGAACCACACGTCGAGCACGTCCGCGACCCGGCGCATCGTGGATCGGCCGGTCGGGTCGTCAGGATTGGGCCGGGTCAGCTCGTCGACGTAGGGCCGGTGCAGGTCGCGGGTGCCGTCGCGGTCCTGCGGCAGCCGGCCGAAGTCGCGCTCGAGCTCCTCGAAGGAGCCGTAGACGTCGATCCGCGGGTACGCCTCGTCGTCGGAGCGCCACACCGGCACCGGCGAGCCCCAGAACCGGTTGCGGGTGATCGACCAGTCACGGGCGTTCTCCAGCCACTTGCCGAACTGACCGTCCCTGACATGGCCGGGAACCCAGTTGATCTCCTGGTTGAGCTCGAGCATCCGCTGCTTGAACGCCGTCACCTCGACGAACCACGACGAGACGCCCTTGTAGATCAGCGGCTCGCGGCAGCGCCAGCAGTGCGGATAGCTGTGGTCCCAGGTCTCGCGGCGCAGGAGCACCGTGCCCGGCGTGACCGAGCCGGTCTCGCCCCGGCCGGAGGTCGCGGCCTTGAGGTGGTCGATGATCTGCAGGTTCGCGTCGAAGACGTTCATCCCTGCGTAGTCCGACACCGGTTCGGTGAACCGGCCGTCCTTGGCGACCGGCATCACCGCCTCGATGCCCTCGCGGTCGGTCACCTCCTTGTCGACCTCACCGAAGGCGCCGGCGCTGTGCACCAGTCCGGTGCCGTCCGTGGTGGTGACGGCGTCGTCGGCCGGCACGACCCGGAACGCGTTCTCATGCCCGGCGTAGTAGGCGAACGGCGGTGCGTAGGTCAGGCCCACCAGGTCCGCGCCCTTGCCGCGCCAGACGACGTCGGGATGGTCGCCGAACTCTCGCGCGTACGCCGGCAGCCGCGACTCGGCGAGCAGCATGCGCGTCCCGTCGTGCTCGACCGCCACGTAGTCGATCGCGGTGCCGACCATCACCGCCAGGTTGCTGGGCAGGGTCCATGGTGTCGTCGTCCAGGTCAGCAGCAGGGCGTCGCGCAGCGGCCCGTCGGAGGTGACCGGGAAGCCCACCGTGACCGCCGGGTCCTGGCGCATCCGGTAGACGTCGTCGTCCATGCGCAGCTCGTGGTTCGAGAGCGGGGTCTCGTCGTTCCAGCAGTACGGCAGGACCCGGAAGCCCTCGTAGACCCAGCCCTTGTCGTAGAGCTGCTTGAAGGCCCAGATCACCGACTCCATGTAGTCGGGCTCGTAGGTGCGGTAGTCGTGGTCGAAGTCGACCCAGCGCGCCTGCCGGGTGACGTAGTCGCGCCACTCGCCGGTGTACTTCATCACCGAGGCGCGGCAGGCCTCGTTGAACTTCTCGATGCCCAGCTCGAGGATCTCGTCGGTGGTCTTGATCCCGTTGAGCCGCATCGCCTCGAGCTCGGCGGGCAGGCCGTGGGTGTCCCAGCCGAACCGGCGCTCGACCTTGCGGCCCCGCATGGTCTGGTAGCGCGGGACGATGTCCTTGACGTAGCCCGTCAGCAGGTGGCCGTAGTGCGGCAGCCCGTTGGCGAAGGGCGGTCCGTCGTAGAAGACGAACTCGTTGGCGCCGTCGTGCCCCGCCTCGCGCGCGTCGACGCTGGCCTGGAAGGTGCCGTCCTGCTCCCAGTAGGCCAGCACCCGCTCCTCGATCTCGGGGAAGCGGGGGCTCGACGGGACGCCGGCGGAGTCGGAGGTCGAGGCCTTCGGGTACGTCATCTGGGGCTCCTGCGGTACGTCGTCCAGTCGGTCTCTTCACGAGGACGACTTGCGCCGCGGTACCACCTCGATTGCCCCGCTTCGCGGGACCACTCGTTGTCGGCTGTGACGGGCCCACCCGCCGGGTTCTACTTGCTTGCGCTTTCTTCCCGGGGCTCGCCGCTGATGACGGCTCGAACGCCTGTACCGGAAGGGTACGGCGTCGGAGCGAGCCGGAGCCAATCAGTTGCCGGCGAGCCAGGCCACGACCAGCTCGGCCGTCGCTTGAGGGTCCGGCTGCTGGTTGTCGACCTTCAGGTGACGATGAGAGGAGAGCACAGCATCAGCCGGCGTCGGCACGGCCCGGTCGGTGTTCATCACCGCGCGCCCCTCGAGCTCGTGCAGGTGCCCGTCGGACCACGCGAGGTCACGCTTCGACGGCTTCGCCAGCAACCTGTCCTCACCGCGGTTGCGACCCAGCCGGGTCTCGAAGTCGGCGGCGAGCTCGACGAAGGAGACGGGCAGACCGGCATCGGCGTAGGGAGCGACCATGTCACTCACCCACTCGGCGTCCCGGGCGCCCAGGAGGTCCCAGACGAGGGTGAAGATCAGGCGGATGCCCGAGGCCGCGGCCTCCTCGACAACCCGGCGGCGGAACTCGCTGTTCAGCGTCACGAAGCCCGGCGTGCCGAAGCCGAAGACCTCCACGAGCGGCTCGATCGTGTGGTGGTTCAGGAACAACCTGAAGTCCGTCCGGTCGCAGACCGCGCGGCCCACCGTCATCTTGCCGACCGCCGGAGGCCCGAAGATCACAATCAGCTCGCCGTGGCCCACGAGTGCACGCTACGACCTCTGTCGAGGCGATCCCCATCGTCGACCGCGAGCCTGGCAGAAGGTGCCGGCCGGAGAACCCGGACGCCAAGCGTCCGCCTCTGATGGTTGGCTGGTCGCCATGAGCGACATGTGGCTGCCGGACGGCCAGGACCCGCGCACCCAAGGAAATCCGCAGGGCGAGAAGGCGACGTACGTCGAGTACCTCGCCAACTACCGGCTCACCCTGGGGCTGAAGTGCGACGGGCTCACGCCTGAGCAGCTGGCCACCCGCAGCGTCCCGCCGAGCACGATGAGCCTGCTCGGGCTGGTCCGGCACATGGCGCGGGTCGAGAACAGCTGGTTCCAGCGCGTGGCCCAGGCAAGTGGTGCGGAGCGGATCTTCTGGAGCGCCGAGGACGACGACTTCGACTTCAACGCCGTCGAGCCGACCCAGGAGTGCGCGGACGACGCGTTCGCGAGCTGGCGCCGCGAGATCGCTGCGGCCGAGGAGTGGTTCGACGGCATACCCGAGTCCGACCTCGGGCGCGAGCTCCCGATCCCCGGCCATCCGGACGACGCGGTGGTGAGCATCCGGGACCTGGTCGTGCACATGATCGAGGAGTACGCCCGGCACTGCGGCCACGCCGACCTGCTCCGCGAGTGCATCGACGGGCGGACCGGCCAATGACCGAGCTCGAGGTTCTGCGCCGCTGGCTCGTCGACCTCAGGGCCACGGTGGAGCGGAAGGCCGAAGGGCTGTCGCCCGAGCAGCTCGCGGCCCGCTCCGTACCGCCCTCGGACCTGTCGGTGCTGGGCTTGGTCCGACACCTGGCGCAGATGGAGCACTACTGGTTCGTGCTGACACTGTCCCGGGCAGACGAGCCGCAGCCCTACGTGCCCGACGGCGACTGGGACGCGCAGTTCCGCGACGCGGTGGCCGACGAGGCGGTGGTCGCGGACGCTTTCGACACCTGGCGAGCCATGTGCGGCCGAGCCGACGCGGTCATGGACGGGCTGGAGCCTGCGGACCTGGAGTTCGTCTGGGACCCCGACGACCGGATCGGGTCGGTCCGCGACGCGCTGATCCAGGTGGTCTACGAGTACGCCCGCCACTGCGGCCACCTCGACCTGCTCCGCGAGGCGATCGACGGCCGGACCGGCGAGTAGGGGTCTCGTCAGTCGACGTACATGACCTCGAGGCCGAGCCAGCGGGCGAGGTCCTCGATCTCCGCGGCGACCGCCTCTCGGGTCTCGGACGGCCATTCGAAGTCTTCGTGGACTGCGTCCACCCGAAGCACGCCCTCGGCCGGCTCCGCGGTCGCGTCGAGCTTCCCGACCAGCCGGTCGCCGTGGAGGACCGGCAGCGCGTAGTAGCCCCAGACCCGCTGCTCGACCGGTTTGTACATCTCCAGCAGGTAGTCGAACTCGAAGAGCTGGTCGAGCCGCTTGCGGTCCTGGACCAGGCGGTCGAACGGCGAGAGAAGGGCCGTGCGTCCCTCGAAGGGCGTGTCGAGCAGGGCCGGCTCGACCCGCCACTCCCCGCGCACGCCCTCGACCACGGCACGCTCGCCGACCTCGCCCACGTTGAACCCCTCCCAGGCCGGGTCGGCGGGACGCCCGCGGGCCAGCCCGAGCGATCGGAGCCGCCGCTGCTGCCGGAGCTGCCGGGCCTCCTCCGCCAGGGGGACGGGGTCGTCGGGGTAGACGCGCTCGGCGAGGTCCCAGAGCTTCTGCCGTCCCTCGCGTCCGGCGGCGGCGACCTCGCCGCGAGCCACCATGAGCTTGAGCAGTTGCTGGACGTTGCGGTGGTTGGTCCAGCCGGAGGAGGGCCAGGCGACCTCGCAGGTGTCGTCGAAGGCACTGGTCGGCAGCGGGCCCTCCCGCCGGAGCTGGTCGAGGATCTCGAGCCGGCAGCCGTTGTTGGCCTCGACCCACCTGGCGTTGTCGCGCTGCCACTCGCGCAGCGGCTCGCGGCCCGGCCAGATCGCCATCTCGGCCCGGAACAGCGCGATGTCCTCGATCGGCCTGACGAAGCCCTGGTGCTCGATCAGCACCTGCTGGTCGACCAGGTCCCGCAGCCCGGCCCGGTCGTACGCCGACCCGAGCCGGCTCCACAGCACCAGGTCGGCGCTGGGCGCGCCGAGCGGCGCGGTCGGCTCGGCCTGCAGCACGGTCAGGTGCCGGACCACTGCGAGCAGGTCGGCGGGCCGCGGCTCGGCGAGGAGCTGGGCCTGCACACAGATCTGTCGGGCGTCGGCCTTCGACAGCTCGTGGACCACGCGGTCGACCCTAGGCGGGGGTGCCGACAACCGCGCTCCGTAGAGTCGCCCGCGTGAGCGAGACACCTGCGAACGCGTGGGGCCACGCCCTCGTCACCACCGACGAGACCGGCGCGGTACTGGACGCCTGGTTCCCCGCGCCCGCGCTCGGGAGCCCCGACGGGAGCGACGCGCCCCCCGAGCTGGCGGCCCTGGCAGTACCGGACGCCGTACGCCGGGTGAGCCGCGAGGTGTGGCTGGTGGAGATCGCCGACCTCCAGGCCGCCCCTTCATCCACAGAAGACGCGTGGCTGCGGCTCCATCTGCTCAGCCAACGAATCGTTCGTCCCCGGACGATCTCTGTGGACGGGATCTTCGGTCAGCTCACCAATGTGGTGTGGACGTCGGCCGGCCCGTGTGCGGTCGCGGGCTTCGAGCAGACCCGGGCCCGGCTGATGGCCGCGGGTCAGCGAGTCACGGTGTTCGGCGTGGACAAGTTCCCTCGAATGGTCGACTACGTGCTGCCCGCCGGCGTCCGCATCGGCGACGCCGACCGGGTCCGGCTCGGCGCTCACCTCGCCGACGGGACCACGGTGATGCACGAGGGGTTCGTCAACTACAACGCCGGCACGCTCGGGACCTCGATGGTCGAGGGCCGGATCTCCGCGCACGTCGTGGTCGACGCGGACTCCGACGTCGGCGGCGGTGCCTCGATCATGGGCACCCTCTCCGGCGGCGGCACCGAGGTGATCTCGGTCGGGAAGCGCTGCCTGATCGGGGCGAACGCCGGCCTCGGCATCTCGCTCGGGGACGACTGCGTGGTGGAGGCGGGGTGCTACGTCACGGCCGGCACCAAGGTCACCATCACCGACGACGAGGGTAAGCCCAAGGTGATCAAGGCCCTCGAGCTGTCCGGCGCCAGCAACGTGCTGTTCCGCCGCAACTCGGTGACCGGCGCGGTCGAGGCGGTCCCGTGGCGCAGCGACGGAGTCGCGCTCAACGCCGTGTTGCACGCCAATTGAGTTGGGCTGACCCCGGACACTTGCCCCCGTGAGGCGTCGGGGGGCAGTCATCGCAGGCGGCGTCGCCGTCGTGGCGCTGCTGGCGGGCGTGGGCTGGTTCGCGATCAAGTCCGACGTCGTGCCCTTCCTCGCCTCCGACCAGTGCACCGCCGAGGTCGGCGACCACAGCGTGGTGATGGAGCCGTCCCAGGCGCGGTACGCCGGCCTGATCACCGCCATCGCCGTCCAGCGCGGCATGCCCGCGCGAGCGGCCTCCATCGCCCTCGCCGCGGCGTACCAGGAGTCGGACCTGCGCAACCTGGACGGCGGCGACCGCGACTCGGCCGGGCTCTTCCAGCAGCGGCCCTCGCAGGGCTGGGGCACGCTCGACGAGGTCCGTGACCCGGTCCACGCGGCCAACGCGTTCTACGACGCGCTCGCGAAGGTCGACGGCTACGAGCAGCTGGAGATCACCGTCGCCGCGCAGGAGGTGCAGCGATCGGGCTTTCCCGACGCGTACGCCGACCACGAGGCCGACGCCCGCACGCTGGCCTCGGCGCTGAGCGGCAACTCGCCCGAGGGCTTCAGCTGCCGACTTGGCGACAGCGACGACGAGTCGACCTCGCTGAAGGCGTCCGGGCTGACCGCCCGCGCGGACGGCGTACGGCGCGACCTGCTGGCGCGGTTCCCGGACCAGCCGCTCGGCGGCTTCGCGCCCGGCGGGGTCTCGACCGGTCACACGGCGGGGTCGGCGCACTACGAGGGCCGTGCGATCGACCTGTTCGTCCGGCCGGTCTCGCCGGCCAACAAGACCCGCGGCTGGGCGATCGCGCAGTACCTCGTCAGCCAGGCCGACCGGCTCGCGATCAAGACAGTGATCTTCGACGACCGGATCTGGACCGCCGGCGGGAAGTCCGGGGACGGCTGGCGCGACTACGACCCGCCCGAGCGCTCCGGCGACCCGGTGATCCTCGAGCATCGCGACCACGTGCACGTCGACGTGTTCTAGGCGCCCGTTCTAGGTGCCCTGAGTCATCCGAACGTGCTTCCGGACTATCTCAACCAGGCCACGATTTGGTCCGATCGGAGGATTTTCGACACCGATTCGGTCACATGGTGTGCGTGGCTTGATCCCGGGTAGTCCAATGGGTGACAGAACGTTCGAGTCCCGGGGGTGGGCTCGACCTGGGGAGGAATTCGAGATGTGCAGCCATACACCGGCTTGTCCGGACGTACACGCCGCTGACTGTTGCCGCGCCCACGTGGTCGCCGATCGCAGCGATCAGGGTTGGTGCCGGCTGTGCAACGGCATCATCCTCTTCGACGACGGGCACTTCCTGACGCCCGACGGCCACGACCAGCTCGTCGGCCTCTAGGCCTGACGGCTGGCGCCTGACCGCTAGCGCGTGACGACCCGATCCCGGCCACCGCGCTTGGCGTCGTAGAGCGCAGCGTCGGCCGCGGCGTACAGGGTCCGGGGATCCGATCCGTGCGTCGGCGAGTGCGCCAGGCCGGCGCTGATGGACACCTGGATCAGGTCGTCCACGGAGATCACGAACCCCTCTGCGCGCACCATCTCCACGATCTCTTCGGCCCGGCGCAGGGCGATGTCGATCGTGCAGCGCGGCAGCAACATCGCGATCTCGTCCCCGCCCATCCGGCACACGACGTCGCCATGGCGTGACGCCTGCACCAGCAGCTCCGACAGCTGCACGAGCACCTTGTCGCCCCCGGGGTGTCCGTACCGGTCGTTGACCGACTTGAACCGGTCCACGTCGAAGATCACCAGTGACGTGCCCGCATCACCGTCGCGCTGCGCCAGGGCATTCGACACCGCCTCGTCGAAGCTGCGCCGGGTGACCAGGCCGGTCAGCGGATCGATGGTGGCCAGGCGGGCCAGCTCGACGACGAGCTCGTGCTGACGTTCCATGCTGCGGATCAGCATCACCGCGACGGTCGCCAGGGCCGCTGCGACGTAACAGCTGCTCACCACGGCCTCCCGGACCGAGAGCTGGGAGAAGACCACGACGAGCTCGCCCGCCAACGACGCGCACGTCACGAGGATGGCTCCCGGTCTCGGCAGCAGCGCAGCGCCGTACACGGTCGGGAAGAAGAAGAAGACCTGGGCCGACACCGACCCGTCATGTGTGGCCACGTCGACCAGCACGATGACGAGGATCGCGGCGAACGGGCAGAGGGCCCAGGCGAGGCGACTGGCCTCGTCGAAGAACCAGGCAGCGGTGGCGATCATCGCGGCGAGCAGCAGCGAGACCCCCGCCAGCGCGATCGCCCACCCGTCCAGGTCGGTCCCGGCGTTCACCCCCAACGGCACGGTGACCACCGTCACGACGAGGCCCACGGCGCACAACGCGGAGACCGTACGCGCCGCGAGGCGCGGGTCGCGGGGGCGCATCCAGCCGAGCAGCGCGTCGGCCGGACGCGTCAGCAGTCGGCTGCCCAGCGTGGCGCCAGACAGGGCACTAGCAGTCGTGGTCAGTTCCATGGCCCGGCTCCCCGGTGTTCCCCTGTGCTTCGACGAGATCAGGTCCCGGTTCGAGGGTAGGTCCCGGCACCGGGGCCGCGCAGAAGAACGTCGGAGGACGTGCTCAGACCAGCCGCGCGACGGCCGCGTCGATCCGCTCGTCGGTCGCGGTGAACGCCACGCGGACGTGGTGTGCACCTGCTGTGCCGTAGAAGTCACCCGGCGCGACCAGGATCCCCCGCTCGGCCAGCCACGTGACCGTCTCCCAGCAGCCTTCGTCACGGGTGCTCCACAGATAGAGCGAGGCCTCGGAGTGGTCGATGCGGAAACCGGCCGCCTCCAGAGCCGAGCGCAGCGCCGAGCGCCGTACGGCGTAGCGCGTGTGCTGCTCCTTCGCGTGAGCTGAGTCGGTGAGGGCCGCCGCCATCGCGACCTGCTGCGGGCCGGGCATCATCAGCCCGAGGTTCTTGCGGACCGCGAGCAGCTCACCGACCAGCCGGGCGTCGCCGGCGACGAACCCGCAGCGGTACCCGGCCAGGTTGGAGCGCTTCGAGAGCGAGTGCACCGCCAACAGACCGTCGACGGAGTCGCCGCAGACCGAGGGGTGCAGCACCGAGACCGGCTCCGCTCCCCATGAGCACTCCAGGTAGCACTCGTCGGAGACCAGGATGGTGCCGCGCTCGCGACACCAGTCGACAACCTTGCGCAGGTGCTCCACCGGCAGCACCCTGCCCGTGGGGTTGGACGGCGAGTTCAGCCAGAGCAGGGCGGGGCGCTCGGGTCCCAACGACGTGAGCGAGTCACTCGCGACCGCACGCGCACCAGCCAGCGCGGCCCCCACGGCGTACGTCGGGTAGGCGAGCTCCGGGAAGACGACCAGGTCGCCTTCGCCGAGACCCAGCTGCACCGCCAGCGAGGCGATCAGCTCCTTCGACCCGATCACCGGCAGCACCTGGTCGAGGCCGAGCCCGGTGATGCCGTGCGAGCCGGACAGCCAGTCCAGAGCCGCCTGGCGGGTGGTGGGCAGGCCGATCGTGCTCGGGTAGCCGGGCGAGTCGGCCGCGGCACGCAGCGCGTCCTGGATCACCGCCGGCGTCGGGTCGATGGGCGTCCCGATGGACAGATCGACGATGCCGTCGGGGTGCGCCCGGGCGCGCTCGGCGTGGACGGCGAGCTTGTCCCAGGGGAAGTCCGGGAGGCGGGCGGAGACGGTCAGGGGGCTACTCGTCGTGCTCCTGCGGCGGCAGCGCCGACACCAGCTCGTGGTCGTGGTCGATCTCGCCCATCTTCGCGGCACCGCCGGGCGAGCCGATCTCGTCGAAGAAGTGGACGTTGGCGTCGTAGTAGCCCTTCCACTGCTCCGGAGTGTCGTCCTCGTAGAAGATCGCCTCCACCGGGCAGACCGGCTCGCAGGCCCCACAGTCGACGCACTCGTCGGGGTGGATGTAGAGCATCCGCTTGCCCTCGTAGATGCAGTCGACCGGACATTCGTCGACGCAGGCCCGGTCCTTGAGGTCCACGCAGGGCTGGGCGATCACGTAGGTCACCCCCTCAGCCTAATATCCCCGCGTGCCGTCCCACGCCAGTGCCCAGTCCTTGGGTCCTCATGTCGTGGGCCAGCGGGTCGTCGTACGCCGGGTGCTGCCGGGCGAAACCGGTCCGAGCGGCGGGCCGGCGATGACCGACGTGCTGGGCACCTGCACGGCCTGGGGCGACGGGGTCTGCGTGGTCGAGCCCGACGGCGAGGGGTCCCACGAACCCGTCACCATCCGCCTCCAGGACATCGTCTCGGGAAAACCGGTCCCGCCCCGCCCGTCGTCCCGGCACCGGGTCTCGCCCGCCGAGGCCCAGCGGCGCGCGCTGGCGCTGTGGCCGGACCTGGAGACGGAGCCGCTGGGTGACTGGCTGCTGCGCCGGTCCCGGACGTCGAGGGCGCGCCGAGCGAACTCGGTGCTCGCGATGAGCCCGCCCGGCGTCGATGCGGCGTACGAGCGGGTGGTCGCCCACTACGAGGCGCTGGGCCAGCGCCCGATCGCCGCCGTGCTGCCCGACTCCGACGAGGACGCTCTCTTCAGGGGCCACGGCTGGGTGCTGGAGAGCCACGACCACGACACGGTGTTCCAGCTGGCCGGCATCGCGGCAGTACGACGACAGCTGGCCGGCGAGCTGCGAGAAGCCGAGCTCGACGTCGAGGGCGGGCTCGTGACGGCACGCATCGGCGAAGCCGCCTCAGGAGTGGCCACGGTGGACGGCGACTGGGCCGGCTTCCGCACGATCGAGGTGGCACCGGCCCGGCGACGCGAGGGCCTGGGCCTGGCCGTCATGTCCGCGCTGGTCGGCTGGGCGGCCGAGCAGGGGGCGACGACGGCGTACCTCCAGGTGCTGGGCGACAACGCACCGGCCCTGGCCCTCTACGAGCGGCTCGGCTTCGTCGAGCATCATCGCTACCGCTACCTGGCCGCGCCGCACTAATCGGTTTCCGCGGACGGACCGCTCGACCTAGCCTTGACCGTGGCGGACGTGAGGCCTGACAACCCTCGTGAGAGCGGCCGCCGACCAACGAGGCCGGGCATTCTCCGGCGAAGGTGTGGTGGCACCGCGACCTTGCCCCCGCCCACACCTCCAGGGCTGTCCCGCTACTGGAGGTGAACGATGAGACGAACCACGACGGCCGAGCTCCGTCAGGCTGCCCGCGGCGAGCCGGTCCGGCTGCAGGGCTGGGTGCACCGGCGCCGCGAGCTGGCGACGGTCACGTTCCTGGTCGTCCGCGACCGCACCGGCCTGGCGCAGGTCGTGGTCAAGGACGGGCAGCCACTGCCGCCGGAGGAGACGCCGGTCGAGGTGGTCGGTACGGCGACGGTGAACGAGCAGGCTCCCGGCGGGGTCGAGGTGACCTCGCCGACGATCACCGCCCTCAGCGACCCGGCAGACACCCCGTCGGTCGAGCTCTGGCGCCCGACGCTCGACACCGGGCTGCGGACCCTGCTCGACGAGGCGGCGACGACGTGGCGGCACCCGCGGCGACGCGCGGTGTGGGAGCTGGCGGCGGCCAGCCTGCACGGGTTCCGCTCCACGCTCGACGCGGCCGGCTTCACTGAAGTCCACTCGCCCAAGCTGGTCGAGTCGGCCACCGAGTCCGGCGCGAACGTCTTCGAGGTCGACTACTTCGGTCGCCCGGCGTACCTCGCGCAGAGCCCGCAGTTCTACAAGCAGGTGCTGGTCGGGGTCTTCGAGCGGGTCTACGAGGTGGGCCCGGTGTTCCGGGCCGAGCCGCACGACACGGTCCGCCACCTGGCCGAGTACGTCAGCCTCGACGTCGAGCTCGGCTTCATCGAGGACCACGTCGACGTGATCGCGTGCCTGCGCGACGTCGTCGCCGGGATGGTGTCCGCCATCCACGAGCGGTCCGGCCAGGCGGTCGACCTGCTCGGCATCGACGTCCCGCGCGTCCCGGAGGAGCTGCCCACGCTGCACTTCCGCGAGGCGCTCGAGCTGGCCGGCGCGCCCGCGGACGAGCCCGACCTGGCGCCCGCCCACGAGCGCGCGCTCGGCGAGTGGGCGAAGGCCGAGCACGGCAGCGACTTCGTGGTCGTGCACGGCTACCCCACCGCGCACCGCGCCTTCTACAGCCATCCAGACCCCGAGGACCCGCACTGGTCCCGCTCGTTCGACCTGATCTTCCGCGGGCTGGAGCTGGTCAGCGGCGCGCAGCGGCTGCACCGCTACGACGACTACGTGCGCACCCTCGAGGAGCGTGGCTACCCGTATGCGCCGTACGCGTCGTACGTCGAGGCCTTCCGCCGCGGCATCCCGCCGCACGGCGGCTTCGCGATAGGTCTCGAGCGCTGGGTAGCTCGCCTCACCGGCGCCACGAACATCCGCGAGGTCACCCTCTTCCCCCGCGACCTCAACCGGCTGGCGCCGTAGGCCGGCCCGGGTGGCGGTGGCCTGGCAACCGTTCTCCACGGGGATGGACGTTGCTGAGCCACCGCCTCCCTGTGGAGACCGGTTGCCAAGCCACCGCTCCCCGGTGGAGTCGGCGTCAGCAGGCGGGACGGGAGGCGGGGTCGGCCGGGCCCCTGCGACCGAGCGCGTTGAGGACGAGCTGGATCGCGACCTGGTCGGTCGGGATGGTGACGTGCTCGGAGAGGTCGTAGGGGCACAGGTCCTGCAGCGTGATGTTGGTGGTCCTCCTGCCGGGGGCGAGGTACGCCGACAGGTAGGGGGTGACGACCTCGTCGTACCGCGTCGTGATCTGGGTGTAGCTGACCTTGCCCGGAGTCTCGTCGCCGGCGTTCAGGTTGGTGAGGAACGGCGAGCCGGCGCTCTGCTGCACGCACGCCGGGCAGACCGCGCCGAACACCGCCTGGGTCAGCGGGTTGCCGGGTCCGGTGTCCTGGGTGCCGTGGTTGGACGGCACCAGCCCGACCAGGTCGTCGACCTTTTTGAGGCCGCCGAGGAACTTGATGTAGTAGCGCGGCATCATGCCGCCCTGCGAGTGGCCGATCATCGACACCTTGCGGGCGCCGGTGGCCGCCAGCACCTTGTCGGTGAACGCCTCGAGCGTCTGGGCCGACGTCGGGATGTCCTTGGTGCCACGGTTGCCGTAGTCGAGCGAGAACACGCAGTAGCCCTGGGCGAGCAGCGCGTTCGAGAGGTTCTCCAGAAGGTGCTTGCGGTCGCCGAAGGTGCCGTGCACGAGCACGACCGGCCGCGGGCGCGCATGGGTCGGCGCGCAGTCCCAGTTGTTGACGCCGGGTACGTCGCCCTCGGGGCTGGTCGGCAGCGGTATCGGCAGCCCGTCGGCCGAGGCCGGCGCCGGAACGCTGAGGCCCGCGCCCAGGAGGAACGCAGCGACCAGGGACCCGAGCAGTGCACGCATGTCCGCTCAACGAGCGGACCTGTGGGCGGTTACCCCGTCTTCAGCCCGGTCAGGAGCCCGACCCGGCCCTCCGGTCCGGACGCCCAGCAGGCTCCGTCGCCGGTGCACTCGACCGCGTCGAAGGCGCCGTTGCGCACCGACTTCCAGGTGACCCCGCCGTCGAACGACACGTTGGTGCCGGTCGGGCCGACCGCGATCACACCGTCGGACGGCGAGCCGGTGGTCGCCGTCCGGGGCAGGAACGAGGAGCCGGACCGGTAGCCGTCCAGATCGCCGCCTGGGTGCCACGTCGTACCGCCATCCACGGAGTACGCCGAGGTGTCCGCGGATTTGTGCGGCTTCTCGAAGTCACCGCCCACTGCGACCAGCGTCTTGGGGTCGCGCGCAGACAGCGAGAAGATCCCGCCGGCGTCGCTGCGCACCAGCGGGGTGTCGGTGACCGACCAGGTCTTGCCCCGGTCGACGGAGTGGAACACTCGCGCTGCCGCACCGCCGCCGGCGAACCAGGCGTCCGCCTTGCCCGCGGTGACCAGGCAGGTACCGCTGGCCGCGAAGCCGAACTCGCCTTCCAGCGCGGGCGGCATGCCGGAGGGGGGTCGCTTCTCCCACGTGCGTCCGCCGTTCTTGGTGGCGAGGATCCGGAACTTCCCGTGCACCGGGTCACTCATCGCGAGCCCGTGCCGACGGTCCCAGAAGCTGAGGCAGTCGTAGAACGCGTCCTTCGACGCGTTGCGGAACCCCTGCTTCCACGACCGGCCACCGTCGTCGGTGCGGTAGATCCGTGAGTCGCCACCGTTGCCGATCGACAGGATGACGGCGTGCGACGCGTCCCACGCCTCGATGTCGCGGAACTCCAGGTCACCGGTGTCGCCGCCGGGCGAGACGTCCTTCCAGTGCCGGCCGCCGTCAACCGTGCGCAGCACCGTGCCCTCGGTGCCGCTCACCCAGGCGACGTGCCGCGAGACCGGGGCCAGGCCGCGGAACTGCGCGTCCGAGCCGGTCTCGAGGTCCCGCCAGGAGAGTCCGGTGCCGGCCTGGGCCGGGGACGGGGCCAGCGTCGCGAGGGACGCGAGCAGGCCGAGGGCGAGCAGGGCGGAGGCGAGGCGCGCCAGTGCGCGAGATCCCGAGATCATGGGATCGAACCTACGCTTGGCTCGGGGTTCGCGGGGACCGGGGTCTCACTCCTCCAGGTGCCGCACCGTTTGGGCCCTCCGGCCGTCGGGCACCACCGAGTGGATGTTGCACCTGCAGTTCACCGCCGCGGACCTCGCGCGCACTCGCGTCGCGCCGATGGCCGGACCCCTGGCGGAAACCGTGCTGGCCCTCGGAGTTGTGAGCGGCCGACGTCCGCAACACGTGGACGGTGGCTGGAAGCTGGCTGCGGCGCGCCGGGTGCGGCGCCAGGAGGGCGAGCTGGCCGCAGTGCTGCATCCAGCTCCGCACTCGACCCTCGACATGTTCAGCCTGACCGGCACCTCGGAGTCGATGCATGAAAGCGGCCGGGCACTGCGACGCGCGGACCCGGAGCTGGTGGCCGCCGAGGTGCGCGCCGTGAAACGCGCGGCCGAACCGGAGTGGCTCGCCGGGCTCGACCAGGTCGACCCAGCGCCGCTGGCCCGGCTGTTGGCGGCGCTGGACACGGCCTACCGGCGGCTGGTCGAGCCCTACTGGCCGGCGTTCAGCCAGAGCCTGGAGGCCTCCCGCCGCCGCATGGAGCGCGGACTTTCACAGGAAGGCGTGGGCGCCGCGCTGAGTGGACTCGGCACCGGGGCCCACTGGGACGGTGAGACCCTGACGTTGCCACACGCAGGAGCCGGACGCGGGGAGCCGTTCTTCGAGTCTCTGGCCGGCCGCGGCCTGGTGCTCGCGCCCACCATGCTGGTGGACACGCCCACGCCCGCACTGCCGCTCGACCACTCGCGGCCGCCGATCTTGCTGTGCCCGGTCTGGGACCAGAGCGTCCTGGACGCCTCGGCGCAGCGGGGTCGGCACGACCTCAACCGGCTGATGGGCCGTTCGAGGTCGCGGATCCTGGCTCGCGTGGCGGCGTCGGAGCTCGGCCACTCCACGTCGGAGGTGTCGCTGCTTGCCAACGTCTCGGCGGCCACCGCGAGCGAGCACCTCACCGTGCTGCGCGAGGCGGGACTCGTGCACAGCACCCGACGTGGCCAGCGCGTCGTGCACACGGTGACGCCTCTCGGACGCCGGCTGCTCGCCGGCTGACCAAACGTCCGGAGCGACTCACGGCGCCGGCTGACAGACCACCGCCTGCTCCGGCTGGTAGGTCGTGGTCACGGTGTCGCTCCGGACCGGTGTCGCGTCGCTGATCCGGGTCACGGTGCGGACCAGGTCGACGGTGAAGCCGTCCGCACCGGCGGTTGCGACGCAGGCCGGATCGGTGCTCGGGACAGTGGTGCGTGGCGTCGGGGCGTAGCGCCCGCCGGTCGACACGCCGACCTCGAACTCCTTGGTCGACCAGGCGTCGACCACGACCGAGCCCGAGACCAGCCGCGCCGACAACAGCACGCCGTACGACGAGTCGTTGCGCATCTGCAGGTCGGTGGCGGCGTCGACCATCGCATCGCGGCCCTCCGGAAGCCCCTCGGTGTAGGTCGGCGAGCCGGCCCGGGCGACGTCGGTGAGCCCGGCGAGGAAGCCTGCGTTCCAGGTGGCGGTCGCGAGGCGGGTGCCGGAGCCGTTGACCACGCCGACCCGGCCGTTGAACGAGAAGGTGTCGCCGGGGCGCAGCATCGCGCCGGAGAGTCGGTTGACGGCATCGGCGAACGACGGGCCGACCGTCGACGGCACCGAAACCGTGAAGCTGGCGACCGGCTCCTTCACGCCGAGCTGCTTGGCGTCCTTGGTGGTGAAGGTCGCCTTGGTCTTCGCCGCCCCCTTCACCGGGACGGTGCGGGCGGCGCCCTCGGCGGTGACACCCTGGAGGAACGCCGCGGTGACCCCGACCTCGTCGTAGGTCTGGCCCGCGACCGCCTTCACCACCGCGGGCGCGCCGTCCTGCAGCGCGACGGTGGCATCGACCGGTTGCGTGGCCTGCGCGGACGGGTCGACCAGCGTGGCGAGACCGGCGGAGTCGACGTCGAGCGCCAGCGCGCCGTCCTTGTCGACGAGGCTGAGCAGGTCGGCGTACTGGCGCGGCGCGAGCGTCACCTGAGATCCCGCGAAAGTCAGCGTGACCGGCCCGGACACGGCCGGGTTTGCGATCGTGGTGAGTGCGTTGTCGAGGTCGGCCTCGTCCACGTCGGGCTGGGTGAGCAGCAGCGGGAGCCGCACCGTCTTCATTCCCGCGGCATAGCTGTCGACCAGCGTCTCGCGGGCGTGGTCCTGGTCGATCTGGACGCCGTTCTGAGGCTTGGTGAGGGCGATCTGGCCGCCGGAGAGCGAGATGCCGGCGTCGCGGGCCGGCTGGCCGGCGAGCTGGTCGAGCGCGTTCAGGAGCCCGTCCAGCTTGCGGTAGTCCACGTGCACGACGGGGGCGACGTCCTGCCCGCCGCCGTAGTAGCGCCAGAGGTCTCGGGGGTCCCAGCTGCGCGGGCCGAGCGCCTTGGCCACCGTGGCGACGTAGTCGATCGAGAGGCCGGCCTCCCCGGGCGCGACCTGGGTCGTGACCGCGCCGACCGTGACCGTGATCGGCGCCTGGCCCTGGGTGCGGACGCCGTGCGACAGGGCGGCCGCGGCGGCGGTTCGGTCGCGGCCGCCGATCTCGATCCCGGCCACCGTGGTGCCGCGCGGGACCTTGCCGTTCGCGCCGGCGTACGCCGCGACCCAGCCGCCGACACCCATCACCAGCACGACCAGCAGGATCAGGACGACGGCCTGCCCGCCTTCGCCCTCGTGACCGACACCGCGTCGTCTCGTGCGCCTCACATGTTCACTGTAGGAACATGAGTCACTCCGCAGGCGCTTTTCCCTCGGAAGGTCGGCGACTGGCACCAGGTCGCGGCAGAGTCGCGACGGCGACCAGGAGCACGGCCAGGGCGACGCCGAGCACGGCGTAGCCGGCACCGGTCGAGGCGACGAGGTAGTCGCCCGCGCCGCGCGGCACGGCCAGCAGTGCGACCGTGCCGTCGAAGCCGACCGCCAGCGGGAGCCGGGTGGCCCAGCCGGGAGGTGTGGCGAGCAGGACCAGCAGCGTCGCCGCGGCGGCCAGCAGGAGCCCCCACCACCACTGGTAGACCGCGACCGTGCCGACGGCCGTCCCGATGCCGGCCAGCAACGTCACCGGTGCCAGCCGGGCGCCCATGGCGGCTATGGCTCGATGCCGGCGAAGAGGTCCGACTCGAGGCCGTCCGCACCGACCTCGCCGAGCTCGCCCTTGGCGATCCGGAAGAACTCCTCACCCCACATCTCGTTGCCCTCGTTGTTGGACAGGGCGAAGAACGGACCGTCGAGGGTGATCTGGGTGGGGTAGCTGCGCAGCGCGTCCATCTTCTGCTCGAGGTAGACCGAGCCGTCGATGCTGGCCGAGAGGTTCTCGTCGGAGGTGACGAACGGCGGCAGCGGGCCGTCGGGGTCCATCCCCTCGAAGGTCGTGGTGTCGCCGGCCGCGCGGATCGCGCGCAGGCTCGCGCGCATCCGGGTCTCGGACATCGCGCCCCAGTAGATCTTGGCGATGTCCCACGGCTCGCCCAGCTCGCGGGAGTAGGACGGCACCGCGGCCAGCTGCGCGGCGTACATCGCCACCCGGTGGGCCTGGATGTGGTCGGGGTGGCCGTAGCCACCGAACTGGTCGTAGGTGACCAGCACCTGCGGCTGCACCTCGCGGATCACCCGGACCAGGTGGTTGGCCGCCTGGGTCAGGTCGGCGTGCCAGAAGGCGTTGTCGTGAATGTTGTCGGCCGCGATGGCGTAGCCGTCGTCGTGCCACTTCATGCCTGAGTCGCGGTAGGTCTGGAAGCCGCCCAGCCAGCGGTGGTCGGTCACGCCGAGCACCTTCATCGCGTCGGCTATCTCGCCTCTGCGGTGCTCGCCGAGCTTGTCCTCCTGGTCGGCGGCGAGGTGCACCAGCTCGGGGACCAGGATCTCGCCCATCTCACCGGCCGTGCAGGTGACCAGCGTGACGCCGGCACCCTCCGCGACGTAGCGAGCCATCGTGGCGCCCTGCCCGATCGACTCGTCGTCTGGATGAGCATGGACCAGGAGCAGGCGCAGGCGGGGGCGGTCGGTCACATCTCCAGACTAGGGAGCAGGTGGGACAGCTCGGTCAGGAAGGGTCGGTCCGCGTCCAGCCAGTCCACGTCGAGGAGGTCGTCGACGGCCAGCCAGCGGACCTGGTCGTGCTCCGTGGGCACCGGCTCCCCGCCGTCCAGCGACGCGACGGCGACGCGCAGCACGTAGCGCTCGCCGATCTCCACCGCACCCTCGAGCCACTGCGCCACGGTGATCCGGACGCCGAGCTCCTCCTCGATCTCCCGCACCAGCGAGTCGGCCTCGGTCTCCCCCGGCTCGACCTTGCCGCCCGGGAACTCCCAGCGCCCGGCAGCGCTGGCGGGCGCCGTACGCCGCGCAGCCAGCACGCGACCGTCGCGGACGATCGCGGCGCCGACCACGACCTGCCGCTCCACATCTAGATTGTGACCGTGACCGACTCTCCGGGTGTGCACCTGGTGCGCACCGAGGAGAACGTCGACGAGATCGACGAGCTCACCGAGCGGCTGGGCGGCCGGGCCGGGCTGCCGGCACTCCTCGAGGACCTGAGCCGGCGGGCACGCCGCACCCTCGCCCCGGGTTGGGCCGTGCACCGCGCGCTCAAGTGGAACGCGGAGGACCGCCGCGACCGGCGCTGGTGGCCGCAGGGCATCTCGACGTCAGCGGACGCTTCGGACACCGAGGACGTCGAGGGCCGCCGGATGCTGGTGGTCTCCTGGTATGCGAAGGACCTGCCGGGCGAGCCCGGGAGCCGGCAGGGCTCGCGGCTGACCTTCCTCGACCTGGCCACCCGCCGCTACCAGCACGTGCTGCTCGTGAACCCCGTGGTGCGCGACGGCGTGCTGGCCCTGGAGCCGCTCCGCGTGCACGCAGGGGGTGTCGTGTGGTGCGGGCCCTACTTGCACATCGCCGCAACCGCACGCGGCGTCATCACCTGCCGACTTGACGACCTGCTCCGCATCCCCGACGACTCGCTCGGCGACGTGGGCCGACTCGGCCTCGATGAGAGCCGGGTGTCGTCGTACGGCTACCGCTACGTGCTGCCGGTCCGGTTCGCCTACCGCGCGGTGACCGACGACGGACTGGAGAGGCTGCGCTACTCCTTCCTGTCGCTGGACCGGAGCGCGACACCACCCGAGCTGGTGGTCGGCGAGTACGGCAACAGTGCGCAGACCACCCGCCTGGCCCGGTTCCCGCTCGACCCGGAGACCCTGTTCCTGGCCCAGGGTGCGGACGGCGTCTCGCGGCCGCTGGTGGTCGACGACGGCGGTGTGGTGCGCACCCAGGGCGCGGCGATCGCGCACGGCAGCTGGTACCTCACGCGCTCCACCGGCGCGTGGGTGCCCGGCTCGGTGTACGCCGGCCGGCCCGGCGCCTTCCGGCGCTACCGCTGGGCCACCCCGATGGGCCCGGAGGACATCGCCTGGTGGCCGTCGACCGACCTGCTCTGGTCGGTCACCGAGCACCCGAGACGGCGCTGGATCTACTCGATGAAGCGCTCGCGCTTCAGCGAGTAGATCCCGATTCGTCTGCGATCTCACGTGTGGTCCGCCGCTGGCGGTGGCAGACGAATCGTCACGCTCGAGCCCGACTCAGTCCCCCCACGTGAGCGCCTCACGCTCGAAGTCGTCGCCGGTCTGGACGGGGACGACGCAGAAAACCATCCCGGCCGGGTCCTGAAGGATCGTGTAGCTGGTGCGCTCCTCGAGCACGGTCGCGCCGAGCGCGAGCACCCGCGCCACCTCGGCGGGCACGTCATCGGTCTCGATGTCGAGATGCACCCGGGGCGGCGTGCCCGAGCCGGTGCGCTGCGACTCCAGGGCGACCGAGCCGAGTGTGCCGAGGGAGCGGTACTCCAGCATCCCTTCGTCCTCGCCGCTCGGCGTGACGCCTTGGACACCGGCCCAGAAGGCGAGCGCCGCGTCCCAGTCCTCCTCGGGGTGGTCGATCAGGACGAGTCCGATCCGAGAGCGATGCATGACGGAACCGTACTGACCATGAGGATCTGCTCATCGAAGGGCACCGCCCAACGAGGTCGCCTACGCTTGCCCCGACCAAGAAACCGACACAGGTCGACCACCGCGCGGACAGAGGGACATCGGCGATGCTCACGCACGACCCGTCCGCCCGCCGCCGTGGTCCGAGCCTCGCGGACCGGACCGACAGCGCGTCCGAGCAGTCTCTGGCCGCCTACTGGACGGCGTACGTCGACGCCGGCCGCGGCGGGGCGCCGTTCATCCTGAGGAACTGGCCGAGCTCGTGGGCCGCGTTCCAGGCCGTCCGTCGGCTCCCGGTGGTCGAGGCGCGGCCGTCGGCGACACCCGGTGGCCTGGCGGTGCGCCGGGTCCTGGGCACGCGCGCGTCGTACGGCGTGCCCGGGCGGCTGCTCGGGACCGCGGTCCTTGAGGTGCCCGAGGACGGCGACGAGTACGTCCTCGGCCGGCGCGCCCAGACACTGCGCCGCAAGATCCGCTCGGCGGAGCGACGCGGGCTCAAGGTCCGCCGGATCGACGAGGACGTCGAACGGCGGGCGCTGGTGGAGGCCGCCAACCACGCGGAGCAGAACCACGTCGACCCTTCGTACCGCGTGCCGACCCCCCACAACGACGACCTCATCGACCACGACGTCTGGCTCACCGTCGACGACCCCGAGGGCCAGCCGCTGCTGCTCGTGGTGGCGCCCCGCGACGGCGAGTTCGCGACGCTGCGCTACTTCCGCACCCTCGGCGCCAGCGACGCGCACAGCGACGCCCGCTACCTCGCGAGCAGCGCGCTGGTCGCCGAGCTGGCGCGACACGGCGTGCGCTACCTGCTCGACACCGCGACCCCCGCCGAGCAGACCAACGGGCTGCGGCACTTCCAGCGGATGGTCGGCTTCCGCTACGCCCGGGTGCGGATGGTGCGCTGACCAACGGGCAGTGGCCGCCGTGGGACGACGCGAACTCGGTGCCTTTCGCTCGCGGAGCGAGCGCGCCCCGCGATCGGCCGTCCGGCCACGATGGACGGCGAAGCTCGCGAGCGGAGCGAGCGTCCCTCGTGGGTGGGGGGCCGAAGCTCGCGGGGTATCCAGCTAGGCGTAGACGCGCACCCAGTCGACGGCCAGCTCCTGCGGGAAGGTCAGGCTGTCGGGCACGTCGCCGCCGAGCACACCGCCGATCGCGAGGTTGAGGATCAGGTAGAACGGCCGGTCGAAGGCCCAGTCGCCCTCCGCCTCGACCTCGTGGCGGGTGACGGTGCCGTACTCCTCACCGTCGAGGTACCAGCTGATCTCGTCGTCGTCCCACTCCACCGCGTAGGTGTGCATGTCGCCACTGAGCGGGACGTCGCTGTCGGTGTCCGCCTGGAGGAACCAGTGGTCGCCCTCGTCGGTGGCGCCGTGCACGGTGCCGATCATGTGTGACGGGTCGCGCCCGACGTACTCCATGGCGTCGATCTCCCCGACTGCTGGCCACTCGACCTGGTCGTCCTCACCCATCGCCCAGAACGCCGGCCAGGTGCCGACGCCGGCGGGCATCTTGGCGCGGATCTCGAAGCGGGCGTGCTCCCAGCTCTCGAGGCCCTTGGTCGTGAGCCGGGCCGAGGTGATGTCGCGGTACCAGCCGTCCGCGCAGTTGCCGGACTCCTTGTTCGCCGAGATCACCAGGTAGCCGCCGCCGTCCGTGTGCACGTTCTCGACGCTGTTGGTGTAGCACTGCTTCTCGTCGTCGGTGGCGTCGGCGTACTGCTCGAGCTTCCACTTGTCCGGGTCCGGCAGGGCCCCGTTCGCGCCGTCGAACTCGTCGCTCCACACGAGATCGCGGTCCGCCTCGTCGGCACTCGCCTGGCAGGCGCTGAGTCCCGCGCCGATGAGGCTAACCGCCACCACCGAGGCGAGCGCCCCCACCACCCGTCGTCGCACGGACGAACTCTAGTTGCGCAGCTCAACCACCGCGGCAAAGTTGACGATCGTCGCTGCGTGAACAACCAGCTCGCAATGGGAGCGGTGGGAGCGCAGCGACCCGGTCGTTGCGAGCGCAGCGAGTGCGCCCCGCGATCGGCCCCCATGGCCACGACGGACGGCGAAGCCCGCGAGCGCAGCGAGCATCCGTCGTGGACTGGGGCCGAAACTCGCGGGGGTAAACAATCAGCCCCGCTCCTCGAGCGCTTCGGTGAGCAGGGCGACCAGGGCCTCGAGCTGGATGTCGACCGACGAGCCGACCTCTTCGTCCGACCCGTCGAGGGCGCGGGCAGCGATCCCGGCCTTGCTGTCGATGAGCTCGGCGATCTTGGTGTCGATCGTCTGCGAGGCGATGATCCGCCACGCGGTGACCGGCTCGGCCTGGCCGATGCGGTGCACCCGGTCGATCGCCTGGGTCTGCTCGGCGTCGGTCCACGACAGCTCGGCGAGCACGACGTTGGAGGAGATCTGGAGGTTGATGCCCACGCCGGCCGCCATCAGCGAGCACACGATGATCTGGACCTCGGGGTCCTCCTGGAAGGCCTTGATCGCCGCCTCCCGGGCCTTGGGCGTCTGGTCGCCGCGGATCTCGGAGTAGCGGATGCCACGTTTCGCGAAGGTGTCGCCGGCGATGTCCATCACGTCGACGTGCTTGGCGAAGAACACGACCTTGCCGACGTTGCGCGCCAGCTGGGCGGCGTAGTCGGCGGCGAGGCCCGCCTTGGCCTGGCCGATCCGGCGCAGCATCGTGAAGACGTTGTCGCCGTCCTTCGTGGTGGTCGTGGTGTCCTCGCGCTCCCACGTCGCGACCCGGCGGACCAGCTCGTGGTCGATGCCCTCGATGACCGAGCCGGTACGCCGCGTGGCGAGCGCCATGTCGTAGCGCTCCAGCAGGCGCCGGGCGAGCTCGCGCTCGGCCTCGCGGATCGAGCGGCCGATCTCGTCGTCGAGCTCCACGGGCAGGTCGGCGATGCGGCGCGCCGGGATGTCCGCGGCGACGTCGACCTTCCGACGACGCACGATGCCCATCTCGACCACGCTGTTGCGGGCGGACGGGTAGAAGCCCGGGTCGGCCGGGGTCAGCCCGGTCTCCTCGAGCTTGTCCATGAGCTTGGCCAGCGGCTTCTTGTCATCGATCCAGCCGAGGTACTCCCAGATCGCGTGGAAGTCCTCGATGTCGTTGATCAGCGGTGTGCCGGTCAGCGCCAGGAGCAGCGGCCGCGCGGTGCGGGCCCGGATCTTCTCGGAGAGCTGCAGGACGTTCTGGGAGCGCTGGGACTGCTTGTTCTTGATGAAGTGGGCCTCGTCGACCACCATCGTGCCGAAGCCGAACTCGCCCAGCCAGCCGACGTGGCGGTCGAGGATCTCGTAGTTGACGACCACGATGTCGGCGAAGCCGTTGATGTCGTCGCCGTCGCCGTGGATCACGGTGACCTGGCGGTTCGGTGTCCAGATCGAGGCCTCGCGCGCCCAGTTGGTCTTCACGACGTTGGGGACGATGGCGAGCAGCGGGAACGCCTCGGCGGCCTGCGCGGCGAGCAGGGCCTGCGCCGTCTTGCCGAGGCCCGGCTCGTCGGCGAGCAGGAAGGTGCGGTGCCCATCGGCCGCGGACTGGATCAGCTGGGCCTGGTGGAGCATCAGCTCGCGCCCCGGGGGCATGCGGATGTCGCGTGGCTCCGGCAGCGGCATGCACGCCGCGCCACCGCCGTACTCGAAGGAGCGGAAGAGCGGACCGAGCAGCTCCCAGGTCGCGAGCCGGCGCGCCTTGGGCCGGCGCTCGTCGGCGGCGGAGAAGTCGGGGACGAGGAACGGGTTCGAGAGCCGCCGCTGGACGACGGACTGGGGGACCACCCGGCGGTCGCCGGCGAGCAGCTCGGCCTCGTCCGCCTCGGGCTCCGCTTCCTCCTCGAGCTCCATGCCGGCGGACGCGATCATCTCGCGTCGCAGCTCCTTGGCGGCGTCGGAGACGACGGCGTCCTCGGCGAGCAGGGAGAGCAGCGTGGTGTCGCTGGCCGCGGTCTTGGCCAGGATCGTGGCCACGCCGTCCAGCCGCTTGAGCTGGTCGGCCTTCTTGGACTCGGTGAGCTCGGTGTCGGCCTTGATCCGGGCCCGCTCCTCGCGGACCAGGAGCGCGACGACCTGGAACTTGGTGCGCGCGGACGGCGAGACCGGCCCGCGCTGGGAGCGCGCCTCGACCTCACGTACGGCGCGCGCGAGGACCGGAATGATGCCCTCGTTGTCGCCGTGCCGGCGCCCACTGCGCTGGCTGGCCTGGTTCCGAGTGGTCCCGGACTGGCGCTGGCCTCGTCTGGCCAAGGTCTCCCTTTCGACTGCCGCGGGCCCCCTGCGGCCACGGCACTGCTAGGCGCCGTACCCGGTGCGAGCCGTTACGGCGACTTACCGCAGTGCGGAGGGACCTGGCTCGGCCCTCCGACGCGATGCGGCGCCTGATCGGCGCCTCTCCGGCCGTGCGACGGCCGGTCTTCCTGGGTTCAATATACCCCTCCCGGGGACTGGTTGTCCGTGGGTATGCCTAGCGTCTGTGGACATGTCGGGCGACCAGCGCACCGGACCGTTCTGGGACTTCGTCGCCGGGCGGGTCGATCCGCCGCCGATCGCCGCCCTGCTCGGCTTCGAGCTGGTCGCTGTCGACCCGGACGCCGGGACCATCGAGGTCGCCTTCACGGCGACCGACCAGTTCCGCAACCCGGTCGGCGACGTGCAGGGCGGCATCGTCGGGGCCATGCTCGACGACACCCTCGGACCGTGCCTCGTGGCGACCCTCGGTCCCGAGCAGTGGGCGCCGACCCTCGAGCTGCACACCCACTACCTCGCGCCGGCCCGGGTGGGACGTCTCGTCGGTCGCGCCCGCGTGGTCCAGCGCGGACGGTCGGTGGCGTTCCTGGCCGGCGAGCTGACCCAGGCCGACGTCGTTGTCGCGACGGCGACCGCGACGGCGCTCATCCGCGGCTAGTTCTCTGATCTGCAACTTTCTAGTTGCAATTCGTCTTCGGTACCCCTAGGCTCACCTGCAATCAATCAATTGCAATTCATCCAAGGAGCTCATCATGTCCGACGACCTCACCTACTCCTTCACCGTCGCCCAGACCCCCGCCGAGGCGTTCGCCGCGATCTGCGACGTGCGCGGCTGGTGGTCCGGCAGCGTGGTGGGCCGCACCGACGAGCTCGGTGCCGAATGGAGCTACGAGGTACCCGAGATCCACTTCTCGGCGTTCCGCATCACCGAGCTGGTCCAGGACCGGTCCGTCGCCTGGCTGACCACGAAGAGCTGGCTGACCTTCACCGAGGACCACGAGGAGTGGACCGGCACCACCGTCCGATTCGACGTGCTGCCGACCGCCGACGGCACCCAGGTCCGGTTCACCCACGAGGGCCTGGTCCCCGAGGTCGAGTGCTTCGGAGTCTGCAGGGTCGCGTGGAGCGAGTACATCCTCGGATCGCTGAAGGACCTCATCGAGTCGCGCACCGGCCGGCCCGACTCGTTCGGCGAGGGCAAGCTCGACGAGGCGAAGGAGCGCGCCCGCGCGTGACGCCGATGTCACGGCGGGGTGCCATGATGCGAGGGAACGTCTGCGTCGTCGGACTCGGGGCGCGACGAACCGAAAGGCGGCCTCATGGCGGAGCTGCGTTTCTGCGCCTACCAGTACCAGCACCACCCCCTCGAGGTGCTTCAGCGGCGCTGGCAGGACGCCGACAGCCTGGGGTTCGACGTGCTGTGGAACTGCGACACGGTCGTGGATCCGGACCGGGCGCAGCACACGATGTTCGACGGTCCGGCGACCCTGGCCCTCATGGCCTCGGGGACCACTCGCATCCGGGTCGGGACGCTCGTCAGCAGCCTGTACTTCCGGCACCCGGTGACGTTGGCCAAGGCCGCCATGACGGTCGACCACCTCAGCGGCGGGCGGCTGGAGCTGGCCCTGGGGGTCGGTGATCCGTCGGCCGGTGCGAAGGCTGTCGGCGTGGACTGGTCACCGGCCGAGCAGGTCGCGCGGTTTGCTGAGTTCGTCGAGCTGGTCGACCTGCTGTTGAGACAGGAGGTCACCACCTACGACGGCACGTTCTATCGCTGCGAAGACGCCGAGACTCTGCCGTTGCCCGTGCAGCGGCCGCGTCCACCGATGACGATCGCTGCCCACGGTCCGAAGATGCTGCGCATCGCGGCAAGGCACGCCGACGGTTGGAGCTCGTGGGGTGGCTACGGCGTCGAGACCGAACAGGACTTCTACGCCGTCACCGCGGACCGCAGCCGCCGGTTCGACGACCTGTGCGCCGACCTCGGGCGCGACCCGACGACGATCCGGCACTCCGTCGTCTGCTTCCCGCCCCTGACGCCATGGGAGTCGGTCGGCTACTTCACCGACATGGTCGGGCGCTTCGCCGAGATCGGCATCGACGAACTCGTCCTCTACTGGCCGCAGACGTGGAGAGACGCACCTGGCGAGGACGCCGTGTTCGACGAGGTCGCGGCGACCGTCATGCCCCGGCTCCGGGCAGCCGGCTGACGCAGCGCCGGACTGAGCGTCCTCCCCGATGGGCGGCTCGCTGAGACCTACTGTCGGGCCGTGGCCTCCCGCACCCGCGCCGCGACGTACGCCCGGCGCCGCAAGCGCAGGATGGCTCGCGTCGAACACGACCTCACCGACGAGCAGTGGGTCGCGCTCATGGACGCGTGGGGCGGCTGCGCCTACTGCGGCGGCGACGGCGCGGCGCTGCAGAAGGACACGATGCTGCCGATCTCGCGCGGCGGGCGCTACACGCTGACGAACGTGGTCCCGGCATGTGGCTCGTGCAATGCGAGCAAGTGCAACACCGAGGTCACGACCTGGCTGCGACGCAAGAAGCTGGACGACGGGACCTTCCTCCTGCGTCAGGTCGAGATCGCGCGGGCCGTCGCTCAGACCAGTTGAACCTGACGACGTCGACGTTGGCCCGGCGGGTGGTACGTCGTGCCGCACGGACACCTGCCGGTCGAGCAAGCTCTTGCGCATCTTGTCGCAGCTCCGCGCCGACATTAGCGTGGCGGAGTGAGCTCCATCACACTACGGAGGATCGCACTCCACGCTGTGCTCATCGCCGGTGGATTGGTGGTCTTCGGTTGCGGTGACGATGGCGGCGCCGGGGCTGACGAGTGCCGGTACGAGAACGGCAGGACCTACATGGAAGAGGTCAATCACTGCGAGACGATGCGGGATCGGGGTGTCCAGTGCATCGTCCCCCCGCCACCCGTTTGCTAGCTGTCAGACGTTGAAACGGAACTCGACGACGTCGCCGTCCTGCATGACGTAGTCCTTGCCCTCCATGCGGACCTTGCCGAGCTCCTTGGCCTTGAGCATCGAGCCGGCCGACATCAGGTCGTCGTACGAGACGATCTCGGCCTTGATGAAGCCCTTCTGGAAGTCGGTGTGGATGACGCCGGCAGCCTCGGGGGCGGTGGCGCCCTGGCGGACTGTCCAGGCGCGGGACTCCTTCGGGCCGGCGGTGAGGTAGGTCTGCAGGCCGAGGGTGTCGAAGCCGACGCGGGCGAGTACGTCGAGGCCGGGCTCGTCGACACCCATCTCGGCGAGCATCTCGCGGGCCTCCTCGTCGTCGCCCAGCTCGACCAGCTCGGCCTCGAACTTGGCGTCGAGGAAGATTGCCTCGGACGGCGCGACCAGCTCTTGCATCTTCGTCTTGAGCACGTCGTCGGAGAGCTCGTCGGCGTCGCAGTTGAAGACGTAGATGTACGGCTTGGCGGTGAGCAACGAGAGCTCCCGGAGCAGGGCACCGTCGATCGCCCCCGACTGGATGAGTGCGATCACCGGCGTACCGCCCTCGAGCGCCTCCTGCGCCTCCTTGGCCGCGGCAACGGCGTGTAGCAGTGCCTTGTTGCCCTTGGCCTCCTTCTCCAACCGCGGGATCGCCTTCTCCAGCGTCTGGAGGTCCGCGAGAGCCATCTCTGTCTGGATCGTCGAGATGTCGCTGGCGGGGTTCACCTCGCCGTCGACGTGGGTGACGTCCTCGTCACGAAAGACCCGGGTGACCTGGCAGATCGCGGCCGACTCCCGGATGTGGGAGAGGAACTTGTTGCCCAGCCCCTCCCCCTCCGAGGCGCCGCGGACAATGCCCGCGATGTCCACGAACTCGACCGTGGCCGGCACCGTCCGCTCGGAGGCGAACAGCTCGGCGAGGCGGGGCAGCCGCTCGTCGGGTACGCCGACCACGCCGACGTTCGGCTCGATCGTCGCGAACGGGTAGTTCGCCGCGAGCACGTCGTTCTTGGTCAGTGCGTTGAAGAGCGTCGACTTCCCCGCGTTGGGGAGTCCGACGATGCCGATCGTGAGAGCCACGAGGGGCCACTCTAGTGTCGTGTGTCGGAAGTGTTCATTTGCTTGGCGTGCTCAGTGTGCGTGCAGCGCAAGGCGCCGGAGCGACGACGCTGTAGGCCCATCATCGAGCGACGGCAACGCCGCGATGTGCGTGCAATGTGTGCGCGAAGCGCACGAAGACTTTCGACACCCGACACTAGGTCGCGCAGCCCGCCAGCAACGCATCGCGACGGGTCCAAGGCGGCCCCCGCGACGGACCAGGTCGCGGGGGCCGCCCCAGGTTCCCGTCGGTAGCGGGTCTTGGGGGCGTGGCTCCCACCCAGCGGAGGTGAAGACTCACCTCCGCTGGTCCTGCTCGTGCAGCAGGAGAGTCAGCTTCGCGCGTCTGAAACCCGCGCGAGAGCGGCTGACGAGCAGCGCTCGGCCAGCGTCGCGAGGGGAGCAGCGAACATGCGGATCATGGTGCTGGTTCAACTACCGGTACGGCCACCGAATTCCCGGTGCGCAGCGTCAGCCAGAGGCTGATGGCGACGTAGTAGGCCAGGTAGGCCAGCGACAGCCCGGTGAGCACGAACGGCACGTCCGGCAGCTGCGAGGTGATCGCCCCGAAGAGGACGAGGAACGCCGTCGCGAGCGCCATGTTGGTGTACCAGAGCGTCTCGGTGCGCGAGGGGTAGACGTACTTGATCGGCACGAAGATCAGCACGGTCAGCGCGAGCAGGACGACGGTGGTCGCCACCTCGCCAAGCTCGAAGACGACGACGTAGAAGGCGACCACGTTCCAGTAGCTCGGGAAGCCCATGAAGAAGTGGTCGTCGGTCTTGGCGTCCGTGCGACAGAACTGGAAGCACGAGGCGACCAGCGGCAACGCCGCCACCACACCTCCCCACGGGTCGTCGGGCAGAAAGCCGGCGGTCCAGAGCAGCACCATCGGGGCGAACGCGTAGGTCAGGTAGTCGACGATGTTGTCGAGCAGCGCCCCGTCGAACCAGGGGACGAGCTCCTTGACCCGCCACCGCCGCGCCAGCATCCCGTCGGTCCCGTCGACCACCATCGCGGCCAGGAAGAGCCACAGCACGGTGCGCACCTCGCCCTGGTAGGCGAAGTGCACCATCAACAGGGCCAGCACCACGCCGGCGGTCGTGTAGGCATGCACCAGCCACGCCCACACCCGCTCCATGTGGGGTCACGGTACGGGGTCACCCGGAGTCACCGAGTGTCACTAGGTTGGACCCGTGCGGCTGGCCACCTGGAACGTCAACTCACTGCGGTCCCGGATCGATCGGGTGGAGAGGCTCCTCGAGCGCCACGACATCGACGTGCTGGCCCTGCAGGAGACCAAGGCTCGCGAAGATCAGCTCCCACTGATGGGTCTGCAGTCGATGGGCTACGACCTCGCCTACAGCGGCATCAACCAGTGGAACGGCGTCGCGATCCTCAGCCGCGGGGGGATCGAGGACGTCGAGGTCGGCTTCGCCGGCATGCCGGGCTGGGGCGACCCGATCGCTGCGGAGGCGCGCGCCATCGGCGCGACCTGCGGCGGGGTGCGGGTGTGGTCGCTGTACGTGCCGAACGGCCGCAAGATCGACGACCCGCACTACGTCTACAAGCTCGACTGGCTGGCGCGGCTGCGGGACACCGCGCACGGCTGGCTCGGCGACGACGTCTGCCTGGTGGGCGACTGGAACATCGCCCCGACGGATGAGGACGTCTTCGACATGGCGGCCTACGCCAAGGACACGCACGTGACGCCACCCGAGCGGGCGGCGTTCCGGGCATTCCTCGACGACGGCTGGGTCGACGTCGTGCGTCCCCACACACCGGGACCGGACGTCTTCACCTACTGGGACTACTACCGGCAGCGGTTCGAGCGGAACCGCGGCATGCGCATCGACTTCGTCGTCGGCTCGCCGTCGTTCGCGTCGCGGGTCACGCACGCGTTCATCGACAAGGACGAGCGAGCGGGCCAGGGCGCGTCCGACCACGCCCCGGTGGTGGTCGACCTCGACTGACCCGGCGGCGCGGCTCCGACGACGGCCCCGGCTTCGGCCCTACCGTTGCGGTGTGAGCGGGGCTCGCACCCTCTGGGAGGAGGGTCACGAACCAGGCCGCCAGATGGTGGCCCTCGGCCTCGCGCTCACCCTCACCGTCGTGGCGCTCGAGGTCGGCATCGATGGCCGGGTCGGAATCTTCTTCGATCTCGCGTTCGTCGCCGTGTGCCTGATCGTCGCGCTGCTGGTCCGACCAGATGACTTCTTCACCGTCGGCGTGCTGCCGCCGCTGATCATGCTGGTGGTCTTCGTGGTCGTCGGGATCTCCCACCGGGTCGCTATCGCCAGCGACAGCGACGGTCTCGTCCAGGCGGTCATCACCGGCCTCTCCCACCATGCTGTCGCCCTCGGCGTCGGGTACGCCGCATGCCTGCTGTGCCTGGCGGTCCGCGACCAGTTCGCGCACCGCGGGCGGCTCACCTAGGCCACGAAGCGACTCGCGTCGCCGGCGCCGTACCTCAGCACCTCGGGTGCTCCGTCGGACCAGTCGATGACCGTGGTCGGCTCGGCCGGCGTCTCGCCGGCTTCGATGACGAGGTCGACGTCGTGGTCGAGCTCCTCCTTGATGTCCCAACCGAGCGTCCGCGGCTCGGTCTCGCCGGGCAGGATCAGCGTGCTCGACACCAGGGGCTCACCGAGAAGGTCCAGGAGAGCGTGGGCCACCGTGTGGTCGGGGATCCGTACGCCGATGGTGCGCTTCCTGGGGTGCAGCAGCCGCCGCGGCACCTCGGGAGTGGCCGAGAGGATGAAGGTGTAGGGCCCGGGGGTCGCAGCCCGGATCGCTCGGAACGCCGCGTTGTCCACGTGCGCCAGCTGCCCGAGCTGGCTGAAGTCCTTGCAGACCAGCGTGAAGTGGTGCCGGTCGTCGAGGCCGCGGATGCGCAGGATCCGGTCGCGGCCCTCGCGGTTGCCGATCCGGCACCCCAAGGCGTAGCCGGAGTCGGTCGGATAGGCGATCAGTCCGTCCTCACGCACCGCGTCCACCACCTGCTGGAGCAGCCGCTCCTGCGGGTTGTCCGGATGGATGTCGACGTACCGCGCCATGCCACCGAGCGTATGTCGCAGACTGCCCGTGGCCACGGCCGCTGCACATTAAGGTGCCTACGTGCGGGGGGCCGGAGACGAGCCACGCCGACGCTCGCGGGCGTGGGCGCTGGTCAGCCTGCTCGCAACGTTCTCCTCCGCCTCGTTCGTTGGGTTCCCGAGCGCGCCGGCGCGGGCGGACATCACGGCCGTCCCCGGCACCATGTCGACCGCGGCGCAGAACACGAGCAGCTTCGCGGTGCCCGTCCCCGACGGCGTCGAGGTCCGGGCGATCACCGGGGTCGTGACCATGGCCGAGGTGGTCGAGGGCGGCACGATCACGTTTCGGATCAACGGCGCGGTCCGCGAGACCGTGCCGTCCTCGCTCTACCAGAAGGTCCGTATCCCGGTGGACCCCGCGGACGTCATCGCGGAAGGCACCATCGGGCTGACCATGACGACCGAGGGTCCACTCCAGGCGGGAGCCACCTGCGTCCCGTCCGGCGGGGTCGCCTCGATGCGCAAGATCGAGCTCGACTACCGCGGCGCCGAGGTCGCTCCTACGTCCATCGCCGGCTTCTTCCCGGCCACGTCGGCTGGGATCACGGTGGTGATCCCGGAGGACGCCGACGCCGACATGATCACCGCCGGGCTGACCGCCGTGGCTGCCCTGGCCTACCGGTACGACGATGCGCCGATCAACCTCAGCCTCAGCGTGCCGGCGGCAGGGACCGCCACCGCCAGCCAGCGCGTGGTGGCCCTGGTCGACGGCGGGCCGGGCGAGGTGACGACCGCGGTGTCGACGACGTCGGGCATCCCGATGCTGACGCTGACCGGCGCCGGCGACGCGCTGGTCGACGCGGCTCGGGTGCTCTCGACGGACGTGCTCGGTCTGTCCGGCTCCGACCCGGAGAACCTCTCCCAGGTGGTCAAGCCGCGCAGCACCGCGAAGACCCGGACGCTCGAGGACCTCGGGATCGACTCACTGGCCCTCAGCGGCTACGGCTCGTCCACCCAGCAGTTCGAGCTGCGCCAGGACTCCTTCGGCGTCCCGGTCTCGTCGCTGGACCTGCACCTCGAGGGGTCGCACACCGCGTTCGCCGACGCCAGTGGCGCCCGGCTCGACGTACGCGTGAACGACGACCTGGTCGACTCCGCGGTGCTGGGCGAGGAGGCGAACTTCGCGCTCGACGCGCACGTCCCGAGCAGCAAGCTCCGCTCGGTCAACGACGTCCAGCTCACCCTCAACGCCGTGGCGCCCGACGGCTCTGCCTGTACGCCGCTGTCGATCCCACCCGCCGAGGTCGATCTCGACTCCGGAGAGTCCACGGCGACCGTCGCGCACGGGACCGGTCGGGCGCAGGGCTTCCAGCTCTTCCCGCAGATCTTCGAGGGCACCCTCCCGGTCGCACTGCGCAGCGCCGAGGGACGGCAGGCCAGCGCCGCGATCAACGCAGCGGCTCTCATCGCCGGGCTCCAGCGGGCGGGCGGATCGCCGCTCGAGATCCAGCTGATGGAGCCTGACGCGTTCCTGGTCGACGACCGTTCCGGCCTGATCGTGGGCGCGCTCGCCGCCGACTCCGAGGCCCTGGACGCGCCGCTCAAGCTGTCGTCGACGCGACTGCTCGACCGTGAGGAGGGGATCGTCGAGCTGACCTCCCAGGACCCCTACGCAGCGCTCGAGTCCATCGACCGCAACGACCGGCTGGTGCTGATGCTCGGCAGCTGGGCGCCGGACAACAAGGCCGCCCCCGGCGACCTGGCCCGCAAGGTCGTCGACTCGGTGGTCAACGCCGGATGGGCGAACCTCGACGGTGACCTCGTCATCGCGGACGAGGCTCGCCCTGCGTTCGTCGCAGCCAGTCGGTCGCTGGCACCGCACCAGGAGGTGGAGGAGGAGAAGTCCTACGCCAAGTGGTTCGTGATCGTCATCGTCATCCTGCTCCTGCTGCTCGCGCTCCAGGTGGTGATCGCGATCCGACGCGACCGGCGGCTCTCGCGGGAGCGCGACGACGAGTTCGAGGACGACGTTCCGGCCTACGTCGAGGACGACGAGGACGACGAGGACGACGAGGAATCGGACTACGACGTCGACGTGCTCGGTGACGTCGACGACCTCGGGGTGAACGAGTTCACCGCCGAGCCCCAGGCCCAGGACGACGAGACCGCGGACGACCTCGCAGCCGATGACGACCTCGAGGCCGATGACGACCTCGAGGCCGATGACGACCTCGAGGCCGATGACGACGAGTCCGTCGACGAGTTCCAGGACGAGTTCGGTGACCTCGACGACATGGACGACACCGGCGAGATCCCCGTCATCGACGCGGACGAGTACGAGGACGTCGAGTGGGAGGACTTGGGCGACGAGTCCCACGAGCCCGACGAGCCCGACGAGCCCGACCAGCCCGACCAGCCCGACCAGCCCGATGAGCCCGACCAGCCCGACGAGCCCGACCAGGACCGTCCTGGTGCGGAGACCGGGACGGCGGACGAGGAGGAGTCCGCGATCGAGGACGAGGCCCTCGAACCCACCGAGGAGCCCGAGCCGGAGCCCGAGCCGGAGCCCGAGCCCGACCCGCCGACGCCTCCCGCGAAGACCACGCGGTCGACCAAGCGCCGTACCAAGCGCGCTCAGTAGGCGGGATCAGCGGTTCAGCTGCGGCCCGCGGCCTTGAGGTCTCGGCGCAGCTCCTTGGGCAGTGCGAAGATCAAGGACTCCTCGGCACTGTGCACCGCCTGCGCGTCGGGGTAGCCGCGCTCACCCAGGAACGCCAGCACCTCCTGGACCAGCGACTCCGGCACGCTCGCTCCTGAGGTCACCGAGACGGCGCGGACGCCGTCCAGCCAGGCCTCGTCGATCTCGGAGGCGTCATCGACGCGGTACGCCGCGCCGGCACCTGCCTCGAGTGCGACCTCGACCAGCCGGACCGAGTTGGAGGAGTTCCCGGAGCCGACCACGATCACCAGGTCGGAGTCGCGGGAGATCTCCTTGACGGCCAGCTGGCGGTTCTGGGTCGCGTAGCAGATGTCGTCGCTCGGTGGGTCGAGCAGCAACGGGAACCGCTCCCGGATCGCGGCCACGGTCTCCAGCGTCTCGTCGACGGACAGCGTGGTCTGGGAGAGCCAGGCCACCTTCGCGGGGTCACGGACCACGATGCCGGCGACGTCGGCCGGGCTCTCGACGAGCTGGATGTGCTCGGGCGCCTCGCCGGCGGTGCCTTCGACCTCCTCGTGGCCTGCGTGGCCGATGAGCAGGATGTCGTAGTCGTCGCTCGCGAACCGCTTCGCCTCGTGGTGCACCTTGGTCACCAGCGGGCACGTCGCGTCGATGGTCTTGAGCTCGCGCTCCTCGGCCTGCCGGTGCACCTCGGGCGAGACACCGTGCGCCGAGAAGACCACGGTGGCGCCGGCCGGCACCTCGTCGAGCTCCTCGACGAAGACCGCGCCGCGCGACTCGAGGTCGGCCACGACGTGCTTGTTGTGGACGATCTGCTTGCGGACGTAGACCGGCGACCCGTAGAGATCTAGCGCCTTCTCCACGGTGACGACGGCCCGGTCGACCCCGGCGCAGTAGCCGCGCGGCGCGGCGAGCAGCACGGCACGCTCGCCCTCGTCGGAGGGGAGCACGCGCGGCGTACCGAGGTCGGTGGTCACGCGCCCAAGGGTACGGGCGTCGGTGCCATCCCCTAATCTCGGCGAACATGGCCCCCCTGGAGACCTCAGCGCAGTCCCCCGCGCCGGTGCGCCAGATCGCCAACCTGATCTCCCAGTACGTCGAGCGGCTCGGCGCGGTGTGGGTCGAGGGTCAGATCGCGCAGATCAGTCGCCGGCCCGGGCTCCAGACCGTCTTCATGACGCTGCGCGACGCCGTGGCCGACATCTCGGTTCCGCTGACCGTCCCGCGCCAGACCGTCGACAGCCTGGCCACGCCACTGGTCGAGGGGGCCAGTGTGGTGGTCCTGGCGAAGCCGTCCTACTACGCCAACCGCGGCTCGTTCTCCCTCGCGGTCCGCGAGATCCGGATGGTCGGTCTCGGCGAGCTGCTCGCCCGGCTCGAGCGGCGCCGACAGCTGCTCGCGGCCGAGGGGATGTTCGCGCTCGAGCTGAAGCGGTCGCTGCCGTTCCTCCCCGAGCGGGTCGGACTGGTCACCGCACCGGAGTCGGCCGCCGAGCGCGACGTGCTCGACAACGCCCGCCGGCGCTGGCCGAACGTCGCCTTCGAGGTCGCCCACGCAACGATGCAGGGCCAGCGGGCGGCCGCCGAGGTGATGGAGGCCCTCGCCCGCCTGGAGCGCCATCCCGAGGTCGACGTCATCGTCGTCGCTCGCGGCGGCGGCTCGGTCGAGGACCTGCTGCCCTTCTCCGACGAGGCGCTGGTCCGCGCCGTCCACGTGATGCGCACGCCCGTCGTCTCGGCGATCGGTCACGAGCAGGACCAGCCCCTGCTCGACCTGGTCGCCGACGTGCGAGCCTCCACCCCCACCGACGCCGCCAAGCTCGTCGTCCCCGACGTCGCCGACGAGCTCCGGCTCGTCGATGCGGCCCGGCACCGGCTCCGGCAGACGCTCGGTGGCTGGCTGGCCCGCGAGCAGGCCGGCCTGGACGCGCTGCGGTCCCGTCCGGTGCTCGGCGACCCGCGCGGCCTGCTCGACGAGCGCGCCGCCGAGGTGCACGAGCTTCGGGCCCGCGCCCGCCGTACCCTCGACCACCGGCTCGTCCGGGCACACGACGACATCGCGCATCATCGGGCCCGCGCCCGCTCGCTGTCACCGCTGGCAACCCTCGAGCGGGGATACGCCGTGCTCCAGGACGCCGACGGACAGGTCGTCACCTCGGTCGCCGGACTCGACGCCAAGGCCAAGATCAGTGTGCGGGTGGCCGACGGCCGAGTGCACGCGACCACGACCCGCACCGAGCTGCTCGAGGAGAGCGATGACTGAGAAGGACCAGGAGGAGCTCTCCTACGAGGCCGCGCGGGAGGAGCTCGTCGAGACCGTCCGCAGGCTCGAGGCAGGCGGCACCACGCTCGAGGAGTCGCTGGCGCTCTGGGAGCGGGGTGAGCAGCTCGCCACGATCTGCCAGCAGTGGCTCGACGGCGTCCGCAAGCGGCTCGACGAGACCCTCGAGGCTGACCCGCCGGAAAGCTGAGGCGTGTTAGGAGAAGTCGTCCGTGTCGCAGTCGCTCGCGGAGACGCCACCCGACACCGGGTCGAGCGTGAGCGCCTGCAGCACGGTTTGCTGGTCGTCGACGGGCGCCGAGCCATAGACCATCAGTGACTCTCCGGCGAGCGGGCCGGAGCTCAGCTCGGTCGAGAACGCGTGGTCGCCACCCGCGTCCGACCAGGTCTGCCACGACGTCGCACCCAGGCCGTTCTCCGGAGAGGCGTCAGGACCCTGACGGGGGTTCTCGTCGACGAGCTGCTTCAGCAGGTCGTCCACGTCGCCCTGCTGCTGGACCACTCCGACGAACTCGTCCTGGTCCGTGAGCAGGCCGATCCGCCATCCCGGTGGGTTGCCGCGGGCGTAGTGGATGACGTTGGCCCGCCATCCCGACGGCAGCTCCCGCGGATAGACGACACTCACGTCCGCCTCCTGGAGGTAGGCGACGCAGGAGGCGTAGTCGACGTCCGGCTCGAGGTCCGGCTGGTCGCGGGTGAGGGCCCGGAACCCGACGTAGGCCGCCACGAACAGCACGGTCACGAGCATGGCGGCGAGCAGCCCTCCGAAGTTCCGGTCGTAGCGGCTGGGCCGCTCCGGCGCCGGGTCGGGTGTCGCCGCCGGTTCCTCGCTCACACCATTTATCTTCACAGGCGTCGCCTCAGCGGTGATGATTGCCCGGCCGTCAGGCCTGGGCGGCTGGGTGGTCGACGAGGGGGAGGTGAGCCGTGGCGCAGATCTTCGTGTCCCACTCCTCCGCCGACAACGAGCTCGCTGGGAAGGTGAAGGAGTCCCTGGGCGGTCTCGGCTACGAGTCGGTCTTCCTCGACTTCGACCTCACTGGCGGGCTGGTCCCCGGGCAGGCCTGGCGCGACCAGCTGTTCACGAACCTCGACGCGTGCGACGCGGTCGTCTTCATCACCACCCCGACGTCGAACGCCAGCCAGTGGTGCCACTCCGAGCTGGCGCTGACCCGCTGGCTGCGGAAGCCGATCCTGGCGCTGCTGGTCGACGGCTGCGATCCCCACCCGCTCACGGCGGACCTGCAGGGGCTGCACGTCACCTCCGACGCCATCGATCCCGAGCAGGTCCGCTCGGCGCTCACCGCCCTCGGCCTCGACCAGGAGGCGCGCTGGGACGCGTCCCGCTCGCCGTACCCCGGGCTACGCGCCTTCGACGAGTCGTACGCCGCGGTGTTCTTCGGCCGCGATCGCCAGATCGACCAGCTCCGCCAGCTCGTCGACCCGCCGAGCCGTAGCCGCGAGGGCGCCATCATCCCGGTGCTCGGTCCGTCGGGCAGCGGCAAGTCCTCGCTGGTCCGGGCCGGCCTGGTGCCGGCGCTCCGGGTAACCCCGGACTGGGTGATCACCGATCCGTGGACGCCGTCGGACGTGCCTCTGGCCGAGATGTCGTTGGCGCTCGCGCACGCCGCCAAGCTGAACGGCGCCGACCTCGACGTCGACCGCTGCCAGGAGCTCCTCACCAGAGCGGGCGGCATGGCCGACTACGTCCGCGAGCTGCGCGAGGCGGGCCAGGGCTCCGCCGACACCAAGGTGCTGGTCGTGGTGGACCAGGCCGAGGAGCTGGTCACGATGACCCCCGGGGTGGAGCGGCAGGCTTTCCTCGAGGCGCTCACCACCAGCTGCACCGCCCCTTCCCCGCTCCGCGTCGTGATGACCGCGCGCACCGACATGTGGGACAAGGTGGCCGCCGAGACCGGCAGGTTCGCGATGTCGGTCGCGCCCACCGTCTTGCACGTGCCGCCGCTGTCCCGCACCGACCTCGCGGAGGTGATCAGCGAGCCGGCCCGCCGGTCCCACCTGACCCTCGAGACCGGTCTCGTGCAGCGGCTGGTCGACGACACCGGGTCCGGCGACGCGCTGCCGCTGCTCGCCTTCACGCTGGCCCGGCTCGCAACCGATGCGGAGGACGGCCGGCTCACCCACGCGGAGTACGACGCGATCGGCGGGGTCAAGGGAGCGATCGCGTCCCGCGCGAGCGAGGTCGCGACCGGTGGCCGCACCGAGGAGCAGGTGGCCGAGGCGATCCTGCACCTGGTCAACCTCACCGACGAGACTCCGCACAAGCGGCTGGCCCGCGCGGTCGACGTGCCGCCGCAGCACCGGCAGATCCTCGACGACCTGGTCGACGCCCGCCTGGTGGTCATCAACGAGGTCAACGACCAGCAGGTCTACGCCCCGGCGCACGAGTCACTGTTCTCGGCCTGGCCGCCGCTCGCCGCGCTGATCGAACGCCGTCGCGACGACCTCGTGCTGCGCGGACGGCTCGAGCGCCGCGCCGCCGACTGGCGCGAGGGGGGCGGCACCCAGTCCGGGCTGCTGTCGGGCCTGGAGCTCGTCCAGGCGCGCGACTGGCAGCAGCGGAACGGCGACCTCGCGACCGCCGACGTGGCGGCGTACGTCGATGCGTCGACGGCCCGCCAGCGCCGGGGCCGAATGATCAGGGTCGCGGTCACCGCGGTTGTGGCCGCCCTCGCCGTCGCCCTGGTGGTCGTGCTCCTCGTCAACGCCCGCGCCGATCGCCGGCGCGCCGAGGAGGCCCGGGTCGGCGAGCTGGCCGCGATCGCCCAACGCGAGGTGGTGCACGACCCGGCCGCGGCCGCCGCCGCGCTGCTGCGCGGCCTCGAGATCGACTCGGGTGCCTCCGAGCTCCAGAAGCTGGCTCGCAGCCTGCTGCGCTCCCCCGCCCGCGACGTCTATCGCGCACCGGGCCAGGCGACGTTCTTCCAGCTCGGGGTCGGCGGTGGTGTGGGCGCGGTGACGACGGCTGACCAGACCGTGGTCTGGGACACCGATGACGCGACGATCCGCACCTTCCCGCAGTCGGGTGCCCAGGCGGTCCGTCCGGACGGCCGGGTCTACGTCGCGGCCGACGACGTCGACGGTCTGAGCGTCTACGACCTGACGTCCGAGGGTGACAACCCGACCGCGCTCACCGTGTTCAGCGCCAACGACCAGTCGGTGCCCGTGCTCGCGTTCTCCCACGACGGCTCGCTGCTGGCCGAGGGACGCCGTTCCTGGGTGGCCCTCTGGGACATGCGGGACCCGTCGTCGCCGCAGCGGCTCGGCGCCTGGCACAGCAACATCGGCGACCCCACCGCGGTCGCGGTGCTCGACGACGGCCGGGTGCTCGCTGCGTCGGCCACCACCCAGCTGGCGGTCTGGAACGCGCTGGGCGACGGCAGCTCCGCGACCCTCGTGCCTGGTCGCACCGACACGGGGGTCCAGCACCTCAGCGTCGCCGCGGACGGCGGCACGATCCTCGTCGACTACCCGAGCTTCGAGGGCGTCGCGCTGGTCGACACGGGCACCGGTACGACGATCGGTACCTTCAGCGCCGCCGACCCGAGCGCTCCGCCGTCGACGCTGCCGCCGGTGAGCTGGACCTCGAGCCTGTCCCCCGACGGCCGCACGGTGGCCAGCTTCGACCTCGCGGGCCGCGGCTACGCCTTCGACACCGCCGACGGGCATCTGATCACCGGGCTGACAGGCGGCCACACCTCGCTGGTCTCCGACTCCTTCTTCAACGACGCCGGCCTGCTGCTCACCGCCAGCGTCGACGGGTCGCTGCGGGTGTGGAACCCCCGCGCGTCGGAGACCGACGTCTCGGGCAACCTCTCAGACGACCTGTGCCGCGAGTTCGGCGGCCGGATCGACGACGACAGCTGGGAGCTCGCGTTCGAGGACGACGACCTCGACGTGCCGTGCCAGGCGGTCGCCGCGCCCGCGCCGGCGGCGCTACGGGTGTCGAGCTCCGCCGACGTCGGCACGGAACCGCAGGTCAGCACCCCGGGCACGGTGGTCTTCCAGGACACCTTCGACGGACCGTCGACGTACGCCATCGGGCAGCAGCAGCTCTCGACCGGCACCGTCACCACGGAGATCAGGGGCGGCCGCTACCGCATGGAGGTCAGCGGCGTCGGTGACGGCTACACCGCATGGCAGTCGACCGCGACAAGCGGCGCCGGCGCCACGTGGGCGGTCAGCACGACCCAGGGCCGCAGCCGCGGCCAGTGCGGCCTCTACGTCACCGACGGCGGCACCCAGGTCACCGTCACCCTGGACCGCGACGCGGCCAGCGGGAACGTGGCCTGGTTCAACCAGGTCGGCAACACCCACAACGAGCCGTTCACGATTCCCGTCGGCACCGCGGGCGAGCTGTCCCTGGTCGACGACGGCGGGGTCATCGCGGTGCTCCTCGGTGGCCGCCGGGTCGCAACCGTGGTCGACCCGGTGCTACGTCCACCCACCGGCATCGGGGTCGCCACCCACGGCGATGCGGCGAGCTGCGACTTCGACGACGTCACGCTCACGACGGCACCTTGAGCGGGCTACCCGCCGGCCTTCTCGCAGACACCGTGGCCCTCGCCGCGCTGGCTGCGCTGCTGGTCGCCGCGATCCTGCACCTGCCGTGGCGGCAGGAGTCGGCGGTCGCGGTGGCAGCCACCTTCGTCGTGCTGTCCACCGGGCTTCTCGGCCGGGACCAGGTCGAGGACAACGTCCGGGAGCTGCTCCCGGTCGTCGTCTGCTCGCTCTGGCGGTCCTGGCCACCGTGCTCGCGGCGCTGCTCACCAACCTCTCGGCCACGATCCTGCTGGTGCCGATGGTGGCCCCGCTCGGCACCACCGCCGTGCTGGCCGTGCTGCTCGGGCTCAACATCGGCTCCGGGCTGACCTGGACCGGCTCGCTGGCCAACCTGCTCTGGCGACGCACCCTGGTCCGCTCCGGTCAGCGGGTGAGCAGCGCGGCGTTCCACCGCGTCTCACTGACGACCACCCCGGTCTCTCTCTTCCTCGGGGTGGGAACGCTGGCGCTTCTCGGGCGTTAGTCTCGGGCCATGGAGCCCGACAGCCTGGTCCCCTCCCCCCAGTCGCCGGACCGCAACCTCGCCCTCGAGCTGGTCCGGGTGACCGAGGCGGCGGCCATGGCGGCGGCCCGCTGGGTCGGCCGCGGGGACAAGAACGGCGCGGACGCGGTCGCGGTCAACGCGATGCGCGTGATGATCTCGACGATCGGCATGGACGGCATCGTGGTGATCGGCGAGGGCGAGAAGGACAACGCGCCGATGCTCTACAACGGCGAGCGGGTCGGCGACGGCACTGGCCCTCAGTGCGATGTCGCGGTCGACCCGATCGACGGCACCACGCTCACCGCCAAGGGGATGAGCAACGCGGTTGCCGTGCTCGCGGTCGCGCCGCGCGGCTCGATGTACGACCCGTCCGCGGTGTTCTACATGGAGAAGCTCATCACCGGGCCCGAGGCCGCCGACGTCGTCGACATCCGCTACCCGGTCGCCGAGAACATCCACCAGGTCGCGAAGGCCAAGGGCACCAAGGCGGAGGACGTCACCGTGGTGCTTCTCGACCGGCCGCGGCACCGGGAGCTGGCCGAGGAGATCCGGGCCACCGGAGCGCGGATCAAGTTCATCGTCGACGGCGACGTCGCCGGCGCGATCTCGGCCGCCCGCCCCAACAGTGGCGTGGACCTGCTGCTCGGCATCGGCGGTACGCCGGAGGGGATCATCGCTGCCTGCGCGATGAAGTGCATGGGTGGGGTGATCCAGGGCCGACTGTGGCCCCAGGACGACGCGGAGCGGCAGAAGGCTCTCGACGCCGGCCACAACCTGGACAAGGACCACTTCCTCACCACCGACGAGCTGGTCAACGCCGACGACTGCTTCTTCGTCGCGACCGGCATCACCGACGGAGACCTGATGAGCGGCGTGCGCTACCGGGCCGGCGGCTGCACCACCGACTCGCTCGTGATGCGCTCGCGCAGCGGCACCATCCGCTCCATCAAGAGCGAGCACCAGCTGTCGAAGCTACGCGCTTTCTCCGCTATCGACTTCGAGCACTGACGCGAGGCCCGGCCGCCCGGCGTACGCCGGGAGGTGCAGGGCGTCGGTGACGACGTTCATCACCCGCGGGTCGAAGGCCATGCCGACGTGCGAGCCGGTGACTTCGACCGCGTGTGCGGCGGGGTCGACACACGCGCGCCAGTCGACGATGCCGTCCCGCTTGCTGTAGATCGAGGTGAAGGAGACGCCGGCGGGCAGCGGCCGGCGGCTCTCGTCGAAGCTCTGTCTCGCGCAGGTGCCGGCCACGCACTCCTCCGACATCAGCCCAGGCACCCCGGCCCGGCTGAGCCGGACCAGCACGTCGACACCGGTGGTGAGCAGCACGTGGTGGGCGCCCGGCGCGAGCATCGGGCTGCCCATGGTGACGATGCCGGAGATCAGGTCCGGCCGGCGTACGGCCAGGCCGCGGGCCAGCATGCCGCCGAGGCTGTGCCCGACGATGCGGACCCGGCTGCCCCGCTTGATCGCGATCGCCTCGATACGCGTCTCGAGCTCGGCGGCCGCCGCGAGCGTGCAGCCGACGTTGGCGTGGATGTGGGAGCGGTAGGTGCGGAAACCGCGGCGGCGCAGGGTGCGGCTCATCGCCCGGAGCGTCGCGTCGCCGGCCATGAAGCCCGGGACCAGGATCACCGGCTCCTCGGTGCGCGGCTGGTGTCGGGTGGCGTACGACGTCGCCCAGCGGCGGCGTCGCTCGTCGAGCGACTCGACGGCGTACCGGCCGGCCTCCAGGACCACGCTGCCCTCGCGCAGCACCTCGAGCGGCCGCGGGCGGTGGAAGCCCTCCGGCAGGAGGAATGAGCCCAGGGTCCCCCCAGGAATCAGCTCAGCGGCGTCCCAGGAGCTGGTCGCCGTTGACCTTTTGCTCACACCGTCAAGGTTACGGGCTGGTAACCCGGGGTCGTCGGACATCCCCATCCTTTGGTTGACTTTAGGTATGTCCGTCGCCGTCTCCGAGGAGCTCTTCGCACCCGTGGGGCGCGGCGTCGAACTCTGCTACCAGACCTTCGGTACCCCCGATGACGACCCGTTGCTGCTGGTCATGGGCCTGGGCGGGCCGATGACGTGGTGGGACGTGGACCTCTGCCGGATGCTCGCCGACCGCGGCTTCCACGTGATCCGCTTCGACAACCGCGACTCCGGCCGCTCAAGCCGCAGTGTCGGCCGAGTGACGCGCACGACGATGTTCCGGGCCGCAGCCGGTCGCCGGGTGCGGGTGCCGTACTCCCTGGAAGACATGGCCGACGACGCCTTCGGACTCCTCGACCATCTCGGTCTCGAGTCCGCTCACGTCTGCGGCGTGTCGATGGGCGGCATGATCGCCCAGACCATGGCCGTCTCGCACCCGGAGCGGGTGCGCTCGCTGACCAGCCTCATGTCGACGACCGGCAAGCGCACGGTCGGCTGGCAGCACCCCTCGCTTCTGCCGAACGTGCTGGCTCGGAAGTCGGGGCGCGAGGGCTACATCGAGATGAGCGTCAGGACCTGGAAGATCATCGGCTCCCCGGGCTACCCGACCAGCGAGGAACGCACCCGCGTCCACGCCGCCGAGACCTACGACCGCGGTGTCACCGGCAGCGGCACGCTGCGCCAGATGATGGCGGTCCTCACCCAGCCGAACCGCTCGCCGAAGCTGCGCGCGCTGAGGATGCCGACACTGGTCGTGCACGGCCTCGCCGACAGGATGGTGCACGTGTCCGGCGGCCGCGCCACGGCAGCGGCCATCCACCGCGCCGAGCTGCTGGTCATCGACGGCATGGGCCACGACCTCCCGCCGGCCCTCTTCGAGACCTTCGCCGACGGCATCCGTCGTACCGCGAACCGTGCCAAAGCACGCTGACCCGTCAGAAACTTTCTGACGGGTCAGCGTGTCCGGCGTGCGGCGAGCGTTGCTGCCACGGATGAGCGGCGGCGGTTCGCGAGCGCCAGCGCGCCTCGTGATCGGCCCTCATGGCCGTGACGACTGCGAAGCCCGCGAAGCGGAGCGAGCGTCGTCGCGGCCTGGGGGCCGAAACTCACGAGGGTATTCAGTCCGAGAGGCGGTCTCCGGTGTCGGTGTCGAAGACGTGCACGTTGTGCGGGTCGGTGGTGACGAAGATCGTGTCGCCCTTGTGCACGGTGTCGCGGGCCGAGATCCGGACGATGACGTTGCTGGGCGTGCCCTCGACGTCGCAGGTGCCGTAGATGAACTCGTCGGCGCCGAGCTCCTCGACGACGGTGACCGTGATGGGCAGACCGCCCTCGGCGTTGGACACGAGCCGCCAGGACTCGGGTCGTACGCCGACGGTGATGTTGCCGCTCATCTTCTTCGACGCGGTCGGGTCGACCGGGACGAGGTACTCCCCGATCTTGGCCTGGCCCTCGACGGCCTTCGCCTGGAGCAGGTTCATCTGCGGCGAGCCGATGAAGCCGGCGACGAACAGGTTGACCGGCTTGTCGTAGAGCTTCAGGGGCGTGTCGACCTGCATCAGCTCACCGAGGTTCATCACGGCCACCCGGTCGCCCATCGTCATGGCCTCGACCTGGTCGTGGGTGACGTAGACGGTGGTGACACCCAGGTCCGCCTGCAGCTTGGCGATGTCGGTGCGGGTCGCGACGCGCATCTTGGCGTCGAGGTTCGACAGCGGCTCGTCCATGCAGAACACCTGGGGGCTGCGGACGATCGCGCGGCCCATGGCAACGCGCTGGCGCTGACCACCCGAGAGTGCCTTGGGCTTGCGCTCGAGGAAGTCCTCGAGCTGGAGGATCTTGGCCGCATCGGCGACCCGCTTCTTGCGCTCCTCGGCCGGCACCTTGGCCATCTTCAGGGCGAAGCCCATGTTGTCCGCCACCGACATGTGCGGATAGAGGGCGTAGTTCTGGAAGACCATCGCGATGTCGCGGTCCTTGGGCGGCATGTTGGTGATGTCGCGGTCGCCGATGAAGATCTTTCCCTCGTTGACCTCCTCCAGCCCCGCGAGCATCCGCAGGGTCGTGGACTTGCCGCACCCGGACGGTCCGACGAGGACCATGAACTCCCCGTCGCCGATCTCGAGGTCGATGCCTGGCACCGCGGGCTTGTCCGCCCCTGGATACCAGCGTTGTGCCTTCTCGAACGTCACAGTGGCCATGCTGATGTGCTCCCTTCACCGGCAGGTACGTGCCGGACGATCCGTAGTGAAGTGACGCCGGTCACCCTAGGCGCGCCGACGAGTTTCGCGGAAGGGGGCGTCCGTCGACGGCCGCGCGGACCCACTGGGTTGACGCCGATGGCCTAGAAGTGGGAGCGTTCCCACGGATGTGACCTACGTTACAGAAACGTTATCCGCAGTTATTGACCGCCTCGGGAGTAAGCGTTTACATGCTCGTATCGGAGCGGGCAGGCGGTCGAGGGAGAGCGACAGAAACCTGCTGACCATGAAGAGAGGACAAGGCATGCGAACACGCAACACGCGTCGAGTGGCGGCCCTGGCGGCCGCGGTGCTGGGCGCGGGGCTTGCTCTGGCGAGCTGTGCCGATGACGACGAGGGCGGCGGTTCCGCGAGCGGTACCTGGCCCGGAGCCGACAAGACCGAGTGCGCGGACCTGGAGCAGCTGGCCGACTTCGGCGACCTGTCCGGCGAAGAGGTGGGTGTCTACACCTCCATCGTGGCTCCCGAGGACCAGGCACAGAAGGACAGCTACAAGCTGTTCACCACGTGCACCGGCGCGAAGGTCACCTACGAAGGCTCCAAGGAGTTCGAGGCGCAGCTGCCGGTTCGTGTGCAGGCCGGCAACCCCCCGGACATCGCCATCGTCCCGCAGCCGGGTCTGCTGAAGACCCTGGTCGCCACCGGCAAGGTGGTCGAGGCTCCTTCGCAGACCGCTGACAACGTCGATGAGTTCTTCGGCGAGGACTGGAAGGCCTACGGCAGCGTCGACGACACGTTCTACGCCGCACCGCTGGGCGCGAACGTCAAGTCGTTCGTGTGGTACTCGCCCTCCATGTTCGCCGACAACGGCTGGGAGATCCCCGAGACCTGGGACGACATGCTCGCCCTGTCCGACACGATCGCGGCCACGGGCATCAAGCCGTGGTGTGCCGGCATCGAGTCCGGTGAGGCGACCGGCTGGCCGACCACCGACTGGCTCGAGGACGTGCTGCTCCGCTCGGCCGGTCCCGACGTCTACGACGAGTGGGTCAACCACGAGCTGCCCTTCAACGACGACCAGGTCGTCACGGCGCTCGACGAGGTCGGCGGCATCCTGAAGAACGACGCCTACGTCAACGGCGGCATCGGCGACGTGAAGTCGATCGCCACCACGGCGTTCCAGGAAGGCGGCCTGCCGATCATCGAGGGCAAGTGCGCCATGCACCGCCAGGCGGGCTTCTACGCCGCCAACTGGCCGGAGGGCACCAACGTGGCGGAGGACGGCGACATCTTCGCCTTCTACCTGCCCACCATGAGCGAGGACTTCGGGCGACCGGTCCTCGGCGGCGGGGAGTTCATCACGGCCTTCTCGGACGACCAGGTGGTCCAGGCACTCCAGACCTACCTGTCGACCGACGTGTGGGCCAACGAGAAGGCCAAGGCCACGCCCGGCGGCGGCTGGGTGAGCGCCAACAAGGGCCTGCAGGTGGAGAACCTGGTCAGCCCGATCGACCAGCTCTCCGCCCAGATCCTCGCGGACCCGGACGCGGTGTTCCGCTTCGACGGCTCGGACCAGATGCCGGGCGAGGTGGGCTCCAACTCCTTCTGGAAGGAAATGACCGCGTGGATCACCGGTCAGAGCACCACGGACACCCTCGATCACATCGAGAGTTCCTGGCCGTCCTGATCGACGCCTGACCCGACCCCCGTCCCGGCCGGCCTCGTGCCGGCCGGGCCGGGGCCGGGCTCGCCCAGCGCACGGCCGAGACAGCGAGCCGCTGCGTCCGACAACCGGCCCCGGCGGCCCAGCCGCGCGAGACCTCGGGAGTGTCCATGTCCTCAGGTGAAAAGTTCATCCAGCTGGTGATCTGCGTCGCCGTCTTCTTCAGCGTTGTCGGCTTGATCTTGCTGATGACCTCGAAGCTCCGGTCGCGCAGCGGCGAGCGTATCCAGTTCGTCGCCTTCGTCCTGCCCGCCGTCGCCCTCATCGCGATCGGTCTGCTGTACCCCGCCGTGAACACGATCTACTCGTCGTTCAAGGACAACACCGGCGCCGAGTTCGTGGGCCTGGACAACTACCACACGGTCTTCACCGACACCCAGCAGCTCAGGGTGCTCCGCAACACCGCACTCTGGGTGGCGCTCGTGCCGACACTGGCCACGTTCATCGGGCTCGTGTACGCCGTCCTGGTCGACCGCTCCCGTTTCGAGAAGTTCGCCAAGGCGCTGATCTTCCTGCCGATGGCCATCTCGCTGGTCGGCGCGTCGATCATCTGGAAGTTCGTCTACGACTACCGCGACAAGACCAACGACCAGATCGGGCTGGCCAACCAGATCCTCAAGTCGCTGGGCTTCAACACCTATCAGTTCCTGCTGACCGAACCGTGGAACAACCTGTTCCTCATCGTGATCATGATCTGGGTCCAGGCCGGCTTCGCGATGACGCTCCTCTCGGCGTCCATCAAGGCCATCCCCGAGGACATCGTCGAGGCGGCCCGCCTGGACGGGGTCGGTGGCCTGCGGATGTTCCGCTACATCACGATCCCGAGCATCCGACCGTCGCTGATCGTGGTCCTCACCACGATCAGCATCACCACGCTCAAGGCCTTCGACATCGTGCGCACGGCAACGGGCGGCAACTTCGACACCAGCGTGCTGGCCTACGAGTTCTACGTGCAGAGCTTCCGCTCCAACAACGCCGGGCTCGGCGCGGCGCTCGCCACGCTGATCTTCGTGCTGGTGCTACCCATCGTCGTCTACAACGTCCGTCAGTTGCGAAAGCTGGGTGCCCGATGACCATCGCCGACCCCGACGTCTCCGTCGAGACCGTCGTCGCCCAACAGACCGCCTCCTCGGCCGCCAAGAAGGCGCTGTCGTCCCCCTGGGCCTCCCTCGCCGCGGTGGTCATCGCCGTGCTCTGGACGCTGCCGACAGCGGGACTGCTGATCTCGTCGTTCCGTCCCGAGGACGACATCAAGAGAGACGGGTGGTGGAACCTCTCCAGCGTCACCCTCGAGAACTACCGCTCGGTGCTGAAGGGCACCGATGTCGACCTGGCGACGTACTTCATCAACACGATCGTGATCACCATCCCGTCGGTGCTGATCCCGATCTCGCTGGCGGTGCTGGCGGCGTACGCGTTCGCGTGGATGAAGTTCCCCGGCCGCGACTTCCTGTTCGTCGCCGTCTTCGCCCTGCAGATCGTGCCGATCCAGGTGACCATGATCCCGCTGCTCAAGCTCTACGTGCAGCCGCCGTTCAACCTCCAGCCCCTCGCCGGCGGCGACGCGCCGGGTGGCGGCTTCTACACGATCTGGCTCTCGCACTCGATCTTCGCGCTCCCGCTGGCGATCTACCTGCTGCACAACTTCATGTCGCAGATCCCGGGTGAGCTGATCGAGTCGGCGCGGGTCGACGGCGCCGGACACGTGCAGATCTTCGGCCGGATCATGCTCCCGCTGATGGGACCGGCCATCGCGGCGTTCGGGATCTTCCAGTTCCTCTGGGTCTGGAACGACCTGCTGGTGGCCCTGGTCTTCGGCGGTGGCAGCCTCGACGTCTCGCCACTGACGGTGCGGCTCGCCGAGCTGTCCGGCACGCGCGGCCAGGACTGGCACCTGCTGTCCGCGGGCGCCTTCGTGTCGTTGATCGTCCCCCTGATCGTCTTCCTGTCGCTGCAGCGCTACTTCGTGCGGGGGCTGCTGGCCGGAAGCGTCAAGGGGTGACCGCCAGGTCGGCGATGTGCTCCGCGAGCCAGTGGAAGGACGCCTTGGGCGTCCGGGTCTGATCCCGCGGATCCACGTGCACGATGCCGAAGGTCTTGGTGTAGCCCTCGGCCCACTCGAAGTTGTCCAGAAGGGTCCAGACGATGTACGCGCGGACGTCCGCCCCGGCATCACGCGCCCGGAGGGTGGCGTCGATGTGGTCGCGAAGGTAGGCGATACGGTCCGCGTCGTCGACGGTGCCCGGCGAGCCCGGGTCGAATCCGTCGTCCGGGTAGGCCGCGCCGTTCTCGGTGACCATGACGGGCAGGCCGGTACGACGATGGGTGTCGATCAAGACCTCTTCGAGCCCCGCCGCGTCGACCTCCCAGCCGATGTCGGTGCGGGGCTCACGGACCACGAACGACACGGGTCGGGCGCCGGGGTAGGCCTCCGCCTCGGGGTGCGGCGTCGCGTCAGCGTCGGGAGCCGCGGTCCGGAAGGGCGTGTAGTAGTTCACGCCAAGCCAGTCGGCCGAGCCCCGGACGATGTCGAGGTCGCCGTCCCGCACGACCGTCGGGTCGGCGAGCTCGGGAGCCACCGCGAGCAGCCGGTCGTCGTACCGGCCGTCGGCCAGCGGGCCGAGCCACAGCCGGTTGCGCAGCGCATCGATGTCGTCGGTGGCAGCCACCACGTCGCCGTCCGCCGAGTCCTCGGGCCAGAACGGCGCCAGGTTGAGCACGATGCCCACGTCGGTGGCACCGGCCTCGTGCAGCCGCGCGGCGGCCAGGCCGTGCCCGAGCAGCAGGTGGTGCGCCGCCCGGTGAGCCCTTCCGCCCTCGCGTCGACCCGGCGCGTGCACTCCGGCGGCGTAGCCCAGGTAGGCCGCACACCAGGGCTCGTTGTGGGTGGCCCAGACGCCCACTCGGTCGCCGAGCCGGTCGTGGACGATCGTGGCGTAGTCCGCGAACGCCTCGGCGGTGTCGCGGTTCAGCCAGCCGTCGCGGTCCTCCAGGGGCTGCGGCAGGTCCCAGTGGTAGAGCGTGGCTGTGGGCGAGACGCCGCGCGCCAACGCCGCGTCGACGAGCCGGTCGTAGTAGTCCAGTCCGCGGCTCTCGACCCGACCGACTCCCTCGGGAACGATCCGCGGCCAGGCGATCGAGAACCGGTACCACCCCGCTCCCATGCGGGACACCAGGTCCAAGTCCTCCTCGTACCGGTGGTAGGAGTCGCAGGCCACCGAGCCGTCGAGCCCGTCGCGCACGGTGCCCGGGCGAGCCGCGAAGGTGTCCCAGATCGACGGCCCGCGGCCGTCCTCGGCCACCGCGCCCTCGATCTGGTAGGACGCCGTGGCGACTCCGTGGGCGAGGGACGGTCCGCTGGGCAGATTACTGGGCAGGCTGCTGGGCACCACGTCAACCTAGCCCACTTCGCGGGAGCGCTCCCACGATGACCGGCATCAAGGACGTGGCGCGCGAGCTGGAGATGTCGACCGCAACCGTCTCCCGGGCCCTCAGGGGGCTTCCCGGGGTCTCGGACGCGACCCGGGAGCGGGTCCAGCAGGCGGCGCAGCAGCTGGGCTACGTCCCGTCTCCGAGCGCGGCGGGGCTCGCGAGCGGCCAGACCCGCACGGTGGCCGTCGTCGTCCCCTTCGTCACCCGGTGGTTCTTCGCGTCGGTCGTCCAGGGCGCCGAGGAGGTGCTGCGCGAGGGCGGCTACGACCTCCTCCTGTACAACCTGGCAGGGTCGGCGGCGGCCCGGCACCGCGTCTTCGAGGGCGGCCGGCTGACCAAACGCGTCGACGCCGTACTCGTGCTCAGCCTGCAGCCCAGCGCGGTCGAGCTGACCCGACTCGCGGCCCTCGACCGCCCGGTCACCTTCGTCGGGGCCGACGTGCCTGGCTGGGCCACCGTCCGCATCGACGACGAGCGCACCGCGCGTACGGCGACCGAGCACCTCATCGAGCTGGGCCACCGGCGGATCGCCTACGTGGGCGGACCGGGCGTGCTCGACTTCACCGCTCCCAACGCCCGGCAGGCGGGCTACCGCGCCTCCCTCGTGTCGGCGGGACTGCCCTTCGACGCCAGCCTCGAGGTCGACGGCGCGTTCACGCTGGCCGGCGGGACCGACGCGGGCCGGCAGCTGCTGGTCCGCTCCGACCGACCCACCGCGATCTTCGCGGCGTCCGACGAGATGGCCATCGGCGTGCTGCGCGCCGCCCGGGAGCTCCAGCTCCGGGTCCCCGAGGACGTGTCCGTGGTCGGCGTCGACGACCACGAGCTGGCCGCCTTCTTCGACCTCACGACGGTCGCGCAGCCGGTCCTCGAGCAGGGCCGGGTGGCGGCCCGGCAGGTCCTCGACGCGCTCGCCGCCTCGACGACCGAGGCCGGCTGGCACCCCGACCAGGTGATCCTGCCGACCACCCTGTTGGAGCGCGGCAGCACCGGTCCCCCGCCGCCTGACTGACCGGACGTGAAGGTGCTCCGGGTGCAGGCGTCGCGCGAGACCCGCTAGACGCTGGCAGCAGCGCGCCCCGTCGCCCGCTCGGGGATCTCGCCGGCGTCCGCGAGGTCCACGGTGAGGTTCTCACCGGTGCCCGGGTCGAACAGGTGCATCTTCGACGTGTCGACCCAGATCTCGGCCTCGTCACCTTCCTTGATCTTCGTGGAGCCGGAGAGACCGATGACGAGCTGGGTGCGCAGGGCCTCGCCGTCAAGGTCGCGCTCGAGCTGCTCGAGCTGCTCGCGCACCTCGGGAGGCGCCTCGAACGGCATGTACGCGTAGGCCTCGTTGCCCAGCCACTCCACGACGTCGACCGTGGCCGTGAACGTCGATCCACTGCCCGATTTGTCCACTACCGACGCGTCCTCGAACGCCTCCGGCCGGATGCCCGCGATCAGGAGACCCTTGCCCGCGGCCTTCTCGGCCTTCTCCGGCGGGATCTCGACCTTCCCGAACGGCAGCTCGACCGTGTTCCCCTCCACCGTGGCGGGCAGGAAGTTCATGGGCGGCGAGCCGATGAAGCCGGCGACGAAGAGGTTGCCGGGGTTGCCGTAGAGCTCGCGCGGCGTGGCCAGCTGCTGCAGCAACCCTCGCTTGAGCACCGCGACCCTGTCACCGAGCGTCATCGCCTCGGTCTGGTCGTGCGTGACGTAGACGGTCGTGATGCCGAGCTTCTTCTGCAACCGCGAGATCTCGCTGCGCATCTGGCCACGGAGCTTGGCGTCGAGGTTGGACAGCGGCTCGTCGAAGAGGAACGCGTCGGCGTCGCGCACGATGGCGCGCCCCATCGCGACACGCTGGCGCTGACCGCCCGACAGGTTGCCCGGCTTGCGGTCCAGGTGCTCGTCGAGCTCGAGCGTCTTGGAGGCCTCGCGCACCTTCTCGTCGATCGTCTTCTCGTCCGCCTTGGCCAGGCGCAACGGGAAGGCGATGTTCTCGTAGACGCTCAGGTGCGGGTACAGGGCGTAGTTCTGGAAGACCATCGCCAGATTGCGATCCCGCGGGGCCAGGTCGTTGACCACCTTGCCGCCGATGACCATCTGCCCCTCGGTGATGTCCTCCAGGCCCACGATCATTCGCAGGAGGGTGGACTTCCCGCATCCCGACGGACCCACGAGGATCACGAACTCCCCGTCGGCGACGTCGATGCTGACGTCGTTCACCGCCGGGAAGCCGTCGCCGTACTTCTTGACGATGTTCTTCATCTCGATGCCAGCCATCGGTCAACCCTTCACTGCGCCGGAGGTCAGGCCGGCAACGATCTTGCGCTGGAAAATCAGGACGATGATGATGATCGGGATCGTCGAGACGACAGCTCCCGCGGCCAGCAGTGACGCAGGCCGGTTGAACGGGTCGGAGCCGACGAAGAACGAGAGTGCGGCCGGGATCGGACGCGCCCGCTCCGTCGAGGTCAGCGAGATCCCGAAGACGAAGTCGTTCCAGGCGAAGAAGAACGTCAGGATCGCCGCCGTGAACACCCCCGGTGCCGCCAGGGGAACGATCACCTTGCGGAACGCCTGCCACGAGGTCGCGCCGTCGACCTGGGCCGCCTGTTCCATCTCCCACGGGATCTCACGGAAGAACGCGGACAGCGTCCAGATCGCCAGCGGCAGCGTGAAGGACATGTAGGGGATGATCAGTCCCGGCCAGGTGTCGTAGAGGCCGAACGTCCGCCACATGTCGAACAGCGGACCCACCAGCGAGACGACGGGGAACATCGCGATCGCCAGCGCAGTGGTCAGCACGAACTTCTTGCCCTGGAACTCCAGGCGGGCGATGGCGTACGCCGCCAGGGTCGCGATGATGACCGACAGCGCGGTCGCGATGAGACTGATCCCTATGGAGTTGAAGATCGCCCGGCGGAACTGCTCGTTGTCGAGGACGTCCTTGTAGTTCTGCCAGCCCGCGCTGTCGCCGGAGGCGGGGAAGAACCCAGGGCTGCCGTTGGTGATCGCGGTCTGCGACTTGAACGACAGCGAGATGATCCACGCGACGGGAAGCAGGCACCAGACGAGGATCAGCAGGCAGCCGATCACGGTTCCGACTTTCTGGCGCATGTCAGCCCTCCTGCCGGGCGGCCGCAAGATCGACCTTGAACAGCTTGACGATCAGCCACGCGATCACCAGCACCGACAAGAACAGGAGCACTGACAGCGCGGACCCGATCCCGAGCTGGAACTGCTCGATGGTCTGGCGGTAGGTCAGGAACGAGATCGACTCCGTGTTCACCGCACCGGACGTCATCACGAAGATGTTGTCGAAGATGCGGTAGGCGTCGAGGGCGCGGAACAGGACCGCGACCATGATGGCGGCCCGCATGTTGGGCAGGATCACCTTCCACAGCCGTTGCCACCAGGTCGCCCCGTCGACCTTGGCCGCCTCGATCATGTCCTCGGACACCTGCGCCAAGCCGGCGAGGAGCAGCAGGGACATGAACGGCGTCGTCTTCCAGATCTCCGAGACCATGATCGCGACCACGGCCGGTGTCGTCTCGCCGAACCAGTTGAAGTCGGTGTCGAGGAACGGCAGCCAGCCGTTGACGAAGCCGTTCTGGAAGCTGAACGCGAACTGCCAAGCGAAGCCGGAGACCACCGTGATGATGCCGTAGGGGATCAGGATCGAGGTCCGGATCACGCCACGCGCGAAGATCACGCGATGCATCACCATGGCGAACACGAAGCCGATCACCAGCTCGACGCTCACCGTCACCAGCATGTAGAGCACCGTGACGAAGGTGTCTCGCCAGAAGAGCGAGTCGGTCAGCGCCGTGACGTAGTTGGACAGCCCGACGAACTCCCGGTCCTCCGGAGCGGTCAGCGAGTAGCTGAAGAGCGAAAGGTACAGCGCCCGGATCATGGGGAACGCCGTGACGACCAGCATCAGCACGATGGCCGGTGCGACCAGCTTCTGGCCCAGCCTGGTCTCGGCACGGGCCCGGTCGCTGATCTCGGGCTTCCGCTCCCGTTCGCTCCGCGGGGGATCCATCACGGTCGTCACAGCAGCGCCTTCCCGTCGAGGACTTCTCGGAGGAACTTCGCGGACTCCTCGGGAGTCTTGTCAGGGTCGACCGAGGTCGGGGAGTGCCACACGCTCTGTATGGCGGCCGAGATGGTCGCGTAGTAGGAGCTCTTGGGCCGCGGCCCCCCGTTGTCCACGCTCTCGCTGAAGAGCGCCAGCAGGTCAGGGGGGTACGCCTCGGCGAGCTCGGGCGACTCGTAGGCCGAGGTGCGAGACGGCATCAGGCCCTCGTTGACGGCCAGGTCGACCTGGGCATCGGACGAGGTGACGCAGGCGGCGGCCGCGAGCGCGAAGTCGGGATGCTTCGAGAACGCACCGACGCCGATGTCGATCCCCCCGATGGGCGGCTTCGACTCCTCGCCGGTGACCGTCTCCGGGTAGCGGGCCCATCCGAGGTCGGCGAAGTCCTGGTCGGTGATGTCGCCGGTGTCGACGAGGCTCTTGTAGTTCTGGTAGACGAACGTCCAGTTCATCATGAACTCTCCGGCGCCGCTGTACATCTGGCCCAGGCTGGTGCCCTCGTTGGACGTGGTCAGGTCCGGCTGTGCGGCCTTCGACGAGGCCAGCTTCTGGATGACCGTGGCGGCGTCGCGACCGGCGTCGGAGTCGATGTCGATGGACGCGTCCTTGCCTGCCTCGTTGTCCGAGATGATGTCGCCGCCAGCACCCTGGATGAGCGCGTTGATGAGCACGACGTACGCCTCGTACTTGTTGGCCTGGACGCCGACGGTGCCGCCGTTGTCAGCGGCGGCGTCGATGATCTGGTCCCAGGTGACCGGCTGGGTCATGTCGAGCCCGGCGGCGGCCGCGAGGGACTTGCGGTACCAGAGCACCTGGGTGTTGGCCCATTGCGGGAAGGCGTAGACCCCGTCGTCCCAGGTGACGGTCTCGGCTGCGCCCGCCAGGACGTCGTCGTCCGTGGCCTCGCTCGCGGAGTCGTCGGGCAGCTGCTCCAGCCAGTGGGCGTTGGCGAACTCTGCGACGAAGACGGGGTCGAGGCTCATCAGGTCCGTGGACGAGTCCTTGGCCGCGAGACGACGCGCGAGCTGGGTGCGCTGGTCGGTCGCGCCCGACGGCAGCAGCTGGATCTCGATGTCGTAGTCGTCGGTGCTGCACGACTTGGCGAGCGCGGTGAGGGTGGGCACCCCGTCGGGATTCACGTACCAGTTCAGGGTCGCCTTGCCGGACCCTCCCGAGCAAGCGCTCAGCCCCGCGCAGAGGAGCACCGTGACGGCGCCCACGGCCCAAGCGTTTCGCTGTGCTGTTCGCAGTCCATGCGGCCGAGTCATGCGCGCCCTCCCGAGTGGGTCCCTACCTCCACGTCTAGTCCTTGTGTGCCCGATCTGTCCACCTTTCATCCTGCAAGCGACCGCACTGGTCGCCGCAGGGAGGCTCCGGCCACACCGTCAGAGGTGCTTGCGCTCCACGCTGACGCCGCCCCAGATGGCGACGCCCTTGATCCGCACCACAGGCGAGTTCTCATCGAGGGTGGCGTCCACGAGGCCCGACGGGCCGGAGTAGCCGCCCATGATCCCGGTGCCCTCCATCTGCACGCAGGTGGACGGCCCCACGATGACCTGGGCGCCGCCCATGAAGGCGTTGATCGTGATCACCACCTCGGGCGCTGCGAACTTGGCTCGGCGCAGGTCGAGCTCGGCCCCGCCCATCAGGGCCAGGATCGTCATCTGCTTGGGGACCACCCACACGCCCTTGCGGCTCAGTCCGCTCAGGATCGCGAAGTGACTCTCCTTGTCCGGGCCCGGCACCACGTCGGGCGACGCGGCAACGGGTCTGGCGAGCGGCCGCTGGTGCGGGTGCGCAGGCAGGTCGAGGGTGATCGGGACCAGGTCGGCGTACGTCCGAGCGGCGTACGTCGCCTCGAGCCGCTGGTCGAGCTCGTCCATGTCGAGCCGGCCCTCTCCTGCAGCCTCGCGCAGGATCTCGGCGACCTGGTGACGCTCGGTGTCGGAGATGCGCAGCCGGGTGGGGTCGGTCCCACCGCTCGGCTGCTGGAGCTCGCCCGCCATGCGCACAGCCTAGGCGTCTGCGCGATACTCACTGTTCGTGGCATCCGAACCAGAGTTCCACTACTCCGACCTGCTGCCGATCGGGCCCGACCAGACGCCGTACCGGCTGGTCACGACCGAGGGTGTGTCGACGTTCGAGGCTGTCGTCGACGGGCAGAGCCGGACCTTCCTGCAGGTCGCGCCCGAGGCGATCCAACAGCTGACCGACGAGGCGATGCACGACATCGCGCACTTCCTCCGTCCGGCGCACCTCGCCCAGCTGCGCCGGATCATCGACGACCCGGAGGCGTCGGCCAACGACCGCTTCGTCGCGCTCGACCTGCTCAAGAACGTGAACATCTCCGCGGGCGGCGTGCTGCCCATGTGCCAGGACACCGGCACGGCCATCGTGATGGGCAAGAAGTCCGAGGGCGTGCTGACCGGCGCCGACGACGCGGAGGCCATCTCGCGAGGGGTGTACGACGCCTACACGCGGCTCAACCTCCGCTACTCCCAGCTCGCGCCACTGACCACGTGGGAGGAGACGAACACCGGGAGCAACCTCCCGGCGCAGATCGAGATCTACGCCACGGAGGAGCACGGCCAGCCCGAGTACAAATTCCTCTTCATGGCCAAGGGTGGCGGATCGGCCAACAAGTCGTTCCTCTTCCAGGAGACGAAGGCGGTCCTGAACCCCACGCGGATGCTCCAGTTCCTCGACGAGAAGATCCGCTCGCTCGGCACCGCGGCCTGCCCGCCGTACCACCTCGCCGTCGTCATCGGCGGTACGTCGGCGGAGTTCGCGCTCAAGACGGCGAAGTACGCCTCGGCGCACTACCTCGACCACCTCCCGACCGAGGGCACCCTGGCCGCGCACGGCTTCCGCGACCTCGAGCTGGAGGAGGAGGTCTTCAAGCTGACCCAGTCGTTCGGCATCGGTGCGCAGTTCGGTGGCAAGTACTTCTGCCACGACGTGAGGGTCGTACGCCTGCCGCGACACGGAGCCTCGTGCCCGGTGGCCATCGCGGTGTCGTGCTCGGCCGACCGGCAGGCGCTCGGCAAGATCACCGCGGAAGGCGTGTTCCTCGAGCAGCTCGAGACGGATCCGGCGAAGTACCTGCCGGCCACCGCGGCGACGGAACCGACCGACGAGTCGGACGTGGTCCGCATCGACCTCAACCGCCCGATGGCCGACATCCTCGCAGAGCTGAGCAAGCACCCGGTGAAGACCCGGCTGTCGCTCTCCGGCCCGCTGGTCGTCGCGCGCGACATCGCGCACGCCAAGATCAAGGAGCGGCTCGACGCCGGCGAGGAGATGCCGGCCTACCTGCGCGACCACGCCGTCTACTACGCCGGCCCGGCGAAGACCCCCGAGGGCTATGCGTCGGGGTCGTTCGGGCCGACCACCGCCGGCCGGATGGATTCCTACGTCGAGCAGTTCCAGGCCGCCGGCGGCTCGATGGTGATGCTCGCCAAGGGCAACCGCTCCAAGGTGGTGACCGAGGCCTGCCACACCCACGGCGGGTTCTACCTGGGCTCCATCGGCGGCCCCGCCGCCCGGCTGGCCCAGGACTGCATCAAGTCGGTGTCGGTGCTCGAGTACGAGGAGCTCGGCATGGAGGCCGTCTGGAAGATCGACGTGGAGGACTTCCCGGCGTTCGTCGTCGTCGACGACAAGGGCAACGACTTCTTCACCGATCCCTCGGGCTCGGTGACGGTCCCGATCACAGGGATCAGGGTGCGGTCCGCCGAGTAGTCCTCACTCGTCGCACGGCAGCAGGATGTGGTCCTCGGCGATCCACGTCTCCCACCTGGACCAGGGCTTGCCGGGCTGCTTGATCCGCATGTCCACCACGATGCCTAGCGGCTCCTTGGCGGGCTCGCACGGGAGCGCGGCCTCGGTCGTGAACACGACCTTCTCGCCGACCTTCAGCTTCACCGCCCGGGTGTAGGTGTAGCGCCCCCACTGGTGCGTGCCCGGGATCTTGTGCCGCTCGCCCATCCGCACCTGCCGTTGTCCCTCCCCACCCACCCGCTTGAACCGCACGTGCACGCGTGGGTCGGTGGCGGAGGGGAAGCTGGTGGTCATCTGCACCCCGGCGACCCAGTTGGCGATGCCCCAGTCGATGGGTCGGCTGTCCGCGGCGGTGGCGGTCGGCGTACTCACCAGAACAGCGGCGAGCGTGAGTGCGAGGCCAGCGACGAGACGCTTCATGCGCCGACCGTACGCCGTCCCGCTCGAGAGCCCGGAAGGTTCCGGACCTCCGGGGGTTCCCGGAAACGCGCGCGCCGCGCAGCGTGGCCGGCATGCATCTTCTCGGGAGGGCCTGCGTGGCCCTGGCAGCAGTCCTGTCCGTCCTGCTCACCACCGGCGGCACCGCCCATGCGGACTCCTCGTGGAGCGGCACCCTCACCCAGGCGATCGACCACGTCCCGGTCGCGACCGAAGATCGCACCGGCTACGACCGCGATCTGTTCCACCACTGGATCGACGCTGACGGCGACGGGTGCGACACCCGCGCGGAGGTTCTCATCTCGGAGGCCGAGGAGGCGCCGACGGTCGGCGCCGGCTGCTCGCTGTCCGGCGGCCGCTGGTACTCCTACTACGACGGCGTCTCACAGACCTCGGCGTCCGCGCTGGACATCGACCACCTCGTCCCGCTGGCCGAAGCCTGGGACTCCGGGGCACGAACCTGGACATCATCCCGGCGAGAGTCCTACGCCAACGACCTCGGCGACAGCCACACGCTGGTGGGCGTCACCGCCTCGCTCAACCGGAGCAAGGGCGACCAGGACGTCGCCGAGTGGCTGCCCCCGATCAACCACTGCCGCTACCTGAAGGACTGGCTGACCGCCAAGGTCCGCTGGGGGCTGAGCCAGGACTCCGCCGAGCAGTCCGCCCTCGAGGACGCGGTCGCCGGTTGCACGAACTCGACGATCACGGTGACGGTCGTCGGCTGAGAACTTCCTGTGAGCCTGGGGGGCGATGGAACCCTCGGCGGGGTACGGACCGTTCACCAAGCAACCGACCTTGGAGGTCCAATGCAGTGCCCCACCGACGGGACCACGCTCACGATGAGCGAGCGCAGCGGAATCGAGATCGACTACTGCCCCACGTGCAGAGGCGTGTGGCTGGATCGCGGCGAGCTCGACAAGCTCATCGAGCGCTCGCTCACCCACGCGCCCATGGCTCCTGCTGCACCCGCGGCACCCGCCCAGCAGGGCTACGACAGCAGCCACGACCGTGGGTACGACCAGCGCGGTCACGGAGCGCCGTACAAGAAGAAGCGCAAGGAGAGCTGGCTCAGCGAGCTGTTCGACTGATCGCCACCCTCCGAGGAACGAGGAGGGGTGGCGATCGATGGTGGTTGAGCAGCGACCGCGGCCTCGCGAGGAACGAGCGAGTCCGCGACGGAGCGTGCCGAAACCTCCGCAGCCCGGGCTGGGAGCGGGCCATGGCACGAGACCCCGGGACGGGCCAGCACTCTGCTGCTGACAGGCTGACTGGGTGATGCCCGAGGACGTTGAGTACGTCGAGCTCGCGCGCGCCGAGAGCGAGCGCGGCGAGCTCGTGCTGCGCGAGCGACGGCCGGTCGACGGCGGGCCGACCTCCTTGGAGCTGCGGGCCAACGGCGTGTTCGTGATGGACACCGTCGAGGTCAGCACCGAGCGGGCGATGGCGCAGGCGGCGCTGGAGCTGGTCGAGCAGCCGCGCGCGGTGGTGCTCGGCGGCCTCGGGCTCGGCTACACGATGCACGAGCTGCTCGCGGACTCCCGCGTGGAGAAGGTCTCTGTCGTCGAGATCGAGCCTGCGCTCGTGGACTGGATGCGGGCGGGCCTGGTCCCCGAAGGGCCGGCGCTGCTCGCGGACGAGCGGGTGACCGTCGTGGTCGCCGACGTCGTGATCGCCCTGGCCGAGGCCGGCGAGGCCTCCTACGACCTGGTGCTGCTCGACGTCGACAACGGTCCGGGCTACCTCGTGCATGCTGCCAACGCCGCGTTGTACGAGCCGCCGGCGCTCACCGACGCGCGGCGGGTCCTGCGGCCGGGTGGGGCGCTCGTCGTCTGGTCAGCGGCGGAGGCGCCCGAGCTCGAAGAGGCGCTGCAGAAGGTTTTCGGCGACGTCGAGGCGCAGCCGCACGCCGTACGCCTTCAGGAGCGGGACGAGCACTACTGGCTCTACGTGGCGCGCACCTGAACCAGCTCCACGAAGGCCTCGGCACCCGCCACCTCGACGTCGTGCGGGGGTCGCACCAGGTCGTCGGGCCCCAGCACGAGCCGGACATTGGTGGCGAGCGCGCCCCCGCGGGCGTACCGCACCTCGCCGTTCGTGCGGTAGCCCACCTTGCGGCTCACCCCGAGCGACTGAGGGTTGTCGCTGAATGCGGCCGAGGTCACCTCCTCGAACCCGAGGTGGTCGAAGCACAGGACGCACATCGCCTGCCGCATCAGTGTCCCGAGCCCGCGACCGTGGAACTCCTGGCCGAGCCACGAGCCGGTCTCGCCGGTGCGGGTGACGGGAAAGTCGTGCGTGCTGACCCCCTGGACGCCGACGAAGCGCCCCTCGTCCCAGACGCCCAGGTCGAGGGACCAGCCGTCGGGCGAGAGGTTGGCGCGGTTCAGCCAGTGGTACTGCATGAAGGCCCGTTCCAGGTCGGCGCCCTTCGGCTCGGTCCACGGCACGTAGAACGGCTGACGGTCGGGGTCGTGGATCCCGGCGTGTGCGACCGCGAGCACCTCCGGGAAGTCGGTGTCCCGCAGCACCCTCATCACGAGCGGTCCGCACGTGACCCGGAGCGCGTACGGCGGCCACATCTCAACGACGTCCATGCGACGAGCGTCATGGACCGGGGCCCCAACGGCAACGCGATTTTCACGAGGGTCGATGGGTAAGTTCACAGGGTGACCGACTACCGCACCGAGCACGACTCCATGGGCCAGGTCCAGGTGCCCCGCGAGGCGCTCTGGCGAGCACAGACCCAGCGCGCAGTCGAGAACTTCCCGATCAGCGGTACGCCGATCGAGCCCGCGCTGATCCACGCCATCGGCGAGGTGAAGGCCGCGGCCGCGAAGGTCAACGGTGCCCTCGGCGTCCTTGACGCGGAGCCGGCGGCGGCCATCGAGGGCGCGGCCCGCGAGGTCGCTGCCGGCGAGCACGACGACGCGTTCCCGATCGACGTCTTCCAGACCGGCTCCGGGACCAGCAGCAACATGAACGCCAACGAGGTGATCGCCTCGCTGGCGGCCAGGGCCGGGGTCGAGGTGCACCCCAACGACCACGTCAACGCCTCCCAGTCCTCCAACGACACCTTTCCAACGGCGATCCACGTCGCCTCGTCGCGAGCGGTGACCGGTGACCTGCTGCCCGCGATCGACGTACTCGCGACATCGCTGGAGGCCAAGGCGACCGAGTTCGCCGGCCTCGTGAAGTCCGGCCGCACCCACCTCATGGACGCCACGCCGGTGATGCTCGGTCAGGAGTTCTCCGGCTACGCCGCGACGGTGCGCTACGCCGCCGAGCGCCTCGGGTCGGTGCTGCCCCGGGTGCGGGAGCTGCCGCTGGGTGGCACCGCGGTGGGGACCGGCATCAACACTCCGGCCGGCTTCCCGGCCAAGGTGATCGAGGCGCTGTCCGAGTCCACCGGCGAGCCGTTCACCGAGGCCCGCAACCACTTCGAGGCCCAGGGCACGCGCGACTCGCTGGTCGAGCTTAGCGGCGTGCTGAAGACCTACGCCGTCGGGCTGACCAAGATCTGCAACGACCTGCGCTGGATGTCGTCAGGCCCGACCACGGGCCTGGCCGAGATCCACCTCCCCGACCTGCAGCCGGGCTCCAGCATCATGCCCGGCAAGGTCAACCCGGTGCTGCCGGAAGCCACGCTCATGGTCTGCGCGCAGGTGGTCGGCAACGACGCGGCCGTGACCGTCGCGGGCGCCAGCGGTGCGTTCGAGCTCAACGTCGCGATGCCGGTGATCGCCCGCAACGTCCTGGAGTCCGTCCGGCTCCTCGCCGCCTGCTCCCGACTGCTGGCCGAGCGCTGCGTCGACGGCATCACCGCGGACACCGACCGGATGCGTCAGTACGCCGAGTCATCGCCCTCGGTGGTCACCCCGCTCAACAAGTACGTCGGCTACGAGGCGGCCGCCAAGATCGCCAAGCAGGCGCTGGCCGACGGCGCCACCATCCGGGAGACCGTGCTCAAGCTGGGCTACGTCGACCGCGGCGAGCTCACCGAGCAACAGCTCGACGAGGCGCTCGACGTCGAGTCGATGACCCACCCGTGATTCGCTCGCCAGTGCCCGCGCGCCTACCCGTTGCCGCCTGTTTGCGGGAGGTCATACGGATGGTGCCGTCCCGGAGCGTGCCGGGTGATGACGTCAGCGGCGGGGCGGCCGCACGGTCGAGCGCACGGACCTCGTGACCCGCGCGTACTTCGCCGACCGCGCCGCCGCGCTCGCCTACCTCGAGACGTTGGACGGCGAGTTCGCCTGGTCACCGCCCGAGGACGGATGGCCCCGGCAGTACGCCGGCCACCCGACGGTCTTCACCGCCAGTTGCGCACCCCGCACGCAATGGGAGCGGTGGGAGCGCAGCGACCCGGTCTTGTGAGCGGAACGAGCGCGCCTCGCGATCGGTCCCGGTGCCCACGATGGACGGCGAAGCCCGCGCAGCGGAGCGAGCAGTTCGTCGTGGGCCCGGGCCGAAGCTCGCGAGGGTAAACAATCAGTACCAGCCGTGGCTCTGGCTGTGGCCCCAAGCGCCGCAGGGTGAGCCGTAGCGGTCCTCGATGTAGCCGAGTCCCCACTTGATCTGGGTGACCGGGTTGGTCCGCCAGTCGGGGGCGACGGTGGCCATCTTGGAGCCGGGCAGCGACTGCGGGATGCCGTAGGCGCCGGACGAGGAGTTCTCGGCGAAGGGGTTCCAGTGCGACTCGCGCTCCCACAGCGAGTCGAGGCAGCCGAACTGGTCCGGGCCCCAGCCGTACGTCGACAAGAGAGCTCGCGCGATGACCCGCGGGTCCTCGTCGGACAGGTCCTCGGTGCGGGACATCGTGTTGCCGGCACCCAGGGAGAGCGTGTCCTTCTTCAGCGGGTCGGCCTTGGCCCGGCTGTCCGAGCGGGTCACGAGCGACTGCGAGCGGTCAGCCTCGGCGGCGACGACCTCGGCCTCGGTCTGCGCGCCGGTCCCGGACGACAGGAGGGAGGTGCCGGCGGCCGCCGTACCGAGGTCGGCGAGGGTGGTGGTCGAGGCGTCCGATCCACCGTCGGCGCTGAGTGAGAGCGCGCCGCTGCCGACCGCGAATCCGGTCGCCACGACTGCCATCGACGAGAGCGTCAGGGAGGTCTTGAGCGCGGCCCTGGGGGCGCGTCGAGCCCTGGAGGCACGGTGCTTCGGTGCCTGTGGCTGTGACGACGACACGAATATGGGCCTAATCGATTGAGTGACGAGGGCGCTGGGTCCGGGGCGCAGGGAATCCCAGTTACCCTGCCCGAGACTCCAAGTGGTTGCAAACCGAACGAAGAAACTGGGTGTGTTCGCATGACTCAGGAGTCACAGCAGCCACAGAAGTCCCGAGCCCGAGCTCAGAGCGTCACGTTTTCCAGCATCTCGGTAACCAACGCCGCGATCGGCGAACGTTCCGAGCGGGTCAGTGTCACGTGCGCGAACAGCGGGTGGCCCTTGAGCTTCTCCACCACCGCGACCACCCCGTCGTGGCGGCCCACGCGGAGGTTGTCGCGCTGTGCGACGTCGTGGGTCAGCACCACCTTGGAACCGGCGCCGATCCGGGAGAGGACGGTGAGCAGCACGTTGCGCTCCAGGGACTGCGCCTCGTCGACGATCACGAACGCGTCGTGCAGCGAACGGCCACGGATGTGGGTGAGCGGGAGCACCTCGAGCATGCCGCGGTCGAGGACCTCGTCGATGACGTCGCGCGAGGTGAGCGCCCCGAGCGTGTCGAAGACCGCCTGCGCCCAGGGCGCCATCTTCTCCGACTCCGAGCCGGGCAGGTAGCCGAGCTCCTGCCCACCGACGGCGAACAACGGCCGGAACACGACGACCCGCTGGTGCTGGCTCCGCTCGAGGACCGCCTCGAGGCCCGCGCACAGCGCGAGCGCGGACTTGCCCGTGCCGGCCCGGCCACCGAGCGAGACGATGCCGACCTCGGGGTCGAGCAGCATCTCCAACGCGATCCGCTGCTCGGCGGAGCGACCGTGGATGCCGAACGCCTCCCGGTCGCCGCGGACCAGGTGGACCAGCTTGTCGGGACCGACGCGGCCCAGCGCGGTGCCGCGCTCGGAGAGCAGCACCAGGCCGGAGTGGCAGGGCAGCTCGCGGGCCGCCGCGAGGTCGAGGCTGCTGTTGTCGTACAGCTCGTCGAGCTCCGCGGCCTCGACCTCGAGCTCGGCCATGCCGGAGTAGCCGGGGTCGGAGTCGCCGATGGTCTCGCCGCGGTACTCCTCGGCGTCGAGGCCCACCGCGGACGCCTTGATCCGCAGCGGGAGGTCCTTGCTGACCAATGTGACCCGGTCGCCCTCCTGGGCGAGGTTCCACGCGACCGCGAGGATCCGGGTGTCGTTGTCTCCGAGCCGGAAGCCGGACGGGAGCGAGTCGGCGTCCGTGTGGTTGAGCTCGACGCGGATGGTGCCGCCCTGGTCACCGATCGAGACTGGCTCGTCCAGCCGGCCGTGGGTGATCCGCAGCTCGTCGAGCATGCGCAGGGCCGTGCGGGCGAAGTAGCCCAGCTCCGGGTGGTGCCGCTTCCCCTCGAGCTCGGTGATGACCACGACGGGCAGCACCACCTCGTGCTCGTCAAAGCGTCTGAGCGCCCCCGGGTCGGAGAGCAGCACGCTGGTGTCGAGGACGTAGGTGCGAGTCTGCCCCGAAGAGGGAGCAGTGTGGGAGGACGCCTTGGTGGACGAGGCCTTGGTGGGCACGGTCACCCCTCGCAGACCGGCGCGCGCACTCTCCGCCCGGTCCTGAACTCAGTTGCAGACGGACCGGGAGGGAGCCCGAAGGCCGGAGTGCCCGGCCCCCACGTGCGAGCGGCTGGACACTGATCACAGAGCCGCCGGTCAGTTGTGGATCGTGCTCTCGCAAGATTCGGGCCTCCCGATACGGCAAGCTTCCCCACTCGCCGATGCTGCGAACGTACGCCGCCTCGGACGGCGGTCCGGTGCGACACGCCCGACCACGAGGTGAAGACGCGGTTACGTCCAGACCTGTCGGTCAGGAGCCGAAGCGACGCTCGCGCAGTGCGTAGGCCCGGATCGCCCGGAAGAAGTCGACGCGGCGGAAGTCAGGCCAGTAGGCCTCGCAGAAGTAGAACTCGGACTTCGCACTCTGCCAGAGCAGGAACCCACCGAGCCGCTGCTCCCCCGACGTACGGATCACCAGGTCGGGGTCGGGCTGTCCCTTGGTGTAGAGGTGCTCGGCGATGTGCTCGACGTCGAGGATCTGGGCCAGCTCCTCGAGCGAGGTCCCGCGGCTGGCGTGCTCGCTGAGCAACGACCGGACGGCGTCGGTGATCTCGCGGCGGCCGCCGTAGCCGACGGCGACGTTGACGAGCATCCCGTCGACGTCCCGGGTCGCCTCCTCGGCGGCCTTGAGCTTCGCGGTGGTCGACGAGGGCAGCAGGTCGAGGGCACCCACGGGGTGCAGCCGCCAGCGGCGCTGCTCGGCCAGCGACTCGACCACGGTCTCGATGATCTCGAGCAGCTGGGTGAGCTCGGCGGGCGGCCGGTTGAGGTTGTCGGTCGACAGCAGCCACAGGGTGACGACCTCGATGCCGACCTCGTCACACCAGCCGAGCAGCGGCTCGATGTTGTCGGCACCTGCCTGATGCCCGTGAGCGCTGTCGCGTCCGACCGAGCGCGCCCAGCGGCGGTTGCCGTCGAGCATGACCCCGACGTGCTTGGGCAGGTTGTCGGGCATCCGACGCAGCAGCCGTGCCTCGTAGACGGGGTAGATGACCTTCCGAAGGCCACGCTTCCAATCCGCCACGTGGACGATGGTAACGAGCCGTTCGGGTGATGTTCGGCGCATCCGGCCCAGAACCTCAGGTTGTCTGGGTACCTTCGCGACATGAGCAACCCGGTCTCCGACGCTGTGCGTGCAGGCGTGGACAGCCTCCACGACTCCGTCGCAGAGGTTGCCGAGAAGTTCGACCAGGTCAAGCCGAAGCTGCGCGGCTGGCTCCACCTCGCCACCGCCCCGCTGACGCTCGCCGCCGGGATCGTGCTGATCAGCCTGTCCCCCGACGCCACCACGCGGATCGGCTCGGCGGTCTTCATCGCCTCCGCGCTGGTGCTGTTCACCGTCTCGGCGATCTACCACACGGGCACGTGGTCACCCCGGGTCTGGGCGTTCCTCCGCCGCTTCGACCACGCCAACATCTTCATCCTCATCGCCGGCACCTACACGCCGTTCAGCCTGCTGCTCCTCGACGGGACGGCGCAGCTGGTGCTGCTCACCACCGTCTGGACCGGCGCCGTCCTGGGCGTGCTGTTCCGGGTGTTCTGGACCGACGCGCCGCGCTGGCTCTACGTGCCGATCTACATCGCGCTCGGCTGGGCGGCGATCTTCTTCGTCCCGGCGTTCTTCCAAGGCGCCACCGCGCTCGGCCTCGGCATCGGGATCGCGGTCTTCGTCCTGATCTTCGCCGGGGGTGCGCTGTACACCGTCGGCAGCGTGGTCTACGGCTTCCGGCGGCCCAACCCCTGGCCGCGCTGGTTCGGCTTCCACGAGGTGTTCCACTCGTTCACGGTCCTCGCCTTCGTCTCCCACTACGTCGGGATCTCGATGGCGACGTACGCCCTGAGGTAGTTCGGCGAGGCACGAGGCGGGCCACCTCAGGGGGTACGTCAATGGTGGTTGAGCAGCGAGCGCGACGTCGCGAGGAACGAGCGAGGTCGCGACCGAAGCTGCGAAGCCTCCGCAGGGGAAGGCACCCAAAACGACCACGGGCAGCTCCCAGCGCCGCGTTGCGAGGTTTCGAGACGGTTGCTAGCGCAACCTCCTCAACCAGCGTCGGTCCGGTGGAACCTCCTCAACCGCCGGCAGCCCGCTCAGGGCTTGGGGATGGTTGTGCCCCGGCCGTGGAGCATCGTGATCATCGAGGCGAGCTGCTTGTCGGCCTTCTCGGTGCGGCCGAACGTCGTCAGCGCCAGCAGCGGCTTGAACCGCTGCCGGGCGATCGCCTTGGCGAAGGTGAACTCCTTGAGCCCGTCCGGGCCGTGGATCCGGCCGAAGCCGGAGTCGCCGACGCCGCCGAAGGGCAGCGACGGGATGGCCGCGAAGGTGATCACACCGTTGACCGCGGTCATCCCCGAACGGATGCGTGAGGCCAGCTCCATGCCGCGCGCTTTCGAGAAGACCGTCGAGCCGAGGCCGTAGCGCGTGGCGTTGGTGCGCTCGATTGCCTCGTCCATGTCGCGCACCTTCGCGACCGTGACGGTGGGGCCGAACGTCTCCTCCTGGACCGCCTCCGAGTCCTCCGGCACGTCGACCAGGACGGTCGGCTGCACGAACCGCTCACCAACAGCGTCCGCGCCGCCGACCAGGGCCCGGCCGCCGCGCGCGAGCGCGTCGTCGATGTGGCGCTTGATGATCTCCAGCTGCTTGGGCATCGTGATCGGCCCGATCTTCGAGTCCAGACCCTCGTGGGCTGTCACGTCCCGGGCCCTGGCGGCCAGCGTGCTGACGAACTCGTCGTAGACCCGCTCGTGGACGTAAACCCGTTCGACGCCGGTGCAGGTCTGGCCGGCGTTGGAGCACGCGCCCCAGATCGCGGCATCGGCTGCGGCCTCGAGGTCGGCGTCCTCGTCGACCAGCAGCGCGTCCTTGCCGCCGGCCTCGATGACGACGGGCGTCAGCGTCTCGGCGCAGGCGGCCATCACCTTCTTGCCGGTCGCGGTGGAGCCGGTGAACGCGACCTTGTTCACGCCGGACGTGCACAGCGCGTGGCCGGTCTCGCCGAACCCGGTCACCACCTGCAGGACCGGGCGGCCGACCGACTCGAGGAAGGTCCTGGCCAGCCAGTCGCCGACACCGGGGGTGTACTCCGACGGCTTGAAGACCACCGCGTTGCCGGCCGCGAGTGCGTACCCGATCGAGCCCATCGGCGTGAAGACCGGGTAGTTCCAGGGCCCGATCACCCCGATGACGCCGAGCGGCTGGTACTCGACGTACGCCGCCTGGTTGGCCATCAGCAGCCCGCTCGGGACCTTGCGCCGCTTCAGCACCTTCTCTGCGTGCGACGCGGCCCAGGACAGATGGTCGATCGCGAGCGCCGCCTCCAGGGTCGCGTCGCCGTGCGGCTTGCCGGTCTCCTGGTGCATCACCTCGGCGAGCTGGGCGAGGCGCCGGGTCATCGCGCCCTTCCAGGTCTGCAGGTGCTTCTCGCGCTCGTCGAAGGACAGGGCGCCCCACCACGCGGCCTCCTCGTGAGCGCGGTCGACCGCGGCCTGGACCTCCTCGGGCGTGTTGATCGGATGGGTGCCGGCGACGTCGCCGGTGCGAGGGTTGAGGGACTCGAACGTCGTCCCTGTGACGGTGGCGGTCATCCTTGCTCCTTGATGAGGTCGGCAGCCTTCTCGGCGATCATGATCGTCGGGGCGTTGGTGTTGCCGCGCGGCACCGCCGGCATGACGGACGCGTCGACGACGCGCAACCCGTCGACACCGCGGACCCGCAGCTCGGGGTCGACCACGGCGTCCTCGCCCGAGCCCATCGCGCAGGTCGAGGTCGGGTGGTAGAGCGTCTGGCCCCACCTCCGCGCGTGCTCCACGAGGTCCTCGTCGGACGGGTCGCCCGGAAGCTCCCACGGCCGGTCGACGTACGCCGCGAGCGCGCCCTGGGTGCAGATCTCGAAGGTCCGGCGCATCCCGGCGAGCATCGCATCGAGGTCGGCCTGGTCGTCGAAGTACGCCGGTTCGATCTCCGGGTGCCAGGTCGGGTCGGCCGAGCGCAGCCTCAGGTGGCCACGGCTCGCGACCGAGACCAGGGTCGGCGCGGCGGTGACCATCGCGTGGGTCGGCTCGTGCAGGCCGTTGTCGTAGAAGCCGGCCGGCGCCATGTGGATCTGCACGTCGGGCGCGGGCAGCCCTTCGCGGCTGGCGAAGAACGTGCCTGCCTCGCCGATGTTGGACGCCAGGGGACCGGTGCCGCGCACTTTCCAGCGGGCGAAGTTGCGGACGTTGTTGAGCTGGGCCAGGTCGGTGATGTCGTGCGTGTGCCAGAGCATCGGCACCACCGGGTGGTCCTGCAGATTGGCGCCGACCCCGGCCAGGTCGACCTTCGACTCGACGCCCACCTCGCGCAGGTGGCTGGCGGGTCCGATGCCCGACAGCATCAAGAGCTGTGGGCTGTTGATCGAGCCGCCGCTGAGCAGCACCTCGCGCACAGCTCGCACGGTGTGCTCGGTGCCGGCCTGTCGGAAGGTCACCCCAGTTGCGCGCGACCCCTCCACCTCGACCCTCGACGCGAGCGCACCGGTCTCGACGGTGAGGTTGGGCCGGGTGCGCGCGGGCTTGAGATAGGCCTCGTTGGTCGACCAGCGCCGGCCCTTGCGGCAGGTGACCTGGTAGAGACCGGCGCCCTCCTGGCTGACGCCGTTGAAGTCGTCGGTCGGCTTGTGGCCGGCGCTGACCGCGCTGTCCACGAACGCGTGGCTCAGCGGATGGGTGTAGACCCGGTCCTCGACGTGCAGCGGGCCGTCCTGTCCGTGCAGCGGGGCGCCGAGCCGGGAGTTCCGCTCAGACTTCACGAAGTAGGGCAGCACGTCGTCGAAGGCCCAGCCGTCCGCGCCGTACTGGTCGCGCCACGCGTCGTAGTCGCCCCGGTTGCCACGGATGTAGATCATCGCGTTCATCGACGAGCAGCCGCCGAGCGCCTTCATCCGCGGCCAGTACGCCCGCCGACCATGCAGCTGCTTCTGCTCGGTGGTCGAGTAGTTCCAGTCCCAGCGGGTCTTGAACAGGCTCGCGAACGCCGCCGGGATCATCACCTCGTCGGCATCCGCCTCACCCCCGGCCTCCAGCAGGAGCACCGAGGTGCCCGGGTCCTCCGACAGCCTTGCGGCGAGGACGGCTCCGGCGCTCCCGGCGCCGACGATGACGTAGTCGTAGGTGTCATCCGGCATCTACCCCACCGAACCCTGCGGTGGGTGCGCTGCGCGCGATGCGCGCACGCTTCGACGGGGACTCCAGGAACGCATGGGCCGAACCTACTCCCCGGTAAGCGCCGCCTGAAGGGCCTCGACGGTCGTGACCGGACGCTCACAGACGAAGCCGCGGCAGACGTACGCCGCGGCGTGGCCGTCGACCGGCGTACGCCCGGACAGGAGGGGTACGTCGTCACGCGGGCCGTCCGCCTCGATCACAACCGCGCCGGGGTGGTGCCGGGCGCGGAGGGCGAGCGCGGCGCGCTCCTCCCCCGCCGGGCCGACGACCGCGACCTCGAGCGGACCGCCCTGCATGGTCTGGGCGGCGGCGAGTGACCAGCCGGCGAACCGCGGTGCCTTCTCAGCCAGGGCCGCGACGGTCGCGAGCGCCTCCTCGGCGACCTCGCGATAGCGGCCGTCGCCGGTGAGCGCATGGGCGTCGACGAGAGCGTGCACCATCGACGAGAGGCCGGAGGGCGACGCGTTGTCGCCGGGGTCCCGGGGCCGCGCGACCAGCACCTCGGCGTCGGCGGCGGTGTCGAAGAAACCACCGTCATCGGCCCGGAACCGCTCGATGGCCGCGTCGAGCAGCACCCGCGCGCGGTCGAGCCAGACGGCATCGCCGGTCGCCTGCACCAGCGAGAGGAACCCGGACGCGACGCAGCCGTGGTCCTCGAGCACGCCCGCGGGAGCGCCCACGACGCCGTCCCGTGAGACCCGCCGCAGTCGACCGTCGACGACGTGCACCCTCCAGAGCAGCTCACCAGCGGCGACGGCGGCGTCGACGTAGCGCGGCTCGCCGAGACGCAGCCCGGCGTCGCAGAGGGCGGTGATCGCCAGCGCGTTCCAGGCGGCGACGACCTTGTCGTCGAGAGCGGGCCTGACGCGGGCGGCGCGGGCGTCGAACAACCTGCGTCGTACGTCGACCAGGCGTGCCTCTCCGGGCCCCGGGTCCTCGAGCAGCTGGAGCGTGGAGGCGCCGTGCTCGAAGGTGCCCGCGTCCGTGACGGAGAAGACCTGCGCGGCCCAGGCGCCGTCCTCCGGCCCCAGCGCCTCGACGAGCTGGGCCGGCGTCCAGGCGTAGAACCTGCCTTCGACCCCCTCGCTGTCCGCGTCCAGCGCCGAGGCGAGACCGCCCTCGGCCGTGCCCAGCTCGCGCAGCATGAAGTCGGCGGTCTCACGGGCGATGCGATCGCAGAGGGGTCCGCCCACTCGCGCATAGAGGCCGAGCAGCTGGGCGTTGTCGTAGAGCATCTTCTCGAAGTGCGGCACCACCCAGGACGCGTCGACGGAGTAGCGCGCGAACCCGCCGCCCAGCTGGTCGTAGAGGCCCCCCCGCGCCATCGCCTCGAGGGTGCGCGGCAGCATCGTGGTCTCGCCGCGTCGGCGCAGGAACTCCAGGACCATCGACGGCGGAAACTTCGGAGCGCCACCGAAGCCGCCCCGGACCTCGTCGTACTCCCGCTGCAGCAGCCCGACCGCCTCCTCGAGAGTCTCCTCCGTGATCGCGCCGGCGGCCATCGCCGTCGCTCGGGCCAGGTGCTCGCGCAGCTTGCCGGCCACGCGATGGACGTCGTCGGGCTTGGTCTGCCATGCGTCGGTCAGCGCCTCCAGCACCTGCCGGAAGCTCGGCTGTCCGTGCCGCGGCTGGTCGGGGAAGTAGGTGCCGGCGAAGAACGGGTTGCCGTCGTGGTCGAGCACGCACGTCATCGGCCAGCCGCCCTGGCCGGTCATCGAAGTGGTCGCGTCCATGTAGACCGCGTCGACGTCCGGCCGCTCCTCGCGGTCGACCTTGATGCTCACGAAGTGCTCGTTGAGGTAGGCCGCTGTGGCGTCGTCCTCGAACGACTCGTGCGCCATCACGTGGCACCAGTGACAGGCGGCGTAGCCGACGCTCAGCAGCACCGGGACGTTCCGTCGTCGTGCCTCCTCGAACGCCGCCGGCTCCCACTCCCACCAGTCGACGGGGTTGTCGGCGTGCTGGAGGAGGTACGGCGAGGTCGCCGTCGCCAGCCGGTTGGCCATCAGGCCACGCTAAGCCCCGCCCGGTCCACCGGGCCCACTAGGCGGCGTGGGCGACGACGCCGGGCATGGGAGCGGGCTCGCAAGCACACGTGTCGCTGCACGCGAGGAAGGTGTGCACAGCGTGCCCGCAGCGCGGGCACGGGAGATCGTGCGACAGGTGGGATGCGGCTCCCGGAGTGATCTCGGCGGTGTCCCACATCGTTCTCGCCTCCTTCCACTGCTGGGTCGAACCGTTGCTACTCACTCAAGCACCGGGCACCGACAGTCCTCCTCCGGGAGACCCTGAGACGGGGACCCTGTTGGCCATGTCTCCAGCGCCTCGGTGGGCGGCAGGGTCTACGCCGGTGCCGGTGCGGGCCCGCCGGCCTTCGCGCGCGGGCGGGCGAAGCGTAGGTACAGCGACGGGACGACGAAGAGGTTGAGCAGTGTCGACGTGGCGAGGCCTCCGAGAATGACGATGGCCATCGGGTGCTCTATCTCGTGGCCGGGGATGGATCCGGCCACCACCAGTGGGACGAGCGCGAACGCGGTGGCCCCGGCCGTCATCAGGATGGGTGACAGCCGCTCGGCCGCGCCACGGAGCACGAGGCCCGGCCCGAACGGCTCGCCCTCGACGACCTCGAGGTGCTGGAAATGACTGATCATCATGATGCCGTTGCGGGCCGCGATGCCGAACACGGTGAGAAACCCGACCAGCGACCCGAGCGAGACGATGCCACCGGTGGCCAGGGCCGCCAGCACGCCGCCCACCAAGGACATCAGCAGTGTCGGGAGGAACAGCAGGGACAATCGCAGGCTGCCGAACGCCAGGTACAGGAGCAGCAGGATCGCGACCAGCGCACCGGCACCGACCAGGAGCAGGGTGTCCTGGGCCGCCTCCCGCTCGGCGTGCTCCCCGAGCACTTCCACCGAGTAGCCCTGCGGCAGCTCCACCTCGTCGATCCGCTCCTTCAGCTCCGCGGCCACTCCCCCGGCGTCGGAGACGGCGAGACCGGCACTCACGTCGATGCGACGAGTGCCTTCCTCACGCAGGATCGCGTTCGGAGTGGACCGGACCTCGACCTCGGCGACCTGGTCCAGCCGTACCTGCCCGCCGTCCGGCGTGTCGAGCAGCATCGCCTTCACGGCGGGCACGCTGTGCGCGATCGCCGGTTCGCCGTAGACGTTGATGTCGTAGATGCGGCCTGCCTGGTAGACGTCTGCGACCTCGTGACCGGCGACCAGCGTGGCGGCCGCGCGGCGGACGTCGCCCGGCTTGAGGCCGTACTCCTGGGCCTGCTGGAGGTTGACGGTGACCTCGAGCTGGGGCACACCCTCGAGCAGCTCCGCCTGGGGCGACTCCAACCCGGGAACGTCGCTCATGAGGTCCTCCAGCTCATCCGCGATCTCCATGAGCCGGCCGAGGTCGTCCCCGGAGATCCGTACGACGACGGCCTCGTCCGTGCCGGTCAGGACCTCGCGGATGCGCTCCTTGAGGTAGGTCTGCACGTCGCGGTACAGCCCGGGGTAGCCGTCCACCTCGGACTGGACCGCCGCTAGCGTCTCGTCGTAGTCCGCCTCGGGCTCGATGCTGATCCAGTTCTCCCCAAACTCCGGGCCTACTACTTCGTCGGCGTTGCTCGCCTGCCCTATGTGCGCCCCGAAGTTCCGGACCCCGGGGACCGCGGCCAGCCCGTCGGCCGACCGGGTGGTGATGCGCACCTCCTCCTGCAAGGAAGTCCCCGGCTTAGTCAACCAGTGCATGAGGAAGTCCCGCTCCTTGAACTCCGGAAGCAGCGACTGTCCGAGCTGAGGTGTGCCAGCGAAAGCGAGAAGGGTCAGTCCCGCCACGGCGAAGTACGCCGGGCGGGCCGTGCGCGTCACCCCTTCCAGGACCCTGACGTACCACTTGACCAAGAGAACCTTGAGCGGGGACTCCCGGCGCACACCGCCCTGTCGGCGCAGTAGCAGCAGCCCCAACGCGGGGGTCACGGTCAAGGCCACCGCCATGGAGGCCAGCAGCGCGAGCGCGTAGGAGGTTACCAGCGGGCGGAAGAAAGCCCCGGACAACCCCTCCAGGAAGAAGACCGGCACGATGGCCGCGATGTTGATCAGTGTCGCGTAGACGATCGCCCGCCGGACCTCGACCGAGGCCTCCAGGATGATCCGCGCCGTGGGCGTCGGGTCACCGGTGGCGCGCGCTATGCGCAGTCGACGCCAGATGTTCTCGATGTCGATGATGGCGTCGTCGACCACGACGCCGACAGAGATCACGAACCCGGCGAGCACCATCGTGTTGACGGTGCTGCCCTGGTGGTAGAGCACCAAGCCGGCGACCACCAGCGACAGCGGAATCGCGACGACGCTGATGAGGGCGGTGCGCCACTCGTAGAGGAAAAGCATCAGGACGAAGATCACCAGCAGGATCCCCAGCAGCAGGGCGTTGGTGAGGTTGTCGATCGAGGTCTCGATGAACGTCGCCGGCCGGAAGATCGTGGAGTCTATGCGGACGTCGGTCAGCCCCGGCTCGATCTGCGCCAGCGCCTCCTCGACACCCCGGGTCACTTCTAAGGTGTTTGCCCACGGGAACTTCTCAACCACGAGGAGGAGGCCGGGCCCGCCGTCGACGACAGCATCACCGATCAACGGCTGGTGCCCCACGACGACGTCGGCGACCTGGTCGATGCGGAGGACCTCACCGCTTCGGTTGGTGATCGTCACCGCGCCGAGCTCCTCGACGTCACCGACGGCCGCGACGTGCTCGATGCCCAGGCGATCGCTTCCGGTCTCGACGTAGCCGCCCGTCCCCAGGGTTGCTCCCGGGAGGTAGCCCAACAGGCTGGCGTCGACAGAGTCCGACGCGGCTGCCCGGACCTGATGCAGCGTCACTCCGTTGCGGTTCAACCGCGCCGGGTCGACCTGGACCTGCAGCTGCCGCTTGCGGTTCCCCCACACCGCGACATTCGCAACGCCCGGCACGCGCAGCAGGTTGTCGCGGATCATCCACCTGGCCAGCACGGAGAGCTCGATCGTGTCGAGGCTGTCGGAAGAGACCCCGATCTTCATGACTCGGCTGGTCGAGGACAGTGGCTGGATCATGTTCGGTGGCGCGGCCCACGCGGGCAGGGTGGGCGTCACCGTGGCGACCCGCTCCTGCACCACCTGACGGGCCTCCATGATGTCGGTGCCGGGCTCGAACAGCAGCACAACGGACGAGAGTTGACCCACCGATTTGGACCGCAGGACCTCGATGCCGGGAATGCCGGCCAGGGCCTGCTCGAGAGGGACGGTGATCAGCTCCTCGACCTCGGCGGCCGACAGCCCCACGCACTGGGTCTGGACCTCGACCTTCGGTGGCGCGAACTCCGGGAAGGCGTCCACCGGAGCCCTACTCATCTGCCAGCCGCCCGCGGTCATCAGCACCACACCAGCGAGGACCACCAGGGTCCGCAGCCGCAGACTGGTCAGGATGATCCAGCGCATCATCAGTGACCGACCTCGAACTCGGCCCCGTAGAGCTGGACAGCACCCGTGCCCACGACGTGGCTGCCCGGTGCGGGACCCTCGACGAGGGTGACGCGGTCCGCCAGGACCGCACCGACCAGCACCTCCTCACGCCGGAACCGAAGCGGGTTCGTTGGGTCGGCAACGTAGACCCACGTCGTTCCGTCGGCGGCGTAGATGACCGCCGCGTACGGCACCTCGAGGACACCGGCCGCCCCAGCCACGCGGGTCACCTCGAGCCCAATCCGGCGGACCGCGGGGGAGGTCAACCGCACCCACGCGGGCTCACCGTGCTCACCCGCCTCCACGGCTGAGGGACTTCTATAGGCTGACTCGGCGGACTCGTCCTGCTCGACCGTGGCCGCCCACACGGTGACGGCCAGAAGCGCCGCGACAAGCAGGCCGCGGGTCACTCTCGGAAGCGGCATCCGGGGAGCCGCGGTGGCCGAACTGGAGGTCGTCATCCGGCTCACCTCCCGGTTCTAACCGGAACGAGGACCTCGACCTCGAGCAGGTCCGGCAGCCGATGCTCGCCCCACCGCAGGTACAGCGACGGCAGCAGGAGCATCGGGACCAGCGTGGCCGTGACGGCACCGCCGAGGACCACGAGGGCCATCGGGTGGACGAACTCCAGTCCCGACTCGGGCCCGAAGACAACCACTGGGAGCAGCACCGCGACGCTCACAGCTCCGGTGAGGACCATGGACAGGCTGTTCTCGGCCACCTCCCGACTCACCAGGTCGACGCCGAACGACTCGCGCCCGTCACGCCGCCGGTCCCAGCCGGCGACCATGGTCAGCACGTTGCGCACCGCCACGGCGAGGACCAGCACGAAGCCGAGGATCGTGCCGATCGTGGCATCCGAGCCGGCAAGAAGGGCAACCGCGACGCCACCCGCCAGAGAGAGACCGATCACGCCGAGAGCGGCCAGCGTCACCCGCCAGTTCCGGACGGCGACCTGCAGCAGCAGGAGGCAGGCGACGAAGGCCACGAGACCGACAAGGACGAGCAGAGTCATGTCGCGCTCGCCCTCGTCCTCCACCAGGACCTCGGCGTGGTACTCGAGGGGGAACGCGACGTCTGCCAGGCTCTCTTCGATGTCCGCGGCGATCTCGTCCCGGCCTCCTGCGACGCTCGCGACGACGTCCAGGCGGCGGGACACCGACTCCCTGCTGATCACCGAGAACGACTCCCCCGGTGTGACCACGGCAACCTCGTCGAGCCGGACCGTGCTGCCGTCGGGCTTGTCGATCAGCAGTTCTCCGACGAGCTCCGGATCCGCGAAGTAGTCGCGAGTGCCGTTGACGATGACCTCGAAGACCTTCTGCTCCTCGAACAGGCTGCCGACCGTCAGCCCGGAGGCCAGGGTCGTCGCGGCCCGTCGGATGTCGCCCGGCTTCAGGCCGTGGCGCTGCGCGGCCGCCAGGTCGACGTGCACCTCCAGGTTGGGCTCGACCGGCGGAGCCTCGACCCGGACGTCGCTGACGCCGTCGAGCTGCGCGACCCGGGTCCTAACCTCCTCGGCCTGGTCGGTGAGCACCGACATCTCCTCGCCATAGATGCGGATCACGACCTCGTCGTCCTGCACCGCGATGCGCCCCCTGTCGTACTGCGACATCAAAGCGCCACCGGCTTCGAGCTGGTCCAGGGCGTACGAGCGCACCTGGACGGTGGCGCCGTCGTAGGCCTCCACCACGCTGCGCACGTCGGACACCGCGTCGTCGTAGCCGGTCTCTGGGTCGATGCTGACCCAGAGTTCACCGACCCCGATGCCGTGGACCTTGTCGGACAGGACCGCGCGGCCCACATGGCCGCCGACGTTGTCCACGCCAGGCAGCGCGCGGAGCTCGGCGCCCAGCTCAGCCGCGATCGTGGTCATGGCCACGCGAGAGATCCCGGGTTCGCCCTGCCAGCTCACCACCAGCTGGGGCTCCTTCAGCTCGGGAATCAGACCCGGCCGCTCGGTCGCATGCACGAAGGGGAGCGCGCCGGCGGTGAGCACGAGCCCGACGGCCAGCACTCCGAGAACCGTCCGCCACGATCCGGCGAACCGCCCGACCATGCGCGAGGTCACCCGTTCGAGGGTCCGCCTGGTCGAGTTGCTACCGCCGTCCTGCGTCCGCAGCAGCACCGAGGCCAGGGCGGGAGTGACCGTTAACGAGGCGACCATCGCCATCACGATCACGACTGCGAACGCCACGACGGCAGGCCGGAAGAACGCTTGGGACAACCGGTCGACGACTAGCAGCGGGAGCATGGCCACGAGCACGACCACCGTCGCGTAGCCCATCGTCCTCCGGATCTCCCAGGTCGCCTGCTCGACGACCAACGCTTTCTGCCCTGCCCCGCCCTCGCGGCCCCGGACCCGGCTGACGTACTCGACATCGCCCGCGGCATCCACCAGCACGAAGCCGGCGGCCAGCGCCAGACCGGCGAGAGCCAGGCTGTCCAGCCCCAAGCCGAGCAGCTCCAGGACGAGCACGGACGTGAGCAGCGAGACGGTCGAGGTGAGCACCACGACGAGCGCGGCACGGAGGTCGAGGAGGACCAGCAGGACGACGAGGACGGCGAGGACCAGGCCGATGCCGAGGGTGAGCGCGAAGTTGTCGCGCGCCTGCTCGACGAACGACGCGGGGCGGAACAGCTCGGTGTCGACCGAAATGCCCCGCAGGCCGGGGGCCAAAGTGTCCAGAGCCTCCTCAACCCCCCGGGTGACCTCGACGGTGTCAGCGCCCGGGAACTTCTCAATCACGATCACCAGACCCGGGCCGTCGTCCACGACCGCGTCGCCGATGAGCGGCTGGTGGTCCTCGGCGACGGTGGCGACGTCACCGAGGGTGAGTCCGTCCACGCTCTGGGCGGGGTCCATGCGCTCCAGGGCGACCTGGCGCAGGTCCGCGGCATCCGAGATGGGCGACACGTGACGGATCTCGAGGCGAGAGGTAGGTGTGTCGACGAACCCCCCGGTGCCCGGCGCGGACGCGTGCAAGTAGGTCAGCGGGGACACCCACAGCGCGTTGCCGCTGGTGTTGACGACCTCCTGCAGGGTGACGCCCTGCTCGGCCAGCTGTCGTGGATCGACCTGTACCTGCAGCTGCCGCTCTCGTTGGCCGAAGATGGAGACGTTGGCGACACCCGGCACACCCAGCAGGCGAGGACGGATCGTCCATCGGGCCAGCACCGACATATCGATCGGAGCGACGCCGGTGGACTGGAACCCCACCACCAGAACACGGCTGAGGGAGGACGTCGGCTGCACGATTGTCGGGAGCTGGGTGAGGTAAGGGAGTTGTCCGATCTGGGTCAGCCGCTCCTGAACCACCTGGCGCGCGTCCAGCAGGTCGGTGCCGGGCTCGAAGATCAGGGTGATCGACGACAGGCCGTTGACGGACTCGGACCGGATCCCGTCGAGGAACGCCACACCGTTGAGCATGAGGTTCTCCATCGGGGCGGTGATGAGCTGTTCCACCTCCTCCGCTGACAGACCGAGCGCTTCGGTCTGCACCTCGACGTACGGGGGGGAGAACTCCGGCAGCAACTCCGTCTGCGCCGAGCGCATCTGGCCCACGCCGAGCAGGGCGAGCGTTCCCGCGACGGCGAGCACGATCACGCGAGCGGCGATGGCTCTCGAGATGATCCAAAGCGCCATGTCAACACACCTCCGCGACGCGATGCCCGCCTGCGTGAACCACGTGGGCAGGAGGTCGGCCTGGGAGGGTCAACCCGTCCTACGCTTGCGACACGGCAACCTCAACCCTGACTTTGGGTATCCTCAACACAGTCAGGACTGGCGAGGAGCTGCCCGACACGGCCGATCGTGAAGCGCGAGATGCTAGCCATGTGGGGCTGCCCGAGGCGTACTACCTGCCCGTCGGTGACGACACGTTCGAGTCCTCGGCCGCGACCACCAGCCCATGGGACCTCGACGCCCAGCACGGCGGGCCGCCCGCGGCCCTGCTGGCCCGCGCGGTGGACCGGACGACCGACGACCCGGCGTTCTCGATCGCGCGGCTGACCGTCGACATGCTCGGTCCGATCGCGCAGGGCGTGGTCCGGACCGAGGCGGAGGTGGTCCGGCCCGGGCGACGGGTCGAGCTGGTCGCCGCCCGGCTGTTCGCGAACGACGTCCTGGCGTGCACCGCGACGGCCTGGCGGGTCCGGGAGCAGGCCGAGTCGACGCGGCACCTGGTCGATCCGCCGGCGGAGCTGCCGCCGATCCCCGAGACCGGCGTGACGTCGTACTTCGAGGGTGTGCCTGCGGAGTGGGGCTACGGGCCGTCGGTGGAGTGGCGATTCGTCGAGGGCGGCTTCGACGTTCCGCCCACCGGGGGGGCCCGGCTGTGGACCCGCCCGAGGATCCCGCTGGTGGCCGGCGAGGACACCGCTCCCCTGCACCGGCTCATCGTGGTCGCCGACTCGGCCAACGGCGTCTCGGCGCGACTGCCGATCCAGGAGTGGTGGTCGATCCCGACCACCCTCACCGTCACCGTCGAGCGGGTCCCGACCGACGAGTGGATGTGGATGGACGCCTCGACGGACCTCTCACCGCACGGCCGCGGAGTCGCCCACGCGACGATGTCCGACCGCGAGGGCGTCCTTGCGCACGTCACCCAGCCGTTGATGGTCAGCAGACGCTAGGTCGTCTAGTACTGTAATTAGAGCAATTAACTACGGTATTTGGAGGAGGGCATGTTGACACCCGAGTCGTTGACCGAGACCGCCGAGGCACGCGAGGAGCGGCGTCGTGAGGCCGCCGTGCGCTACCGCCAGCGCGTGCAGGACCTCCTCGACCGCCGCGCCGACCTCCAGGGCGTCTCCAAGCTGGCCGACCTCATCTCCGACGCCACCCGCTGGGCCGCCTGAAGGTTGCAACCCGCCGCACCCTGGGTACGCGAGGATGCCCGGGTGACGACCGCCCACGGGCACGGCTCGCGACTCGCTGCGTTCACGCTGGCGTTCGCGGCGCTGCTGTGGGCCACACTCCTCGCGCCCGTGGTCACCCGGGCCTACGCGGTGAGCTACGACGAGGAGCCGCGCGCCTGGATCGCCGGCTTGACCGGGCTGCACGACTTCGCCGAGTCGGTTGCGGGGGCTCATGTCTACGAGTTCTTCGGTGCGCTGACAGCGCTGGTCTACCTCCTGCTCGCGACCAGCCTGCGGACGGTTCGGCCGGCTGGGACCGCGCTGCTCCCTCTCCTGCTCGTCGTGGCCGGCGTCGCAGACGCCCTGGCCTATTCCCTGCCCAGCGGGGTCGCCGGCATGTTCGGGATGCTCGAGTTCCTGTGTCTTCCTGTGCTGTTCTTCAGCGTCGGGCGGGCAGGCTGGGTGAACCGCCGCACCTGGCCGGTACCCGTGGCCGTGGGCGCCGGACTCGTCGCCGGCGTCGCGGGCACTGCCGCCCTGGACTACTGGCCGCACGGGCTGCTGGCGGGTGTGGCCCTGGCGTGCTGCGGACTCGCCTGGGCGCCGGGCGTCAGACCGTGACCCACTCCTCGCCGGCCAGCACTCTCGCGACCGGACCCGAGGCGAGCGCAGGGTCACTCAGCAGCACCGCGGCCGTGAACGTCGCGGCGTAGCCGTCGTACGCCGAGCCGTGGCGGAGCATCGCGTGCTTGCCGTCCGGGATGCGGATGAAGCCGACCGAGGTACGACGCGTGAGGCGGCGGGCGACCACCTCCGCCTTGGCGATCGACGCGACCCGGTCGTGGCCGCCGTGCACGAACAGCACCGAGCGGCCGGACAGGTCCGGGTCGTCGGCGGGGTAGAGCCACGGGTTGAGCACCGCCACCGAGCGGACGGCCGGGTTGTCGCCGGCGACCAGGGCAGCGCGGCCACCGAGCGAGTGGCCGACCAGCCCGACCGGAGCGGATTGATAGCGGGCCGTCACCTGCTCGATCGCCCAGTCGCAGTCGGCGACCGGCGTGTGCGTGGTGTCCCAGCCACGGAACGTGTTGAGGAGCCGGTAGACGGCCAGTCTCCCGCGGACCACCCGCCCGCAGGCACGCGCCGTCGCGATCATCCGGATGACCGAGAGCTGGGTCGGGCTGACCCTGACACCGTCGCCGCGAGATGCACCGCCGTGCAGGACCAGCACGACGCCCTCGGCCGAGGCAGGCTCGTGCACCGGCACGAGCCTGGGCGAGCTCTCCACTAGACCGTCACTAAGAGGCGGAGTGGTTCTCGGGCTCGGCTTCTGCGTCCGAGTCCGACTCGGCCGGCTCGGGGTCGCTGCCGTAGACCCCGGCGTCCTCGGCCGCCTGCGCCTTGCGGAGCTGCTTGACCAGGCTGAACGCGAGCAGCACCACCGCGCCGATCAGCAGCAGGAACAGCACGAGCGCCGTCCAGCCGGCCTTCACGTCCTCGTCCTTCGGCGTCTGGTCCGCGGCGCGCACGACCAGCTCGGCGACCGCGTTGGCGGCAGAGAACAGGACGGCTGCGACGGACATGGCTCCAGTCTCTCAGGACGGGTCGACGATGCCGGCGAACAGGTCGTCCTCGGGCACCGGGCTGTCGACGAAGGACGTCACGAGCTCGAAGTCCTCGGTCGGCCACACCTCGGCCTGAAGCTCGCGCGGGATCGCGAACCAGAAGCCGTCCGGGTCGATCTGCGTCGCATGTGCCAGCAGCGCCTGGTCACGGACGCCGAAGAAGTCGGCAGAGGGCACCCGGGTGGTGATCCGCGCGTCCCACTCCGGCTCCTCCTTCCACTCCTTGAGCCGCTCCTCCCACGGCGACTCGAGACCGTGCGCGATCATCGCGTCGTGGATCGCCTGCATCCGCGGACGGTTGAACGAGTGGTGGTAGTAGAGCTTCTGCACCTGCCACGGCTCGCCGAGCTCGGGGTAGCGGTCCGGGTCGGCCGCGGCCGCGAAGGCCTCGACCGAGATCTCGTGGCACTTCACGTGGTCCGGGTGCGGGTAGCCGCCGCGCTCGTCGTACGTCGTCATCACGTGCGGCCGGAACGACCGGATCAGCCTGACCAGCGGCGCGGCCGCCTCCTCCAGCGGAACCAGCGCGAAACACCCCTCGGGCAACGGCGGTGGCGGGTCGCCCTCGGGCCAGCCGGAGTCGACGAAGCCCAGCCAGTCCTGCCGCACGCCGAGGATGTCGCGGGCCCGCTCCATCTCCTGGCGGCGGATCTCGGTGATGTTCTCGAGCACCTCTGGGCGGTCCATCTTCGGGTTGAGGATGGAGCCGCGCTCGCCGCCTGTGCAGGTCGCGACGTGGACGTCGACGCCCTCGGCGACGTACCTGGCGGTCGACGCCGCCCCCTTGCTCGACTCGTCGTCCGGGTGGGCGTGCACGTGCATCAGCCTGAGGCCGGTCCGGGGTCCGTCGGTCACCCGTCAAGCCTAGGTCTCGCGTCAGGTGTCAGGCTGAGGGGGTGAGCGGGCAGGACACTCTTGCGCAGCGGTACGGCGCGCCCGCACCGTGGCGGCGCCGCGCCATCGTCACCGCCTCCGTCGCGCTGGCGGTCGTGTTCCTCACCTGGCTCGCCTGGAGCGTCTACCAGCACGCGACCCCGAAGGTGACCTCCGAGCTCGAGACGTTCTCGATCGACGACGACCACACCGTGACCGCGGTGCTGGTGGTCAGCCTCGACAGCTCCGACGTAAAGGCCTCCTGCACGCTCCGCGCGTACGCCGAGGACCACACCACCGTCGGTGAGCTCACGTTCACCCCCGATCCGAGCAAGGGGCGGCGCCAGGTGGAGACGATCCGGACCGAGCGTCGTGCAACGTCGGTGGACAAGGTCGGCTGCACCGCACCGGGCCAGGACCGGCCGCGATGAGGCCACGCTTTCACGCTTCGACTTAGCGCTGCGGCGCTTCACGGCTAGACTTGCCGATCTGGTCGTCCCGCGAGGCCCCCAGCCCTAGGCACCGAAAGCCGTCAGGACGACCCAGCGAGACCGGCGTGAACACCCGTCTGAACGGGTACGCCCTACCGATCCCGAGACACCGCGCAGGAGTACACCCATGACTCAGCAGACCGAGCAGCAGGGCCCCATCTGGCTCACCCAGAAGGCGTTCGACGAGCTGACCGCGGGGCTCGAGGACATGAAGGGACCCCGGCGCCAGGACATCGTCAGCCGGATCAGCGCCGCCCGCGACGAGGGCGACCTCAGCGAGAACGGCGGCTACCACGCCGCCCGCGAGGAGCAGGGCAAGCTCGAGGGTCAGATCCGCCAGCTCGAGCACGTGCTGCTGCACGCCGAGACGACGGTCCCGGCAGACGACGGCGTCGTCGCCGCCGGCAAGGTCGTCACCTACAAGTTCGAGGGCGACAAGGACGACGAGGCGGAGACCATCCTGCTCGGCGCGCGCGAGAACGAGGAGTTCGTCGACGGCCTCACCGTCTTCTCGCCCCAGGCCCCGCTCGGCGCGGCGCTGCTCGGCGCCGAGACCGGCAGCGTGGTGGAGTTCACCGGACCCAACGGACGCACCAACAAGGTCGAGGTCGTCTCGGCCGTGCCCTACCGCGACTGAATGCCGGTGGTTGAGGAGGTCGCTTTGCGACCGTCTCGAAACCCCGGCTATTCGATCACCCGGTAGCCGCGCTCCCGGAGGCGGGCCAGCACCTGCTCGGTGTGCTGCGGGCCGCGGGTCTCCAGCTGGAGCTGCACCTCGACCTCGTCGAGCAGGAGCGCCGGCGAGATCCGCTCGTGCATCACTTCGATGACGTTCGCGCCGGAGGCGCCGACCTCGGTGAGCAGCCGGGCCAGGCCGCCCGGGGTGTCCGGGATGGTGACGTGGAGGTTGAGGTAGCGGCCGGCCGAGGCCAGGCCGTGCCGGATCACCTTGCCGAGCAGCAGCGGGTCGATGTTCCCGCCCGAGAGCACGGCAACCACCGGCCCGGTGAAGTCGTTGGGCGTCTCCAGCAACGCGGCCACGGCCGCGGCGCCCGCCGGCTCGACGACCATCTTGGCCCGCTCCACGAGGGCCAGCAGCGCTCGCGAGAGCGACTCCTCGGAGACGGTACGGATCTCGTCGACGTGGTTGCGCACTTCAGTGAACGGGATGTCGCCCGGCAGGCCGACCGCGATGCCGTCGGCCATCGTCTTCATCGACGGCAGCTGGACCGGCGAGCCGTGCTCCAGCGAGTCCGGGTACGCCGCGGCGCCGGCGGCCTGCACGCCGACCAGCCGGACGTCGGGGCGCTTCTCCTTGATGGCCAGCGCGACCCCGGCCAGCAGCCCCCCGCCACCGGTGGGCACCAGGACGGTCTTCACGTCCGGCACCTGCTCGAGCACCTCGAGTCCGAGAGTGCCCTGGCCCGCCACGATGTCGACGTGGTCGAACGGGTGGATCAGCACCGCCCCGGTCTCGTCGGCGAACCGTCGCGCGCCCGCCAGCGTCTCCTCGAGCACGGTCCCCTCGAAGACCACGTCGGCGCCGTACGCCCGGGTCGCCCGCTCCTTCGGGATCGGCGCACCTTCCGGCATGAACACGGTGGACTTGATGCCGAGCAGCTGGGCGGCCAGCGCGACGCCCTGGGCGTGGTTTCCGGCCGAGGCCGCCACCACGCCACGCGCCCGCTCCTCGGGCGTGAGCCGGGAGATGCGGACGTAGCCGCCGCGGATCTTGAAGGAGCCGGTGCGCTGGAGGTTCTCGCACTTGAGCCAGACCGGCCCACCGACCAGGGCGGAGAGCCAGCGCGACTGCTCCATCGGAGTCACGATCGCGACGTCACGGATCACCTCACGCGCCGCCTCGACGTCCGCCAGGGTCACCATGCACGTCTCGTGGTCACCCACCGACTGCACCGTCCTCGGGGTCGTCGGAGTCGTGGGGAGGCTCGGGTTCGTCCTCCTCGACGTGAGAGAGCTCTCCCGTCTCCACGTAGTCCTCGGCCAGCTCCTCCACCGGGTCGTCGCCTGGTTCGGTGTAGGCCGCGAGGTGCTGCACGACGGCGTTGACGGCGGCGGCCAGCGGGACCGCGACCAGCGCACCGGCGACGCCCGCGGTGAGCACTCCGGCAGCGATGGCCAGGATGACGCCCAGGGGATGCACCGAGACCCATCTACCCATCAGGAACGGCTGGAGCACGTGGCCCTCGAGCTGCTGCACCCCGATCACGATGGCCAGCATGATGAGCGCCTTGACCGGCCCCTGGTCGACCAGCGCCACCAGGACGGCGACCGTGCCAGCCACGGTGGCGCCGATGATCGGGACGAAGGCGCCGAGGAAGACCAGCACGCCGATGGCCAGCGAGAACGGCACTCCGATGATCGCTGCGCCAGCCCCGATCAGGATGCCGTCGGTCGCCGCGACGATCACCGTCGCCCGCACGAACTGGGTCAACGAGATCCAGGCGACCCGGCCCGAGCTGTCGACGCGCTCGCGCGCGGCCCGGGGCGAGAGCCGCACAACCCAGGCCCAGATCCGGTTGCCGTCGGCCAGGAAGAAGTAGGTGGAGAAGAGCACGATGAAGAAGCCGGCCAGCACGTGGCCGACCGCCGTGCCGACCTCGGTGACGCGGTTGACGATGCCGCTCTCACCGGACTGCGCGCTGATCGCGTCCTGGATGCTCTTGAGGTACTGGTCGATCTGCGAGTCGCTGGCGTGCAACGGCCCGTCACGCAGCCAGTCCTTGATCTCCTGGATGCCGTCGACCGTGGAGTCGGCCAGGTCGGAGGCGCCGTTGGCCACCTGCTGTCCGGCGAAGCTCAGCAGCGCCACGACCGAGGCGATCGTGAACAGCACCACCAGAATCGACGCAACGCTGCGACGTACGCCGATGCGCTCCAGCCAGTCGACGACCGGAACCACCAGCGCGGAGATGAGCAGCGCCACCACGACCGGGATGACCATCACCGCGAGGAACGAGATCAGGTAGCCGATCAGCGCGGCGGCGGCGGCGATGATCAGCAGCCGCCACGACCACGCGGCGGCGAGGTCGACGCCGTACGGCACCTCGGCGCGCCTGAAGTTCGACGCTCCGGCATGGATCACGACCGGCTCGTGCTCGCGCTCGTGCCGGCGCATCGCCGCCCACTGGTGGGCCAGCCGGGCGGCCACGCCCTCGCGGTGCGCCTCCTCCGAGGACTGGTCCGTTGACTGATCCGAGGACTGGTCCGTCGAGTGATCCGTCGACTCGTCGACGGCGTCGTCGTGAGCCACCGGGGCACCCTCGCGGTCGCTCACGGCGTCAATCTATCCACGAGTCGGCAGCAGACTGGTCACGAGGCGGTACGCCGCGTCGGGGTGCTCGGCGGCCAGCAGCCCGGCGGCGGCGAGCACGTAGTCGGTGTCGACCACGACCCTGCCGCGCTCCGGGAGCTGCCAGTCCTCGTCACGGCCGATGCTGGGACCCAGGACCCGGTCGGCCACTCCCACCCGGCCGTGCCGCAACACTCCGCCGGAGCCCACCACGAGGTCGACCTCGCGCAGGTCGACGCCGCTGCGCTCGATGACTCGTCCCTCGGGGCTGACGACCACCTTCGACCGGCCGGCGTGCCGCCTCATGGCGAGGGCGACCGCGGCGCGGGCGATGGCCTCGTCCTCGTCGTTCTCCCGGTCGGTGGTGGGGAGGAAACCGGGGTCGGCGCGCCGCTTCCTGGCGGCCTCTTCGAGGTCCGGAAGCCCCGCTTCGTCGACGGTCGAGACAGCGGACCAGCGCATGCCCAGGTCGCCCTCGACGGTGCGGGTGACAGGGGTGGGCGCGACCACGTCGCGGGCCAGCTCGGCGGTCTCGGGGTCGAGCTCGACCACCGAGTGCACGTCCGTGGTGGCGCCGCCGACGTCGACGACCACGACCTCGCCGGTCGCGGTGGCCAGCAGCTCGACGCCGGTCAGGACTACGTCCGGGGTGGCACCGCGGACCATGGCCGTGAAGTCTCCGCGCTTGCTCAGGTGCTTGCCGCCGATGACGTGGGACAGGAAGACCTCGCGGATCGCGGTGCGCGCGCTGGTCGGCGCGAGGACACCGATCTGCGGGACCACGTTGTCCGCGAGCACGTGGGGGATCCCCTCGAGGATGGCGCCGACCTCGTCGCGCGCGTCCACGTTGCCGGCCACGACCGTCGGACCGCGCCAGCCGCTGTCCCTCAGCCCCTGTGCCGCGCGCAGGATCGGCTCGTGGTTGCCGCCGTCGGTGCCGCCGGTGAGGAGCACGACGTCCGGCGCATCCGCGGTCAGGTCGAGGTCGTGCCCCTGGGCGACAGCTCGGACCGTGACGACCTTGCCGCCGCTGGAGAGGGCTACCCGGCGCCCGGCCTCCGCGGTGACCAGCTCCTCGTTGCCGACCACGGCGATCCGGAGGCCGCCGCCCGCGCTCGAGCAGGCCAGCACCTCGGCGCCCGTTGCCCTCGAATCCACGCTCGCCAGCTCGGCCAGACACACGTCGTACCCGTCGAGGACGTCGGTGTCGATCGTGGTGCGGTGCTCGGCGCCGGCAAGGACCACGCCCGAGCCGAGGTCGACGAGCAGCACCTTGGTGAACGTCGAGCCGAAGTCCGCGCAGACCGCGAGCTCGCCCGCCAACTGCTCAGCCAAGTGCCTGGTCGAGGTCGGCAAGCAGGTCGTCGACAGTCTCGATACCGACGCTGAGCCGGACCAGGTCGGCGGGCACCTCGAGCTCGGTGCCGGCGACGCTGGCGTGGGTCATCCGGCCGGGGTGCTCGATCAGGGACTCGATGCCGCCCAGCGACTCGGCGAGCGTGAAGACCTTGGCGCGGTCGCACACCTGCAGCGCCCGCTCCTCGCCGCCCGTGGCCCGGAAGGACACCATGCCCCCGAATCGATCCATCTGGGACTTCGCGACCTCGTGGCCGGGATGGTCGGACAGGCCGGGGTAGTAGACGTGCTCGACCCGCTCGTCGGCGGTGAGGAACTCCACCACCCGCTCGGCGTTGTCGCAGTGCCGCTCCATCCGGACGGCCAGGGTCTTGAGGCCGCGGAGGGTGAGCCAGGCGTCGAACGGGCCGGCCACGGCACCCATGGCGTTCTGGTGGTAGCCGACGTTCTCGGCGAGGTCGAGGTCGCGCACCACGACCGCTCCTCCGACAACGTCGCTGTGGCCGCCGGCGTACTTGGTCGTGGAGTGGATGACGAGGTCGGCACCGAGGGTGAGCGGGCGCTGCAGGTACGGCGTCGCGAACGTGTTGTCGACGACGAGCAGCGCGCCCGCCTCGTGGGCGAGGTTGGCCAGGCCCGCGATGTCGGCGATGCCGAGCAGCGGGTTGGTGGGGGTCTCGACCCAGATCATCCTGGTCTTGTCGGTGATCGCACCCCGCACCGCGTCGAGGTCGGACAGCGCGACCGGGGTGTGGGCGAGCCCCCAGCGCCGGAGCACCTTGTCGAAGAGGCGGTGGGTGCCGCCGTACGCGTCGTTCGGGAGCACGACGTGGTCACCCGGGTCGAGCAGCCCGCGGACCACGGTGTCCTCGGCGGCCAGCCCGGAGGCAAACGCGAACCCCCGCTCACCCTCCTCCAGCGCCGCGACGGTTGCCTCGAGGGCGGTGCGGGTGGGGTTGGCGGAGCGGCTGTACTCGTAGCCTCCGCGCAGGCCGCCGACGCCGTCCTGCTTGTAGGTGGAGGTCGCGAAGATGGGCGGGATCACCGACCCGGTCATCGGGTCCGGCTCCCAGCCCGCGTGGATCGCACGCGTCTCGAAGCCAGACTTCTCGCGGTGCTCCTTGGTCATCCCGCGAGGGTATCGAGCGCGCCGGCCCGATTCGTCTGCGGTACGGCGTGGGATCTGTCGCCCACCGGCGCAGACGAGTCCTCAGGGGAACGTAACGCTCACGGGGGTTGTTGGACACTGTGCATGGACCCGATCGTGGGCCCTGCAGAACAGAAGCCCCTGAAATGAAGGAGCGCCGTGTCCATCTTCTCCCGCCACAACTCCACCCTCGTCGAGCCCGAGCAGGCGCTGCCCGGCCGCTCCGAGCGGATGTTCCAGATCGCCGCCCAGCACCTGGTGCTGGACGCTCCGGTCGTCACCGACGAGGTCTCCGAGGGCTACGAGGTCGCGATCTTCGGCCTCGGCTGCTTCTGGGGTGCCGAGGAGATCTACTGGAAGACCCCCGGCGTCTGGTCGACGTCGGTCGGCTACGCCGGCGGCACGACGCTCAACCCTTCGTACGAGGAGGTCTGCAGCGGCCGGACCAACCACACCGAGGCCGTACGGATCGTCTTCGACCCGAAGATCGTCTCGTACGCCGACCTGGTGAAGACGTTCTTCGAGGTGCACGACCCGACCCAGGGCTTCCGCCAGGGCAACGACGTCGGCACCCAGTACCGCTCGGCGATCTACTTCACGACGCCGGAGCAGGAGCAGCTCGCGCGTGAGCTGACCGCGGTCTACGGAGCCGAGCTGACCAAGCGCCGCCTGGGTGAGATCACCACGGAGATCCGCCCGGCCAGTGAGACGCCGTACTACTACGCCGAGGACGCCCACCAGCAGTACCTCGCCAAGAACCCGTTCGGCTACCGCTGCCACGCCAACACCGGCGTGAAGTTCCCCGCCTGACGCTGTCGTATCCGCCGGGCGCCGTTCGTAGCGTAGGTGGTGGCGGACACCGGGTCCGCCCGAGCCCGAGGAGCAGCCATGCCCAAGTACGCCATCTTCTTCAACCAGCAGTGGGTGGGTGACCACACCGAGGAGTGGTTCGAGGGCCGCGGGCCGCTCGCCAAGGCGGTCGTCGAGGAGATCAAGGCTGCCGGGGAGTACGTCTTCGCCGGTGGGCTCGTCGAAGAGATCGATGAGGCGTTCAGCGCGGACGCGACGAGTGGCACGGTGATGTTCACCGACGGCCCCTACGTCGAGACCAAGGAATGGCTCGGCGGGCTGACGATCGTGGACGTCGCCGACAAGGAGGCGGCCCGCGTGTGGGCCGGCAAGATCGCGGTGGCGTGCGGGTGGCCGCAGGAGGTCCGCGAGATCAAGTAGGGCGCCAGCACCCGGGTCAGACGATGGAGGTCGCCTCGACCTTCGCCAGCACCTCGTGCAGGTGCTCGCGCATCTCGTCCCGGTGCGCCTGCGCCGTGTCCCGAAGCGTGGCGATCTCGTCGTTCGCCTCGGTGCGCGACTGCTCGAGCTCGGAGCGGACGCGCTCCGCCTCGGCCCGGGCGTCGGCCAGAACCTCGTCGGCCTCGTTGCGGGCGGAAGCCTTCATCTCGTCCGCCTCGGCCTGGGCCTCCGTCAGGAGCTGGTCGGCGTTGCGCGCCGCGATCTCGAGGAGGCGGGCCGCCGCGGTCGAGCTGTCGTGGCCCGGCGTCGCGGTGCTGGCCTCTACCTCGGCCGGCTCGGTGACCTCTGCCTCGGTCGGCTCGCTGACCACTGCCTCGGTGACCTCGGCCTCGGCCTCGGTCGGCTCGGTGGCGAGCGTCGGGACGACCATCAAGTCTTCGTAGGTGCTGCTCATGTTCATGTTTCCCCCAACGTTGTGGACCCTGCCGCCGCCACTCCGACGGCGGCGTGGTGCCCTCCGCACCGGTCCGATGTGTGATTGCTGGCAAGTGTGTGGTATTGGGGCTCGCCCGTCCCCCGAATGCCGGAATCGGTTGACTTCGCGCTAGGCCGGGAAAGCGGGATCTGTGAGATTTCGGACCGAGTCAGCCGATGGAGGTCGCTTCCACCTTCGCCAGCATCTCTTCCAGATGCGTCTTCATCCGCTCACGGTGTTCGCGCTCGGTCTGCCGCAGGTCGGCGAGCTGCGCGTTGGCCTCGTTGCGCGCGTCCTCGGACTCCGCGTGCATGCGTTCGACCTCGGTGCGAGCCTCGCTCAGCAGGCGGTCAGCCTCCTCGCGCGCGTTCGACGTCAGTTCCTCGGCCTCGGCCCGCGCCTCTGCCAGGAGCTCGTCCGCGTTGCGCGCCGCGATCTCCAGGAGTCGAGCCATGCCTTCCGAGGCGGTGTCCGCGTCCGGACTCGCGGCTGGTTCAGCAACCGGCGCCGCGTCCGATTCGGCGGCCGGGTCCGCATCTGAGTCCGCAACCGGCTCCGCGTCTGAGTTCGCACCAGGTTCAGCGTCTGGCTCCGCAACAGCCTCCGCGTCTGGCTGCTCGCCCGACTCGGCCTCGCCCGTGGGCTCGGCCGCGTCGCCACGCTGCGCCATCATTTCGTCGTAAGCACTCATTGCGCCCCCAGGGGTCTATCCCGTGCCGCACATCATGGTGGAAGCGAGGTCCGGGCTCCCTGACCTCCCGACAACGCGTTCGCGCCGCCACGGGTCGTGACCAGTGTGTGCCAAGTGCGCTCCGTTGTCGCGCATTTCGCTGCCGTGACCGTGCTCCGGTCAGCCGGCCTCGGTCACTTCGGTCTCCGCCGACGGCCCGCCGAGGTGCCCGCGGACCCGCTGGTGGCGCTCCTGCCTGGCCTGCCGGAGCCGCGCGATGTCCTCGTCGATCCGGGCGCGCGACTCAAGCATGGCCACGCGCACCCGCTGTGCCTCGTCGCGGGTCGCGGCCTGGAGCCTTGCGGCCTCCGCCCGGGCTCGAGCCTTCAGGTCCTCGGTCTCGGCCCGGGTCTGCTCCAGCAGCTCCTCCGCGTCAGCCTTCACCTGATCGAACGTCGAGCGGGCCGCTGCCAGCAGCGCGTCGGCCTCCGCCCGGGCGGCGGCCTTGACCCGTGCGCCCTCGTGACGAGCCGTCGCCGACAGCTGGTCGGTCTCGTTCCTGGTCTGCGCCCACAGCTGTCCGGCGTTCTCCTGCGCGACGGCCTTCACCTGCTCGGCCTGGTCACGGGCCGCTGCCCTCAACTGGTCCGCCTCGACGACGGCGGCAGCCTTGATCTGCTCGGCTTCGGACTTCGCCTCGGCCAACAGCTCGTCGGCGTTCTGCACTGCGAGCTCCAAGAGGCTCGCCACGCCGTCCACGACGGGGTCTGGATCCAGGCCCTCGTCGCGCGTCGGGTCGTCGTCGTAAACGCTGCTCATGTGTTTCCCCCCAACGGGCGAACCCGTCTCGCACACGGATGGGACCTGAACCGATCGCCCCGAGCTCGCCGGTGGTGCCCTCCACACCGGTCCGAGTGTGCGTCAGGGCAGTCTGAACGCGGTTGCGCCGCCTGTCCAGCACAGCCCTGCACCTGTCTGTACCGAGTCCGCGCAGGTGGGGTATGTGGAGCGCCTGCGCCGGCCCGCCATGGACGGGTCGGGGAGAATGGCGACATGCCTGACCGGGACCTTCCCCGCAAGGCCGCGGCGCGCACGGCGCGACTCGCGGCCCTGCCGCTCGGGTACGCCGGGCGCACCGCGCTCGGGCTCGGCAGGCGGCTCGGCGGGGCGTCGGCGGACACGGTGCTGACCGACATCCAGCAGCGCACCGCCGAACAGCTCTTCCGGACCCTCGGCGAGCTCAAGGGCGGGGCGATGAAGTTCGGTCAGGCCCTGAGCGTGCTCGAGGCGGCGCTGCCCGAGGAGATCGCCGGTCCCTACCGCGAGCAGCTGACCCGGCTGCAGGACGCCGCACCGCCGATGCCGACCCAGACCGTCCGCGACCAGATCGGGAAGAGCCTCGGTCCGGACTGGCAGGACCAGCTCGTCTGGCTTGACGGCGGACCGACCGCGGCGGCGAGCATCGGCCAGGTGCACAAGGGCCGCTGGTACGACGGAGCGGACGTCGCGGTCAAGGTGCAGTACCCCGGCGCCGGCGACGCGTTGATGTCCGACCTGCGCCAGATCGGCCGGCTCGGTCGGACTGTCGCACCGCTGGTGCCGGGTGTTGACATCAAGCCCCTGGTCGAGGAGATGCAGGCGCGGGCGATCGACGAGCTCGACTACGAGCTCGAGGCCGACGCACAGCGAACGTTCGCCGAGGCGTTCCGCGACGACCCCGACATCGTGGTGCCGGACGTCGTCGCCCAGGGCGCCGAGGTCCTCGTCACCGAGTGGCTGGAGAGTCCGGCGAGCCTGGCCAGCATCATCCGGAACGGCACCCAGGAGGAGCGCGACCACTACGGCGAGCTGTTCGTTCGGTTCCTCTTCGACGGCCCGCGGCGGACCGGCATGCTGCACGCCGACCCGCACCCGGGGAACTTCCGCATCCTCCCGAACGACGACGGCTCCCCCGGCCGGCTCGGGATCCTCGACTTCGGCGCGGTCGCCAGGCTCGGGTCGGGCGGACTTCCGACGGCGATGGGCTCCCTGATCCGGATCGCCGCCCTCGAGGACCGCGAAGCGCTGATGGACGGGCTCCGCGAGGAGGGGTTCATCAAGGACCGGATCCGGCTGGACCCCGACCTGCTGCTCGACTACCTCTCGCCGTTCGTGGAGCCGACCAAGGTGGAGCGGTTCCGGTTCACCCGGGAGTGGATGCGCTCGCAGTTCCAGCGCATCAACAACCCCCGGGAGCCGACGTACACGATCGCGATGAAGCTCAACCTGCCTCCGTCGTACCTCCTCATCCACCGCACCTGGCTCGGCGGGATCGGCGTGCTCAGCCAGCTCGAGGCCGAGGCGCCGTTCCACGCGATCCTGACGGAGTACCTCCCGGGCTTCGCGTCGGCCTGACCCGCGCCCGATCCGCCAGGAGGTTGCGCACACACGCTCCTCACATCGGTATCTGCTGCGGGGCGACCAGCCCGTGCTCGGCTGACTCGATCAGGCGTCGCCGACCTGGCCGTCGATGGACTGGCGGATCAGGTCAGCGTGACCGTTGTGCCGCGCGTACTCCTGGACCATGTGCGCGAGGATCCAGCGCAACGTGAAGGGCTCGCCGGTCCTGCGCGGCCGCACCGCCTCGCGCTCGGGGCGGAGATCGCTCGCTACCGCGTCCCGCGAGCGGGCGACCGCCCCTTCCCAGAGCTCCCACAGCTGCTCGGGGGTGTCGTCGGCGGCGGAGTGCCATTCCCAGTCGTGGTCGGCATCCCAGTCGACGCCGGCCCAGAGCTCGGCCTGGTCGCCCATGAGGATGCGGCCGAACCACCAGTCCTCGACGAACGCGAGGTGCTTGACCATGCCGCCCAGGGTCAGGTCGGACGGCGGCAGGGTCCGTGTCAGGTCGGCGCGGTCGAGGCCGCTGACCTTGTGCCGGAAGATCTCGCGATGCTCCTCGAGGAACGCCGCCAGGTTGTCGAGCTCGTCACTCACGCGATCGGTGCGCAGTCGTTGCCGCAGCTGTCGGTCTGCTCGCCGGCCGACGGAGGCGGTGGCGGCCCGTCGGCGTGGATCCGCGGCCGGTGCAGGACGGCAGTCGCCGGAGTGACCCGGACGTCGTCGCCGTCGACTGCTCCCGTGCCGTCGACCAGCAGCGAGAAACCTTTCGGCTCGCGCGGCGGGAAGACCAGCGTGGCCGCAGCGTTCTCGGCGAGGTTGCGCACCGTCCCCTTGCCCGGTCTGCGCACCAGCAGCACGCCGTCCTGCACCACTGGCTCGACGGTCACCACCTTGACCGTGCCCCCGGTCGTGGTCATCAGGTAGCCGGCGCCGAAGTCGGCCAGAGCCGTCGCCAGGTCGGGCAGGTCGACAGGGATGCTCATGGAGGAAGGCTAGTTGCCCGTCCGGCTCACCCAACTCACCACATGCCCACGACGTCCCCGCCGATCCGCACGATGAACGCCGACACGACGGCGATGAAGAAGATGCGGACGAACCGGGCGCCCCGCGAGACCGCGACCCGCGCGCCGACGTACCCGCCGACCAGGTTGCACGCGCCCATCACGAGACCGACCTTCCAGAGCACGGCGCCCTGCGGGACGAAGATCGCGAGCGCACCGAGGTTGGTGGCCCAGTTGGCGAGCCGGGCCTTGGCCGAGGCCTCGAGGAAGGAGTAGCCGAGCAGCCCGACCAGCGCGAAGACGAGGAAGCTGCCGGTGCCCGGGCCGAGCGCTCCGTCGTAGAAGCCGATGACGAAGCCGACGGTCAGCGCGGCCGCGAGGTGCTGGTGCCCGGCGTACCGCAGCGCGGTCTCCTCCCCCAGCGACGGCTTGAGCAGCACGTAGCCACCGACGACGACCAGCGCGACCAGCACGATCGGCTCGAACGCCGAGCGCGGGATCTGGCTCGCGACGAGGGCTCCGCAGAACGAGCCGGCAAACGCCAGCAGCATCATCGGCAGGAAGGTCCGTGGGTCCGGCTTGATGCGGCGGTAGTACGTCGCCGAGCTCACCGTCGTGCCGCAGATGCTCGCGAGCTTGTTGGTCGCGAGGATCTGCACGGGCGTCGCCTGCGGGAGTCCGACCAGCAGCGCCGGCAGCTGGATGAGGCCGCCGCCGCCGACCACCGCGTCCACGAACCCGGCGGCCACAGCCGCCAGCCCGAGCAGGACCAGGACGGTCAGCGTCGGGTCGCTCACCGTGGACAGCCTAGGGTCGGGCCCGTGCGGATCGTGTCGCTGCTCCCCTCGACGACCGAGATCCTGTTCGCCCTCGGTGCCGGCGACGACGTGGTCGGCGTGACCTTCGAGTGCGACACCCCGGCCGAGGCGCGCACCCGCACCATCGTCTCGACCTCCGCGATGCCGTCGGGGCTCACGCCGGCCGAGATCGACGCGTTCGTCGTGGGAGCCGTCTCCGACGGAGTGGACCTCTACCACTTGGAAGCCGATGCCCTCCGCGCGCTCGACCCGACGCTCGTCGTCACCCAGGACCTGTGCGCGGTCTGCGCCGTCGACGTCTCGACCGTGGACGACGCCCTCGCGCATCTCGGCTGCTCGGCCGAGGTGCTCACCGTCGACCCGCACACCCTCGAGGAGATGCTCCAGTCGGTGCTGCTGCTCGGCAAGGCGACCGGGCATGACGACGCCGCCGCCGAGCTCGTTCAGTCGCTGCGGCTCCGGATGGCCGCCGTGTGGCGAACCACCCTGGGCTTCAACCGCCCGCGAGTCGCCGTGCTCGAGTGGACCGACCCGCCGTACGCCCCCGGGCACTGGATCCCGGAGATGGTCGAGCTGGCCGGCGGCGACTCGGTGCTCGGCGCGGCCGGCCAGAAGTCGACACGGATCCGGTGGAGGGACCTGCACGCCGCCCGGCCCGACGTGGTCGTGGTGGCTCCGTGCGGCTACGACCGCGCGGGCGCGCAGGCCCAGGCCGACGCCGTCGCGGACCTGCTCCCGCCCGACGTACGCGTGCACGCCGTCGACGCCGACGGGATGTGGGCCCGCCCGGGGCCTCGTCTGGTCGACGGTGTCGAGGAGCTGGCCTCAGTCCTCCACGACCGCTGACGTCACCGCCTTCAGGCGCGCCCTGGTCAGCCCGACGACGCCGATCACGACCCAGACGAGGTTCAGGCCTGCCGAGGGCCAGGCGCCGTAGTAGGCGGAGTTGAGCATGAGGAAGCCCCCGCCGAAGAGGTTCATCAGCTGGAACGTCAGCCCGGGCCCGTGCAAGCGGCCGACCGTGACCAGGATGTAGGCGCTGATGAGCAGCGCCATGCCGATCCACCCGACGACGTTGACGAGGATGACGGTCGCGTCCACGAACGCATGATCGCGGATCCGGTTGGCCCTAGGCTCAACCGATCGCCATCGACGCGTGCGAGGAGTGAGATGCAGCGTCCCGAAGGGCCGGGGAGCACCGCCACGACACGGCTGTTCACACCGCTCCGGATCGGCACCTTCGACGTGGCCAACCGCCTCATGCAGGCGGCGCACTCGAAGCAGTACTCCGACCGCTTCGAGTCGGATCGGGAGACGGCGTACTTCGTCCGGCGCGCCGAAGGCGGGTGCGCGCTCTTCGTCGCCGGCAACCACCTGATCCACCCGAGCGGCTCGATCCGGCACTTCGAGGACGCGTTCGATCCCCGCTCGGTCGAGGCGAACCGACGGCTGACGGACGCCGTGCACGAGGCGGGCGCGCGGGTCCTGGTCCAGCTGAACCACCACGGGGCGCAGACACAGCCAGACGGGCCGGTCGGGCCGCGTCCGGCCTTCGCGCCGTCACGACTCATCTCTCCGTCCACCGGCCACGCGACGACTGCGCTGACGCCGGACGACATCGCCCAGCTCGTCGAGTCATGGGCGCGCAGCGCCGAGCTGGCGCGCCTGGGGGGCTTCGACGGTGTCGAGGTCCACATGGCGCACAGCTACTTGCTGCACCAGTTCCTGTCCCCGCTCTACAACCTGCGCGAGGACGAGTACGGCGGCGACCTCGAGGGTCGCACCAGGTTCCCTCGCGAGGTGCTCCGAGCGGTTCGGTCACGGGTCGGAGACGACTTCACGGTCGGCATCCGCATCGTTGCCAACGAGTTCCACCCGAAGGGGCTCACTGGCCTTCAGTCGCGCGAGACGATCGCCCGGTTGCGGGCAGAGACCCGCGTGGACTTCGTCGATCTCGCCGCGGGTGGCTACCACAACGTCCACTACGTGTTCCCGCCTTCGGCGATGCCGGTCGCCTGGCTCCGTGACGAGGTGACAGCCGTCAAGGAGGAGAACCCTGACCTCGTCGTCTTCGGGGTCGGCGCGGCGACGTCGGTCGAGGAGGCGGGTGAGGTGATCGACTCGGGTATCGCCGACATGGTCGCGCTCACCCGGGCGCAGCTCGCCGACCCCGACCTGGCGCTGAAGCTGCGGGACGGCCGGACCGGCGAGATCTCGCACTGCATCCGCCTCAACCAGGGTTGCCTGGGGCGTGGGAGCCGCGGGCTGCCGATGTCCTGCACGGTCAACCCCACGGCCGGTCGAGAGCTGGACCGGCCGCCGCGACCGCGGACGACGAAGCCTCGACGCTGGCTGGTCGTCGGGGGTGGTCCGGCCGGCATGCGGGCTGCCGTCGAGCTCGCCCGCGACGGCCACGACGTGGTGCTGCTCGAACGCGACCACCTCCTCGGCGGGCAGCTGCTTCTGGCGCGACGCGTCCCGGGTCGCGAGACCGTGGACCTGCTGCTCCAGGACCTCACCCGCGACCTCGCCGCGCTGGGCGTCGAGGTGCGCCTCGGGGTCCACGCGACCGCGGACACCGTCGGTGCCGAGGGGGCGGACGACGTCGTCATCGCCACGGGAGCGCAGGCCCCGCGCCTGACGTCACTGGCTGCGGGGAGCGCCTGGATGGACGGCGTCCCGGAGGACGCGGTCGGCGCGTTCGCCGCCCTGGACGACCCGACCGCACTCGGGCGGCGGGTCGTGGTCGTCGACTCCGACGGCACGGCGTACGCCTCGGGCGTCGTCCTGTCGCTGCTGGACGGCCGGTCCGAGATCGAGGTCGTGACGCCGTTCGAGTCGCTGTTCCCGCACGTCGGGAGCGGCTACGACCGACAGCTGCTCCTCGAGAGCCTCGGGTCCCACGCCACCTTCCGGCGACGGGTCCAGCACGTCGCGGAGGCGTGGACGCCGGGTCAGCTCACCATTCGGGACACGCTCACCGGAGCGCGCACCGTCCTGGCCGACATGGACACCATCGTCGCGATCGAACCACGCGAGTCCGTCCTCCCCGAGGGCCCGATGGGCAGAGCTCGCGTCATCGGAGACGCCCGGGCACCGCGAACCATCGACGCCGCCATCTTCGATGCCGTCGAGCTGGCCTACGCGGCGGCCGGGTACGACGACGTCGGCCGTCAGGCCTGACCGGGAGTACCTCAGTCGCCGACCCAGAACCCCCGGCCGCCGAACCAGTCGCCGTAGCCGCCGCGGTAGGGCATGGTCGTGCCCGCATTGCCACGGGAACCCAGGTACGAGCTGACGACGGCCGCGCCGAGGTCGTCGAGCTCGGGAGCCACGACCCGGCCCTCGACGCGCTGGGCCATGGACTCGATGAACCGGGCGAGACCGGGGTCGTCACCGAGCCGGAAGAAGGTCGTCTGGGCGCCGAGCCGGCGGGAGTTGTCGAGCTCGCGGACGGCGTACGCGACCGTCAGCGGGTGCGGCGGGTAGCTGAAGTAGACCTCGCCGTCGGGCTCGAGGTGCGACGTCGGCTCACCGTCGGTGACGACCAGCAGCACCGGCTGGGCGTGCGGGTGCTTCCGGAAGTGCCTGTTCGCGAGCAGCAGGGCGTGGTGCAGGTTGGTGCCCTTGTCCCACATCGCGTCGAGCGCGGTGAGCTCCTCGATCTCCATGACCTCGGCGTGCCGGCCGAAGCCGATCAGCTGCAGCGCGTCGCCGCGGAACCGGGACCGGATCAGCGTGTGCAGGGCCAGCGCGGTCCTCTTCATCGGCACCCAGCGTCCGTCCATCGCCATCGAGAACGACGTGTCGACGAGCAGCGCCACGCACGCCTGGGTGCGGTCCTCGGTCTCCTGGACCTCGATGTCGTCAACGGTCAGGCGGAGGCGGGGGCTTCGAGACGGGCGCTGGGCGCCCTCCTCAGCTACCGGCAGCGCGCCCTCGGAGGCCGTGCGGATCACGGCGTTGGTGATCGTGCGCGGCACGTGCCACGGCTCGGTGTCGCCGAACTCCCACTGACGGGTGGCCCCGGACAGCTCGCCGGCGGCGCCGGCACGGCGCAGCTCCCGCTGCCCCTGGCGGCCCGACATCTTCTCGGCCACGTCGCGCAGCAGCGCCTTGCCGAGCTGCCGCATCGCCTTCGGGGTGAGCTGGAGGTTGCCGTCGGAGCCGCGGCGCAGGGTGCCGCCGTCACGCAGGGCCCGCTCGAGCTCCTGCAGGGTCCGGGCGTCGACCCGGGCGTCGTCCCCGAGCTGACGGGCCAGCGCTTCGAGGTCGAGGTCGTCCATCCGGGCGCCACCGTAGGACTGCGACAGCTGTTCGGCCAGCTCGTCGAGGTCGGCGAGATCCTGGAAGACACCTGTGCCGTCGCCGAGTCCGAGCCCCTCGTCGCCGTCCATCCGCTCGGAGCCGTCCCAGTTCTCGCCCGGCCGCAGCGACTGGAGGTTGGAGTCGAGCCGGGACAGCGACTCCATCAGGGCCGGCGAGCCGAACGCCTGCTGCGAGAGCTGCATCAGCTCCGCGCGCTGTTCGGCCGACATCGAGTTCAGCATCCGCTGCGCGGCGGCGGCTCGGGCCGCCATGGCGTCGAGGAGCTCGTCGAGGTTCTGCGGGTTCTCCGGGAAGAAGTCCCCGTGCTTGGCCATGAACTCGTCGAAGTCCTCCTGCGAGTCCTCGCCGCGAGACCGCTTCTCGAGGAGCTCGTTGAGGTCGGTGAGCATCTCGTTGATCGCCGCGCGGTCCTCGTCGGTGGCGTTCTCGAGCGCCTGCTTCATCCCGGCGAACCGCTGGTCGAGCAGCTCCCGGCCGAGGAGATCCTTGATCTTCTCGTAGTCCTCGCGGGCCTCCCGGCTCTGCCAGTCGTACGACGACAGCTCGCTCACCGCGGCGGCCGTGTTGGGCGGGAGGTTGTCGAGCTGCATCTCGCGCAGCGCCCGGTCGCCGTCGTCCATGTCGACGTCGCGGGCCAGCTGCTTGCGTTCCTCCAGCACGGCGTGCTCGAGCAGCTCCTTGATCTCCTGGAGGGTCCCGTCGAGGTTGTGCTTCTGCAGCAGCTCGCGGCGCCGCTCGGCGACCCGGCGGGCCAGGTCGTCGAGGCCGCGCTGGTCGCGGCCGCCGCGGCGCAGGAACTCCCGCATCGCGCGCTCCGGCGAGTAGCCCGCCATCACGTCCTGGCCGATCGCGTCCAGCGCCTCGGCGATGTCGACCGGCGGCGCCAGCGGGTCGCCGCCGCCGTAGCGGCCGTAGCGTGAGCGGACCTGCTTGGACGTGTGCCGGTTAGCCATGGACCCGCACCACCGTCGCACCGGCCCGCACCGCGCGCGGGATCTCGGCCACGTCGTCCACACGGGACAGCACCGCCGCCAGCAGCGATTCGTCCTCGGTGCTGTCGAGCTCGACGCGGTAGGTCACCCCGGTCGAGCCCCAGTGCTCGTCGAACTCGCCCGCGGCGACGACGGCCACGCCGTCGATGGTCAGCCCGTCGGTCTGCGCCTCGCGGAACAGGTCGTTGAGCACGCAGGCAGCGATGGCGGTGTGGAAGAGGTGGGCGCCTGTTCCGGCGCCCTCGACCGCGATGCCCGCGTCGGTCCACGCGTGCGGCAGCACGAACGCCGGGTCGTCGTGGCGCATTGAGCCTGCGGTCACGCGGACCGCGAAGTCATCACGCTTTTCGGGGTCCCCGCGACGTTGTTCGTCGGAGGAGCGAAGCGGAGGAGGTGAAGAACGTCGCGGGGTGTTAGCCATAAACGGTCTCTCCGCCGCCGCTCTCCTTGCTGATCTTGCGCGCGAGGTAGAGCCCCTCGAGCGCGAGCTCGATGGCCCCGGCCCGCTGGCCGTCGTTCGTCGCGCCGCCAGACCCCTTGAACACAGCGTCGCAGATCTCGTCGTAAAGCTCGGACTCACCCAGCACCGGCAGCCCGGTGAGGAAGTCACGCGCCGAGACCTGCTCACCGGTCGTCACCATCATGCCGCTCTCGAGAGCCTCCACGAGGAGTGCGAAATCGAGCCCCCGGAAGGTGTGCCGGACCGTCTCGGCGGTGGCCGTCCGGAGCAGGTGGGTGAGGATCTCGGTCTCGCGACCCTCCTCGCCGGTCTCGAACTCGATCTTGCCGCCGAGCACGTCGGTCGCGGTCTCGAGGTCGACCACGCGCGCGACCGCCTCGTCCTCGCCCTGCGACGTGGAGCGGTGCAGCGCCGCCGCGGCGATCGTCTCGGCGCCGGCGATCGCGAACCGGGCGGAGACTCCCGAGCGCTGGTCGACCGACGAGGACTCCCGCAGGTTGCTCGTGAACCGGGCCAGGATCTCGACGAGGTGGTCGGGTACGTCGGCCACGAGGTGCGCCTCCTGCCGGATCACCGCGATCTCGTCCTCCAGCTCGGTCGGGTAGTGGGTGCGGATCTCGGCGCCGAACCGGTCCTTGAGCGGTGTGATGATCCGGCCGCGGTTGGTGTAGTCCTCGGGGTTCGCGCTCGCGACGACGAGTACGTCGAGCGGCAGCCGCAGCACGTAGCCGCGGATCTGGATGTCCCGCTCCTCCATCACGTTGAGCATCGCGACCTGGATCCGCTCGGCCAGGTCGGGCAGCTCGTTGATCGCGACGATGCCGCGGTGCGACCGCGGGATCAGCCCGAAGTGGATCGTGTCGGGGTCGCCCAGCGAGCGGCCCTCCGCGACCTTCATCGGGTCCACGTCGCCGATCAGGTCGGCGACGCTCGTGTCGGGCGTGGCCAGCTTCTCGGCGTACCGCTCGTCACGGTGCCGCCACTCGACCGGCAGCGCGTCGCCGAGCTCCAGCGCGCGCCGGCGAGACTCGTGGATGATCGGCTCGTAGGGGTGCTCGCCGAGCTCGGAGCCACCGATCACCGGCGTCCACTTGTCGAGCAGGCCGACCAGGGTGCGCAGCAGCCGGGTCTTGCCCTGGCCACGCTCACCGAGGAGCACCACGTCGTGGCCCGCGATCAGCGCCCGCTCGAGCTGAGGGATGACGGTGTCCTCGAAGCCGTGCAGCCCGGGCCACGGGTCGCGGCCCTCGCGCAGGGCGTCGAGCAGGTTGTCGCGCAGCTCGGCCCGCAGCGTCTTCTGGACGTGGCCGGACGCGCGGAGCTCGCCGAGGGTGCCAGCGGCGGGCCGAGCGGTGGGAGCAGAAGTCACGCCTCCACGCTACCCAGCGCCGCAACAACTGGACGGCGTCTCCGGTTCTAGGACTAGACAGTCCCGTTGGGTCCGGCACCCACGAGGCCGGGCAGTGCGCGCACCAGGTCCGGGGGCAGCGTCAGCCCGTGGGCGCTGGCCGGGTCCACGGCCAGCCACAGATCGCCCGCCGGCCACCCGGCAGCCAGCTGGGCCATCGGCACCTCGACGGCCTTGTCGGGGTCCGCGCCTGCGGTCGTGAGCGCCTCCTGGGAGGTGAAGACCGGGACGTACTGTGTGCCGTCCTGCTCGATCACGGGCAGCGCGACCGCGCCCTCCGGCACCGGGTCGGCGTCGTCCGCCATCTCCTGCGGCAGCAGGGCGGTGCTCGAGGCGAGGTGCTGCAGGACCGCCTGGGTCTCGGCCTGGCTGTTGGCGTTCTGGTCGCTCACGATCGTTCCTCTCGGTCGTCGGGCATTCATTGCCCGGTGACCAACGAGCCCAGCTCTATGCCTCTGCGGCGTCGATCCGTTCGGAGAGCTCGCGCTCGCGGCGGTTCAGCGTGGACTGCACGCGGGTGAGAACCTCGCCCAGCTTGCGCAGCCGCTCGCTGGCGGTCTTGATCTTGCGCTGGGTGACCAGGTCCGAGAGCAGGTTGTCGAACCACACGTCGAGGGTGCGGACCAACGGCCTGCGTCCGGCGCCCGCAGCGACCCCGTCGACCGCAGCGTCGACCCCGAGGTCGCGGAGCTCCTCGCGTACCCGCTCCAACGCTCGGTCGAGGCCGCGCATCACTACTTCTGCCTGCTTGACCTCGTCGCGCTTCCACAGGCTGATGAACACGCCGCCGCCCCAGACGTCCGCCCGGGCCAGGTCGTCCGCCTTGCCGAGCCGCTTGAGCGCCTCGTTGATCCGCAGCATCGCGTCGCTGATGGCCTGGCTGGCCTCACGGACCTCGCGGCGCTGCGACCGCAGCGCGTCCCCGTCGTCCGTCATGTGCTGAGCCTAGGTTGGATGGCGTGCTGACCGTCCTGTGTCCCTGCGGCTCCGGGCAGCAGTACGCCGCCTGCTGCGGCAGCCTCCATCACCGCCAGGCCGACGCGGAGACCGCCGAGGAGCTGATGCGCTCGCGCTACGCGGCGTACGCCGTCGGCGAGCTCGACCACGTGTTCCGCACCTGGCATCCCCGGACCCGGCCGGAGTCGATCGAGCCCGATCCGGCCCTGACCTGGACCGGGCTGACCGTGCTCGACGTCGTCGACGGCGGACCCGGGGACGAGACCGGGGAGGTCGAGTTCGAGGCGGCGTACGACCGCGGCGGCAGCGCGGGCCGGCGGCACGAGCGCAGCCGGTTCGAGCGCCGCCGCGGGCGCTGGGTCTACGTGGACGGAGACGTCGGCTAGGCAGGCGCCTGCGCACCGGCGATGTTGACCATCCAGTTGACGCCGAACTTGTCCTTGACCTGGCCGAACTCGTCGCCCCACGGAGCCTTCTCGAGCGGCACGTCTACGGTGCCGCCGTCGGCCAGCTTGTCGAAGTAGCCGTGGAGCAGCTCGCCCTCGGCGCCGCTGAGGCTGATGTGCCCGTTGGGGGTCACGCCCGTCACGCCCGGCGGGTTGTCGGAGGCCATGAGCGTGAAGCCCTCCGTGGACTCGAGCTGGCCGTGCATGACGCCGTTGGCATCGATCGGCGTGCCTTCGTGCTCGGTGGCGCCCATGTCGCCGAAGGTCATGACGTTGAGCTCGCCGCCGAAGACGTCCTTGTAGAACTCGATCGCGTCGCGGGCGTTGCCGTCGAAGGTCAGGTAGGGATTGAGGATTGCCATGGCGACACCCTGCCTCGTGCCACCGACGGTGGGAAGGGCAGCGGGTGAACATAGGGGCAGGGCGAGCGGAGCGAGCGCGCCTCGCGATCGGCCCCGGCGCTCGCGAGGGTTGAGGATCAGCGGCTCAGCAGCACCGACGAGCCGTGGCCGAAGAGGCCCTGGTTGGCGGTGATGCCGACCGTCGCGCCCTGGACCTGGCGACCGGCCGCCTGGCCGCGCAGCTGCCAGGCCACCTCGCACACCTGGGCCAGCGCCTGCGCCGGCACCGCCTCGCCGAAGCAGGCCAGCCCACCGGACGGGTTCACCGGGATCCGGCCGCCGACGGTGGTCTCGCCCGCGCGCAGCAGCACCTCCGCCTCGCCGCGCTTGCACAGGCCGAGGTCCTCCATCCAGTCCAGCTCGAGGGCGGTCGACAGGTCGTAGACCTCCGCGAGGCTGACGTCCTCCGGGGAGATGCCCGCCTCCTCGTACGCCGCGTGCGCGATCGACTCCTTGAAGGTCCGCTCCGGCTCGCCGTCGGCTGAGGAGTCGGTCGAGATGTTGGGCATGTCCAGGACCGTGTTCGGGAACGTCGGGGTGACGGTCGAGACGGCGCTCACCAGCACCGGTCGGTCGAGACCGATCTTCTTCGCGTACTCCGTGCTCGCCACGACCACCGCCGCGGCGCCGTCGGAGGTCGCACAGATGTCGAGCAGGTGCAGGGGGTCGCTCACGACCGCGCTGGTCAGCACGTCCTCGACGCTGACCTCCTTGCGGTAGCGGGCGTTCGGGTTCTCCAGCCCGTGGCGCGCGTTCTTGACCTTCACCTGCGCGAAGTCCTCGGGCGTGGCGCCGTAGAGATCCATCCGGCGACGCGCGTAGAGCGCGAAGTACGCCGGGTTGGTCATGCCCAGCAGGCGGAACCGCAGCCAGTCCGGGTCGTCCCACCGCTCCCCCGCGTTGGGCGCGAGGAAGCCCTTCGGCGTGGTGTCCGCGCCCACCACCAGCGCGACCTCGGACAGGCCGGCCAGGATCCGGGCGCGGGCGGTGTCGAGGGCCTGGGCGCCGGTCGCGCAGGCGGCGTACGACGTGGCGACCCGGGCGCCGTTCCAGCCGAGGGCCTGGGCGAACGTCGCGCCGGCGACGTAGCCGGCGTAGCCGTTGCGGACCGTCTCACCGCCGACCACGAGGTCGACCTCGCTCCAGTCGATGCCGGCGTCGTCCAGGGCGGCCCGGGCCGCGACCACGCCGTACTCGGTGAACGGTCGCCCCCACTTGCCCCACGGGTGCATGCCGACGCCCAGGACGGCGACGTCGCTGGCGCTCACTGGTCGGCCTCCTCGCCCAGCTCGGTGACCCTGCCAGAAATCAAGGGGCGCCAGCGCCAGACCAGCAGCTCCCCGTCGAGCGGCTCGACCACCAGCTCGACCTCGGCGCCGACCTTGAGGTCCTTGACCCCGTAGCCGTCGGCCACCTGCCCCAGCACGGTGATGCCCTCCGCCAGCTCGACCGCCGCCAGCGCGAAGGGCTCGTAGGGGTCGCTGCGCGCGACGTACGGCGCCGGCGGCTGGTACTGCGCGTCGGTGTAGCTCCACACTGTGCCTCGGCGGCTCAGCTCGGCGGTCTCGAACTCCTCGCCGTCGCAGGCCGGGTTGCGGCAGAAGCTCGCGCCCCCCGTCGGCACGGGCGGGAAGCAGACGGTCGCGCACGTGGTGCACCGAGACCCGAGCAGCGTGGGCTCCGGCCCGGTGGTGAACCACCCCTCGACCGCTGGACTCGCGCTCATCCCGCCTCCGAAACTAGAACGTGTTCTCACTCTAGTGGCCGCAGCCGGTCGAGCGATCAGTAGTGGTCCGCGACAGAGAGGATGCGAGCGAGCGAAGCGAGCCTTGCGAGCGAAGGGAGCGCGCCCCGCCCGGGGCCGAAGCTCGCGGGGGTAGATCAGCGCGACAGGAACGCCAGCAGGTCCTGCCGGGTCAGCACGCCGACCGGCTTGCCGTCCTCCTGGACCAGCACCGCGTCGGCGTTCTCGAGCAGCGTCACCGCGTCGCGGGCGTCCTCGGTCGAGCCGATGGTGGGCAGCGGCGGGCTCATGTGGTCCTCGACCCGGTCCGTGAGCTTGGCCGAGCCGGCGTACAGCGCGTCGAGGAGCGCCCGGTCGGAGACCGAGCCGGCCACCTCGGCCGCGACGATCGGCGGCTCGGCGCGCACCACGGGCATCTGCGAGACGGCGTACTCCTGGAGGATCGCCACCGCCTCGGCGATGGTCTCGTTGGGGTGCGTGTGCACGAGGTCGGGCAGCCGGCCGTCCTTGCCACGCAGCACCTCGCCGACGGTCTGGGTCTGGTCGCGGAGCGCCTCGGTCGGGAAGCCGTACTGCGCCAGCCACTCGTCGTTGAAGACCTTGGTGAGGTAGCCGCGGCCGCTGTCCGGGAGGAGTACGACGATGACCGCGTCCGTCCGGCCCTCGGCGGCGAGCTCCTGGGCGAGCTGGCGCGCCGCGAAGGCCGCCATGCCCGACGAGCCGCCGACGAGCAGCGCCTCCTCGCGAGCCAGCCGCCGGGTGAAGGCGAACGAGTCCGCGTCGGACACCTCGATCACCCGGTCAGCGATGTTGCGGTCGTAGGTCTCGGGCCAGAAGTCCTCGCCGACGCCCTCGACGAGGTAGGGGCGGCCGGTGCCTCCGGAGTAGACCGAGCCCGCGGGGTCTGCCCCGATGATCTGCACCGAGGGGTTCTGCTCCTTGAGGTAGCGGCCGACACCGGTGATCGTGCCGCCGGTGCCCATGCCGGTCACGAAGTGGGTGATCTTCCCGTCCGTCTGGGTCCAGATCTCGGGTCCGGTGGTCTCGTAGTGCGAGCGCGGATTGTGCTGGTTGGAGTACTGGTCCGGCTTCCACGCGCCCGGCTGCGACGCGAGCTTGTCGGAGACGTTGTAGTAGGAGTCGGGGTGCTCCGGTGCGACCGCGGTAGGGCACACGACGACCTCCGCGCCGTACGCCTTGAGCACGTTGCGCTTGTCCTCGCTCACCTTGTCGGGGCAGACGAAGACGCACTTGTAGCCGCGGGCCTGGGCGACCATCGCCAGCCCCACGCCCGTGTTGCCGGACGTCGGCTCCACGATCGTGCCGCCGGGCTGGAGCTCGCCGGACTCCTCGGCCGCGTCGATCATGCGCATGGCGATGCGGTCCTTCACCGAGCCGCCGGGGTTGAGGTACTCCACCTTGGCCAGGACGACGGGTCCGTCCGCACTCTGCGAGTCGGCCGGGGCCAGGTCGAGCGTCTGCTGGAGCCGGACCAGCGGGGTGTTGCCGATCAGGTCGAGGAGAGAGTTCGCGTACTGCACCGGGACAATCTATGCACCTACCGGTCCGTAGCATGGATCCGTGGGGAAGGCCGGGGCAGCGCGCAAGCTCGCCTCCGCCGCGGCGTACGGCGGCGGAGGCCTCTCCGCGCTGGGCGCCGCTCTCTACGCCGTGCTGAGGGCCGAGGCGCAGCTGGCTCGCCGCACGATCGGCGAGGCCGGGGACGCGCGGCCGCCCGATGCGACCGGCTGGTACGGCCGCGGCCGGCCCGGCCCGGCGATCAAGATCGTGCTGCTCGGTGACTCGAGCGCGGCCGGCTACGGCGTCGAACGGGTCGAGGAGACTCCCGGCGCGCTGCTCGCGAGTGGGGCTGCGGAGCGCGCGGACCGGCGGGTCTACCTGCGCGCGTTCGCGAAGGTCGGCGCCCGCTCCTCCGACCTGGCGGGCCAGCTCGACCAGGCGTTGCCGATCGAGCCCGATGTCGCGGTGATCCTGATCGGCGTCAACGACGTCACCCATCGGGTCCGGCCCGCCGCCTCGGTCGGCGCCCTCGCCGATGCCGTGCGAACGCTCAAGGATGCGGGCGTGGCGGTCGTCGTCGGCACCTGTCCCGACCTCGGGACCGTCAAGCCGATCCCACCGCCGCTCAAGCAGGTGGCGCGCACCTGGTCGCGGCGAATGGCGGCAGCGCAGACCATCGCCGTCCTCGAGGGCGGTGGCCGGACCGTCTCGCTGGGCTCGGTCCTCGGACCGGAGTTCGCGGCAGCGCCGGCACTGCTGTTCGGGCCTGACCAGTTCCATCCCTCGGCGGCCGGCTACCGATCGCTGGCCGCCGTGCTGGTGCCGTCGATGCTCGCGGCGCTCGGCCTGATCCCCGAGGACGAGGCGGCACCCGAGGCGCTCCGCGGCGAGGGAGTGCTGCCGATCACGACCGCCGCGCTGCAGGCCGTCAACATCCCGGGCACCGAGCTGGACGGCACCGAGGTCGGCGGCCGGACGCGCGGCGTACGCGGCCTCTGGGTCGAGCTGCGACACCGCAGCCGTCACCCGCAGACCGAGGGTGAGGCGCCGGACGACTCCGAGGCCGATTCGTCTGCGGGCGCGAGCGGCGATGAGCCTGCCGCCGCGCAGACGAATCGTGGGACGGGGTAGGCAAAACCCCACCTCGACTGGCGGTCCAGCCCCATCGAGCCGGAGCCGCGCCGTTCATAGCGTCGGGGACATGACCACAACACCTGCACTGGAAGTCCACGACCTCGCGCGCACGTACGGCGAAGGGGCGGGCGCCGTTCGCGCCCTCGCCGGCGTCGATCTCTCCTTCCCGGCCGGCTCCTTCACCGCGGTGATGGGACCGTCCGGGTCGGGCAAGTCGACGTTCCTCACCTGCGCCGCCGGTCTCGAGCGGCCCACCCAGGGCCGCGTCGTCATCGCCGGCGAGGACATCACCGAGTGGAGCGAGGAGGACCGCACCCGGTTCCGCCGCGAGCGGATCGGCTTCGTCTTCCAGGGCTTCCACCTGATGTCCTACCTCACCGCCGAGCAGAACGTCGGGCTGCCGATCCGGCTGGCCGGACACCGCGTCGACCGGAAGCGGGTGCGGGCGCTGCTGGAGCGGGTCGGGCTCGGTGACCGGGGCGGGCGGCTGCCCTCGGAGCTCTCCGGCGGCCAGCAGCAGCGTGTCGCGATCGCCCGGGCACTGGTCACCGAGCCCGCGGTCGTCCTGGCCGACGAGCCGACCGGCGCCCTCGACTCCGGGACCGCCCACGAGGTGCTGGCCCTGCTGCGGACCTGCGTCGACGACCTGCGTCAGACGGTCGTCATGGTCACCCACGACCCGGTCGCGGCGTCGTACGCCGACACCGTGGTGTTCCTCGTGGACGGACAGATCGCGGGCCGGATGGACCGTCCCACCGCCGACGCGGTCGCCGGACAGATGGCGCACCTCGACGAGCTGGTGGCGGAGCAGCGAGTGGGGGCAGCGTCATGACCCGGCTGGCCTTCGCCTCGCTGCGGCACCGCGCCACGGCCTCGCTCGCGACGTTCGTGACCGTCCTGCTCGGTACCGCGCTGATGGGCTCGTTCGCCACCCTCGCCCAGACCGCCACCGGCCCGGTGTCGCACACCGACCGGGACACGCTGTTCATCATGGGCGCCGTCGTGGGCGGCTGGGGTGCGCTGATCGTGCTCTTCGCGGTCGTGTCCACGGTCGGCATCACCGTCACCCAGCGCGAGGTCGAGGTCGGCCTGCTGCGCACCATCGGCGCCACACCACGACAGGCTCGACGGCTGGTCCGGGCCGAGACCCTGCTCGTCGCCCTCGTCGCCTCCGTTGCCGGCGCGGCGCTCGCCACCCTGGGAGGGCGTGCCCTCCTGGCGATGCTGCGCAACGGCGAGGTGGTCGCCGGCTCGGTCCGCTACGACCCGGGTGCGGCGCCGACGGCAACCGCAGTGCTCATCGTGCTGGTCAGCCTGGCGGGGTCCGGCCTCGCCGCCCGCCGCGCGACCAGCGGACCGGCCACCATCACGCCCAGCGAGGGGCGGGCCGGCCGCGAACGGCTGCCGTGGTGGCGGGTCGTCGCCGCCGTGCTCCTGATCGGCTACGGGCTGGCCATGGGCGTGGTCACCATCACGGTCACCGCGCACGACCCCGACCCGTACGCCGCGATGCAGACCTCCGGCTCGTGCGCGATCCTCGTCTCTCTCGGTCTCGCCAGCGTGGCGCCGTGGCTGCTCAAGCACCTGTCGGTGCTGGCGCGGCCGGCAATCGGAGCCGGGCGTGGCGGGCCACCTGGCGGCGTACAACGCCCGCCGCCGCGCGCACCTGCTCAGCGGGGTGATGGCGCCCGTCGTCGTGCTGACCGCGGCAGCCACCAGCGTGCTGATGGCCGTCGGCACCGACAACCGCACCCGCCCCTCCGGAGCCGACCAGGATGCCCAGACGATCAACCTGCTCAACAACGTCGTCGTCGGCATGATCGTGGTGTTCGCGGCGGTCGTCGTGGTCAACACGTTCGCGGCCGTGGTCGCGCACCGGAAGGCCGAGCTGCACCGGCTCTGGCTGCTCGGGGCCACGCCGGACCAGGTCGAGGGCTCCGTGCTTGCCGAGGCCCGGATCGTCGCGGGGGTCGGCGTTGCGCTGGGGCTGCTCGCCTCGCTGGCGACCGTCGTCCCCTTCGGCGTCGCCCGGCACGAGGGCGTCGTTCCTGACGGCCAGCTGTGGCTCCCGGCGGTGGTCGTCGCGGGGGTGATCGCCCTGACCCTCCTGTCGGCCCGCTCCGCGGTCCGCCGTACTGCTCCTGTGGCGTCCTCGATCGGCGGAGTCCGATGACAGACTGGGCGCCGATGGCCAGCCCGTCCGCGCTCCTCCAGCCGATCCGATCCGTCCGTCCTGCGCCGGTCGACGGGGACGCCCTCGTCGACCGGCTGCGGATGACGGCGGTCTCGCTGGGCTACGCCCTGCTCATGGCACCGGCACTCGCCCTGGGCATCCTGACGATCCTGGCCATCCCCCTGGGGCTGATCACCGCCGGATTCGTGATCGCCCTGGGCGTGGTGCCGGCCACTGCGGCGCTCACGGCGATCCACCGCCGGATCAGCGGCACGCTGCTGGGTGAGCCGATCACTGCGGCGTACGCCGACACGGCGGGGACCAACGTGGTCACCAGGCCGCTCCGCTGGCTGCGCGACAAGGCTCGCTGGCGGGACTTCGGGTTCCTGTGGTTCTCGGCGACCGGCGGCTTCGTGTTGTCGATCCTGCCGGTGGGGCTCCTGGTCGCGCCGGTCACGCACGTGGTCGGCGCGCTCGTCGACGGGGGCTCCTGGTGGTGGCTGTTGGTAGTGCTCGACGTGCCGCTCCTGCTCGTCTGGTGGTGCGCGACTCCTGGGCTGGTCCGCGCCAGGGCCCTGGCCGAGCGCAACATCCTCGGCTCGCGGCGGGTCGAGGAGCTGGAGCGCCGGATCGAGGAGGTCTCGACGTCGCGCTCGGAGACCTTGGACCACAGCGCCGCCGAGGTACGCCGGATCGAGCGCGACCTGCACGACGGCGCGCAAGCCCGGATCGCCTCTGTCGGCATGAACGTCGGACTGGCCGAGAAGCTGATGGGCACCGACCCCGAGGCCGCCGCAGCCCTGCTGCGCGAGGCGCGGGAGACGACGGTGAGCGCTCTGGAGGACCTGCGCTCGGTGGTGCGCGGCATCCACCCGCCGGCGCTGGCCGACCGCGGGCTCGCCGGCGGGCTCGAGGCGCTCGCGCTGCCGATCCCGCTCCCGATCACGGTAACCGTTGACGCGCCGGCACTTCCGCCGCCGGTCGAGTCCGCGGCGTACTTCGCGGTCGCCGAGTGCCTGGCCAACACGGTCAAGCACGCTGACGCGACCCGGGCCTGGGTGCGGGTCCGGCACGACGGCGAGGCGCTGCACCTCGTGGTCGGCGATGACGGTCGGGGCGGCGCGGACCCGGCCGGCTCCGGCCTGGCAGGGGTGGCGAAGCGGCTCGCGGCCTTCGACGGCACGATGGTGGTCGACAGCCCCGCGGGTGGGCCGACCGTCGTGACCATGGAGGTGTCGTGCCCGACCAGCCCCAGCTGAGGGCCCTGCTGGCCGAGGACCAGGCGCTGCTGCGTGTCGGCCTCACCCGGATCCTGGAGGCCAGCGACATCGCCGTGGTGGCGGCCGTCGACAACGCACCGCAGCTCGAGAAGCTGCTGGCAGCAGGCGACTTCGAGATCGCGATCGTCGACGTACGCCTCCCACCGACGTTCTCCACCGAGGGGCTGGCGGCGGCGATCGCCGCCCGAGCCGCCCGCCCCGGGCTGCCGGTGCTTGTGCTCAGCCAGCACGTCGAACCGCTCTACGCCCGCGACCTGCTGGCCAGCGGCGAGGGCGCGATCGGCTACCTGCTCAAGGATCGGGTCGCCGACGTTGACGAGTTCGTGGCCGCCGTACGCCGCGTCGCCTCTGGCGGCACCGTGCTGGATCCCGAGGTGGTCGCCGGCCTCGTGTCTGGTTCGGCCAGTCGCCCTCTGGACCGGCTCACCGACCGCGAGCGCGAGGTGCTCACGCTGATGGCCGAGGGCCGCTCCAACGCCGCCATCGCGGCGCGGCTGTTCGTCTCGGAGAAGGCGGTCGGCAAGCACACCAACGCGATCTTCACCAAGCTCGACCTCCCGCAGGCGCACGACGACAACCGTCGGGTGCTTGCCGTCCTCGCGTGGCTCCAGGGCCAGTGAGTTTTCGTCGAGTGACGTGTCAGCGTGGTCTCAAGGGCGATCTGACAACGCTGAGGCGTCACTCGACGGGAAATGACGACGGCCCCGGGAACCCGAGGTTCCCGAGGCCGCCGGAGCTTGTCCCCGTGAGACAGGCTCGACTTCTGTTGCTAGTTGTCGCTGAAGATCGCGAGCAGACGGAGCAGGTTGGTGTAGATCCAGACCAGGCTGACCGTCATCGCGAACGCCGCCCGCCACGACTCCACCTCGGGAATCTGGTTGGCGACGCCCTGCTCGACGAAGTCGAAGTCCAGGATCAGCATGAACACGCCCAGGACCAGGCCTGCGACAGCGGTCAGGACGCCGAGCCCGCCGAAGCCGAACAGGCCGAACGACGAGCCGAACATGCCCAGCACGAGCTCCATCAGGCTCAGGCCGATCATGCCGAAGACTGCGGCGACGACGAACTTCCGGAACTTGTTGCCTACCTGGATGTTGAAGAACTTGTACGCCGCCAGCGTGCCGGCGAACGCCGCGAAGGTGCCGATCACCGCCTGGACGACGAGGTTGCCGGTGTTCTCACTGACGAACACCGCGTCGATGAACTTGCTGAACGCACCGATCGCCACACCCTCGACAACGCAGAAGGCCATCACCAACGGTGGGCTGACCACCCGCTTGAAGGAGTTGACCATCGACAGCGCGAACGCGCCGAGCGAGCCGACGGTGAGGGCCAGCACGAGTGAGCTGGGGACCTCGGTCGCGGTGATGTCGCCGGTGACCAGCCAGGTCACGGCCGCAGAGACAATCACCAGGGCGAGGGAGATAGCGGTCTTCTGGACCACCGAGTCGATGGTCATCGGGCCCGTGGTGGCGGGCGCGCGAGTGTCACCCGGCGTACCGACGCCCCACTGGGACGGGTCGGTCGTCTGGCCGTAGCCGGCCACCGGCGCCCCGTTGCCGGCGTACGTCTGGTTGCCGTACAGGTTGGCGCCGCCGCGGTTGAACTCCTCGGAACGACGGAAGATGGGGTTGTTGCTCTGCATGGTCTCCTCCTTGGAGGCCGGGGTGGTGGCCGTCGCTGTGACGGCTCGCCGATGGGCCCATTCTACGGACTCGTTCAGGTTCAACGCAGGTACGAGGTCGGGCGTTCCCGCCACGCCTGTGGATTCGCTGAGAGTCAGCGCCGCGCGATGCGCACCGTGACGGTCCGGGTCGAGTTCGCCCGGATCAGCACGAAGTGGCCGGAACGGCGGTAGGAGCCGTGCCGGACGACGACCCGGTAGCCGTGCGGGTAGTGCAGCGGGCTCACGAAGATCCGCGTCGGCGCGGTCACCGACCGGTCGGGACGGTAGCGGAACCAGAACCGGCCGCTGCCGGGGCGGAACCGCATGACCAGCGGTGTGCCGGCCACGGCCTGGGCGTAGGTGCGCACCAGCGCCCGCGCCTTGGCCTGCTTGACCGAGGAGAGGTCCGTGTCGTCCGCGAACAGCCCCTGGTCGCCGTCCGCAGTGGTCGGGTCGTTCCAGAACTTGTAGGCCCAGTGCGTCCAGCCCATCAGGTGCCGATCCGCTGAAGCCGCGTCGATCCTGATCGCGGTGAGGTTGTCGGTCGCGCCCCACTCGCTCATCATCGGCACCGCGTGCATCCGCTCGGACTGGTCGAGCGCGTGCTGCTCGCGGCCGTCGGAGTACGCGCGGCAGCTCTGCACGTCGGTGCCCGGCACGCCGAGGCTCTCCAGGAAGACGGCCGGGCAGTAGTTGTGCCACGAGAGGCCGAGCTGCTGCTCGTTCGCGGGCGCGGTGAAGAAGGTGTCGACCGCCTGGCCGCCGGCGAACTGCTGTGGCTCCCACCAGACGATGTTGTCGGGGTCGATCTCTCGCACGGCCTTCAGCCCGGCCTCCATGGCCGGCTGCAGCTCGGACGGGTACGACGCCGGGCAGCCGAGCGTGAGGCAGGTCGGCCACTCGATCCCCATCCAGGGCTCGTTGAGCAGGTCGTAGCCCATCAGGTACCGCTGGTGCTTCCAGCGCTGGGCGGCGACCTGCCAGGCGGCCAGCCAGCCGTCGAGCAGGCCGCGGCGGTTGTCCCAGAAGTCGTCGAACATCGCCGAGACCTCGGGCGTCCAGTAGCCGGTCGGGAACGGCGCGACCACCGGCGGCGTGAGGCTGAACGGCAGCTGCCGCGCGGCGGCCCAGTCCGGCACCCCCTCGCCGCCGTACTGCTCGTGCCACTGGTCCTGGTGCATGTCGAGCTGGATCCAGATCCGCTTCCTTGCCAGCAGGTCGAGCACACGTTGCCACTGGTCGAGGTACGCCGGGTCGGCCTGCCCGGGACCGCTGGGCGTGAGCCCGGCCCACAGCGTGCCGACCCGGGCGGCGTTGAAGCCGTGCCGGGCCAGCCAGGCGGCGTCCCGCTTCGTGAAACCGGTCGGCCCGTCCGGCGGGACGTACGGCGCGCGCTTGTAGACGAGGTTGACGCCGTGCACGATCACGACCCGCCCCTGCGGGTCGACCAGCCAGCGCCCCTCGCGACGCAGCTGGGGCGGCTCGTCACGTCCGGCATGGGCGTCACCGCTGCTGGTCGAGCCTGTCGAGACCGCCGCAGCTGACGGCGTGACCAGCCCGAGGCCGCTGACGACGAGGCCGGCGAGGACGATCAGGACCCGCAGCCGCTGCACACGGGTGACAACTCGGCGGCTCGCGTCAGGTCACGCCCGCCGCGCCAACACCACCGTGTCCGTCGCGACCGCTGACCCGTGCCCGTGGCCGTGGTCATCACTGACCTCGCGGGTCCGTGCCTCGGCGACGTCGACGGTCCAGCCGTCCTCGAGCAGCGAGGTCACCCGCTCCGGCGCGAAGAGCAGGTGACTCAGGTGCGGGTTGCGCAGGTCGGTGTGGCGCTCGTCCGGGTGGTGGCCCGCCACGAGAAGGGTGCCGCCGGGTCGGACGGCCCCGGCGATGGCGGTGTAGACCCGGTCGAAGTCGGCCTCGGGCACGTGCACGTACATCGCCGAGACCAGGTCAGCGCCCCCCGGCAGCGGATCGCCGCCGAGCAGGTCGACGTGCACCCACTCGGTCCGGTCCGCCACCCCGGCCTCGCCGGCGTGCTTCCTGGCCTTCTCGAGCGCGACCTCTGACAGGTCGGCACCGGTGGCGCGCCACCCGCGCCCGGCGAGCCACACCACGTCGGCACCCTCACCGCAGCCGACATCGAGCGCCGTTCCGGTCGGCAGGTCTGCCACCAGCTCGACCAGCCGCTGGTTGGGGAGCCCGGACCAGACTCGCTCGTGCTCGGCGTACCTCTGGTCCCAGTACTTCTGGGTGAAGACGTGGGCTTCGTCGGACTCGTCCATGGATCCCACGATCCCACCGCAGCGGCGACCGAGTGCCCCCGGTGGGACTCGAACCCACAACCAGTCGCTTTTAAGGCGACCTCCTCTGCCGGTTGGGACACGGGGGCCCGGTCAGCGTAGAGCCGCGGCCCTCCCGAGCACCGCGTCGAGCATCGGCGCGGTGAGCCGGCCGGTGAAGGTGTTCTGCTGGCTGGGGTGGTAGCAGCCGAGCAGGGTGACCTCCTTGCCGGCGCCGACGAGCGCTGCCTCGGCGCCGTGGCCGAACCGCGCCTTGGGGGTCGGGAGCTGCCAGCCGATGCTCCGGAACGAGCGCAGTGTCGCGTCCCAGCCGATCGAACCGAGCGCCACGACGACGCGGACGTGCTCGACCAGCAACGCGAGCTCGGCCTCGATCCAGGGCGCGCAGGTGTCGCGCTCGGCGGTGCTGGGCCTGTTCTGCGGCGGCGCACAGCGAACCGTCGCGACCATCCGGGTGTCGACCAGCTCGAGCCCGTCGGCGGCGTCTACGGAGGTGGCGCGGTTCGCCAGCCCCACCCGGTGCAGTGACGCGAACAGCCAGTCCCCGGAGCGGTCACCGGTGAAGACCCGCCCGGTCCTGTTGGCGCCATGCGCTGCTGGGGCCAGACCCACGATGAGCACCGCGGGGGTCGGCGACCCCCAGCCGGCGATCGGCCGGCCCCAGTACGGCTCGCCGGCGTACGACGCCCGCTTGGCCACTGCGACGTCCTCGCGCCAGCGGACCAGCCGCGGGCACGCGCAGCAGACCGAGATCTCGGCGCCGAGCTCGTCGAGGTTGGCGCCGGCCGCGAGGCGGCGTACCTGCGGCAGGGTCCGCGCCACCGGCGTCGCCGCGGTGGCCGGGTCACCGGGCCAGCCGGTGCCGGGCGGGACCGGCGAGGGGAACGGCTGTCCGGTCGCCGGGTGCGGGAGCTCGGTCAGGGTGCCCAAGATAGGGCGAACGCTACGGCGTCGCCTGCATCCCGATCTGGCCGTCTCCGCCGCCTCGCACCTTGTCGGCCGCGGTGGACGCGGCGGAGGACACCCTGTCCTTCGCGGCCTCGGCCGCGGCGGCCGCCTGCTGAGTCGCGGCGTCCTGCGCCCGGTGCGCGACCCGCTGCACCTTCGGGTTGTCGGCGACCTTGCGGGCGGTGGAGGCGATCTGCTCGTAGCGCTGGCGGCCGGCCCGGGCTCCGAGCACATATCCGGCCGCGGCGGCGGCCAGCAGTGACAGCTTGCTCATGACCTTCTCCTCTTCACGACGGTGAACACGGCCTGCTGGGTGCCCATGGCTGCGCGGTGCCCCATGCCAAGGACGACTAAACGAGCGACCAGGCGATCCCGTCGAGGATGTCGGACTCCGAGGCGACCATGGTGTCCACACCGGCCCGGGCGAGCACGCGAGCCAGGATGAGCGCCCCGGCGCCGACGACGTCGGCGCGGCCGGGGTTCATGAACGGCAGGGCCAGCCGCTCCTCGACGGGCATCGCGACGAGCCGCTCGACGTACGCCGTCACGTCGGCCACCGCCAACCGGGACTGGTCGATCACCGTCCGGTCGTACGACGGCAGCCCCAGCACCCCCGCGGCAATGGTCAGCGTGGTGCCTGCCACGCCGACCACGGTTCCGGCCTCCCCAATCGACACCGGGGCCGCATCGAGGTGTGCGTCGATGTCGGCGACGCAGGACGCCACCTGCCCGGCGGTCGGCGGGTCGCCGGCGAGGTGCCGCTCGTGGAGCCGGACCGAGCCGATGTCCATCGAGTGTGCCTGGTCGACCCGTCCGCCGGAGCCCAGCACCAGCTCGGTCGAGCCGCCGCCGATGTCGAGGACCAGGACCGGTTCGGGCGCGGGACCGGTGAGGTTGCGGATCGCTCCGTCGAAGGCCAACGCCGCCTCCTGCTCCCCGGTGAGGATGTCCGGCGTCACACCGAGCCGCTCCTCGACGCCGCGCACGAACACTGCGCCGTTGGCGGCGTCGCGCACCGCGGACGTGGCGCACAGCCGGACCCTGCTCGCGCCGTGCTCCCGGATGGTGGCGGCGTAGTCGTCCAGGGCCGCGAACGTCCTCGCCAGCGCCTCGTCGCCCAGGCGGCCGGTCGCGTCCACGGCCTGGCCGAGCCGGACGATCCGCGACTCGCGCACCGCGATGTCGGGCAGGGCGCCCACGAGCAGCCGGATGGTGTTGGTGCCGCAGTCGATCGCGGCGACGGTCTCAGTCGACACAGGGTCCCGGTGCCCACCAGTCGCCCAGCTCGTCGAGCACCTCGTCGCCGAGCGGGTTCACGCCGCGGCCCTGGGCCAGCGACTGCGCGGCCAGCACGTGCAGGCACTTGACCCGGTCCGGCATGCCGCCGGCCGAGATGCCGTCGATCTCCGGGACGCTGCCCAGCTCGGCGCGTGCGGCCAGGTAGCTCTCGTGCGCCCCGGCATACGCCGCCGCCAGCTCGGGGTCGGTGCCGAGCCGCGCCTCCATGTCCTTCATCAGGCCGGAGCCCTCGAGCGAGCCGATCCGCGACGCGGCCCGCGGGCAGGTCAGGTAGAAGGTGGTCGGGAACGGCGTGCCGTCGTGCAACCGGGGCTCGGTGGCCACGACGTCGGGCAGCCCGCAGGGGCAGCGGTGCGCGACCGCGTGCACCCCGCGCGCGGGGCGACCGAGCTGCCGGCCGACCGCCTCCAGATCCGCGTCGGAGGTCACGGAGCCTCGGGGGTCTCCCCCGCGGAGTCCTCGCCGCCGGTGCCCTTCCTGGTGCCGTCGATCTCCGAGACCGGCGGCCGACCGGTCTTCGGCGGGTTGCCGGCCAGCTCGACCGAGGCCCACCCGTCGCTCCACCACGGCGTCTGCGTCGTCGAGATGACGGTGCTCGGGTCCTGCAGCTGGGACGCGGGCTCGAGCGGCTCGCCGTCCTCGCCGAGCACCAGGTAGGTCTTCTCTCCCGGCATCACGTAGCCGAGCCGTTCGCGGGCCTGCTTCGCGACGTACGCCGGGTCCTCCCACCGGTCCTTCTCCGACTCCAGCGAGTCGATGTTGGCCTCGTGCTCGGCGATCTGGCTCTTGAGGTCGTTGATGTGCCCGCGCTGCTCAAGGTAGGCGCGCAGCGACGATGCGTAGGAGACGGTCAGCACGGCGAGCACCAGCACCAGGACCGCGGCCCGGCCGGTGAGGCGGGAGCGGGGTCGCTCGGCGGTCGCGGCTCCCTCCGCCTCCGGCAGGACGGGCGGCGTCCGGGCCTGCCGGGGCGCGCCCGGGCGCCGGCCCGGTCCGGTGCGCCCGCGGGGTCTGCGTTTGTCGGGAGTCATGTCCCTACCGATTGAACCTCGGGAAGGCGCCAGCGCCGGCGTACCGCGCCGCATCGCCGAGCTCGTCCTCGATTCGCAGCAGCTGGTTGAACTTCGCCACCCGGTCGGACCGCGCGGGTGCACCGGTCTTGATCTGGCCGCAGTTCACGGCCACCGCGAGGTCGGCGATCGTGGTGTCCTCGGTCTCGCCGGAGCGGTGGCTCATCATGTTGCGGAACCCGGCGCGGTGGGCCAGCTCGACCGCGTCGAGGGTCTCGGTGAGGGAGCCGATCTGGTTGACCTTCACCAGCATCGCGTTGGCGTTGCCGCCGTCGATGCCGCGCTGGAGCCGCTCGACGTTGGTGACGAACAGGTCGTCTCCGACGATCTGGATCTTGCCGCCGAGCTCGTCGGTGAGCGTCTTCCAGCCGTCCCAGTCGTCCTCGTCGAGCGGGTCCTCGATGGAGACGATCGGGTACGCCGCGCAGAGCTCGGCGTAGTAGGCGGTCATCTCGGCGCTCGACTTCTGGACACCCTCGAACGTGTAGACGCCGTCCGTGCAGAACTCGCTGGCTGCGACATCCATGGCGAGCCCGATGTCGGTGCCGAGCTTCTGGCCGGACGCCTCCACGGCCTCGGCGATCAGGTCGAGCGCGGCCCGGTTGGAGTCGAGGTTGGGCGCGAAGCCGCCCTCGTCGCCCAGGCCGGTCGAGAGCCCCTTCTTCTTCAGGACCGACTTCAGAGCGTGGTAGACCTCCGCGCCCGAGCGCAGCGCCTCCTTGAAGGTCGGCGCCCCGATCGGCGCGATCATGAACTCCTGCACGTCGACGTTGGAGTCGGCGTGCGCGCCGCCGTTGACGATGTTCATCATCGGCACCGGTAGCAGGTGGGCGTTGGGTCCGCCGACGTAGCGGTAGAGCGGGAGCCCGGCCGAGTCGGCCGCCGCCCGGGCGACGGCCAGCGAGACACCGAGGATCGCGTTTGCGCCCAGCTGGGCCTTGTTGGGGGTGCCGTCGGCGTCCAGCATGGTCTGGTCGACGAGGCGCTGGTCGTCGGCGTCGAGCCCCTCGATGGTGGGGCCGAGGGTCTGGATGACCGCGTCGACGGCTTTCTGGACGCCCTTGCCGAGGTAGCGGTCGCCGCCGTCGCGCAGCTCGACCGCCTCGAACGCCCCGGTGGAGGCGCCGCTGGGTACGGCCGCGCGTGCGAAGGTCCCGTCATCGAGGAGCACCTCGACCTCGACGGTGGGGTTGCCGCGCGAGTCGAGGATCTCGCGGGCGCCGACAGCTTCGATGGATGCCACGGGTCGGTGCTCCTGGGTATGGGGAAGTCGAGGAAGATGATGCGCCGGCCAGCCTAGTGGTGCCCCTCCACCTATCTCGGGACGTGGTCAGCCGAGTCGACGTACGGCGTCGCGCAGGGCCTGCTCCGGGTCGACCCCGTCCTCGACCGCCTCCTGGACCAACGCCAGCAGCCGCTCGCCGATTCGTCTGCGGTCTGACGGGTGATCCCCCGCTGGAGGCTGCAGACGAATCGCGGTGCTGTCGCTTCGCTCGAGCACTTTGGCGGCATACAGCAGCGCCGGGAGGGTGTCCGGCAGTCCGTCGGTGTGCGACGCGCGCGGCTTGTCGCGCTCCTTGATCGCCTGCCAGACCTCGTTGACGGCGGCGGCGTCGCCGGGCGGGTCATCGGACGGCGGGCCGAAGACATGCGGGTTGCGGCGGTGCATCTTCTCGGTGATGCCGCGGGCCACGTCGTCGATGGTGAAGGCGCCGGACTCCTCGGCGATCACGGCGTGGAAGTAGACCTGCAGCAGCAGGTCGCCGAGCTCCTCGCGCAGGTGCTCCCAGTCACCGGTCGCGTCGCCGGTGTCGATCGCCTCGAGGGTCTCGTGGGTCTCCTCGAGCAGGTAGCGAGCCAGCGAGCGGTGCGTCTGCTCCTGCTTCCACGGGCAGTCGGCGCGCAGCCGCCGCATCACCTCGAGGAACTCCAGCAGCGGCGCGTCGCTCGTCACGGCTCAGTCGAGACAGACCAGGTGGCTGGGCAGCGAGCCCGTGTAGGAAGCGTCTGGCGCGGCCTTCAGGCCGTCCTTGGCCTTCTTGCCCACCGCGTAGGAGAGGTCCGTGTCGACCTGACCAGTGGCGTCGAGGTCCACGGCGTACCTGGGGTTGACCTCGACGTCGTGGTCGGCGAGCCAGGCCGTGAGCAGCTTCTGCCCCTCGGCCGACTGGTCGTCCGGAGTGGCGTCGGTCGTGCCCTGGTCCTCCAGCGAGATCTCGCCGATCTGGGTGAGCACGTCGCCGCTGTAGCTGTCCGCACCGATGATCTCCCGGAAAGCGTCCTTCTGATCCTCCGACAGGTCGGCGATCTCCGGTTCGATCGTCGTCAGGGCCGCCTTCGAGGTCGAGCTCGGCTCCACGTCGTACTGGTCGGCCAGCTGCTCGGCGGCGGCGCGGTTGACCAGGATGGTCGCGAACTGGTTGGTGACGTAGCGCAGCGGCACCGGGTCCTGCGCCTGCGGGCTGCCCTTGTTGATCTTCTCGAAACCGGCGCAGTAGTCGTGGGTCACCTGGTCGAGGTGGCGGGACGTGATCGTCTGGTCGCCGACCTCGGCCGCGACGCCGGGGTGGAACTCGGTGCCGGCCACGCCACAGCCCGTGAGCAGAACGACGGACAGGACCGGGAGGGCACGCACGAACCGCACGGGCCCATTCAACACCGGTGCCGGGCACACGACCGAACCCGGGCATCCCCCGAGCCCGGGCCCGGCCGTGTCCCGGCGGTCAAGGTGGTCAGGCGGCCCGCCGCGTCAGCATGCGCGCGCGCCGCCGCTGCCGGGTCGCGCGCTGGACCCGCGCGATGAGAGCGGCTCTGCGCTCGGCCTCTCGGACCGGGAGGCGGCGGGTGGAACGGGGCTTCGGCTGCTTGGTCATCTGGCGGGCCTTCGTCGGACGGGGCTAGGACGATTGCCCCTCAAGAGCCGCGCGCCAGCGGCCTGATACACCAGTGGGCCGGTCTTTCTCGTCAGCTCGCGGCGGTGGCCTCCACGGGATCGACGACGTCGTCGATGACACCGTGCGCCCACTGGAGCAGGGCGATCCCGTCGAGCGGCTTGTCCATCACGCCGCCGGGGTGTGGCCGCGGCACCAGGATCGTCGACACCGGGGCCTTGACGATCGACTTGGGGTAGAGACGCTGGAGGCGTACGACGCGCGAGTCGGGAAGTGTGACCGGGGCGAACCGGACGTTCTTGCCCGCGATCGTCACCTCGCCGATGCCGGCGCGTCGGGCCCGGGCCCGGAACCGCGCGACCAGCAGCAGCGAGGTGACCTCGACCGGTGGCTCGCCGTAGCGGTCCTTCAGCTCCTCGAGCAGGAGGTCGACGTCGTCGTCGCTGCGGACCTCGGCCAGCCGCTTGTACATCTCCAGCCGGAGCCGCTCGCTCGGGATGTAGTCGTGCGGCAGGTGGGCGTCGACGGGCAGCTCGATGCGGACCTCGTTGAGCTCGGGCTCCGCATCGCCGCGGAACTCGTGCACCGCCTCGCCGACCAGGCGGACGTAGAGATCGAAGCCGACGTCGGCGATGTGGCCGGACTGCTCACCGCCGAGCAGGTTGCCGGCGCCGCGGATCTCGAGGTCCTTCATGGCGATCGCCATGCCGCCGCCGAGGTCGGAGTGCTGGGCCAGCGTGGCCAGCCGCTCGTGGGCGGTCTCGGTGAGCGGCTTCTCCGCCGGGTAGAGGAAGTAGGCGTACGCGCGCTCGCGGGAGCGACCGACCCGGCCACGGAGCTGGTGCAGCTGGGAGAGACCGAGGGTGTCGGCCCGCTCGATGATCATCGTGTTGGCGTTGGACACGTCGAGGCCGGACTCGACGATCGTCGTGCAGACCAGCACGTCGAAGGTCTTCTCCCAGAAGTCGAGCATCACCTGCTCGAGCTGGTGCTCCCCCATCTGTCCGTGGGCGACCGCGACACGGGCCTCGGGGACCAGCTCGCGGATCTTGGCGGCGGCCTTCTCGATCGACTGCACCCGGTTGTGGATGTAGAAGACCTGGCCCTCGCGCAGCAGCTCGCGGCGTACGGCGGCAGTGACCTGGCGGTCCTCGTAGCCGCCGACGTAGGTCAGCACCGGATGCCGTTCCTCGGGCGGAGTGGTGATCGTCGACATCTCGCGGATGCCGGTGATCGCCATCTCCAGCGTGCGCGGGATCGGGGTCGCGGACATGGACAGCACGTCGACCGACGTGCGGAGCCGCTTCATCTGCTCCTTGTGCTCGACGCCGAACCGCTGCTCCTCGTCGACGATGATCAGCCCGAGGTCCTTGACCCGGATGTCCGGGTTGAGCAACCGGTGCGTGCCGACCACGATGTCAACGGTGCCGTCGGCGAGACCGTCGACGACCGCGCGGGCCTCCTTGTCGGTCTGGAACCGGCTGAGCGCCTCGATCCGGATCGGGAAGCCGCTCATCCGCTCGTGGAACGTCGAGAGGTGCTGGGTCACCAGCAGCGTGGTCGGCACCAGTACGGCGACCTGCTTGCCGTCCTGGACCGCCTTGAACGCCGCCCGCACCGCGATCTCGGTCTTGCCGTAGCCGACGTCGCCACAGACCAGCCGGTCCATCGGGACGGTCTTCATCATGTCGTCCTTGACCTCGTCGACCGTGGTCAGCTGGTCGGGGGTCTCGGTGAACGGGAACGCGTCCTCGAGCTCCCGCTGCCAGGGCGTGTCCGGGCCGAACGCGTGGCCCGTCGTGGCCTGGCGGGCGGCGTAGAGCTTGATCAGCTCGGCCGCGATCTGGCGGACGGCCTTGCGGGCCCGGCCCTTGCGCTTGCCCCAGTCGGCGCCGCCGAGCCGGTCGAGGCTGGGCTGCTCGCCGCCGACGTAGCGGGTCACCTGGTCGAGCGCGTCGGCGGGGACGTAGAGCTTGTCCGGCGGTCCGCCGCGCTTGCTGGCGCCGTACTCGAGGACGAGGTACTCGCGGACCGCGCCGGCGACCTCGCGCTGCCGCATCTCCACGAACCGGCCCACGCCGTGCTGCTCGTGGACGACGTAGTCGCCGGCGGAGAGCTCGAGCGGGTCGATCTGGCGCTTGCGGCGGGCCGGCATCCTGCGCATGTCGCGCGTCGACGCGCGCTGCCCGGAGATGTCCTCGCCGGTGAGCAGGACCAGCCGGTTGGCCTCGTCGACGAAGCCGTGGGTGAGCGCGCCACAGGCCACCGTGACCACGTCGGTCGCGGGCGCGTCCTCGAGCACGTCGACCAGCCGGGCCGCGACGTCGCGCTCGCCGAGTGCCTCGACGGTGCGCTGGGCCGGGCCGTGACCGGGGTGCACGACGATCGTGCGGAAACCCTCGGCACGCCAGCGCGCGAGGTCCGCGAACGCGCGGTCGACATCGCCGCGGTAGGCGTCGGCGGCCTGCATCGGAAGGGTGCGGGTCGGGACGCCCGACATGTCTGTGTCATCGAGGTCCGGCAGCACCAGTGCCTCGGTGTCGTCGGCCAGCCCGAACGGGCTGACCGTCCACCAGCTCTGGCCGGCGGCGAGCGCATGGGCGCGGACGTCGCCGAGGGCGCGGTAGGACGCGGCACCGAGGTCGATGGGCGACTCGCCGCCACTGGCCGCAGCCGCCCAGCTCGCGCCGAGGAACTCCTCGCTGGTCGCGACCAGGTCGTGGGCGCGGCGGCGGACCCGCTCGGGGTCGAGGACCAGGACGTGGGTCTGGGCGGGGAGCAGGTCGACCAGCAGCTCCATCTCGTCGACGAGCGCCGGCGTCAGCGCCTCCATGCCGTCCGCGGCGATGCCTGCCGCGATCTTGTCGGTGAGCTCGACCAGCTGCGGGTGCTGCTCGCCGAGCTCCCACGCGCGGCGGCGTACGTCGTCGGTGAGCAGCAGCTCGCGGCACGGCGGCGCCCAGAGTTGTTCCACTGTCTCGTGGGTGCGCTGGTCGGCGACCGAGAAGCTGCGGATCTCCTCCACGTCGTCGCCCCAGAACTCCACGCGCAGCGGGTGCTCCTCGGTGGGTGGGAAGACGTCGACGATGCCGCCTCTGACCGCGAACTCGCCGCGCCGCTCGACCAGGTCGACGCGGGAGTACGCCGCGTCGGCCAGCCGCTGCACGACGTCCTCCATCGGCGCGGTCTGGCCGGGCACCAGCTCGACGGGCTCGAGGTCCCCGAGCCCCTTGACCTGCGGCTGCAGCACGGAGCGGACCGGGGCGACGACGACCTTGAGCGGGCCGTGGTGCGCGTCCGGGTGCGACAGCCTCCGCAGGACCGCGAGCCGGCGGCCGACGGTGTCGCTGCGCGGGCTGAGCCGCTCGTGCGGGAGCGTCTCCCAGCTCGGGTAGAGCGCGACGGTGTCGGGGTCGAGCAGCGACCCGAGCTCCTCGACGAGGTCCTCCGCCTCACGGACGGTGGCGGTGACGGCGAGAACCGTGCGGTCTGCGCGGACCAGGCCGTCGACCACGAACGGACGGAGCGCGGCCGGCCCGGTGAGGTCGAGGGCGCGCACCATGCCGCCGCGGGCATCGGCGATCGCCTCGTCGAGGGTGGGGTCGGCGAGGACGGCATCTGCCAAACCGGAGAGGGAGGGTCCGGCGAGTGACACAAGGGGCTCCTGGGCAGGTGTAGGACAACACGGCAGCCCCCGGCCACGAATGGCAGGGGGTGCGGTGTCACTTTACGGCCGGCCTCCGACAGTCCAACGGTCGCTAGGCATCCACGTCGCGCTGAGCTGCACCACTGACCTGGCCAAGCTTGACCAGGTCACCGCGGAGCGCCGCCGAGCGATCGCGGTGCGCGGGGTTGAACAGGACGGTGGCCAGCTCCGCCAGCCGCGGGAACTTCAGGATCCGGAAAGACTGGGTGACCCGGGTCCCGCCGTCGACCGGCTCGAGGCGGAAACGCCACTCTGTCGAGTCGGGCGGGAGGCCGCCGGAGGTGCGGTAGACCAGGAGCCGCTCGGGCTCCAGCTCGGTGATGGTGCAGATCCGCGACCAGCGGAACGAGCCCACCTTGTTGGTGCCGCGGAACCTCGCGCCCACCTGGGCTCGGGAGTGTCCGTCCATCCAGATGACGGTGTGGCACTCGTGGCTCCACTCACCGACGCGGGTGGGGTCCGAGAGCACCGCCCAGACCTGGGCGGGAGTGGCGGCCACGTCAACGGTCAGCTCGCCCTCCCAGTCGACCTTCCACTTCACTGGCATATTCATGAGGACCAGCTCCGGGTGTCGTCGACGTGCAGCGGCGGCACGGCTTCGGCCGGAGTGCCGTCCCACAAGAGCGCACGCCTGCGGCGGTAGGCGCCACCGAGCAGCTTGACCAGGACGAAGCGCGGGACCGCCGGCACCGGGCCGACCACGATCTGGGTGTGCTCCTCGTCGAGGCCGTCGATGAGCCAGTGCCCCTCGAACGCCAGCTGGCGCATGCTCCCGTGGACCATCGACTGGTGCCACTCGACCCACTCCGCGTGGCTGATGCTGGCTGAGACCAACGGCATCATCTCCAGCTCCTCACGCGTGAGGTGCGGCACCAGCGGCTCGTCGAGCGCGGCCAGTGCTGCCAGCAGGTCCGAGTCCGGGCTGTTCGGGTCTGCCAGGTGACGCTGCGCGGCGTCGCGCAACCCGTCCATGGCCGGCGTGATCGTGTCGTGGTCGACATCCATCCGCTCGCACAGCTCGGCGGCCTCGGGGTTGCGGCGTACGACGAGCGGGTAGAGCCCCTCGTCCTCGCCGGTGTGGTGGTGGTGCAGGAAGTCCATCAGCCAGATCGCGTGCTCGGCGAGCGCCGTGCGTCGACGCGGCTCCTGGGCGGCGGGGGTGCCGAGCACGAGGCGCAGCCGGACCAGGTCGCGGCGGAGGGCGGAGTGGACGATGCCCATCATCCGGGTGTCGGCGGGGACGGTGTGCTGGTCGAGCGCTTGCGTGGTCATGCTGACTCCTCGGGAATGTGCGCGACGAGCCGGAGCAGGGTCTGCCCCAGCCACTGTTGGTACTGCTCTTGGCTCCACCCGGCCATCCGGGTCAGGTGGAGGTAGGTGGCCGGGCTGCTGATGGCCTGGAGGCCGTCGACCAGCTCGGGGTCGGGGCGGCTGCCGAGGGCCAGAGTCAGGCCTTCGGCGAACGTCGTGAGCTGCTGCTCGTGGGCGTGCCGCTTGAGCTCGGCGAGCTCGTCGTCGGTCTCGGCTCCCTGGTCGAGCGCGTGGTGCAGGGCGGCCACCCGGGAGTACTGGTCGGCCATCATGGCGGCGGCGGACGCAAGGCGCGTGGGTCGGTCGCCCTCCCCCAGGGCCGCGAACTCGTGTCGCTCAGCGAGGGAGATCGGCTCGTCGTCGCCGACGATGGCGACGTCCATCGCGACCTTCAGCAGCTCGCGTTTGGAGCCCACCACGCTGTAGACGGTCTCGACGGCGACGCCGGCCCCGCGGGCGATGTCGCGGACGCTCGTGGCCCAGCCGCGCTCGGTGAACAGCGTGGTCGCAGCGGCGATGACGGCAAGCCTGGTGTCGGCGGCCGAGGCGCGCCGGCGGGGCGACTCGTAGGACCGCTTCGCGGTCGCTTGTGGGCTGGGCATGCAGGAAGTATGGAACAACCTTCAATTGAATACAAGGATGTTCCAGTGAATTATTCCTGGCCCTTTCGAGGATCGGCCACGCGGCCCACGAACAGCGGCGTCCCGTGCTCGTCGTGGATGGCGAACAGGAACGGCCGGTCGACGACGAACGGCACCGGTGGCTGCGGCATCGCACCGGCTCGCTGCATCACGACCGCGGTCGCGGCCGCGGCCTCGGTGCCCTCCTCGTCGACCGCGACGAAGGCCTCGTGCAGCACCTCGCTGATCTTGAGCGGCTCCTCGACGGTCAGCCCGGAGAAGTCCGCCTCGTCGCCGAACGCGGTCGGCATGCCGAGGGCGACCAGGACGTCGCGCAGCCGGGCGGCGGCCCGCACGGTGAAGCGGGGCAGCCGCACCTCCAGCCGCTCGTACGACGGTGCGTCCAGCACGGAGGACCAGTCGCGCGCCGCCACCAGCGCCTCGACGTCGGCCACCCGGCCGGGGTCCGGCAGCACCACTGTCATCGCGAGCGTCCCGCCGACGTACGGCAGCCGCGCGGAGCGCCAGCCCTCCCCCGCGCCGGTCTGGGCGCCGACGTACCCGAGCATCGTCGGCACCTGCACCACCGAGCCGTCGCCGAGGTGGAAGTCGGCGTCGGTCGTCGAGGTCTCGCGGAACGGGTCGGCCCACGCGGCCTTGAGGTAGAGCGCGTTGACCAGGACCAGCAGCGTCTCCTCGTCGAGCACGCCGTCCGGCACGATCTCGGGGATCCGCTCGTGGGTCTGCCCGGACGTCCAGTCGTTGATGACCGCGCGAGCCGCGTCGGAGTCCGCGTAGTCGACGATGGTCAGCAGCTCCTGGAGGTCCGGCTGCCAGGCGAGCCCCTGCTGGCCGAAGAGCCGGTTCGCCGAGGAGAGCTCGACCCACGCGTCTGCACATGTTTCTGGGTCGACCGGCTGACCGGCCCCGGCGACGACGGCCTCGATCTCCTCACGAGTCCGGCCGCGGGCGCCGTACGCCGCGAGGTTGAGCGCGACCGCGACCGAGTGCGGGGAGATCGCGAGGTTGCCGCCTTCGGCCGAGACGGCGGCGTACAGCCGGGCGGCGAGGCTGGTCACCGCGCCATCATGGCTGCTCGCGCGGGTCGACGACCTTCCCGAGGAACAGCGGGCGTCCCGTGCTGGACGTCGTGGATCACGAACACGAACGGCCGGTCGACGACCACCAGGCCGCCCAGCGTCCCGGCGTGCAACAGCTCGCGCCGACTCGGCACGCCCAGTCGGACGATCCCGTCGTCATCCCGGTTCCGCACCCTGCTGCGCCGCGAGCTCGGCCGGCGAGCGCAGGATGCAGAACAGGTTGCCCTCGGGGTCCGCCAGAGTCACCCAGCCGCTGCCTGGGCCGTAGATACCCCGATGGTCGGCGTGCTCGGCCGCGCCGTGCTCGAGCAGCCACGCGGTCTCCTCGCCCTGGGTGCGCTCGCGCGGCCGCAGGTCGAAGTGGATCCGGGGCTTGCCGGGAGTCGGGTCGGGGACCTCGATGAACAGCACCTGGTGGCCGGTCTCGGGATCGCGGATCATGCACTCCTCGTGGCCCGGCAGGTTGGGGTCGTCCTCGAGGTCCACGTAGCCGAGCACCGGCTTCCACCACTCCGAGAGCTCGTAGGCGTTGTGGCAGTCGATCGAGGTGTGCGAGATGAAGGACGTCACCCGGTCACTCTGCCCGGAGCGTCACCACCGACTCAACGCCATTTCGACGGGTTCGTCCGGCGAGAACCACCTGGCCCGAGACATGGTGGAGGGGACCCCTAGGCAATCCCCCAAAAGCCTGGCTGGTCCCCTCCGAGCTCCATTAGTGCCTTGCGGGGTGCCTTCGCGGCAAATCGTGGAGGGCTATCACTCAATTTGGGGAAACGGCGGGTTCCCAGCCCCAGGCCTCGCGCAACGACAGGCCGAGGGTGCCCTCGAGGCTGCGGATCTCGGTGTCGAGTGCACCGCGCACGGTCATCACGTCATCGACGTCCGGACGCACGGCCTGCCGGTCGAGCGGCCGGTAGAGCGCCCGCTGGACGAGCGGGGAGCGCTTGACCCGGCCCACCAGGCTGGCGCCGTCGTGCTCGCGGAACCAGTCGGCGCTGCGGCGCGCAGCGTGTGCCAGCCTGACCGAGCGGGCCTTCGCCGCGGGCAGCCGGGCCTCCAGGTCCTTCTCGGACAGAGGCAACGGGTCGACGCCCACGAAGTCGGTGACGGCGTCCAGGAAGCCCTGCGGGTCGCGCGCCAGGTCGTCGAACATGGCCACGTGCACGTTCTCCCGCGGGTAGTGCTCGAGGAAGCGGTCGAGGCCGGTCGCGTAACGACCGTGTTCGAGGAGCTCGGGCCGGCTGCGCAGTGCCTCGCCGAAGGTGTCGGGCCCGATGCCGTGCTTGCGCATGTAGAGGTACGACGACCAGGCGCGCTCGACCGGGTCGCGTAGCGACACCATCACCCGGACGTTGGCGCCGAGCGTGCTGCGGATCCTGCTCGCGGCCTCGGGGTGGAACAGGTAGTCCTGACAGACCTCGCCGACGACCTCCTCGCCGCGCGCGTCGCGGAACTGGGCGGCGTACCACTCGGCTCCCCGGTCGTAGTACCGGTCGAAGAAGTAGAGGTCCTTCGCCGGTGTCAGGTAGACGTCGGGATGCTTGATCAGAGTCTCGTGAAGCCACGACGACCCCGCCTTGTCGGGACCGACGTAGAGGAAGTTGGGCAGCCTGCTCACGACAGCCCCCGTCCCAGCCGGCGCGCCGCGGAGAGCATCCGCTGCGGCTCCATCCCGGGACCGGCGACCGCCACGGCGAGCCAGGCGTGCGGCGCGACGGGGTAGCGACGCAGCGCCCTGCCTGCGATGCGCAGGCCACGGGCCCGCTGGCCTCCGGTGATCCGGGCGTAGGCGATCTGGCCCAGGATCCGCGCGTGCCCGCGCCGGCGGTCGCGGAAGTCCGGGTGCTTCTCGAGCAGGTACTCCAGCGCACTGGCCGTGTTCAACGAGCGGTCCCGGAACCACGACGGGACGTCCTTGCGGATGTCCACCAGGGTCTCCTGGACGGCACCGACCTTGCCGACCTTGCTGGCCCGCAGCAGCCAGTCGTAGTCCTCGGCGTAGCCGTGTGGCAGGTCTTCGTCGTAGAGCCCGGCCGCGTCGAACGCCGAACGCCGCATCATCAGGTTCGAGCTGTGCAGCTCCTTGACCCGGTTCATCAGCAGCAGCTCGTGGCTGATCACCCCGTCGCGGGCCGGCCACTCGACGTTGCCCCGTGGCATCAGGAGGCGGATGCCCGTACCCACGGAGAGCAGCTCCGGGTCGGACAGCAGCAGCTCCACCTGGCGGCGGACCTTGGTCTGGTACCACACGTCGTCGTCGTCGCAGCTGGCGTAGAACGGGCCATCCGAGGCGAGCAGCCCGCTGTTGCGGGCACCGCAGAGGCCGCCGGTGCGCGTGTTGTTGATCGACCGGATCTCACGCCCCGGGGCCGACAGCCGGGCGAGCGTCGGGTCGATCTCCTCGCGGTCGTGGACGACGATGATCTCGAGCGGGCCGGCGTAGTCCTGGGCGACGATCGCCTCCAGGGTCTCCTTCAGCAGAGCCGGACGCCCTCGGGTCGGGATCACGACGCTGACCAGCGGCGTCTCCCCCTTCCTCGGCTCCTCGGACTTGGTGGTGGCAGGTCCTGGACCGGTCACGTGTGGCTCCTCTGCGCTTCTCGACGTCGGTGTCCGGGGGCCGGGACGGGGGCGGCGGGGGCGGGGGCCGATCGGGTGGTGGCCCGGTAGCCGTAGCTCCGGAGCAGGGGCAGGGTCAGCGCGGTCACGACCGCGCGGTCGCTCGTGGGCATCTCGGTCACCCAGCGGTCGTCGCGGCGCAGCTCGATGGGGCCGGACCGGAACCGGCCGGGGTTGCCCGAGAGGCCGTGGCTGGTACCCAGCTCGACCAGCCCGTCCTCGACGGCGGGCAGGTCGGCGGCAGACAGCGGGAGACCGAGCGCCGCGGTCGTCTCGACCAGCGTGCCGACGGGGTCGGCGACGAAGGCCTCGTACTGGAGTCGCGCGGACGGGACGCCGCCAAGTCCGGAGATGGCAGCCATCTCCAGCTGCAGCGCGCTCCACTGGCCCGCCGACCTGTGCGCCGGGATGCGCCACATCTGCTCGCCGCCCGACGTGGCGTGTGGCCGCTCGACCTGCTTGGCCCAGGACCACGCGACGGCCCGGGGGTCCCGCACGACGTTGAGCATCCGGAGGTCTATGCCGGGCGAGCCGGCCAGCGCCAGCCCGAGGGCGGGCCCCTTGGAGGCGTCGACGACGACGCGGCTGCCGGTCACTTCGGCCACCGCTCGGTAGATCCGCGTGTACGCCGAACGCAGGTCGACGAGCGCCTCGGAGGGCCGGCGCCGCGAGTCCAGGAGTCCGGGCAGATGGCGCTGGCGAGCGGCGGCTCGCTGCAGCTCGACGAGCCGGTCGAGCACGTCCTTGGTCCAGCCCTTGAAGGCGACCTCACCGACCTGGGTCCACACAGGGCAGCGCGAGAACGGCTCACCGCAGCCGCAGAGCTCGTCCGATCGGGCGACCGAGCGGGGCAGGTCGACGAGCTCGCCGATGTTCACCCACCCCGGGGCGGCCCCGAGCATGCGCTCGACCAGCGTGGACCCCGAGCGGCCGAAGCCGCCCAGGTACACGACGCTGACGCATGGCATGTGCACAGGTTCATGGCCTCGCCGAGGGCTCCGGCGCCGCGCGAAGGAACATCCCCCATACGCGGTACGACCGCCGGAGGTGCTCCGGACCGGTTCAGGGTGTGGCGCGGTACCGCCTGGCAAGGCGGTGCGGACGCACCGTGATCAGCTCGTCGAGCTCGGCCGCGAGCCGCGCCCTGGCCGTGTCACGGACCCGGGTCGCCATGATGGCCGCGCCCTGCGAAGGGGAGTGGGTCAGGGCCCGGTCGAGCCGGTCGTGGAACTCCTCGATCGTGGCGACGGCGTGCACGACGCCCGCCTGCCCGACCATTGCGGCAAACCGCTGCTGGTGGCCGTCGACATGCTCACCGAGACCTGGGTCCCGCGGCACGCACAGCGGCACGTGCCCCGCCTCACGAGCGTCCATGATCGTGCCGGGGCCGCCGTGGCAGATCACGGCCGTGGCCTCCGAGAGCAAGGCGATCAGCTGATCGTGGGTGAAGAACTCCTGTCCCTCGGCGAGGACCGGTGGCCGCGTGCCCGAGCCGTGCTGGACCAGGAACCGCACGTCGGGGTGGCGGCCCGCCGCTGCGTCGACCCAGTTCACCAGACGGTCGAACGGGTGGTGGTCGGTGCCCGCCAGTGCCACGACCAGGGCCGTCACAGCAGGGGTCCCACGAGACTGGCGTCGGGGTAGAACTCGAGCTGGCTCTGCCACTGCACGATTCGCTTCGTCGTGAACGGCCCGCACAGCCGCCCCGTCATCGTGGGGGTGTCGACCCGGTCGTAGACCTCGATGAACACCGTGGGGATCCGCAGCAGCCAGGCGGCGATGAAGAACGGCACGGCCACGCCGGCGCCCGCGCTGACCAGCAGCGATGGCCGCTCGCGGAGCAGCAGCCGGAGGGCGAGCGCGGAGTTGCGGAGCAAGTTGGGCAGGTTGCGGGTCGTCGGTGAGTACGAGCGGACCACGCGCTCGCCGGCGAGTCGGTCCAGCACGTCCGGCGTGTCCGGGCAGACCCAGAGACGGTCGTGCGCCTCCCACCAGGACCGCATGGCGACCAGGTGCGCGAGGTGACCTCCTTGCGTGCTGACCATGAGCACCGGCCCGGCTGCCTGCGGCAGTCCCCCCGCACCGGGCCGGCCCGAGACGTCTCGCAAGATCGGCAAGCTGCTCATGATGGAGCGATCGTGGCGAGGACCAGGGGCCCGGGCCGAGGCGGACCTCGGAATTCCTCGATATTGGGGTGACCCACGCTTTCGGGTCCCTGCACGGTCGTCCCCTATTTGGGTGACGCCGCACCCTGACCGGCTCGGCGCGAGCCACTCGTACCTACGGTCGCGCCATGGAGATCGGACGCCGCGGGCTGCTGGGTCTCGGCGCCGCCGCAGTGATCTCCGCCGCGACGTCGTCGTGTCGCGGCGACTCCTTGACCGGCCAGCCAACCCCGGCCCCGGCCCCGGCGTCGACCAGTACTCCGGTCCCGGCGCCGGCGTTCCCGGGGGCCCCGGCACCCGGCACGATGTACTACGGGGCCTCGGTCCCCCACAGCCGCTCCCTGGCCAACTGGGAGGACGAGCTCGGCTCCACCCTGGCCCTGCACCGGTCGTACTTCACCCCGGACGACAACGAGACCGACCAGCTCGTCCACCGCTGCCGGACCGACCTGGACCGCGGTCGGCTGCCGCACGTGTCGATCAAGCCGTCCTGGGCGTGGCAGGACATTGCCTCGGGAGTGCACGACGACTGGCTGGACGAACTGCTCACCCAGCTCGGGGAGATGTCGGCGTCGCTGATCTTCACTCTCCATCACGAGCCCGAGAACGATGCCGTCGGCACCGGTAGGACTCCGGCGGACTACGTGGCGATGCAGCGCCACCTGCTCGAGCGGAGTGCCCAGCTGGCGCCGCAGGTCATCGTGGCCCCCGTCCTGCAGCACTGGACGTTCGACCCGCTCCGCACCGACCTGGACGCCGCGGAGTGGATGGTGCCGGAGGCGCCGGTCATGGGCCTTGACGTCTACAACCCCTGGTCGGCAACGAACGGCAAGGAGTGGCGCTCGTTCGGGAGCAAGATGGACGAGGTGATGGGGGTGTTCGGCGACAAACCGCTCCTCATCGGCGAGTACGGCTGCCGCCACGATCCCCGGAACCCCGGGCTCGCGGCGGAGTGGCTTCGCGACGCCGCCGAGTACGGACGAAGCCACAACTTCGTGTCGATGTCGTACTTCAACTCAGGGGTTCAGTCGCCCGACGGCACCTGGGCGCTCCAGGGTGAGACCGAGCAGGCGTTCGCCGAGCTCCTGGCGTCGGACTGGGTCGCCCGGCCCATCTGACAGCGGCTCAGGACGGCGGGTCGATCAGCAGGAACACGTCGTCGATCCGGCCATGGAACTGGTCGTCCCCCTCGCCCACACCAGGTGCACCGACCCGGAGCGGCCACTCGCTAATCACCGACCCGATCTGGGCGTCCTTCTCCTGAGGATCGCCGCCGTCGACCTCGATGCTGAGCCCGTCGTGGTCCCGCAAGCAGGTCACCCGGTGCCACGCGGAGTCGGCGATCGACGTCTTCGACCGGATCACGACCGGTTCCGCGCCCGCGCTGTCTCCGCGCACCACGCAGCTGGGGTGCCCGTCGTCGCTGTCCACCTGCAGCTTCCACTGGCCGCCGTCGGTGCCGAACCGGCCCTTCTGCACGATGTTGGACCCCGAGGTCGTCTGGTCGGGCGCCAGCCACACCGTCGCGCCGTACTCGAAGGGGCGGTCCCCGGGGTCGAGCGACGGGTCCGACATGACCTCGACCATGGCTCGGGGGCAGCCGGTGGTGTCCGTGCACTTGGCCGGGAACGCCACCGCGAAGCCGCTGCCGTTTGCCCCTGGAACCTGCTCCACCTCGCCCCCGTCGGCGGTCACGACCAGACCGACGGACAGCCCTCCCGCGGCGTCCTCGAACCCCGGCGTGCCGTCGGGAGTCTCGTCGTCGTCGAAGGACAGCCACAGGTCGGCCTGTGACAGGTCTGGACCGGGCCGCCCGGTCCGCACCGGCCCGTCGTCCTCGTCATCACCCGGACCGCAGCTGCTGGCTGCCAGGACCAGAACGATCGTGGCGAGGCCGACACCCGCCCTCGACCACCGCCCGGCGGCCCTTCGGCCCGCTCCCCGCATGGTTCCTCCTCGAACTCTTCCTCGTACCCCTATTTGGGGATGGCTCCCGCGTGCCCCCGTCGCGCCGCCGCCGCGCCAATAGCGTCTCATCCAGCCAGTTCGACGTGGACGGCCATCACCAGGACATCAGTAGGACTCAGATGATGCGGAGAACCCCGTGAAGGTGCTCTACATCGCAGGGGTGGGCCGTTCCGGCAGCACCTTGCTCGAACGCATGCTCGGTGCGGTCCCCGGGTCTGTCAACACCGGAGAGCTGAACGCGATCTTCTCCCGGGTGGCGAGCGAGGACCAGCGGTGCGGTTGTGGTGAGCCCTTCTCGGCCTGCGCGTTCTGGACGGCGGTCGGCGACGACGCCTTCGGCGGCTGGGGCGAGGTGACCGCGCGGATGGCGCAGCTGCAGCCCCGGGTGATCCGCCAGCGGCACGTGCTCCGGATGCTGACCGGCCTGGCGCCGGCGACGTACCGGCGCGAGCTCGCGGAGTATCTGGACGTCCACCACCGGCTCTACAAGGCCGTGGCCGCAGTGTCCGGAGCCGACGTCGTGGTCGATGCGAGCAAGTCGACCGCACAGCTGTTCGCGCTGCGCCGGATCCGGGGCCTCGACCTGCGGGTCGTCAACCTGGTCCGCGACTCTCGGGGCGTCGCCAACTCCTGGAACAAGTCCGGCATCGTCAAGCCGCAGTCGAAGGACGGCGCGCTCATGGGGACCTACTCGCCGCGCCGACTGGCGGTGCTCTGGGCCGCGCTTCAGCTGGAGTGCGCGGTGCTGCGAGCCGCCGCGCCGTTCTCAGCACGAGTGCGCTACGAGGACCTCGTCGCCGAGCCGCGGCCCACGATGGAGCGGGTCCTCCGTGAGATCGGACTTCCGCCCAGCGCGGGCGCGCTGGCGCACGTCGGCCAGCACAACGTGCACCTGCCCCCCAGTCACGGGGTCGCGGGCAGCCGGTCCCGGTTCGCCGCCGGCGTGATCGAGCTCGAGCTGGACGACGCCTGGCGGTCGACGCTCCCGACCGGTGCCCGACGAGTCGTCACCGCGGTGACGCTGCCGCAGCTGGTCGGCTACGGGTACGTCGGACGACGTGCTCACGTCCCACCCACCGAGGCGGCCTGATGGCGATGCCCGCCAGCGTCCTGCTGGCCCGCCCTGCCCCCGCGGCGCCGCCGGCACCGCGGTTCCTGAAGCCCGGCTGGCCGCTCGTCGTGCTGTACATCGGGTTCCCGCTCTGGTGGGCACTCGGGCTCGCCCAGCTGATCTTCTTCGCGATGGCGATCGCCATGGCCGTCATCCTGCGCAGGAAGGGGAAGATACGCGTCCCGCGCGGATTCGGCCTCTGGCTGCTGTTCATGATCTGGATGTTCGCGGGAGTCCTCATGATCAGGGCGGACGCTCCGATGACCGTCCCTGGCGGGGGCATCGGCCGCGTCTTCGGCTTCGGGGTCTGGGCCGGGTGGTACCTCGCGATCACGATCGCGATGCTCTACGTGGCGAACACCGCGCGCGAGCTGCCGACGCTGCGGATCGTCCGGCTGCTGGGCTGGATGTTCGTGGTCACCGCCGGGTTCGGCGTGCTGGCAGTGCTGGCGCCGACGCTGGAGTTCCAGTCGCCGGTGGAGATGGTGCTCCCGCGCTCGCTGGCGTCGACCAACTTCGTCCGCACCCTCGTGCACCCCTCGCTGTCGTCGACCAGCGACTTCCTGGGCTACGTGCAGCCACGCCCGACCGCGCCGTTCCCGTACTCGAACGCGTGGGGCAACAACGTGGCGCTCTACCTGCCGTTCTTCATGCTTGCCTGCTTCGGGAAGGGGGCTGGCTGGCGCAAGAAGGTGGGCCCGCTGGTCTTGGTCGCCGCGACGTTCCCCATCATCTTCTCGCTCAACCGCGGGCTCTGGATCTCGCTGGCGTTCGCGGGCATCTACGCCGCCATCAGGCTCGCGGTCAACGGCAAGGCCCGGGCCCTCCAGGCGTTGGTCGCCGCCGTCGTGGTCGGGGGCATCGTCTTCGTGTCCTCCCCGCTCTACGACACCGTGGTGCTGCGCGTCGAGACCCCGCACAGCAACGACCGCCGCGCCGGCACCGCGGAGACGGTCGTGTCGGTCGCCGCCGAGGGATCGCCGTTCGTCGGCTTCGGCACCACGCGCACCATGCAGGGCAGCTTCAGCTCGTTGGCCGGCGGCGAGACCTCGGAGTGCCACCAGTGCGCGGCTCCGCCGCTCGGGACCCAGGGCTTCATGTGGCGGCTGGTGCTCACCACCGGATTCGTGGGCACCGCGCTCTGCCTCGGGTTCTTCGCGCTCACCTTCCTGCGCCGCGCGCGGGGGCCGTCGCCACTGGATGTCGCGTGCTGCACGGTGCTGCTCGACGCAGTGTTCTGCTTCTTCGTCTACGACTCCCTCGGCTCGGCCATGTTCACCGCGATGATCGCGATCGGGCTGATGGCGCGCGCCGACCTCCCGGCGCAGCTTTCCGAAGGGGAGGTGGCGGCATGAGGGCCGCACCGATCGACGCGTCGTACGCCGCTGAGGTGGCGCGGCTGCTGTGGCCCGAGCCATGGGCGGCGCCGTACGTCACCCGCAGCCGGCACCGCAGGGGGTCGCCGCACCGCGACGCCTACGTGTTCCCGAGCGAGCGGCGACCGCGGCTGCTGGTCCCCGCGGACCTGCCGGGCTCGGCCACCATGCTCCGACGGCTGGGCGCGGGCCGGTCCTCGCTCGCCGGGCCGGTGCGCAGCCTGCTCGAGCGCTCCGTCCACTCGCGTGCCTTCGCGCTGGCGAGGTGGCCCATGCTGCGGGTCCCGGCGACCGAGCCGGGTGCGGACTCGATCGAGACCCACCTCGCAGGCTGCTTCGGGACCGACGTCCGCGTCGGCGTGCTCCTCGGCACTCGTCGGGTCAACCAGAAGCCGGTGCTCCAGGTCTTCGACCTCGACGGGCGGATCCGCGGCTTCGCCAAGATCGGTCACAACGACCTCACCGCGGCTCTGGTCCGACGCGAGGCCGAGGCCCTGGCGACCGTCCGCGCGCACGAACCGCAGACGTTCCGGGTTCCCGAGCTCCTCCACCACGGTCAGTGGTCCGGACTCGAGGTCCTCGTGATCTCGCCGCTGCGGACCGACCCGCGCGAACGGGTCTCGCCGGCCGCACGGCTCGACGCCATGCGCGAGGTGGCCCGCCTGACCGGGAGCTGTGAGACCCCTCTTGCCGGCAGCGGCTTCTGGGGCCGGCTACGGGCGGACGCCGAGCGGTTGTCCGTCGAGCCGGACGGCAGCCGGCTCGTGGCGGCCGCCGACGCGCTCGAGCGGTCCCACGGTGCCGAGCGGGTTGAGCTGGGCGCGTGGCACGGCGACTGGGGCCACTGGAACATGGGCCTGGGCGGCGACGTCGTGAAGGTCTGGGACTGGGAGCGTTTCGACGCCGAGGTACCGGTCGGCTTCGACGGCCTGCACTACGCGGCCCAGAGCGTCCGTCCGGGTGAACGCGATGAGGGCCGCCAGGAAGAGCAGTTCCTGCAGTCGGTGACCCGCACGCTCTCCGAGCTCGGTGTCCGAGTGGACCATCACGACCTGACCGTGAGCCTCTACCTGATGGAGATCGCCGTCCGGTACGCCGATGCACTGACCTTCGGCGCGACGCCCGCGCTCCAGCACCGCACCGCCTGGGTGATGTCACTGCTGGAGCGCCGGCTCGAGCACCCACAGCCCGCCCTCGTGGAAGGACGACCATGACCGTACGCACCGCCATGCCGCACTCCGTCAAGGCCGTCGGGCGGGTGATGTCGGTGCGCGTCGGCTCGGCGACCGCCGGCCGGCGGCAGCTCCCGTCGTTCATCCTCGTCGGAGCACAGCGAGCCGGGACGACGTCGCTGTACCGCGCCCTCATGTCGCACCCGCTGATCCACTCGGCCAACTACCACAAGGGCGTCAACTACTTCGACGTGAACTACCAGCGGGACTTCGCGTGGTACCAGGGCCACTTCCCGACCGCGGCGAACCTGCGCAAGCGGACCCGCGACGTCGCCGGCGAGGCGATCACGTTCGAGGCGAGCGGCTACTACATGTTCCACCCCTGCGCGCCGGAGCGCATGGCCCGCCACCTCCCGGAGGTCCGCATCCTCGCCATGCTCCGCGACCCCGTCGAGCGCGCCTACTCGGCCTGGAAGCACGAGCTGGCCCGGGGCTTCGAGACCGAGCAGTTCGAGCAGGCCCTCGACCTCGAGGACGAGCGGCTGGCCGGTCAGGCGGAACGGATGCGCGCCGACCACGACTACCAGAGCTTCAGCCACCGCCACCACGCCTACGTGCGGCGCGGCCACTACGCCGAGCAGCTGGACGAGCTGGGCCGCTACTTCCCCGCGGAGCAGATCCACGTGATCGAGAGCGAGGCCTTCTTCGAGCGGCCGGAGACGACCTACGCCGGAGTCCTCGACTTCCTGGACCTCCCGCAGGAGCTGCCCGGCCGCTTCGACCGATGGAACGGCCGCCCGAGCTCGCCCATGGCGGACGAGACCCGAGCCAGGCTGCGCGAGCACTTCCAGGGGCACGACGAGTCGCTGGCCGCGCTGCTGGGACGGGAGCCCGCATGGCTGTCCTGACCCAGCCCTCGGGCCTGCCCCTGTGGTCCGACTACCCGCGGTTCGCGCGACGGCACGTCGTGCTGGTCGGCGCGCTGGTCGGCATCGGGTTCGTGGCCGGCTTCGCCTGGTCGATGCAGCAGTCGCCGACCTTCTCCGCGACGACGTCGATCGCGCTCACGCCGGTGCCCAAGTACGTCATTCCGTCGACCACCGAGCTCGTCCCACCCGAGGTCACCATCGACACCGACGCCCAGCTGATGCAGAGCCCGAAGGTGCTGGGCGCCATCGGCGCGGCGCTCGGCGTGGACAACGACGTGGCCGCTGAGCGACTGTCCCTCTCCGCTTCACCGAACAGCCACGTGCTCCACGTGACCGTGAAGTCGTCCTCGGCCGCGCGCGCTGCGGCCGCGGCCAATGCGGCGATCACCGCGCTCGTCGACGTACGGCGCGAGTCGCTCGGTGCGTTCCGCCAGGACCAGCTCAGCCAGCTGCAGCTGCTGGTGGCCACCGAGGAGCGGGAGCTCGCCAAGCAGCAGACGACGCGGCTCGTGATCCCGCCGACGGACGACCTCTTCGGGCAGATCCAGCAGCTGCGCGCGAGCCTGGACGAGCTCGAGGAGGCCCGCCGGGAGCCTGCCGTGGTCCTGGAGCCCGCGACGGCGCCTCGCCGGCCCGACTATGCCAACTCCGAGGTCCCGGTGGTCTCGGGCGTGATGCTCGGCCTCCTCGCCGGCTGCGTTCTCGGCGCTGGCCGGGACCGCTTCGGGCTGCTCGCGAAGCGCCCCGCTTTCGTCAACAAACTCACACACCCGTCCGGCCGCCTGCCGGTCACCGCCACCACCCTTCACGAGGACAGCCACCATGTCTGATCAGCAGCCCACCCGCCCGCCCGTCTCGACCTCGCATGCCGCTCGGCACCACCTCGCCGTGGTCCTCGTCTGCCTGGTGCTGGGGGGCCTCGGCGGCTACCTCTACGCGGCCGGAACGCCGAAGACCTACCTGAGCAGCGCCAGGGTGCTGGTGAACCCGTCGGTGGGGAACCCGTTCGTTCCCGCGCCGTCATCGGTTCGGCAGGACGAGCTGACCAGCCTCGAGACCGAGGCCCAGGTGGTCCGTTCCGACGAGGTCCTGGGCGCGGTCGTCACGCAGGTCCCGGCCGTGTCGTTGTCGACGCTCAAGCGGCAGGTCCAGGTGCTCGTGCCGGCGAACACCCAGGTCCTCGAGATCTCGTTCACGGGGGGCAACCCGGCGGTGACCCAGCAGGTCGTGGACGCGGTGGCCAATGCCTACCTCGCCAACCGCTCCCAGCGCTTCGAGGAGGTCAACGACGACCGGATCCAGCGCGTCGAGACGCGCACCCTCAGCGTGGTCGACGACCTGCGGGCCGCCACCGCCGCCGCCCAGCACGGCAGTGCAGGGAAGCGGCTGTTCGAGCAGGAGCTCGCGGACGCGCTGCGCAACGAGCTGGTCGGCCTCCGGGCCCAACGGACCGCCCTCGAGAACAGTGCCTCCCCGCCCGGCTCGGTGATCGCGCCGGCCTCCGAGGGCAAGACCGCCGCGAACCTCACCGCCACGGTGCTGCCGTTCGGCGCCGCGCTCGCGGGACTGGCCCTCGGCTGCCTGCTCGCCGTCGTCCTGGAGCGCGCCCGTGGCGTCGTCCGGTCCGCAAGCGAGGTCGAGCAGATGGGCGTGCCCGTCGTCGCGACCGTGCCGCTGCGCGGCTGGACCGCCCGGTTGCTCCGCCGTGGAGCAGCGGAGGCGATCGACACCACCATCCGGCGGGTCCGCGCCACCATCCTCGACATCGATCCGCGGCCGGACGTGGTCACCATCGCGCCCGCCGGCCGGGGTCGTTCCGACGCCGACGCCTCCGAGGCCGTGGCGGAGTCGTTCGCCAAGGCCGGGCACCGGGTCGTGCTCGTGCGGACCGACGGTGCGCCCAAGAAGGGACTCAGCGTCGACGACAAGGGGCTGGCCCAGGCGCTCCTCTACGAGCGCTTGAGCGTGCTCGACCTGCTCCAGCCGAGTGTGGAGCCACTGCTCTGCCTGCTCAGTGATGGCGGGTTCACCGCCCAGAGCCGCGAGCTGCTGGTTGCCGACCGGGTGCGAGCCGTGCTCTCGCCGCTCGTCGACGCCGGCCACCTCGTCGTCATCCAGTCGCCGGGCACGGACACCGCCGAGGGCGAGGCCTTCCTCAGTGCGGCGGACCTGGGCCTGGTCGTGGTCACCATGGGCCGGACCCGTCCGGCAGCGCTCGAGCCCGTCGCGAAGCTGCTCAGCGTCAGGCACACCGCCCTCGGGGCGCTCGTCGTCGGCAAGAGCGGCGCCTCGAAGCGGACCCGGCTCCGCCTCCCCACCGAGGACGTCGACTCCGACGTGCGGCAGGCGGCGTCGACTTCGCACGACCAGGTGACCCGAGCACGTCGGTGACCGCCGCGCCGCCCGCGCCCGACCACCGAGGCCAGCTCGAGAAGCTGGCCCGGCGGGGGACGGCGAGTGTCTTCGGAGCGGGCTTCAGCGCGGTCTTCGGCACCTTGCTCATCGCCGTCGTCACCAACGGGTTCTCCCCGACGGTGGCCGGCACCCTCTTCGCCGCCACGTCGACGTTCCTGATCCTGGAGTCCGTTGCGCTGCTCGGCACAGACACCGGGCTGGTCAAGTCGCTGCCGGCCCAGCTCGCCTCGGGCCGGGCCAAAGACGTGCCGCGCACCCTCGTGGTCTCGGCGGTGCCCGCCCTCGCGTTCGCCGTCACCATCGCCACGAGCCTCTTCCTCGCAGCGCCATCGCTGGCCCCGCACCTGGTCGGTGCCGGCGCTGCCGACACGATGACCTTGATGCTGCGAACGCTCGCCCTGGTCCTGCCGGTGGCGGCGCTCCACGACCAGGTGATGGCGGCCACCAGGGGCGCTGGGTCCCAGAAGCCGACGGTCGTGATCGAGAACATCGGTCGGCTGGGGCTGCAGGCGAGCTCGGTGCTCGTCGCCTACCTCGCCGGGGGTGGCCCGCTGGCGCTCGCTCTCGCCTGGTCGCTGCCCTATCTGCTGGGCCTGGCCGTCGGTGCCGCCTGGCTGCACCAGCTGGTCGTCACGTGGACTGCAGCCACGTCCGTGGCGGCCAGGCCGTGGGGCACCATCGCCCGCGAGTTCTGGAGCTTCACCGCCCCGAGGGCGATCGCACGCGTGACCCAGACCGCACTGAAGCGCTCCGACATCGTGCTGGTGGCGGCTCTGGCGTCACCGGCCGACGCGGCGCTCTACACCGCGGCCACCAGGTTCATCGTGCTCGGGCAGCTGTTCGTCCAGTCGGTCCAGCAGGCGCTGTCCCCGCACCTCAGCGCGCTGTTCGCGAAGGGCGACAGGGCCGCGGCCAACTCCGTCTACCGCGCGTCCACGCTCTGGAGCATGATCGCCTCCTGGCCGTTCTACCTGGTCATGGCCGGCTTCGCGCCGATGCTCATGCGTGTGTTCGGCACCGGGTACGACGTCGCCTCCGACGTCGTCCTGATCCTGTCCCTGACCATGCTGCTGGCGACGGCGTGTGGCCCGGTCGACTCGGTGCTGCTCATGGCCGGCCGGAGCTGGGTGAGCCTGCGCAACGCCACCGTGGCCCTGACTGTCAACGTGGGTCTCAACCTCCTGCTCATCCCGATGCTCGGCATCCGGGGCGCCGCGATCTCCTGGGCGGTCGCGATCGTCGTGCGCAACCTGCTCCCCCTCCTCATAGTCCACCGCCAGCTCGCCATGTGGCCGATCACCTCGGCAACCGTCCGGGTGGCCATCGGTGCCATCATTTGCTTCGGCCTCGTGGACGTTCTCACCGCGCTCACGGACCTGCCCGCCCTCCTCGACGTCGGCCTGCTCGCTGTGGCCTTGGCGATCTATCTGGTCGGTGTCTGGCAGTCGCGCGCGCAATTGGGGCTCGACGTGTTCCGTACGGCGCTGCGCCGGCGCCGTCCGGCGCCGAAACTCCCCGAATCTGAGGATGAGACCGTCCGGGTCGCGACCTAGTGTCAGGGCTCCCCGACCCCGCTCTCGGTGTTCGGCAGCCCCCACCGCCCCGCGACCGGCCAGATCCCCAACTCCGAATCGCGGGAAGCGAAAATGACCTCACAACGACAGAAGTTCGCCGGTCTGCTGGCCTCAACGGTCACCGTCGCCACCGGGCTCGCTCTGGTCGCAGCGCCTCCGGCCGTCGCGGCCCCCACCGACGTGGTCATCAACGAGATGATGTTCCACGCGCTGTCCGACCTCGACGGTGACGACTACCTCGAGCTCTTCAACCGCGGCGCCACCGCGGTCGACCTGTCCGGCTGGACCTTCAGCGGAGTCACGCTGACTGTCGCCGCAGGCACCACCATCAACCCCGGTGGCTTCCTGGTGATCGCCAAGGACGCCGTTCAGTTCCAGGCGACGTACGGCTTCGCCCCGGCCGCCGTCTACGGCGGCAACCTGTCCAACTCCGGTGAGACTGTGGCCCTCAAGGACGCCGCCGCCACCACCATCGACACGGTCTCCTTCCTCGACGTCGATCCCTGGCCGTCGCGGGCCGACGGCACGGGACCCTCGCTGGAGCTCATCGACGCGTCACTCAACAATGACGACCCGCTCAACTGGGCCGCGGCGACCAACGCACAGGGCCGCACCCCCGGCGCGCCCAACTCGGTGCGCCGGGTCGGGCTGGGCCCCCGCGTGACCAACGTCGTCATCAACCCGACCACTCCGTCGGCCAACCAGCCGGTCGCGGTGACCGCCACGATCAGCGACCAGACGAGCGCGGTGCTCCGCTACCGCATCGACTTCAACACCGAGCAGACCCTGACCATGGCGGCCAACGGTGACGGCACCTACTCGGCCACCATCCCGGGCGCCGGCGCGGGGCACCTGATCCGCTACCGCGTCTCGGCCACCAACGCGAACGCCACCACCCTGGTCCCCCGGGTCGACGACACCATCGTCTACCGCGGCGTCGCCGTGCCGCACGGGATCACCAGTCCGATCCCCGTGATCGAGTGGTTCATCGCCGACTCCGACTACAACTTCATGGTCGCCAACCCTCTCGACGACATCGTCCGGATCGGCGCCATCGCCTTCAACGGCCAGGTCATCGACAACGTCGAGATGAACATCAAGGGCCATGCCTCCCGTCAGAACCCCAAGGTCAGCTGGAAGTTCCACACCCCACAGGGCTACGACCTGACCATGCCCGGGCTGATCGACCCGGTCGACGAGTTCGACCTGCAGGCCGACTGGGCGGACAAGTCACACGGCCGGGCCATCGTGTCGTGGGACGCCTACCAGCGAGCAGGGGTCGTCAACCACCAGATGTTCCCGATCCGCGCCCAGCGCAACGGCGCGTTCCAGGGCGAGTACAGCCTCCAGGAGACCTTCGACGGCACCTGGCGCGAGCGCGAGGGCTACGACGACAAGCAGTTCTTCGAGGCCGAGACCAGCGCCTTCAGCACCCGTCCCGTCAACGTCCAGTTCTCGAAGAAGGCGCCGGACGAGACCGACTTCGCGCCGATCGCCGCCTTCGTCGCCGGCGTCAGGCTGAGCGGCAACGCCCAGCGCGACTACCTGCTGGCCAACGCCGACATCCCGCAGATGATCAACTACGCGGCGGTCACGGCGATCACCGAGCACGTCGACTCGTCGTCGAAGAACTTCTTCATGTCGCAGGACCCGGTGACCGGGCGGTGGAGCATCCTTCCGTGGGACCTCGACCACAGCCTGGGCAGCGGTTGCTGCCAGGTCGACAGCAACTTCGTCACGCCGGCCGAGCCCGGCGACAACACGAGCGCGCTGATGCGGGCCCTGCTCGCGGTGCCAGCGTGGCGCGACATGTACTTCCGCCGGCTGCGCTCGCTGGTCAACGACCTCCTCGCGACCGGCCGGATGGAAGGGGTGTACGACACCGTCGTCGGCCCGGCCCAGTCGACGGCGGCACTCGACTTCGCGGCCTGGCCGTATCCCAACAACCCCAGCTTCGCGCAGCAGCGCACGCGGTTGTTCAGCGACATCCAGTCGCGGCGGACGGTCTTCGCCAATGACGCCCGGGTCCCCGGCAACCAGCCGGCCAGCCCGAACATGGTGATCGACGAGATCCAGCACTCCCCGACGGGAGGCGACGCCGCCGAGTTCCTCGAGATCTACAACCCGAGCTCGGTGGCCATCGACCTGAGCGGCTGGACCATCTCGGGCGCGGTCAGCCTCACCGTGCAGCCCGGCACCGTGATCCTGCCGGGGGCGACGATGACGTTCGTCAGCAACGACCCGGCCTTCCGCGCGGCGTACAGCCAGACCGTCTTCGTCGGCGACCGGTACTCCGGCAACCTGGCGGCCACCGGCACGCTCACCCTGAACCGGCCGGACGGCTCGACCGCTGACGAGGTCACCTACGGTGGCGCCGGTTGGCCGGTGCCGACCAGCGGCCAGTCGCTGGAGCTGCAGAACCTGGCGGCGGACAACAACGACGGAGCCAACTGGGCGCTGTCCACCGGGTCCGGCACGCCGGGCGGCACCACCGGCCCGGTCGTCACCGCCCCCGGCGCGCCGGCCATCGGCACCGCCAGCCCGGGCAACGCCTCAGCCACGGTCCGATGGACGGCGCCGTCGAACAACGGCGGTTCGGCCATCACCGGCTTCTCGGTCAAGGTGCTCAACGCCGCCGAGACAGCAGGTGGGCGTCCTCCGCCCATCCGGCGCCGGCACCACCAGCCTGGCGGTCACCGGCCTGACCAACGGCACCGCCTATCACTTCCAGGTCGCGGCCACGAACAGCGTCGGCACCGGTGCCTTCTCGGCGTCCTCCAACACGGTCACGCCCTCCGCGGGCGCCACCGTGCCGGGTCCGCCGGTGATCGGCGCCCCCAGCCAGGGCGCGGTGGGAGGCGCCCTCACGGCCATCGGCCGCTGGACGCCGCCGACGAGCACCGGCGGCTCAGCCATCACCGGCTACGTCATCACGGCGCTGCGGATGAGCTCGGCCGCGGCGGACGCGACGGTGCTGTCGCGCACCGACTCACGCGTCCTCGGCCCTGGCGTGAGACAGCGCGAGTTCACGCTCGTCGCCGGCAACTACCGCTTCGAAGTGGTCGCCATCAACGCCGTCGGGACCGGCGCGCCGTCGGCCCGATCCGCCAACGTCGTGCCCCGCTGACATGGGACGCACACGGTCCGCGACGTGGGACACGAGCCGCCAAAGGGAGGGACGCTCAACATGAACACGGAGAACCCAGCAGACCGACCGAGGCTGCGGAGAAGGGCCCTGCTCGGTGCCGCGGCGGCGGCGGGTCCCGTCGCGCTGGCGATCAAGTACTCCGACACAGCGGAGGCGAACGACCACGGTCGGGGCCTGGTCGGCGCCGTTCGACATGGGTGGCGTCGCCATCCACGCGACGCTGATGCACACCGACGAGGTGCTGTTCTTCCAGTACGTCGAGGGGAAGGCGGGAGCCGACCGCACGTCGTACGTCGCGACCTGGAACTGGAAGACGGGCCTGCTTCGCGAGGCGCCGTTCTCCGCTCCGCGTGACGTCTTCTGCGCCGGCCACAACGTGCTGGCGGACGGTCGCGTGTTCATCGCCGGTGGGCACGACCCCAACACGGGGAAGAAGCAGGACGCCGTCGGGGTGGTGGAGTGCGACATCTTCGACCCCGTCGCCCGCACCTGGACCCGCACAGCGCCGATGGGTCAGAAGCGCTGGTACCCGACCAACGTGGGACTGCCGAACGGCAAGGTCCTGGTGTTCGGAGGCACAGCCAGCCCGGGCGTGCAGTCGGCAACCGTCGACGAGTACACCCCTGCGACCAACACGATGCGGAGGCTGCCGAGCACTGCCGACAAGAGCCTGGGCCTGTACCCCCGCATGCACCTGCTGGCCAACGGCCGGTTGCTGATGAGCGGCCCACCGAAGACGTCCGTGTACTTCGACCCGGCCACCAACCGCTGGACGAACGGACCGGCGATGATCTACGGCAAGCGATCGCACGGGGTCGTGGCACTGCTGCCCGGTTCAGCGAAGCTGATGACCGCCGGCGGTGGCTCGCCCACACGGACCGCGGAGATCCTGGACACCTCCGCAGCGAGCCCGAGGTGGGTGTCCACCGGGCAGCTGACCTATGCGCGGATGCTGTCGAACACGGTCGTGCTCCCTGACGGCCAGGTGCTGATCATCGGTGGCGGCGCGGCATTCAAGTACACCCGGCCGGTGAAGATCCCCGAGCTGTACAACCCCACCACGGGGACGTGGACCGCGATGGCCGCGCACCAGGCCAGCCGGATGTACCACGCGACCGCGCTGCTGCTGCCCGACGGCCGGGTCCTGTGCGCCGGCCAGGACAACGGCTCCCTGGCCAGGTACGGCGAGATCTTCTCGCCGCCGTACCTGTTCCGCGGGGCCCGCCCGACCATCAGCAGCAGTCCCGCCACCGTGGCCTTGGGCGGGCCAGCTGCAGTTCAGCAGTCCCGACGCGGCCGCGCTGACGAAGGTCGTGCTGATCCGGCCCGGGTCCAACACCCACGAGATCGACAGCGACCAGCGGTCGGTGCCGCTGACCTTCACGGTCTCGGGCACCACCGTGACCGCCCAGGTCCCCAGCAGCGCCAACGTCGCGCCGCCCGGCTACTACATGCTGTTCGCCGTGAACAGCACTGGTGTTCCGGCCGTCGCTCCGTGGGTGCGGCTGACCTGAGCAGGTCGCGGCTCAGATACTGCGGTGGTCGTCGCTGCTGAGGCGGGGCGCGGCGCTGCGCGGGTCGGCCAGGGTCGTCTGGAATGCGGTCAGCCGGTCTCCCGACAGCGGGATGCCCTTCCCGCCCGATGAGTTCCACAGGCATCCGAACCAGACGTTGGGGGTGGCCATCAACGCCTCGCCGGCTGCACTGATGGTCGACGCGCTGTAGCCGTTGTACTCGCCCACGCCCAGCGGCAGGTCGTGGCCGCGGGCGCTCAGGAACGCCTGCAACGCGGGGATCCGGTCGGCCGGCTTGTTGTCGCCGGGGTTCGAAGCCGACCCGGACTCGTAGGTGTCGATGCCGAACCAGTCCCAGAGGCCGAAGAGGTCCTCCGGACAGTAGGACGCGAACACGTCCTGCTGGCGGTCCAGGAGCCAGCCGTTGAGGATCGGCCCGACCCGCAGCTCGCCCTGCCTGAAGATCGGCAGCAGCTGCCGGCTCGCCGCGGCGTACTCGTCGCCGGTCATGTCGGGGTTGGGCTCGTGCCAGAACGTCACCGCGGTCGGCAGCCCATAGGACGCCAGCCTGGTCGCAGCCTGCTCGGCCACCGCGTTGTACTTGCCGCTGACCGCGCCCGCAACGTCGCCGCCCACCTTGTACGAGATGACCGGCAACATGCCGGCGTTGTGCGCCGCCTCGACGAGCTTGATCTGGCTCGTGGCACCCGAAGCCAGGTCGGCGAAGATGCGGCGGGCCGCGAGGCCCGCACCCACCTCACGCACGCGCTGGTCCCACTCACCCGAGGGCGCGCTCATCCCGATGAGCGCGGCGCCAGTGGTCACACCTGTCGTCGGCCCCGCCACCCGGTAGACGGCATGGTCGCGGTAGTGCCGGTTGCGGACCGCCCTGCCGTCGGGCCACAGCACCCGGACTTGGACCGTCCCGACACCGTTGCGTTGGGCCTTCGCGGTCCAGACCTGGCGGTTGCCGGATCTGGCGATGCGCTTCCAGCGCAGTCCGCTGCTGTCCACGACCTGGAGCTTGCGACCCGGCCTGAGGAGCTCGGTGACTCGGAGACGCATCACCTCGCCGGGCCGGAAGGTGGCCCGGTCGAGCCTGGCCTTGATCTTCCTGCCGCCCGCGGCCGAGGCCGGGTCGAGCAGGCTGCCGCCGCCCAACAGGGCGACGCCGGCGACGCCGGACGCACCGGCGGCACCTCCGGCCAGACGCAGCGCGCTGCGCCGGGAGATCGGTTCCATGGGGGGACCTTTCTGGGGGATTCCGGGGGTGGCCGCCGGGCCGTCGCGGTCAGACTTGGCGGGGCTTGCCGCAGCGCGAGTCAGCCAGGGTGCGCTTGAAGGCGGCCAGTCGGTCGCCCGACAGCGGCACACCCTTTCCGCCCGACGAGTTCCACAGGCAACCGAACCAGACATTGGGGGTGCTGAGCAAGGCCTCGCCGGCTGCACTGATGGTCGTCGCGCTGTAGCCGTTGTACTCGCCCACGCCCAGCGGCAGGTCGTAGCCGCGGTCGGTCAGGAACTTCCGCGCCTTGGGGATCCGGTCGGCCGGCTTGTTCACACCGGGGCTCGAAGCCGTTCCGGACTCGTAGGTGTCGAGGCCGAACCAGTCCCACATGTCGAAGAGGTCCTCGGCACAGTACGACGCGAACACGTCCTGCTGGCGATCCAGGAGCCAGCCGTTGAGGATCGGCCCGACCCGCAGCTCACCACGCCTGAAGATCGGCAGCAGCTGCCGGCTCGCCGCGGCGTACTGGGCCGCGGTCATGTCGCCGTGGGGCTCGTGCCAGAACGTCACCGCGGTCGGCAGCCCGTAGGACGCCAGCCTGGTCGCTGCCTGCTCGGCCACCGCGTTGTACTTGCCGCTGGCCGCGCCCGCGATGTCGCCGCCCACCTTGTAGGAGATGACCGGCAGCATCCCGGTCTTGTGGGCCGCCTCGACGAGCTTGATCTGGCTCGTGGCACCGGAACCCAGGTCAGCGAAGATCCGGCGGGCCGCGAGGCCCGCACCCACTTCACGAACCCGCTGGTCCCAGGAGCCGGCCGGCGCGCTCATCCCGATCAAGCGGGTCCCGGTGACGGTTCCCGGCGGCGGGGGCGGCGGGGGCGGCGGGGGGCCCGGGGGCGGGGGCGGCGTGGGAGGTGTCGGAGGCTGCGGCGGCCACGGCCAGTGCGGCCGTGCCCCGCCCAGAAGCTCGTCGGGTCGGGCGGCTGAAGCGGCACCGCCGGAGAGGCCTACGATCGCCGCCGCGGCGAGGAGTCCTCGGCGCCCGATCCTGCTTGCCTGACTGTTGTTGCTGTCGTTGCTGCTCGTGTTGGTCTTTTCCTCGTTCAAGGTAGGAACCTAACGTGAATTTTCCCCGCGACGGGTCGTGGGAATGGGGGATGGAGTCGGGAAGCGATCCGGTCTCAGGGGCGCAGCAACCACCCGAATCTCCCCGAGTGGCCACGTAGCCCCAGCGCCGCGGGGCGCCAAGAGCCGCGGGTCAAAGACTCCTCGAACCAACCGTTCCTCCCTGAAATGGCTGGTTCCGGTAGGACTACACACCATTGTCATCCAGATCGCAAACCGACGTGCCTGCATGCCGGACACTCACGACTGGGTGTGCCCAAACCTGCAGTAGTTCATGCCACGAGCATGCAGATGTTGTTGCGACACCGCACGGAAACGCCCAGAAAGGGGGCTTAATCCCCCTTTCCATGGGGCAGACTTCCGGGTTGTGAGCGACGACGGGGACGAAGACGGGGACGGCGAAGAGGGTCGGAAATCCGCCGACCGGGTCGATCGCGCCGATCGGGGAGCAGCGTTGCGCCGGCGCCGGCTGGCCAACGAGATCAAGAGCGTGCGCGCGCTTCACGAGAGGTCCGGTGTCTCTCGAGACGCGATCACCAGTGCCGAGGCCGGGCACGCCTCGGAGGCGACCTACCAGCGTCTTGAGGCGTGGTTCACGCGCTACGAGCACGCGAACGCGGTCAACGACCTGGCCCTGGCGCAGATCGAGTACGAGGTGCAGGCCGACGAAGGGGTGCGCATCGTCGTACGAGGTCTGCTGGCCGATGCCGAGGAGCTCGAGCGCGCGGTGGCCAGGCTCATCCAGGGGCTCCGGCAGGTCGGCTGACCTGCCGCTTGGCCCGAGGGTCAGCAGGCACGGCGAGGTATGGACCAGTCGGTCTGGACCACCCGCGCGTGGCGAAAGGGCTGCGGACGACTGTCCGCAGCCCTTCCTCCGTGTCGGAACCTAGGCGACCGTCACCTCACGGGTTGTCGTGGCGACCCGACCCCAGTTGTCCGTCACCGTGAGAGTGATCGTGAAGGTGCCCGCCGCGGTGTAGGTCTTCGACGGGTTGGTCGACGTGCTCGTCGTACCATCGCCGAAGTTCCACGAGGTGCTGCGGATGCCACCGTCGGTGTCGACCGATGTGTTGTTCATCGCGCAGACCCGGGCGTTGCAGGTGGGGCTGAACGCCACGGTCGGCGGGTTGTTGCCCGCCGGCTCCGGCGACGTGGTCACGTCGCGGGTGACGGGCGCTCCGGCCCGGCCCCACGCGTCGGTGACCGTCAGCGTCACCGTGTAGGTGCCCGCCACCGGGAACACGTGCGACCCGCTCGCCGAGGTGCTGTTCGGCGTCCCGTCACCCCAGACCCACAGGTAGCGGAGCGGGGTGTGGCCCTCCGGGTCGATCGACCCGGTGCTGGTGAACGCGCACGTCGTGTTGGTCGCCGTGCAGGTTGGGACAGGAATCACCGCGGTCGGCCCTTGGTTGCCGGCCGGCTCGGTCATGGTCACGTCGTGAGTGACCGGCGCACCGGCATGGTTCCACGAGTCGGTGACCGTCAGGGTGATCGTGTAGCTGCCAGGTAGCGCGTAGGTGTGCGACGGCGAGGCTCCGGTCGAGTTGGCCGTGCCGTCACCCCAGTTCCACGAGTAGCCCTTGATCGTGTGCCCCTCCGGGTCCACCGTCCCGGTGCTGTTCATCACGCAGGTCAGCACCGTGCAGGTGGCGGCGAAGACCGCGGTCGGCCCTTGGTTGCCGGCCGGCTCGGTCATGGTGACGTCGTGACTGACCGAGGCGAACCTGCCCCAGACGTCCGTGGTCGTCAGGGTGACCGTGTACGTGCCGGGCGCCGCGTAGGTGCGCGACGGGTTGGCGGACGTGCTTGTCCCGCCGTCACCGAAGGTCCAGGCGTAGCGGATCACGTCACCCTGGGCGTCCGCCGTGGCGAGACTGTTGAAGACGCAGGTCGTGTAGTTCGCGCAGGTTGAGGTGAACGAAGGCACAGGAGCCGTGTTGCCGGGCGGCTCGACCAGGCTGACCGGCCGGGTGGTCGAGGCGAAGTCGCCCCAGCCGTCCGTCGTGGTCAGCGTGACCGTGTAGTCGCCCGGTGCCGCGTAGACGTGTGACGACGGGCTGGCGCCCGTGCTGGTCAGGCTGTCCCCCCAGTTCCACGCGTAGGTGACCGAGTCACCCGTGTTCGGGTCTGCGGTGCCCGTGCTGTTCACCGCGCAGGTGAGGCCCTGGCAGCTGACCGTGAACGTCGGTGCCGGCGGCTGGTTGTTCGTCGGCTCGACGATGGTCACGGACTGCGGTGCCGTGGTGGCCGAGACCTGCCACTCGTCCCGGACCGTCAGCGTCACCTGGAACGGTGCGCCGACCGGGCTGGGAGCGGTGAAGGTCCGGATCGGCAGCGCACCGCTGCCGTTGACCGTGGAGCCCGACGACGAGCCGAAGCTCCACGTGTAGGTCAGCGAGCTCGCGTTCTCGTCCGTCGAGCCCCGACCGTCGAACGTGCAGACGTTCTGGTTGCAGGTGTAGGTGAAGCTCGGCACGGGCGGCAGGTTCGAGGGCTGCGTGACCGTGATGTTGGTCGAGATCCGCTCCACGCCGATCTGGTCGTGGATGTCGATCGGACGGACCCGCACGCTGTAGACCCCGGCGGGGATGACGGGCGTCGTGTACGAGTAGTTCGAACCGGCGCTGCCCGGGCTGTTCAGGAACGCCGTGCGGTAGCTCGCGTTGGTGCTGGTGAACGTGCCGGACGAGCTCATGTACTGGCCCAGCCCGTTGACGACCGCCACCTGCACCTCGGCGATGCTGGCGTACTGGTCGGGGGCGTCCTCAGCGCGGCCGGTGACCACGATCTTGCCCGCGTCGAAGGTGGCGTCGTTCTGCGGCTGTCCGAGCGTCTCCGACAGGGCCGGTGGACCGTCGCCCGGGAAGATCCGGTAGGTGCCGGTGGCCGGACTCGCGTCGAACTGGCCGCGCGTGTCGTAGGCCGTGGCCGAGAATCGCCAGTCACCACCACCGGGCAGGGTGATCGGTGGCAGCGACCAGGTCGTGGTCGGCCCGTTGGGCGTCCCCAGGGAGGCCTCCCGAAGGGCGATCGGGGCAGCCATCGTCCCGTTGGCCTGCAGGTACCGGCCGGTCTCGCGGTCCTGGATCGAGACGCGCACGTTGGTCACGCCGGTCTCGTCACTGGCGGTGCCGGCCAGGTTGACCGTCAGCGAGCCGTCGGTCGGCGCCGTGAACGCCATCGTGGTGGCCGGCGGGTTGTCACCCGGGAACTGGGCGTTGATGGTCAGCCGGCCCTGGTTGTTGGACGAGGTGGTGTTGTCCTCGTCGTCGGTGGCCCGCACCGTGAAGCTGTAGCTGCCCGGTGTGAGGTTGAACGGCGTGGTGTAGGTCCAGTTGTAGACGGAGCCACTGATGTTGACCGGCGAGATCCGGCAGGTGCCGTTGCCTCCCGCGACGAAGCTGCAGTCGTTGGCAAGCCCCTCCCCGGTCGAGGAGTTGCGCAGGGTGATCTCCACGCTCTTGAGACCCTGGTCGTCCTCGGCGGTGCCGGAGATGGTGATGGGGCTGCCGGGCTCCGCGATGACCGTGGGCGCCGCGAAGGGTGGGATCATCTCCACGGGCTGACTGATCGCCACGGTTGGGGCGACCACGGTCGAGTCGATGCGCCAGTCGCGGGTCGCGCTGCGCAGGTCGGCCTGACCGATCGTGTCGGTCGCGGTCGCGCTGCCACGCCAGACGCCCTCGTGCGGCAGGGTCACTTCGTAGGACCAGGTCGCGTTGGTGGCGCCGATGACGTCGGGCTCACCCCTGAAGCTGTTGAAGATGTCGTCGACGGTGCCGTCGTTCTGCAGGTACCGCTGCTGCTCGTCGCGGAACCAGTAGCTCAGCGAGTTGACGCCCTTGTCGTCGTTGGCCGTTCCGGTCATCGTGAACGTGGTCGAGCTCTGGGTTCCGCTCGGCCCACTGATGGCGGTGGTGGGCGTCTGGTCGTCCGTGCTGAACGACTCGATCTTCTTGGTGGCCTGGGTCGTGTCCCCGGTGCCGCCGGTGGGCGCGGTGAACGCCTGCGCCGAGACCAGCATGTTGCGGTTCGTGGTGACGATGCGGTTGTCCAGGTGCCAGGTCCGGTTCGTCGTTCCGGCATCGAGCGTGGCGTTGACGCTCGTTGCGGTGTTGGTCCACGTGTTGGTCGAGGTCAGGTACTGGCCGCTGTCGCGGTCCTGGATCCGCACCTGCACCCGGCCGACAGTGCCGGTGGCGACGCGCGCCGTACCGGTGACGGAGAACGGCGCGTTGTTGGCGACCACCCGGCCCTCGATGGGCGTGGTGATCGTGGTGTCGGGCAGCGCAGCCGGGAACGTCACGGTGTTGAAGTCGTAGAACGCGACCCGGCCGGTGCGCACGCCACCTTGGAACATGCCGTCGCCACCGATGAACAGGCCGCGCGTGGTGGCCTCCATGGCCTTGTTGCCCTCGAACGAGTTCGACCCGTTCGTCGGGTTCCACTCGAGTGTCTTGCCGTTGGTCGTGGACACCGCTGCGATGTGGTCACGGCGGACCACCTGGTCGCCGAGCCCGTAGCCGGCCAGGCCCTGGCCGGTGCCGTAGCCGACGTTGTCGAGCCCGGGCCACGGGTCGTCGGAGGTCTGCGACTCGATGAACTGGAAGTGCCCGCCGAGGTAGACCGCCTGCTCGGTGATGGCCACCGAGTAGATGCTGTCGAAGTGCCGTGAGATCCACAGCGGCTGCACGTCGGAGTCCTGGATCGAGGTGGCGTTGAGCGGGTATGCCACCGCGGTGTCGCTGATCGGCGGGGCATCGCCACCGGACCCGCTGGTCACGACGAAGTAGGAGTCGTCGGGCGCGATGTCGGCGCAGCAGATCCGGGTGACGCCGCCGACGCGGGCCAGGTTCTCGTCCCACAGGGTGCTGCGGAACGGCAGCAGCTGCTTGGTGGCGGTGTCGATGATGCCCATGCCCAGCCGGTCCTGGCCGTCGATCTGCCGGCCGGTGTGGACGACGAGCAGCTTGGTGTTGTCATGGGTCAGCTTCAGCTGAGGAACACCGAGCTGGCCGTTGACGCCGATGCCGCCGGAGAGCGAGTTGTCGAACGTCAGGTCGACCGCGCCCGAGGCCGCGTTCACCGCGGCCAGACCGGTGCGGAGCTGACCGTTGATGCGGGTGTACCGGCCGCCGACGTAGAGCGTGGAGTTGGTGGCGGCCAGCGACTGCACCTGGTTGTTGGTGTTGTTGGTGAAGCCGAAGGTGGTCAGCGGCGCGCCGGTGGTCAGGTTGAGGCTGGCCACCTTCTGCTTGGCGACACCGTTGACGGTGTTGAACGAGCCACCGACGAAGAGCTTGGTGCCGTCGGGGCTGGCCTCGACCGCGGTCACGCCACCGTTGAACGTCGGGCGGAACTGCGTGTCGATAAGACCGGTCGTGAGGTTGTAGGACGCCAGGTTCGCCTGGTTGATCGTCGTCGTCGGGCTGACGGTGTTGGCGAGCGAGGTGAAGTTGCCGGCGATGAACACCCGGTTCAGCTGGGGCACCACCTCGATGTCCCAGATCTCACCGGCGCTGATGAGCGGCGTGTTGTTGCGCGGCCGGTCGGGCACCAGACGGTTGTGGCCGGGCACCGGCTGGGCGCCGGCGCCGCCGCCCACGACGGGGTTCGCGGTCCGGGTCGCCGGCGCGGACGGCAGGCCCTGGTTGTCGGTCACCACGAGGGTGATCGTCTTCGGGCCACCGGTCGTGTAGGTGTGGGTCGTGGTCAGACCGGTGCCCGTGGTGCCGTCGCCGAAGTCCCAGGCGTACGACGAGATCGTGCCTGGCGCGGTGTCGGTGGACCCCGAGGCGTCGACCGTGCAGGTCGCGGCCGGGCAGGTCACGGTGAACGAGGCGACCGGCGCGACGTTCGGGGCGGACCCCTGGTCGTTCTGGAGCACGACGGTCCACATCGTCGCCTTGGCCGACGAGACGGCGCTGGTGGCGGTGCGGGCCGTGGTCTGCCCGAGCGGGGCAGCCGCGTTGAGGTCGGAGGCCACCGCCGAGATCCGGCCGGTGCCGGTGCCGGCGATGATGCTGCGCTGGGTCTGACCGGCCGGCAGGGTCCAGCCGGCAGTGGACGAGGCGGACTTGTCCGCCCAGTAGGACACGACGTAGGAGCCCGCAGTCGCCACGTCGGCGGCAGGCGTGGTGTGCCCCGCCCGGTTGACCGTCTCGGCGGCCGACGCGAAGTCGGCGACCGGGTCGGCGTCGGTCCCGTCGTAGGCGAGGAAGGTCAGCGAGGACTTCGTGGTCTGGGAGAAGGTCACTGCCGCGTTGCGACCGGCGTCGTTGGCAATCGCAACCCTGCTGTACAGGGTGGTCTCGGTGTCGGTGTTCGAGAGCCGGGTGCCCACGAGCGTCCAGCCCTCCGGCGGCGAGGTGATGTTGACGTTCACGTTCGTCGTGACGAACAGCAGCATGCCGTCGGTCTCACGGACGGACGCAGGAATCGTCACCCGTGCGGTGGTCTGGTTCCACGACTCCTGGGTGGCCGCGCGGAAGGTGATGTTGTCGCCCCCGGTCGGCGGGGGCACAGTCGGGTTGGCGGTGTGAGTCACGGGCGCAGAGGGCAGGCCCTCGTTGTCGGTCACGGTCAGCGAGACCGTCTTCGGACCACTCGTGGTGTAGGTGTGCGACGGGGACACGCCGGTGCCGTTCGTGCCGTCGCCGAAGTTCCAGGCGTACGACGCGACGGTGCCGGGCGGCGTGTCAGTGGAACCGGACGCGTCGAAGGCACAGGTCGCCTGTGGGCAGCTCACGGAGAACGCTGCCACCGGCGCCACGTTCGGGTTCGAGTCCGGGTCGGCCTGGAGCACGACCGTCCACATGGTCGCCTTCGCGCTCGAGGCAGCGCTGGTCGCGGTCCGGCCGGGGCTGTTGCCCACGCCGACCGGAGCGTTGGTGTCGGACGCCACGGCCGAGATGCGGCCCGAGCCGACACCGGAGACGATGCTCCGCTGGGTCTGCCCGGCGGGCAGCGTCCACCCGTTGGTCTCCTGGCCGAACTTGTCCGCCCAGTAGGAGACGACGTAGGACCCCGCGGTCGCGACGTTGGCACCCGGGGTGGTGTGTGCGGTCTTGTTGGGGTTGGTCTCGGCGGCCGACGCGACGGTCGCGACCGGGTCGGCCGCTGTCCCGTCATACGCGAGCAGCGTCAAGCTCGACTTCGCGGTCGCCGACAGGGTGACCGCTGCGTTGGTGCCGGCGTCGTTGGCCGCAGCCATCCTGCTGTAGAGCGTCGTCTCGGTGTCGACGTTGGACAGCCGGGTGCCCTCGAACGTCCAGCCGGCCGGAGGCGTGGTGATGTTCACGTCCAGGTTGGTGGTGACGAACAGCAGCATGCCGTCGGTCGCCTCGACGGAGGCAGGGATGGTCACCCGGGCGGTCGGTTGGTTCCAGCTCGCCTGCGCCGCCGCGCGGAAGGCGATGGTGTCCGCTGCCCCCGCAGGAGGTGCCGTCACCCCCAGCAGCGCGACCAGGGCGGCCACCATGGCAACCACTGCCGCTACTGCCACGCTGCCTCGTGTCGTACGCACACGTGCCTGCGTTCCGATCATCCCTGAACTCCCTCACAACGGCGTCAGCCGACCAGGTAGGGCCACGTGTCCGTGGCTCTCAATTCGTGAAACTAGGTAGGCGGGGAGGGTCGAATGCCTGGTCTGGATCGCTATCCCCGAAATCGGTGAGGTGTGCCGAGAGCACGTGATCCATCGAGCCGCGCACACCTCTCATATGACGCAGCGGTGCGTCGCTTCCCTTGACGCAGAGCTGGATGCCGGCTCCACCCAGAGAACCGAAGGGCAGTCATGGCCGACCTCGTGACCACGACGGCACTCGCCGTCGTCGCAGCGGGCTTCCTCGTCGGCGTGGTCGTGGGCCTCACCGGCATGGGTGGTGGAGCCCTGATGACGCCCGCCCTGATCTTCCTGGGCGTGGGTGACGCCGCGACGGTCGTCACCGCCGACCTGACCGCCGCGGCGGTCTACAAGACCGGCGGCGCCATCGTGCACAAACGCAAGGGCGCCCCCCACCTGAGGCTGGCGATGTGGCTCGTGCTGGGCTCGGTCCCCATGGCTCTGCTCGGGCCGCACCTGATCAGCTGGGTGGCTCCGCCCGGCGAGCTCGACAAGACGCTCAAGCTCTGCATCGGCTTCGCACTCCTGTTCGCAGCGCTGACCTACGCACTACGGCTGTACGTGAACCTGCGCCGGATGCGGACCGGTCACAATCACAGCGATGACGACCCGGTCGTGCGACCGCTCCCGACTCTGCTCGTCGGGGCACTCGGCGGCCTGCTGGTCGGCATCACCAGCGTCGGCTCGGGATCGGTGATCATGATCGCGCTGCTGATGCTCTATCCCGGGCTGTCCGCGGTCCGGCTGGTCGGCACCGACCTCGTCCAGGCGGTACCGCTGGTGCTGGCCGCCGCGATCTCCAACATCACCCTGCACGGACTCGACTGGGGCATCTTGATCCCGCTCGTGATCGGCTCGGTGCCGGGCACCGTGCTCGGAAGCACGATCGCGCCCCTGGTCCCACAGTCGATCCTCCGGCGCGGCATCGTGGTCGTCCTGACCATGTCCGGAGTCGCGCTGCTCGACAAGGCCGGCTGGGCGCCACTCGGGGCGGGCGAGCATGACACCCACCCGATGCTCGTCGTCCTGGTCGGGCTGGGAATGCTCGTCCTGGTGCCGCTGGCCTGGGGGGTCCTGCGTCGTACGACAGGACTGCCGATGTTCGGCCGGCCCACCTTGGCCGAGGTGGAGGACCCGGCCTACCGACCCGGTGGATGGCGGGCACCGCGCCAACCACGGGAGCCGCACCTCGTCGGGGGACCGAACCGCCCGGAGTAGCTCCGCGCTGGTGTGGACCAGCGCCTTCCCCAAATCTGGGCAGCGCAGGGCAGCGAAGACCCACGGCGGTCCCTCATCCGGTCGGATGAAGTCCGGGCTACGCGCAGGCGCGCGGTTCTCGGTGCCCTGCTGCGCCACACCTAGGAGACGCCGTGCGTCCACGACAGATTCTCGCGCTGGTCTCGGGCCTCGCACTCGCCATCCCGGCCGGTGTCCTCCTGACGACCCCTGTCGAGGCCGCGACCGCGGCGACGGCTCCCGCCGCGGCGCTGGTTCCGCCCGCCCCGGACCGGATGCCGGGCGACGTCCCGAGCAAGAAGTCGGCGTGGGTGCTCGACGGGCAGGTCTACAAGATCGTCCAGGTCGGCAACACGATGATCGCCGGTGGCTTGTTCACCCAGGTCGCGGACCCGATGAACGGGACGCCGTACACCCGCCAGAACCTGGTCGCGTTCGACGCCACCACCGGCTTGGTGAGCCAGACCTTCAACCCGACCGTCGACGGTGCCGTCCAGCAGCTGCTCCCCGGCCCGCTCCCGAACACCGTCTACGTCGCGGGTGACTTCACCAAGATCAACAACAAGGGTCCCAACCACGTCCAGCTCCTCAACGTGACCACCGGTCAGGCGGTGACGTCGTTCAAGGCGCCGTCGACCAACGGCGGCATCGAGACGATCGAGATGCTGCCCAACAACCGGCTGTTCATCGCCGGCTTCTTCACCAAGATCGCCGGCGTCAACCACGGCCAGCTCGCCACGCTCAACGCGACGACGGGTGCACTCGATCCCTTCATGGACATCACGGTCGCCAACCGGCACAACACCGGCGCCGGTGCCCGCGCGCCGATCGGCCCACGCGAGTCCGGCATCACCCCCGGCGGCGACCGGATGATCGTCACCGGCAACTTCCGCACGGTCGCCGGGCTGGCCCGCGACCAGATCGTGATGATCAACCTGACCGGCGCGACCGCGACCGTGCAGCCCGACTGGTACACCACGGGCTACACGCCGATCTGCTCGCCCAACGCCTTCGACAGCTACATGCGCGACGTGGAGATGTCGCCGGACGGCTCCTTCTTCGTGGTCGCCACGACGGGCGGCCCGCACAGCGGCACCCTCTGCGACGTCGCGGCGCGCTTCGAGACCTATGCCGTCGGGACCACGCTCACGCCGACCTGGGTCAACAACTCCGGAGGCGACACTCTGTGGGGCGTCGAGATCACCCAGTCGGCGGTCTACGTCGGCGGGCACAACCGCTGGATCAACAACCCCAACGGCTCCGACTCGGCGGGCCAGGGATCCGTCCCGCGGCCCGGGCTGTCGGCACTCGACCCGCAGACCGGCGTACCGCTGAAGTGGAACCCCGGCCGTAACCCGCGTGGCGAGGCGGCGTACGAGATCTACGAGACCGATGCCGGGGTCTGGGTCGTCAGCGACACCGACTGGATCGGCGACCGTCGCTACCAGCGGCCGCGCATCGCGTTCTTCCCCTACGACGAGGGCTACAACACGGCGTCGAAGAGCACTGGGTCGCTGCCGGGCAACGTGTTCGTCGCCTCGCCGAACTCCAACTCCAACGTGCTGTACCGCGTCAACGCGGGCGGTGCCGCCATCGCGGCAACCGACGGCGGCCCGGACTGGGTAGTGGACACCACCGCCGCGCCGAGCGCACTGCACAACACCGGTTCGACAGCGGCGACTGCCGGCAGCGGCAACGTCTCCGCCACCGTCAACGTGCCGCCCACGACACCGATCACCGTGTTCAACACCGAGCGCAACGACGGAACCACCGCCCCCGAGATGTTGTGGTCGTTCCCGGTCCCAGCGGGCCAGCAGATCGAAGTGCGCCTCTACATGGCCAACCGGGCGGCGATCAACATCCCGGTCCGCAGGTTCAACGTCAACATCGACAGCGTTCCGAAGCTGACGAACTACGACCTGACCACTGATGCCGGTGGCCTCAACCGCGGCATCATGAAGGCGTTCCCCATCACCAGCGATGGCACCGTCAACATCGACTTCACCCACGTCGCGAGCGCGGGCAACCCCGAGGTCAACGCGATCGAGATCGTCCGGGTCGGCGGCGTCAACAACGCCACAGCCGCCAACGTGGTCAGCTTCAACGGCACCACTGTCAACTCCCAGCTCCTGACCACGACGACGGGCTTCGACTGGACCAACGTCCGCAACGCGGTGATGATCGGCCACACGCTCTTCTACGGCCAGACCGACAACTTCCTCTACAAGCGGTCGTTCGACGGTGTGAGCTTCGGCGCCGCGACGCAGGTCAACCCCTACATCGACCCGCTCTGGAACACGGTCCTGACCGGTAGCGGCCCGGCCACGCAGACCTACACCGGCGTGTTGCCCGCGTGGTACAGCCAGCTCGGCACGATGACCGGGATGTTCTACGCCAACGGCCGGATCTACTACACCAAGACCGGCCAGAACACGCTGTACTGGCGCTGGTTCTCCCCCGACAGCGGCATCATCGGCGGCGTCGAGAACACGATGGCCGGGGGCAACATCACCTGGAGCAGCACCAAGGGCATGTTCATCAACGGCAGCACGCTGTATGTCGTCAACTCGACCAACGGTCAGCTGCTCAGCATCGGGTTCGTCAACGGCGCGCCCACGGGCACGTCCGTGGTTGCCAACGCCACGATGGACTGGCGCGGCAAGGCGGTCTTCCTCGCCTCGGTGCTGCCCAACGTGGCTCCGTCGGCGGCCTTCACCTGGGAGTGCACGGGGATCTCGTGCACCTTCGACGGGACCGGGTCGTCCGACAGCGACGGCTCCATCTCGTCCTACGAGTGGACCTTCGGGGACGGCGAGGAGGCCGGCAGCCCGAGTCCGCAGAAGGACTTCCTGGCGACCGGGACCTACGACGTCACGCTGACCGTCACCGACGACGGCGGCCTGAGCCACTCGACGACCCACCAGGTGTCCGTGGTCAAGCCGAACGTGGCGCCGACCGCTGCGTTCACCACGACCTGCGAGTTCCTCGACTGCGACTTCGACGGCTCCACGTCGGTCGACAGCGACGGCACCGTGGACGGCTTCGCGTGGGACTTCGGTGACGGTGAGACCGGCACCGGGGCCACCGCGAACCACGTCTACGAGAACCCCGGCACCTACACGATCTCTCTGGTGGTCACCGACAACGAGGCCGCGACCGATGACGCGTCCTCGACGCAGGTCGTCGTGGCGCAACCGGCCGCCAGCACGGTGTCCTACGTCGGCGGGGCGGTGAACCAGGGCAACGTGGCGACCCCGAACGTGACCACGCCGACCACCGTGTCGGAAGGCGACCGGCTGGTCCTGGCGCTGAGCCTCAACGCCAACAACCGGGTGATGTCCGCACCGACCGGGATCACCGGCTGGACCGTCCTCGACACCACGATCTCGGGCACCATGGCGACCCGGGTCTACACCAAGGTCGCTACCGCTGCCGACGCGAACAAGCGGGTGACGGTGCCCCTCGACGGGGCCGCCAAGTACACGATGACCGTCGCCGACTACTCCGGCGCGCGGGCCGGGACGATGATCTACGCGGACCTCGCGGAGACCGTGGTCCGGGCCGGCCACACGACGCCGAGCGTCGACGCACCGGCAGGATCGTGGGTGGTCTCGTACTGGGCGGACAAGTCCTCGGCGACGACCGCCTTCGCGCTGCCCGGCTCGGTGATCGGCCGGCAGGCCCTCTGCGGCACCGGTTCGGGCCGGATCTGCAGCTCGCTGGCAGACTCGAACGGCGCCGTGCCGACCGGCCTCTACCCCGGCCAGGAGGCCACGGCCGACTCGGCCAACGGCACCGCGGCGATGTGGACGATCCTGCTGCGCACGATCGAGCCGAACCAGGCCCCGACGGCGGCGTTCACCTTCACCTGCACCAGTGCTGCCTGCGACTTCGACGGCACCGGCTCGAGCGACCCGGACGGCAACGTGGCGTCGTACGCGTGGGACTTCGGCGACGGCGGCACCGCCACCGGCGCCACCCCGAACCACGACTTCGTGACCTCGGGCACTCGCGACGTGACGTTGACGGTGACCGACGATGAGGGCACGACTGGTTCGGTGGTCATCGCGGTCTCGGTCGTCCGGACCAACGCCGATCCGACGGCGTCGTTCACGGTGAGCTGCACGTTCCTCGACTGCAGCTTCGACGCCAACGCCTCGGGTGACAGTGACGGCAACGTCACGTCATACGCGTGGGACTACGGCGACGGCGACACGGACACCACGGCTGTACCGACGTCGAGTCACGCCTTCGACGCGGCCGGCACGTACGTCGTGACACTGACGGTGACCGACAACGACAACGGCACCGGCAGCACCACGCGCAACGCCGCACCGGTCGCGGTCCGCCCGATCGCCCTCGTGGGCAGCAACGTCAACCAGGGCAACGTGGCCACGCCGAACACGATCGTCCCTGCGGCGACGGCGGCCGGTGACCGGCTGCTGCTGGTGCTCAGCCTCAACGACGCCACCCGCGTCGCCGGGGTGCCGACCAGTGGCGTGACCGGGTGGACCGTGGTCGACACCGCAACGTCGGGAACCATGCAGACGATCGTCTACACGAAGGTCGCCGCCCCGGGAGACGGCGGGAAGACCGTGCGGTTCACGTTGGACGCGGCCGCCAAGTACACGCTGACCGTCGCCGTCTACAGCGGTGACATGCTGGCGCCGCAGTTCGCCAAGGCGTCCGAGACCGTGGTCCAGACGGGCCACGCCACTCCCACGCTCGAGGCCGGGCCGGGAGACTGGGCGGTGTCGTACTGGGCCGACAAGTCCTCCGCGACGACCGGGTTCACGCTGCCTGGCGGAGTCTCCCAGCGACAGGCGATCTGCAACCTCAATGCCGGTCACGTCTGCAGCGTGCTGGCGGACAGCGGTGGCCCCGTGGCCGTGGGCACCTACGGCGGGCTCGTGGCCACCGCAGACTCCGCGTCGGCCAACGCCACCATGTGGTCGGTCCTGCTGCGTCAGGCCAGCTGAGGCGGCCCAGCAGCACCCGACTGGAGCATCCGGCCGCTGGTCCCTCACTCGGGGCCAGCGGCCCGTTTCTGGCCCTCTCCACGTCTGACAAGGGGCCGTCCGCGTGGCGGCTACACGGTCGGGAAAGCGCGGCTCCCGCGTTCAGTTGCGAACAAAACTCGATCAATCCACGAAGAATCGCACGAGGAAAACGGGCGGCCCATCGGGCCACCCGTCGGCGAGCGCGGCCAAGCCCTAGCCGTCGGCTCCCGACTCGCGGCCCGCTGTCACGACGGACCGGACCGCGAAGCTGGACTGGACCTCTTGATAGGCGGCCACAGCGGCGATCTGCGAGTTCACGTCGAGCTTGCGCAGGATCGCCTTCACCTGGCTCCGGACGGTTGCCTCGGTCACCTCACCGCGTTCGGCGATGATGCGCACCGCGAGCCCCTGGTAGAGCAGCCGGAGCACCTCTTCCTCGCGTCCGGTCAGCGAGCTCAGGCGTTCGGTGAGCTCGCCACGGTGAGCCGCGAAGACGCGCCAGGCCCGGATCAGCTCGCGTCGTCGGCCGGCCTCGAGCGGCGTCCGGCCGGCGTACAGGTCGTCGACGTAGCCGCACAGGTCGTCCAGCCCGATGTCGGTGGAGACGATCAGGTTGACGCCGCCCTCGTACAGGGCGCCCCAGGCGGGCCCGCGGGGCACGCCCGCGAGCACCAGCCACGGCACGTCGAGGGCGCTGATCAGCGCCTGGGCCCCGCGCACCTGCTTGATCTTGGTGAGGTCGCTCAGCAGCAGGCCGATGTCAGGGGGCGGGCCGGCCGCGCGCCACGAACGGCGCCGGCGGCGAGTCGCCGCCGCACCCGTCAGGTCCTCGACCACGGGCCATCGAACGACGACGGCGTCATAGCCACGGTGGAGCATCGCGGCGCGCACCGACTCCGCGACCAGATTCTGGTCGGCCGCTACCGCCACCCGAGGCGACGAGGAGCCAGGCAACGCGCGCGGCACCGGTCGGGATGCCATGTGGGGTCCTTCCGCCGCCAGAGATCGATCCGATTCGCCCCGATCATGTCCGCGCAGGCGGACCAGTCCACCCCCTCGCGTGCGGTTCCCCTGATATTGGGGACGCCGCAACCCCCAGATGGAACGGGGTCCAAATGGCCCGAACGGGTCATACGCACCCCCAGAATCCGGTATAACGTCCGTTCTCGATCCCCCACGGAATACGAGGTTTTTCCCCGACCTGCGGTTTCCGGAAGAGACTTCTCTCTTCTGAGACCTCGTGGATGGGGCATGAGGTTGGTCGTACCGCGTGTTGGGCGCGGTCACCAGCTGCAAGGTTGACTCGGCACCGTCGCAGTCTGGTAGGCCGATCGGACTGGGGGGTCATGGGAATGTTCGGCTACGGCGTCTCCAACGGCGCGCGACGGGTGTTGGTCTTCACGGTTCTGACCGTGACCACAGTCATCCCCGTCCTTCTGCTGCTGCAGTACTCACGGTGGTCTGGCGAGCTCCTTCGCTCCAGTGAGCTCATCGCCTACGCGCTCGTCCTGGGCGCAGCGGTCTTCGTCTACCTCCATTGGCGGATGACGAGCTCGACACTGGATCGGGAGAGCACCGCGAGGCTGGCCGGCTGGCTGACGGTCGGTCTGGCCGTCGCCGGTTTCTACGGCCTCGTCCGGTCGTCGCTCCTCGACGCGGCCACCGCGGGGCCTCGCGACAGCTGGCCACAGGTCGGCGAGATCGTCCTGCTGGTCGTGCTCATCGTGCTGACCTGCCTGGCCGAGCGCGTCGAGGTCCCGGGCGATCCCGCGCTGGTCGGAGCGATCGGCGGCCTGCTGCTCACGGCTGTCGCCTGCCTCACGCTCGCTTTCGCGCCGCCGTTCGTCGTCTCTCCGACGACGCAGGAGCTGCTCACCACCGTGGTCATGGTCACCGGGCTGCTGCTCGCGTCGGCGGTGCTGCAGAGAACCCAGGTATCGATGTGGGCGCGGCGCCGGCTGGCGACCTGCGCGGTCCTCCTCACCGCCGCGCACTGCGTCGGCTATCTCGACGTGCACAACGAAATCGTCGTCACCACCGCGGTGCTCGCGAACCTGGTGGGTGCCGTGGTGCTCTGCACGATGACCCAGTCGCTGTTGCGCGGGTCGGTCCTCGAGAACCAGCGCGAGCTGCAGCGTCTCCAGGAGAGCCTGGCGCAGGTTCGCGCCGACGTGCTCGAGGAGCGCGAGCTGCTGCACGAGGTCGGCTCCACCGTCGCGGGCATCACCACCGCCTCGCGGGTGATGCGCCAGGGACCGAGATTGTCCCCTCAGCACCGCGCACGGCTCGAGAACATGCTCGACGCCGAGCTGTCCCGCCTCGACCGGCTGATGAGCGCGAGGGCTCCCGCACCGGCACGTGAGTTCGACGTGGACGACGTCGTCGAGCAGCTCGTGATCAGCCACCAGGAGCGCGGGCTCGATGTCCACTGGACCCCGGGCCACGTGCGGGCGGTGGGTGACCCCGACGGCCTCGCCGAGGTGGTCAACATCCTCCTCGAGAACGCTCGTCGCCACGGCGACGGGGTGGCCCGAGTAGAGGTGTCCAGCGTCGACGGGTACGTCGAGGTGGCGTGCGCCGACAACGGACCTGGGGTGGCGGACGAGGTCCGGCCCCACTTGTTCACCACCGGTGTCCGAGGGCCGAACTCACCGGGCCAGGGGCTCGGCCTGTCCATCGCCAGACGTCTCATGTCCGAACGGGGAGGCAGCCTCGTGCTCGCCGACTCGCCCACCAGTGGTGCGACGTTCGTCGCCCGGCTTCCAGTTAGCGAGATCGCTCATGCCGCATCGCACAACGTCGCGTAGCAAGCTCAGGATCGTCATCGTCGAGGACCACGTCCTCTTCGCCGAGTCCCTCGAGCTCGCCCTGACCGTCGAGGGGTACGACGTCCGACGGGTGGAGATCCCCGACCGGGAGCAGTCGCCCGGGGCACTGCTCAGCACGGTCACCCGGCAGCGGCCACGGATCGCGCTGCTGGACCTGGATCTCGGGCTGTTCGGGAACGGAGAGAGGCTGATCGCCCCGTTGGCGAGCGCCGGCATCAACGTCGTCGTCGTCACCGCGTCCGTGGACCGGGCGCGATGGGGCGAGGCGGTCCGCTTCGGCGCCCGCAAGGTGCTCGCGAAGTCGCGGCCGCTCAACGACATCCTCGCGACCGTCCGCCGGATCAACCAGGGCCTCCAGGTGATGATGCGCGAGGAGCGGGAGGAGCTGCTCGAGGCCTGGGTGACCGAGCGTTCGCACCTCGTCGACATGCAGGGCCGGCTCGGCCAGCTCACAGTCCGGGAGCGCGAGGTCCTGGCGCACCTGATGCGCGGTCGGACGGTTCGCGAGATCGCCACCGTCGGGGTCGTGTCGGAGGCCACCGTCCGGACCCAGGTCAAGGCGATCCTCGCCAAGCTCGAAGTCACCTCCCAGATCGCGGCCGTCGGGCTCGCGCACCAGGTCGGTTGGCGACCCCCGCAACTGGCTGTCTGACCGTTCGCGGGGTGCGCCGTCCGCACACTCCGCTCGTTGACGCGCGCCTCCGGACTTCGTGAACGGTGGCGAAACATGCCCGATATGTGGCATGAACCCGATTGCCCGACCCACCTAGGTTGAGCGCACTCGGTCGTGGCGAAGGGGGGCCCGATGACGACGACGACGGGGCTACCGACGGTTGCCGCTGCGCTCGCAGAGACGGTCGACGCCGCCCGGGAGCTGCGCGTCGTCCCCGCAGTGCGACGACAGCGCGTGCCGTGGATCCTGGCTTGCGCCGACGTCCTGGCGGCCGCTGTCACAGCGGCGGTGGGCGGAGCCGTGCTACCGGCCTGGTCCCCGACCGAGCTCCTGTCGCTGATCGTGATCTGGCCCTTCGCCGTCGCTGTGTGCGGCGGCTACACCTCCATCAGCGGGTCCCCCAACGCCGTCCGACCGAAGACCCTGCTCCGTGCCGCCGCACTGGCGGCTCTGGTGGCGTGGAGCACGGTCGCAATCTCGCCAGCCCTGCTGCCCGGCACCTCTCGCGAGGCCGCTCGGTCAGTGATCCTGGTCGTGGTGCTGGCGCCGGTGCTCTCGGTCGTGGTCCGCCGCATCGGCCAGCTGCTGGCCCAGCCCGCGGTCCGGCGCGTGGTGCTGGTGGGCGACCCCGCAAGCCTCCACCACCTGCTGCACGAGGCCCGCCGAGCCACCAGCTCCGGACGCACTGATGTCGTACCCGTCGCGGCCTGCGTGTACGGCCAGGAACCCCTCGACTCGAACGACTACGGCGAGGCCTTGGACCACATGACCGTCTGGCACGGCACCGAGGACCTGCTCGAGGTCGTACGCGCCCACAGCGCGGACGCCGTGGTCGTGGCCCCGAGCTCCGGCATCAGCCACTCCGAACTGCGTCGCTGGGGCTGCTGGCTCCAGGACGACGGCACGGAGCTTCTCGTCAGCTCCGGGCTGCGCGATGTCGCGCCTAGCCGGATCGGGCTCTCTGCCCTGGGTGGTCAGCAGCTGCTCCGGGTGCGCCCGGCCGCCATCACCGGGGCGACTCACGTGCTGAAGAACGTCGCCGACCGCGCCGCGGCGGCCTTCCTCCTGGTCCTCCTCGGGCCGCTGCTCCTGGCGCTCGCGTTCCTGGTCCGTCGTGACTCCCCCGGCCCTGCGATGTTCCGCCAGACGCGCGTCGGGAGGCACGGCCGTCTGTTCACGGTCTACAAGCTGCGCACCATGCGCCAGGACGCCGACACGGTGGTCCACGAGCTGGCCGAAGCGAACGAGTCCGACCGCGACGGCGTCCTGTTCAAGATCAGGCAGGACCCGCGCATCACCCGGCTCGGCGCAATGCTTCGCAAGTACTCGCTCGACGAGCTGCCGCAGCTGATCAACGTGCTCCGGGGGGAGATGTCCCTCATCGGGCCCCGACCGGCACTGCCGTCGGAGGTGCGCGACTACACCACCGACCTCCGGCGCCGCCTCGTGGTGAAGCCGGGCCTGACCGGGCTCTGGCAGGTCTCCGGACGCTCGGACCTGACGTGGGAGGAGACGGTCCGGCTCGACCTCCAGTACGTCGACAACTGGTCGTGGACCCTCGACCTCAAGATCGCCGTGAAGACCTTCCGCGCGGTCGTCCTCCACCAGGGCGCCTACTGAGTCGCAGGCCCTCAGGCGACGCCGTGCTCGGCGAGGTGGGTCAGGATCCGCTCGGACAGCTCGGGGCGACAGACCACCAGGTCCGGCAGGTAGACGTCGTCCTGGTTGTAGAGCAGCGGCGAACCGTCCACCCGCGAGGCGAAGAGCCCGGCGGAACGGGCCACCGCCACGGGGGCCGCGGAGTCCCACTCGTACTGACCGCCAGCGTGCACATAGGCATCGGTGATGTCGCGTACCACCGAGATCACCTTGGCGCCGGCCGAACCCATCGCGACGGTCTCACCTGCGAGAGCCGCGACCAGTCCCTCGGTGAATGCCGGTGGACGGCTGCGGGACACCGCGATCCGTGGCCGCGGTGCGGAGCTCGGCGGGACGACCGGCGGCGCGCCGGTCGTGAAGGTCCGGCCCAGGCCCGGCTGGGAGACAGCGCCGGCGACCAGGTCACCCTCGCCGTTCGCTCCAATGCCTCGATGCCACAGCGCCACGTGGACCGCCCAGTCGTCGCGCGGCGGCTCGGAGAACTCCCGGGTGCCGTCGAGCGGGTCCACGATCCAGACCCGGTCGCGGGTGAGGCGCACCTTGTCGTCCTTGCCCTCCTCGGACAGCACGGCGTCGCCCGGTCGATGCTCGGCCAGCAGAGCCATGATCAGGTCGTGGGCGGCCAGGTCACCGGCGTCCTTGAGCTCGCGCCCCTCGAGTCCCTCCTGGCGGACCTCGAGCAGGCGGCGGCCGGCGGTCTCGGCAACCCAGCCGGCCAGCACGTGGTCGTCGGCGTCGGGTGGCGGCGTACCAGGATCGAAGGTCACCGGCACAGCCTATTGACGTCAGGGCGTCCTGCCGTCACTTTGGCCGATCGGCCTGGTCGCCGACCTTGGCGAGTGCTGGTTCCCTTACCCGAATTTAGGTACTAGAGTGCGCCGCGTCGTCGCGAGGATTCCGGGGGTCTGCGCCCGACATGCCTCGGGGACGTCAACGGAGCCTGTGGGGGCCCGATGAAAACGCTTCGAATTCCTTTGAGTGTGTGGAACTGGAGAGGGACTGCCCTCGTCCTGGTGCTGATGCTTGCGCCGCTGCTGGCGACGCTCACGTTCGTACCGGAGCGTGACGTCCTCACGACCGCCTCGCACGCGCGCAGCCTGCTCATCGGCACGGCCACCCTGGCCGCGGGCGTCTTCATGTACCTGCACTGGCGGATCACCACCAACGAGACCACGGGCTGGCTCGCCCTGCTGGCCGCGGTGGCGGCCATGCCGGGACTGGCCCTCGGCCCCTTCTCGCTGACCCACCCCGAGACGGTGGAGACCCAGGCCGGATGGCTGTTCGCGTTCCAGGTGGCGATCGTGCTCGGGCTGCTCGGCACGCTGCTGGCCTCCCGAGTGATCCGGCTGCACGGCGACCCCCTGGCCATCGGTCTCGTGGTCGGGCTCGCTGTCGCGGGTGCGCGGCACGTCGTGCTCGTCGAGGCGCCTCCGCTGCCGTCGCTGGTGCACAATGACGCCATCCGGATCGTGGTGCTGGCCGTGCTGGCCATCGCCCTCGCGGCCTCGCTCTTCCGCCTGGAGCAGTTCCCGCACTGGGCGCGGGCCCGGGTCGCGGTCGGGATTCTGACACTCGTGCTGGGCTCCGCGGTCGGCGGAGTGATCGCGCTGGCCACCGGCCTGCTCGGTGCCGTACTGCTCGCCGTCACCGCCGCCGCGGTGCTGCACCAGGCCATCGAGGCGGAGAAGCAGGAGGTCGAGGACCTCCACCAGCAGCTGCACACCGTCGAGGTCGGTGTCCGCGAGGACCGCGCCCGCCTGCACGAGATCAACACGACGGTGGCCGGCATCGCCTCGGCGCAGAAGCTGATCGCCGAGGGCCTGACCGCCGACCGCATCGACGCCCTCACCTCGATGATGCGGGCCGAGGTGGAGCGCCTCCAGCGGCTGGTCGCCGACCGCGTGCCGAAGCGGCACCGCAGCGTCGATCTCGACGACGTCATCGGTCAGATCGTCCTCTCGCACCTGGCCCGCGGCCGAGTGGTCGTCTGGCAGCCGTCCGGGCTGCGCGCCATGGGCCGCTCCGACGACATCGCCGAGGTCATCAACGTGCTCCTCGAGAACGCCGCGATGCACGGTGGCCCCGATGCCGTCTCGGTCCTGGTCACCCGCGACCCCGAGGGCCACGGCGTCACCGTCACGGTGTCCGACCAGGGCCCGGGCATCGCACCGGAGCTGCGCGAGCGGCTCTTCGACTGGGGAGTCAGCCGGCCGGGCTCGCCCGGCCAGGGCATCGGCCTGCATGTCGCAGCCGACCTCGCCCGGCAGCTCGGGGGTCGCCTGGAGCTGGTGCCCGGGACCGCGGGTGCGTCATTCGCACTGCGCCTCGCGCCTGCCACCGCGGAAGTGAGCGCTGGTGAGCACGTCGCTTGACCGTGTCGAGCAGCGGGTGGTGATCGTCGAGGACCACCACCTGTTCGCAGGGGCCATGGACGTCGTGCTCAGCGTCGCCGGCTACGACGTGCGCCGGGTCCAGCTGCCCGACAACCCTGCGGCACCCGGCGCACTGGTCACCTCAGTCGCGAAGCAGCGACCCCATGTCGTCCTGCTCGACCTGGACCTGGGGGCGTTCGGCGACGGCGTGCGGCTGATCGACCCGATCTCGAGCACCGGCGCCCACGTCGTGGTCGTCACCGGGTCCGAGGATCGCGCCCGGTGGGGCGGAGCCATCGCGGCCGGCGCGCGCACGGTGCTCTCGAAGACCCAACCGGTGCAGGACGTCATCGCCGCGGTCAGGCGGATCATCACCGGGCTCCCCGTCATCGACCGCGAGGAGCGCGCCGAGCTCCTCGCCGAGTGGAGCCGCCACCAGCTCGCACGCAAGGGCATGGGGTCGCGGCTCGACCAGCTCAGCATCCGCGAGACAGAGGTGCTCGGTCACCTGATGAAGGGGCGCGCGGTGCGCCAGATCGCCGAGCGCGGGGCAGTCTCCGAGGCGACCGTGCGCACCCAGGTGAAGTCGATCCTGGCCAAGCTCGAGGTGTCCTCCCAGCTGGCCGCGGTGGGCATGGCCAACGAGATGGGCTGGCAGGCCCCCGGGGACTAGCTAGTGTCCCGCACTGAAAGTTCGGCACATAATTCCGCACCCCGAGCACGCACCTCGCGGCGTTGCCGTCGCTGGCTGGACGAACAAGTAGAGCGTCGCTCCGACGCCTGGCGATGCACGCACTCGGAGCACGGACTTACGCACCGTACTTCCAGTGCGGGACACTAGCCTCGATCTTTCACGTCGTTGGAGTGGTGCTCGGCGCGTAACGCACGGAAGTGCCTGTCCTGCACGGGATTCTTGTGATTGCGAAGTCTCAAGGTCTCGAGCGGAAAGGCACTCCGTAGGTGAAGGTTATCTCGGCTGGTCGTGTGGTTCTGGATCCGGCCCGTGAGTCGCTTGTCTCCTCGGCCGGAGCCGTGCTGTCGGTTGAGGCGATCCGGGTCAGCGGTATCGATCGTGGCTTGGTCGAGGCGTTGTCCCCGTGGCGGGGCGGCCGTGCTGTCCACGAGCCGGGCAAGGTGTTCCTCGATGTCGCTCACGCGGTGGCTCTGGGTGGGGACTGTCTGGCTGATGTGGCGGCGGTCCGGGCTCAGCCGGTGCTGTTCGGGCCGGTGGCCAGCGATCCGACGGTCTCGCGGCTGTTCGCCAGGTTGGCCGCCGACGTCGGCGCCGCGGTGGCGGCGATCCGTGCCGCACGGGCGGCTGCTCGTGCCCGGGTCTGGGCCCGGCGCCGACCGGTCGCCGGTCAGCCTGGTGGCCAGGTGATCATCGACATCGACGCCACGTTGGTGACCGCGCACTCGGACAAGGAGCTGGCCGCGTCCACGTTCAAGCGTGGCTACGGGTTCCATCCGCTGCTGGCCTTCGTCGACCACGGTGAGCACGGGACCGGGGAAACCCTGGCCGCGATGCTGCGCACCGGTTCGGCTTCGGCGTTCGCGGTCGCCGACCACATCAGCGTGCTGGACCAGGCACTCGAGCAGCTGCCGGACCGTGAGCGGGGCCAGGTGCTGGTCCGCGCCGACACCGGTGCCGCGTCGAAGGCGTTCCTGCGACACGTGCAGGATCTGGGGTTGACCTACTCGGTCGGGTTCGCCGCCCACGAGACCATCAAGACCGCCCTCGACCGGCTTCCCGCCCAAGCGTGGCGAGCCGCCGTCGATGGCGATGGGCAGCCCCGCGAGGGTGCCCAGGTCGCCGAGCTGACCGCCTGGATCCCGGCCACCCAACGCACCGGCACCGCCGATGACTGGCCGCCCGGGATGCGGGTCATCGCCCGACGCGAACGGCCCCACCCCGGGGCTCAGCTGCGGCTGACCGACCACGAGGGGTGGCGGGTCACCTGCTTTGCCACCAACACCAGGGGCCCCGGCTGGACCCTGTCCACCCTGGAGGTCCGACACCGGCACCGCGCCCGCTGCGAGGACCGGATCCGCGCGTTGAAGGACACCGGGCTGCGCAACCTGCCCTTCCACGGCTTCAACCACAACCAGCTCTGGCTCGAGATCGTCGCCCTGGCCGCCGACCTGCTCGCCTGGACCCAGACCCTGGCCTTCGACCAGTCCCAGCCCGCCCGGCGCTGGGAGCCCAAACGTCTCCGGTTCCGGATCTTGGGCGTGGCCGGCCGGATCATCCGCAGCGGCCGACGACACCACCTACGGCTCCCACGCGGCTGGCCCTGGGGCCACCTCATCGACACCGGCTGGGCCGCGCTCGGCACCACCTGAACCATCGACCACGACCCGACACCCAGGACCCGGACGAACCGGCGGCAAGAGCGCCGGAGCCCGAGCACGCCCCAACCCGAACGCCCCTCAGATCAGCCGACCTTCACGTCGAGCAGCCGAGGTCACGAAAGATCGAGGCTAGTGCCCTGATTCAGAATCAGGACACTAGGAGTTGAACCGCTGCTGGGTGTCGGCCAGGCCCATCGTCAGCAGCGACTCGACGGCGTCCGCGGCGCGGTCCACCTGGAACGGCAGCTCCTTGCGCTCGGTGCTCGAGTAGTTCGAGAGCAGGAAGTCGGCGGGGTCCTGCCGTCCGGGCGGTCGGCCGATACCTACCCGGACCCGGTAGAAGTCACCGGTGCCGAGCGCGGCACGGATGGAGCGCAGGCCGTTGTGCCCGTTGTCGCCCCCGGCGAACTTCACCCGCATCGTGTCGAACGGGATGTCCAGCTCGTCATGGACCGCGACCAGCCGCTCCGGGCCGACCTTGAAGAACGACAGCACCGCCTTGACCGGCCCGCCGAGCTCGTTCATGTAGCAGCGCGGCCGGACCACCACTACGCGCGGCCCCGGCTGACCAGGGCTCTGCTGATGGTTGGCCAGCCGGCCCTCGGCCACCTCGGAACGGCTGGCTTTGTGGGCCTTGAAGGGCACACCGAGGCGCCGGACCAGCTCGTCGGCGACGAGGTAGCCGACGTTGTGCCGGTGGCCGGCGTACGCCGGACCGGGATTGCCGAGCCCCGCCACGATCCAGGGCTCGACGACGGTGTCGGGCTGCTCCGTCACTCCTCCGAGGCGTCGCCCTCGGCAGCGGCCTCGCCACCTTCGGCGGACTCGGCGCCCTCGCCACCCTCGGCAGCGAGCTCCTCGTCGGTGAGCTCGTGCTCCTCGCGCTCGATGCCTGCCTCGGCCTCGGCCTCCTCGAGCTCGGCCTCCAGGGCCTCCTCGCTCTGCTGCTCCCGGATGTTGACGATGAGCGTCTCCGGGTCGACCAGCAGGACGGAGCCCTCGGGCAGCTCGAGCTGACCGGCCAGGATCTGGGTGCCGGCCGGCAGCCCCTCGATCGAGATCTCGATGTTTTCCGGGATGTTGGTCGCCTCGGCCTCGATCTGCACCGTGGAGTTCTCGGTGACGACCACGGTCTCGGAGGCAGCGCTGCCGGTGAGGTGGACGCGGACGTCGACGGTGACCTTCTCGCCCCGGCGGACGGCGACGAAGTCGATGTGCTCGATGACCCGGCGGATGGGGTCGATCTGCACGGCCTTGGTCAGCGCCAGCTGGGGCGTGCCCTCGATCTGGAGCTCGAGCAGCGCGTTGGAGCCGCCGTGCTTGAGCGCCATCATGGTGTCGTGGCCCGGCAGGGTCACGTGCACCGGCTCGTTGCCGTGGCCGTAGAGAACGGCGGGGATCTTGTTGTCGCGGCGAATGCGCCGCGCGGCGCCCTTGCCGAACTCGTTGCGGGTCTCCGCCGCGATCTTCTCGGTGGCCATGCGTGGTGCTCCTCTGGGTCTCCGGGCTGTGTCCCGTGTCTGGGGGCCTCGACGCGATCGCGGAGGCACACCCCCTGAGAGGAGAGCGCCGCCCTGTCGATCACGGAACCCGGACGTCCGGGCTCCCTCGCCGAGGCAACCGCAGCAGTCTAACGAGGGCGCCCCGACCAGGCGAATTGTCTCGAAACCGTAGCGTGGGACCCGTGCCCTCCCTGACCCTCGCCGAGGCCCGAGACCGGGCCGCCCAGCTCTCCGACGTGACCTACGACGTCGAGATCGACCTCACCGATCTCCAGACCTTCGGCAGCCGCGTCACCCTGCGGTTCTCGTCGAACGCGCCGGAGACGTTCCTTGAGCTGCATCAGGGTCAGGACCTCCGGGTCACGGTGAACGACACCACTGTCGAGGCGGCGTACGACGGCGCGCGGATCGCGCTCACCGGGCTGCTGACCGAGCCGGCCCAGCGCAACGAGGTGGTGGTGGACGCGCGGCTGCCCTACGTCACCGACGGCGACGGGATGCACACCTTCACCGACCCCGCGGACGGTGAGCGCTACGTCAGTGCGTACGTCGGCGTGGACATCACCCAGCGGGTGTTCGCCTGCTTCGACCAGGTCGACCTCAAGGCGCCGATCACGTTGCGGGTGGTGGCCGACCCGGCCTGGACCGTGCTGTCGAACAGTGCGCCGGCCTCCAGGAATGGGCAGAGCACGCAGGAGGACGCCTGGGAGTTCACGCCGACCCCGCCGATCCCGATCGACCTGTTCGTGCTGTGCGCGGGGCCGTGGCACTCGCGGACCTTCGAGCACGCCGGTCTCCCCATGGGCTGGCACGCGCGCCGATCGCTGGCGCCGGAGCTGGACCGCGACTTCGAGGAGCTGCGCCGGATCACCGAGCAGTGCTTCGACCACTACGCCGACCTGTTCGACGAGCCGTTCCCGTTCGACACCTACGACCAGGTCCTCGTCCCGGAGCTCAACTGGGGCGCCATGGAGAGCCCGGGCTGCGTCACCTTCCGCGACGAGCTCCTCCCACGGGGCCGGGTCACGGAGGTCGAGCGGCAGACGCGCGCGATGGTGATCGCCCACGAGATGTCCCACATGTGGTTCGGCGACCTCGTGACCCAGACCTGGTGGGAGGACATCTGGCTCAACGAGTCGTTCGCCGAGTACATGGGGTTCCGGGTCAGTGAGGACGCGGCCGGGTTCACCGGCACCTGGGTCGGCTTCCAGGTCACGCACAAGCCGAGCGCGATGGTCGCCGACCGGCGCCGCTCGACACACCCGGTCGCACCCCTGCCCGAGGACGTTCCTGACGTGGACGCCGCTTCCACCAACTTCGACGACATCTCCTACGCGAAGGGCGCCTCCTCGCTGCGCCAGCTCGTCACCTGGATGGGCGACGAGGACTTCCTGGCCGGCGTCAACGCACACCTCACGAAGCACCGGTTCGGCAACGCCACCCTCGCGGACCTGGTCGGCGCGCTGGACGAGGCGTCGCCGCGCGAGGTCCGGGCGTGGGCGGAGGTCTGGCTGCGGCAGTCGGGGCACGACACCATCCGCGTCGAGCGCGACGGCGACGTACCGGTGCTGGTCCGCGACGGTGTCCGGCCGCACCGGTTCCTCGTCACGGCGTACGACGACGGGCTGGCCGAGGTCGACCGCAGGGTCGTGGACCTCGACACCGAGCCGGTGCGGCTCGACGACTGGGCCGGCCGGGTGGTCGTGCCCAACCCTCACGGCGAGACGTTCGCGCGCGTGCAGCTCGACGAACGCTCCTGGGTGGCCGTCGAGGACGGCCTCGGGGCGCTCGAGGACGACCTGGCGCGGTCGGTGCTGTGGGCGACGGCGATCGACTCCGTGGCGGGCCGTGACCTCGCGGTCGAGCGCTTCCTCGTCCTAGTCGACCGGCACCTGCCCGCCGAGCGGCACGTCAGCCTGATCACCGCGGTCGCCGACGCGACGCTCGGGGCGGTGATGTCCACGCGGGTGCCCGCCGACGACGCGGTCGCGGCGCACGAACGGGTGGCCGCCGCCTGCCGGGCCGGCCTCGACGCCGGCGGCGACCAGGTGGCGTTCACCCGAGGTCTGGCCCGCGCCAGCCGGGATGCCGACGAGCTGCGCCGCTGGCTGGCCGACGACCGCACCGACCACGACGTGGCCCTGGATCCGCAGCTCCGGTGGCGGGTGGTGCACCGGCTCGCCGGTCTCGGCGGGCTGGACGCCGAGGCGATCGAGGAGGAACGCCGCCGCGACGGCACGTCGAACGGCGACCTCGGCGCCGCCACCGCCCTCGCCTCGCGGCCCGCTCCGGAAGCCAAGGCGGAGGCGTGGAGCGCCCTCATGGAGGACGACGTCTCGAACCGCCGGTTCAGCGCCGTTGCCGCCGGGCTGTGGCCGGCCGAGCAGGGCGAGCTGGCTGCGGCGTACCTCCCGCGCTACCTCGAGGCCGGGCCGCGCTGGGCCGCTCGCGGGCCGGCGTTCTCCTCGGTGGTCGGGGACGGGTTCCCGCGGTTCCACCTCGACCGGGCGCAGCTCGACCTGGTGCGCGAGGCGCTCGCCGGCGACGTACCGACCGTGCTCCGGAGGGCGTGGGAAGACGCTCTCGATGACCGGGCGTAGCCGGGTCGCGGGGCTTGTCCTCGTGCTGGCGCTGGCCGGCTGCTCGTCCGACGACCCACCGGTTGCCGAGCCCCCGCTCCCCCCGAGCCCGACGTTCTCGACCACGCCGACGACCCCCGCTCCCACGTCCGAGCCTCCGACGCCCCCGCCGTCGACACCCGAGCCCGGCACCGTGCCGCCGCCCTGGCTCGGCACCCGGCCACTGCAGCTGCGACCGGACGGCTATGGACAGGCCCAGCCGACCCCGCCGGAGCTCGACCCGCGCCGGTTCACACTGCCGGACACGCTCGCTCCGCTGCCGGGCGACGGCTTCGCCTCGGTGATCCAGAAGGTCCCCGCCGAGGTCCTCGCACGGTCCACGTGGGCCGCCGGCTGCCCGGTCGGCGCCGACGACCTGGCCTACGTCCGGCTGACGTTCTGGGGCTTCGACGACCAGCGGCACACCGGCGAGCTGTTGCTCAACCGCACGGTCGCGGACGACGTGGTCGGCGCGTTCCGCACGCTCTACGAGAAGAGGTTCCCCTTCGAGGAGCTCCGGGTGACCCGACGCTCCGAGCTCGAAGCGCACCCGACCGGCGACGGCAACAACACCGAGTCCTTCGTCTGCCGGCCGGCCACCGGATCGACCACGACGTTCAGCCAGCATGCCTACGGCCTGGCCATCGACCTCGACCCGTTCCAGAACCCCTACACGAACGACGACCTCGTGCTGCCCGAGCTCGCGTCGTCGTACCTCGACCGCGACGACGTCCGGCCCGGGATGATCACGCCGGACGGCGTCGTGGTGCGAGCGTTCGAGTCGATCGGCTGGACCTGGGGCGGCACCTGGCGCTCGCTCAAGGACTACCAGCACTTCAGCCAGAACGGTCGGTGACCTCCCTCAGCAACCGGGCCGTCTCCGCCACATCGAAGTGCTCCGCCCAGTCGAGAGCCGTGCCGTCGAAGCGACAGTCCCTGAGAGTCGGGTCGGCGCCGAGCTCGAGCAGCAGCCGGACCATGTCGGGGTCGTTGTTGGCCGCCGCGTGGTGCAGCCCGGTCTCCCACTCCTGGTCCAGCGGTACGTCGACGCGAGCGAGCCGGTTGACGTCCCACCCCAGCTCGGAAGCGAGCCGGACCGCATCGAGGCCGGCTTGTGCCGCGGCCCAGGCGACCAGCCCCCGACGCTCGTCCCGGGCGCGGCCGAGCAGCTCCGGGTCACCCGCCTCCAGTCGCGCGACCGCGGCCCGGTCGGCGGCCAGCACCGCGGCGATCATCCGCTGCTCGTCGCGGAGCGTCCCCGGCGACGCACCGAGCCGGACCAGCAGCTCCGCGGTCCGCGCCTGACCGCTGACGACAGCCGCCTCGTGCGCGGTCCGCCCGGCACCGCCGAAGTCGTCGAGCCTCGTATCGAGGTCGACGCCGTGCGCGGCCAGCAGCTCGATCCGGGCGTCCATACCGTGCAACACCGCCCAGGCCAGCTGGCCGGCGAGCATCTCAGCCGGACCCATCGCGGCCTGGCCCAGTCGACGCTTCCACGGGCCGCCGTCACCGGTCCCGAGCCCGAACTCGAAGAGCAGCTCGAGGTGGCTGTCGTCGGGCCGGAACATCCGGTTGTAGAGCGTCTGCGCGTCGTTGGGGTCGGCCCCGGCCTCGAGCAGGACCCGGGCAAGGGCCGGGCCGTGTGGGTGCGCGGGTTGGTTCCCGGGTCCGCCCTCGCCCTCGCCGAAGCACCCCGTGAGCACCGTGAACGGCGACGGCAGCCCGTGCCAGAGGTAGCCGGTGTCGGGGTCGGCGCCGTGCTCGAGCAGCAGCCTGGCCGCCTCGAGCGTCGCGGCCTCGGTGACGTCCGGGTCGTGGCGAGCGTAGGCGAGGTAGGCGAGCGGCGCCCACCCGAACGGTCCGCCCTCGCGGGTGGCCAGCGACCCGTCGGCGGCAAGCAGCCGGCGGAGTCCCTCGACGTCGTACCGAGCGGCGGCCACCCAGACGTCGTCCGGGTCGAGGGCCTGGATCGCGGCCGCCCGCGTCCAGCGCTGCGGGTCGTCCGTCCCGTAGGTCAGGCAGGCGAGCCTCAGGAACTCGTCCTCGGGCCTGGCCTGTTCCGGCACCTCGTCGGGTGCGCGTCGGTACGAGCGGACGAGCTCGACGTACCGCTTCAACGCGGGCCAGCTCGGGAACTCGTAGTGTCGCGCGAGGTGGAGCTGCGCGTCGGCGAGCTGCCACTCCGGGTGCTCGCGCTTGATCTCCTTGGCGCGCTTGCGCAGCCAGCCGAGGTCAGGGTCGTCGGGGAGATGGGCCATCACAGCTCTCCTTCACGGGCCTTGACGGTCCGCGACGTCAGGCCAGAAGGAGGTGGACGGACTGGTCGTGCAGCTCCTGCTTCTCAGGTGGGCTCTGCCCTGCCCGCGGACCGGTTGCGCCCTGACGCGCAGAACCAGCCTACGCCCGTCGAACACGGGTGCCTGTTGGACGGTGTGACTCCCAATTCCAGGCGGCGCAAGCCGCGGTCCCTCGCTCGCGGGGGTATTCGACCCTCGCTCGCGGAGCGAGCGCGCCCCGCGATCGGCTCCGGCGGCCACGACGACGGCGAAGCCCGCGAGCCCTGCGAGCGCAGCGAGCGCGCCCCGCGATCGGCTTCGGTGGCCCCGACGACGGCGAAGCCCGCGAGCCCTGCGAGCGCAGCGAGCGCGCCCCGCGATCGGCTTCGGTGGCCCCGACGACGGCGAAGCCCGTGAGCCCTGCGAGCGCAGCGAGCGCGCCCCGCGATCGGCTTCGGTGGCCCCGACGACGGCGAAGCCCGCGAGCGAAGCGAGCATCGTCGTGGTCCCGGGGCCGACGCTTGCGAGGGTATAGATCAGCGAGCGTCGTCGTGGTCCCGGGGCCGAAGCTCGCGGGGGTATTCGACCCTCGCTCGCGGAGCGAGCGCGCCCCGCGATCGGCTCCGGCGGCCGCGACGACGGCGAAGCCCGCGAGCGAAGCGAGCGTCGTCGTGGTCCCGGGGCCGAAGCTCGCGGGGGTATTCGACTATGCATGCCCGTCGAACATCGAGGTGACCGAGCCGTCCTCGAAGACCTCGCGGATGGCCCGCGCGACCAGTGGCCCGATGGACAGCTGGGTGAGCTTGTCGAACTCGCGGTCCGGCGTCATCGGGAGGGTGTTGGTGACCACGACCTCCTGCGCCGGGCAGTTCTTCAGCCGGTCCACGGCAGGCTCGGAGAGGATCGCATGTGTCGCAGCGATGACGACCCCGGCCGCGCCGTCGGCCATCAGCGCCTCGGCTGCCTTGGTGATGGTGCCACCGGTGTCGATCATGTCGTCGACAAGGACGCACATCCGGCCCTGGACCTGACCGACGACGCGGTTGGCGACGGTCTCGTTGGGCCGGTCGATGTTGCGGCTCTTGTGGATGAAGGCCAGCGGCGCGCCACCCAGCCGCGACGCCCAGCGCTCGGCGACCTTGATCCGGCCGGCGTCCGGGGAGACCACCGCGAGCTCCTGGTCGCCGTACTTCGCGCGGACGTGGTCGGCGAGGATCGGAAGCGCCATCAGGTGGTCGACCGGGCCGTCGAAGAAGCCCTGGATCTGGTCGGCGTGCAGGTCGACGGTGATCAGCCGGTCCGCGCCGGCGGTCTTGAACAGGTCGGCCATCAGCCGGGCTGAGATCGGCTCGCGGCCGCGGTGCTTCTTGTCCTGGCGCGCGTAGCCGTAGAACGGCATCACCACCGTGATCCGCTTGGCGCTCGCGCGCTTGAGGGCGTCGACCATGATCAGGTGCTCCATGATCCACTCGTTGATCGGAGCGGTGTGGCTCTGGAGCACGAACGCGTCGCAGCCTCGGACCGACTCCTCGTAGCGGACGTAGATCTCGGAGTTGGCGAACTCGTAGGCCGACTGCGGGACCAGTGCGGTGTCGAGGAGCTTGACGACCTCTTCGGCGAGCTGAGGATGCGCCCTCCCGCTGAAGACCATCAGGTTCTTCTCGGTGGTGCGCTTCATACCCGTCATGCTCTTGGGGGCTCCCGGCTGGTCGGTCTCGGCGGGTGTCAGTCCCGAACTTCTGAGGCTCAGTCTTCCACGGCCTCGAGGGCCGCCGCCGCCGCGTCCGCCTGAGCGGTCCCGGCCCGCTTCGAGAGCGCCCAGCGCGCGAGGTTCCGCTGCGGCCCGCCGCTGACCGCCAAGGCACCCGGCGGCACGTTGCGGCGTACGACCGTGCCACCCGCCGTACCCGCGCCGTCGCCGATCTCCACCGGTGCCACGAAGGTGTTGTTGGCGCCGGTCTTGGCGTGCTTGCCGACCACGGTCCGGTGCTTCTCCGCGCCGTCGTAGTTGGCGAACACGGTCCCGGCGCCGATGTTGCTGCCCTCGCCGATCTCGGCGTCGCCGACGTACGACAGGTGGGGCACCTTCGCGCCGTCGCCGATCTGGGCGTTCTTCGTCTCGACGAAGGTGCCGATCTTGCCGTCGATGCCGAGCGTGGTGCCCGGGCGCAGGTAGGCGAACGGGCCGACCTCCGCGCCGCCTCCGATCACCGCGAGCTCTCCGTGCGTCCGGGTCACCCGCGCACCGGCGCCGATCTCGCAGTCCTTGAGCGTGGTGTCGGGACCGATCACGGCGTCCTCCTCGACGACCGTCGCACCGAGGAGCTGGACGCCGGGCAGCAGCGTCACGTCCGGGTTGAGCACCACATCGGCGTCGACCCAGGTCGTGGCGGGGTCCATGACGCTGACCCCGGCTTCCATCCAGCGGGTCACGATCCGCTCGTTCATCACCCGGCCGGTCCGCGCCAGCTGCACCCGGTCGTTGACGCCTTCGGTCTGCAGGACGTCGGCGATCTCGTGGGCGCCCACGTGGAGCCCGGCCTCGCGCGCGAGGTGGACGGTGTCGGTGAGGTAGTACTCGCCCTTGGCGTTGTCGTTGGACAGCTTCGGCAGGGCCTCGATGAGGAACGCCGCGTCGAAGGCGAGGATCCCGGAGTTGATCTCCCGCACCGCCCGCTGCTCGTCGGTCGCTTCCTGCTCCTCGACGATCCCCTCGACCTCGCCGTCCTCGTTGCGGACCACCCGGCCGTAGCCGGTCGGGTCGGCCACCACGCCGGACAGGATGCTCACCGCGCGCTGCGCGGCCTCGTGCTCCTCGGCGAAGGCTCGCAGCGACGCGGCCTCGAGGAGCGGCGTGTCGGCGTACGCCACGAGCACCGTGCCCACGGGCACCTCCCCCGAGGCGGCCACGGCCTCCATCGCGACCCGGACCGCGTGACCGGTCCCGTGCTGGTCCTCCTGGGTGGCGAGCAGTACGTCCGGCACGAGGGCATGGATGTGCGGGCCGACCTGGTCGCGCTGGTGACCGACGACCGCGACGATCCGCCGGGGCTCGACCTGCTGAACGGCGGCCAGCACGTGCCCGACCATGCTCCGCCCCGCCACGGGGTGCAGGACCTTCATGGTCTTCGACTTCATCCGGGTGCCGCCACCCGCGGCCAGCACGATGACCGTCAGCTCACCACTCACGCTCCCCGGGTAGGAGTCGAACCTACGTCGCTAGTCCTGATTCAAAGTCAGGCGGGCCCTGCCGGCAGACCAACCGGGGATAGGTGCCCAAGAGTAGGGCCGCAGAGCCGACCGCAACGAAAGGCAGGGAGCCGACCACCCGCTGGTCGAGCCTGTCGAGACCGCCGCAACGAAGGCTGGGACCAGCCCACCACAACCGCAGCGAGGCTGGGACCGCACTCCCGCTGGTCGAGCTTGTCGAGACCACCGCAGCGACTCCACCTAGCCGGTGTCGTCCGGCGCGCCATCCGAGGCGGGGCCTTCTCGCGATGCGGCGATGACGTCGTCGAACCGCTGACGGCTCTTGGCCAGTTCCTGCAGCAGGTCCAGCCGTCCCTCGATCAGCGCGATGCGCTTGTCGCGTCCCCAACCCTGGATCTGCTTCTCGTACCAGTAGGCCTCGTCCATGCGGTTGAACTCCGAGCACCACACGAGACGCACCGGTCGGCGTGCCCGTGGTCTTGTGTACTTGGCTCCGAATCCCAGGTTGTGCTCGCTGATTCGTCGCTCGAGGTCGTAGGTGCTGCCGACGTAGAAGGTGCTGTCGCGGCATTCGAGGATGTAGGTCCAGGGCATCCCATGACGCTCTCTTGTCCTGGCGTGATGTGTTGCTGGGCGACCGCGCCTTGTGGACGAGCCGGCGCCCGGGTCCAGCTGTGGAAGACAAGTGGACGGTCGAGGCGGCGGGGTCCCAGCGTTCGCTGCGGTGGTCTCGACCAGCTCGACCAGCGGTCGGCCGGTCCCAGCGTTCGCTGCGCTGGTCTCGACAAGCTCGACCAGCGGTGGGCCGGTCCCAGCCTCGCTGCTGTTGCGGTGGGTCAGTCCCAGCGTTCGCTGCGCTGGTCTCGACAAGCTCGACCAGCGGTGGGCCGGCCCCAGCCTCGCTGCGGTTGCGGTGGGTCAGTCCCAGCGTTCGCTGCGGTGGTCTCGACAAGCTCGACCAGCGGTGGGCCGGCCCCAGCCTCGCTGCGGTTACGGTGGGCCGGTCCCAGCCTTCGCTGCGGTTACGGTGGGCCGGTCCCAGCCTTCGCTGCGGTTGCGGTGGGTCAGTCCCAGCCTTCGCTGCGGTGGGCACCCCAGTTCGTCGCCGTGGACCGGGGGTCGGCCCGGTTAGGGTCGCGGACGTGGACCTGCCCGTGATGCCGCCCGTCCAGCCGATGCTCGCCAAGTCCGTGAAGGGCATCCCCGACCCCGCCAAGTACGACGGGCTGATCTTCGAGCCCAAGTGGGACGAAATCTGCTCTTGTTGTACGTAACCGTCCTATGCTCACTTTATGCGCGCAGCATCGAGGCCGGCTAGCACCAAGTTGAGGCTCGGCGTGGGTTACACCCGGTACTCGACCGACGAGCAGGGCTCGACGGCTGAGCAGATGGTGATTAACGAGGGTATCGCCGCCGATCACGGGATCGCCCTGAAGGAGACGTTCACTGACGAGGGTGTCTCGCGAACGCTGGCCGATCGTCCGGGGCTTCGGAAGCTCTTCGACTACCTGGAGGCCAACCGAGAGGTGCGATTCCTGGTGGTCAACGAGCTGGAGCGCATCACCGCCGGGGTTGGCCAGAGACAGCAGATCACGGCCCTGTGCAAGCGGCTAGGGATCACTCTCGCCACCGAGGATGTTGGGCTGGTTGACCCGCACGACGAGGAAGCGATGTACGACGCGGACGTACGGGCGGTCAACGCCAAGGGCGAAGTGCTGAAGGTTCGGCGCCGGACGCGGCGCAATTTGCGGGCGAAAGTGGTCAGCGGTTCGACGGTGGCGATGCGTCCGGCCTATGGGGTGCGGATGAAACCCCTGGTGGTCGACGGCGTTGAGCTGCCGAGCGGCATGCCGGCCTTCATCGGGGGGCGCAAGGTGCGGTCGGGCGAGCTGGAGCACCATCCGGACGAGTACCCCTGGCTACTGCGCATCTTCGCCTGGGCCGATGAGGGCGTCGCCTCGGACGAGATCGCCCGCCGACTCACCGAGGAAGGCGTTCCGACGAAGTCGGGCAACGCCGCCTGGCGGGCCAACACGGTCAACGGGATCCTGGACAACCCGTTCTACAAGGGCGAGCTGGTGTGGGGCCGCCAGCAGGTGCTGCGCGACGAGAACGGCAAGCCCTATCTGGAGGTCCGTGCTGATGACGATCCTGGCAGGGTTGTTCGCGAGTCTCCCCTCGGTGCGATCGTCGACTCCGACCTGTGGAATCGCGTCAATGTTCGTCGGCTGGCCAAGCGGGGGCAGCGACAGATGAAGAAGCGAACGGTGCCGGAGAACGCGCTGGACGGCGCGGTGTTCTGCGGGCGTTGTGGTCACCGCATGTACGCCCGGGTCGACAACCCCGGTCGCTACACGAACGTGCGCATCCGTTTCTACTGCCCCGGCACCCGACCGGGGATGGTCGCCAAGGAGGGCTTCGACCAGTGCCGCAAGGTGAACACGATGTTGGCTGACCGCATCATCCGCGGCATTGGCTCCCAGCCGATCCGTGGCGGGGCCACGGTGAAGGTGACCGTGACTCGTGGCCTCGCGGCGGTCGACCACGACAGCAAGCGGCGACGGCTCGAGGCGCGCATCACGGAGGCCGAGGCGGAGTGGGCGAACGCGAAGCGGTTGGCGATCAAGGGGCTGTTGGACGACGACGATCTGGCGGCGACGAGGACCGAGATGGACACCGCGATCACGGAAGCACAGGCCACGCTCGCCGAGCTGGGCGAAGCGGCGAAACTCGAGGTGTTGCCGTTCGTCGGCACGATCGCAGGCCGGTTCGCTGAGTTGGCTGAGGACCTCGCTGATGAATCGGTGCCGGTTTCATTGCGCCAAGCGCTCCTGCGCGACTTCGGCGTCTCGCGCATCTACGTCGACAACCCAGCGATCCGCGTCGAGCTGGTCTAACGACAGCCCGGCGCGCAAGGCCTCGCGCTTGGCCCGGAAGGTCGCCAACGCTCGAATCGCGCGGGCGTCCTGCCTGGCAGTGAGACCCTCGGCCATTGCGGTATGACCTCGTCAATCCCGCCGCGTCACTGGTGCCAGCGCCGGCCGCTGATCGCGCTCGGTGGTCAGGAAGCGGCGGAGCTCGGCGACGGTGGTGTAAAGGCGACCATTGCCGTTGAAGCGCCACCAGCGAGGTCCGATTCCACGTCGTTTCCAATCCCGAACTGTGCGTTGCGGGGTGCGGATGAAGGAGCAGAACTCCTCGAACAGCAGGATGCCGTTGTCGTCCCATTCGGTGGGGATCTGGATCGGGCTCATGGCTACCTCCTCGGCCTGGGTGAGCGGTCGCGGTCGAAGAGTGACGAGCAGGCGTCCCCCCATCCGCCCCCGCAAGGGCGTCCCCCGACCCTCGGAGACAAGGGGGACGGCCTGTGTTGCGATGCGTTTGCGCTGGTCATCGGGCGTCCCCCCGAAAGTCGTCCAGATGCTGGACGGCCGCTTCCGGGGGGTGGGTCGGGACCGGCCACGGCGGGTGATGGTGGCTGGCATTGGTGCTGCCTTTCTGATCGTGGAGCCGCTTGGCGGCGGGCTCCCTCTACTTGGAAAGGCAACGGGTGCTCGGTCGGATCGGACACCGGCCGTCGCCATTCCTCACTGGCCAAAGGCAGCGAGCGAGGCTCTGGCGCTCACCCAGGCTGGTTCAGATCCCGATGCCGTGCCCGCCCGCCGGGGCGCTGGTCGGGTAGGGGTCTCTGGGGCGGCGGGGTGGTTGGCTGAGGGCTGCTGAATGGAGGGCACTGGAGCGGAGTGGTGCTCGTGGTCCGTAGCGTTCGATGTCGTCGGCGGCGCGGGTGGCGGCGTGGGTCGGGCCGAGGTCGGAGCGGTCTCGGCTGAAGGCCTCGACCCACTGTCGCCGGGCGTCGTCGTGGTCGTCTGCGACGAGATGCGCGGTGTTGGCGTGCCGGCCGCGGGTCATGGCGACGTATGCGGCCGCGGCGCCGGTGTTCTCGCCGATGACGAAGTGGGCGCGGTCGACGGTGTCGCCCTGGGCTCCGTGGACGGTGGTGGCGTAGGCGAGCTCGACGTGGTCGCGGACGTAGGGCGCCGGGAGCGAGCGCTGACCGTTGATACCGCTCACCACGAGCCCACCATCCTCGGCTGCGGCGAGGACGGTCCAGGTGTCGCGGTTGGCGACGCCCAGGGCCCGGTCGTTGCGTCGCGTGGCGACCCGGTCACCGACGCCGATGCGCTCACCACGCCGCGTGACCGGCTCACCACGCTGTGTGACCGGCCCACCAGAGGGCTCACCAGACGGCTCACCAGAGATCGCACGATCGGCGGCGTGCCGGTCCCGGATGGTGGCGTTGAGGGTCGCGACCTGCTCACGGGTGTCGGCGACGACCAGGCCGTCGGCAGAGGTGATCGCGGCGGTGCGTTCCACCTCGGTGGCGTGGATGAGGATCTCCCCGCGCTCGAGGAGCGCGTCGAAGACCTCACCTGCTCGCTGACCGGTGCGCATCAGCAGGCTCAGCTCGGCGTAGCCCGGGTCGGTGAAGCGGTGAACGGTCTCGAGCGCCAGGCGCGCCTCGGGCGCGGCCCAGCGGGCGGCGAGGTCGAGCACTCCCCCGCGCCCGACCGCGGGCAGCTGGTGGCGGTCGCCGATGAACGCGACGCGGGCACCAGCTTCGTCGGCCACGGTGAGCAACGCACGGGCGGTGTCCTGGTCGAGCATCCCGGCCTCATCGACCAGCAGCACGTCACCGGGCAGCAGCCGCGCCGCGGCCGAGGGGCTGGCCGGCTGTCGCGTCCAGTGGCCGTCCTGGTCCCAGCGGAACCCGTGCTTGTGGATCAGCCAGGCCGCGGAGAACGCGTCGGTGCCGACCTGCTGCTCGGCGACCTGGGCGGCCTTCAGCGTCGGGGTGACCACCACGAGCCGCCGGTCCTGCATCTCCAGCAAGGAGCGCGCTGTGGCCAGGGTCGTGGTCTTGCCCGCGCCCGCGGCTCCCTCGATCACCAACAGGTCCCCGCTACCGGCGATGGCGGCGGCCACCGCTCGCTGTGCGTGGTCGAGCTGTCGCCGGGCGATCACCGGTCCAACGCGGACGGCGCAGGCGGGTGTTTCGGCACGGGCTGCGAGCCGGGTGGTGATGTCGTCCTCGACCGCGAGCACCTGTGTCGAAGTCAGCGAGCGGACGTGGTCGGGTACGTCGAGGCGGTCGAGCAGCGGCCGGCAGCGGCCGACGGCACGGGCGGTGACGTCTTCGGCGAGCTCGACCCGAATCTGCCGCTCTGCCACGACGCCGGTCTGGGTGATCAGCCGCTCGGCCTCGCCGCGCAGGTCCGCGGCGTTCCAGGCCGACCGTCGCGCACCGAGACGCGACACAGCCAGTGTCGCGATGGCGTCGCGGTCCAGCGACCCGATGGGGGTGGACGCCGCAGCCGAGGGGGTGGATGGCGGGCTGAACCCGAGCTGGCGCAGCTCGTCGTTCCACCGGGTCACGAGCTCGCTCCCGTTCTGGGGGACGGCCTTGTCCGGCCGCGCCTGGGCCCAGGCACGGCGGTCCCATGACCGGCGCAGCCGCGGTCCGGGTTCCTCGCCCGGATGGTCGGCGCGCCACCGGGCCTCGTAGCGGTCGACGTTGCGGGTGATCTGCGAGGCACGCTGGCTGAACCCACCCACGTGCGGGGCGAGCTCTCGTACCTCGCCGTCCTCGTTCAGGGTGTAGCCGTTCCGGGCGAGCGCGGCGCGGAACTCCCGGTCGCACATGACGGCCGCATGTCCGATGCCGTTGATCGCTTCGATCGAGTCGACAACACCGACCGAGTGCAGACCGCGCCACGCACCGGCCGCGAAGACCCGGGCATTGATCTGCAGATGCAGGTGACGGTGTGGGTCACCGGCTCGCGAGGTGTAGTGCCGGACCACGGCGGCCTCGAGCTTCTCCACCGGCACCTGCACCTGCCGGCCGCGCGGCCCGACCCGCGTGGTGGCGTGCTCGGCGACCCAGCCGATGATCTCGGTCGCGGCGCGAGTCTGGGCTGCGTCATATGCCGCCGCGATGTCGGGATGCAGGCCCGCGGCCAGCGACCAGCTCTTTGGCCCGTTCACGACCACCTCCACGAAGCGCAGCGCCCGGTCATCGGACCGCAACCGACCCTTCGGTCGATCTGTGTCGACGTCGTGGCCGGCGACCCAGCGTTCGTAGGTCGGACCATCAAGGTCGGGGCGACGGTCGATCACCAACGCGTCGTCGATCGCGGCGGCGTAGTGCTCGGCCACCCCACAGCCCTCGACCAGGTAGTAGTCGTCGGCACGCGAGTAGTCGGTCTCGACGTAGGACCGTGCGGCCGCGGCTGATCCGCGGTAGAACTTCACTCCACCATGCATGGCCCGTTCGTCACCGCCCGTCACTACTCGTCAAAGACCCCTGAAACGACGCTCGGCCCGCCCAAGTGGGCGGACCGATCTACGGACCTTCGTAGCATGCGTGCCGCTGGGTTGAGAAGCGCCGCTGGGCCTATTCAGGGCGTGGGATCGTGTACTCGTTCGGGGTCGTCAATCCTCGTCAGTTGTGCTGTCGTGGCGGGTGGTCGAGCGTGTCCAGATCGTGAGGGATCGACCGCGCGTCGGCAGGACTCCCTCTACCAGTGCCTGAGCGCGCAAGGGCTCCCCTGCGGCCGGCGTGACGATGGTCAGCTCGGTAGCCGAGCGTCCGGCAACCGCGCAATTTCGCGCGCCCGGTGTCTGAGAGCGCCGTCGCCAGGAAGGGGGCGAGAGTGAATCGGCCAAGCAAGGGTGTGGCCGTCACGGCAACGACGTGCTTCGTCAGAAACGGTTGGGCCGCCAAGCCGCGGTCAACTCCCGCGCGAGATCCGCGACTACCTCGACTTCCACGCCATAGGGCGGGCCGATGGGGCAATGGACTCTGGTGCCTCCCAGGTCTAGGACCGGGATCACGAGAAGCCAGCATGACCCCATGAGTCCGGAGAGCGAACGGACGGCGAGTTCAGGGCGCGCGCCTCACCAGCACACTAACTAAGGTGTCGTGGCGAAAGCGGGCGTCATGGAGAACGTGTCTATCTTCTCTTTGCCTTCGAGATCGTAGACATTGAGAACTCGAGGGGCCGCGCTTGCCAACTCTGCTGCGTCATTCGGGTCTTGCGGCGGAGGTGGGAAGTAGTCGTCTCGAAGCACAAACCCAGCTACCTGATGATCGCCAATCACACCGATCAGTTCAGGGGCCTGCTCAGGAGTTTCGGCGTCTGCAGCTGACCCGTAAGTCTGTCCGCTCTTGTTCCGTGGGAAGTCTTTCGTTGCCAACTTAAAGTCGAAACTGTCGGCTCGGACGATTGCAGAGGTCGTAGCGGAGGGGTCCGCCTGACGGTCCGCGGCCCCAGCGCCCGTCACGCGGAACAGCCCGAACGATGCGCCCGCCGTGATCAGCGCAACGACAGCCACTGTGGCACCGACAACCAAACGAGTGTGCAGAGCACTCGTCGCATCGGTCTTCTTCTGGTTCGGCCGATCAGATGAATACGCCATGGTCATTACCCCAAAAAGTTCGAAGTCGCGAGGGCCGCATCAAAGGAGTAGGCGATCCCAGTCCAGGTGTTGGTGGCGCCTTTGCTGTAGACGTAAGAGCCGGGACAACTGTACGTAACCCACTGAGTCCACTCAGCTGTCGCCACGTTCAGATATTGCATGTCCGAATCTGCACAAAGGGCCCCGCTGCTGGTGAAGAAGACCCTCGCCCTCGCACCCATCTTCCTAGCGGCAGGGACCTGTCCATCCGTTCGGCCCACGGTAGTGCCGCCGAGGTGCGGGCTCTCCGGCGTGATGATCGCGGAGCGGTTGTGATACGGGATCGAGCCCGAGTTGAAGGACTTCCACAGGGAGTAGTGGGCGCTCGCAAAAGCAGGCGGAGCCACCACCCCGAGCAGCGCTCCTACCAAAACGCCAACTACTGCGCTCCACAGCAGGTGCAACTTCCTTATGGTCATGGCTGCTCGGCTTTCTCGTTGGCGAGTCGGAGGGTCTCTGGGGTCCCCAAGCTCAGCGTGGGAACGTGAGCAGCGGATCGCTTGCGATCTGCATGAGGAGGCCCTGGGTGAGCGTCCACTGACTGGCGGCTGTGGTGCTCGCCGCGGAGTGCACGACCTCGGTCGCCACGACAGTGAGGCCGTCAGGGTTGAAGACCTTAACTTGGTGGAGATACCAGCGCTGGTCGGCTGGCACCGGCTCCGGGAGGGACAGATCGTTGGGCGTCGGCCACGACTCGTCCATCTGGTAAGCGGCGCGCTCAATGTACTGGTACGGAATACCCGTGGCAGTCTTGGCCGCAGCACACACGTCGTCGAGCTTCGAGGCAAGACTTATCGAACAATCCTGCTGAAGCGACTCAATCGTGGCTGTGCCCTCGTGGATGAGCACGATGTCGACAAGGTGGTCGCTTCCGTCGGAGAACCGTGCCTGCCACCGGTCGGCCTTGGCGCGTTCGTCTCCGGACAGCATCTTCGACGTCGGACCGACCTGGGCCCGAACGTCTTGCATCTGCCACACCACGGATGTCGGGCCGGCGTTCTTGGATTGTGCACTGGACACGCCGGCTTGCATCGCGGTTACCAACTTGTCGGGTGAGAAGGCCACGGCGTTATCGGCTACTGGAGCGTGGCGCTGCCCGAAGGTCGAGTCGAGAGCCCAACCGCCCACAGCAACGGCGGTCACGAGAGCGATTGCGCCGCCAGCTGCAGCCCGGCGCCGGCTTCGAAGCCGGGCCCGCGACGCGGCACGGAGCTGGCCTGGGTTCAGGGTCAGAGGTGGCTCCGTCAAGGTCAACCGATCGCGCAGCGCCAGGCCGGTGCGGGTGTCTTCGTCAGTCATGGTCGAGGCTTCCTTGGTCCTACCGGTTGCATCAGATTCTTGAGTTTGGCGAGGCCACGAGACGACTGACTCTTCACCGTGCCTTCGGAGATGCCGAGCAGGTCGGCGACCTCGGCAACGGACATGTCGTCGACGTAACGAAGGGCGATGATCGCGGCCTGTGCGGGGGTGACCTGTTTGAGCGCAGCAACCAGGTCCTCGTCGAGCCGCCCGGCGCGACTGATCGAAGCCGCCGACTCGGCTACGTCAGGCACGCTTTCAGATGGCACGTCGCGCCGCGGCTTTCGCATCCACGAGATGCTGGCGTTGATGACCGCCCGGCGGGCGTAGGCCTCGAGCGATCCTTGGCGCTCGAGACGCGGCCACGCTGAATAAACATTCATCAAGGCAGCCTGAACGATGTCCTCGGCGTATTGCCAGTCACGGACGACGAGGAACGAGACTCGCCTCAGCTGGCCGAACCGGGCCGCGACGAATGCCTCGAACTCATCATCGTTGCGAGCCATCAAACTCGATCACTCCCTCGATTGTCCGGACACCCTTCTGAGGTGTGAACGCTTCTCGACCTCTGCGAGGTTGCCGTCGGCGCGTCAATGAATCGGTTCGACCGATCAGGGGTGCACCTTCCAGGCGCTCTGAGCGACCGAGAACAGGGGCGAGCCCTGCTCGGTCACCCACAGCTCGGCCCGAGCCTGGTTGATCGCGCTCGGGGCGAAGAAGTCCTGGGGCGGGTTGAGGTGCTCGAAGCCGTTTCCGCAGTCGTTGTAGTCGTGCATGATGTCGGTCCTGCGCCAGTACGCCCCGTTGTTCTGAAGCACCAGCGCCTGCATCTGCCACCCTTTGCTATCACCAGGGCAGATGTCGCCGATGTCGCCGCCGATCCTCATCTGCGTCTTGGGACTGGGGAAGAAATCGAGGCTGCCGTAGGTTCGGCCGCTGCCGCCGTAGCCTGACGCACCGTTGATGTCGAACGAGTTGGAGTACGCGGCCACCGCAGGCACACCTGTCGCCAGCCACACTGAGGCGCTCGTGACCGCCGCACCGATCAACAGTGCCCGGCGTCGCCAACGTGGCGAGTAGGTGTCGCTCAGATCCGCGGCCAGTGCCCGCCTGCTGCGGCGCCGCGAGCCGGCGCTGAAGAACTCCAATGACGAACCCAGTGATATGGGACCCTCCCGAGAATCCGGTCCCCGTGAACTGATCCAGACATTGCACCCAGCAAGATTGGCTTGTCAACGAGTAGTCGACTTGTATAGTCCAGCCACGCGGGTCCTTGGCGAAGTCTGCTCGTCAGTCGCCGCTTGCAGTCCGCTCGGCCCTCGCGGACAAGCGGGCGTCCGAGATCACGGATGCGGTCAGGCCGGCTGTGGGCTGGTACCTCATGGCCATCGACGGCGTGGAGTGGCCGAGGCGGTACATGAGTTCGGCCATGCTCGCGCCATCCTCGCCCGCCATGGAGGCCTCGGTGTGTCGGAGGTCGTGCAGGTCCAGTTGCTGGTGTGACCAGAGTGACGATGCGTCCCGGCGCAACGGAGCCCTCGGCAGTCAGAGGCGGAGCCTCACTGGGACTCTGATCCAAATGAGTTGGTGATTGCCAGCCGACTTGCGCAGCGTCGAGCGGCCCCAATGCCGGATCTGGGACTTAACGCGGGGACATTCTCGCTGAGTGGTCAGCTTGCCTGTTCGACACGCCGCGAGCACGATGTGCCTGGGCCATCCCTGAGATCCCGCCCGTCCCGATCTCAGTTCGTCGCCTCAGTCACCCCTCGCGAGCGGTGACTGAGGCGACGAGTGTTTGCCTGTGTAATGCGCGTCGATATACGACTACTTGACACGCATTGCCAGTATTAGCAGGTCGGGAGGGTATTCGGCTGAGGAGACGCTGCCGTGTCGGCTCTGCGAACCCATCCTTTGAGAGAACTGGCTTGCTGGCCGCCGTAGAACCAAACTACGCCTGCCCCGGAGATCCACTTGCACTGGATGCGCATGTTCCTGTACTGACCGTCCGTGTAACCAATGACCGTGCAATCCGAAACATTGTGACCACTGTAATAGGGCGTGTTCGGGTTTAGCAACGCGTAGTCAATGTAGGCGTAGTTGTAGTGGTTGTTGCAGTTGACGGGGGCACTGGCGGCACTAGCGACAGGAGAACTGGCGACAGCACCGAGGCCCAAAACTGAAAGTGCGAGCATCAATATGAGAGCGAGCCGGGCCCGGTGGGTCTCATAGCGCAAGATTGTCATGAAGCTCCTTCAATGGGGGATGTACGCCGACCGATCAATAAGGCGAGCGCACCGTACTGGTTCCTTGCGCCAAGATCAACCTGACCAGGCACGTGGGTAAATTTCACGTCGCGTCGTGACTGTGCGCGCGATCACTCCGCACCCGCTTGGGCTCGGCGGTTGTTTCGACGACCCGGACCACACCGGCGGCGCTCGCCAAGTGGTTCCACGACGGCGCCAAGGGGCAAGTCATCTCAGTCGGCGCGCGCAGCGGCAAGGTTCTGTCTGCTGTCCCAGCTCGACGGCGTCTGGCTGGAGCCTTATCCGTGGTGCCGTCAATGCGACAGGAGAGTGGATGTGGCTGTCCGTCCGTTGGCCGCGCAGGGCCCGGGCCGGACGACATGCGTTGGTTCGACGGTCCTCCATGGGCCATGGATCGCAAGACGAAGAAACGCAACAGCCGTCTCGGTAATGGAGTGCCAGCTCGGAGAGGGCTTCGCGATCGACGCTTGAGGAAAGCGCTGGCTATCAATGCGATCGTCGTCTACCTGGACGATCACGCGGTCCCCAGAGACAACAGCACGAATTAACGAAGTCGCCGGAGCGGGTGCGACGACGGAGACAACTCACGCGCGAGTCAATGGCAGGACCGCTCCTACGCTTGAGTTCACTTCGGGCCCACAACTAACTGGAACTGTACGTCGACTGGCTCCCCACCCGCCGGTGTCACGATGACGTGATAGAAGCCTGGCTTCGCCCGGCGAGTATGGCCGGAGCAGTCATTGTTCGAGCGCTTGACGTTCCAGAGGACGGACACCTGCGTCACTGACGCCTGGCGGACAGTGACGTCCCCAACCGGTATCGAGCTGGGACAATCCTGACTACTCCATATCTTGTCAGACCCCGAGACAATATCTATTCGCACGGTCTCTGACGAGAGCTGCCATGTGCACGCAGCGGAAACCTTTGTTTGTAGTGAGAGCAGGACCGTGACGTCCGACCCGCCGTCCGGTGACGCGACCCCCGGCGTGATGTAGACGTCATTGTCCGCGCAGGGTCCAGTCGGTTCTGGAAGAGTCGGAGTGGGGCTCGGACTTGCAGTTGCCTCGCCGACTGTCACGGTCCCCCCGTGATGAGCCTTTCCGCCCTTTCCGGGCTTTTTCCCGCCCCTCTTCTTGCCTTGCTTCTTGTTGGGCTTACCCGAGGGCTCGGTCGCCGCCGGACCGACGGTTGGACTGGTGACGAGCGACGTGCCCGCTCGCCCCGCCTCGCCGTCGCCCGATGTGCCATCGTTGCCGTGACTGGACACCCTTGTGATCGCAAGGACCAACACCGCTGCCACGCTCAGGACCGCCATTCGCCGACGCCAGTAAACTTCGGGCCGCAGCGGGCCTCTCGTGGTCGCCCCCATGCCTTGCACGATAGAACCCCAGAAGGTCCGGGCGTCTCTTCCACGCCGCAGCCGCATCTACAATTGCGGCGTTCCGCTGCGGTCAACCGACTTCCGTCCCGGCAACGCCACGAAACTGACGTTCGCGAACGGAGCTGGGACGAGTGAGTCGCCTACTGACGAGTCTCGCAGTGTATTGCGACCACTTAGTGCGGCCAAGAGAATGGGCTGAATGCAGGTGCCCACGTTCTTGGCGCGTGAGTCCGCAGGTGGGTCGGCACAGAACGCCACACGAAATGTAGATTCAGTTGAGTTGGAAGTCGAAGGCGCTCGGCTCTCCTCCGAGCGCCGCAGCGTAAACCGTGTAGCCGCCACGCTTCATCCAAGCGTAGGTTCCGGGGCAGTATCGCCCATCCTCTCCGGCATTGTCCCCAGGAAATGGCTGCCAAACCAGGGTGATCGCGCGCTCGACTCCTGGCTGAAGTAGAAGGTCTCCCTTCGGGACAGCTGTATCGCAGACTTCTGTTGTCCACACGTCCCCCTTCTCGCCCTGCAGGCCCGTGTGGTCGCCTTTGATCGTGTGACTTTGAATCTTGACCACAATCGTGTCCGGCGAGACCGTCCACCTACATGGCTGAGCAGTCGCCGACGTTATACCCAACGTAATCAACACGGGCTCACCAGCAGTAGGGTCGCCCGTTACGCGAGGCGCGACCGTGAGGTCCGACGGACTGCACTCGGTCATTGGTCCCGAGGCTATCGCCGAGGCGGAGGCGTCAGTTGGCTCGCTGTTCGTGGCCGGAGTCCGCGCGCTGCTCGACGGCGAAGGTGCATCAACGCTCGCGGCAGATTGCTGCGCAGCATGCTGAGGCGGATCCTCAGATGATCCCGTGACCCTGACACCCACGACGATGGCGGCTGACGCGACACTGACGACCGCTAGAGCCACTCCCACTCGACGTCGGCGATAGGTGCGGGGCGAAACTGAAGCTGTAGGACTCATGCTGCAGTCGTGAGCTTGCGCTGAGGTTGTCGCACGCGCACGCCGGAGATCGCCATGTCAGCTAGTGTCCCAAGTGGATGAACGGCGGAACGCACGACACGCCGCCGGCACCGCCAAGCCGCGGATGACCGGCACGACGCGAACAAGGCTCTACTCACCGCTGCTCTCAGATCATGCCGATCAACTGCCGGCCGCGCCTTAGGGCGGGCGTTCACGTCGAAACGCAGAGCTGAGCTATGCCTTTACGCTCTGCCGGGGAGTCCGATAGGCCCCAACATCTATCGTGTGCCGTGTGGACCTCCCGGTCATGCCGCCCGTCAAGCCAATGTTGGCGAGAGCCATCGCACCAACCAAATTGTCCACCTTGAGTGACGTCCAACTAGAACCCAAGTGGGACGGGTTCCGCTGCATCGTCTTTCGCGACGGCGACGAGGTGGAGCTGACCAGCCGCAACACCAAGCCGTTGACGCGCTACTTCCCCGACCTGGTCGAGGCGATCAAGCGACAGCTGCCGGAGCGGTGTGTGCTCGACGGCGAGGTGTTCGTCGCGCTCCGTGATTCTTCTGGGAGTGACCGGCTGGAGTTCGAGGTGCTCCAGGAGCGGATCCACCCCGCCAAGAGCAGGGTCGACATGCTGGCCGAGAAGACGCCCGCCGGCTTCGTCGCCTTCGACCTCCTGGCGCTCGGCGACGAGTCGTACGCCGACCGGCCGCTGCGCGAGCGGCGCGCGGCGATGGAGAAGGCCCTGGGCGGGCTGGGCACCGAAGGTCCGTGCTACCTCACCCGCACCACGGAGGACCCCAAGGAGGCGGAGCGCTGGTTCGAGCAGTTCGAGGGCGCCGGGCTCGACGGGGTGGTCGCGAAGCCGCTCGACGCGCCGTACACCCAGAACGGCCGCACCATGTTCAAGATCAAGCACGCCCGCACCGCCGACGTCGTGGTCGCCGGCTACCGCGAGCACAAGCAGTCCACACCCGAGCGGCCGCTCCTCGGCAGCATGCTGCTCGGCCTCTACAACGACGAGGGACAGCTCCAGCACATCGGGGTCAGCGCCAGCTTCACCCAGGACCGCCGGGCCGAGCTCATCGAGGAGCTGCAGCCGCTGGTGTGCGCGATCGAGGAGCACCCGTGGGGCCACTGGCAGGAGTTCCTGACCGCCAACCCCGACCGGGTGCCGGGCACCCAGAGCCGCTGGAGCCAGGGCAAGGACCTCTCGTTCACGCCGCTGCGCCCCGAGCGGGTGGTCGAGGTCGCCTACGAGCACATGGAGGGGCGGCGGTTCCGGCACACCGCGCACTTCAAGCGTTGGCGCCCCGACCGGGATCCGGAGTCCTGCGGCTACGAGCAGCTGGAGGAGGTCGTGTCCTACGACCTCGGCGAGGTCCTGTCGGGGGGGTAGGCCCTAGAGTTCCGGCGTGGCCGAGAACTCCTCCGAGACCCCAGCGCCCGCCGCCGACTACGACGTCGTGCTGCTCATCGAGCAGGCGCTGACCGATGTCGACGCGCGGCAGGTCCGCTCGCTGCACGAGGGGCTGGACGAACCGATCACCTATCACGTGCTGCTCCCGGTCGACGACGCCGCCGCGCAGATCGAGGCCGCGATGGGCAGTGTGGGCGGCCACGACCTGGTGCCCGGCCCGTCGCTCGGCGTCCCGCCGCCGGACCTGGCGGAGATCGCCAAGGAGACCAAGGAGCAGGCCAACGCCGCCCTCGAGACCACGCTCGCGGCGCTCAAGGCCGCCGGCGCGAGCGCCACGGGGCAGGTCGTCTCCGCCCACCCGATCGACGCGCTGTCCGCCAAGGTCTCCGAGATCGACGGCCGCGAGGCGATCATCCTGACCCGGCCGCACGTGGTGGCCGAGTTCTTCCACGTCGACTGGACCTCGCAGGCGCGCCGCAAGATCGGCGTCCCGGTGCTGCACCTGCTCGAGCACGAGAACTTCGACGAGCAGTCCGGCGGCGGCGAGGGCGTCACCGGGGTCTGATGAAGCTCCTCAGGCGTCGCGAAGAAAAAGCGGTCGCGACGTACGCCGCCGTGCTGGACGGCGTCCACCTGTGGCTGGACCTCGACGGCCCGGTGTCCCTGCGGGACGCCGACTCCCAGACGGTGATCGAGCTCGGCGAGCAGCCCATCGACCTGGCCGGGCTCACGGGGTCGACGTACGACGTGATGGCCGGCCAGGCAGCGGTCCGGCTCGCGACTCCCCCGCAGCCGCCGCCGGCCCGGGCCACCCCGCTCGCGCCCGACGGCACCACGCGCTGGGAGGTGGTCCGCCTCGACGACGGCCGGCTGCAGCTCGCCCGCCGCACCGTCCCGGCGACGTCCGAGCTGGAGGCCGTCGACGTACGCGGTGACCGCGTGCACCTGCGGGTCCGGCCGCCCGGCGTCGAGCCCGGCTACCACGTGTTGCTCCTGGACACCGACGACCAGGTCCTCGCCACGCTGCCCGCCACCGCGCACGAGGGCTTGGTGGAGACGCTGGTCGGCGTGGACGACCTGCCCGCCGGCTACTTCGGCGTACTCCGCCTCGCGGTCGGCACCGATGCGTCGTGGACGCGCATCCGCCGCCCCGGCAACGACCTCGCCGATCCCAACCGTGCGGTCCTGCTGCCCGAGCTCTTCGACGGGCACGATCCCGACCGGCCCCGCGCCCGCCTGCGCTGGAACCCGGACGGTCTGCTCGCCCTCCGCTCCATCGGTCCGGACGAGCAGCTGTGAAGGTCACCTTCCTGACGCAGTCGGCGCACAAGCTGGGCGGCACCGAGCGGTCCGCGATCAGCCAGGCCAACGCGCTCGCGGCCGCCGGCCACGAGGTGCGGATCCTCAGCGTGGTCAAGGCAGCCGAGGAGCCGGTCTTCGCCATCGACGACCGGGTCAAGGTCGACCACCTGGTCGACCTCACCGTGACCTACGACGAAGCGCTGCATGCCCGGCCCTCCCTGCTGGTGCCGGAGCGATGGGACAAGCAGTTCTCGGCCCTGACCGACGTCGGGCTCGAGCAAGGGCTCCGCGGCCTGTCGACCGATGTGCTGGTGACGGTGACGCCGGCGCTGCTGGTCTGCGCCCTTGAGCTGGCGCCCGACTCGGTGGTGGTGGTCCACCAGGAGCACCGGTCGTCGTCGCAGCGGACCTCGGGGATGGAGCCGCTGCTGGTGAACGCGCCACGCGCAGACGTGGTCGCACTGCTGACACCGAGCATCGCGGAGTGGCTGCGCGGCCAGCTCGGGGCGGTCGCGCCCGAGATCGTGGTCATGCCGAACCCGCTGCCGCAGGGGTTCGCGCCGCGCTCACTGCTGGACTCGCGGACGATCGTCGCGCAGGGGCGGCTGGTGATGGAGAAGCAGTTCACCAAGCTGGTGGAGGCCTTCGCCGACGTCGCCGACCAGCTCCCGGGCTGGCGGCTGCGGATCCTCGGCCAGGGACACCAGCGACCGCACCTGGTCCGCGAGACCCGCAAGCGCGGGCTGTGGGACCGGGTCGAGCTGCCCGGCAGCACGACCGACATGCGCAGCGAGTGGGCGAGGGCGAGCATCTCCGCGCTGACGTCACGGGCCGAGGGCTTCCCGCTCGGGCTGCAGGAGGCGATGGCGGCCGGCGTTCCCTGCGTGACCTTCGACTGTGCCTCCGGCCCCCGGGAGATCGTCCGGCACGAGGTCAATGGCCTGCTCGTCGCGCCCGAGTCCATCGCCGGCATGTCCGCCGCGCTGCTCCGGCTCGGCACCGACGACGACCTGCGGCACCGGCTGGGGGCCGGTGCCCTGGAGTCGGCGGCCGAGTGGGACGCCGACGTGCTCGCCGCCCGGTGGGTCGAGATCTTCGAGGCCGCGATCGCGCGCCGGGCCGGCCGACCCCGGTACGCCGCCCTGTCGACGGCTCCCTCGCCGGAGCCACCCGCGACGCCGGCGTACGACGCGTCCGGCGTGACGCCCGCAGCGGCCGGGCACGCCGCGCTCTCGCTGGCGGTCGCGGCCGCCAGGTCGGCGACCGACGAGTGGCTGGTGGTGCCGCCGCACGAGACGATGACACCGGTCGTCGTGCTGCCGATGGCCGCCCGGCACCGGTTCCTCCAGGAGCTCGCGGCGGCCGACGTGCCGTCGTACCTCTCGCTGCGCGACCCGGCGGCGAACGGCTGGCACGAGCGCCGGGCCTCCGTCCCCGTGCTGGCCTCGGACCTGCTCCGCGGGCGGACGTCGATGGTGGCCATCGAGCCGTGGCCCAAGGGCGGGGACGATGCGTCGGTGCTCGCCCAGGGCTGCACGGTCGAGGTGGAGTTCTGGGAGGAGAGCGTCGACGGACAGCTCGTGGCGCCGACCCGCAACCGATACACCCAGCGGCTCCCCCGAGGCCGGGCGACCGTGACCACCGCGGTCCACGGCCTCGACGTCCCGACGCTGCCCCTGATGGTCGCGCCGACTGTGCACGAGTGCGAGTTCCCCGTCGACGTGGTCGTCACCTGGGTCGACGGCCGCGACCCGGCGTGGAACCAGGCCCGCCTCGACCGGCTCGCCGGCCTGTCCGGCACGGCCACGACCCGGGAGTCCAGCGGCCGGGCGCGCTTCCTCTCGCGCGACGAGCTGCGCTACTCGTTCCGGAGCATCCACCTGTTCGCGCCGTGGGTGCGCAAGATCCATCTGGTCACCGCCGGCCAGGTGCCGGAATGGCTGGACCAGTCGCACCCGCAGGTCGCGTTGGTCGACCATTCCGCGATCCTGCCGGCCGAGGCGCTGCCGACGTTCAACTCGCACGCGATCGAGTCGGCTCTGCACCGATTGCCAGATCTTGCCGAGCACTTCGTCTATCTCAACGACGACTTCTTCCTCGGGAGACCGCTCGGGCCTGAGACGTTCTTCAGCCCCGCCGGCCTGGCCGCGGTGTGGTTCTCCCCCAACACGATCGGCCTCGACGAGACGCCGGACGCGGCGCCGTACCTCAAGGCGGCGTGGAACAACCGCCGGCTGCTCCAGGACACCTTCGGCGCCGTGGTGACCGACAACCTGGCGCACGCGCCGTACGCCCACCGACGCTCGGTGCTCGAGGAGATCGAACGACGTTTCCCCAGCCAGGTAAGGGGAACCGCCCACTCGCCGTTCCGCTCCGACACCGACCTGTCCATGCTCAGCTCGTTCGCGCAGCACTACGGTTTGCTCACCGGGACGGCGTACGCCGCCCAGCATCCCGACCAGTCCGAGCGCGCCTACATCAACATCAGCAACAGCGACCTCGAGTGGCAGCTCAAGAAGGCGCTCCAGCGCCAGCAGGACTTCGTGTGCCTGGCCGACCACCACGACCACGCGCTCGACCAGGAGCGGCTCGATCGCACCCTCACCGACTTCATGGCGATGTACTTCCCTGTGGCCGCCCCGTGGGAACGCGGCAACTGATCTGGACCAGTTGGCAAGCCCTCCACGCCGGTTTGTGGGTGATCTGTTACCGAACGCTGTAGGACCTGTGGCGTCGACGTGACCGGCCCGTGACGCGCTCGGCCTACCGTTCAAGTGTCAGGAGCCTCACGGCGCCTGATCTGAGGGACTGACGAATCGCACTTCTGGGGGGAGCGCGAGTCGACACGACCTCTGGAATGAAAGGGACTCCACCAGGCGGTGTCGGGGGACACCACCCAGTGGGGGCTTGTCGGGGGACGGGCCATCTGGTTCCTTCGCAAGGGGTCCCGCCCAGGTGCTCGTGGGGATGCGCCGGGCGGGCCCTTTCGCGTTTTCGGGGCCCTGGCCGGCCACCCCCATATTGGGGATCTCGCCTCCGTGTGGGCCGACCTCTCATCTCCGCTCGACATCATCGCCAGTGCTCAGGTTCTGGTCCTGATCGGGGAGCAGTCACGGACGGAGAAGGGCATGCACATTTCGCGACTGGTGATCGGCGTGACCGGCCTGGCGTGCCTGGCCCTCGCCACCCCGAACGCACACGCGGCCGGGACTCATGCGGCGGCACTGGCCGCACCCGTGACGACGCTCGACCTCGAGCTCAACGAACCCGTCGGCTCGACGGTGGCCCTGGACAGCTCGGGCCTCAATCACAACGGTGCGATCGGCAGCCACGTCAAGATGAACGGCTCGTACGCCGCCATCGACCGGCACTCTCCCAGCGAGGGCATCTACTACGGCGCCGCCCACCTGATCATGATCAACGACGCGCAGGACGCGTCGCTGGACCCGGGCACGGGCAACTTCGTGGTCGAGTTCAAGTTCCGCTCGACGGTGAAGTTCGGCAACGTGATCCAGAAAGGCCAGGCCACGACGTCGGGCGGCCAGGTCAAGTTCCAGCAGCCCAAGGGCTTCATGAGCTGCATGTTCAAGTCGCCGACCGGCCAGGCGTCGATCAAGTCGAGCATCGCGACCAACGACGGCCAGTGGCACATCATCCGCTGCGAGCGCACGCCGACCGAGGTCAGCCTGTTCATCGACGGCGTCTTCAACAAGAAGATCCGGCACAGCACCGGGAACATCAACAACAACAAGCCGTGGACGGTCGGCGGCAAGTTCGACTGCGACACCAGCAACCCGAACACCGGTGCCGACAGCTGCGACTACTTCGCCGGAGACATCGACTACATCAAGCTGATCAAGGGCTGACCCGTCACGACGGCCCGATCCAGTTGCCGTCGGCGTCCCAGTGCTCCTCGACCTTCTTGCTGGGCTGCACCCTCGGCGGCTCGCCGGGCATCTTCGGGTAGTCCGGCGGGAACGGCATCTCGCCGCCCGGCAGCTCGTCGTAGAGCGCCAGCAGCGGCTCGAGGGAGTGGGCCGTCTCATCGATCGTCGCCCACGCGTCGCCGGAGGCCGCCAGCCGCTCGGGGACGGTGAAGAGGTTGAACTCGCGCGGGTCGGTCACCTCGGCCAGCTCCTCCCACGTCAGCGGCGTGGAGACAGGTGCGCCGACGATCGGCCGGAGGGAGTACGCCGACGCGATGGTCCGGTCGCGGCAGTTCTGGTTGAAGTCGATGAAGATCCGCTCACCCCGCTCCTCCTTCCACCAGTCCACGGTCACGCCGGAGTCGCGACGGGCCAGCTCGCGGCCGAACCCGATGGCTGCGTGCCGGACGTCGAGGAACTCCCAGCGCGGCTCGATCCGCACGAAGATGTGGATGCCGCGGTTGCCCGAGGTCTTCGCGTAGCCACGCAGCCCGAGCTCCTCCAGCAGCTCCCGCGCGACGCCGGCCACGCGCACCGCGTCTGTGAACGACGTGCCCGGTTGCGGGTCGAGGTCGAGGCGGAGCTCGTCGGGGCGGTCCACGTCGGCGCGGCGTACGGGCCAGGGGTGGAAGGTCAGGGTCCCCATGTGCGCGCACCACACGGGGACCGCGATCTCGGTGGGGCAGATCTCCTCGGCAGTCCGCCCCGATGGAAAGGTGATCTCCACGGCCTCGAGGTAGTCGGGCGCACCCTTCGGCACCCGCTTCTGGTAGAACGCGTCTGCGTCGCGGTCCATGCGTGAGGTGGCGAGCTTCATGCCGGGGCGGACGCCGGCGGTCCAGCGCTCCAGTGCGGTCGGCCGATCGCGGAGCGCCCGCATCAGCCCGTCCTCGACCGCAGCGAAGTACTCCGCCACCATCAGCTTGGTGACCTCGGGAGTGGTGTCGGTCGCCTCGTAGATCACCCGGTCCGGGCTCGACACCCGCACCGCGCGGCCGCCCGCATCGACCTCGACCGCAGCTGCCTTAGGCATGCGTAGAACCTACCGACGACCATCGACGACTACAGAGCGCGCACCCGGTTGTTGCGGGGGTTGTGCTCCAGCTCGACCAGGCCCAGTCCCTCGAGCAGGGGCGGGAGGTACATCCCGAACCGCCCGCGGTAGCCCTTTCGCTGGCCGTACCAGCCGCCGACCGGGTTGTCGTCCGCCCGTCCGAAGGCCTCGACCGTGCCGTCTGCCGCCGCCTTCTGCTCGTCGGCCGCGCCCAGCGGCACCCAGTCGCCCTGCTCCGTCAGCCACGCGGTCAGGTCGTCGATCGCGCTGAGCAGATAGGTCAGCTTCGTCGAGCCGACCTGGCAGACGAGCAGCGGCGGGTCTACCGCCTCGTCCTTGTGCATCGTGTACGCCGAGCTCCCCGGCGCCGTGGTCAGCTGCCAGGGATCGCCCGCGGTGCCGGTGCCGTCCACACCGGCAACCTACTCGTGGGCACTGACTCCCGTGGAGCACCAGCAGCCTCGCGCATGAGCCGTAACGCTTGGCCACCTGCGGGACACTGGACGGCATGGCACATCCAGTGGAGAAGACCGACGCCGAGTGGCGCGAGGAGCTCTCGCCCGACGAGTACGCCGTGCTGCGCAAGGCCGGCACCGAGCGCGCGTTCACCGGCAAGTACACCGACACCGAGACCAAGGGCGTCTACTCCTGCAAGGCCTGCCACGCCAAGCTGTTCGAGTCGGACACCAAGTTCCACTCCGGCTGCGGCTGGCCGTCGTTCTACCAGCCGATCACCGACACCGTGGAATACATCGAGGACACCACTCTCGGCATGAAGCGGGTCGAGGTCCGCTGCGCCAACTGTGGCTCACACCTGGGCCACGTCTTCCCCGACGGCTACGGCACCCCGACCGGCGATCGCTACTGCATCAACTCGATCAGCCTGACCCTCGAGCCGGCGGACGGGGCCGAGAGCTCCTGAGCCGCGTCAGCTGGCGTCGACCAGGGCCGAGCTGACGAGCACCACGCCGGTGCCGTACGTCGTGTCCGCCCACTCCTGCAACGTCCCGTCGTCGTAGTAGACGTCGGCGAGCACGTGTCCCTCGCTGCCCTCGCCGCCGTACGCGCCCAGCACACCCGGCGCGGACTGGAGCTCGGTCGCGATGCCCTCGAGCTCGGCCGGGTCGTACGCCGTCGCCGGGCTCGGCGTCGGCGTGGGCGTGGGCATCGCCGGGTCGTAGAGGGCGCCCGGAACCGCCTCGGTGGCCGTGAACGAGGTGCCGTCCCAGGTGCCGGTGAGCGCGTAGGTGCCCCAGCGGATGTCGCCCTGCTTGTCGAAGGTGCCCTCGTGATCGGCCCAGTCCCAGTCAAGGAGAGCGGGTCCGCCGCACTGCGGCGGGTACGACTCGGCGATCGGGCCGAGGCACAGCTCGGGCGACCCGGTGTCCATCACCGTCGCGAGATTGACCGTCCGGACCGGCCCGTCGGGAACCGCCGCGGCCGGCGGATCGGACGAGGCCGGCGAGGAGGCGGCCGGATCCCGGGCGACGTCATCCGATCCGTCGTCGCACGCGGCCCCGGCCAGGACGAGGGTGGTCAGGGCAGCCAACAGCGAAAAACGGGTCCGCATGAGGCTCTGACGCTGCCCGGGCACGGGAGGTTCCCCGGCTACGGGAGCCGGTCGACCAGCTCGGCCACCGGGGTCAGCGCGCCGGTGTAGAACGGGACCTCCTCGCGCACGTGCCGCCGCGTCTCGGAGCCACGCAGGTGCCGCATCAGGTCGACGATGCGGTGCAGCTCGTCGGCCTCGAAGGCCAGGATCCACTCGTAGTCGCCGAGCGCGAAGCTGGCGACCGTGTTGGCCCGGACGTCGGGATAGTCACGGGCCATCTTGCCGTGCTCGGCCAGCAGCGTGCGGCGCTCCTCGTCGTCGAGCAGGTACCACTCATAGGAGCGCACGAACGGGTAGACGCACAGGTGCCGCTTCGGCTCCTCGTCGGCGAGGAACGCGGGCACGTGGCTCCGGTTGAACTCCGCCGGCCGGTGCAGCGCGACCTGGGACCAGACCGGCTCCAGCCGCCGGCCGAACGACGTACGCCGGAACCGGTGGTACGCCGCCTGCAGAGCCTCCGAGTCGGCGGAGTGCCACCAGACCATCAGGTCGGCGTCCGCGCGCAGGCCGCTCACGTCGTAGACGCCCCGGACGACGACGTCCTCCTCCGCGAGCGACGCGAACAGCTTCTCGACCTCGGCGCCCTCGGCGGCCCGGTCGCCGACTCCGGGAAGGCCGGCCTCGCCCAGGACGGAGTCGAGCCGGAAGACCGACCACATCGTGTAGCGGATCGAGTCGTTGATCTCGCGGATGCGGGCGGCGTTGGACTGCGGCTCGCTCATGGCCCCATTGTGCCGTTGCGGGAGGATCACCTCCGTGCCGACCCTCACCGAGCTGCTCGCCGCGAGCGGCGACCCGGGCGCCGCCGCCTGCGTCGTCGTCGACGGCGCCGTCGTCGACGAAGCCGTGACCGGCACCCGTGACGGCAGCACATCCTGGACCGACGACACCCTGGTGATGGGCTACTCGGTGGCCAAGCCGTTCGCCGCCCTCACCGTCCTCACTGTCGTCCGCGACGGCCGGCTCGGTCTCGACCAGCCGGTGGCCTACGTGTGGCCGGCGTACGCCGCACACGGCAAGGGCGCCACCACGGTGCGCCACGTCCTGGCCCACCAGGCGGGCGTGCCGGCGTTCCCCGAGGCCGCCGCCGACGTGCCGTACGACGACCGAGAGACCCTCGTCGCCCTGCTGGCCGACGCCGTCCCCGATCACCCACCGGGCGAAGGGATCGCCGAGCACGCCCTGACCTACGGGCACCTCTGCGACCAGCTGGTCCGCTCCGCGACCGGCGAGGACCTGGCCGACCGGTTCTCCCGGATCGCGGCCGACCAGGGCTGGGACCTCCACCTCCGGGTCGCCGCGCACGACCTGCCCCGGGTCGCCGACGTCGTCGCGGTCGAGCCGGGCTGGCCGGCGCGCTACGTCCAGGATCCGCGCTGGGCGCCGGCGATGACCCGGCCGGGAGGACTGCTCGATCCCGGGGAGCTGAACACCGGGCGCTGGCGGACCACGTCGTTCCCGGCCATCGGGATGCACGCCTCGGCCCGCGGACTGGCGACCTTCTACGGACACCTGATGGACGACGCGGGCGCGGTCGCGGCGCTGCTCGGACCCGAGCTCCACCGCGAGTACGTCGGTGCCCAGGCGTCCGGCGCCGACCGGCTGCTCGACCGGGAGGTCACCTGGACCCTCGGCTTCCAGCGCGACGGGGCCGACCTCGGCATGGGCGGCGCCGGCGGCAGCGGCGCGTGGTTCTCCTTCTCCGGGCGGTACGCCGCGGCGTACGTCTCCCGCGGGCTCGGCACCCACGACCGCAGCGACGCGGTCTACGAGCTGCTCGAGGAGCGCTACTCGCGGCCGTAGCCCGCCTCTCGCGCCTTGACGATCGCCTCGCCGCGGCCGGCCGCGTGCAGCTTGGTGTAGATCGACGAGACGGTGTTCCGCACTGTCTTTCCGGACACGAACAGCTCGCGCGCGATGGCGTCGTTCGACCTCCCGGCGGCGAGCAGGTCGAGCACCGTCCGCTCGCGGTCGCTGAGATCCGGGAACGGCTCCTCGGCCCGCGCCCCCGGCCGAGCCGAGGCGAAGTACGTCGCCACGCGGTCGGCGAGCGCCGCGCCGAAGACCATGCCTCCCGCAGCGGCGGCGCGGACGGCGTTCTGCACCTCGTCGGCGGACGAGCCCTTGAGCAGGTAGCCCGAGGCCCCCGCGCGGATGGCGCTGAGCACGGTGTCGTCGTCCTCGTTCATCGTGAGCATCACCACCCGCGGCGCGGGCTGCCGCCCGGTGATGAACCGGGTGGCCTCGATGCCGTCGAGCTCAGGCATCTGGATGTCCATGATCACCACGTCCGGGCTGGTCTCGGTGACGACGTGGACGGCATCCTTGCCGTCGGTGGCGGTGCCGACGACCTCGAGGCCGTCGAGCGCTCCGAGCAGCGCGACCAGCCCGTCGCGCACGATCTGGTGGTCGTCGACGACGACGACGCGAATGTCCTCGGTGCTCATGCTGGGTTTCCTTCCTCGGCAGCTGCGGAGCGGTGGGTGAGCGGGAGCCAGGCGCGCACCACGGTCCCGCCGGTGGCCGGGCAGGTGACCTCGCTGCGGCCGCCGAGCTCGGCGGCGCGCTCCCGCAGCGAGACCAGGCCGACGCCGGCCTGGGCCTCCGGCGCGATGCCGCGGCCGTCGTCGGTGACCTCGACGAGCAGATCGCGTTCGTCGCGCAGCAGGCGGACGGTGGCACGCCGGGCGTGGGCGTGCCGGGTGATGTTGGTGAGCGCCTCGCCGGCGATGCGGTACGCCGCGACCTCGACCGCGGCCGGCAGGGTCCCGAGGTCGGCGGCGTCGACCGAGACCGAGAGCCTGCCGTCGGTGATCCGCTCGGCCTGCTGCGCCAGCGCACCGACCAGCCCGCGGTCGTCCAGCGCCGGCGGGCGCAGGTCGTGCACGAGCCGGCGCACGTCCGCGACCACGTCCTGCACGTGTCCGCTCAGCCCGGCGATGGTCTCCCTGGCCGCATGCGGGTCCTTGTCGATGAGCAGCCGCGCCGACTCGAGCTGGTAGACCACTCCACTCAACGACGGACCGAGGCCGTCGTGCAGGTCGCGGCGGATCCGGCGGCGCTCCTCCTCGCGCGCGACCACCAACCGTTCCCTGCTGTCCTGGAGCTCGTCGGCGAGCTGGCTGGTCCGCGCCGCCGTGGCGGCCTGCCGGACCAGGTCGGCGAGCAGCTGTTCGTCGCGGCGGGAGAGTCGGCTGCGTAGTCCGCGGGCCGGCAGCAGCACCCGACCGACCTCCTGGTCGCGGTAGGTGATCGCCAGCGTGCGGACCTCGGCCGGCGCCGTCCCGTGCGTTGCCGTGAGTCGCTCGCCGCTCGGCCGGTCCACCTCGACCCGGACGTAACGGACCCCGAACGCCGACGCGACCGCGTCGGCGACCACCGCGAGCTGCCCGGAGCCCTCGTCGGCGCGCTCGAGGGTCGAGGCGAGCCCGGCGACGACGTCGTACGGACGGTTGCGATCGCCGTACACCAAACGGCGGACCACCGACGAGAGCCGCTGCCGGAGCGGCCCGTAGAGCAGCACGGTGAGCAGCAGGACCACGATGACGACCTGCCGCTCCTGCAGCGAGTCGGGCAGCACCCGGTCGAGGAGCGCGACCGCGGCCAGGTCGACGGCGACGAGCACCACTGACAGGGCGGCGAGCACGACCGTGGCGTTGAGCAGGTCCAGCACCGAGACCACCTGCGGACGGACGATGCCGATGGTCAGCGAGATCGCGGGCAGGGATGCGATGACGAAGATCGTCGCGTCGCGGACCACGGTGAGGTCCGTGAACGCCGAGAGGCCGAGCACCGCGGCCATGACCAGGACCGACCACAGCAGCCAGCGCATCCGGTCCCGCTCGAGGCCGGCCGCCCGGCGGTACCGCACCACGACCGACGCCATCGACACGAGCACGCCGATGATCGTGAGCGCGATCGTGGCCGGGATCGCGACGTCGATGAGCGCCGAGGACATGGGGACCGCGCCGACGTCGAGGTCGACGCCCGACGGGACCGCGACGTCGGTGCCACGACCGTTCGCCGGCGCGATGATGATGACCAGTGCGGCGCCGAACATCGCGGCCACGGACACCTGTCCGACCCGGCCCCAGCGCCCGGCCAGGAAGCGGCCACTGGGGAAGATGAAGAGCAGTACTGCGACGGTCAGCGGGAGCAGCGCACCCAGCCGGTTGAGCACCCACAGGGCGACGTTGACGCCGGCCAGCGCCTCGTCGGCGCGGATCCCGTAGCGGACGTACGACTGGGACAGGCCGTCGACGCCCCAGAACAGCGCGAGCCAGCCGAGCGCCCAGCCGAAGGCCTGGCGGCGGTCGTCGAGGAGGATCACCGCGCAGCAGCCGCCGAGGACCAGCCCGATCGCGGCGTACGGCCAGCCGTAGCCCGGCGCGAGCTCGATGCCGGGGCCGCGTTCGGGAGTCGCGACGTCCAGCCAGGTCGTGACCGCGAGCAGCCCGACGGCGACCACCGGGAGCACCAGGGCCGCCCAGCGGTGCTCGGTCCAGGGCGCACGCACGGGCACATTGTGCGGGACGTGACTCGGCCGGCCGGGTCCCCCGGGGACCCGACCGACCGTGTCGTGGTGGTGAGGACGGTTCATCGGGCGCTGCGGAACGCCCCACGGAACGAACGGTCGCCGATGGTGAAGCCGATCGCGGTGACCAGCAGCCACAGGACGCCGGTGACGGCGGCCATGTACTCCAGCGGCGAGACGCCCAGCGCGACGGTGAGGCCGCCGAGCACCAGGCCGACGATCCCGATCCAGCGCGGTACGGCGCCGGAGCGCATGGCCACGAAGATCGCCAGGCCGGCCAGGCCGGCCAGGGTCCACAGCCACGGGATCGTGCCGATCCAGTGGTTGTAGATCGCGGCAGAGCCGTCGTCGACCGTCATGCCGTCGGGGGCGGGCATCGCGAACTCGGTGTCGAGGCCGGAGCCCAGGATCGAGACGACTGCGGTGCCGGCCAGGCCGACCAGCGCGACCACCGGGGCGAGGCTGTCGCCCGCGGTGGCCCGGAGCCGGCGGAACAGCCCGGCACCGAAGACGATCATCAGCACGGCGCCCAGCACGGTGACCGAGTGGAAGGCGAACAGCAGGCCGGTCTTGTCGGAGAGGGCATCGGCGACGCCGGTCACCGAGCCGTGGCTGAACTCGTCGCGGTAGACGACGTCGACCGCCGAGCTGGTGACGATGGTGCCGATGCCGGCCAGCGCGGCGCCGATACCGGCGACTGCCCACAGGCGGGACGGGGTGGTGGTGCGGTCGGCGCGGCCGGCCCCGGTCGAGGCGAGGTCGGAGCGAACCGGGTTCTGCGTGGTGACGGTGGTCATCGCGGTCCCTTTCAGAGGTCGTTGGTGTGCGATGACCTCACGGTGCCGGGCGCGGTGTCCCGGCCGGCAGGGACAACTAGGCAGTGTTGCCGGGTTAAGCGCCCACGTCGGCGTACGCCGTGTCCGGGTCGGCGAGCCTCTCCGGGTCGACCACGGTCCGGGCCGCGATCAGGGGCTTCACCTCGTCGGGGACGTCCCAGACGTTGACGTTCATGGCGGCCAGGATCCGGTCCTGGTCGTCGAGCCAGAACGCCACGAACTCCCGCGCGCCGACGTCCCCGCGCACCACCACGCGAGCCGTGTCGTCACGGGTCGCGTGACCGATGTACTCCATACCGAGGTCGTACTGGTCGCTGAAGAAGTACGGCAGCCGGTCGTAGACCACTTCCTCGCCCAGGATCGCCGCCGCGGCGGTGGCGGGCTGGTTGAGCGCGGTGGCCCAGTGCTCGACCCGGATCCGCCGACCGAGCAGCGGGTGGTCCTGGTTGGCGATGTCGCCGACGGCGTAGATCGCGGGGTCGCTGGTGCGCAGCGACCCGTCGACGAGGACGCCGTTGTCGACGTCGAGCCCGGCCGCCTCGGCGAGCTCGGTCCGGGGCCGGACGCCGACGCCGACGACGACCGCGTCGGCGTCGAGCCCGCTCAGGTCGGTGCTCCCCAGCCGCAGGTCGACCCCGTGCTCGCGGTGCAGGTCGGCGAAGACCTTCCCCATCTCGGCGCCCAGGACGCCCAGCAACGGCTGCTCGGCACCTTCGACCAGCGTGACCTCGGTGCCGGCCCCGCGCGCGGCAGCCGCGACCTCGAGGCCGATCCAGCCCCCGCCCACGATGGCGAGCCGCTTGCCCTCTCCGAACGTCGCCTTGATGCGGTCGCTGTCCGCCCGGGTGCGCAGCGTCAGCGGCTGGGCGCCTGGCACGTCGAGGGTCCTGGGCTCGGAGCCGGTGGCGAGCACGAGGGCGCCGTACGACAGCCGGGTGCCGTCGTCGAGCTCGACCTCGTGCGCGTCGCGGTCGATCGCCGTGGCGCGTACGCCGCGACGCAGGTCGACGTCGTGCTCGGCGTACCACTCCTGCGGATGGACGACGGCCTTCTCGAACTCGTCCTTGCCCATCAGGTAGCCCTTGGAGAGCGGCGGCCGCTCGTAGGGCAGCTCGTCCTCGGCGGCCAGCACCGTGACCGGTCCGTCGTAGCCCTTCTCGCGCAGCGCCTCGGCCGTCTTGGCCCCGGCCAGGCCCCCGCCGACGATCACGATGCTCCGGGGGGTCTTGGGGGTCTCGGGGGTCTCAGCCATGTCGTCCGTCCATCTTGGTGAGTGCGAAGAACTCCTGCCGCGACCTCGGGTCGTCGCGCAGCACACCGCGCAGCGCCGAGGTCACCGTGGTCGTTCCCCTGGCCTGTACCCCGCGGATGGTCATGCACGTGTGCTCGGCCTCGACGACCACGCCGACGCCGCGGGGCGCGAGCTGGTCCTCCAACCAGCCGGCCACCTGCGTGGTCAATCTCTCCTGGACCTGGGGACGGGCCGCGAAGTGGCCGACCACCCGAGCCAGCTTGGAGAGCCCGAGGATGCGTTCACCGGGCAGGTAGCCGACGTGGGCGACCCCGATGAACGGCAGCAGGTGGTGCTCGCAGACCGCGCGCAGCGGGATCGAACGCGCGAGCACCAGCTCGTCGTACGCCTCGTCGTTGGGGAACGTCGTGAGGTCGAACTCGTGGGTGCTGAACAGCTCGGCGTACGCGCGGGCCATCCGGCCGGGCGTGCCACGCAGGCTCTCGCTGTCGGTCTCGATGCCCAGGGCGCGGAGCAGGTCGGCCGCGGCTCGCTCGGCGGCCACCAGGTCGACGCTCGCCGCCGGAGGAACCACCCGCAGAGCAGGTGAGACAGTCATGACCGCTCCCTTCTTTTCACTAACGAAGACTGTCTTTATTCGTCTCCGGCGTCAAGTTCTGCGTAGGTATTCTCATGAACCAGCACTTGTTGGTTCAATGGGACCGTGGACCGGGCAGCAGTGGCAGCGATCGCGGCGCTCGACGACGACGTACGCCGCTCCCTCTACGAGCACGTCCGGCGCGCCGGCGTGCCGGTGAGTCGCGAGCAGGCCGCGACCGCGGTCGGCATCTCCAGCAAGCTCGCGGCCTTCCACCTCGACAAGCTGGTCGAGCTCGGGGTGCTGCGCTCGGGTTTCGGGCCGGCATCCTCCCGACGGGTGGGCCGCGCACCGCGGCTCTACGAGCCGGCCGAGGACGACATCGCGGTCCGGGTCCCCGAGCGCAGCCCCGAGCTGCTGGCCTCGATCCTGATCGAAGCGGTGACCACAGAGCAGCCCGACGAGCGCGCCGAGGCCGCCGCGCTGCGGGTCGCCGGCGAGCGCGGTGTGGCCCTGGGCGCGGACGAGCGGGCGCGACTGCGTGGCGGTCGCGTGGGCGCCGAGCGCGCGCTGGCGACCAGCGAGGAGCTGCTGGCCCGGCAGGGCTTCGAGCCGTTCCGGGAGGAGGGTTCCGTGCGGCTGCGCAACTGCCCCTTCCACCCGATGGCAGGCGTGGCACCGGCCTTGGTCTGCGGGATGAACCGCGCCTACCTGGCAGGGGTGATCGAGGGGCTGGACGCCGGCGACCGGGTGGCCGCCGAGCTGGCGCCGCGGGCCGGCGAGTGCTGCGTGGAGCTGCGCGCCACCTAGAGCTCGGCGACGGCCGCGCGGGCCGAGGCGATGACGGCCGGGATCCCCACGCCGTCGTACGCCGCCCCGCACAGCACCAGCCCCGGCAGGCCGGCGACAGCGGCGCGGATGCGCGCGACCCGGTCGAGGTGGCCGACCGCGTACTGCGGCAGCCCACCGCCCCACCGCTGCACGTGCGTGACGACCGGCGCCGCACTGATCCCCGCGGCCTCGGCCAGATCGGCGAGCGAGGCCGCCACCAGCTCGTCGTCGGTGCGCTGGAGCGTGGCCTCGTCGCCGTGCCGGCCCAAGGAGGTGCGCAGGTGCACCAGGCCGTGCGCGGCGCCGGCCTCTCGCACCCAGCCCCACTTCGCGAACGAGAAGGTGGACGCCTTGATCGTCCGGCCGTCCACCGGAGGGACCAGGAAGCCGGACGAGTCGTCGAGACCGCGCACGTCCTGGGCGCGGAACGCCAGCGTTACCACGACCACCGACGCGTACTCGATCGCGGCCAGCTCGGCAGCGGCCGCCGGCGCAACCTCGGTGAGGAGCCGGGCGGTCGGCGCGGCGGGCGTGGCGAGGACGACGGCGTCCGCCTCGATCCGCTCCGGGGCGGTCGTCGGGCCCGCCACGGCCGCGAAGCCGGCCTCTGTGCGGGCCAGCTCGCGCACCGTCACGCCGGTCCGCACCGGCACGTTCCCCGCCAGGTTCTCGGTCAGCCTCGCCAGCCCGCCGGACAGGCCAGCGAAGACCGGCCGGTCGTTGTCGGCGAGCTCGACGCCGAGCAACGGCCCCGTGGCCGCGAGGGAGACCAGCTGCGGCACGGTGGCGCGCGCCGAGAGCCGCCGGGCCTGTCCGGCGTACACACCACCGAGCAGCGGCTCCACGAGCCGGTCGACCACCTCGTCACCGAGCCGGCTCGCCACCAGGTCGCCGACGGAGAGGTCGTCCTCGACCGCGATGCCGGCCCGCTCGTCCTCGACCCGGGCCAGCCCTTCCGCGGAGAGGACCCCGGACTCGCGCAGCTCGCGCAGGTCCACCGGCACGCCCATGACCGAGCGCGGCAGCGGCCGCAGGGCGCCGCGGGTCCAGATCCGCGACGACTGCACCGCGGGATGCACGACCTCGAGCCCAAGCTCGCGTGCGAGCGCCACCCCCTCGGGGCGTCGGTTGAGCATCGCCTCCGCACCGACGTCGACGACCGCGCCGCCGACCTCGACCCGCCGGAGCTTGCCACCGGGCTCGGAAGCCGCCTCGAGCACGGTCACCTCGTGTCCGTCCTTGCTGAGGAGGTGGGCCGCGGTCAGACCGGCGAGCCCACCGCCCACGACCAGTACCCGCACGGGGCCAGCCTCGCAGACCTCGTGCCGCCCCGGCCGGGTGCGGGTCGGGGCGGCACGAGGAGTCTCAGGCGGGCTCGGACAGCCGTCCGAACGCGCTGCGGTGGAAGACCAGCGGCAAAGAGGTGTCCGTGTGCTCAACCGCGTGGAGCTGCAGGATCACGATCGTGTGGTCGCCCGCCTCGACCTCGCGATAGACCGTACAGTCGAAGCGGGCCAGCCCCTCGTCGAGCGTGACCGCCCCGTCCCCGGACGCCGTGACTGCGACGTCGTCGAAGCGGTGCTCCACCGGGCCGGCCAGCCGCCGGCAGACCTCGCCGTGGTGGTCGGCGAGCACCGTGAGGCCGAGGTGCGCTGCGCGGCGCAGGTCGGGCCAGGTCTTCGAGGTGTTCGCGACCGAGAACGACACCAGCGGCGGCTCGAGGCTCACCGACGTGAACGAGCTCGCGGCGAGCCCGGTCAGCTGCCCGTCGACCTCGGCGGCTACTGCCACGACACCGCTCGGGAAGACTCCGAAGGCCGCGCGCAGCAGGGCCGGGTCCAGGTCCTGGTTGGTGGTGAGCGAGGCGAGCCTCACGCGGGGATCCCCGCTAGCGCCGCAACGAAAGGGCGCACCCGCGCCAGCCAGGCGGCGTACGCCTCGGGGTCGTCGTGCCGGCTGTCGAGGACGTAGTGACCGCGGACCGTCGTGCCGCCGATCTCTGCGAGCAGCGGCCGCAGCGTCAGCTCGGGTGCCAGCTCGTGCGCCGGTCCGGCGCCGAGCATCAGGGGGACCGCCACGCCCCGCAGCCCGTCGGTCGAGAACCGGTCGAGGAACAGCTTGAGCAGCCCGGTGTACGTCGCCTTGTACGTCGGCGAGGCCACCACGACCAGATCCGCGGCGCCGACCTCGCTCACCAGCTCGGCCACGCCGGCGTCCTGCCAGTCGAGCAGCCTGGCTCCGAGCCTGGCCAGGTCGACCACGAGGTCGGCGTCCCGGCCTGAGAGCTCGCGCGCGACGTAGGTCGCGGCGGCGAGCGTCCGGGAGGCCGGCTTCGGGTTCCCCACGACGACGGCTGACTTCACGGGCGCCTCCTTGTGTCCTGTAATTCGACTTGTCTACTGCACTTTAACCCATGGCCGTCGGATCACGATTCGGACACGGGCGGAACCGGCCTTTCCAGGTGCCCGTCCGAGTCGCCATGGTGGCGACTCGACGATCTCTCTCTTTCCAGCGCACGGCGCTCGCGGCCGGGGCCGCGGTCGTCCTCGTCCTGCTCAGCGGCTGCTCCTCGTCCGATGACGACGCCGGGGGCAACAGCGCCAGCGCCGACAGCGAGCTGGTCACTGCGGCTGAAGCGCCACCCGCGGAGCGCGATGACGCGGGGGGAGGCGGGGTCGCCGAGGTGTCCTCCCAGTCCGACAACAGGGACGCCTCCGGCGGGACCCCGGTCGAGCAGCAGCGGGTGATCTCGACGGGCAACGTCCACTTCGTGGCCGACGACGTCGGCCAGGCGATCTTCGACGTACGACAGGTCGTCGACATCCACGGGGGGACCATCTCCGAGGACGACACCGAGACCGACAAGGACGGCGCCGCCCTCCGCTCCCGCATGGTCCTGCGGATCCCGACCGCCGACTTCGACGACACGATGAGCGAGCTCGAGAAGGTCGGGGCGCTGGTCTCGTCGAAGCGCCAGAGCGCCGACGTGACCACCCAGGTCCTCGACATCGACGTCCGGGTCGAGGCGCAGCAGCGCAGCATCGACCGGATCCAGGTCCTCTTCGACAACGCCACCTCGATCAAGGACATCGTCAGCATCGAGGGCGAGCTCTCCCGCCGCCAGGCCGACCTCGCCTCGCTACAGGCGCAGCAGCGCTACCTCGCCGACCAGACCTCGATGTCGACGATCACGCTCGCGGTCGAGCGCACGGCCAAGGCGACGAAGCCCAAGCCGAAGGACCACGACGAGGCCGGCTTCCTGTCCGGGCTCTCCGACGGCTGGGGAGCACTCAAGACCTTCCTGGTGGGCAGCTCGACCGTCGCCGGCGCGCTGTTGCCGTGGCTGGTGTTGATGCTGGTGCTGGCGGTCCCCGGCTGGCCGCTGCTCCGGCGGCTGCGGCGGCGCGAGCCCGCGGCGGTGGCCACGCCTTAGTCTCGACGGGTGCCCTCCCCCGAGAACGTCCGGATCGCCGTACTCATCGACGCCGACAACACCTCGCCCAAGCACGCCGAGGCGCTGCTCGACGAGGTGGCCAAGTACGGCGTGCCGACCGTCAAGCGCGCCTACGGCGACTGGACCAACTCGCACCTGAACAGCTGGCGCAGCGAGCTGCCGAAGTACGCCGTCCAGCCGATGCTCCAGATCGCCAACACCACCGGGAAGAACTCCACCGACTCGGCCCTCATCATCGACGCGATGGACCTGCTCTACTCCGGCAACGTCGACGCCTTCGCGTTGGTCTCCAGCGACAGCGACTTCACCTCGCTGGCGATCCGCCTGCGCGGTTCCGGGCGCACCGTCTACGGGATGGGGCTGCGCAAGACCCCGCAGTCGCTGCGCCAGGCCGTGGACAGGTTCATCTTCCTGGAGGACCTGCACGACGGCGGTGCCGTCGAGGAGCCTCAGGCCGAGACCGCGGCCCCTGAGGACACCGAACCGCGCCGCATCCCGGACCTGCGCCGCCTGCTCGAGCGTGCCGTCAACGGCACCTCGCACGACGACGGCTGGGCCTCACTCTCGTCGATCGCCAACCATGTCACCCGCGTGGACCCGTCGTTCTCGGTCAAGGACTACGGCGCGTCCAAGCTCGTCGACCTGGTCCGGGCCCAGGACTACCTGGAGGTCGAGCAGCCCGACGGCGGCTCGGTCCGGGTCCGGCTCACGACGAACCGGCCCCGCAGGAACGAGGCTGCCAAGAAGACGACGGCCAAGAAGACGACCACTCGCAAGAGGGCCACCAAGAAGGCGTCCCAGCCCACACCCGAGCCGGCCGCAGCTCCTGAGCCCGCCCCCGAGCCGGTGAAGCACACGGTGACCACCCGGAAGCGCTCCGAGCGCAAGCGTCAGAGCGGGTAGCCCTGCACGAACTCGGTCAGCCGCTTGAGCTGGTCCGGGTCCGTGCTCGGCAGCACGCCGTGCCCGAGGTTGAACACGTGACCGCGTGCGGCGCGGCCGGCCTCGATGATCTCGGCGGCGCGCTGGGTCATCACCTCGACCGGGGCGAAGACCAGCGTCGGGTCGAGGTTGCCCTGGACGGCGCGGTCGCCGACCTGGCCGATGGCGATGCCCAGCGGGGTCCGCCAGTCGACGCCGACGACGTCGCCGCCGGCCTCGCCCATGAGCCCCAGCAGGTTCGCGGTCCCGACACCGAAGTGGATGCGGGGCACCCCTAGGGCGCCGGCGCGGGCCAGCACGGCGGCGGAGTGGGGCTGCACGTACGCCGCGTAGTCGGCCGGCGTGAGCGCGCCGGCCCAGGAGTCGAAGAGCTGGACCACCGACGCGCCGGCCGCGACCTGCACCTCGAGGTAGGCCGCGGAGATGCCCGCGATCTTGCGCAGCAGCGCGTCCCACACGTCCGGGGCGCCGAACATCATCGCCTTGGTCAGCGCGTGCTCGCGAGACGGGCCGCCCTCGACGAGGTAGGACGCCACGGTGAACGGCGCGCCGGCGAACCCGATCAGGGGCGTGTCCCCGAGCTCGGCGACGAGCTGCTCGACCGCTCGGGTGACGTATGGGACGTGCTCGGGCGTGAGGTCGGGGATCGCCGCGACGTCCTCGAGCGTCCGGACCGGCGAGGCCACCACGGGGCCGACGCCCGGCTTGATGTCGAGGTCGACCCCCACCGCCTTGAGCGGCAGCACGATGTCGGAGAAGAGGATGGCGGCGTCCACGCCGTACCGCCGCACCGGCTGCAACGTGATCTCGGTGACCAGGTCGGCGTCCATGCAGGACTCGAGCATCCCGACGCCCTCGCGGAGCTTGCGGTACTCCGGCAGCGAGCGACCGGCCTGACGCATGAACCACACCGGCGTGTGGGGCACCGGCTCGCCCCGGACCGCCCGCATGAACGCACCGGACAGGGGAGAGTTGACGGCGTCGCTCACGGCCACAGCCTCGCAGCAGGCGCCGCGCCCGACCAATCCCGTGCGGCTTGGCGCACCCAGGGCACGCACCTGCCTGCGTTTCCGTCGCTCGAAATGGGCCGACCATGCCTTCTCTCCGGCGCCTTGGCATGCACGCACCCTGAGCACGCCAAGCACGACGGGCTCAGTCGGGCGAGGCGCCGTCCGGCGTGTTCGCACATCGAGAATCCGCGGCCCGACTTACTGTGTGGGCATGGTCGTGCGTCAGGAGACGCGCCCGGGGGCGGGCGCTGCTGACGAGCCGCCGGAGTTCGTGGCGGCCGTCGCGACCATGCGCGCGGCCCGACTCCGGCCCGAGATCCACTGCGAGGAGATGCCCGCACCGCAGCGCATCGCGCCGTTCGCGGCCGCGCTCTCGGCCGACGTCACCGTGGACGGCGACGAGATGGGCACCGGCCGGATCATCCTCCTCCACGACCCGCTCGGGAACGACGCGTGGGACGGTGAGTTCCGCTGCGTCGCCTACGCACGCGCCGAGATCGACGTCGAGCTGATCACCGACCCGATGCTGGCCGCGGTCGGCTGGACCTGGCTCACCGACGCCCTCGACGCGCATGGCGCGGCCTACCACATGGCGTCGGGGACGGTGACGCGCGTCGCGACGGAGAGCTTCGGGGGGATGGCCGAGGACAGCGCCGCCGCACAGCTCGAGATCCGCGCCTCATGGACACCGGACGTTCCGGCCGGTGACCCACTCGGCGTCCTGCCAGGTGCCCAGCCAGGTGCACAGCTCGACGTCGGTCCGCACGTCGAGGCTTGGGGAGAGCTGCTCTGCACGGCGGTCGGGCTGCCACCGGTGCCCGACGGCGTGGCCGTCATCCCGAGCCGCCGGGGACAGCGCGGCTCGGGGGCCTGATGCCTGACCCAGAGCAGCCGAACGAGGTCGAGGAGCCGGGCCCAGAGGTGCCCGAACGGCCGCTGCTCACGCTCCGCGACGGGCTGCCCGCGATCACCGACACCGAGGCCGGCTTGGCTGAGGCGTGCGCCGCGATCGCGGCCGGGACCGGACCGGTCGGGATCGACGCCGAGCGGGCCTCTGGCTACCGCTACTCCAATCGCGCCTATCTGATCCAGCTGCGCCGCGAGGGCGCCGGCACCTGCCTGGTCGACCCGATCGCCTTCGAGTCGTTGGCCCCACTGGCCGCGGCGCTCGACGGCACCGAGTGGATCCTGCACGCCGCGACCCAGGACCTGCCCTGCCTCACCGATGTGGGGCTCCGTCCGGGCTCGCTCTTCGACACCGAGCTGGCTGGGCGGCTGCTCGGCTACCCGCGCGTCGGCCTCGCCACCCTGGTCGAGACGGTGCTCGGCGGCCGGATGAAGAAGGAGCACTCGGCGGTCGACTGGTCGAGGCGGCCGCTGCCGGAGCCGTGGCTGGAGTACGCCGCGCTCGACGTCGAGGTGCTCGTGGAGCTCCGGGATGCGCTCGCGGCACAGCTGGTCGAGGCCGGCAAGGACGAGTGGGCACAACAGGAGTTCGAGGGCCTGCTCTCCTTCGAGGCCGTCACGCGCGTCGAGGCGTGGCGTCGTACGTCGGGGATGCACCGGATCCGCGGCCGGCGTGGCCTGGGTGCGGTGCGGGCGCTCTGGGAGGCCCGCGACGAGCTGGCCGAGCGCCGAGACGTCACCCCGGGCCGGATCATCCCCGACTCGGCGATCGTCGCGGCCGCCCAGGCCATGCCCGCCGATCGGGACGCGCTGCTGGCGGTGAAGGGGTTCCACGGGCGGGGCGCGGAGCGCTACGCCACGCGCTGGGTCGCCGTCCTCCGCGAGGTCGCGGGGCTCGACGAGGCCGACCTGCCGACCCGGGCACCCCGCTCCGACGGACCGCCGCTCCCCCGCGCCTGGGCGGACCGCGACCCGGTCGCCGCCCGCCGGCTCAGCCTGGCCCGCCAGGCGCTCGGCGAGCTGGCCGAGGAGCAGGGGCTGCCGGTCGAGAACGTGCTCACCCCCGACTACCTGCGCCGGGTGCTGTGGACCCCGCCCCAGACCCGGGACCCGAAGTCCCTGCCGGCCGCTGTCGACGCCGCGCTAGCCGAGCTCGGCGCCCGGGCCTGGCAGATCGAGCTCACCGGCCCGGTCGTGACCAGCGCGATCCTGGAGGCCGACAACCCGCCGCCCGAGGCCGAGCCCGAGGACCAGCCCGCAGATTAGTCGTCCTCGGAGTCGTCCGGGCTCGGCGACTCCGAGTCCTCCGGCGGAGCGAGCACGGTCTGCGAGGCCTCGTCGATCTGTTCGGTGAGCAGGTCGAGGTCGGGGACCTCGACCTCCATCAGCTGCTCGAGCGGCTCGCTGACGGCGGCCTCGAGGTCGGCGAAGTTGCTGAGGATCGGCGGGATCCGCATGTTCCTGACGCTGTCGTTGAACACGCGGGCGTGGACGGGGGCGCGGCCCACCTGGAGGAAGGCGTCGGACAGCGCCACCTTGGTGTTGGCCGGGGCGAGGTAGCCGGCGGCCGCCACCGCGCTGACCGACTCGGTCGAGATGAAGTTGACCAGGAAGTCCGCGGACTCGGCCACGTCGGAGGTGTCCCGGGAGACGCAGATGCCTGTCAGGTCGCCGACTGTCGCCGCGTCGTCGACCACGGGCATCGGCATGACGTCGAAGTCGAGGACGCCGGTCGGGCGCAGCTCCGGCACCAGGTCACGGAACCCGGCGATCATCCCGAGCCGGCCCTCGCGGAACCATTCCACAGGCGTCTTCTCGGACAGCATCTCCGGAGTCAGCGACAGCTTCGGGTCGCGCAGTGTCGGCAGCACCTCCTCGAGCGCCGACTTGGTGTCGTCGGAGGAGAAGGCCAGCGAGGTCGGCTCGTCGTCGTTGTCGAAGATCTTGCCGCCGGCGGAGTAGACGAACGGCGCGAGGCCCCGCAGCGTGGGTGCGATGTAGAAGCCGGCGATGCCGCGGCGCGGGCGGCTGGCGTAGTCCGCCGCGGTCTGGAACTGCTCGAGGGTCCACGAGGGCCTCTTGGTGAGGTCCTCGTCGTCGACGGTGGGCACGTCGAGGTCGCGGCCGGCCATCGCCTCGAAGTCGACGAGCCTGGTGTTGTAGTAGATGACCATCGGCGAGATGGCGTAGGGCATGCACTGCAGCTTGCGGTCGCTGGCGAAGGCCTCGAGCGCCGGCCGCGAGTAGCCATCGCCGAAGTCGACGTTGCGGTCGTCGAGCAGGTCGCCGATGGGCTGGGTGAGCTCCCTCTCCTGGAGGTCGGCGAGGTCGCCGCGGCTGACCAGGAAGACGTCCGGTACGTCGCCGCTGTCGAGCGCCGCCATCAGCTCGTCGTGGGTGCCGTAGCCCTTGATCTTGACGGTGGCCTCGTCGGTGGCGGCGTTGTAGGTGTCGACGACGGCCTGGTAGGCGTCGGTCTCGTTCTTGGACCCCCAGACACCGAACGTCAGGTTGACCTTCGGGATCGCGCCGGTCGACGACGGGCGGACGGGACCGGGATCGGTGTCGTCACCGGTGCACCCGGCGACGGCGGCGCCAAGCACGAGCGCGAGGGACGCGACGATCCACCTGCGCCTGCCCTGCACCCGCCCTCCTCTCGGCCCGGGCCACCCTACCCATGGGCCTCCGACAGTCGGCCGCTCCCTCCGGTCAGCCTTCACCGGACGGCGTGGTAGCGCTTCGCCTCCGCGATCACCCGGTCGAAGACCTCCCGGCTGACCGCTGCGCCCTCGCGGCGGATCGCGTCGTCCTGGAGGATGACCAACCGGTCCAGGCGCACCTCGCTCGGACGCTGCTCGGGGTCCCACGCGCCGGCGCCGATGTCGATCCAGTGCCGCCCGTACCGCGCCTCATCCTCGGCGTCCCGGTCGTGGTCCTTGCTGGTCAGCATCAGCCCGGCCCAGTAGTCGACGCCCTCGACCTCCTTGCGACCGATCAGCAGCACGGGACGGTCCTTGCCCTCGCTCGGATCCTCCTCGAAGGGCACCCAGCCCCACACCACCTCGCCGGGGTCCGGCTGGCCGTCTGCCTCGGGTTCGTACGACGTCACGTACCGAACTTAGGGGCTCTTTCTGAGCGGAAGCTGGAATGCCGACCCAGAGGAGGTCGTTACAATGACGTTGCGTGCCGGGCCGCGGCAGCCCCGGGTCCCAATATCAGCCGCCTCGAGCGGCCACGCGCCGTGAGGCGCTCCCGGTCCGGTACGCAACCAAACGCGTCGGGTCGTCACGCCAAACCGTGCGCCAGTTCCTCGTGCCCCGCCGCCTCCAGCTGCTCGGCGAGCACGAGCATCCGGGCCACCTCGTCCTCGGTGCACTCGTCGAGGGCGGCCCGGCCCGTGGCGACCACCCGCGCGAACGCCGCCGCCCGGAACAGCACGTCGGCGAACTCGCTGCCCGCGATCCCGCGCAGCACCTCGTCGACCATGGTCCGCAGCTCGTCGGGCCCCGGCGGGTCCGCGACGCCGGCCACGACCTGCGCGACCTGCGCGGTCCGCCGCCCCGCGTCGTACTCCCGCGCGACCGCCGCCGGGTCGGCGTAGACCCACGAGCGCAGCACGAACAGCCGCCACAGGCAGCCCGCGAGCGAGTCCGCCGGCGACCCGGCCCACACCTCGGCGATCGTCTCGATGCCCTCGGTCTCGGCCAGGTGCAGCACGCGTTCGGCGACGTCCGGGTCGTCGGCGTCGCGAGCGCCACGGACCAGCAGGTTCGCCGCGCGGTCGGCCGCCTCACTGACCCGGGCCGGGTCCTCGCCACCGACGATGTCGGCGAAGAACTCGGCACCCGGCTTCATCGGGCGGTGGTGCTGGCGGTCTGACACGCCGCCAACGCTACGCGCGAGCCGGAAGGTTCCGGGTGCGATCACCCATACGGGCCGGCACCGAATGGGCTGACTCGATGTTCGAGTGATCAGCCCTTCACCGTCGAACGACGTGAACGTGCTGTGGACTGCGCGATCTCACAGCACCTTCGCGTCACTCGACGGAAATTCTCAGGCGTGCGGGCCGACCGACACCGGTCCCACGGTGAGGTCGGGCTGCGCCTGGACGATCGCGCCGACGCGCTCGACCTCGGCCTCGAGCCCGGAGCGCTGGTCCTTGGTCAGCCGACCTAGCGGCTCGACCGTGATGGTCACCCGACGGCCGGACCGCTTCTGGTGCCAGACGCCGCCGACCACCCCGTCGAGCAGCAGCACCGGGTAGTTGCCGGCCTGCGCGCCCGCGAGTGCCCGCTGCGACGCCCGGCCCGGGAACAACAGCTCGCGCGGCTGGGACCCGACCTGGAACGCGTCGAAGTACGGCAGCAGCCGCACCGCCGGTGGATCGGGCGCGTCGAACACCGTGTCGCCGGCCCAGACCCAGGCCGGAGCATCCTCGAGCTCGACCTCGTCGAGGTCGGCCCGGGCGAACAGCTCAGAAGCCCATGTCGGCGAGGTCGCCAGCCACCGGGCGAAGTGCGCCGGCGTGGCCGGACCGTACGCCGCCAGGTAGGAACGGAGCAGCTCCAGCTGTGCCGGTGCCGGATCAGGGAGGACCAGGTCGGACAGCCACCGGCTCGGGCTCGCGTAGGCGACCTTCCGCCCACGGTTCGGGCCGAAGCAGAGCACCCCGCGCACCGCCGCGGGGCCGAGGGCCAGCCGCCACCGCGGCCAGAAGCCACCGAACGCCGCCATCGACTCCTCGGCCGCCCACGGGCCGCACGCCTCGGCGACGTACGCGTCGAGCTCCTCGGTGGTGCGGTCCTCCTCCCGCAGCGCCGCGTCGAGTGCCGCGACGATCGCGTCGGTCTCGTCGGGCAGCAACCGGACGCCCTCGGGATGACCGCCGGACGTCGGCACCGAGCCGAGGGCCGCCAGCCACCACGCCAGATCGGCGGCCGGCAGCAGGTGCATCGTCCCTCGCGGCCCGTAGGTCTTGACCAGCGACCGCTCCTCCCAGAGCGCGGCGGCCACATCGGTACGGGTGGTGTCCGCGACGCGGACGGCCACGGACACCTCGGCGGCCGACATCACCTGGGCATGCACGCCCGCCATCGCCGCGGCCGCCACCGGGATCGACGCCAGCGGCCCCGGGTCATCCGCCAGCCCGTGCCGGACGAGCCGCCGGCGATTCGCCTCTTCGAACTTCACGCGTCGCTCAACGCCTTCCGGATCCGCTCGTCGCTCACCGGGTAGGCCGTCCCGAGCTGCTGAGCCCACAGCGAGACGCGCAGCTCCTCGAGCATCCAGCGCACCTGCCGCAGCCGCTCGCCGGGCGGTCGCCCCTCGGGCAGCGCGGCCACCTGGTGGAGGTAGGAAGCCTGCACCTCGGCGATCCGGTCCATCAGCTGGCGGTCACGGTTGACCGCGGCACCGCCCTGGTCCAGTGCCTCCCGGCGCAGGCTGAGTGCGCGGAAGTAGGTCCGATAGCGGTGCAGCTGCTCGGGACCGGCCTCGGACAGGAAGCCGGGGTGCACCAGCCGCTCGAGCTGCGCCTTCATGTCCGCCAGCGCCGGGAGCAGCGCCATCTCGGCGCGCCCGCTCAGCAGCTTGTCGACGGTCCGCCAGCCGTCGAGCACCCGCAACACCTCTCCGAGCAAGTCACCCAACGCGGGCTCGGTGGAGGAGCGCGCCCGCGCCACCAGGGCGGCGAAGTCGGCCTCCGTGCGGACATGCGGCCCACCGTCGACGAGGCCACCGACAACCGCGGCCCTGCTGTCCACAAGCAGCTCCGACACACTCGGGTACGGCGACCCGGCCAGCCCGAGCCGCTCCGCGGTGGACCGGCCGTCGAGCAGCTCCGCGTCCGAGGGCATTGCGAGCGCGAGCAGCAGCAGCCGCCGCACACCGAGGCGGTGCCGCGCCTCGGCCTCGTCGGTGGAGCCGAAGACGCCGAGCCCGACGGTCGCCCCCTCGTCGACCAACGCCGGGAACACCGTGACCCGGTGCCCGGCCCGGGTCAGCGTCGCCGACTCGTCGAGGGTCCCGAACGCCCACGTCGTCTCGCCGGTCCTCGCCAGCCCGGCGTCGGTGGCGACCTCCTCCATGGCCTGCTCGAACTGTGGCCGCAGCGGCGCCTTGAGCGCCTCCAGGTCCTTGCCGCGCGCCTGCTCGGTGCCGCCGTCGTCGACCACGCGGTACGTCGGCTGCAGGTGCGGCGCGATCTTCGACCAGTCCCACGCCTCGCGCGGCACCACGACCCCTGTCGTGGAGCGCAGCCATCGCTCCAGCGCATCGAGAAGTGGCTCCTCGCCGGCCGGCACGGCGGCCAGGAACTCCCTCGCCTTGTTCGGAGCCGGCACGAACGAGACCCGGAGGTTCTTCGGCAGCGACCGGATCAGCGACGTGACGAGCTCCTCCCGCAGTCCGGGGACGTTCCAGGAGAAGTCGTCGGCCTCGACCCGGTTCAGCGTCGCGACCGGCACGTCGATGGTGAGGCCGTCCTCGTCCGCCCCGGGCTCGAAGTGGTAGCTGATCGGGAAGGTCAGCCCCTCGTCACCGCTGTCCCACTGCTCGGGGTAGTCGGCCTCCGTCACCGCGTCGGCAGAGTCGTGCGTGAGCATCGCCGGGTCGAAGGTGAGCAGCTCGGGCCGCTCGCGCCGCTCCAGCTTCCACCACTGGTCGAAGTGCGCGCCGCTCACGACCTCCGCGCCAACCCGGGCGTCGTAGAAGTCGAAGAGCGTGTGCTCGTCGACCACGATGTCGCGGCGCCGGGCGCGGTGCTCGAGCTCCTCGGCCTCCTCGAGCAGTCGCCGGTTGGTGTCGAGGAACCGGTGCCGACTGTTCCACTCGCCGTAGACCAGCGCGTGCCGGATGAACAGCTCCCGCGACAGCGCGACGTCCACCTTGCCGAAGGCCACGAGCCGGTCGGCGACGAGCGGTACGCCGTACAGCGTGACCCGCTCGTGGGCCATCACCGAGGCGCGCCTCTTCGACCAGTGCGGCTCGGAGTAGGTCCGCTTCACGAGGTGAGCACCGAGCTGCTCGGCCCACTCGGGCTTGATCGCGGCGTTCTGCCGGGCCCAGAGCCGCGAGGTCTCGACCAGCTCGCCGGCCATCAGGAACTGCGGGTTCTTCCGGTGCAGCCCGCTGCCGGGGAAGATCGCGAAGCGGGCACCGCGGGCGCCGAGGTACTCGCGCGGGCCCCTGGATCGAGCAGAGTCCTTCCGATCGCGCTCCTCCAGCAGCCCGATGTGCGAGAGCAGCCCGGCCAGCAGCGCCTGGTGGATGCCATCGCTGTCAGGCACGTCCCCGGGCCGCCCGACCTTGATGTCCATCTCCTTGCACACCTGGCGCAGCTGCGACTCGAAGTCCTGCCACTCGCGGACCCGGAGGTAGTTGAGGAACTCGCGCTTGCACATCCGGCGGAACGCCGACGAGGAGAGCTCGCGCTGCTGCTCCTTGATGTAGCGCCACAGGTTGAGCCAGGTGAGGAAGTCGCTGCCCTCCGTCTGTTGGGGTTGGGCCTTGAACCGCGCGTGCTGCTGGTCGGCCTGCGGCCTCAGCTCGGCGGGCCGCTCCCGGGGGTCCTGCAGCGACAGCGCGGCGGCGATCACGATCACCTCGCGGACACAGCCCAGGCGCTCGGCCTCGAGAACCATCCGCGCCAGGCGCGGGTCGATGGGCAGCCGCGCCAGCCGCCGGCCGACCTTCGTGAGTCGCTCGCCATCCAGGGCGCCCAGCTCCTCCAGCAGCTGCACGCCGGCGCTGACGTTGCGTCGGTCCGGTGGCTCGACGAACGGGAACTTCGCCATGTCACCCAGCCCGAGCGAAGCCATCTGCAGGATGACGCTGGCCAGGTTGGTCCGCAGGATCTCCGGGTCGGTGAACTCCGGACGGCCTTCGAAGTCCTCCTCGGAGTAGAGCCGGATGGCGATGCCCGGCCCGAGCCGGCCGCAGCGGCCCGAGCGCTGGTTGGCCGATGCCTGGCTGATCGCCTCGACCGGCAGCCGTTGCACCTTGGTGCGCACCGAGTAGCGGCTGATCCGTGCGACGCCGGTGTCGACGACGTACCTGATCCCCGGGACGGTCAGGGACGTCTCCGCGACGTTGGTGGCGAGTACGACGCGGCGCCCGGTGTGCGCGGCGAACACCTTGTGCTGCTCGGCCGCCGAGAGCCGGCTGTACAACGGCACCACCTCGACCCCACGCCGGTCGAGCTTGTCGAGACCACCGTCGGTCAACGCGTCTGCGGTGTCACGGATCTCCCGCTCGCCCGGCAGGAAGACCAGTACGTCGCCCGGCCCCTCGGCGCTGAGCTCCCGCACCGCCTCCACGATCGCCTCGGTCTGGTCGCGGACGATCGGCTCGCCCTCCTCGTCGGCCTCCGGCAGCTCGACCAGCGGCCGGTAGCGCACGTCGACCGGATAGGTACGCCCGGACACCTCGACCACCGGCGCGTCGAAGTGCTCCGCGAACCGGTCCACGTCGATCGTCGCGCTGGTGATGATGAGCTTGAGGTCCGGCCGGCGCGGCAGCAGCCGCTTGAGGTAGCCGAGCAGGAAGTCGATGTTGAGCGACCGCTCGTGCGCCTCGTCGATGATGATCGTGTCGTAGCGGCGCAGGTCGCGATCGCGCTGCAGCTCGGCGAGCAGGATGCCGTCGGTCATGAGCTTGACCCGGCTGCGCTTCGAGGTCCGGTCGGTGAACCGGACCTGGTAGCCGACCAGGTCACCGAGCTCGGTGCCGAGCTCGTCGGCGATCCGCTCGGCCACCGACCGGGCGGCGATCCGGCGCGGCTGGGTGTGGCCGATCATCTTCTCCTTGCCGCGACCGAGCTCGAGACAGATCTTCGGCAGCTGGGTGGTCTTGCCGGAGCCGGTCTCGCCGGCCAGCACGACCACCTGGTGGTCGCGGATCGCGGCCGCGATGTCGTCGCGCCGCTGGCTGACGGGCAGCTCCGGCGGATAGGCGATCTCGAGCTGCTCCACGGACATGACCGGCCCATTCTGCCCGCGCGCCGGTGAAGGGCCGACAGCATTTGTCGGCGCGGGGTCACCCAGCCTTGAAGGTGACCTTCACCCTGACGCCGTCGGTCGCCGTGGCGGGACTGGCGATACCCACCTTGAGGTTCTTGCCGACCACGCTCTTCAGGGTCTTCCCCTTCTTGCGGGGTTGCACGGTGTAGACGAGCTTGTCCCCCTTCCTCGCGCACTTCACCTTGAGCGCGGCCTTCTTCGCGTTCTGGGTCACCGGCCCGTCGCTCGACACGACGTAGTCGCCGTTCACCTGTTCCGTCTTCGTCTTGACCTGCACTGGCAGCACGCCGCACGCCGCCGACCCCGCGAGGCTGCGAGGGATGCCGGCGTCGTCGAGGATCGACGCGACGATCCGGGCCATCGAGAGGCAGTAGAGGACGATTGCCAGCGCCTGGTCGGACACGTCAGCCGGCGTCTGGGCTTCTCCGAGCCTGGCCGCCTCGGCGGCACCGAAGGCAAGCGACTTGCCGGTCAGGTGGATGCAGTGCAGCAGACGCTTCCCGGGAGTCGGCTTCTGGAACATCTCGAAGGCGACCGACTTGAACAGGTCCTCGTCCGCTGACAGGGGCGCGTCGAACTCGACCTTGGCCTTCTTCATCTTGTTGTCGAGGCCCGGGGAGGTCACGGTCGCGGTCCCACCGGCCGCCACGTCCACCGTGGCCGAGCTGTTGAAGTGGTTGGGACCCTTGGCCGTCGCGGTCGCCAACACCATGCGCGGCGCACCGGCCTTGGCCTCGGTCTCCGCCTCGCGGGCCTGGGCCGGAGCCACGCTCAGCAGCGTGGTCGCGACGGCGACGGTGATGAAGCCCCCGAGAGCCCTCGACAGTCGCTGGCTCATGTCGACGACGCTAGTGCGAGCCCGGCCGACGGTCCATGACCTCCCCGGCCGCACCGCATGACCCGGACGGGCCATGCTCGGCGGGTGTCGGACCCCGGGGCTAGTGGTCACCGCCACTAGGTTTTCCGCCATGACCCAGGACTCGATGCCCGCACCCGTCCGTGAGGCCGACGAGGTCGCTGAGCGCTTCGTGGTCGACATGTCGGCGGCGGACCCGATCATGGCGACGTTCGCCGGCATTGCCGGCCACGAGGACCGACTGCCCGACCTCACCCCCGACGGCTACGCCGCGCGCGAGGAGCTGCTGCGCCGGGCCCGCGCGGAGATGGAGCGGACGACGCCGTCCGACGAGCGCGAGCTGGTCGCGCAGAGCTCGTTCCTCGAGCGTGCCGACACCGAGCTCGCCCTCAGCGAGGCGCACCAGCCCCAGTCGCGCATCAACGTCATCGACAGCGCCGTCCACGGGATCCGCGGCGCCTTCGACCTGATGGCGACCGAGACGGCCGAGGACTGGGCCGCGATCTCGGCCCGCATGGGCGCGGTGCCCCAAGCGCTTGCCGACTACCGCGCCACCCTGCTCCACGAGGCCGACCACGGCCACGTCAGCCCGCAGCGCCAGATGCTCGAGGCGGCCGGCCAGATCCGCGCGTGGACCGGCCGCGCCGGCAGTGCCGCCAGCTCCGATCGGCAGAGCGTGTTCGCCCAGCAGGCCGCCCAGGCGACCGACGTACCGGTCGCCCTCGAGACCGACCTCGCGAAGCACGCGGTAGAGGCGAGCGCGGCCTACGCCGAGTTCGCGACGTTCCTGGAGCAGGAGCTGGCCCCGCGCGGACGCGACAAGGAGGCGGTCGGCCGCGAGCAATACGCACGCGACTCCCGCTACTTCCTCGGCACCGAGATCGACCTCGACGAGACCTACGCGTGGGGCTGGGAGGAGCTCCACCGCATCGAGACCGAGATGCTCGCCATCTCCGCGACCCTCGCCGGTGACGGCGCCACGATCGCCGACGCCGTCGAGGTGATCCAGAGCGACCCCGCCCGGCGCATCGACGGCGCGGACAACTTCCGTGGGTGGATGCAGGACCTCGCCGACCGGACCCTCTCCGACATGGCCGACACCCACTTCGACATCCCGGAGCCGGTCCGCCGGATCGAGTGCCGGATCGCGCCGACCCAGGACGGCGGCATCTACTACACCCCGCCCTCGGAGGACTTCACCCGGCCGGGGCGGATGTGGTGGTCGATCCCTGACGGCGTCACGACGTTCCACCCGTGGCGCGAGGTGACCACCGTCTACCACGAGGGCGTTCCGGGCCATCACCTCCAGGCCGGGCAGACCGCCTACCGCACAGATGTCCTCAACCGCTGGCAGCGCAGCCTGTGCTGGGTCTCCGGCCACGGTGAGGGCTGGGCGCTCTACGCAGAGCGGCTGATGGACGAGCTCGGCTATCTCGAGGACCCCGCCGACAAGCTCGGGATGCTCGACGGGCAGGGATTCCGTGCCGCCCGCGTCGTGGTCGACATCGGCATGCACCTCGAGCTCGAGATCCCGCGCGACAACCCCTTCGGGTTCCACCCGGGCGAGCGGTGGACCGGCGAGCTCGGCCTCGAGTTCATGCGCCAGCACGCCCGGATGGACGACGCCAACATCGTCTTCGAGGTCAACCGCTACCTCGGCTGGCCGGCCCAGGCCCCGTCCTACAAGGTCGGCGAACGCATCTGGCTGCAGGCCCGCGACGAGGTCAAGGCCCGCCAGGGCGCCGACTTCGACCTCAAGGCCTTCCACCGCGCCGCCCTCGATCTCGGCTCGCTGGGCCTCGACCCGATGCGAGAGGCGTTGGCCCGGCTGTAGGACGCCGTCTAGTCACAGTCGACCGCGACGGCCAACGCTGCGCAGACCTCGCGCATCCGCCCGTCCGCCAGTCGCCCCAACCGCTCGACCAGCACTGCGATCGACACGCTCTCGACCGAGTCGAGATTGATGACACAGTGCCGCGGGACAGGGTCGTCACCCGGTTCGAGAACGACCTCGCTGACCAGCCCCCGAATCGTCGTCGTGCACGGTGCGACGAGTGCGCGACGGAGCTTGGGGATGACGACATCGCGGGAGAGGACAACGACCGGGCGACGACCGATCTCCGGCAGCTCGCACCACCAGACCTCCCCCCGCCCAGGAATGCCTGTCACGAAGCTGACGCGGCGTTGCGGAACGATGCGAGGTCTCCCCACTCGTCCGGCTCGTCGACCGGGTGCTCGTCGTAGGCGGCGTAGCTGGCGTCCACCTCGGCTCGGCGATGACGTGCGATCAGCGCCGTCAAGGCGGCGTCGACCATTGCCGCGTCGTTGGATCCGGAGCTCAGTCTGCGAGCCTCGCCGAGCAGGTCCGCATCGACGGTAGTGCTCAGTCGTGTCCTGCTCATGCCACAAGTATGCCACGATCCGGGTCACCGATGAGTTGCCGTCAGGAACCAGTGAGCGAGGTTGCCTAGAACACGTTCTAGTTGCGACGATCGCGTGGTGGGAGACCAGTACGACATCGTGGTGGTGGGCTCAGGTGGTGGAGCGCTGACCGGCGCCGCGCTGGCCGCCAAGGCCGGGCTCTCGGTATGCGTCGTCGAGAAGACGTCCCTGATCGGCGGCACGTCGGCGTACTCCGGCGGGGCCTGCTGGCTGCCCGGCAGCCAGGTCCAGCAGCGTGCCGGCATCCCGGACTCGACGGAGGGAGCGCGCGACTACCTCGCGGCGATCCTCGAGGACGTCGACTCCCCCGAAGCCGAGGCCAAGGTCGACGCGTTCCTCGCGACCGCGCCGCGGCTGGTCGCCGAGCTCGAGGACGACCCCGACGTCGACTTCGAGTGGCTGCCGTTCTCGGAGTACTACGACGCCCCCGGTCGGGTGCCGTTCGGCCGGTCGATCCAGCCGACCAACATCAAGCGGGCCGAGCTGCGGCCGGAGGTCGCCGACCTGGTTCGGCCGCCGGTCGAGCGCGACCGGGCCGGTGGCGGCAGCCGCAACACCCTCAGCGGCGGGCAGTCCCTCATCGCCCGGCTGGCCACGATCGTGGTCCGCGAGGGCGGCACGATCAGGACCAACCTGCCGGTGACCGGGCTCGTCACCGAGCTCGACGACCCGGCCGGACGCGTCGTCGGAGTCGCCGCGATGTCGCCGGAGGGCGCGATCGCGATCGGCGCCGGCCGCGGCGTGCTGCTGGCCGCCGGCGGCTTCGAGGGCAACGCGGCCATGCGCCGCGCGCACGACGTGCCGGGCGACACCGCCTGGACGATGGCACCGCGGGGCACCAACACCGGCGAGCCGATCGAGGCTGCGGTCGCGCTGGGCGCCGCCACAGACTTCCGGCCCTTGGGCTGGTTCTGCCCCGGACTCGAGCAGCCCGACGGCGGCGGCTCGTTCACCCTCGGCTTCCGCAGCGGGCTGATGGTCGACCAGGACGGCCGCCGCTACGCCAACGAGTGCCTGCCCTACGACCGGTTCGGCCGGGAGATGGCCCTGGCGCCCGAGCGCATCCCGTCCTGGTACGTCTTCGACTCCCGCGAGGACGGCCGGCTGCCGGCGATCGCGATGCCAGAAGGCGACCCGGCGGCCCACCTCGAGGCAGGCACCTGGGTCACTGCCGCCACGATCGGCGAGCTGGCCGCGGCGGCCGGACTGCCGGAGGACGCTCTGGCCGAGACTGTCGAGCGGTTCAACCGGTACGCAGCGACCGGCGTCGACGAGGAGTTCCACCGCGGTGAGGACGAGTACGACCTGTTCTTCGCCAGCGGCCACCGCCCCGGCAGTGCTCATTTGAATGGGAGCCTCTCCCCGCTCGACGCACCGCCGTACTTCGCCGCCCGCTTCGTCCTCTCCGACCTCGGCACCAAGGGCGGCCTGGTCACCGACGTGGCCGGCCGCGTGCTGCGTGCGGACGGCACCCCGATCCGGGGCCTGTACGCCGCCGGCAACACCGCGGCCTCGGTCTTCGGATCGGTCTACCCGGGCCCGGGCGCCCCGCTCGGGTCGGCGATGGTCTTCGCCGCGCTCGCTGTGGAGGACATGACCACCGGAGGCTAGCTGCCCGGCTGCCAGGCCAGCTGCGTGACGAACGCGTAGGCCCGCTTCTTCGGGAACTTCCGGTCCGAGGAGTAGACGCGGACGCCGTAGGCGCCGCCGTCGTACTGCACCACCCAGCCGCCGCCGGCCTTCTTCTTCAGAAACGCCAGGTTCACCGTGGTGCCGAGGTCGTCGATCGTGACCTCGGTGCACGAGCGGAAGGTGGTCAGGCAGGTGAACGGGCCCTGGCTGTAGATCGGCTCCACCGTCCACGCCAGCGTGCCGCGGGCGACGCCGTCGACGTTCCGGACTCCGCGCACCCAGGGCGTCCTGCTGATCCCGGTCTGCTGGAAGCCCTCTCCCGGCTTCACCAGCGCTGCCAGCCCCGCAGCCGAGAACGCGTCGACCCCGATCGTGGGCGGCGCGACCGGAGCGACCCCGGGCAGGATCAGCCGTTCGTCGGACGCGGCGGCCACCAGGTCGGCCTCGGTGGTCGTGAGGCTGGGGGCGCTGCGCGACCGCGAGTCGTACGTCGGCTCGGCCGTGATCACCACGACCTGCCCGCTGGCGTGCTCGACCGCGACCTGCCGCACGCCGTCGTGCGTGGCGACCTCGGCGGGCGCCGCACCGACCGGCGTCCGTGTCGTCGTGGTGGCGAGGTGGCAGGCCCAGTCGGCGAACGACGCACCGCACAGCCACTCGACCTGGTCCCACCCGCTGGCGACCGTGACCTGGAGGCCGGACTGCGAACGGCCGTCCTCCCAGCGGTAGGTCGAGCCCAGGGCGTAGAGCCTGCCGTCGAGGGTCGTCGTCTCCTTGGAGTCGAGCTTGCGGTTGTAGGGCTGCAGGTGCAGCCGGCGGGGGTCGAGATGCTCGGCGAGCACGTCGTTGTAGTAGCGCAGCACCTGGTGCACCCGGACCTTGGCGGTCTGGGTCGGCGGCACCGTGGGCGTCGACGTGGGCGTCGAGGTGGGAGTCGGCGTCGGCGTCGAGGTCGGAGTGTCGGTCGGCGACGAGGTCGGGGTGTCGGACGGCGACGAGGTCGGAGTCTCCGACGGGTCGGTGCCCTGGGTGCCCGTGGGCTGGTCGTGGGGCCCGGTGACGGTCCCGTCCGTGGTGGTGCCACCGGTGGCGGTGCCGTTGCTGGCGTTCTTGGCCGGGACCCCTTCGTCGTCGGTGTGCTGGCTGTTGGGGTCACCGGCCACGTCGACGGCGTTCTCGTTGCTGCCTCTGCCGCCCGGGTTCCCGCCTCCCGGCTGGGCGTCCTCACCGTCGCCGTCGGACGGCGTGCTGCTGGGCGTCGCGGGCAGCGTGCTCGGTGGCACGGTGACCGGCGAAGGCTCGGTCGCCTTCGGGTCACCGGCGGTGACGCTGGTGACGCCCAGCACGACGGCCAGCGCCGCGGTGGTCGCCCCGGCCATCGCCACGCGCATCCGGAACAGCCGGCGGCGGCCGCGGCGTACGTCGTCCTCGGTCGGCACGAGCGGGACGCTGACCCCGCGGGCCAGCGCGTGCAGCTTCTCCTCGAGGAAGCGGTCGGCGGGGTCGGTCATCGCCGTCCTCCTCGGTGGGTGGTGTCGGTGAGGAGTGCCGTGCGGAGCCTCTCGAGAGCGGCGGAGGTCTGGCTCTTCACGGTGCCGGGGCTGACGCCGAGGTCGGCGGCGGTCTCCTCGACGGAGAGACCCCAGTAGTGGCGGAGCACGACCACGCGGCGCTGCTTGGGGCCGAGATCGCGCAGCGCGGCCCACAGGGCGTCGGCGTCCTCGGGCGCGACGCCGGCCGGCGCGGCCCGGTCAAGCCGGTCGTCCTCGGTCGGTGACTCGCGACGCCACGGGCGGCGGGTCTCGTCGAGATGGCTGTTGATGATCACCCGGCGGACGTAGGCGTCCACCGAGTCGGCCCGGGAGGCGCGGGGCCAGGCGACGTAGAGCTTCGCTAGCGCGTTCTGCACGATGTCCTCGGCGCGGTGCGGGTCACCGCACAGCAGGTAGGCGGTGCGGAACAGGTGCGCGCGGCGACCGGCGACGTACGCCGTGAAGCCGTCGTCCCGTGTGCCGCCCAAGCGCCCGCTCCCCATCCGATGAAACTGGTCGGTGACCGAATCTGTTCTACCCCCTCTGACGGGGCGGAACCCAGATCGGTTGGCCGGAGCGGAGGAAAAGTCAGGAGGACAGTCAGGAGTCCTGGCTGGGCGACTGCGAGGGCTGCGGCACCTGTGGTGCCTGTGGTGCCTGACCGCCGGGGCCCATCTGGCCCGGGCCCTGTCGGCCGGGGCCTTGTGGGAAGCCGCCCGGACCGAACCGGCCCATCCGGCCGTCCCGGCCGTCACCGTCGGTCGCGGCGTGGATGCCGAACCCGCCCAGGCCACCCAGGATCACCCCGGCCAGGGCGACAGACACGACCGACCTGAGCCCGAAGACGCGGTCCCGCAGCCGGGGTCCCACAGGCACGGGTGTCGGGTCCGGCTGCTGGACGGGCTGTTCGGGCCGCTCTGGCTGCGCGGCGGCGGGCTCGGTGTCGCTCATGGTGCCCACCATGGGCCGGCGACCTGTGCCTGACCTGTGCGGCGGATCTGAAGTCTCAAGGCACCGTCCAGCCTCCTCACAGGAAACGCACAGGCGGCGGGAGCAGGCTGACGTCATGAGCTCAGCCCCCACTGCCGACCTGACCCGCGCCGACGGCTCCCCGCTGCGCGTCCTCGTGGTCGACGACGAGGTGAACATCGCCGAGCTGATCTCCATGGCGCTGCGCTACGAGGGCTGGCAGGTGCAGATGGCACACACGGGGAGCTCCGCCGTGAACGCCGCGCGGGAGCAGGGTCCCGACGCCGTCGTGCTCGACATGATGCTGCCCGACATCGACGGCCTCGAGGTGCTGCGCCGGATGCGGACCTCGTTGCCCGACGTACCGGTCGTCTTCCTCACCGCCCGTGACGCGGTCGAGGACCGCATCGCAGGGCTGACCGCTGGTGGGGACGACTACGTGACCAAGCCGTTCTCGCTCGAGGAGCTGGTGGCCCGGCTCCGCGGGCTGATGCGCCGGTCGGGTGCGCGGCGCGCCGCGACGAGCTCGGTGCTGGTGGTCGGCGATCTCGAGCTGGACGAGGACAGCCACGAGGTCACCCGCGCGGGTGTGGAGATCAGCCTGACCGCGACCGAGTACGAGCTGCTGCGGTTCCTCATGCGCAACCCGAAGCGGGTGCTCAGCAAGGCCCAGATCCTGGACCGGGTGTGGAACTACGACTTCGGCGGGCAGGCGAACGTCGTCGAGCTCTACATCTCCTACCTGCGCAAGAAGATCGACGCCGGCCGGTCGCCGATGATCCACACCATGCGCGGCGCCGGCTACGTGCTCAAGCCCGCGACATGAGGTCCCTCACCGCGCGTCTGGTGCTGACCGCGGTCGCGCTGGTGCTCGTGGTGTCGGTGCTGATCGGCGTGGCTGCGACGCTGGCGATCAAGAACCGGCTCACCGGACAGGTCGACGACCAGCTCGGCCAGACGATCCAGCGCCTCGGCGGACCTGGCGGCGGCAGCCCGGGCAACACCCGTCCCGGGACCGTCCAAGCAGGGTTCCCCGACAGCGACACGGACCCTTTCGGCAACCGCTTCGGCCTCGGCCCGGGCTCCACGACGCCGCTCGACGGCGACGAGCTCGACTCCCTCAGCGACGTCCCCGTCGACGGCAAGATCCACTCCCTCGACGTGGCCGGCGCGGGCGGCTATCGCGCCAAGGCGGTCGAGGGCAGCGTCAACGGCGAAGCCGGCAAGATCGTGGTCGCGCTCCCTACGGATGACGTCGAAGAGGCCGTGCAGTCCCTGGTCGGCTATGAGGCGGTGCTGGTCGGGCTGGGTGCGGTGTTGGCCGCCGGCGGCGGTCTCCTGCTCGTACGCCGTCAGCTGCGCCCGCTGCGTGAGGTCGCTGCCACCGCGGACCGGGTCTCGGAGCTCCCGCTGGCCGAGGGCGACATCGACCTCACCGAGCGGGTGCCCGATCACCTCACCGACGAGCGCACCGAGGTCGGCCAGGTGGGCGCCGCGCTCAACACCCTGCTCGCCCACGTGGAGACCTCGCTCGAGGCCCGGCACCGCAGCGAGCAGCAGGTCCGCCAGTTCGTCGCGGACGCCTCGCACGAGCTGCGGACGCCGCTGACCACCATCGCCGGCTACACCGAGCTGGCCCGCCGCCGGCCGGACGACGACAACGTGCGTACGGCGCTCACCAAGGTCGAGGAGGAGTCCGGCCGGATGACCTCCCTGGTCGAGGACATGCTGCTGCTGGCCCGGCTGGACGGCGGCCGCCCGCTCGACCGCGAGCCGGTGGACCTCACCCGGCTCCTGGTCGAGGCGGTCGACGACGCCCGGGTGGTCGGGCCCGGGCACCGGTGGCGGCTGGACCTGCCCGGCTCCCCGGTCGAGGTCCTCGGCGACGAGCAGCGGCTGCACCAGGTGGTGACCAACCTGCTCACGAACGCCCGCAAGCACACCCCGGCCGGGACCACGGTCACCGTGACCGTCCGGTCCGACGGGTTCGACGTGCACGACGACGGGCCGGGGTTCCCGGCGGACTTCGTCGACCACGCGTTCGAGCGGTTCGCGCGGGTCGACCAGTCCCGCGAGCGCAGTGCCGATCAGGGGGGTGGTGCCGGGCTCGGTCTCTCCCTCGTGGAGGCGATCGTGCGCTCACACGACGGCACGGTCACGCTGGACAGCGCGCCGGGTGGCACCACGATCGCTGTGCGGCTACGCTGACGCCGTACCGAGATTGTCTGACAATCTTCACGACGGAGGAGGCGACACCATGACGGCGATCCAGCAGCAGCCGACCCACTCGGCCAGCTTGGGACGGAGCGAGTTCGAGCGGGCCGAGGCACGCACCGCGCACAACTACCATCCGCTGCCTGTGGTGGTCGCGCACGCCGAGGGCGCGTGGATGACCGACGTCGAAGGCAACCGCTTCCTCGACCTTCTCGCCGGCTACTCCGCCCTCAACTTCGGCCACGGTCACCCGGCCCTGCTCGCCTCCGCGCACACCCAGCTCGACCAGCTGACCCTGACCAGCCGTGCGTTCGTCCACGACCGGTTCGCGGACTTCACCGCCGCGCTCGCCGACCTGTGCGGCAAGGACATGGTGCTGCCCATGAACACCGGCGCCGAGGCCGTCGAGACCGCGATCAAGGTCGCGCGCAAGTGGGGCTACGAGGTCAAGGGCGTCCCCGCCGACCAGGCCAAGATCATCGTCGCGTCCGGCAACTTCCACGGCCGCACCACCACGATCGTCGGGTTCTCCGACGACCCGGAGGCGCGTGACGGGTTCGGCCCGTTCACCCCGGGCTTCGTCACCGCCCCCTACGGCGACCTGGCCGCGATCGAGGCGGCGATCGACGCCAACACCGTCGCGGTGCTCATCGAGCCGATCCAGGGCGAGGGCGGCGTGGTCATCCCGCCGGACGGCTACCTCCGCGGCATCCGCGACCTCTGCACCCAGCACGACGTGCTCTTCGCCGCCGACGAGATCCAGGCCGGCCTGGGCCGCACCGGCAGGACCTTCGCCTGCGACCACGAGGACGTCGTCCCCGACATCTACATCCTCGGCAAGGCGCTCGGCGGCGGCATCGTCCCGGTCTCCGCGATCGTCGCCGACAAGGACGTCCTCGGCGTGCTCCGCCCCGGCCAGCACGGCAGCACCTTCGGCGGCAACCCGCTGGCCTGCGCGGTCGGCCTGACCGTGGTCGAGATGCTCAGAACGGGCGACTACCAGACCCGCGCCACCGAGCTCGGCGTCCTGCTGCGCGAGCGGCTCGACACGATGCTCGGCCACGGCGTGGTCGGCGTCCGCACCCGCGGCCTCTGGGCGGGGATCGACGTCGACCCCGGGATCGGCACCGGCCGGATGGTCTGCGAGGCGCTGATGGCGCGCGGCGTGCTGGCCAAGGACACCCACGGCTCCACGATCCGGCTCGCGCCGCCACTGGTCATCTCCCCCGAAGACCTGCTGTGGGGCCTCGACCAGCTCGAGGCCGTCGTCAGCAAGGCCTAGCCGAGGAGGGCAGGCAGCGAGCCGCCGATGATGTCGAGCAGCTCGTCCTTGGTGACGCCCGCGGGGTCGGTGCCCCAGGCGATCACCAGCTCCTCGGTCATCGCCGACCAGCCCCGGACGACCAGCCGGTTGTGCGGGGTGTCGGCGATCAGTGCGCCGTCCGGGTCCTCGAGGAAGATCCGCTCGGACAGGACCGAGCGGACCTCGTCGTAGATCGCACGCAGTGCCTCGTTGCCGCCGGCCGCGCCCTTGAGGAGCGAGACGTAGCCCTCGAAGTTGGCCAGCACGTAGTCGACGTACGCCGCCAGGGAGACCTGGAGCCGCTCCAGGGGCTCCCCGTCGGCGGGCGGGGCCGTCTGGGCGATCAGGTCGTCGGCCGCGCGGCGCACCACGGCCTCGTGGAAGACGTGCTTGTTGCCGAAGTAGTGGTAGAGCAGACCGCGGGAGATGCCGGCCTCCTCGGCCAGCAGGTCGATGGAGAGCTCGTCGAGCGACCGCGTGGCCAGTAGCCGGACCCCCAGGTCGAGGAGCTGGCTGCGGCGCTCGTCCGGCGCCAGCCGGGAGCGTGTGGTCGCGGTCACGGTGCGGAGTCTATTGACACTTGTTCAATAACGCCAATACCGTCGAGGCATGACCTCCCCCACGCACGTCGACCACGTGATCGTCGGCGCCGGCTTCGGCGGCCTCTGCGCCGCGATCAAGCTCCAGGAGGACGGCGAGACGGACTTCGTGGTCCTCGAGAAGGGCGCGGACGTCGGCGGCACGTGGCGGGACAACACCTACCCCGGCGCGACCTGCGACATCCCGAGCCAGCTCTACTCGTTCTCCTTCGCCCCCTACGACTGGCCGAACTCCTACTCGCCCCAGCCGGACATCCAGGCCTACGTGAAGCAGGTCGCCGACGAGTCCGGGACGCTCGACCGGTTCGTCTTCGACACCCTGGTCGAGGACGCCGCCTGGGACGACGAGTCGCAGCGCTGGACGGTCCGCACGAGCAGCGGCACCTGGGTCTCGCGAACCCTCGTCGTCGCCGCCGGCGGCCTCTCGGCCCCGAAGCTCCCGGACCTCCAGGGGATCGACACCTTCCAGGGCGACGTCTTCCACTCCGCCCGGTGGAACCACGACGTGGACCTGACCGGGAAGCGGGTGGCGGTGATCGGCACCGGCGCCTCGGCGATCCAGATCGTGCCCGAGGTGCAGAAGGTGGCCAGCCACCTCGACGTCTACCAGCGCACGGCGCCGTGGATCATCCCGCGCAACGACCGGCCCTACGGACGGCTCGAGCGCGCCGCGCTGCGCCGGGTCCCCGGGCTGCGGAAGCTCTACCGCACCGGCCTCTACTGGGCGCACGAGGCCTACGTGCCGGCGTTCACGATCGAGCCCAGGGTCGCAGCCCCGGCCAGGATGGCGGCGCTCAAGAACATCGCCAAGGGCATCAAGGACCCGGAGCTGCGCACGAAGGTCACGCCGAACTTCGCGTTCGGGTGCAAGCGGGTGCTGCGCTCCAACACCTTCTACCCGGCCCTCGACGCCGACAACACCGAGCTGGTGACCGACCCGATCGCGAAGGTCACCGGCAACGCGATCGTCACCGCCGACGGGGTCGAGCGCGAGATCGACGTCCTGGTCGTGGCCACCGGGTTCTACACGACCGAGCTGCCGGTGACCGAGCACGTCACCGGCCGCAACGGCCAGACGCTGGCCGACCGCTGGCGCGAGACCGGCATGGCGGCGTACAAGGGAACGACGGTGCCCGGGTTCCCGAACCTGTTCATGCTCGTGGGGCCGAACACCGGCCAGGGCCACACCAGCATGATCTTCATCATCGAGTCCCAGGTCGCCTACCTGCGCGATGCGCTGCGCCGGATGCGCCGTGAGCGGCTGGCCAGCGTGGAGCCGTCCCAGGAGGTCACCGACCTCTGGAACCGCAGCCTGCAGAAGCGGATGGGCCGCACCGTGTGGACGACCGGGGGCTGCCAGAGCTGGTACCTCGACTCCCACGGCCGCAACACCACCCTCTGGCCCAGGTCCACCGTGGACTTCCGGCGCCGACTGTCGTCGTTCGACGCCGACGCCTACGAGGAGGTCCTCCCCGAGAAGGTTGGCCCCAAGCAGGTTGGCCCCAAGCAGGTTGGCCCCAAGAAGGTGGCACAGTGAAGACGCTCGCGGACAAGGTGGTCGTCATCACCGGTGCGGGCTCCGGCATCGGCCGGGCCCTGGCCCTCAACCTGGCCCGCCGCGGCTCGCTGCTCGCGCTGTCCGACGTGGACGACGCAGGGCTGGCCGAGACCGTCGCGCAGGTCACCAGAGCCGGCGCCGTTCGCCTGCGGAGCGACCGCCTGGACGTCGCCGACCGCGACGCGTTCGCCCGCTACGCACTCGACATCGTGCAGGAGTTCGGCCGGGTCAACGTCGTCATCAACAACGCCGGGGTCGCCCTGGCCGGTGACTTCAACGACCTCGAGTACACCGACATCGACTGGCTCGTCGGCGTCAACTTCTGGGGCGTCGTGCACGGCACGAAGGAGTTCCTGCCGCACCTGATCGCCTCCGGCGACGGCCACGTCGTGAACCTCTCCTCACTGTTCGGGCTGGTCTCGATGCCCGGTCAGTCGATGTACAACGCGACCAAGTACGCCGTCCGAGGCATGACCGAGGCGCTGCGCGAGGAGATGCTGATCGCCGGCCACCCCGTCGGCGTGACCGCCGTACACCCCGGCGGCATCAAGACGGCGATCGCCCGCAACGCCCGCGTCTCGGCCAAGGAGAGCAAGGAGCAGACCGCCCGGCTCTTCGACGACAAGCTGGCCCGGATGACGCCCGAGCGGGCCGCCGAGATCATCGTCAGCGGCGTCCTCAAGAACCGCGCGCGCGTCCTCGTCGGCATCGACGCGCACGCCGTGCACCACTTCGCCAAGCTGCTCGGCTCGCGCTACCAGGACGTCGTCGCCAGAACCTCGAAACGAGTGCTGCCGGACAAGGCCACCATCGTCTGAAGGCCACCGTCTGGGGTAGAACCGTCGCGTGGCTCTGTCCCCGGGTGACGCCGTACGCGTCGAGATGACGAAGTGGCGGGACCGTCCGCACTGGGAGATGGACGCCGTCTACCTCGGCGCCGACGCGGCGGGCGACTGGATCGGCTTCCCGGTCGGCACCGTCATGTCCCGGCCCGAGATGACGATCACGACCAAGAACGAGCAGGTGGGCCTGGTCCCCTCCGCCGGGACGGCCGTCGGGCAGGCCTGGCTGGCCACGTTCCACGGACCGGGCGGGATCGTGTGGACCTATGTCGACATGACGACCGTCCCCAAGTGGGCAGGCCGCACGGTCCGCGCGGTCGACCTGGACCTCGACGTCGTCGAGGGACTGGACCGGGAGGTGTTCGTCGACGACCAGGACGAGTTCGACGAGAACCGGGTCGAGCACAGCTACCCGCGAGAGGTGGTCGACCTGGCCATGGCGACGCGCGACATCGTGCTCACGGCAGTGCGCGACAAGCACCCACCGTTCGACGGGTCCTCCGTGCCGTGGTTCGGCGTGCTGAGATCAGTGACCTCGTAGCCAGTGGGCTTGTGACAGCCTGACCGGGTGCGGATCGACTTCCACGCCTCGGCCGAGCCGACGCTCGGCGTGGAGTGGGAGCTCGCGCTGGTCGACCGGCGTACCCGCGACCTCCGCAACGACGCCGCCCACCTCTTCGCGCGGGCCAAGGCCCGGCTCCCTCACCCGGGCCGACTGCACAAGGAGCTGCTGAAGAACACCGTCGAGATCGTCACCGGCGTGTGCTCGACCACCAGCGAGGCGATGGCCGACCTGCGCAGCACTCTCGAGGTGGTCGTCCCGGTCGGGGACGAGCTCGGGATCGACCTGTTCGGCGCGGGCACCCACCCGTTCGCGTCGTGGACGGTGCAGCAGCTGACCGAGGGGCACCGCTACGCGGAGCTGATCAACCGGACCCAGTGGTGGGGCCGCCAGATGCTGATCTGGGGCGTGCACGTGCACGTCGGGATGCCGGAGCGGTCGCGGGTGATGCCGGTGCTGTCGTCGCTGCTGAACCAGTACCCGCACCTCCAGGCACTGTCCGCCTCCTCGCCGATCTGGGCGGGTGTCGACACCGGGTACGCCTCCAACCGCGCGCTGATGTTCCAGCAGCTGCCGACGGCCGGGCTGCCGTTCCAGTTCACAAAGTGGTCGGAGTTCGAGGCGTACGTCGGGGACGCGCTCGTCACCGGCGTGATCGACGAGCTCACCGAGGTCCGCTGGGACGTGCGGCCGGCGCCGCACCTGGGCACCCTCGAGAACCGGGTCTGCGACGGCGTCTCGACGTTCGCCGACCTGTCCGCCCTCGTCGCCCTGATGCACTGCCTGGTCGTGGACCTCGACGCCCGGCTGGCCGCGGGCGAGGAGCTGCCGATGATGCCGCCGTGGCACGTGCAGGAGAACAAGTGGCGCGCGGCCCGCTACGGCCTCGAGGCGATCATCATCCTCGACGCCGACTCGCACGAGGCGCTCCTCACCGACGACCTGGCCCTGCTCGTCTCGCGGCTCGCCCCGGTGGCCGAGCGGCTCGGCTGCTCGGCCGAGCTCGCCTCGGTGCTCGACATCCCCGTGCGCGGGGCGTCCTACCAGCGCCAGCGGGCCGTCGCCTCCTCCTCGGACGGCGACCTGGTCGCGGTGGTCGACTCGGTGGTGCAGGAGCTGCGGTCGGAGCTCGGATGACGGTCGAGCTGTCACCCCTGACCGTGGACCACGCTCCCGCGATGGTCGCTGTGCTCTCGGAGCCGTCGCTCTACGAGTTCACCGGCGGAACGCCGCCCACGCTCGAGGAGCTCACCGCCCGGTATGCCCGGCAGGCCGTCGGGCACTCACCCGACGGGTCCGAGCAGTGGCTGAACTGGGTGGTGCTGCTCGACTCCACGCCCGTGGGCTACGTCCAGGCCACGGTCGTCGGTGAGTCGGCGGAGATCGCGTGGGTGATCTCCCCGTCGGTCCAGCGCCGCGGGCTGGCCACCGAGGCGGCCCGCGCGATGGCTGAGCTGCTGACCGCTGCCGGCGTACGCCGGCTGGTTGCCCACGTCCACCCCGACCACGTGGCCTCGGCCCGCGTCGCCGAGCGGCTCGGCCTGCGGCGTACAGACGTGGTTGAGGACGGCGAGATCCGCTGGATCCGCGACTTCGACGCCGAGTGGCAGGCCTGGCGCGACGCGCGGGAGGAGCGGCTGCGGGACCCGCACGGCTGGCTGTCGATCACGGCGATCCACTGGCTGACCCCTGCCCCCCAGCGGTTCGACGACGTCCCCGGCGAGTGGTCGGGTGTCGATCGCCGGGCCACCGTCAGGCTCGGTCCGGGAGAGACCCTTGGTCTCGAGAGCGGCGCGGTCCTGGCGGACGGGGTGCACGTGTTCGAGTCGCTCGACGACATCGGGCTGAGACTGGCCTTCGGCGACGCCGTCGCCCAGGTGGCCGAGCGCGACGGCCGGGTGATCGTGCGACCGCGCCATCCCGACTCGCCGAACCTGCGCGCCTACCGCGGCACTCCCTGCTACCCCGCCGACCCCGCGTGGGCGCTGCCGGGCCGCTTCGAGGCGTACGACGTACCCCAAGATCGGGCAGAGGGCGACGCGGTCGGCGAGGTCGCCTTCGACCATGGCGGCAGCGAGCATCGACTGGTCGCCTGGGGCGAGGACGACGGGAGCCTGTGGATCCTGTTCCGCGACGCCACGTCGGGCATCACGACGTACGCCGCGCTGCGCCAGCTCGTCGTCGCACCTCCGACTCCCGACGGGAGGGTGCGGATCGACTTCAACCGGGCGTACAACATGCCGTGCGCCTACACCGAGTTCGCGACCTGCCCGGTGGCCCCGACGGCGAACACGTTGACGTTCGCCGTCGAGGCCGGTGAGCAGATCCCGGCGATGGGTTGACTCAGGCCACGTCTCGCCGGGTGGCCAGCCAGGCGATGACCGCCGGTGCCAGCACGAGGTAGGCGATCAGGAGGATCGTCGCCTGCCCGCCCGTCAGCGTGTCGACCACGCCCGGTGTGGCGTTGGGTCCGCCGGTCCCCACGATCGCGCCGATCAGCGAGCCGGCCTCGGTGCCCGGCAGGATCTTGGTGAACGCCTCGATCGGCCCCAGCAGGGTGCCGACGCCGCGCAGCAGGTTCTCCACGACCAGGACCCAGACCAGGCCGAGTCCGACCGAGAGCGCCGGCCCGCGCGCCAGGGTGCCCAGCAGGTAGCCCACCAGCGCGAACATCTCCATCACCAGGAACCCGGCTCCCAGCGCGACCCCGAGGTCACCGACCGAGGGCCACGTGACCGCCTGGGACTCGACGGCGGCGACGAGCAGGGAGAGCCCGACGCACAGCACCAGCGTGGCCAGCACGGTCAGGACGACGAACGTCGTCAGAGCGGCCAGGGAGCCCGTGACCACCGAGCGGCGGGAGGGGCCCTGGGTGAACACCGTCTTCCAGGTGCCCCAGCCGTAGCCGTTGCCGGCGGCGATCGCGCCCAGCACCATCATCAGGGCCCCGCCGAACATCGGCATGCCCTGGAGCAGGACGTGGTCGACGTTCGCGGGGAGGATCTCTGCCAGCAGGCTCTCCGGGCTCACCCCCTCGTTGGAGAAGCTCGTGGAGCCCGACGTGTACGACACGTAGTTGAACAGGTAGCCGAACATCGCGGTCAGGGCCAGCCAGGCGCTGATCGTGACCCAGACCGCCGGCCACTTCCGCAGCCGCAGCAGCTCGGCCTGCGCACTCGCGAGAGTGCTCGAGATCGCGCTGGTCATCGTCCTTCCCTCCACCTTCGTCGCGTCCGTCATCGCTTCCGTCACGGCGCTCATCGCGATACCTCCAGCTCGTTGCTCTTCTCGGTGCGGGTCATCTCGAAGAAGACCTCCTCCAGGGTTCGTTCGACGCTGCCGATCTCGTGCACCTGCACACCGTCGGCCACCAGCTCGCGGACCAGCTCGGGTGCGCGCTCCGGCGTGAGGTCGACCAGCATCCGGTCGCCGTCCAGGTGGACACCGTCGTCGCCGGCCAGGCGCATCGCGACCGCGACCGCCTGGTCCACCGGCTCCGCGCGGACCGCCAGTGAGGCGCCGCCGCGCAGGTCCGACACCGTCGACTCCTCGAGGAGCACGCCGTGGTTGATCACGCCGACGCGGTCGCAGATCTCCTGGACCTCGTCGAGCAGGTGGCTGGAGAGGAGCACTGTCTGGCCACCTCGGGCCAGGTCGACGATCAGGCGCCGCATGTCGACCATCCCGGCGGGGTCGAGGCCGTTGGTCGGCTCGTCGAGCACCACCAGGTCGGGGTCGCCCATCAGCGCCGAGGCCACGCCCAGCCGCTGCTTCATGCCCAGCGAGTACGACTTGAACTTGTCGCCACCTCGGGAGCCGAGGTCGACCCGCTCCAGGGCGTCGTCGACGACGGTCTCCGACAGGCCGCGGTAGCGCGCCATCACCCGCAGGTTGTCGCGCCCGCTGAGGTAGGGGTAGAAGCCCGGCCCCTCGACGAGGGCGCCGACCCGAGCGTTGACCTCCGCCGTGCCGGCCCGCTTGCCGAGGACGACGGCCGAGCCCGAGGTCGGCCGGATCAGTCCGAGGATCATCCGCAGCGTGGTGGTCTTGCCCGCGCCGTTCGGCCCGAGGAAGCCGTACACCTCGCCGCGCCTGACCGTGAGGCTGACCTGGTCGGCAGCCAAGCGGTCGCCGTACTTCTTGGTCAGCTCCTTCGTCTGCACCACAGTGCCGTTGTCTTCCTGGTTCAGGTTCATGTCCTCCACCTTCACCGTGACCGGCCGCCCTGGCATCCGACGTACAGCGGCTCCGCACTACGCAGATCTGCGTAGCCCCGATACGCCGGCACGGGGACGTCGCGGACCGGTCCCGCGCCTAGGCTCGATGCCGTGAACCCACCCCGACGCACCCACGGTGCCGACCTGCTCTGGCTGGTCCCGCTGGCCTGGGTCGTGGTGGTGGGCTCGTTCTTCACCAACGTTCCCGACGATGGCGCGGCACCGTCCGGCCACGAGCCGTGGCTGGCTGCCGCCCTCGGCCTGGTCGCCGTCTGCGGGTTGCTGGCGGCTCGGCGGTGGCCGCTGCGCGGTGCCGCCGTCACGTTCGGCGCGGTGACCGTGTTCGTGGCCGCCGACGTCCGGGACGGCCCCGTCTACCTGAGCCTCGCCGCGGCCGCCTTCCTCGTGGCCGCGCGGGTGCCGGTGCGGCGATGGCTCCGCGTGATCGCTGCCGGCACCTTGGCGGTGTGCGGGGCGCTCGTCGTGCGGGCAGTCGCCGACTTCGACAACGAGCGGTCGCTGTGGCAGCTGTTCGGGGTGCTGGCGGTGATCGCGGCCGGTGCGGCCATCGGGACCCTGGCCCGGTCCCGTGCTCAGGCTGCGACGGAACGGGTGCTCGCTGCGGCCACCCAGGAGCAGCTGCGCATGGCCCAAGAGCTCCACGACGGCGTGGGCCACGGCCTCGCGGTGATCGCGATGCAGGCCGGGGTCGGGCTGCACGTGCTCGAACGCGACCCCGCCGCCGCGCGCACCGCGCTCGAGGCCATCCGGGACAGCGCCCGGGAGTCGCTGGACGCACTGCGCTCCGAGCTGGCCCTGATGTCGGGCGAGACCGCGCCACGGCGGCCTCGGCACGGCGTGGCCGACCTCGACGCGCTGGTCGACCGGGTCCGGACCGCCGGCCTCGCCGTCGAGCTGACGGGCTCGCCGGGCGAGCTCGACGCGCCGGTCGACGCGGTCGTCTACGGCGTGGTGCAGGAAGGGCTGACCAACGTGCTCCGGCACGCCTCCGCGACGTCGGTCGCGGTCAGCCTGGATCGCTCGCCGGGCCGGGTGACGGTCTCCGTGCAGGACGACGGGCAGGGCTCCCCGCAACCGGGCAGGCACGACGAGGGCATGGGGCTGCGCGGGATGCGCGACCGCGTCCAGGCGCTGGGTGGCGAGCTCACGGCCGGGCCGCGACCGACGGGTGGGTTCGCGCTGCGCGCGGTGCTGCCGCTGTGAGCGACGCACCGATCCGGGTCGCCGTGGTCGACGACCAGGAGCTGGTCCGGCTGGGGCTGCGGACCCTGATCGACTCCGAAGCGGATCTCGAGCTGGTCGGCGAAGCCGCGGACGGCCGCGCGGGGCTCCGCCTGATCCGATCGACCCAGCCGCAGGTGGTGCTGTGCGACATCCGGATGCCCGACGTCGACGGGCTCGCCCTGCTGCGCGAGGTCACCGCCGACGCATCGCTCGCCGAGGTGCGGGTGGTCATGCTGACCACCTTCGAGCTCGACGAGTACGTCTTCGAGGCACTGCGGAACGGCGCCAGCGGGTTCCTGCTGAAGGACACCGACCCCGGCGCGCTGCTGGACGCCGTACGCGTCGTGGCCGACGGCGGCTCCCTGCTCGCGCCGAGCGTGACGCGCAGGGTGATCGAGCAGTTCGGGACGACCGCGGGACCGCCCACGCCTCATCCTCAGCTGGACCGGCTCACCGAGCGGGAGCGCGAGGTCGTCGCGTGGGTGGCGAGCGGCCGGTCCAACCAGGAGATCGCCGAGGTGCTCGTGGTCAGCCCGGACACGGTGCGCACCCACGTGTCACGGGCGATGGTCAAGCTGCATGCGCGCGACCGCGCGCAGCTGGTCGTGTTCGCGATGGAGTCCGGCCTCACCCCGCCGTCCGATCGGTAGCCGCGTCACCTGATCCGGATCTCGGTGAACGTGGCGGCGTCGTCGGTCGAGACGTAGACCCTGTGATCCCACGTCTGGACCCAGATCACCGGGTCGGGGTCGACCGACGCCGACACGGTGGTCAGCGGAGACTCGCCGTCAGGGGGATCCACGAGTGGCGGCGAGAACGCTGGCTCCGTCGGCGCGTACGTCGCCCAGTTCTCCCCGTCGCTCGCCCACAGCCCGTGGTGTCGTGGGCTCGGGCGCTTCAGGGTGTCGTCGCTCCAGTCCGCAAGAAGGGTCAGGATGCGAGCATCGGACAGCACGACGGATCCGGAGGAGTAGCCCATGACACCGTCCGGGTGCTCCACGCGGAAGACCCCCACGTCGTCCCATGACCACAACCGGGAAACCTGCTCGAACGGGAACAACGTGGCACCGTCGCCGCCACCCACGACGGCGTGGACGCCCGGCGCCAACGACACGAGAGGCACGGCCATCAACCCGTCGACGAACGGGTAGGCGGCCGTCTGCCACGTGCTGCCTGCGTCGTCGGTGCGGGTGAGCGCCCCGTCGTTGGCGACGCAGATCGTCACGTCGCCGACGCTGGTGGCGCAACCACCGACTGCGGGCGCACCGGGAGGCTTCGGCGGCCAGATGCCTCGTTGAAGTCGCTCGTAGGACCCGACGCGGTAGCGGTCGGTCGCCGACGAGTCCGAGGTGGCCACCAGTACCGCCGGAGCGCACTCGAAGTGGTCACAGGCGGCGCCCCACAGCGACCGCGTCTCGTACGACGACCCGGTCCGCCGTACGTACGTGCCGAACAACGCGTCCGCGTGCGCGACGAGCGCGGCAGGATCCTCGGTCGACGACTGCGACGGCGTCGACGGCGGCGACGGCGGCATCGACGGTGGCGTTCTGCTCGGGTGACTCGGCCCGATCGAGTCGGTCGAGCCGGCCTCCGAGGTCTGCGCGCAGGCCGCGAGAGTGACAAGGACGCCGACGATCACGAACGCTCCGACCGCCGAGCCGGCTGTCTGTCTCACGTGCAGTGGACGCCCGAGAACCCGCCGGGGTTGTCGCGCGAGGGTCAGGACTTCTCGCCGGCCGCTCAGTACCCGCCCTCGGGCGGCACCATCTCGAGCCGGACGCCGAGCAGCCGCACCGGGCGATCATGCTCGACCCTGTCCAGCAGGCTCACTGCCTGGTCGGCCAGGTGGTCGGGGTCGTTGCTCGGCTCCGGGAGCGTCAGGCTGCGGCTGATCGTGAAGAACGGCCGGTAGCGCAGCTTGAGCCCCACCCGCGCCGCCGGACGCCCCTCCTTGTCGATGTCGGCGACCACCTGCCGGGTCAGGGTCCGCACCTCTTCCGCGATCCGCGCCCAGTCCTCGAGGTCCTCCTGGAACGTGGTCTCCCGCCCGTGCGCCCGCGGCACCCAAGGCTCCCCCGTCACGACGCTGTCGCTGACCCCCCGGCCGATGCGGTGGTACCACGGCCCCATCGTCGGCCCCAGCTCCGCCGCCAGCACCTGCGCGTCCGACTGCGCGAGCTGGGTGACCGTGTCGATCCCGAGCGCCGCGAGCTTCTTCGCCGTCTTGCTGCCGATCCCCCACAACGCGGTCGTCGGCCGGTCCCCCATGACCTCGAACCAGTTCTCCGCGGTCAGCACGTAGCTCCCCCGCGGCTTCCCGAACTCCGTCGCGATCTTCGCCCGCAGCTTGTTGTCGCCGATCCCCACCGAGCAGTGCAGTCGGGTCGACTCCAAGACCCGCTCCCGGATGTGCCCCGCGAACCCCACCGGGTCGGCTGGGGGCCCACCCGGGGCCCCCTCCCCCAAGGAGGGATCCGGGCCCTCCTGCTGCACGGGTGGGAGGCTCCCCTGCCCCGCCTCCTCCACCGGTGGTGCTGCTTCGGCGAGCAGCTCGTCCGCGGCGCCCGCCCAGGGCCGGCCACGGCCGAGCTGACCGGCCCGAGTCCTCGCGTCCTCGGCGCCCGGTCGCGGGCCGGCGGCGAGGAACGCCTCGTCCCAGCCCAGGACGTCGACGACGACCTGGCGGCCGCCCCACTCGAGGGAGCGGAGCGTGCCCATCACCGCGGCCGAGGCCTCGTCGTACGCCTCCCGGTCGACCGGCAGGAACACCGCGTCCGGGCACTTGCGGGCCGCGATCCGGAGCGCCATGCCGGAGCCGACGCCGTACTCCCTGGCTTCGTACGACGCCGTCGACACCACCCCACGCTTGGTCGGGTCGCCGTCGCCGCCGACGATGACCGGCTGGCCGGCGAGCTCGGGGCGGCGCAGCACCTCGACCGCGGCGATGAACTGGTCGAGGTCCACGTGGAGGACCCAGTGTTCGATCGGGTGCACCACGGTCGGACCCGGCGGGGCGCCCTCACTCATCGCCGACCGAGCCCGCGTCCGGACTCGGGGTGGCCTCCCACCGAGGTGGCGGCGGCAGCGCCTCGGTCGACTCGATCTGGGTCATCCCGGTGAGGAGCAACAGGTCCACCACGACAGAGCGCAGCTGACCCAGCACCACCTCCGCGGTCATCTCGTCGGCACGCTCGACCAGCCCCGATGCCTCACCGACCTGGATCAGCGCGTCGCGGGCGGAGACCGCCATCCGGTCGGCGGCGAGCTCGTCGGCCACCATGTCGGCGGCGTCGGCGAGGTCGAGCGCCAACAGCGAGTACGACTTCGGGACGTGCCGGTGGTGGTAGGCCGCCACCGCGGTCTGGCGGACCAGGACCCGGGTGCTCCGCAGCGCGCGGTCCAGCGGCTCGACCAGGTCCGCCATCCGGCGGATGTCGGGACGGTGCCGGACCCGGAACGGAGAGGACGACACCACCGCCATGCCCTCGTCGGCGGCGTCCTGCAGCTCCCGGATCAGGCTGTCCGTCGCCCGGGCGTCGGCCAGCAGCTCGAGGCCGCGCTCGGCCACCCCGTCGACCATCACCTTGCCGGCGCCGCGCAGCAGCGCGGAGATCTTCCGCACCACGATCGCCGCTCGCTCCCGCGGGCGGCGCAACGCGGCGGCCGGCACCAGGGTGGCCGCCACCAGCGCGACGCAGCCCCCCACCAGGGCATCGCTCCAGCGGACCAGGGCGTCCGACGGTGCCGGGACCAGCGCGGAGATGATGATCGACTGCACGGCTGCCTGGGTGACGAACATCTGACCGCTGGTGATCAGCAGCGCGGACGTCATCGCCAGCGCCACCACCAGCGTCAGCTGCCACCACCCCGAGCCGATCAGGATCGCGAGCAGATCGGCGAGCAGAACCCCCAGCGCGACGCCGGTCGTGACCTCGGCGACGCGACGCAGCCGCTGTCCGTAGGACGTGCCGAGGCTCACCACCGCGGCGACCGGCGCGAAGAACGGCCGGGGATGGCCCAGCAGGTCGGCGGCGATCAGCCACGCGACTCCGGCGGCGGCCGCGCACTGAAGGATCTGCCACCGCTTGGCGCCGACCCGAGCGAGGCGGGCCCGCATCGAGACCCGGCCGCGGTCCCACAGCCGGTCGACCAGCTCCGCCCGGGCCTCCATGTCGGTCGATGCTGCCAGACCGGGGAGACACCGACCCGGCAGCCGCACGCGCAGGTCATGGCAGCCCCGCAGCGCCGGGCGCGAGGGTCGTGGTGGCGGGCGGCGACGCGGCCACCCAGAGCGCGACGGCGGCCGCCACCCCGGCGACGAGCAGGCCGAGGCTCCGCAACGGACTGGGACGGGGCAGGTGCATGAGTCCTCCCGAGACGTGGGGCTGGTTCGGGGCCGACGCTAGGGCGGAGGGACGACGGCCGCGGGACGAGAGGGACGGGCTGTGGACAGAGGCCGGGTCGGGGCCGGCTGTGGAGAGCTCGTGGCGGGTGTGAGCGCCGGGTACCGCGTCGGCTGGGGTTGTGGCGCCCGTCAGCGCGCGGAAGGATCGCCAACCATCCCCTTGCGACCCGAAGGAGTCCGGTGCCCACACCGATCGATCCGACCTCCGCGGCGTTCCTGCTCGCCGAGAACCGCAGCATGCCGATGCACGTGGGCGGCCTGGCGCTGTTCGAGAAGCCGGAGGGCGCCGGCCGCAGCTACACGCGCGAGATGTTCGAGGCGATGCGCGACGTCGAGGAGATGCGGCCGCTGTACCTCAAGCACCCCTACCGCTCCATCCGCACCGGCGGCCAGCTGGTCTGGAAGGAGGACGACCAGTTCGACATCGAGCACCACCTCCGCCACAGCGCCCTGCCCAAGCCGGGCCGGGTGCGCGAGCTGCTCGAGCTCTGCGGCCGACTGCACTCCACCCGCCTCGCCTGGGAGCGGCCGCTCTGGGAGACCCACATCATCGAGGGGCTCCGCGACGGCCGGGTCGCGCAGTACTCCAAGCTCCACCACGCCCTGGTCGACGGCGTCTCGGCGATGCGGCTGCTCCAGAGCGTGCTCAGCACCGACCCCGACCAGCGCGGCATGCCGGCGCCCTGGGGCGCGGCCGCCGGCTCTCGCAGCAAGAAGCCGGCACCGGACCACAACCTCTCCGAGGTCCCGATGACCGCCCTGCGCGGTGCGCTCGGCATCACCGCGGAGGCGGCCGGCATGCCCAGCGTCCTGGTCAAGACGCTCGCCAAGGGCCTGCGCAACGAGACCTCGGCGCTCTCGCTCTACGCCCCCCGCACCCTGTTCAACCAGAAGATCACCGGCTCGCGACGGTTCGCCGCGCAGGACTGGCCGGTCGAGCGGCTCCGCGCCATCGGCAAGGCCACCAGCACAACGCTGAACGACGTCGTGCTCGCGATGTGCAGCGGCGCCGTCCGCGCCTACCTGCTCGAGCTCGACGCGCTCCCCGAGGCACCGCTGGTCGCGATGGTGCCGGTCGGCCTCAACGCCAAGCAGTCGCACGTCGCGTCCGCCGAGGGCGGCAACGCCGTCGGCGCCGTCATGTGCCAGCTCGCCACCGACCGCAGCGACCCCGCGAACCGGCTCAAGTCGATCCACTCCTCGATGAAGGACGGCAAGCAGGCGCTCGAGGGGATGACCCCGGTCCAGATCCTCGCGATGAGCGCCATCGGCCAGGCTCCCGCGATCCTCACCCCGATGCTGCGGATGCAGGGGATCATCCGGCCGCCGTACAACCTGATCATCAGCAACGTCCCGGGGCCGCGCACGGCGCACTACTGGAACGGCGCCAGGATGGTCGGCACCTACCCGCTCTCGATCCCCATCAACGGCATGGCGCTCAACATCACCTGCACGTCGTACGACGGCAACATGGCCTTCGGCCTCACCGGCTGCCGCCGGACCGTGCCGCACCTGCAGCGGCTGCTCACCTACCTCGACGACGAGGTCAAGGCCCTGGAGAAGGCCGCCGGCATCTGAACCGAGACCCAGGAGGTCTCCATGACCACAGCACCCGAGCCCATCACACCTGCCCAGCCCGGATCGACGTTCTTCCTCAACCTCGCGACGATCCCCGGCTCCGCAACGGCGAAGGGATTCGTCGGCCAGATCCAGCTGCTCACCTGGGGCTGGGGTGTCGACTCGTCCGCGTCCGTGCTCGTCGGGGGCGGCGCCGGCACCGGCAAGCCCACGCCTCAGGACGTCGTCCTCCGCGCGCGGACCGGCATCCAGTCGCCGAAGATCCTGGCCGCGGTCAACACGGGCAAGCACCTGCAGTCCGCGCTGCTGACCTGCGTGAAGCCGGGCAACCGGCCGTTCACGTTCCTGACGCTGACGTTCGACGACGTGATCCTCACCGGCTACCACGTGACTCCCGATGCCAAGGACGGCGTGCCGCTCGACCTGGTCCACCTGAAGTTCGCCAAGGTCACCCAGCGGTTCTTCACCCAGAATCCGGACGGTACGTCGGGCCAGCCCGTCGTGTCGTCGTTCGACTACAAGACCAACACCGCCGGCCTGTGACGCTCAGCCACTGACCTCGGGTCACTCGATGTAGAGACGCGTCAGGATCGCGTCGAAGGCGCGGTCCGGCAGCGCGCGACGGGCCGTCATCACGCTGCTCGCACCCTTGCCGGTCGAGTAGCGGGACCTCGGACGCCGCGCGGTCGCCGCCTTCACGATCGCCTTGGCGACGACGTCCGGACCGCTGGACCTCCGGGGGTTGTCGACGCTCTCCATCGCCTTCGCGGCTTTTGCTGCGCTGGCGGCGTAGACACCCTCCTTGCTGCGGTCGACGAGCGAGTTCCGGGCGATCTCGTTCCACTCGGTGACGATCCCGGCCGGGTGGATCAACACGACGTCGATCCCGAACGGCCGCAGCTCGACCCGAAGGCTGTCGCTGAAACCGTCGAGCGCGAACTTGGTGGCGTGGTACCACGCGCCGAACGGCTCGTAGAACACCGCCCCGATCGAGGAGATGTTGATGATCCGGCCTGACGTCTGCGCGCGCATGTGCGGTGTGACCAGCTGCACCAGGCGGGCCAGGCCGAACAGGTTGACCTCGAACTGGCGTCGCGCCTCCTCGAGCGGCACGTCCTCGACCGCCCCGTAGGAGCCGTACCCGGCGTTGTTGACCAGTACGTCGATCCGCCCCTGCTCGGCGATGATCCGCTCGATCCCGCCGACCATCGAGGCCTCGTCGGTGACGTCCATGGCGAACGCGTGGACGTCCTCGGCCTCCAGCCCGGCCATCCGGTCGACCCGTCGGGCCACGGCGTACGTCGTGAAGCCGGCCCCCTTCAGCCGCAGGGCGGTCTGCTCGCCGATGCCGCTCGAGCCGCCGGTGACCAGCGCGACCTTGCCCTCCGGGTTGCTCATGAGCCGATGATCACGGTCTTTCGTCGAGCCCGCCACCGTGTCTCGCCGCGACGGCCCGCAGGCGGGCGCGGGTGATGTCAGCGATCGTCAGCAGGCCGGCGGTGCGCGCGTTGGACCCGTTGCGGGTCGGCTCCGCGGAGTTGACGCTCACACAGCGCCGCGTCCCGCCGTCCTCGGCGTTGGCGAGCGCGACCGCGTGCCCCGTCGTACCGCTCCCCGCGAAGAAGTCCAGCACCAGCACGTCGTCAGGCATCGTCGACAGGATCCGCCGCACCAGTCCCGTCGGCTTCGGCGACTCGAAGACGTGCCCGACGATCTCCTTGAGCTCGGCGACCGCGGTGTCGGTCGACCCGACCTCCTCGGCCAGCCAGATGGTCCGCAGCTTCTTGCGCCTCTCACCCGTGGCATTGCGGTGCAGCCAGTCCTTCTGGAAGACGTCGATCCGCCGGCCGTTCCTGCCCTTGATCAGGCGGCAGACCAGGTCGCTGCCGCGCTCGTCGATCAACGGGGCGCTCCATCGCCACACCGCCGGCGTGCCGTCGCCGAACACCGGCTCGATCTCGTGGCCGCCCTCGAACGGCCGGGTCCGCACCAGGCCGCTGTCCGGGTCGCCGTACACCGGGAAGTGCAGGGTCCGTGCCGTCACCGGGTTGAACTTCTTGTTGGTGTTGCGCAGCGGCAGGTGCCGATAACGCCGTCCCTCACCGTCGACGAGCGGGAAGTCACTCGCAACGACCGTGTCGGTGCTGCTCGCGTCGAGCATCGTCTGCTTGGCGTCCTGGGCGTAGACCAGCAGGTACTCGTGGCTCGTCGCGAAGCCCTTCCCCAGCTGCCGCCCCTTCGGGTTGAGGTTCACCACGACCTGGGCCAGGAAGTTGGCCTCCCCGAACACCTCGTCCATCAACAGCCGCAGGTACGCCGCCTCGTTGTCGTCGATGCTCACGAAGATCGCGCCCCGCTCCGCCAGGAGCCCGTGCGCGGCCTCGAGCCGCGGCCGCATCATCGCCACCCACGCGTCGTGCCGGCTGCCGCCCTGCTCGCCGCGGATGTCGTCGCGGTAGGCGAACTCGTTGCCGGTGTTGTACGGCGGGTCGATGTAGACCAGGTCGACCTTCCCGAACTCCGCCTCCAGCGTCGGGAGCACGTCGAGGTTGTCGCCCTCGATGAAGGTGTTCCACGGCGGGTCGGCCACGCGGCGACCCTAGGGCATACCCACGAGCGTCGGCGTGGCCGTCAGCACCTGCAGGTCGACCGGCGCTCCGGGGATCGTCACGGAGCCCGGTACGTCGCGCCACGGCCCGCCGTTGACCCGGAACGTCGCGGTGTACGTCGTGTCCACGCTCGGCGCGACCTTGCCCTTCTTGAGGTAGCGGTGCGTCACGTCCAGATCGGGGTACGGCGCCCCGGGTTCGTCGGTCGCCATCGACTCGCCGTCCCCGAACCGCCATCCGAACTCGCTCGGCACGATGTGCAGGTCCACGCGTTGGCCGAGCAGCGTGATCGCGCGGTTGAAGGCTCTGGTCTGCGTGAAGAAGTTGGTATCGAAGTTGACCAACGTGCGTCCGTTTGGAGGCTGGACAATGAGGGTCGACGGAGGCAACGGCGATGCGCGCAATCGCCTCGGCAATCAACTCAGGAGTGACCTCTTCGGAACTGTCTTCCGGCGGGATGGCGCAGAAGGCAAACGGGTCTTCGCCCGCGCGAGATCGCCGTGGCGACGCAGATGGAGTCAAGGTCGGAGTGCGTGGCGCAGGTGGTTCTGTGCCTTCATCGACGGTCGTAACAACCGTTGTCTGACCGTCGCAGACCTTCATGCAACTGCGTAGTAGACGTGGCCGTTGACAAGCGACGTGTTCGTTCGACATGGCACTCGGCAGCGTCCGCGATTGCGCCGAGCATCAGGCATGGACGACGAGACCAGCAGCGAAAGGGTCACGGCTAGCGCTTCACGACAACAGACTCGCTGACATCGATTAGCCAGCGGTCGGACGCCTTCTGCGAGCTCGAAGACGAGTGATTCGCTTGTCAGCTTCGTAGTGCGACGGGATCGTCGCCCGCGCTGTCCGTCGTCTGATCCCGCCGGCGACCTCAGCGCGACATCGACCTTGACCCGGTGGTCGTTGATCGGGACTGACCTTGCTACTGACGATCGACCATCCAGCCTCCAGTCTGGAATGACCCGCCCGCGCGCATGGACACGTCCTCGAATGACCTCTGACAATTCAGTCGCAACTCGCGGCAGTCCTGGCTGCTCGCACAGGCCAGAGTGCGTCGGTGTCCCCTGTTGCAAGCGCCTGATTCCATGCCGCCATCCACGCGCTGAACCGTCTCCTCAGGCCCGAATGCCGGCGAGGCCGTCACAGTCGGCGACGTACTCACCGTTGCCGAGGAGCTCGAGGCGGAGGACGTCGGATCCGCGATGTCCGGCTCCGGGTCGTCGTCGGAGCACGCGCCGAGCAGACACGTCGCCAGCAGCGTGGCGAGCGCCCAACGCGTGCGGATCATGCGGGTCCACCCCCGAGAAAAGAGAACCTTGACCCGAACCTACCGCCGGACACCGACCGCCGCGACCCACGGATGCGGCCCTGTGGATGACCCGATTCCGCGGACAACGGCGAGAGCGATCCGGATACTTCGGCACATGGTGCTCACGGGGACGCTGCCGGCCGGGCAGCCTCCGACACCGGAGCCGCCACGGGACACGGAGCGGTGGAAGTGGCAGCTCGGCATCGGCGCCGCCGTCGTCGGAGTGCTCATCCTGGTGAGGCTGGTCGCGGGCGGGCTGGGCTCGCTGACCGGCGACGGCTACGAGTTCCTGCAGACGCAGGGCAGCGACCCGGTGACCTGGAACCACTGCGAGGCGATCCGCTACCAGGTCAACCCGAAGGGCGCCCCGGCGAACTGGGAGGAGATCGTCCACCACGCCATCGACGAGGTCGAGGAGGCCAGCGGCTTCGTCTTCGCCGACCGCGGCACCACGGTCAAGACGAGGCTGATCGGGATGAACTACGAGGGCAACGAGTGGGAGCCGGTCCTGATCATCTGGTCGGACCGCTACCAGGACGGATCGCTCGACGGCGGCGTGATCGGCCGCGGTGGTGGCGGCACGATCGACGTCAACGGCCGGACGCGCTACGTCGTCGGCAAGATCTCGCTCGACACCAACCTCAGGGACCCGTTCGCGACCCAGATGGTGCTCGAGCACGAGCTCGGGCACGTCCTGGGCCTCGACCACACCGACGACCAGCAGCAGCTGATGTACGCGGGGTACGTCGGCCAGAAGGGGTTCGGGGACGGCGACGTCGACGGCCTGAAGCGGCTGCACGACGTCCCCTGCGACTGACCCGCCGTTGAGACGCGTGCCGGCTTTTCAGGTCTGACCAGCAAGAATGTGAGTGTGGAGGGGTCCCGGCGTGAGCGTCGCGAGCAGCGGCGCTGGGAGCGCCGGATGCGCCGGCAGCTCCGCGCCCTCGACCGGGCGGCCACCGCGCGACCCGGTCTCCGGAGGGCAGCCAAGCCTCGGCGTACCACCGGGCCGGTCGTGCCCGGCCTGCTGATCAGCGGCATCCTGGCCGGGCTGGTGATGCTGCACGACCCCGGCATGACCGGCTACCGCTTCCGGCAGCTGACGGACCACCTGACCGGCAAGGGCGGCGGCTCCTACGCGTTCGTCGTCACCACCAGCGACGGCGATCCCGTCGGCTGGAACCACTGCGAGCCGATCCACTACGTCGTGAACCCGGCCGGTGCCCCCGACGAGTGGGAGGACATCATCCGTGGCGGCGTCGCGGAGATCACGGACGCGAGCGGCTTCCGGTTCCAGTACGACGGCACGTCTATCGAGCGCGCCTTCGGCAAGCGCGTCGCCGACGCCAACGACCCACCGCCGGTGCTCATCGCCTGGGCCAGCTCCGACGAGGTGCCCGACCTCGAGGGCACCACGGCCGGCATCGGCGGCAGCACGCCGGCGCGGGTGGGCCAGCGCGTCGAGTTCGTCACCGGCATGGTCGTGCTCGACACCGAGGCCTACGACCGGATGGAGCTGCGAGGCGACGAGCGGTCCGAGGAGCTGATCCTCGCCCACGAGCTGGGACACGTGCTCGGCCTCGACCACGTCGACGACATCGACGAGCTCATGAACGCGGAGTACGTCGGCCAGGACGGCTTCGGTCCCGGCGACCGCGACGGACTGCAGCGGCTCCACGACCTGCCGTGTGCCTGACGTCCCCGAGGTCACGTCCTGACCTCCGTACCCTCGACAGGTGCGAGGACTCCTGACCGCAGCGGTCGCGCTCACGTCGGCGGCGACCCTGACCGTTGCCCCGTCGTACGCCGACCACGGGCGGCAGCCCCCAGCCTCGGACGCCCAGACCTCTGACACCCAGACCTCGGACGGCGTCCCCGGCGCGCGAGCCCTGCCCATCCCGTCGGCGTTCCGCGTCCCGGATGTCTGGACGACCCTGCAGGCCTACCCGATCGCGCCCGGGGTGAGCTTCGAGCAGTTCACGCTCACCGGCATGCGCGGCGTGACCCGCGGCCAGCTGGTGCGGATCGACCCCGCGACGCCAGGGGTCGGCCTGGACCTCGTGTCCGGGAAGAACGTCGCCTCGCGCCACGCGGTCGCCGACATGATGGACCCCAACGCCGTGGTCGGCGTGAACGGCGACTTCTTCGACATCCGCGACACCGAGGCTCCTCTCGGTGTCGCCAAGGACCGGCAGCGCGGGATCCTGAACGGCGTCCAGAGCGACTGGAACAGCGCCTTCTGGGTCGACACCGCCGGCGTGCCCCACATCGGTGACCTGTACGCCGACGCGGTGGTCCGGCAGCGCAAGGACCTCGACATCACGACCGTGAACTCACCCTCCGTGCGACCCGGCCAGGTCGGGCTCTACACCGAGAAGTGGGGCACGCTCACGAAGTACCGCGTGGTCGACGGCGATCGGCGCGGCGTGCGGATGGTGGTGGTGCGCCGCGGCCGGGTGGTGTCGAACCGGTCGCAGTTCCCCGGTCGCTCCGGGTGCGCGACCTCGTGCTGGTGGGGCGGGGCGCCGGCGCCGGGCGGCTGGCGCGGCTCCGGGCCGGCCAGCGAGTGACCGCCGATGTCTCGCTCTCGCAGGACGTCGCGATGGCCCTCACCGGCAACACCTTCCTCGTGCGCGACGGCGTACGGCTGGCGAAGGACGACGTCGACCTGCACCCGCGCACCGCGATCGGCATCGACCGCGACACCGGCCAGCTGCTGCTGCTCGTCGTCGACGGCCGTCAGGACCTCAGCCGGGGGTCCACGATGAAGGAGCTCGCCAAGCTGTTCGAGCGGCTCGGCGTCGAGGACGCGCTGAACCTCGACGGCGGCGGCTCCTCGATCATGCTCGCCCGGCAGGTCGACGGGTCGCTGGCGGTGCTGAACTCGCCCTCCGACGGCCACCCCCGGCCCGTGGCGAACGGGCTCGAGGTCACCTACGACGCGGTCGTACCGGCGCCCTGAGCCTCAGCCCACCGCCGAGGCCGGGACGAGCACCAGGGCCACGGTGGTCATGGGTGCGAAGCACTCGACGTGCGGCGACGGCACCTTGTGCCCGGTGATCACCACCCCTGACTCGCCCGTGACCACGCTGACGTCGGTGGGTGCGTCACACCCGATCGCGACCACGGCGCCGTAGAGCAGCATGTCGTCGGGGACCGTGGTCTCGAGGACCGCGTCCTGCACCCGCATCCGCAGCGCGTCCGTCTCGAACTGCGCGTTGAACTCCTGGACGGCGGGGTCGTCGCCCAGGGGTACGGCGACCTCGGACATCGCGCCACCCGCAGCGGTCTCGGTGAGCAGGTCCACCAGCTCGAAGGCGACCTCGCCGCCGTCCGGATCCTCCGTCGGCGTGTCGGACGTCGTCGGTGAGTCGGACGTCGTCGGCGTGGAGTCGTCGGAGGCCGTGCCGGACTCCTCGTCGCCGCAGCCGGAGGCGACCACGGTGACGAGCAGGAGCGCTGGCAGGACGGATCCGAGAAGGCGTCGCATGACCATGGGACGGTAGCGCGCACAGCGGGGTTCCGGCAGGCTGCGCGGGTGCCCGCCCAGAAACGGGGTTGGACGAGAGCGGAGCTCGAGTCCTTCCGCGACGCCGAGGTACCCGACCTGCTGCCGGCCAAGGACGTGAAGCTGCTCTTCGTCGGCATCAACCCCGGGCTCTGGACCGCGGCGACCCAGACCCACTTCGCCCACCCGGTCAACCGGTTCTACCCGGCGCTGCTCCAGGCGGGGATCATCGAGCGACCCATCGACCCGGCCGCTGGCATGACGGACGCGGACCGCGAGCAGCTGACCTCACGCGGCATCGGGATCACCAACGTGGTCCACCGCGCCACCGCCCGCGCCGACGAGCTCACAGACGACGAGCTCCGCGCGGGTGGCGAGCAGCTGGAAGCCCTGGTCGCACGCGTACGGCCCCGGGTCGTCGCCCTGGCCGGGATCACGGCCTACCGCACGGCGTTCGGCCGCCGGAAGGCCGCGCTCGGCCCGCAGGAGGAGACCCTCGGCGGCGCGGAGCTGTGGGTGGTCCCGAACCCGAGCGGCCTCAACGCCCACGAGACGGTCGCGTCACTCGCGACGGCGTACGCCGCAGCCGCAAGGGCCGCAGGCGTCCTCTAGTCCCGCCTCGCAGGGTCCGCTGGGACTGGCCCACCGCTGGTCGAGCCCCAAGCGCAGCGAACGTCAGTCGGTGGGGAAATGCTGGTCCTTGCCCAGCACGGTAAGCCCGTCCTCGACCAGGAAGCCGCGCTTCTCGTCGGCCACCGGGTCGACACCGATCTCGGCTCCCGGCGGGACGATGACGTTCTTGTCGAGGATCGCGTTGCGCACCACCGCGCCCTCGCCGACCCGGACGCCGTTCATCAGCACCGCACTCTCCACGTGCGCGCCGGTCGCAATCGCGACCGAGGGGGACAGCACCGACTTGAGAACGGTGCCGCCACTGACCACGACGCCCGGGGACAGCACCGCCTCGTCGGCGCGTGCCGGGTTGGCGTCCGCACCCTGCACCAGCTTGGCGGGCGGCTGGGGGCCGTAGGACGTGTAGATCGGCCACTCGAAGTTGTAGAGGTTGAAGACCGGCAGCGGCGACACGACGTCCATGTGCGCCGCGAAGTACGACGCCAGGGTCCCGACGTCGCGCCAGTAGCCCCGGTCCCGGTCGGTCGAGCCCGGCACCACGTTGTCCTTGTAGTCGTAGACGCCGGCCTGCGCGCGCCGTACGAAGGCCGGCACGATGTCGCCGCCCATGTCGTGCTTGGAGCCGTCGGTGGTCGCGTCGCGGGTCACCGCCTCGACCAGCGCGTCCGCGTCGAAGACGTAGTTGCCCATCGACGCGAGCACCTCGTCTGGGTTGTCGGGCAGCCCCTGCGCGTCGGTCGGCTTCTCGAGGAACTCGCGGATCCGGGTGGGCGCCTCGGGCTCGACGTCGATCACCCCGAACTGGTCGGCCAGTGAGATCGGCTGCCTGATCGCGGCCACGGTGCAGGCTGCCCCGCTCTCGATGTGCTGCTCCACCATCTGCGAGAAGTCCATCCGGTACACGTGGTCGGCGCCGACCACGACGATGATGTCCGGCTGCTCGTCGCGGACCAGGTTGAGCGACTGGAAGATCGCGTCACCGCTGCCGAGGTACCAGTGCTTGCCGACCCGCTGCTGCGCCGGCACCGGCGTCACGTAGTTGCCGAGCAGCGGCGACATCCGCCAGGTCTGCGTGATGTGGCGGTCGAGGCTGTGCGACTTGTACTGCGTGAGCACGACCACCTGCAGGTAGCCCGAGTTGACGACGTTGGACAGCGCGAAGTCGATGAGCCGGTAGATCCCGGCGAACGGCACCGCCGGCTTGGCCCGGTCCGCCGTCAGCGGCATCAGCCGCTTGCCCTCCCCACCGGCAAGGACGATCGCGAGCACCTTCGGTCGCTTGGCGGTCATGCTGGTGACCTTAGTAGCGTCAGGCTCGTGCGAGTCGACGTGCTGAGCAAGGAATACCCACCGGAGGTCTACGGCGGCGCGGGGGTGCACGTGGCCGAGCTGGTCCGCGCGCTGCGCGCGCGCGACGACCTCACCACGCAAGTTCACGCCTTCGGAGCGGCGCGCAACGAGGAGGGCACGGCGTCGTACGCCGACCTCGCCGAGCTCGCCAACGCCAACGGCGCCATCAAGACCCTCGGGGTCGACCTGGCCATCGCCGACAACTGCGCCGGCACCGACCTGGTGCATTCCCACACCTGGTACGCCAACCTGGCCGGCCATCTCGCCGGCCTGCTCCACGGAGTGCCGCACGTGGTCACTGCCCACTCGCTCGAGCCGTTGCGGCCCTGGAAGGCGGAGCAGCTCGGTGGCGGGTACGCCGTCTCCTCCTGGGCAGAGCGCACGGCCTACGAAGCCGCGGCGGGCGTCGTCGCTGTGTCGGCCGCGATGCGCGCCGACATCCTCCACTCCTACCCGGCGATCGATCCCGACCGGGTGCACGTGGTCCACAACGGCATCGACACCGAGCTGTGGTCGCCCGTGCCCGACCCCGACCGGGTGCGGTCGCTGGGCGTCGATCCGGACCGGCCGTCGGTCGTCTTCGTCGGGCGGATCACCCGGCAGAAAGGTTTGCCGCTCTTCCTGCGCTCGGTCGCCCAGCTGCCGGCCGACGTCCAGGTGGTTCTCTGCGCGGGCGCTCCAGACACGCCCGAGATCGAGGCCGAGGTGATGGGTCTGGTCGACGGGCTTCGCGAGTCGCGCGACGGCGTGGTGTGGATCCGCGACATGCTCCCCCGCGCCGACGTGGTCGCGCTGCTGACCGCGGCGACCGTTTTCGCCTGCCCCTCGATCTACGAGCCGCTGGGCATCGTCAATCTCGAGGCGATGGCCTGCGAGACCGCCGTCGTCGCCACTGCGACCGGCGGCATCCCCGAGGTGGTCGTCGACCCGCACTCCGGTCTGGGGGTCGCCGACGGCCCGGCCACCGGCCGGCTGGTACCGATCGACCAGGCGAGCGACGGCACCGGCACCCCGCTCGACCCGGACCGCTACGTCGCCGACTTCGCCGCCGCGCTCACCGAGGTGGTGACCGACCCCGGCCGGGCCGCCGAGATGGGCAAGGCCGGCCGCCAGCGGGCCATCGACGCCTTCAGCTGGGCCGCGATCGCCGAGCGGACCGTGGAGGTCTACCGCTCGGTGCTCTAGTTTCAGCCCTCGTGAAGCTGATGTACGCCGCCTGGGGCGACGATCTCCCGACCCGTCTCCGCGACGAGCAGCTCCACCGGCGGCTGGCCGCGGCCGGCGTACGACGCCTCCAGCTCAACCTCGACGACGACGAGGTCGCCCCGGCCATGCGCATCGCGACCGGGGCCGACCACATCCGCGCGATCGTCAGCATCTGGGCCGACGCCGACGAAACCGTCACCCGAGAGCTGCACGCGGTGACGAGCAGCCTGGCCGGCTGGGAGGTCGACGAGCGACTCCCGATCCCGCCGCCGGAGACGCCGCACGGCGAAAGGATGGCTGCCCTGGCGAACGTCGCCGTCCTCAAGCGGCCACACGACCTCGGCCGCGACGAGTGGCTGCACCGGTGGCTGGTCGACCACACCCCGATCGCGATCGCCACCCAGGCGAGCTTCGGCTACGTGCAGAACATCGTGACGAGGGAGGTCACCGACGACGCACCGCGCCAGGTGGACGCGCTGGTCGAGGAGCTGTTCCCCTCCGCCGGGATGCTGGACATGCACGCGTTCTACGGCAGCGGCGGCGACGACGCCGAGCTCAATGACCGCCTCACGAGGCTGATGACGAGCGTCGCCCGGATCGGTTTCGACCACGACATCGACCTGGTCCCGAGCAGCCGTTACGTCTACGACCTCTAGTGTCCCGCACTGGAATAGGTGCGTAAGTCCGTGCTCCGAGTGCGTGCATCGCCAGGCGTCGGAGCGACGTCTACTTGTTCGTCCAGCGAGGTTCGGCAACGCCGCGAGGTGCGTGCTCGGGGTGCGGAATTACGTGGCGAACTTTCGGTGCGGGACATAGATGATCAGAGACAGCAGGAGCACGAACACCAGGCCGCTGACCGACAGGACGGTCTCCATCACCGACCAGGTCTTGATCGTCTGACCGACGGTCATCCCGAAATACTGGTTCACCAGCCAGAACCCCGCGTCGTTGACGTGCGAGAAGAACACCGAACCAGCGCCGACGGCCAGCACCAGCAGCGACACCTCGGAGGTCGACATCCCGGCGACCAGGTCGACCAGCAACGACGACGCGGTGATGGTCGCGATGGTGGCCGACCCCGTGGCCAGCCGGATCAGCACGGCGAGCACCCACGCCAGCAGCAGCACCGAGACGTCGGCGTCCCGGGCCCAGTCGGCGAGCAGGGTGCCGACCCCGCTGTCGACGAGCACCTGCTTGAACCCGCCACCGGCCGCGACGATCAGCAGGATCCCGGCGATAGGCGGCAGCGAGGTGGAGACCGTGTCCGAGAGCTGGGTGCGGTTCATCCCGACGTTGGTCCCGAAGGTCACCATCGCCACGAGCACGCCGATCAGCAGGGCCAGGAACGGCTCGCCGACCACGTCGAAGATCTGCCGCCAGGTGTCGCCCTCGTCGTCGATGAGGATGTCCGCCAGCGACTTGGCGAGCATCAGCACGACGGGCAGCAGGATCGTCCCGATCGTGACGGCGAAAGACGGACGCCGGTCCTCGGCCACCGGCTCGCGGTCGGCGCCACCGAAGGTGTCCGGCGCGGTGACCTGCACCCAGCGGCCGGCCACGGCGCCGTACAACGGACCGGCGATGATGATCGTCGGTACGGCGACCAGGATGCCCAGGCCGAGCGTGACGCCGAGGTCCGCGCCGACCAGGTCGATCGCGGTGACCGGCCCCGGGTGCGGAGGCACGAAGCCGTGCATCGCGGACAGGCCGGCCAGCGCCGGGATACCGACGGTGATCAGCGAGACCTGCGCCCGCCGCGCCACCAGGTAGATCACCGGCATCAGCAGGACCAGCCCGATCTCGAAGAACATCGGCAGCCCGATGATCGCCCCGACTCCGGCCATCGCCCATGGCAGCCCGCGCCCGGACGCCCGGCCCACGATGGTGTCGACGACCTGGTCGGCTCCCCCGCTGTCGGCCAGCAGCTTCGCGAAGATCGCACCCAGGGCGATCAGCACCCCGACCCCTGCGGCGGTGTCGCCGAAGCCGGTGCTGAAGGAGTCCATGACGTCGAGCAGGTTCTCCCCCGCGATCGCCCCGACCGTCAGGCCACCCAGGATCAGCGCGATGAACGGGTTGAACTTGAGCACCGTGATCAGCGTGACCAGCAGCGCGATCGCGACCAGCGTCGCGGTGATCAGCTGCCAACCGGGGGCGACCGGTTCGACCAGGTCCTCGGCCAGAACCGTGAGCCCAGGGATGAACTCAGCGACGGGCATCAGCCCTCCTCGAGACGACTCTCCGCGAGGTACCCCTCGACGATCTCGTCGACACTTCCGGCCACGCTGACGACGACACCGCGCTCGTCGGGAGCCAGCGGCTCGAGGGTCTCGAACTGCGAGGTCAGCAGCGACTGCGGCATGAAGTGGCCTGGCCTCGACGCCTGACGTCGCTCGATCAGGTCACGCCCGCCCTCGAGGTGCAGGAACTCCACCGAAGGACAGTGGTGGCGCAGCTGGTCGCGGTACTTGCGCTTGAGCGCCGAGCAGGCGATCACCCCTCCGGCTTCGTGGGCGGTGAGCCACTCGCCGATCCGCTCCAGCCACGGCCACCTGTCGCGGTCGTCGAGCGCCTCGCCGCGCGTCATCTTGTCGATGTTGGCCTGCGGGTGCAGGTCGTCGGCGTCCTCGAACGGCACCCGCAGCCGACCGGCCAGCGCCGCGCCGACGGTCGACTTGCCGGAGCCGGACACGCCCATCACCACGACGGGGTGGCCGAGGGAGCTCATGCCGAGGAAGTACCCGGATCAGCCAGGTGGGGTCGGCTGCACTTCGAGCTCGGAATCGTAGATGAGGGTGCCGTCGAGGCGCTCGGTCAGGACGGTCGACTCGCTGAAGTCGTTGGACGCGTAGGCACTGACCTGCGGACCCGCTCCGAACGAGTCACTGACGATGACGTACCAGTTCTCCGGGTTGTCCATCCGGCCGCGGACGGTTTCGAGCATCCTGACGATCTGGTTGGGGTCCACCAGGCTGAGGTCGACCTGCCCGTCGTCGGTGGTGCCCTTGATGTCCTGGAGCTCGAGCTCCTCGCCGTTCCAGTAGAAGTTCTGGTAGCGGTCGTTGGTGCCGGTCGGCACCTGGAGGCTGGCGTAGCGCGGATAGAGCACCGCCGAGAAGGTGTAGGTCGCGTCGGTCTCTTCGCGCAGCGCGTCGACCAGGTCGTTGTAGCCGTCGACCGTGTGCACGTTGACGCCGCTCTTGCCCGGAGCCTGTCCCGGGAGGTACGTCGTGTCGTCGGTCGGCCCGATGTCTCCGAACTCGGGGAAGGAGTCACGAGCGGCGAAGAAGGCGATCACCGCGCCGACGATCGGCACGACCACCGCCACCACGATGATCGCCGCGATGATCCCGCCGATGGCTTTCCCGCCCTTGCCCACCGCGGCCGCGACGTCTGTGACGCCGGCGCTCCCGGCACCCGGCCCGTAGTTGACCAGCGGCCACGGCTGGCCGCCGGCGGGCAGCTGGCCCGTCGGAGTCGGCGCCATCGGCGCGATCGTGGTCGGCGCGGCCGGTCCGGGCGCGCGCAGGTCTCGCACGGCGAGGTCGATGTCCTGCATCGTCTGCGCGCCGCGCAGCTGCTCGACGCGCATGTCGTGGTCGGCCTGGACGATGCGGCCCGACTTCAGCGCCTGTTCGACCGTCTTGATCGCAGCGTTGCGGGCGCTGTTGTCCGCGCGCTCATCCGGCGTCGTCACGGGAGCAACGTAGTGGAAACGGCCACCGTTTGACGTGAAGCAAGGCACGGAGTCGGTGCCCCCGCAAGGCGAGCCCTTAGCCCGGATCTGATCTCGGCCTCCCCGGGACTGGCCGAGGGCAAGGATCCAGACTTCCCCGATGGCTGGGTCCACCGCCCGCGGGGCACCGCGTCCGATGTCTTGGTCAACGAACCTGGGCCACGGAGGTCACGCCGAGCTGGGCGAGCTCGGCGGCGTACTTGGGAGGCAGCACCGCCGGCTTGCCGTGGTGGGTCCACGTGTAGATGTAGGTGAGGTCGAAGACCGACGAGCACAGACCGCAGGTCAGCACCCGGTCCGGTCGCCGGTGCCGCTCGAGCGTGTGACCGCCGGGGCAGGTGCCGAGCCACGCGGCCGGCGGGGTCGGTGAGTCCGGGGAGACGCACCGCTCGCCAGAGGAGCCGATCCGCCGGGCCATGGCCCGCCACGTCTCGTCGTGCGCGTGCGCCGGCCCGACCAGGGCGTGCGCGATCTCGTGGAGGATCGTGTCGCGGACGTCGTCCTCGGTGTGGATCGCGGTCAGCGGCGCGCTCAGACCCAGCGTCCGCTCGGCGAAGTGGCAGATCCCCGCCCGCCGCTTCGCGTTGTCGTAGGACACCTCCCAGTCGTCGAGGCCGTGCACCTCGAGGAGGTACTCCGCCATCGCGAAGGCGTCACGCAGGTCCACGACGAGCACGCTACGACGCGGCACCGACGGGTCCTCGTCGGCCACGCCGACCTCACGCCTCGGGGTCGCTCCCGGTGCTCTTCTCGAGCCGCTCGTGCAGCCGCGCGCGTACGTCGTCGGGGCTCATCTGCGTGCGCTCTCGCTGGTTGCGCGCGATCACCACGCCCGTGGCCGCCACGCCGGCCAGACCGGCGAGCCCGAGCCACTTCCACAGCTTCACGCGATGATCGTGTCATGGCGGCCCGAGAGTCAGGCAGAGCGCGGATCCCGCTGGCCGAGGCGGTCGACCTGACCCGCACGGGCGACCTGTGGCTGTTCCGCGGCGACTCGGTCGCCGACCACGCGATCCGCACCCTGACCAACGCGCCGGTCAACCACGTCGGCATGGCCGTCGTGCTCGACGACCTGCCGCCGCTGATGTGGCACGCCGAGCTCGGCAAGGGGCTGCTGGACGTCTGGGCCGGCCAGCAGCAGCGCGGCGTACAGCTCCACGACCTGGAGGCGGCGGTGACCCAGTGGATGGACCGCTACGGCCAGCGCGGGTGGCTGCGTCAGCTCTCCGTCGACGTCACGCCGGCCATGGAGGACGCGCTGCTCACCACGATCGCGCGGATGGACGGCCTTCCGTTCCCCTCCACCGTCGGCCTGCTCGGCCGGGTCGCTCGTGGGCGGCTGCATCGTCGCGCGCCCGCCGAGCTGGCCTACTGCGCCGAGGTCGTCGCCGAGGCCTACATCGCGATGGGGCTGCTCGACGGCTCGCGGCCGTCGAACTACTACGACCCGGGGAAGTTCTGGTCCGGGGACGACCTCGATCTCGAGCTCGGCGCGACGCTGGGCGAGGAGATCGCGGTCTATCGGACCGAGCGTCCCCAGCCCTGGTGAGTCCGGGTCGCTCAGTAGGCGACCGCGCGACCCGCCTCTGTGAGCTCCCAGACCCCCGGCTTGCCGCCGGCCATCAGCCCCGCATCGATCATCGCCTTCCGCTCCGACCGTGCGGACTGGTGCCAGCGGACCTCGCCGGTCGGGGTCGGCTGGCGGTCTCTCTCGCGGAGCTCGTCCTCCATGGCCATCTCGAGCTCGAGGAGCATGTCCTCGGTCTCGAGACTGCCCTCGGTCCGGAGGATCCGGACGATGTGCGGACGGAACGACGACTTGTCGGTCACCTTGCTCGGCATCCGGGCCGGCGCGCTCGTCGTCCGCACGGCGGAGGCCCGCGTGGTCGACGTTCGGCTACGCGGCGCCCGCGGAGCGGGCGGAGGCGGGGGCGGCGGTTTCGGCATCCCGTGCACACAGGTGCTCAACGGCAGGTCGCAGAGATCGCAGTACTCCTCGGCCACTCGCCCCACACTACGGCGCTCCCCGACATGAGACGATCGCCGCCGTGCGGCTGTACCTCGACAACCCTGTCGATGGTGCCCATATCTCCGGGAATGCGCTCCACGTGGCGGGCTGGGCCAGTGCTAGGTCCAGTGCCAAGTCCGGCGACGGGGCCAACCCGGTCCGCGACGTCACGATCCTGCTCGACGGCGTGCCGGTTGGCCGGGCCGGGCTGGCCTGGTCGCGTCCCGATGTCGCGGAGGCGCTCGGAGACCCGCGCCTGGGCCTGTGCGGCTTCGACCGGGTCGTCACGCTGCCGCCGTCGCTGCGCATCCCGGGCCCGCACTCTGTCGCGATCGAGGCGCGGCTCCTCGACGGAACGTCGCGTCGTACGACGCCGGTGCAGGTCGAACTCCCGCCGCTGCCGTCTCTGCCGGGCGAGGTCGTCGCTCTCGCGCGGCCGCACCGAGAAGGCGACCCGATCCACGGCGTCTGGCTGGCCCGCTCGCTCGACCGTGGCGGTTCGCAGCTGCGGATGGCCGAGACCGTCGAGCACCTCGCCCGATGCGGCTGGACGACGACCGTGCTGTCCCCGGTCGATGGGCCACTGCGACCCCGCCTCGAGGCGGCCGGCGCCGAGGTCAGGCTCGTCGAAGCGGTGCCGTTGGACGACGTCACCGGCTATCGGGCGGCCGTCTCCCGGCTCGTCGGAGAGCTGGACGGCGCCGATCTCGCGGTGGCGGCGACGGTCACGTCGTTCCCGTTGGTGCACGCGGCGGCCCTCGCCGGCGTACCCGCCGTCCAGCGCATCGGCGAGGAGGCCCCGCTCCCGACCGTCGCGGCCTGGTTGATGGGCTCGCTCGACGCCGAGGTCGAGGCGCACGCCCGCCGCGCGATCACCGGCGCGGCGGCGATCTGGACCAACGCGCACGCCGTCGAGACGAGCTATCGCGCGCAGGGCTACGACGGCGCCTGGTCCGTCATCCACACCGGTCGACCCGTCGTGGGTGACCTGCCCTCACGCACGGAGGCCAGGCGGCTGCTCGGGCTGCCCGCGGACCGCCGGGTAGTCGTCTGCGCGGGCACGATCTGGCCGGTCAAGGGCCAGGGTCTGCTCGCCGAGGCTGCGCGCATCGTGCGCGACGAGCACCCCGAGCTGCTCGTCGCGATGGTGGGCTACGACGGGAACCCGTACGCCGCGGCGCTCCGCGCGCACGTGGCGGCGCACGACCTGACCGACACCGTGCTCGTGGAGCCCTTCCACGACGACCTGGGCACCTGGTGGGCGGCGGCCGACGCGGCCGCCCTCACGCCGCACTCGCCGTCGGAGGCGTTGTCCGGAGCGCTGGTCGAGGCGATGTCACACGGCCTGCCCGCGCTGGCCACCCGGGCGGGTGACGCGCAGGTGATGGTCAAGGACGGACGCTCCGGCTGGCTGTGCGACGCGGACGACCTCGGGTCGCTGGTCGACGCACTCCGCCGCCTCGCGAGCGCCGACGACGCGACGATGCGCGCATACGGCGAGCGGGCCGCGGCGCGCTGCGCGGAGGAGGACGACCGCGAAGGGGCGCTGGCCCGGGCGGTCCTGCTTCTCGAGCAGTGCGCGTCGCCGGTCCGGTCGGCCGCGAGCTGATCCTCAGGTCAGCGGGGCGAGCAGCACCTTCCTGGTGAACTTCTGCGTCTCCGGCACCCAGTCGTCGGTGCTGTCGGGCATGCCCTGGGCCGACGACTTCACCGCGACCGCGAAGCCGATGGGCGTGGGACCACCGATGCGGCTCGGGAACAGCCGGATCTTGGACGCCGAGCCGGCCATCGCGAGCCTGGCGACGTCCTTCTTGGAGATGTCCTTCCCGTCCTTGGTGAACGACTGCGTCTTGTGCACCGTGAACTCGGAGAACGCGTCGCCGCTCAGGTGGAGGTCGGGCACCTTGTCGCCGTTGAAGTCGAACCACACGTCGATCGCGTCGCCGGTCGCGACCTTGCGGGCATGCTTCACGAGCACGACCGCCGGGCGGGTGCTCTTGGGAGCACTCCGCAGGGTGATCTGGGTGATGTCGTAGGCCTTCCGGTCCGAGTCAACGGCGTCCTTGACCGTCCGAGACGTAGGCGGAAGGGCCTGCGCTGGCGAGGCGGCGAGCAAGGTGACGAGGACGGCGCCGGCGGCTGCCGCAGCGGCGTACGGACGAAGGGTCATGGGGTCTCTCCCGGGTTGGTGTGGGGTCGCGCCCCATCCTACGGAGCGCACCCGACGCGGGTCAGAGCTCCAGGGACGCCGAGTCCTCGTAGGGCAGCTCGGCATAGATCTCCGGAGGCTGCAGGTAGCGCTCGGCGAACGCGTCGCCCCACCCACCCTGCGGGCCCAGCCCGTCTCGCACACCGGAGATCAGGGACTCGAGGCTGACGATGCGGCAGTGCTCCCGCGGCTCGCGGAGCGCGGCGCTCAGCCCGGCCAGGGCGCGCGTGGCGTCCGGGTCCTCGCCCAGGCACATGACCACGACCGACGCCGAGCTGACGCCCATCACGCCGTGCCGGGCGCAGGCGGCCGCCAGCAGACTGGTACGCCACAGCTGGTTGGTCGCCGGGCCGAGCAGCGGTCGCGCCGTACCGGGGTGGAACCAGCCGCTGTACTCGTGCACCTGCCGGTAACCGTCACTGTTGTAGATGGTCCGGTTGAACTGCTCGGTGTACTTCACGTCGATCCCGACCAGGTGCCGGCTGCCGTCCCCGCGGACCGTGATCACCGCGGCATCGAAGACCGATCGGTCGCCGAGCAGGTCGATCGCCGGCCGCCAGACGCACTCCATCACCTCGACCGCGACGGCGTGCGGATCGAGGAAGGCGCGGACCACATCGAGCCCGCGGTCGGCCGCCGCCCTCAGCTCACCGAAGATCGAAAATGCCATCGGCATGCTCGAGAGCATGTTGCGCGCCAGCCGCGCCTTGTCGATCGACCCGCCGGACGCCTGGACGAGGTCGGCGCGCTCGAGGGCGTACGTCGCGGCGTCGGGAGTCAGGAAGTTGAGACCGGGTCTCTCCACCACGTCGCGCAGCGAGAGCAGGCTGCCGAGCGGGCGGTTGCCGCCGTTGACGCGGTACTCGCCGTAGTCGGCGGTGATGACCTGTTCGCGGTACCAGGACTGCAGCAAGCGGTAGCGCGCCGTACGACGAGAATCGCTCGCCACGGACAGGCGCGGATCACTCCACGAAAGCTGCATGAGTCGGTTCCCCCCAGTTTTTTTGGCCGACTAGGACAACAACTACCTTGTCGAGGGCCTCAGGAAAACGCCGGTCTGGACCAACTCAGCCCAAATAGCGGTCGGCGACCACCTGCTGCAGGTCGATCGGATGGCCGGTCTGGATGGTCCACGCGAGCCGGATCAGCACCGCGTGGGACCACAGCAACGGTGTCGCCGAGCGGGTGTTCTCGCCCGCCGGGCAGCACGCGCGGCCGGTGGGAGCACGGCCGTCCCAGACCTGTTCCGCGAGCATGTCGGAGCCGCTCGCCGTGGCAGCCATGCTGGCCAGGTAGGGCGCTCCGCTCTGGCCGGCTGCGACGGCGTACTCACCGCGTTCGCCGGCGAGCAGCGGCCAGGCGCGCCCGAGAGTCCCATGGTCGACGTCGTCGTCGCTGACGTCCCACTGGGCGCCGGTGCGCGTCTCGCCGTACCCGTCGAAGGAGAAGCGGTGCCAGAACGTGCCGTTCGGGGTCGGCGCCGCCAGGTCCTGGTCGACCACGGCCAGGCTGTTCAGCACCACCGGGTCGTTCGGCGCGAGGATGCCGAACCGGACCAGGTCGAGGAAGCTCGGGTCGACCACCCGCCGCTGGTCGGCGCGGGCCGGGCCGCCGTCGCCGATGGCGTACGTCGTCCCGCGGTTGGGCTTGCCGTCCTTGGTCAGCCGGAGGAAGTACGGCGCGTCGCTCAGCGGGCCCTTGGTGGTGACCGTCCAGCCCTTGAGCTTGCGGGCCCAGCGGTCGGCGGTCTTCTCCCAGCTTCGGGCCAGCTTCGCGTCGCCGTGCTGGCGCGCGATGGCCGCGCCTGTCACGAGCCCGTCGATCTCGGCCGCGATGGTCGCCGGTGAGTAGCCCGACTGGTTCTCCCAGCGTTCCTGCGGGGTGAACGGCGCCTTGCGGCCGGTCTCCTCGTCGCGGAACTTCATCAGGAAGCGCACCGCCTTCTTGATGCCGCGGTAGGTCCGCTGGTCGGTCTTGTCGACCAGGTGCGCGAGCGCGATCGGCAGCGTGACCTCGTCGAGCTGGAGGTTGGTCCACACCGGCTTGCCGGTGACGTCGGAGTTCTGCGGGAACGAGCCGTCCGGCTTCTGCTGGGTGCGGAACAGCCAGTCCACGACGCGCTGCGCCGCGGCCACGTCGCCCATCGCGTAGAGCGCGGTCCCGATCTGGTAGGCGTCGCGCGACCAGACCTCGTGGTAGGCGCCTGACGGACTGCTGAGGTCCTTGACCTCGTCGCCCCAGACCCACGGCATCGAGGGGCTGGCCACGAACGCGCCCGGGTGCGCCTTGTCCTCACCTGCCGCGAGGACGAGGGCGGAGGCGAGGTACTGGCGCTGGATCGCCGCCGCGCTGGGGGGCACCGGCTTGAGCGTCGAGAGATAGTCGTGCCAGCCGCCGTCGTACGCCGCCACCGTGGTCGCCCACGGCTGCGCCAGCGCCTGCTTGGCCACCTTGGAAGAGCTCCGCAGCGTACGTCCGAGGCCCAGGCTGATCGTGGCCGTGGTCGTACCGATCTCCGCCGCCAGCTTGCTCGTGCCCGCCAGCGTGGGACTGCTCAACAGCGTGCTGGCCACACGGGCCTTGTGATCGACCGCCTTGAGCGCCCCTTTCGTGCGGCGCGTGCGGTCGCCGGCCGCGCCGTTGCCCAGGGCGGGCTCGTAGCGCACGCCGAGCGTGTGCTGGCCCCCGTCGAGGGACTCCACGGCCGCGTGGACGACGACCGCGCTGCGCGCCGGGTCGGTGACGACCTCCTCGGTGAGCCGGTAGTGGCCGTCCTTGTCCGTGCTGACCTGCATGAAGCGCAGGCTGCGGTCGTCGGGCCGGGAGACCACGCTCGTCATGCCTGTGGCCTGCCGGTCCGTCTTGCTGCCGTCGGTGACCGTCAGCTCCAGCGTGCGAACGCTGGGCGTGGACAGGTCGGGATAGAAGACCTCGCTGACCCGGCCGCCCTGCAGCGTGAACCAGGCCTTGCTCTGCCTGGTGTGAGCAGTCCCGAAGCCGGTCTTGTCGGCCTCGGTGAAGCCGGCCTTTCTCCCTTCTTTCTGGGCCGCCTTGTGGGCCGCCTTGTGGGCCGCCTTGTGGGCCGCCTTGTGGGCCGGCGAGTCGGCGTAGGTCGTGGGAGCGGCCAGGACTGCGGCCGTCATCCCCAGGGCGAGGGTGGCGATCCCGAGACGTCGATGCATCTCCAACGGGTACCCACTCGACAGGTCTGTGAGTAATCCACAGATTGCTTTTCGCCCCGTTGCGACCTTCGTGTGCGGGGCAGCGTGGGGTCATGACGATCCAGTTCACGACCCCCGAGTTCCACGCGTCCGTGGCGGAGGTGCGCCACGCCGCGTCCTCGCTCTCATCGACGCGCTCCCGGGCCGCCGACGAGGTGGCCACACTGCTCGACGGCTGGCACGGCGCCGCCGGCGCAGCGTTCGCCGAGGCCTGGTCCGACTGGCTGAGATCCTCGGCATCGGTCGAGTCGGCACTGTCCGGTCTCGCGGACTCGCTGACTCTCTTCCAGACCGTCGTCACACAGGTCGATGTCGCCTCGGCCGCGTCGCTCTCGTTGTTGGCGGGACGGTTGTCGTGAGCTCGTTCTCCTACGCCGTCGACCTCGAGCTCGCGCGGGACGTCCTGGCGTCGCTGGCCGGCGTCGAGTCCGAGCTGGACGAGGTCGTCGTGGACCTGCGCTGGCGCGTCGCTCGGTTGCACGAGACGTGGGCCGGCACCGCCGCGGCGGCGCACCTGACCGCACACGGCTCCTGGGAAGTGTCGTGCCGCGACATGCACGAGGCCCTCGTAGCGATGCGCCAGGTCATCCGGACCGCTGCGTCCAACTACTACTCGGCCGCCACCGACAACACGGCGATGTGGAACGCGGTGCGGTGATGCTCGTCGACTCCGTGCCACTGGTCGACGCATCGTCGTGCTTCGAGCACGGCAACCAGAGCGCGGCGCTGGTCCACGACACACTGATTCGGCGGCTCTCGGACAGCGGTGGGATGGCGGGCGACGCGTCCGTTGCCGAGGAGTTCGCGTCGGCGTACGACGAGGCTGCTTCGTCGTGCCTCGCCGCGGTCGGCGACCTCGTCGACGCGTTCACGACCTGCGGCCGGCTCACCGCGGCCTGCCTGGCCAACCACGGCCACGCCGAGAACCGCTCCCTCATCTCAGGCCGCACCGTGTTCACCGGCACGCCCTGCGTCGCCGGCTACGTCTCCGTCCTCCCCTGCTCGCTCCCCTCCTCCCTGGGCGGCGACCTCTCCGGGCTGCCCTCGTGGGCGGCGTGGATCCTCGACCAGGTCGAGGGCTTCGTGTGGCCGGACGCCGACACCGACCGGCTGCGCGAGGCCGCCGCGACGTGGCGCGCCGCCTCGTTCCAGGTCGCCGACCTCTCGGCCTACTGCTCCTCGGCGATCCGCTCGTTCTCGCTCCTCCGCTCCCCCGAGGTCCCGGTCGCCGTGGCGGTCACCTCCGGCCTGGCCGACCGCTGTCGCGCGGTCGGCGACCAGTGCGCCGTCCTCGCGCGGACGTGCGAGACGTACGCCGACCACGTCGACGAACAACGCGCCGCGATCCTCGACCTGGTCCGCGACCTGCTCCGCGACGCGGTGATCATCCAAGGCATCGGCATCGTGCTCGGCACCCTCACCGCCGGAGCCACCGCCGCCGGCGCCGCCGCCCTCAATGCCGCCCGGATAGCCGCCGCCGCGCCCCGTCTGCTCCACATCGTCTCGACGCTGCGGACCCTGGCCTCGACCTGCGCCGCGCCGCTTCGCTTCGCCGCGACCGCCCTCCGCGATGTCCGCCGCGAGCTGGCTGTCTTCCGCCGGGCTCGCATCACGGTGGCTTCGGCGTTCAACGCGGAGCGGCTGGCTCGCGTGGAGAGGCTGCGCGGTCTGGTCCGGAATCCTCGCCTGTTGGACCCCAAGGAGCTGCGCGGGTCTGAGTCCAAGGCCGACGATCGAGGATCGCTGCGCAAGGGTTGGCCGGTGCAGGCCGACCAGTGAAGGTGAAGGGATCGTGCACGTAGATCCGCTGCCAATACGGGCGGCAGATCCGCGTCATGGACGGCTACCCGCCAGGTAGCTCGCCCGGACCCATCACCGAGGGGCCCTACGCCGTCGATCTCTCAGAACGGCCGGCCATCAAGATCCCGCTCCAAGGGAACCCGGTCCTATGAGCGCCGAGGTCATCGCCCAGCTCCTCGACGAGATGGAGGAGTACCTGCGACTCGTTCGAATACTGTCCCGCTCTACCTTCTCGGCTGGGGGCTCAACGACGGCGTGCGAACGGCTGAACAGAAGCGAGATGCCGCCTGCCCATCAGGCATACGACGACGTTCACGTCGTCGTCACCAACCAAGGTCGGTCTGGTTCACTTGGCCGGTCATCGACCTCGAGAAGGCCCGCCCGGTCGACCCCGGAACGCCGCTCGACTTCGACATGGACCCCGAAGGGCCCGATCGACAGTCCATTGCTGGTCCTGGTCCCGGATCAGGCCGACAGCCGGTAGCCGTCGAGCCTGATCACGAGCCCCCTCTCGGCAACCGTGAAGCGCGGCGCCGTCGTGGTGTAGCGATGACCGGTCGGTGTGACCGTCTCGATGGTGTGCCGTGGTCCGGGTCGCGGCCGGGCCGACCAGCCGAGGGCGTCCTTGGCGTAGTTGCAGTATTCGCAGACTCCCTGCCCGTTGGCGGCGCTTGTCGGACCGCCGTCGGCGTAGGCCTCGGCGTGGTCGAGGTGGCGGACCGGAGCGCCGCAGTATTTGGTGCGGCACTTCTGGTCGCGCAGCCGCAGATAGTCGGCCAGCGCTCCCTCGAACCGGCGCGACTTCGAGTCCATGGAGACCAGCTCGCCGGTCTTGGGGCTGGCATAGAGGCGTCGCACCCACTGGTCGACGCCCTGCTCGGCGTTCGCGGCGATCCACTCGCGAAGCAGGTCGCCGGGGACCGGGCCGTAGTGCTCCACCCAGCCGAATCCGTTGTCGTCTCCCAACAGGACCGAGTCGGGCACCACGACGTTGATCATCAGCGGCACCGACGGTGCGCCCTCTCCGGGGCTGAGGACGCGACGCACGAGCGTGTCGGCCATGATCTGGCCGCGAGAGCGGTCGTCGCCCGCAGCCCGCAGTCGGTCGGCCTCGCGCGTGAGCACGGCCCAGACCGCGACGCCGTCCTTGACCGGCAGCAGCGCCGAGATCTGGCTCATCACGTCGGGTGCCGGCCGGACCGTGACTCGACGGTCGGCCTCAGCGCGACGCCGCCGCTCGACGAACGAGACCGGGTCGAGCTCGTAGGCCACCTCGCGCGCCATGGCGACGATCTCGCCGTCGCCCATCGCTTCGAGCACGTCGGGATCGCCGGCGACTCGCCGGTCCACCTCGGCCCGGTCGGCCCGAGAAAGGCAGGCGGTCTCCCGGGCGAGCAGCATCGCCCGCCACTCGGTGATCCGACCGCTGCGGAACGCAGCTTTCGTGTGGGGCATCTCGTCGAGGACGAGAGCCAGCCCGACGTGCTGTCGACCGCGATGGGGCGACTCCCGCCGGGCCAGCGCGACCTGGGCCGCGACCGCCCGACCCTGTCGTTCCTCAGGCACACCCGCCCGGGCCTCGGCCTCCCGCTGCGAACGGTCGAACGCCGCGGTCAGCACCGCCTGCGCCGCCTCTGCCCGGCACTTGAGCTCCTCGAGGGCGCGGATCAGATCAATGCGCTCAGCGTCGTCGGACGCTTCGCCGATCCGGGCCAGCGCGACGCCCGCGCCGCGGACATCGTCCACGGTCGGCACCGCACTACTCCCGAGTTCGAACATAGGTTCGATCATAGATGGTGCCGCCGACAGCCGCCATCGCCTCGAGCACGCCTGTGGAAAGCGGTCAGGCCGCGTCGAAGAGCTGCTCCAACGCCTGACGACAGATGGCGGCGGCCGGTTCGGCGACGACGCGGCTCAGCTCCTGAAGCAGATCGCGGTCAGAGGGCTGTACGACGGCCGGCAGCAGCGTCCAGACGTACGGCTCGAGCAGCGCTGCGCCCAGGCACGCCCACGGGTCGGGACGCCCTGGGCCCCCACCGACCGGCCCGGCAAGGACGCCGTCGACACTGTCCAGCACAGCCCGCGCGGCAGTCTCCGGCGGCAGGCCCGACGTGGGCACGGCAAGCTGCCGAACCCTAGGCAGCACATCGGTCACGAGAGATTCGCGCGGGCGAGGATCGTGCAGCATCCCGTGACCGACGCCCGGACGGGCGGCCCGCAGGAGCTCGCTCCACCGTTTCGGGGCCTCGGCCACCTCCTGCGCGACGCCCCGCGGGACGCCGAGCGGCCGACTCTCGAACATCGGGCCACCCTCGGTGGGGACGAGCCGTCCTATGACCCGGTCTCCGGGCAGGAACAGGACGGCGCTGCCGATGTTGGGAGTCGGGAACTCCTCGCGCTCGGCCAGGTCGAGCCACGAGATCGTCGACGGGGTGGCTTCGATGAACTCGAAGCCGCCCATCGGCGCCCGCGGCCAGGCCTCGACCTGGTCGGCTCGAGCCAGCAACGCCGAGCCGGCCACCTGGCGTACGAAGAACTGGAGCACACCGTCGTCGTAGAGACGGAACTGGCGGTGGGCCCAGACCTGGTCGGTCGGGGCGTGCAGACCGGCACGCCGTTCGGCTTCGAGGGAGGGATCGCGGAGCTCCTCGTGCATCGTGCGAGCCGCCTGGTTGCACACCCAGCGGGACCACGCCCAGCCCGGAAGGACGGGACCCCACTGCGCCATCAGGTGCAGCTCCTTGCAGCGCTCGGCGCTCCAGAACGGACGGCCGTCGGGTCCGAACTGGAAGGCGTCGGTGATCCCGAGCCCTTCAGCGGCGTCCCCGCGCGCTTCCGTCTCCTGCAGCTGGAACATCGCGCGGACCCACGGCTCGTGCTCACCCCACGCAGACTGGGATGGCTCCGTACGCCGGATCGTCGACTTCTTCGGCACACGCCTACGTGACATCGAGTCTCCCCCTCATGCCATCGCGTCTGGCAGGTCGGGCGTTGCAGCGCACCACATGACCATCTCTGCGCAGCGCGGACGTGCGTGGTCGGGAAGGGCTCGGCTCAGCCGCATCCAGGCCAGCATCAGGTCAGGAGAGACGAACCGCCATCGCATCGAAGCGCTGAACGCCGGATCGAGGACCAGGTCGCCGAGCCGGTGCCGGCCGCCCTCGCGCGGGCTCGGCTCGGTGAGGGCCTCGTGGATGGAGTCCTCGACGACCTCCACGGGGTCAACGTCGGCGGACCGGTCTCGCTCCGCCATCCAGGCGTGGTAGTCGAGATCAGAGGTGAGGGAGGCCTCAGGTAGGTGCGCGAACCCTGGCTCGAGGACGCCCTCGACGAGGAGCGAGTGGATCGTGGTGAGCCACAGCCGCGGGTCCTCGGCCACGGCCTCGGCCGCCTCGGCGCTGACCGGCATCGGCCGCCAGTCGAACATCAGGCCAGGCCGCGTGCTGACAGGCACCACCCGCCCGAGCACGTGCTGACCAGGCGCGACGGGCGCTCCGAGGTCGAGCAGCTCCAACTCCTCCCCCGAGGTCAGGTCCCGCACCCACATCGGCCGCGTCCGCTCCCGGTCGACGTACTCCACCCGACAGGCGCGCATGGGCGCGTCGGCCCAACCGACGAGCTCGTCGGTGCGGTCGAGCAGCTCGTCCGCGGCGTGATCGTTGATGAACCGCCGCAGGGCGCCGAGGTCGTAGACGTCGGCCTGTCGGACCACCCAGTCGAGCTCGTTGATCCACGGGATCACCTGCTCGGGATGGTCGCACCCGATGCGTTCGAAGGGGATGTGCTCCGGGTAGATCAGGGGGACCAGGAGCTGAAGGGCGCGGTTGGCCCCGGTCTGGTCACCGCCGGTCCACATGCGTCGGCGGGCCTGCTCAGTGACCCAGCGGTTGACCATCCAGCCGGGCGCGGCCGATCCGAGGTCGGCCAGCTGGTGCAACCGGTCGCCGTGGGTCGACCGCCGGAAGAACGGCACCGAGCGATGGAGCCTCAGCGCAGTAGCCGCGTCGCCGCGCAGCTCGGCGTCGGCGCTCTCGCACACGGCGCGCTCGTGGGCCGACGTCATCTGGCTCGTGATCGACCGGTACGGCCGGCCGGAGGGGCGCTTACCTCTCGAAGATGACTTGCGACGGCGGTTCCGAGACTTGGGCATGCTCACCGACCCCCAGCACTGATCACCGACGGCAGCTCCGGGACCAGGTCGAGGAACGGCGTCGTCAACGTCGCCACGTCGTCGGCGGAGAGTCGCTCGCGGTGGCAGGCGGCGGACGTCATCACCGTCGCCCACTCCTGCAGGTCGTCGACCCAGCGTGGCCACGTGACACCAGGCAGCCGGTCGAGCCCACCCACGAAGGGGCAACCAGCCGCTGCCGTGATCGCCCAACCCTGCACAGCGCCGGCGAGCCGTTGGAACTCCTCGAGGTCGTCGTCGAGATGACGCGTGACCATCTCCAGCAGGGTCGCGGTGCTGAGCGGTCGCAGCACGGCGTAGAGCCGATCGAGGACCGGTCTGGGCGCCCTCCACTCCGGCCCCGGCAGATCTCCGACCGGGCCGAGACCGGTCAGCCAGGCGCCACGACCGTGGAACCGCTGCTGCTTCGTCAGCCGGTCGGCGACGACCTCGGTGATCAGGACCGTCCAGAGCAGCTCGCCGAGGTTGCCGCGGGCAGCTCGACGCAGGTCGCCGGCGCTGACCTCTTCCGGCTCGAAGCCGATGACGGCACCGAGCTCTCGCTCGATCTGCGGCCAGTCCGGCTGATCCATGCGCGACTCGACGACGGCGATCGCCGCGTCCTTCGTCCTGATGGCCTCGTCGACTCTCCCGACCTCGCGCGCCTGGGCACTCGCCGCGGCCACAGGCCACGTGATGGCGCCGCCCTGGAGCATGGTCGCCGCTGCCCACAACAGGTTGCCCAGGTCGATCGCGTCCGCCGACCAGAGCTCGGCCACCCGCGCGGCCACCATCGGCGTGAGCGGGCCGAACTCCCCGCCGGGCTCGAACGTCGGCGCCAGCGTCCAGCCGTCCGGAACGACCGCGTCGTCACCGAGACGAGCGACGATGGCGGCGTACTCCGCGGTCGCGCGCTCCGATCCTCTCTTGCCGAGCGGCCGCGGCCGGCCGATCGGGCGGCGGTGCAGGGACCACCGCACCGGCAGGACCTCGGCGCCGGGCATGGTGCCGAACGCCTGGAGCTCGTCGCGGTCCCCCGGTGGGTCGAGACGGAAGCGGCAGGTGACCATGCCGTCGTCGTACGGCTGCTCCCAGCCGTCGCCGATCGCGAGCTTGCCGTCGATGAGCCGCCAGGCCAGCTCGTTGAGGATGATGAAGCAGTCCTGGGGGCTGAACATCCAGTCGGCGCCGGGATCGTCGCCGATGGACGGTCGCGCCCAGAGATGCAGCTCCGGCAGGCCGCGGTCGAGCAGGCCGACCGTGTAGGCGAAGTCATTGCCCTGGCCATCGGGATCGAAGACAGCCGTGACCTGCCAGTCGGGCGTGCGGACGTGAGGGTTCCCGAGAGTTGTCATCGTCGCGTCGCCTCAGGCCCGGGCGCGTCGGCTGGCGAGGTCGATCACTTGAGCGGTCTTCGTTCGCGACGGCGCCGGCTGTCGTCGGGTCTCCCGGGCCTGCGGCGACCGAGGCCACAGGACCCTCTCGTTGACCCGATTGGCCGTGACCTGGATGGCCGACAGCTGCTTGGTGTCGCGTCGGCAGCCGACCACCATCCCGTCGGCCCGGAGACCGCCGGGCTTGACGAAGCACCTGATGAGGTGGCGCAGCCACTCGGCCGGGTCGCCGTACTTCTCGTCTCCGTCGACGGTCAGGCAGCGACCGTCCTCGGACGCCACCCACCCGCATGGGAGCCGTGGCTGACCCTCTGCGCGAAGGGCTGCGAGGCGGTCGATCTGGTCGCTGTCGAGCGGCGGCTCGATGCCGACGTGCCCGATGAAGTCAGTGGTGATTGCCATGCCGACGAGCCTGCCCCGAATCTCGAGGTGGCGTCGGCCGGTCTCCACAGGCCTGTGGATGACTCAGGTGCGACCGCGGTGCTTCCCGCCGTGGCGCATCTCGCGGCTCACCGCCAGCGCGGCCGCGGCGACCTCATCCCGGCCCAGCCGCTCCCGCTTGAAGACCAGGGTGTCGGCCAGGTTCACGATCCCGCAGACACTCACGCCGCGGCTCCACGAATCTTCCGGCTGGTCACCGGTCAGGCACAGCACGGGGTGCACCTCGTCGCGGCGTACGCCGGCCACGTCGGCCACCTGGTGCGCTGCCTCCAGCAGCCTCATCAGGTCCTTGGCCCGCGCCCGCTCCTTCTCGTGCCGGAGCCCGCAGCCGATGACGAAGACGCCGGGAGGTCCGACGACCACGAAGTCCGCGCGTGAGCCTTTTTCCTCGCTCCGCGTGTCGACGACGTTCCAGTCGTCGAAGGGAAGCTCAGCCAGGGCACGCTCGATCACCACATCGACTTCTGCCGGTGCGAGCTGTGCCATGCGGTCCCTCCCTGAAGCTGTCTGCTCCGACGGTACGGCGGCCCGGCTACGCGTCGCAGGAGAACGCCACAACGTAACCCCTAATGGCTAGTTCCCGCCCGGAACCGCGTGCCCGGACTCGTAGGCGTACATGACGAGCTGGGCCCGATCGCGGCAGTCCAGCTTGGTCAGCAGATGGCTCACGTGGGTCTTCACGGTGCCGTAGCCGAGGTGCAGCTGGGCCGCGATCTCCTGGTTGGAGAGGCCCTGGGCGACGGTCAGCAGTACGTCGCGCTCGCGGTCGGTGAGGCCGTCGTCGTCCGTCGTACGCCGGGGCTGGGGCAGCGCGGCGAACCGTTCGATCAGCCGCCTTGTCACTCGCGGGTGCAGGAGCGCCTCGCCCGCCGCGACGACGTTGATCGCCTCGAGGAGCTGGTCGGGGCGGGTGTCCTTGAGCAGGAACCCGCTCGCCCCTGACCGCAGCGCCTCGAGCACGAGCTCGTCCTCGTCGAACGTCGTCAGCACCACCACTCTTGTCTCTTGGCACGCGGGATCGGCAAGGATCGTCCGGGTCGCCGACAGTCCGTCGAGGTGCGGCATCCGCACGTCCATGAGCACCACGTCGGGCGCCGTACGCCGGCACAGCGCGATCGCCTCCAGCCCGTCGCTCGCCTCGCCGACCACCTCCACGCCCTCGGCCGAGCGCAGCAGCAGCACGAACCCGGCCCGCACCAGGTCCTGGTCGTCGACGACCGCTACCCGGATCATGCGTCGGCTCCGGTCGGCAGTGAGGCGTGAACCCGGAACCCGTTGCCGTTCGCCCCCGACTCCAGGACTCCACCGACCAGCCGGACCCGCTCGTCGAGACCGAGCAGTCCGTGCCCTGACCGCGCTCCGCCGTTCGGTCGGGCCGGGCCCGGGTCGGTCACCTCGATGTCGATGCTGTTCTCGCTTGCGGCCACGGTGACCCGCGCGTTCTCTGCCGCGGAGTGCTTGATGATGTTGGTGAGCGACTCCTGGACGACGCGGTACGCCGTCAGGGACACGGCGGCGTTCGGCTCGTCGTACTCCCCGGACCGGACCAGCTCGACCTCGAGACCCGACCGGCGTACGTCGTCGACCAGGCTGTCTATGTCGTCGAGGCCCTGCGTGGGTGGGCGGGTGCCGTCCTCGGTGATCTCGCGCAGCATGCCCAGCATCGACCGGGTCTGCTCGAGCGCCTTGCGACTGGTGTCGGCGATGACCTCGAGGCTCTGCTCGGCGGCGTCCGGGTCGGTGCGGATCACGTGCGCGCCCACGCCGGCCTGCACGGCAATCAGCGACATGCTGTGCGCGACCACGTCGTGCAGCTCGCGGGCGATCCGCAGCCGTTCCTCGGTGACGGCGGCCGTCAGCTGGTCGCGCTGTGCCTGTCCGCCGCGACCGGATCGCGTCCCCGACTGCCCAGGCCGCCACCAGCAGGGCCAGCGACTGGAGGAGGACCGACGTCCCGAGGTCCGGTACGTCGAGCAGCGCCAGGCCCACGAAGCAGGCGACACCCACGCCGAGCCCGATCAGCGCGTCGCGCCGCCGGCCGTGGGTGGCCAGCGAGTAGAGGCTGAACAGCATCAGCACCGACAGCAGGCCGATGTAGTGGACGGTCAGGGTCGACCACGGGCGCCGGCCACCAAGACGGCGTACGACGCCGCCGGCCGCTTCCGCCGCCAGGCCAACGCCCCGGCGGCCGCCACCGTGGCGACCGCCGAGACGATGTCCGGGTCGTCGAGCCTCGAGGTCGATCGACGCCGGGGTCGGTGGTGAGCAGCGAGGCCAGCGCCAGCGCCGCGGCCACGATCCCGATGGCGGGATCGAGGTACGGCGACAGGCGCCGTGACGCCTCTGCCCAGCCCTTCATGTCCGGAGACTACGCAGCCACGAGCGACTCGGACCGCTGTCCGGACGCCTGCTCGACCTGCGGCTCGCGCCACACGCGAACCTTGTGCAGCAGGACCACGGCCGCGATCACACAGACACCCAGCGTCGCGAACCCGGTCTCGCCGGCGACGTACGCGACGGTCGTACCTCCCGTGGCCACGACTGCCTTCGAACCGAGATCGAAGACGGTGTTAACGGTGTTGTGCGCGATCGCAACGGGCCAGACCGACTTGGACTTGTCCCAGATCCAGGCGTAGAAGACGCCGCCCGCGGTGATCACGGCGACGGCCACCGGCGCAGCGATCCAGCGCGAACCCTCGGTGTTGTACGTCGACGCGATCAGGATCAGCGGCAGGTGGAACAGGCCGTGCACGAACCCGGTCACGACCGCCGCCCGCTTCTTGCTGGTGAGCTGCTGGAACCGCGGCAGCAGGTATCCCCGCCACCCGATCTCCTCACCGAGGATGAAGACGGTGCCGATGATGCCCGCCAGGACGAGGTCGATCGCCCAGCTGGGCGTCGCGTTGGCGATGTCGATGTCGAGCTCGCCGACGCCGATCGCCACGGCGGTGCCGTAGGCCCCGGCGCACAGCACGAACGGCAGCACGATCGCGGCCGGCCAGGCCTTGAGCCCGGCTCGTCCGAGCCCGATGCTCGCCCACAGCTTCTTGCGGGAGCCGCGGGGCGTGAGCGTGAAGGTCAGGATGCCGACGGTCACGGTCGGAACCATGACGCTCAGCAACTTGTTGATGTTGGCGTCCGGCAGGGCCAGCGCAACGGTCAGGGCGAGCGAGTAGGCGATGCCCAAGTAGGCGACGATCTCGCGGAGTGGTGTGCGGGTTGTGTTCATGCCTCAACAGTCG
>CAWGTG010000013.1:0-368331 GCA_963825455.1 uncultured Actinomycetota bacterium
AGTAGGGAGGCGCGTAGTCCGGTCCCCAGAACGGCAGGTAGCCGTAGTGGGAGTAGACCTCGTCGTGGGTCACGAGAGTCGCTGGTGCGGGGTTGAACTCGTCGCAACGATGGACCTGCTCGTGAGACAGTTCGATGTGTACTCGGTCGTCGATCCGGGTCACGGCATCAACCGGAACCAGGCGCCGGGTCCGGACGAGGCCGCGGATGCCGCCGGAGGCCACCACGAGAAGTCTCGCCCGACGCTGTTCCCCATCGACGATGAGATCGTCGACGTCCCCGACGCGGTGGAAGTGCGGGTCGACGACCGTCATTCCTCGGACGTCGTCAAGCGGCTGGCCGAGCCCGAGGTCGCTGTCCTCGAGCCTGATCATGCTTGTCTGGCACGTCGCACTCATAATTTGTTCCTTTCTGAGGGTCACCTTGGGTGGGATGACCTGATCCGGGCTTGTTGGGGATCGAGCAGCCAAGGCGTCCTCGGGGCGGGCAGATCACGTGGTCCGCGCCAGCACGTGGACCGAGATGATCATGGCCACCAGGGCAGTCAGGGCGGCAGTGGCGATGAGGGGCCATGACGCGGCGTGCGGGCGCTTGGGCGGGGTGGTCAGAGGCATGGATTCTCACTTCGCGTGGTGTCGGGGTGTCTCCTCCGCACTGTGCCAAGCGGGCGTGACCATCGGGTCGTCGAGTTCTTTGCAGTTGGATGACATTGCCTCTCCACGTCGACGCCGTGGGCGACGGACAGGACTGCGGTGGGATCATGGCCGGCATGGCGAACCGGCTGCTGGTGCTGGAGGACGACGACGGGTTGCGGTCCTCTCTTCGCATGGTGCTGGAGGACGAGGGGTACGAGGTCGTCGAGGCTGCCGACGCCGAAAGTGCTCTTGAGGCGGTCGCCGGGCAGGGTGTCGATCTGATGCTGGTGGACCTGATGCTCGGTGGCATGGACGGGTTCTCGTTCATCCAGCGCGCTCGTCCGCAGACCGAGGCGCCGATCGTGGTCGTCAGCGCCAGGGATGGTGTGGAGGACATCGTGGCGGCCTTGGAGGCCGGGGCTGACGACTACGTCACCAAGCCCTTTGTGGTGGAAGAGGTCAAGGCGCGGCTCAAGGCCTTGCTGCGACGGCCTTCCATGTCAGGGAGCGAGTCCCGGCGCCCCGAGGACGTCTTCGTCCTGGACAGCGAGGATGGACCACTGGTCTTCGACCGGGGTGCAGGGGCGCTGACCCGCGGTGCCGATGAGATCCACTTGACCAACACGGAGTTCAGGCTCTTGAGCGTCCTGTCCGAGAATGCTGGACTGGTGCTCGGGCGCAGCGCGCTCCTCGAGCATGTCTGGGACCGTGGCTTCTTCGGCGATGAGCGCATCGTGGACGTGCACGTGCGGCGGCTGCGCAAGAAGCTCGAGGCAGAGCCGAGCTCCCCGTCGACGCTGGTCACCGTGCGTGGGCTCGGCTATCGGCTCGACGTTCGATGATCCGGACCCGATCTGCGCGTGGGCTCCGGTCGTCTGTGACGATGGCGTTCGCTCTCGGAGCGCTTGCCCTTTCGGCGGTACTGGCTTTGGGCACCTACTTCTCCGCGCGGCACTTTCTGCTCGAGCAGCGGGAGCGCACCGCGACGCGGCAGGCGTTCACCGACGGCGCGCTGGTCCGTGACAGCCTGCTGACGTCGGGCGCGCAAGTCAGTGATGTCCTCGGGTCGATCTCGCCGCCCGCCGGTGCCGTGATCTACGTGCACCGCCATGGCGTGTGGTACTCGTCGGCGCTGGACAGCGCCGGGCCCGATGTGACCTCGGAGGTGCAGCCGGTGGTCGCGGACGGATCTGTCGGTGTCGCCTGGACGAGCGTGACCGACCCGAACGCCGTGGTCGTCGGGCTGCCTCTTCCCGCCGTGGACGCGGAGTACTACGAGGTGTCCGTGGCTGACGAGCTCGACAGCACTCTGTGGACCCTCGGCCTCGCTCTGTCCATCTGCGCAGGACTGACCACCGTCGCCGGCGCGCTGCTCGGACGCGCGGCCAGTCGACGCGTCCTGGCGCCCCTGGGCGACGTGACTACTGCAGCGGTCAGGGTCTCTGCCGGGGACATGACCACCCATCTGAAGGAGACCGGCGACCCCGATCTCGCCGCGCTCGTCGGTGCCTTCAACAACATGGTCGACGCCCTGCACGGTCGGATCCAGCGCGACGCCAGATTCGCGGCGGACGTCAGCCACGAGCTGCGGACTCCCGTCACCACCTTGACCACCAGTCTCAGCCTGCTGCAGCACGCCATCGATCTCTCACCCCAACAGGCACGCGCAGTCAAGCTGATGGCAGACGAGCTCACCCGATTCCGTCGGGCCCTGGAGGACCTCCTCGCGCTGGGCAGACTCGAGGCGCACGCCGACGAGGCCCCGCTCACCCAGGTCGGCGTACGCGAACTGGTGCACCAGGCATTGTTGACCGATGGGCGTCCAGCTGGCCTCCTGGTGACCGACACCGGGGAGGTCTCGGACCCGACGGTCGAGGTCGACCGCCCCCAGATGCTCCGGGCGCTCACGAACCTGTTCCGGAACGCCGACCTCCACGGTGACGGTCTGACCGGCATCCGCGTCCTCGCCACGGGACCGTTCGTCGACGTCCACATCGAGGACCACGGCCCCGGGGTACCCGCAGCGGAGCGGAAGCGAGTCTTCGAGCGCTTCGCGCGCGCAGGTGGCCACAAGGTGGGGACAGGGAGCGGTCTCGGTCTCAGCATCGTGGAGCAGACCGTGCGCAACCACGGCGGAGACGTCTGGTGCACCAACCGACCCCAGGGCGGCGCCGTGTTCGTGATGCGCCTGCCGACACGACCAGGAGAGCTGATGTGACCAAGCGAGTGCCCAGGCTCCGAGCCGTCGCGGGAGCCCTTGCCGCCCTGGTGCTCGTGCCCTCGTGCGGACTACCGGACGGCGGGTCGGTCACGCGGGTCGACGACGACGAAGTGCCCTACGGGTTACTCGAGAGCGCTACGGCGCCGCCCGGCACGAGAGACGACGAGGTCCCCGGACTCGTCCCCGTGGTCTTCTGGCTCGGCGCCAACGACCGCCTCGCGCCCGAACGAGTGGTGGTGTCATGCGCCGAGGGGCCGGAGGCCGTGGTGGCGCACCTGCTCGATGATCTGGCGGCCGGGCCCACCGAGGAAGCTCGCGCCGCCGGGCGGTCGACCGCCCTCCCTCCCGAGTCCAGGCTCGCCCTGGCCGCCGTCAATGGTGACACTGCCGAGGTGGAGGTGGATCCCCACACCAGCATCAGCCCCGATCGGCTGCCCGGCGCGGTCGGACAGATCGTCCTGACCGTGACCTCGGCACCCGGGATCCGCGCGGTCGCGCTGGTTCACGACGGCGCGCCAGTCCAGGTGCCGCTACCGGGCGGAGCTCTCACGGGCGATCCGGTGACGGCTGACGACTACGCGGCTCTGGTGCCCGACCGGTACCGCGAGGCCGTGGGCTGCCCGCAGTCGTGAGCGGGCTCGGCGCACGCAAGCATCGCTTTCAGCGAGAGTCGAGCACGATCCACTGGACCGGATCCACGCTGCTGGCTCCGAAGCCCCACCCCTCGGCCAGGGCGTCGAGTGTCGCTGCTGTCGACTCCACGTCGCCCGCCGGTCCCCGCGACAAGGCGCTACCGGAACACCCGCGCCACCTCACGTCGACCCGCACCCGGTCGGTGTCCAGCCACCGCACCAGGATCGTCACCCCTCGCGGGCCGAAGCGGAGTCCGTGCCTGACGGCAGCCAGTACGAGTGTCGCGAGCCGGTCGACAGCCTCGGCGGGCAGGGCCCGGTCCCGGCCCCATCGTCGGGCCATCTGCTGAGCCGTGAACTCGATTCGTGGACTGCACACCAGGTCCATCCGGGTGACCCCGGCCTCGGAGGTCGCCCACGCTTCGGAGACCGTCTCGGCGCGCTGCTCAGACTCCTGCCCGCGGATCATCGCCACGGGACCGACGCGAGATTCGGCCGGATCCCCGTCCGCCCGGACATCGTTTCGCGAGTGACCGCACCGAGCAGCCCGATGCGCTCGAGAGTACCGACGTCTCCCCGTGACAGTTCGCGCAACCTCACGTCGACACCCCGCGCTGCGCAGCAGCGCTTGACCCACAGAAGGGCTGCGATCGTCGTCGACGAAAGCCGTCCCACCTCGGACATGTCCACCACGACGATTTGCGGGCCCGTCTCGAGAAGAGACTCCAGCCGCTCCTGGACGTCGTCGATCACCCGGATCAAGCCGGCGTCGCGCAGCAGGATCACGACCTGTCCGATCTGTTCCGCCCCACGACGGCCGGGCGGGTCGGGTGCGACACGAAGAGCTGTGGTGTGCCGCTTCTTCATCGGCCCGGGGCCGATCCTCGCATCCATGACAGCAACGCTCCCAGCGTCATGTGTCGGTTTCCCTGTCTGTCAGTTTGCGAACTGATGACAGACGACGGACGAGGTGCGAGCACTTCCCGCCGCCCGGTTGTCTTCGCCCGCGCGGGCTGTCTGGATGGAGTGGTGGCCCCGGAGAGCCCGGCGGCACATTGCGATGAAGGAGGCGAGCGGATCGTGCTGACGATTACAGACGAAGCCCTCGCAGTCATGCGACGCGTGACGGCCCACTCGACGATGGAAGCGACGTCTGGACTGCGCATCTCGCGCCATGGTGACTCGGCTGCAGCCACTACAGGTCAGAGCGGTGCATCGTCCACTGCCGGGCGACACGGTGCTGGAACGCGGCAGCGCACTCCTCTACCTGGGACCGGACGCTGCCCATCGAATGGAAGGCCGTGAGCTGGACGCCGTCACGGACAGCGACGGCAGAGTGCAGTTCATCCTGAAGGCGGCCGCGTGAAGCCTCGCCGAGCTGCCCGCCTCGACCCGGCGCGCGCGGGACGCCGCGAGGCGGTGATCATGCGCGGGCGTCAGTCGGCGGTGCGCACCGAGCGTCGCCTCCGCCTGACGCGTCGACTGTGCTGAGCGGGCCGGTGGCCGTCACAGCAGGAGGCTCCGACGGCCGCCCAGTGAATGCGCGCTCAGCCGAGTCCAGCAAGGTGGTGTACGGCTCCGCGGTCATGTCGCCTGCGTAGGCGACGGCCACCGAGCGATCCTTCGAGTGATCGCTACCAACCGACTGGAGAAGGACGCCACGATGGCCCTCGACCGGCTGATCGGCGTGCTACCTCAGTGGCTTGCGGTCGCCCGGGTGAGGAGCGCGTGCCGGGTGAAGATGACGGCCAGACCGATGAGCGCCGAGACCAGCGAGGCGGCCAGGACGGCCAGGGTCGCGATGTCCTGAAGGGCTCGATCCTCGAACGCCAGGGTCGTGATGAAGATGGCGATGGTGAAGCCAATCCCCTTCAGCGGGGCGACTCCCCCGATCGCGGGCCAGTCCAGGTTCTCCGGCATCCGACCTGGTCCGACCCGGACCGAGGCGAAGGCGAGCAGCATGCCGCCGATCGGGGCGCCCACGACGAGCCCCAGGAAGATGCCCAGTCCCACGGGGTCGGACATGGCATCGCCGAATCCCGAGACGGAGACAGGGACGCCAGCATTGGCCAGGGCAAACAGCGGCAGGATCAGGTACGCCGAATAGGGATGCAGGGCCTCCTCGACGCGGGCCAGCGGGGAAACTCCTCGACTGGCCTGGTGGGCGGTGTGCATGAGCGCCGCATCGTTGATCTCCCGGTCGTCGTCGAGGATCGCAACGAGGTCATCGGTGATGATCGCCGCCGTGTCGTCACGGTTGCGGTCGGCGACTGCCGGGGTCAGGAATCCGAGGACCACCCCGGCCACCGTGGCGTGCACTCCCGACTCGAAGACCGCCAGCCACACAGCCGCCGCGAGCAGCACGTAGAAGACCATGTTGCGGACGCCTGCCCATCGCGCCAGGACGACCAGGAGAACGAGAATCACCGAGGCGCCGAGCCACCAGAAGGAGAGGTCGTCGGTGAAGAACACCGCGATCACGAGGATGGTGCCGAGGTCATCAACCACGGCGAGGGTGAGCATGAAGGCGCGCAGCTCCTTGGGTGCTCGTCGCCCGGCGAGGCCGAGAACGCCGAGCGCGAAGGCGATGTCGGTCGCGATCGGGATCGCCCAGCCATCCAGGTCCCCGTCGCCCACCGCGTTGACCGCCAGGTAGACCGCGGCGGCGCCGATCATGGTGCCGAAACGCCGCGGCGGCCGGCACCAGCGCTGAGCGACGGTCGCTCAACGAGCCAAACAGCATCTCCCGCTTGACCTCGAGCGCCACGACGAAGAAGAAGACGGCCATGAGCAGGTCGTTCACCCAGTGCCGAAGCGACTCGTCCAGGTGCAGCGGACCGACCTGCAATGACGCGTGGGCGTCCCACAGGTTGGCGTAGCTGTCTGACGCGTTGGCCCAGACCAGCGCCGCGACCGCCGCTCCGATCAACAGGACGGCGCTGCTGGACTCCCAGCGGACGAATCGTTCCACGGGTCGGCTGAACCTGCGAGCCGTCGTCTCTTCCGGGTCGACCACCGACACCCACTCTCCATCCAGCAGCCACGTGGCCCCGTGCCAGTCTCACATCTCGAAGCAGCAGGTGACGGCGGCGTGCGCGGACGCTCATCGGGCACCTTGCCGGCTCAACAATGCTGCCCCGTGAACCCGTGCCAGGTCGTGCAAGGGTCGTGCTCGGTGTCGCGGTTGTCCGGCCGACCAGTCTGGCGTCTTCTCGCATGACACGCCGACCCGGCAAGCGGGGACCAGGGGGCACACTGACAGCGTGGGAAATCGATTGATCGCGGCCACCCTGTTCGTGGGCCTCCTCACGGCCTGCGCCACCGATCCGGTGACGCCCGCGATCCAGGAGCCCACCGCGACATCGGGCCCGGCCACCGCGGTCACCCGGTCTGCGGCACCCGAACCGTCCCCGTCACCGTCTGCCCCGCCGAGCATGCACGGCCAGAAGGTCATCGCTGCCGAGAGTGACTTCGGGACCATCCTGTTCGACGACACCGGACAGGCGATCTACCTGTTCGACATCGAAACCACACCCCAGTCCCGCTGCTACGGCCCCTGCGCCGACGCCTGGCCGCCCGTCCTCACCGACGGCGCACCGATCGCCGGCCACAAGGTCAAGCAGTCTCTGCTCGGCACCACCCAGCGCACCGACGGCACCACCCAGGTCACCTACGACGGGCACCCGTTGTACTTCTACGCACATGAGGGCAAGGACGAGGTGAAGTGCCACGACGTCTTCCTCAACGGCGGCACCTGGTACGCCGTTCAGCCGGACGGCCGCCGCGCACCCTGACCCGCAGCCCCATCCCTTCAGCGTCCGTGCCGCGCCGCGCCGTGCCGCGCCGCGCCGCGAGCACTGTCTGCCGCAGTAGTACTGAGCGATCCTTCCCAGTGGGTGCAGATTTCGGCGGCTACTCCAGTTGCCGGGTCAACAAGCCGATGAACTCGTCGGCCATGCCGAGCTGTTTGCGCAGCTTGTCGCGGCGGGCATAGGCCTCATCCAGTGTCGCGGCGAGGTGCTCGCGGGCCTCGGTGGCATCGTCGCCACCATCTCTCGCGGAGCCGGGAGGACCGGCCTGTGCGCTGCGGAGTGCCTCGATGTGGCGCATCACCTCGACCATCTCGTCGAGGGTGAACCCGAGCGGCTTCATGCGCCGGATGACCAGGAGCTTGTCGAGGTCCTCCTCGGTGTACAGACGAAACCCACCCTCGCTGCGTCCCGAGGGTCGAAGCAGCCCGACCTCGTCGTAGTGACGCAGGGTGCGCAGGGACAGGTCGGTGCGCTGCGCGATCTCACCGATCTGCATCGCCCGCGTCGGTGTGGGGTCGCTGTCCAAGGGTGGTCCCTCTCACGTCTGTCCGATTTCAACTCTACCCTCACGTAAGGGTAGAGTTCGCTTCAGACTTCCGCCGACGAGCGTCGGCACGCACGCAACATGGCGTGCACGGTGGCATGCACCCAACTCCCCCAGCCCCCGCTCATCGACTCCGTCCTCACGCAGCGGCGGGGACATACAGCCCCCGAATTTGGAGCCCCCTGTCTTGAGCACCGCCACGCCACACCGTCCGCACGGAGGACGGCCCGAGACCGCGCCGCCAGAGCCCTCGGTCATGAACGCCCTCCGGTCCCCGAAGATGTTGCGCACCGAGGTTCTGGCCGGTCTCGTCGTCGCACTAGCGCTGATCCCGGAAGCCATCTCCTTCTCGATCATCGCCGGGGTCGACCCCCGCGTCGGGCTGTTCGCGTCGTTCACGATGGCCGTGTCCATCGCGTTCCTCGGCGGCAGGCCCGCGATGATCTCGGCAGCGACCGGCGCCATCGCGTTGGTCATCGCCCCGGTCATGCGCGACTACGGCTACGACTACCTCATCGCGACCGTCATGATGGGCGGCGTCCTTCAGGTCGCCCTCGGCCTGGGCGGGGTGGCGAAGCTGATGCGGTTCATCCCGCGCTCGGTGATGGTCGGGTTCGTCAACGCCCTGGCCATCTTGATCTTTCTGGCCCAGGTCCCCCACATGGTCGACGTCCCGTTCCTGGTCTACCCGATGATCGCGATCGGCCTCGCCATCATGTTCGCCCTCCCCAGGGTCACCAAGGCCGTCCCCGCACCGCTGGTCGCCATCGTGGCGCTGACCGGGTTCACCGTCCTGGCCGCGATCACGGTCCCCAACGTCGGCGACGAGGGTTCGCTACCCGACTCCCTGCCGTCGCTGTTCGTGCCGAACGTGCCCCTGAACCTCGACACCCTGCAGATCATCGCTCCCTACGCGCTCGCGATGGCGCTCGTCGGTCTGCTGGAGTCGCTGCTGACCGCCAAGCTCGTCGACGACGTCACGGACACCCACTCGGAGAAGACCCGCGAGGCATGGGGCCAAGGTGCCTCGAACGTCATCACCGGCTTCTTCGGCGGCATGGGCGGCTGCGCGATGATCGGCCAGACCATGATCAACGTGAAGGCCTCCGGCGCGCGCACCCGGATCTCCACGTTCCTCGCCGGCGTGTTCCTACTCGTCCTCGTCGTCGGGTTCGGCGACGTCGTCGCCATCATCCCGATGGCCGCCCTGGTGGCCGTGATGATTGTGGTCGCCATCGGCACCTTCGACTGGCACTCCATCCAGCCCGCAACCCTGGGCCGGATGCCGAAGTCCGAGACCACGGTGATGCTGTCCACCGTCGTGGTCACCGTCGGCACCCACAACCTCGCCATCGGCGTCATCGTGGGTGTCCTTGTGGCCATGACCCTGTTCGCCCGCAGGGTGGCGCACCTGACCGAGACCCACCGCGAGCTCGTCGAGGACCGTCACGGCAACCCGGCCGCCCTCTACCGGGTGACCGGGGAGCTGTTCTTTGCCTCGAGCAACGACCTCTACACCCAGTTCGAGTACGTCGATGATCCCGACACCGTGGTCATCGACCTCACTGCCTCCCACATCTGGGACGCCTCGACCGTCGCGTCGCTGGACGCCATCACCACCAAGTACGAACGCAAGGGCAAGACCGTCGAAATCATCGGCCTCAACGACGCAAGCGCCGAACGCCACGGACGCCTGACCGGACAGCTCTCCAGCCACTGAGGGAGTGGGACGCCGCACAGTCACGGTGGCGCGACGGGCCTGCGGACTTCGAGATTCCTGTCGGGGCTGCAGGAACCTGCCGGCCGGTAGCCTTCGCAGTGTGTCCACCCGCTTCGTCGTCAGCCTCCTCGCGGCGGTGGTCGTCCTCCTAGCTGCCCGCGCCGCATGGGCAGGTCTTCCCCTCGGCGGGTTCGCGAAACGGCTGACCGTGGCCGAGACCGCGCTGCTCGTTCTCGGTGTCGCGGTTCTGGTGTTCCACTGCAGCGCCATGTTCTTCCCGCGGCTGGTGGACCCGTTGCCGCGGACGGGCGCGGTGACCAGCGACATCCGCGAGATGGGTACGGCAAGCATCGTGTGGTACGTCGTCCCCGTGCTCATGGTGCTCAGCGCGCTTCGCCGCCAGCACGTGACCGGGCAGGCGGCCGTGATCCTGACCCTGACCGCTGTCGGGATCACGATGTACAACGGCGGGTCGTTGCAGGTGCATCTCGCCGCCATCTACATCTCTGTGCTGACCCTCGCCGGCGTCTCCGCAGCACTGTTGGTGCCCCCATGGGCGCGCCAGGGACAAAGGCTGGACGGGCACATCAGCTGACCGGGACACCCAGCCTCGTCCCGCCTGAGACAGTCACGGAGGTCGCCGCTGGCCCCGAACCCGGCCGATCCGGTTCACCATTGCCATGGCGAAGCCCGTCGTCGGGCTGAGACCGATCACGGTCCCGTCGGCGACGGTCCCGAGTCCCGGATGGCGGGCCGGGAACGGGGTGCAGGATGAGGTGATGAGGTTCGGGCGTGTGGGAGGTCCTTGGCGTCCGCTCGCCCGGATCGCCCAGGTCGGCGTCGCCCGCGGAGCCGGGGTTCGTACTCGTCTACTACGTGACGGTCCGCACCGTGGCTAGCAGGCCGCCACAGCGATCTGAGCCAAGGAAGGAGCGGTTCCCTCGAGACCGCCGGCACCCGACGTGACCAGCAGGAGACTCATGTCCGCATGGAACGCGAGGGCCACGCCCAGACTCGGCCGCCAGTCGGTGCGGTCGAGCCGGTGGTGGCTATCGGCAAGCCGGGGTACCTCCTGAACGACCGCAGCATTCGAGCACCGCCGGAGAAGAGCTCTGTTGAGCGACATCGGAAGCACGACCGACCTGACCGAGGCGCGGCTCCGCGACTTGAGACGCTGGAACCTCGGGCTCACCATCCTCCACGCCGCACAGGCCATCGCGGTGATCGTGCTGACGACGGACTTCGCCATCTCGCTGAGCAACGCCTACCCCGAGGGACCCCCGGGCAGTGACCTGCCGCCCCCGAGCGACGCCTTCGACGTCAGCATCGGCCCCGCCATCGCGCTGTTCTTGGCCCTGGCCGCTATCGACCACGGTCTGACCGCCACTGTGATGCGCGGACGTTATGAGCGCGACCTCAGGTCCGGGATCAACCGGTTCCGCTGGGTCGAGTACTCGCTCAGCGCGACCGTGATGATTCTGCTGGTCGCCATGTACGCCGGCATCACGACGCTCACCGCGATCATCGCCATCGCCGCGACGAACGTCTCCATGATCCTGTTCGGCTGGCTCCAGGAACAGATGAATCCTCCGGATCGAGCCACCACGACGATGCTTCCGTTCTGGTTCGGATGTGTGGCTGGGGCCGGGCCCTGGGTCGCCATCTCCCTCAACATTTTCGGCTCCGCCGACACCCCCGGTTTCGTCTACGGGATCTTCGTCTCACTTTTCGTGTTCTTCATGAGCTTCGGACTCAACCAGTGGTTGCAGTACCGACGAGTCGGACCTTGGGCCAGCTACGCCTTCGGCGAGAAGACCTACCTCGTTCTGAGCCTCGGCGCAAAGTCCGCCCTCGCCTGGCAGATCTTCAGTGGATCCCTCGCGAGCTGAGCAGCAAGACGGCCGGCTGACGGTCAAGGTCCCAGCCTTGGGTGCTGCCGCGCGCTGGCGCCCCGAGCTCCAGAAATCCGGCCCAGCGGACTGTGGCCTCCTCGGCGGCTCGCGACGAGGGCCTCGACAAGCCCAGTCGCTCGTGACTACGTCGATCCACGATGGCTGGCACTCATCGACGCTCCTATGCCAGGGCCAGGAAGAGCTTCTCCATCTTCTTGATGTCGACGCCTTCGAGGCCGTCGCCGTCCTCGAGACAGTGCTGCAGACCGGTGGCGACGATCGCGTAGCCGGCACGTGAGAGCGCCTTGTTGACCGCCGCAAGCTGGGTGAGGACGTCCTCGCAGGAGGAACCTTCTTCCATCATCCGGATCACGCTGGCCAGGTGGCCGTTGGCGCGCTTCATGCGGGTGATGATCGCCTTGATCTCGGTGGGTTCGAGGTCCATCACTTGCTCGCTTCTGCGTTGTCGGACGCCGACAGGGCTTCAAGTGCCGAGGTGAGCCGGGTCCGGGCGTCTTCGGACACGGCACGCAGCGTCTTGCTCGGTTCGTCCACGAACGTCGTCATGATGGCCGGGTCGAAGGCCTCGACCACGGTCGTCGTCTTGCCGACCGAGCGGACCACGACATTGCAGGGCAGTAGCGTGGCGATCGACGGCTCCGCCTGCAGCGCCTGGTGGGCGAGCTCTGGTCGACAGGCGCCCAGGATGGTCTGCGGCTCGATGTCGACGTCGAGCTTGGTCTTCAGCGTCGCCTTGAGGTCGATCTCGGTCAGCACGCCGAAGCCTGCCTCCGCGAGCTGCTCGCGCACGGCAGCCACCGTCTCCTCGTAGGGACGCTGGGTCGTGATGGACAGCGTGTAGTCGGTCATGCCCTCAACTGTACAACCCCCCGGGGGGTTCTGTTAGCGTTGTCGACACAACCCCCTAGGGGGTTCCGAATGAACCGCATGAGGCAGCCACAGAAGGGAACAGCACTCCCATGACCGCTCTGACCGTCCTCACCATCGAGACGCCGTCGCTCGGGGACCGCAGCTATCTCGTGCATGACGGCGCGGTCGCCTTCGTGGTCGACCCGCAGCGCGACATCGACCGCGTCCTGGACCTGCTCGACGAGCACGAGGTACGTCTCACCCATGTCTTCGAGACCCACATCCACAACGACTACGTCACCGGTGGTCTCGCCCTCGCGCAGCGCACAGGCGCCGAATACTTGGTCAACGGCGAGGACGAGGTGTCGTTCGACCGCACGCCGGTGAGTGACGGTGAGGTCGTGTCCGTCGGGGACCGGATGCGCATGGTCGCGGTCGCCACCCCCGGTCACACCTTCACCCACCTGTCCTATGCGCTCGTCGAGGTGGCCGAGGGCAGCGAGCTCGACCTGGACGCCTCGGCCGGGGTGTTCTCGGGTGGTTCGTTGCTCTTCGGGGCGACCGGTCGTCCCGACCTGCTCGGTGAGGAGCACACCGAGGAGCTCAGTCGACGCCAGCACGCGTCGGCCCATCACCTCACGCGGCTGCTCCCCGATGCCGCCGAGGTCTACCCCACCCACGGGTTCGGGTCGTTCTGCGCCGCCACCCAGAGCGACGCGACCGAGTCGACGATCGGTCTGGAGAAGTCGACCAACCCGGTGCTCACCCAGGACGAGGAGACCTACGTCCGCGAGCTGCTCGACGGTCTCGGCGCCTACCCGGCCTACTACGCGCACATGATGCCGGCCAACGCCGCGGGTCCGTCCGAGCCCGATCTGAGCGCGCCCTCGGTCGCAGACCCCGCAGAGGTGCTGCGCCGCATCGAGGACGGCGAGTGGGTCGTGGACCTGCGCAACCGCACGGCCTTCGCGGCCGGGCACGTCGCCGGCAGCTTCAACTTCGGGATCGAGGGGAAGTTCTCCACCTACCTCGGCTGGCTGATCCCCTGGCGGACGCCGATCACGCTTCTCGGTGAGAGCGCCGACGACGTCGCGCAGGCCCAGCGCGAGCTGGTCCGCATCGGCATCGACCGCCCGGTCGCACACGCGACCGGAGCGCCGCAGGAGTGGGCCGATGACCTGTCGTCGTTCGCCACCGGCGTCTTCGCCGACCTCGCCCAGGTGCGCCACCACCGTGAGGTGGTCGTGCTCGACGTGCGCCGCGAGGAGGAGTTCGTCGCGGCGCGGATCGACGGCGCGGTCAACGTGCCCCTGCACGAGTTGCTCGACCGGGTCGACGACGTCCCGCCGGGCGAGGTGTGGGTGCACTGCGCCAGCGGTTATCGGGCCTCGGTGGGCGCGTCCATCCTCGACGCCTCGGGACGCAGTGTCGTCGCGATCGACGACTCCTTCGAGAACGCCACCGAGGTGGGCCTGCACCTCGTCGGCCCCGACGCGTGACCACGGTCGCCGTCGCGATCCTGGCCGGTGCCCTGATCGGGCTCAGCCTGGGCGCGCTCGGCGGCGGTGGCTCGATCCTCGCCGTCCCGGTGCTGGTCTACGCACTCGGGCAGAGTCCTGCGCAGGCCACCACCGGCTCGTTGGTGGTGGTCGGAGTGACCTCGCTGATCGGGACGGTCACCGCCTATCGCGCCGGCCACGTGCTGCTCGCGCGCGGTGCCGGATTCGGGGCCGCCGCCCTCGGCGGTGCCGCGGTCGGCGCCAAGGCCGCCGCGCACGTGCCCGAGCCCACCTTGCTCGCCAGCTTCGCGGCACTGATGCTCGTGGTCGCCGCAGTCATGGCGGTGCGTCTCGTGCGCGGCGAGCAGCACCATGACCGGCGCGGGACGCTGGACGACCCGATCATCACCTTCAGCCCGACGTTTGCCTGCCGGTGCCCGCGCGCACTCAAGGTGCTGATCACCGCCTCCGTGGTCGGCCTTCTCACCGGTTTCCTCGGCGTCGGGGGCGGCTTCCTCGTCGTCCCCGCACTCCTGCTCGCGCTCGCCCTCCCGATGGAGTACGCCGCCGGCACCTCCTTGGTCGTCATCACCATGACCAGCGCCGTCGCCCTCGCCGTCCGCGCCGGCTCAGGCGTCTCCCCCGACTGGTGGCTGGTGCTGCTCCTTACCGCCGCCTCGGCCATCGCTGCAGTCTTCGGCGCCCGGCTCGCGGACAGCATCGACGCCCGCCGACTCCAGCTCGCCTTCACCGTCCTCGTGCTCGGCGTCGCGGTCTACACCGCGGTCCGTGCCTTCCCCGCCCTCGTCTGAACCGATCGAAAGAGACCGCCATGTCCACGACACACCCTCGCCACGCCGCCGCCCCCGAGCCCGACCTCGGCTACCGACCGGGGCCGCTCGGACGCCTCGGGGTCGCGGTCACGCACCACGCCCGTCTCACCACGGTCGTGTGGCTGCTGGTGATCGTCGGCCTCGGTGCCTTCGCCCCCCGCGTCGAGTCCGAGCTCTCCGGCGCCGGCTGGCAGGCGAATGGTTCTGACTCCGTCACCGCCCGCGAACTCGCCCAGGAGCACTTCGACGGCAACGCCTCCACCGCGATCCAGGTCGTCGTGCACTCCACCGACGGACCGCTCACCTCGCCCGAGGGACAACAGGTGCTCGCCCGCGCGACCGCCCTGCTCCAGGAAGACTCCCGTATCGCCGACGTGGTCCAGCCCCAACCTGGCGCAACCCTGAGCGAAGACGGCACCACCGCGGTTCTGATGGCCGGCGCGAACGCCGACCCCAACGAGATGGTCCGCGTCGCCGACGACCTCAAGGGTCCGCTGCAGGACCTCTCCACCTCCGGGATCCAGGTGAACCCGACCGGCGCCTCGCTGCTCTGGTCTGACTTCAACGAGGCGAACCTCTCGGCGATGCTCAAGTCCGAGCTCTTCTCGTGGCCCGTCACGCTCGCGATCCTCGTGCTTGCGTTCGGCGCCCTCGTAGCCGCGGGCCTGCCGCTGATCCTCACGCTCGCCGGACTCGTAGCCTCGGCCGGCTCCCTGGTCCTGATCAACCACCTCGTCCCGGTCTCGATCTGGGCGATGAACTTCGCGATGATGTTCGCGCTCGCCCTCGGCATCGACTACGCGCTCTTCATCGTGGTCCGCTACCGGGCCGCCCGGGCCCGCGCAAGGAGCACGCCACAAGGTGCGATCGCCGAGACCATGGACACCGCCGGCAAGGCGGTCCTGCTCTCCGGGGCGACCGTGCTCATCTCGCTGTCCGCGGTGATGCTCGTGCCCTCGCCGTCCTTCCGTTCGATGGCCGGAGGGATCATGCTCTCGGTCGTCTTCGTGCTCGCCGCGACACTCACCCTGCTGCCTCTCGTTCTCGCCAAGCTGGACCACCGCATCAACAAGCTGTCCCTGCCCTGGTCCCGATCCAGCGAGCACCGCTCACCGAAGTTCGCCGCCTGGGGCGAGCGGCTCTGGAAGCGCCCGGTCGCCTTCGGCCTCGCCGCCCTCGTCGTCCTGCTCGCCCTCGCCGCCCCCGTCCTGGGTCTGAAAACCGCGATGCCCTCGATCAAAGTCCTGCCCGAAGACTCGTCCGCCCGGGTCGGCTACGACCTTATCCAGGACGCATTCGGCGACGGCGCCCCCGGCACCCTCACCATCGTCGTGGACACCGACGACGCGACGACCGCCACCGCGACGATCTCCGGCGACCGAGGGATCGCCGGCGTCATGCCGGCGGTGCCTGCCGGGGATGGCTCGCCGTACGCGCTGATCCAGGCCGTGCCGACCGTCGATCCCTCGGACCCCGCGCTGAGCGACACCGTCGACCGGCTTCGTGCCGACCTGCCCTCCACCTCGTTCGTCGGGGGTGCCGCGGTCGAGAACCTCGACCTGAAGACCCAGCTCGACGACTCCACCCCGCTCGTCATCGGGGTGATCCTGGCGCTCGGGTTACTGCTGCTCCTCGTCGCGCTCCAGGCGCCGCTCATCGCGCTGCTCGGGACCCTGGCCAGTTTGCTCTCGACGGGTGCTGCCTTCGGCGTCGCCCGACTGGTCTTCCAAGAAGGCTGGGGCTCAGGCGTGATGGGGTTCGAGTCCCAGGGCTTTCTCGATGCGTGGGCACCGGTGTTCTTCTTCGCCATGATCTTCGCGATCGCCATGGATTACACGGTCTTCCTGCTCGCCTCGGCCAAGGAGCACTTCGAGCACTCCGGCGATCCGAAGGACGCGATGGTCGGGTCGCTGGCCCACTCCGGCCGGGTCATCTTCGCGGCCGGCGCCGTCATGGTCGCGGTGTTCTTCACCTTCGCTCTCTCCGGCCCGCTGCCGCCCAAGGAGATGGGCATCGTGCTCGGTATCGCCGTGCTCCTCGACGCCTTCCTGGTCCGGCTCGTGCTCCTGCCGGTGATGCTGCGCCTGACCGGCAGAGCGGCCTGGTGGGCACCGCGTTGGCTGACCCGCGTCCTGCCCGACATCCGCTTTTCCCACAGCTGAACGGAGACCACCTCATGTGCCGAGCAGTCCGATGCAAGACCTGCGGCAAGACCACATGGTCCGGCTGCGGCCAACACATCGCGAACGTCAAGGCGCCGGTTCCCGCTGGACAGTGGTGTCCCGGGGAGCACGGCAAGACCGGCGCGAGCGAATCCAGCAATAACCCCGGCTTCGTGCGAAGGATCTTCGGCCGGTCCTGACTGCGATCGTGGCTCAGGTCCGCGGGCGTCCTCGCGGCAACGCTAGTCAGTCACCGCGACCATGTGCTCGATCACGGAAAGGACTAGACCGAGTAGACCCGGTCTCTACCCAAGCGCCGAGGTTCGTGGAGCTCCGAGCACACCTCAGTGGCATGCGAAGCGCTACTCGCAGCCACAAGCAGACCGTCAATGACACCCGACTCCGCATCGAGCGACTCCAAGGTGCCCTCGTGGAAGTCCACACCGGAGGCAACCGCCAGCGCCCGCACATCGATCCGCCCCGCGTCGCCAGCTAGCGCCCCGGCTGCTCTCGCCGAGGCGATGCCGCTGTCGTCGAAAATTCTCGGGGCCAGGAGATGAACCCCATACCCAGCAGCCGCCAACTCCGCGGCCTTCTTCACGACATGGAGATGTGCGTGACCAGCGCCGACCAACAGCAGGACGGGCACCAGACCAACCTCGGTCACTAGAGGGAAGAGGCGAATCCTGCTGCCCCGCGCGAACTCGCGCATGGCTTCCGAGAATACGGGGATGCTTGTCAGGCGGTTGCCTGGTGTGGAGAGCCGTACCGCATCGAGGTCCAACCGAATCCGCCGTTCCAGTACGAAGTGAAGGCCCGCGCCATAGGCCGGCGGCGAACTGGCCGGGACCAGTACCTACCCGGGGCGACGCCCGACCGGGGCGAACATGAGGGGCTCAATGTGACGAGAGTTGCCCGGTCAGACGGCTGTGCCGGTCGGCGCTGGCCTCGTTGAGGCCGACGATCCGGATGGTCTTGTGTGATCCAGCGCCTCAGCCAGGACCCCCTCACAGACCGAGGTCTCTGCTTGACGTCGTCGCGAGCGCCTCCAGCGGGCGGATGTAGCGGTTGACGAGGACGGTGAGGTCTTTGTGTCGCGTCTGTGCCGCGATCCGGTCGAGCGGCACACCGGCCATGGCGGCTGCGGTGGCGTGCCCGGCTCGCAGCGAGTGCGCGGTGATCCGAGTGCCGTCGAGGCCTGCGGCGACGGCGCGGTCGCGGAGCATCCGGGCGACGACGTGGTTTCCGAGCGCTTGGTCGCTGATGCGGCTGGCCCAGATGCGGGCGAACAGTGGGCCAGGCTGGTGACCTCGGATCCTCCACCAGGCGGCCAGGGCAGCGACGGGGTCAGTCACGGCATGGCACCCGTGGGCGATGGCGACGACCTGGCCATGCTGTTCCTGGTCGGTCTTGGATCGTCGGATCGTGATCAGGAGGCCTCCGGGCTTGAGCTCGAGGTCTGCCAGGTTCAGCGCGACGAGCTCGGAGCCTCGCATCGCTGAGGCGTACCCCAGCAGGATGATCGCGGCGTCGCGGGCTCCGATGGGGGTGCTGCGGTCGATCGCCTCGATGATCTGGCGGATCTCGGTGACGGTGAGCGGGCGGGCCAGTCGCTGGGGGGCGGTGCCGTAGGTGCGGCGGAGCCCGAGGCGGACCTGGCGGACGAGCTCGTGCTCGGCGGGGTTGGCCAGTCCGTGCTGGCGGTGCATGTGGCGGATGGCGGTGCAGGCCATGTTGAGGCTGGCGACCGCGGTGCCGGTGGCGGCGCGCTCGACCAGGTAGGCGGCCAGCGCGCTGGGGTCAGCTGGGAGCGCACTGATGCCGCGGCCGGTGCACCAGCGTTCCCAGACCCGCCACGTGTGCGCATACACGATGCGGGTGCTCTCGGCGTGGGCGGCATCGAGCGCTGCGGCGACGCGGAGGGCGTCGTCGAGGGTCAGACCGTGAGGCAGGTCTGTCGGCTGTTTGGAGGTGGCGAGGGAGTCGGGTGTCATCGCCGGGTTGTACCGGCGCACCCCTGCCGGCCCAGTGCTTGGACCGATCCACTCCCCCGGTGCTGATGCGGCCCGGGGAGGGAACCAGAACCTCGGTAAGCGCTGACTATTCGATGACCGAGTCAATTTCTAAAGCTTTCAGGCTCGGTTCCCCAGGGGGAACCGAGCCTGAAATTTGTAGCGGGGGCAGGATTTGAACCTGCGACCTCTGGGTTATGAGCCCAGCGAGCTACCGAACTGCTCCACCCCGCGTCGGTGAACTCAAGGTTACGGCACGGGCGGTGTCGACCCAAATCAGGGTGACGGGTGAGGCGCCGGAGGCGGAGGGTTCGTCAGACGGCGACGAGGAGCCGCCGGAGTCTGCGTTCAGCGCCTGCTGGACGAGATCCGAGCGTTCTGGATGTGCTCCTGGTACGCCGACAGGTCGCCGTCCTTGAGGGCCTGGTCCGCGAGGACGAACTCCTGCTGGGCCTGGGCGAGGAGGCCACCCACGTCATCGCTGACCGGTCCGGTCGGCGTCGAGGTGGGCGTCGGCTCGTCGGTCGGCGAGGGGCTGGGGCTCCCGTCGTCCGGCTCATCGGATTCGTCGGCGTTCTCCCTCGCCTTCTCCAGTGCGTTGGTGAGGTTGGTGTCGATACCGACTCCGCCGCGATAGGAGACCAGCACGTAGCGCAGGATCGGGAAGGTCGACTCGCTGGCGGTCGAGAGCGAGGCATAGATCGGCTCGACGTACATCAGCTCGTCACCGACTGGGACCGTGAGCAGGTTGCCGTAGGTGACGTTGCTGCCGCTCCGGTTGAACTGCGCGAGGGCGTCGGCGACGTCGTTGTCGGATCTGACCGCGTTGGCGACCTGACCCGGACCCTGCTGCTGCTCGTCGATGACGTCGATGACTCGCATCTGGCCGTAGGTCGGCGAGGTCGCATCGGAGTCGACCGAGACGTAGGCGGCCAGGTTGCTGCGCTTGTAGGGCACGAACGTCGAGGTCATCGACCAGATCGGGCCCTCGGGCGCGGCGACGGCATCCGCCGGGATCTCGTTGCCGTCCTCGTCGTCAGGCACCAGGCCCGGAGGCTGGGCGACGAACATCCGGTACGGCGGCTGCAGGCTCTTGGCGCCGTTCGGGTCCTCGGGGACGTCCCACCGGTTGTTGTCCTGGAACCAGGCGTTGGGGTCGGTGACGTGGTAACGCGCGAACTGGTAGCGCTGCACCTTGAACATGTCCTCCGGGTAGCGAAGGTGCTCCAGGAGCGCGTCGGGGATGTCCGTCTTCGGCTTCACCGTGCCGGGGAAGGCCGACGACCAGGCCTTGAGGATCGGGTCCTGGTCGTCCCAGGCGTAGAGGGTGACCGTGCCGTCGTAGGCGTCGACGGTGGCCTTCACCGAGTTGCGCATGTAGTTGATCTCGTCGGTCGGCAGCGTCCGTAGCCCGGTCTGCTCCTGGAGCGAGTCATCGGTCATCGTCTTGAACGACTCCCGCTCCGAGCCCGGGAACCGGTCGGTGGTCGTGTAGCCGTCGACGATCCAGACGATCTTGCCGTCCACGACTGCCGGGTAAGCGTCGTCGTCGAGGGTCAGCCACGGCGCGACCTTCTGCACCCGGTCCTCGGGCTCCCGGTTGTAGATCACCTCGGAGTTCTCGTTGACCCGGCCCGACAGCAGGAAGTTGGTGCTCCCGAACTTGATGGCATAGAGCAGCTGGCGGAACGTGGAGCCCACCGGCACTCCGCCGTCGCCGTCGTAGCTCGTCTTGGTCGTGTCCGTCTCCCCGCCTCGCTGCAGGTCCAGCTCGACGTCCGACGCGTTCTCGGAGGACTTGCCCACGACGGAGTAGTCGGGGCTGTTCTCGCCGAAGTAGACGCGGGTCTCGTACTCGCCGACCGCCTGCTCGAGGTCGTCCTCGCCGGCCTGGAAGCCCTGCGCCCACTGGGTCTTGTCGGCGTTGCTGGTACCGCTGCCGCCGAGTGCCTCGTCCTCGCCGTTCCGCTGGTTGGCGTACGCCGCGATCAGGTCGTTGCCGTGGGTGTAGACGGTGTGCAGGTTGAGCCAGTTCTGGACGTCGCTGCTGAGCCGGTTCTGGTCGAGCTCGCGCACGCCCAGCACCAGGGCGCGGTCCACGCCGTTGATGTTGTAGTGGTCGACATCGAGCACGTCGGCCACGGAGTAGTAGCCGCGGACCTGCTGGTTCTGCTCGAAGGCGCGCCGGACCAGCTGTGGGTCGACCAGCGGGATCGAGGTGACGCTGGGATCGGCATCCGGATCGAGCTCGGCCGCCGTCTGCCCGACGGTCGGGAACTTGTACTCCTCGACCGTGTCGATGTCGTAGGCCGCTCTGGTCGCCTTGATGTTCTTCTCGATGTACGGCGCCTCCTTGTCCGCCTCGGACGGCTTGACCTGGAACTGCTGGACGATGCCCGGCCAGATCAGCCCGAGGAGGATCGCGGAGAGGACCAGGAGCGCGAGCCCCATGGACGGCAGCAGCCAGGTCCGCCGCCAGACGTTGAGGAAGAACAGCACGGCGCAGATCAGCGCGATGCCCATCAGGATCGCCTTGGCCGGCAGCACGGCGTTGTCGTCGGTGTAGGTGATGCCGGTGAGCAGCGAGCCGGACTGGTAGGCCAGGTCGTAGCGATCGAGCCAGTAGTCGACCGCCTTCGCGAGCACGAAGATTCCCAAAAGCACCGACAGCTGCGCTTGAGCGGCGCCCGAGAGCCGGTCGGCCGGGGTCTGCAGCCGGATGCCGCCGTAGAGGTAGTGGACGACGGCGGCGGCCAGCAGGGCGACGACGCTCATCGCCATCACGAAGTCGGTGAGGAAGTGGTACCAGGGCAGGTCGAAGACGAAGAAGCCGATGTCCTTGTTGAAGTAGGCATCGTTGCGCTCGAACGGCACGCCGTGTCGCCAGAGCATGTAGTTGCGCCACTCCCCCGCACCCGAGGTCCCCGCGAAGAGGCCGAGCAGGACGCCGACGCCGATCACCAGCCAGGTGCGGATCGGGGTGACGGCCTGGCGGTAGCGGTCGAGACCGCTCTGCTCCGGCGACTGCGGGTGGAACAGCGGTCGCACCCGGAACGCGATCACCATGTTGGCCGCGACCACGACCGCCATCAGCACCCCGAAGATCCCGAACAGGGCGATCTTGGTCCAGAGCAGCCGGCTGTATACCCCGCCGAAGCCGATGTCCCGGTACCAGAGCACGTTGGTGTAGAAGTTCGCGAACGTCGTGAGGCCGAAGAAGGCGAGCACCAGCACGATCGCCGTGATCACCAGCGCGCGCGAGCGCCTGGACGGCGGGCGGTCCGCGGGCTCGTCCCGCGGGTCCTCGTCGAAGAGCTCGCTCATGTGGCTTCCTCAATGTCGTCGATCGGGTCCAGCGTCGCACCCAGGAGGGTGATCAGCTCCGGCACCAGGTCCGCGCCGCCCACCACCGACTGGTCGTCGTCGTGCGCGCGCAGACGCAGGGCACAGTACGTCGCCCCCGCCCTGGTGACACCCACGACCATGCGGACCTCCTGCCGGTCCGGGTGCTCGGAGGCGTACGCCGTCGCGGCGGCCGGGTCGTCGGGGATCGCGTCGTCGGCGTCCGGCGGCAGCACCAGCCGCTCCACAACGGCCGCGCAGCCCGTCACCTCGGTGCCCCACGCGATGGCGGCGAGCTCGGACTCGAACCGGTCGGCGGGCAGCTGCTCCTGCTCGACCGGGGTGAGCGAGCCCGCCGCGGAGGCGTCGTCGAGCCCCATCGCCGAGGCGAGCTGCGGTTCGCGGCGTACGAGCGCGGCGGTGTCGACCAGCGCGTAGAGACGGCTCGGCTGGTCCCATCCGCGTTCGGCGATGTGCGACTCGATCTCGAGGACCGCGGCGGCCAGCGCGGGGTCGACGTGGGGGTCGAGGCTGGGCAGCCCTGAAGACTCGCTCACAAGTGGTCACCACCGAAAGGTCGTCGGGTGTCCCGCACCCCAGGCACGCACCTCGCGGCGTTGCCGTTGCTAGCTGGACGAACAAGTAGAGCGTCGCTCCGGCGCCAAGCGACCACCCCACGGAAGACGCTCGCTGCCCTCGCGCTTCCGCGGGGACCCCGGAAAGGCATGCACGCACCTGGAGCACGGGCCACTCCTGACGACCTTCCGGCGGTAACCACTAGCAGCTCGGCAGCTTGGCGTCGTGGTCCTTGGCCCAGGCCTCGAGGGCGGTCTTCGCGGTGTCGAAGGTGTCGACCCTGACCAGCCGCATGTCTCCGTCGCGGGCGCCCTTGGTGTCCTCGCAGTTGTCGGCGGGGACGAGGAACAGCTCGGCGCCGTCCTCGCGGGCGCCGACGATCTTCTGCTGGATGCCGCCGATCGCGCCGACGGTGCCGTCCGGCGCGATCTCGCCGGTGCCGGCGACCCGGCCCCCGCCGGTCAGGGAGCCGGGCGTGAGGGTGTCGTAGATCGCCAGCGAGAACATCAGGCCGGCACTGGGGCCGCCGATCTGCGGGTCGATCGTGACCGTGACCGGGAACGGCAGGATGAACCCCTGCCCGAGGAAGATGCCGATCTGCTGCGAGCCGGTGACCGTCACCGCACCGAACAGGTCGGCGCTGCGTTCCTTGGGCGTGATCTTGACATCGACCTCCTTGCCGTCGCGAAGCACCGTGAGCGTCACCTGCTGCCCCGGCGCGGTCGACTTGATCGCGGCCCGCAGCTCGTCGGAGGCCGTGCCGATGTCGCTGCTGAGTGGAGTGCCGTTGACCTTGCGGATCAGGTCGCGCACCACGAGAGCGCCGTCGGCGGGCGAGCCCTTGCTGACCAGGGTGACCTCGAGGGAGGGGGTCACCGTCTCGCCCAACGCCTGCAGGGCCACGGCGACGGCGGTGTCCTGCGACGACACCATCTGCACCTGACCTTCGTCGCGGACCTGGTCAGGAGTCTTGTCGTCGGGGTAGACCGCCTCCTTCGGGTACACGGCGTCGTCGCGGTCCAGCCACGCACCCATCACCTGGAACAGGTTGAGGTCGCTGTCCTTCGGCGTGACCGACACCGTGGTCATCCGCAGCTGACCGTCGTCGCGGTAGGTCTTCTGGCCGCTGGGGAGCTGGATGATCTCCTTGCCGTCCGGGGCGCCGAGGACGTCGATCGTCGGCCCCGGGGCGTAGGTCGTGTACGGCAGCGGCTTGAACAGCGCGACCACCGCCAGGGCGGCCACCAGCGGCATGGCCAGGACGGCGGCCAACGCACGCTGGTTCATGATCCAAACTCTCTCAAACCGCTGGTAGCCGATGTGGGTGCGGGTCAGCCCGCGCGACGCTGCTCGTCGGCACGGGGCTCCTCCGCCGGGCGCGCGGCGGTGCGCGGCGTACGGCGCACGGCCACTCCGGTGGAGCGATCCCGGCGCAGCGGCAGCCGGGCCGGCCGCGGCTTCTGCTCCCGCTCGAGGGCGACGCCGAGGCGGCGTACGGCCTCGTCACGGTCCACCTCGCCCCGACCTTCGCGACCCACCCAGCCGACCCAGGCCATGGCCACGAGAGTGACGACGACCGGCGGCACCAGCCAGAGCAGGATCTCCACCTTGCGAGGTTAGGCGTTAGGTTCGGCGGCATGTCGGAGCCCACGCCAGAGCGGACGCGCCATTCGGCAGTACGGCTGGTCGACCTGCGCGAGACCGAGCTGGAGGTCGACGAGGTGGTCGCCGCCCTCGGAGACGAGACCTCGGGTGGACTCACGATCTTCGTCGGCAGGGTGCGCGACCACGACCACGGGAAGGGCGTGCTCGGGCTCGACTACACCGCACATCCCTCGGCCCTCGACCGACTGCGAGAGGTGTGCGAGCGGGTGGCCGCGGCGTACGACGTGCAGGGCGTCGCAGCGGTCCACCGGGTCGGCTCCCTCGACATCGGCGACGTGGCGGTGGTGGTCGCGACGACCTCGGCCCACCGGGGCACGTCGTTCGACGCGTCCCGGCTGCTCATCGACACGCTCAAGGCCGAGGTGCCGATCTGGAAGCACCAGCGGTTCAGGGACGGATCCGAGGAGTGGGTGGGCTCACCCTGATCTGTCCCTGACGCCATGGGGTTTCCAGCCGGGACCCGCGTACCTTTGACGACATGGCAGACGAGCCGGAAGAGCCCGAGAACCCGTTCAAGGGCACGCCGTTCGAGCAGTTCTTCACCGCGGGCATGTCGGGGATGGGCGGGCAGGGCATGCCCGACCTCAACCAGCTCTTCGGGCAGCTCCAGTCGATGATGCAGCCCTACGACGGACCGCTCAACTGGGACGTCGCGTTCGACCTGGCTCGCAAGACCGTCGCCCAGGCGCCCGACCCGACGCCCAGCTCGACGCAGCAGAACGCCGTGGCCGACGCCGTCCAGCTCGCCGACCACTGGCTCGACGAGGCCACCGGCTTCCCCTCCGGCGTGACCACGGCGTCCGCGTGGAGCCGGGCCGAGTGGGTCGTCAACACCGCTGACGTCTGGAAGGTTCTGGTCGAGCCGGTCGCCCGCCAGTCGGTCGGCGCCCTGGGCTCGGCGCTGCCCGAGGAGGCCCAGGCGCAGGCCGGGCCGATCCTCGGCATCCTCGGCCGAGCGATCGGCGCGCTGCTGGCCAACCAGGTCGGCTCCGGGCTCGGAACTCTTGCCTGCGAGGTGCTATCAGTCTCCGACATCGGTGTTCCACTGGCGCCCGCGGGCAAGGCCGCCCTCGTCCCGGCCAACGTCGCGGCGTTCGCCGAGGGGCTCGACATCTCCGAGGACGACGTGCTCCTCTACCTGGCGCTGCGCGAGGCCGCCCACCAGCGGCTCTTCGCCGGCGTCCCGTGGCTGCGCGACCACCTGGTCGGCGCGGTGACGGCGTACGCCGAGGGCATCGACGTCAACGTCGAGGGCATCCAGCAGCGCGTCGAGGAGCAGATGCGCGGCATCGACCCGTCCAACCCCGAGGCGATGCAGCAGCTGCTCGAGGGCGGCATGTTCGAGCTGCCCGACTCCCCCGCGCAGAAGGCCGCCCTGGAGCGGCTCGAAGTGACGCTGGCGCTCGTCGAGGGCTGGGTCGACGAGGTCGTCGGCCAAGCCACCGACGGCCGGATGCCCAACGCCGCGAAGCTGCAGGAGGCGGTCCGCCGGCGGCGCGCCGCCGGCGGTCCGGCCGAGCAGACGTTCGCGACCCTGGTCGGTCTCGAGCTGCGGCCGCGCCGGCTCCGCGACGCCTCGACACTGTGGGGCTCGCTCCGGACCCGGCAGGGCACAGAGGCGCGCGACGGCGTGTGGATGCACCCCGACCTGCTGCCGACGGCGGCCGATCTCGACGACCCGCTCGGCTTCCGTGAGGGCGCCAGCGCGCCGGACGCGCTGAGCGAGGAGGACTTCGACGCCGAGCTGCGCAAGCTGCTCGACGGCCCGGCCGATCCCCCGGCCGATCCGGAGGAGTGAGCCTCCACGCCTCGGCGCTGAGCCTGCTCAGGGGCTGGGTCGCGCCCGACGCGGATCAGGAGGCGCTGCGGCAGCGGTACGTCGAGCATCTCGAGGCGCACGCCGACGCGACGTACCGCCACTGCCGGCCCGACCACCTCACCACGGGCGCGCTGCTGGTCTCGGCCGACCGCCGGCAGGTGCTGCTGACCCTGCACGCCAAGGCCGGACGCTGGTTCCAGCTCGGCGGCCACTGCGAGCCCGGTGACGTGTCGCTGCCGGCGGCGGCCTTGCGGGAGGCGACCGAGGAGTCGGGCATCGAAGGACTGGTCCTCGACCCGGTGCCGGTGCATCTCGACGAGCACCCGGTGACCTTCTGCGGCGAACCCGGGCTTGTCCATCACCTCGACGTGCGCTTCGTCGCGGTCGCCCCCGCGGGCGCCGTACCCGCGGTCAGCGAGGAGTCGACCGACGTCCGCTGGTGGCCGGTCGACGCACTGCCCGGGCCCGACACCGGCTTGGTGTCCCGGTCCCTGGAACGGCTGGGCCGGTAGCAGCCCTCTCTGAGCTCGTTCGATCGACACCGGTCCGCCGGGGCGAGCGGAGCGAGGTGGCTCGCGCAGCGAGCGCGCCCGGCGACTCGACCTCGCGCCCGTGGCGACGGCGAAGCTCGCGAGCGAAGCGAGCGTCGGCACGGGGGTGGGGTCGAAAACTCGCCGGGGTCAATTACTGGGCGGCGGGTCGACCTTGGCGGCGGCCGACCAGCCGAGCAGGTAGCCCTTCGCGCGTTCGGCCTGCGGGTAGCGGTCCACCCAGCCCCAGAACGCCGCGTCGTGGCCAGGCTCGACGAGATGCGAGAGCTCGTGGACGAGCACGTAGTCGATGACCCAGGGGGGCATCCCCTGCAGCCGCACCGAGAGCCGGATGGTCCGGTCGCCCGGGGTGCAGGAGCCCCAGCGCTGCTTCTGGTTCTGGACCCAGCGGACCGAGCCGGGCACCGCCAGGCCGCCGAGGTAGCGGTCGTTCAGCACCAGCGCGCGCTCCATCAGCTCCGCGTCCGTCATGGGCGTCGTGCGCTCGGAGCGCTGGACCCGCGCCACCATCGTCTCGACCCACTCCGCCTCCTCCTTGCGAGTCAGGGAGGCGGGGACGAGCACGACGATCTTCTCGCCGTCACGGTACGCCGAGACCGTCCGCCGGCGCCGCTTGCTGCGCCGTATCTCGACCTCCGGCGCGGGCTCTGAGGCGACCGCCATGTCCGCAGGTTAGCGCCGCTAGCCGTTGGCCCACTCCAGAAGGCGCGACTTGGGCCAGGTGTTCACGATCCGGTCCGGGTCGATGCCGGCGGCCTCGGCGCGCTCGGCGCCGTACCACAGGAAGTCGAGCTGGCCCGGGGCGTGCGCGTCGGAGTCGATCGAGAACAGGCAGCCGAGGTCGCGCGCCAGCTCGAGGAGCCGGGTCGGCGGGTCGCGACGCTCGGGCCTCGAGTTGATCTCCACGGCGGTGTTGTTGTCGGCGCAGGCAGTGAAGACCGCCTTCGCGTCGAACTGGGACTGCTTGCGGGTCCCGCGGGCGCCCATCACCATCCGGCCGGTGCAGTGGCCGAGCACGTTCACGCGCGGGTTCTGTACGGCGGCGACCATCCGCCTGGTCATGTCCGGCGCATCCATGGCCAGCTTGGAGTGGACGCTGGCGACCCGGAGGTCGAGCTGGTCGAGCATCTCCTCGGTCTGGTCGAGGCTGCCGTCGTCGAGGATGTCGACCTCGATCCCCTTGAGCAGCGTGAAGCCGCCCGCGCCCCCTGGCGTCAGATGCTCGTTGACCGCGTCGACGACGCCGAGCTGCTTCCTCAGCCGCTCGACGCTCAGCCCGTTGGCAACGCGGAGCCGGGGCGAGTGGTCGGTGAGCACCTGGTACTCGTGGCCGAGCTCGATCGCCGTGAACGCCATCTCCTCGATCGGCGAGCCGCCGTCGGACCAGTCCGAGTGCGAGTGGAGGTCACCGCGCAGCCGGTCGCGCAGCTCGTGGCCGCCCTTGGTGAGCGGGCCGCCGTGCTCCTTCTCGAGGGCGGCCAGCCGCTCGGGCATCCGGCCGTCGATCGCGGCGGCGATCACCTTGGCGCTGCTGGCGCCGACGCCGACGAGCTTGTTGAGCGAGCCGTCCTCGACCCGGGCCCGCACCTCGTCGTCGGACAGCGGCAGGATCGCGGCCGCTGCGCCCCGGAACGCCTTGACCTTGAAGGTGTCCTCCCGGCCTCGCTCCAGCAGGAACCCGATCCGGCGCAGCGCCGCGACCGGCCCGCCGTCGTACGCCTCCGCCACGGCGTCCACCCTAGGCGGGTCCCCGACTCCGGCCGACGACGATTTCCTGCAAAGAGATTTTCGTCCACACCCCGTGGAATCACGTTGTCGCAGGTCAGACCTTGAATCACCAACCGCTTCCACCTCTTGTCCACAGGCTAATTCACGGCTGCTAGGCGTGTCCTCCACCTGTGAACGAGGTTCTGCACAGAGTTCTCCACAGCGTTGTCCACAGGCAGGCGGTCCGAGCCATTGCCCCCCGCGCACGGAGTGCCTAGCGTGACGCCCCAGACGAGGCCCCCGGGTCCGTCGGGGGAGATCCGCAAGGGGAAGGCGGGTCTCCGTCGGTAGACCCGGGGGCCTCGGCTATTGGTCAGCGGCCCCGGAACTCCGGTGGTCGCTTCTCCTTGCTGGCCCGGATCCCCTCCTGGAGGTCCTCGGTGGCCAGCGTTATCGGCTGGGCCATCGCCTCCCACTGGAGGGCGGACTCGAGGTCGGCGTGGCCGCCGTTCCGGAGCGCGAGCTTGGTGAGCCGGGTGGCGATGGGCGCCGAGGCAGCGATGCCCGTCGCGATCTCCAGCACGTCTGCCAGGAACGTCGCGGGGTCCATCACCCCCGAGACGAGGCCGATGCGAAGCGCCTCGTCGGCGTCGACGACCCGACCGGTGAGGAGCAGGTCGCGGGCATGCGCCTGGCCGACCACCTCCGGCAGCAGGTAGGTGCCGCCCATGCCCGCGTGCATGCCGAGCTTCACGAACGGCACGCCGAGCCTGGCCCCCGCCGCGGCGTACCGCAGGTCGCAGGCGAGCGCGAGACACAGGCCGGCTCCGATCGCGGGGCCGTTGACCGCAGCAATGGTAGGAACCTCGAGGGTCCGGATCGACAGCCAGGCCCGGTAGAACGGCAGCATCCGGGTGCGGAGCTGGTCCACGGTGGCGTCCGGTTCACCGGCGATCCAGGACGTGTTCCCGCCGGAGCAGAACGCCGAACCCTCCCCGGTCACGACGACCGCCCGCAGCTCCCGGTCGGCGGCCAGCTCGGCGACCGCGGAGACCCACGATGCGGTCATCTCGTCGGACATCGCGTTGCGCATGTCGGGGTTGTCGAGGGTCACGAGGGCCACGCCGTCGGACGGCCGCTCGACGCGCAGGTGGGAATGGGCGGGCATGAGCGCACCCTACTGACCGGCCTCCGGGGGCCGCCGTGACCGGTTTCACGCCTGAAATCGCCGGAAATGTCGATATCCGGCGCGCCGAGCGCCTGTCACGGGTTCGCACGGGCTTGGAGTACGGTCAAAGCGGCTCGAGGACCGTTCCGAGAGCTTCCGGCGGGCTTCCCCCAACCCGAGAAATTGGGCAGAATCCCCCGCCGCGACGACCGAGAAGAAGAATAGGCAAGGAGGCCGTCATGGCGGAGACCTGGAGCGGCGAGTTCTACTGCGTGAAGTGCAAGGAGAAGCGGCAGGCCGACGGAGAGGTCCGGGTCAATGACAAGGGCACCCGGATGGCACAGGCGATCTGCCCCGTCTGCGGAACCAAGCTCAACCGCATCCTCGGCAAGGCCTGACCAGCTCGCCCCAGACTCGACGACGGCGCCCTCGGCACTGCCGAGGGCGCCGTTGCGCTGTCTTCGCACCTTCCTGGGCCTGTGGATGGCCACCGACAGCGACACGCCATCCGTGTGACGGTGGCTCCATGACCTGGCTGCTGCGCCCCGGAGTGGGCCTCGCCCGCCGTGATGCCGACCATCTCCAGCTCGGCACCGATCCGCCCCTGGCCGCGGTGCTGCCGGACTCCCGGGCCGTGCGCCTGCTGCTCGTCGAGCTGGCCCACGGCGGCCCGCTCACGACGCTCGACGCGTCGACCGCGCCAGTGCTCGACGCGCTGGTCGCCGCGGGCCTGGCCGTGGCAGCTGACGAGGTTGCCGCGCGACGAGACCACCGCGCCCGGTGCCGGGTCCAGGTGGACGCGCCCGACAGCGTCCTGCCGGCGCTGCTGCGACTGGTCGGCGAGGCCGGCCTCCGGCTGGCAAGCTCACCCGCGGAGGCGTCGGTGGCGCTGGTCTGGAGCGAGGGCGAGCCCGCCCGCGCGCGGCTCGATGACTGGATGCGCTCCGGCGCTCCGCACCTGGTGGTCAGGGAAGGTCCCGGCGGCCCGCTGCTCGGCCCCTACGTCGTCCCGGGAGTCACCGCGTGCCTGCGCTGCGTCGACGCCCATCTCGGCGAGCAAGACCCCCGCCGGGCGCTGTTGGTCGAGCAGGTCGCCACGACGCCACCGCTGCGGCCGTCCGAGCCCGATCCGGCCCTGCGAACGCTGGCCGTCGCGTGGGCCGTCTCCGACCTCGCCGCCGCAGCCGAGGGCGAGGTGCCGGCCACGTGGTCGGCCACGGTGGCGATCGGCCAGCTCCCGCCGACCGTCACGACGTACCGCCGCCATCTCCACTGCGGCTGCGCCTGGGCCGTCGACCTCGTCGACCAGGCCGCCGCCCGCGCGGGCTGAGTCGAGTCCCAGCCTCGGGCCCGGAGGTTTTCGACACGCTCCGTCCCGCCTTCGTTCCTCAGGCGCGGTCGGTGCTCAACCACCGACGATCGACCCGGTCCTCGTTCCTCGGACCGCGTCGATCACCAATACTCACTGTCGAGCTTGCCCTCCATGGCGCGCAGGTGCTCGCGCGAGCAGCTCTCGCAGTAGGTCTTGGTCTGTCCGTTCTCGACCGCGGTGCTCCAGGTGAGCGTCTTGGCCTCGTCGGTCTCCTGCCGCCCGCAGAAGTTGCAGGTCTTCACGACGTCGAACCTAGTACCCGGGGCGCCCTGCGCCGGAACGCAGCAGGAGCCGGGTACGACCATCGGTGGTCGTACCCGGCTCCTGGTTTGCACCCGCGATCAGGGTGCCCCGCAGAGGCCGCTTTGACTGGCGGCATCCCATCAGGGTCTTACAGAGCGCGGGCGAGGGCGAGTCGCGCCTGCTGCGCTGCCTGCTCGGCCTTGCGGCTGAGCCGACGGGCACGGGCCAGCTGGTGGCCGCGCCGCAACTGGTGCGCCTCTCCCAGGCGCGCGGACATCTGCGCGCGCGCAAGGTTTTCGTTCATGAGATTCATCTCGGTGCTCCTGGTCATGTAGGTCTGGTTCATCGGAATTGTTTGGTCCTTCTTGGAAAGGGATGCGGCCGTCAGTCGACGGACGCCTCGTGGCTGCCTACGCGGCCACCTCGTTCTTGCGGGGACGGCCACGCGGACGCTTGCGGGGGACGACGACGCCCTGGATGAAGAGCTGTCCACCCCAGACGCCCCACGGCTCGCGACGCTCGAGAGCGCCGTCGAAGCACATGGCTCGGACCGGGCAGTCGATGCAGAGGGTCTTGGCGTACTCCACGTCGCTGGGCGACTCGGCGAACCACAGCTCCGGGTTGTTCACCCGGCACGGAAGGTTCGTCTCGTCCACCTTGCCGGCCTCATCGTGGAGGTTGCCCAGAGTCGGCTGGTCGGTGCGGTCGAGAATGCTGATGGTCATGTTGTTTCACCTCCTCTGCTCACCTTGATCGCGGTTGCTTGGTCATCTGGTCTTGGTAGGACCCGGCGTTGCGTCTCTTGGTTTTGAGACTGGAGCCTTTTTAGAAGCAGAAAGGCCGCGGATCCCTTTCGGGTTCCGCGGCCTGGAGGCTGCCGATCAGTTGATCTCAACTGGACGGAGGTCTCCAGGCACTGGTCCCCGGGACGTAGGCGATGAGGCCCATGTCACCCTTGGCGGCGGTCGCCTGGCGGTCGCGCACGACAACGGTCGTGGCAACGCCGGCGGAGCTCGTCAGCGGGAAGGCGCTCATCTTGGGCAGGTGGCCGCAAGCGGGCATGCCAAAACCGGACGGGATCTGAACCGCCGTCTTGATGGTGTTGGTGATCATCTGGGCCACCTCCTTCATTGCCTCGTGCGCCGGGTTTGTCAGTCCCGTGGTGCGCAAACCTGTTGGGACGAGCAAGGTACCAACGGGCCCCGGTAAGGGGCAATTGATTTTATGGGTATTTCTCGGTTTTTTCCTGCCAACTTGTCGCGGCGGGTCAGCTGACGAGCTCGAGGAGCTCCTCGCCGTACTTGTGGAGCTTCTCCTTGCCGACGCCGCTGACCTTGAGCAGCTCGCGCGAGGACTGCGGGCGGCGGATCGCGATCTCCTCGAGGGTGGCGTTGCTGAAGACCATGAACGCCGCGATCTCTTCCTCGCGGGCCCGCTCGGTGCGCCACTGGCGAAGTCGCTCGAACAGCTCCTCGTCGTAGGGAGCGGGGCAGTCGGCGCAGCGGCGGCGGGCCTTGTCTGCGGAGGTCTGGAGCGGCTTGCCGCACTCGAGGCACATGCGGGCGCCCTTGGACTTCGGCGCCTTCGGCAGCGGCAGTGCATCTTGCGGGAGCAGAGGCGTCAGGAACCGCGACGGCTTGCGGGAGCCGCGACCGCCGGGCTGGCGCGCCAGGGCCCACGAGAGCGCGAGGTCGAGCCGGGCGCGGGTCATGCCGACGTAGAGGAGCCGCCGCTCCTCCTCGATCTGGGCCGGCGTCTCGGCGTAGGTGATCGGGAGGGTGCCGTCCTGGAGGCCGCAGAGGAAGACGGAGTCCCACTCCAGCCCCTTGGCGGCGTGGTAGGTGGCCAGGGTGACTCCGTCGGCGACGGGGGCGTGCTGCTCGGCGGCACGACGGTCGAGGTCGGCCACGAACTCGTCGAGGGTGCGGTCAGCCGCGGAGAACTCCAGCGCCTGGTTCATCAGCGCCTGCCAGGACTCCCAGCGGTCGCGGGTCTGGCCACGGGCGGACGGCGCCTCGGGAGTCCAGCCCATCCCCGCAAGGGTGGCGCGCACTGTCTCGAGGACGGTGCTCCCCTGCTCAGTGGCCTCCCCCGAGCGGGCGGCGCCTCGGATGCGGGTGACGGCCTCGCGCACCTCCGGGCGGTCGAAGAACCGGGCGGCGCCTCGGATGAGATAGGGGATGGCGCGGCCCGCAAGGGCCTCCTCGAACGCCTCGGACTGCGCGTTGATGCGAAACAGGACGGCGACCTCGCCCAGGTCGCGGCCGTCGCTGCGGAGTCGGAGGATCCGGGCGGCCACGGCCTCTGCCTCGGCGACCTCGTCGGGGTGGGCCTCGAACGTCACCTCGGGTCCGGCCGCCTGTTGGGAGCGGAGGTCGACACCCTGGCTGGCCGTGCCGGCGAGCAGCGTGTTGGCCGCCTGGACGACCTGGGGCGTCGACCGGTAGTTGCGGACCAGCTCGACCGAGGTCGTGCCGGGGAACTTGGCCGGGAAGTCGCGCAGGAAGTCGGCGTTGGCGCCGGCGAAGGAGTAGATCGTCTGCGCCGGGTCGCCCACCACGCAGAGCTCGTCGCGGCCGCCGAGCCAGAGGTCGAGGAGCGCGGACTGGAGCGGCGAGACGTCCTGGAACTCGTCGACGACGAACCACTTGTATTGACGGCGGACCTGCGCGGCGACGCGTTCGTCCTCGGCGAGCATCCCGGCCGTCAGCAGCAGGACGTCCTCCATGTCCATCCGGCCCTGGTCGCGCTTGACCTCCTCGTAGGCGTCGAAGACGTGGGCGACGACCGTGGCGGTCTGGCCGGCGACCGAGCGGCCCCGCGCCTCGACGACGTCGACGTACGTCGCGGGCGAGACGTTGCTGACCTTGGCCCACTCGATCTCGGACGCGAGGTCGCGGAGCAGGGCCTGGTCGGTGTTGAGCCGCTGGCGGCGGGTGGCGGAGGCCAGCAGCCCGAGCTTGGACTCGATCAGCTGGGGAAGCTCGGTGCCGTGGACGTGGGGCCAGAAGTAGCGGAGCTGGCGCAGCGCAGCGGAGTGGAAAGTGCGGGCCTGGACACCGACCGCGCCGAGACCACGCAGGCGGGTGCGCATCTCGCCCGCCGCGCGCGTGGTGAAGGTCACTGCGAGCACCTCGGACGGGGCATAGACGCCGGTCGCGACGCCGTGGGCGATGCGGTGGGTGATCGCGCGGGTCTTGCCGGTGCCGGCACCGGCGAGCACCCGCACGGGCCCGCGCAACGCCTCTGCGACGAGGCGTTGCTCCGGATCTAGGGCAGCCAGCAGGTCGGGCAAGGAACAACTCCGGAACGATCGAGGTTGAGGTGGTTGCGAATCACCCTAGATCCCGGAGGCGACAGTCCCTGATGAGCGCAGGCTTCACGATGTACACGACCCCGTGGTGTGGTTACTGCCACAGGCTCAAGAGCCAGCTCGACCGTGAGGGAATCGCCTACGATGTGGTCGACATCGAGCAGCAGCCGGACGCCGCGCTGACCGTCGAGGCCGCCAACCATGGCAACCAGACCGTCCCGACGCTGGTCTACAGCGACGGCAGCGCCCAGACCAACCCGTCGCTGGCGCAGGTCAAGGACAAGCTCGCCGCGTTGGTGAGCTGAACCTCACCACTGGCCGGGCAGTGGCCCGCCGTACCAGTGCTCCACGAGTGACCTGCTGATCGAGACACCGCCGGGAAGGACCAGCTCACCTGACTCCGCGCCGGACTTCATGTCGGCGCGGGTGAACCAGCGGGCGTCGTCGATCTCGTCATTGTCGACGTTGATGTCCTCCGACACCGCGCGGCCGACGAAGCCGAGCATCAGGCTCGCCGGAAGCGGCCAGGGCTGGTTGCCGAAGTACTCGACGTCGCCCACGACGACTCCGGTCTCCTCGAGCACCTCGCGGCGTACGGCGTCCTCGAGGGTCTCACCGGGTTCGCAGAAGCCCGCCAGGGTCGAGTAGCGGCCCTCCGGCCAGATCGCCTGGCGCCCCAGGAGGCATCGCTCGTCCTCGCTGCCCGGGTCGCCCGAGGTGACGACCATGATCACCGCGGGGTCTGTGCGCGGGAACTGGGACCGGCCACAGTCCTGGCAGTGCAGCTCGTGGCCGCTGGCCTGCGGCTGCAGGTGGCCTCCGCAGCGGGGGCAGAACCGGGTCACGAACAGCCACTCGGCCAGGCCGAGCGCGTGGAAGACCAGCGGCGCCCCGGCCAGCTCCTGGTCGGCCAGGTGCGGGAGCAGCCCGCGCAGCGGGAACCACTCCTCCTTGGCGGCCTGGGCGATCTCCGGTCCAGTGATGACGGCGAACCAGGACCGGCCGTCCCGCTCGCCCAAGAGCACCCGCACGCCCTCGGGTGCGTCCGCCGGACTCAGCCACGGGATCCGGCCATCACGCGGCTGCACGCGGGTGCCGGAGACGACCAGTACCTGCGTGTCGGGATCGGTCCAACGCTCCTCGAGCCACGCCTCGTCGCGACGACGTACGGCGATGCGGTCGTGGGCACCGGCGGCCATGCGCACGTGCGGGTAGTCCACGCCGATCACGTTAGTCTCCGGCCAGTGAGCACCCACATCGGAGCCTCAGCTGGTGACATCGCGCCACTCGTCCTGTTCCCGGGAGACCCGCTGCGCGCGAAGTGGATCGCGGAGACGTTCCTCGAGGACGCGCGCTGCTACAGCGAGGTGCGTGGCATGTTCGGCTTCACCGGCACCTGGCAGGGCCAGCGGGTCTCGGTGCAAGGGTCGGGGATTGGGCAGCCGTCGATGGCGATCTACGCGACCGAGCTGTTCCGCGACTACGACGTGCAGTCGATCATCCGCGTCGGATCGGCCGGCGCCACCACAGACAAGGTGAAGATCCGAGACATCGTCATCGCCTCCGGCGCCTGCACCGACTCCGGCATGAACCGGATCCGCTTCGAAGGGCTCGACTACGCACCCGTCGCCGACTGGCGGCTGCTCTCGGCGGCTGCTGCTGCCGCCGGCGACCGTGACGACGTGCACGTCGGCCTGATCTTCAGCGTCGACTCGTTCTACGCGCCGCGTCCGGAGCTGAGGACAAGGATGGTCGAGCACGGCGTCCTCGCGATCGAGATGGAGGCCTCGGCGCTCTACACGATCGCGGCCGGCTTCGGCCGTCGCGCGCTGGCGATCTGCACTATCTCGGACCACATCGTGACCGGCGAGGAGACCACCGCCGAGGAGCGCGAGCGGACCTTCGGCGACATGGTCGAGATCGCGCTTGCCGCCGGTCTGGCCGGTGGCGGAATCCCCGGCTGACCGGGGAAATTGTCTCTTGTCGTGGGTTGCAACCCCCGACAAGAGACAAGACACGCCGACAAGTGCGGTCTTGTGCGCCACCAGTGGACTTTCTTCAAGGCTCACGGCGTTCCATCGGACGTGGAGATCCTCGACTCGGTGATCATCGGCGCGGGGCAGGCCGGGCTGTCGACGTCGTACCACCTGAAGCGACGCGGGATCGACCACGTCGTGCTCGACGCCGACGAGGCACCCGGCGGGGCCTGGCAGCACAGGTGGGACTCGCTGACCATGCACGACGTGCACGGCATCGCGGCGCTCCCCGATGCGGAGCCACCCGGGCTCGAGGACGGGAAGGCCAACGAGGTGATTCCTGCGTACTTCGCCGACTACGAGCGCGCGCACGGGCTACCGGTGCTGCGGCCGGTTCGAGTTGACGAGGTCGTCGAGGCGGATGACGGACTGCTCGAGGTGCGCGCCGGCGACCGGCGCTGGCTGACCCGCACGGTCGTGAACGCGACCGGGACCTGGTCGCGGCCGTTCGTGCCGGCGTACCCCGGCGCCGAGACCTTCCAGGGACGTCAGCTGCACCCCCACGACTACCCCGGACCGGAGTCGTTCCGTGGTCAGCGAGTGGTCGTCGTGGGCGGAGGCGCGTCCGCCGTCCAGCTGCTGGGCGAGATCGCTCCGGTCGCGGGCGACACGCTCTGGGTGACCCGGCGCGAGCCGGTCTGGCGCACCGACGACTTCACGCCAGATGTGGGGCGGGCGGCGGTCGCGCTGGTCGAGGAACGGGTACGCCGGGGGCTGCCCCCGGCCAGCGTCGTGAGCGTCACCGGGCTGGCTCTGCGCGAGCAGGAACGGGAGGCCGAGCGGCTCGGCGCCTACGAGCGGCACCCGATGTTTGCCGCCATTGAGCCCGACGGCGTACGGATGCCCGACGGCACACACTGGCTGGCCGATGTGATCCTCTGGGCGACCGGGTTCCGGCCGGCCGTGGGCCACCTCGGGCCCCTCCACCTCAAGTCGAAGTACGGCGGCATCCAGCTCGACGGCACCTCCGTGGTCGCGGACCCGCGGGTCCAGCTCGTCGGCTACGGCCCCTCGGCCAGCACCATCGGCGCGAATCGCGCTGGCCGCGTCGCCGCGCGTGGCGTGGCGACCTGGCTTGACGTTCATGCGCCGAGCATGGCCTCCAGCGCCTGACGCCCGGCCAGCCCTTCCGGCTCCACGGTCTTCCCGGTCCGGACGTAGTGGAACGCGACGCGCACCTTCTCCAGGGGTACGCCGCGGAGCTCGGCCCACGCGAGCCGGTAGAGCGCCAGCTGGAGCGGGTCGGCGTCCTCGTGACGATTGGTCTTCCAGTCGACCAGGAGGAACCCGCCGTGGGGCTCGTCGTAGACGGCGTCGATCCGGCCGCGGACGACCTGTCCGGCGAGGACGAGCGCGAATGACGCCTCGACGGCGTGCGGGACCCGGTCCGCGAACGGACCCTTCTCGAAGGCCGCGATCACGGTCTCGAGGTCATCGTCGTCGGCGATGTCGAGATCGGCGCGGCCAGGAAGGTCGTCCGGGTCGAGAAGAGGCTGCTGCTTGAAGCGGTCCTCGACCCAGGCGTGGAACAGGGTGCCGAACCGTGCTGCGCGGCTCGGCGACCGCGGCATCGGCCGGGCCAGCTCCCGGGCGAAGGCCTCCGCGTCGTCATGCAGACGGAGCATCGCGGTCGCCGACAGGCTGCCGGGCAGCGGCACCACGATCTCGGCGCTGCGCTCAGCCCTCGCTTCGACGAGGAGCCGCTCGACCTCGGCGTCCCAGTCCGCGACCCGGGCACTCTCAACCATGTCGAGGCCCTCATCCTCGGCGTCGGGGTCCGCAGCACGCACCAGCGCGGCGGCCTCGATCCTCAGGAGCGCCTCGGCGCCGGGGCCAGAAGGCGGCCAGGGGCGCGCCGGGTCCTCCTCGGCGTAGGGGTTGAGGTCGCCCTTCGCGGGCTTGTCGCGCCACAGCGGCTCCGGCTCGCCCCACGTGGCGAGCAGCTCGCGGATGACGCCCTGGTACTCGGAAGGGCCGAACGGAGTGGGCCTCGGGCTCCAGCAGTAGGACGAGACCGACAACAGGTGGGCGGCGCGCGTGAAGGCGACGTAGCCGAGGCGGAGCTCCTCAGTGCGGTCGTGCGCACGAGTGTCGGCGCGGTAGGCCGTGAGGGCGGCGCTGTCGTGGCCGCGGAGCTGCGGCAGGTCCTTGGCGTCACCGCGCAACGGAGCGGGGATCACGGCAGGAGACGACGTCCACAACGGCCGTGAGCGATTGGCCGGGAAGCGCGTCTCGCACACCCCGACGAGAAACACCGAACGCCACTCGAGCCCCTTGGACCGGTGCACCGTCAGCAGCTTGACCGAGTCAGCCGCGGTGGGGGTCGCGATGTCGAGGCCGTTGCCCTGGTCGTCCTCGGCGGTGAGGTAGGCCAGAAGCGCCGGCAGCGTGACGTCGCCGTCGACGGCCTGGAAGTCGGCGACCGCCCGGACGAACAGGTCGAGGTTGTCACGCCGTGCGGGCGCGGCCGCGCTGACCGCGGACGCCAGCTCGACGTCCGCCCCCGTGGCGTCGATGATCCGCCGAACGATGTCGAGCAGCGGCTCGCCGACGTGGGACCGCAGCATCCGCAGCTCGCGGGCGAGGAGTCCGAACCGCTCCAGCGCCTCGGGCGAGTACGCCGCGGAGCCCGGGTCCGACAGGGCGTCATCGAGGCAGGGGATCTCCGCGGGGTCGATGCCGTCCGCGATCTGCACGAGATGGGCGGTCACCGACTCCGGCGTCGGACCGCGACCCTGGCGGCCCGACAGCTCGGCGGCCCGCCGGCTCAGCAGGCCGAGGTCACGGGGTCCGATCGCCCAGCGCGGCCCGGTGAGCAAGGTGAGGAGTGAGGCGTTCGAGGTGACGTCGTGCATCAGGTGCAGGATCGCGACGATCTCGGCGATCTCGGGGAGCCGCAGCAGCCCGTTGAGGCCGACGATCTCCACCGGTACGCCGGCCTCGGTCAGTGCGTCGAAGACCTCAGCGGCATGCGCGTTGTCGCGGGTGAGGACACCTGTCCTGGACCAGGGAACGCTCCCGTCGTCCGGATGTGTGGCTCGCACCGCCGCCACCAGTGCCGCCAGCTCGTCACGGTGGGTCTCGTGGACCGCCGTGGTCACGACGCCCTCGCCCGCCTCGGGCTTGGGCTCGAGCGGCGCGACGCCGTCGTGCGCGGCGTACAGCGGAGCCGCCAACAGGTTGGCGGCCTCGAGGATCCGCCGCTCGGAGCGTCGGTTGACGGTGAGCGGGTACGTCGGCACCGTCCCCGTCACGGCGGGGAAGGTCTCGGGGAAGTCGAGGATGTTGGAGACCGACGCTCCGCGCCAGCCGTAGATCGCCTGGTTGGGGTCGCCGACCGCGGTCACCGCGTGTCCCCGGCCGCCGGCCCTGTCGATGCCGGAGAAGATCCGCGAGAGCATGATCGCCTGGGCGACCGAGGTGTCTTGGTACTCGTCCAGAAGCACCACCCGGAACTTGTCACGCTCGGCCGCACCGACGTCGGGCTGCAGTGATGCCAGTCGCGCACCGAGCTCGATCTGGTCGGAGAAGTCCATGAGGCCCAGGTCGGCCTTGAGCCGCCGGTAGGCCTCCACCAACCCGAGCAGCTCACCGCGACGGTCGATCGCGCTCATGGCGTTGCGGACCGGTTCGAGGTAGGTCTTGCGGTTCTTGCCGGCCTGTTCCTCCGCCTCGGCCCGGACGAAGCCGTCCCGCTCCGCCGCGTCGAACTGCCGGACGGCGTCCGGTGTGACGAGGTGCTCGCTCATCGCCGAGTCCAGGGCCAGCAGGTTCTGGATCGCCGTCTCGGCATGGTCGGTCAGCTGCACGATCTCGCCGGGGTAGCGGTCCACGACCCGAGCGCCGAGCTGGTAGCGCGCCGCGTCGGTGATCACCCGCGTGTCCGGCTCGTGCCCGATCCGCAGGCCGTGATCGATGAGCAGGCCCGCGGCGTACGCGTTGTACGTCGACACCGTGGGCTCGAGCACGTCCTCGACGCCTGGCTCGACCTCGCCGAGCGCACCGGCCGCCAGCAAGGCGCTACGGATCCTGGCGCGCAGCTCGCTGGCCGCCTTGGTGGTGAACGTCAGCCCCAGCACCTGGTCGGGGCGCACCTGCTCGTTGAGCACCAGGTAGACCACCCGGGCGGCCATGAGGGAGGTCTTGCCGGACCCGGCGCCGGCGATGACCACGGCGGGCTCCAGCGGCGCCGCGATTGCTGCCCACTGCTGCTGGCTGGCGACCCAGTCGACGCCCATGGCGTCGCGGAGGTCCTCGGGAGTGGTGATCACTGGCCCACCACCGGCCCTGCGCTCTTGGCCGGGCAGATCGGCACGAAGGGGCAGTCGCGGCACTGGTCACCCACGATGGCCGGGAACTGTTCGGCACGTAGAAGCTGCGCGGCCCTCGCGAGCTGCGACTGGAGGGCGACACGCTCCGGACCGTCGTCGGTCTGGGGGCTCTGTGCCTGCACGACGGCGTCAGGCCCGCCGTCCTTGAGCCCGAGCTGGACGAGCTCGGCCCCGCCGGCCTCGGCGTGGTCCGGCACGCCGTCGAGCTCCTCGATGGCTCCGCGGTCGACGGCCAGCTGGTAGAGCCCGAGCTGGACGTTGGTCGGGATCGACTTCTCGGTGGGCTTGGACCGGTTGGTCTTGAGGTCCACGACCACGACCCGGCCGTCGGCATCGAGCTCGAGCCGGTCGGCGTAGCCAGTGAGGCGAACTTGCTCGCCGTCGGCAAGGTCGAGCACCGCACGGAAGTCCTGCTCGATCCCGATCACGGTCCGGGGGTTGCTGTGGTGCCATGCCAGGAAGCGTCCGAGGGCGGCCCTGACCCGGTCGAGCTCCCGGGCGCGCGCCCATGGAGTGCGGAACTCCATGCGGTCCCAGACCGCGCCGACGTGCACCATCAGCGCCTCGACGCCCGCGTCGTCGGCCGAGACCCGGAGCTCGTTCTTCGCAACCCGCTCGGCGAGCGCGTGCACGATCTCCCCGAGGTTTGCTGACTGGTGGGCCCGGGTGATGCCCCCGGCCTCACGCGAGAGGAACCACTGGGTCGGACAGGTCGAGATCGCGTCGAGCAGGCTCGCGGACATCGGCACCGGCCGGTCGTGGTCGCGGAGCGGCTGCACCGACCGGGTGGCTGCCCGCGTCCCCCACCACGACGCTGGGTCGGCCATCGGCACGAGGACGCGATCACCGGCGGTCTCCGCGGCGAGTCGCGCGAGACGCCGCACCGCCGCCTTCCGCAGTGCCGGGCTGGTCGCAGGGTCGGCAGCGGTACGTCGCAGCTCGCTCACCAGGCCACCGAGCGACAGTGGACGGAGGGGACGCCCCTCGATCTTGTCGACGGTGACGCCGAGCTCGGCCAGGAACCGCGAGGGCTGGTCGCCGTCGTCCTCCGGCGAGGCGACCGCGGTGACCACGAGGCGCTCGCGGGCGCGGGTGCAGGCGACGTAGAAGAGCCGGCGCTCCTCGACGAGGAGCTCGCGCGCGGACGTCGGCGGCACGAGGCCGTCGGTGCCGATCCGGTCGGCACCGAGCAGTGTCGATCTGCGGCGCAGGTCGGGCCAGCCGTCCTGTTGGACATGCGCAACGACGACGAGCCGCCATTCGAGCCCCTTGGCGCGGTGTGCGGTCAGGAGTCGGACGGCCGCGCCGCGCGCGCCGCGCTCCGCCAAGGTGTCGGCGGGGATCTGCTGTGCGACCAGGGTCGCGAGGAACTCACGGGCACCGACGCGGTCCCGGGTCTCCTCGGCACGGGCGGCCGCGTCGAACAGCGCGCAGATGGAGTCGAGGTCGCGGTGCGCGCGACGAGCGGTCCCGCCGCCGAGCTCGACCGAGCGCCGCAGTCGGGCCGGCCAGCGGGTGCCCGACCACAGGGTCCACAGCAGCTCCTCGGCCGTTGCGCCGACGTCGAGCTGGGCACGGGTGCGACCGACGAGCTCAGCGACCGCCCGCGCCCGATCGATCTCGTCGCCGACAACCCCGTCGAGCACAGTGGGGTCGAACACGGACTGCCGGACCAGCTCACGCGAGTGCACAGGCTGACGACCCTCGACGGCCGCCCGCTCCTTCTCGCGCCGCCGCAGCTGGCGGGCCAAGCGGCGTACGTCCCCGGCGTCGAGCCCGCCCAACGGGCCGGTCAGCAGCGCCTCGGCCCGAGCGGCGTCGATGTGGTCGACGTGGTCGGGGTCGTCGTTGTCGAGGTTGAGCACCACTCGCAGTGCATCGATCAGCGGGAGCGCGGCCGGGTCACGGACCAGCGGCACCTCGTCGCTGGCGACCTCGACTGGTACGCCGGCGGCGCCGAGGGAGCGGCGCAGAGGCGGGATGGACTGTCGGCCGGACCGCACCAGCACGGCCATCTCGTCCCACGCGATGCCGTCCTCGAGGTGCGCCCGCCGCAGAAGGTCGGCCAGGTGCTCGGCCTCGGCCCGGTCGCTGTCGAAGGTGCGGACCGTGACCCGACCTTCGCCGTGCTCCCCCACCTCCGCCGTGGGCGCCAGGAACGCTTCGCGCGCACTCTCGGGGATGCTTCCGGGCAGCCCGATCCGGCCGGCCAGTCGCTGCGCAGCGGTGAGCAGCCGCGGCCCGAACCTGCGGGTGGTCCCCAGCGCCACCACCTCAGCAGGGGAGCCGTCGGCCTGCGGGAAGTCGGTCGGGAAGTCGAGGACCCCGCGCACCTCCGCGCCCCGGAACGCGTAGATCGACTGGTGCGGGTCGCCCACCACCACGAGGTCGCGGCCGTCACCGGCGATCGCCCGAAGCAGCGCCACCTGGCCGGTGTCGGTGTCCTGGTACTCGTCGACGAAGACGTGCGCGTAGGCCGCGCGCAGCTCGTCGCGGTGCACCGTCGCCTCGATCGTCGCGCGCCTGATGAGGTCGGAGTAGTCGACGGCACCCCGGCCGTCGAGGACCGTGAGGTACTGCTCCAGGAACGCGCCGGCCGCCACGAGCTCAGTCAGGCCGTTGGCCTCACCCAGCCGCTGGAGCTCCTCCCCGTCGAGGCCCTTCTCCCTGGCTCGGGACAGCACGGCGTGCACCTCGCGCGCGAACCCCCGGGTGCCGAGCGCGTGCCGGAGCTCGTCGGGCCACCTGATCGACTCGGGATGGTCCTGCAGCAGCTCACGCAGGACAACGTCCTGCTCGGGCGCCGAGAGCAGGCGGAGCGGGCCGACGTAGAGCTCGGCGGGCGCGTAGCGGCGGATCAGGCCGTAGGCGAAGGAGTGGAACGTCGAACCGATGCTCGCGGACATGGTGCGGCCGACGCGCGCAGTGACGCGGTCGCGCAGCTGCTCGGCGGCTTTGCGCGAGAAGGTCAGCGCCAGGATCCGGTCGGGGTGGGTGCCCTCGTCGATGCGGCGGACGATCGCCTCGACCAGCGTCGTGGTCTTGCCGGTGCCTGGCCCGGCCAGGACCAGGAGTGGCCCTGCGTCGTGGTCGGCGACCCGCTGCTGCTGCTCGTCGAGGACCGGTGGCTCACCGGTGAGCGAAGGCCGGACGAGGCGGTAGGTGGTCGCGGCCTCGCTCACCTGCCTACTCCATCACGAGGCGTCGACAGCCCTAGCAACACAGCTTGTCGGCGACCGCTTTCGCGAGGGCCTTGCTCTGCTCCAGGCCCTCGTCGTCCATCGTGTTGAACTTGTACCACTGGGCGAAGAACGACCTCTCACCGACATACGCCCACACGCTCGACACCGAGGCTGAGTAGGCCTTGTCGCCGATGCCGTCGAGGTCTTCGGAGTCGTCCTCGCGCGCCGAGTCGGCCGCGGCCGCGTTGGAGTAGATCGTCAGCGTCGCCGTGTCCGCGGGGGTGTCCGGGTCGTCCGACTGCCACACGCACGTGCTGTAGACGCCTCCGGTCACCGCCTCGCCGCTGGTGCCGGCGCCCTCCTTCACCGGTGCGCCGACGGCCTCGGTCACCTCGTCCACGGTCAGGCTCGAGCAGGCCATGTCGGCCAGGTCCATCAGCTCGCCTCGCTCCGAGGGCGTCTGCGAGGTCGACGGGTCATCGCTGGCCTTGTCGTCGGAGTCCTCACCTCCGCACGCGCCAAGGGCAGCGCAGGCCACCAGCATCAGCGGGACGAGACCTCGGCGGATGCGCACGGCGGAAGGGTAGATCAACGCGCGCGTCGGTCGTGGCAGCGGCGCACGAGCCTCTGCCAGAGTGCTGCCATGACGACGGGGGCACCGGCGACAGGCGAGCGGTCGCGGACGGGCTTGACGGCTCCCGTGCTCACGGCCGTCAGCGTGCTGGTGCTCGGGATCACGCTCACGTGGACCTTCTTCTCGATGCGCTCGGTGATGAACGTCGGCGGCTCCTGCGCCGACGGTGGCCCCTACGTCAGCTCGCAGCCGTGCCCCGACGGCTCGTTCCTCATCGCCGTTGCGATCCCGGTCATGCTGATCACCGCCATGGCCGGGTCGGCGGCCGCACTCTCGATCAACGCGCCCAACCTTCTGATCCCGATGTGGGGAGTGCTGTTCGGCTCGCTCGGGTGGAACTTCCTCGAGTTCGCCTTCAGTGGCGACGGCATCGTCTGGGGCTGGCTCGTCTGCGGGGTGATGTTCTGGCTGATGGCGGCGCCCGCGGTCTACGGGATGCTCTTGGCGCTCAAGAACGCAGTGGTGCCACCGAGGACGAAACGCTCCGACACCGGCTCGCGCTGGTGGGTGCCGGCGTACACCGCCCTCGGCGCAGTCGGGTTCCTCGGCGGCGCCTGGACCTACAACGCATTGAGCTAGTGTCCCGCACCGAAGTTCGGCACGTAATTCCGCACCCCGAGCACGCACCTCGCGGCGTTGCCGAACCTCGCTCGACGAACAAGTAGAGCGTCGCTCCGACGCCTGGCGATGCACGCACTCGGAGCAGAGACTTACGCACCGTACTTCCAGCGCGGGACACTAGTCGATCGGCCGCTCGTTGTAGATGCCGGCCTCGACCTGGCCGGTGAGTCGCTGGATCGCGGCCATCACCTCGTCGGTCGCGTCCCGGCGCGCCCGGCCGGACGGCACCCCCTCGAAGCGGCCGGCGAAGTCGATCGGCTTGCCGAACTCCACGGTGATCGGAACGATCCGCGGGCGGCTGGAGCCGACCGGCTGAACCTCCTGGGTCCCGGTCAGACCCACGGGCACGACCGGTACGCCGGCGGTCAGCGCGAGGTGGGCGACGCCCGTGCGGCCGCGGTAGAGGCGGCCGTCGCGCGAGCGGGTGCCCTCGGGGTAGATCCCGAACGCCTCTCCGCGGCTGAGCACGTCGAGGGCGATGTCGAGGCTCGCGATCGCGGCCTTGGTGTCGTCGCGGTCGACCGGCAGCATCCCGAGCCCCTCGAACCAGACCCGGGAGGCGAACCCCTTGGGCCCGGTGCCGGTGAAGTAGTCGGACTTGGCGAGGAAGACCACCTTGCGCGGCGCCACGCTCGGGATCACCACCGAGTCGACGAAGCTGAGGTGGTTGCTGGCCAGGATCACCCCGCTGGTCCGGGGCACGTGCTCGAGGCCGCGCACCGTCGGCCGCCAGATCAGCTTGAGCGCCGGCGGCAGCACGGCGTGCATCACGTCGTAGAGCACGTCGAGGAGTCTTGCCGCTACTGCGAGGTAAGACCGAATCGGCTGTCGCAGGGTGAGACGCCAGAGAAGAGATCCAGGGAAAGGCGAAGGGCCCGAACAAGTATGAGTTGTTCGGGCCCTTCTTACACCTCCACCGAAGTGGCGGTGCACCACAAGTTCTATTACCTCCGGAACCCCCTGCGCAAGAGGTTCGGCAAACATTCTTCTGGTTCCACAGGTTCATCCACCGGAGCGCGGCGGTTCTCCACCAGTGATCCGAATTGTGCACAGCTCTGTACACAGATTTCCGCCCGGTCTGTGGAAGACGGCCGTCACTCGGGGACCGGCGCAAGGGGCGCCGGCGGTTCCGGTTCCCAGAACGCTGCCGTCATGTCGACCGCGCCCGAGGGCCGCAAGGGCGTGCCCTCGTCGAGGTAGTGCGGCCGGGCGTTCTCCTCGTGGCTCGGCGGCAGCGACCCGTCGGCCCGCACCACCCGCCACCACGGCACAGGCCCGCCGTGGCGCGACATCACCGCGCCGACCTGACGGGGTCCGCCGCCAACGACGCCCGCGATCGCGCCGTACGACGTGACCCGGCCCCACGGGATCTCCTCGACGACCGAGAGCACGAGCTCGACGTACTCCTCGGGGTCGGGCGAGGTCACACCTCGTCCTCGCGCATGCTGACCGCGGTCGCGGCGACGATGCAGACGACCACGGCACACGCCAGGCCGGAGATCCAGATTCCGGGTGGCTCGGGCTGGTCCTCGACCACGACCGCCACCAGCCAGACCAGCGGAGCCGCGACGGCGACGCCGGCGCCTCGGCGCAGCCAGCGGGCGAGCAGGGCGGTGCCGATCGGGAGCGAGGGCGGGCCGTAGGAGAGCAGCACCGCGGCGACGTGGGTGGCCAGGAGGAGCAACGCAGCCGGGATCGCACCGACCGGGACGCCGTCGGCAGCAGCCAGGGCCCACCAGAAGACCACCAGGCCCAGGCACGCGGTGCCCAGCGCGGACTCCGGCATCGCGGCGAAGCCGACCGAGAGCGCGAGGGTGAGCGCGACGAACCAGCCGTGCGGGAGGTCCGCCGGTCGGGCGGCCAGCAGGGCCAGGACCGGAGCGACCAGGATGATCGCGCGCAGGAGCAGCCGGGGGCGGGACTCGCGGACCAGCAGGTTCACGGGGCCGCCACCTCCCATCCGGGCAGGGCGCGCGGCACGCTGGCCCGGCGGGCGAGCCGGCGCAGCACGTCGTCCAGGGTGCCTCCACCGCGCCAGGCGATCACCGGGCAGCCGAGGGCCCCGAGGCCGGCGAGCACCTGGTCGCGCTCCAGCCGGCGCATCCGCCACGCGAGGTCGGCGAGCTGCGGGTCGACCCCGTCGGGCACCCGGGGACTCGCGCCCGGCGGGAGGGTGTCGACCACGACGACCGGCAGCCCCCGCTGGACGAGGCTGGCGGTCGCCGTGACTATGGCGGCGCCGAGCATCGGTGAGAACACGAAGACCACGCTTCCGCCGCGCACCCGGAGCTGGATCCGATCGGCGATCGCCTCCGGGAGCTCGCCGGCGCGCACCCCGGCCAGCAGGTCGAAGAGCGCGCGGAGGTGCCGGGTTCCGGCGCCGTACCCGAGCAGGCCCCCCTCCCCGCCGACGATGCGCAGGCCCACCCGGTCGCCGGCGCGGATGTGGTGCTCGGCGACAGCGGCCGCGGCCCGGACGCTCTGGTCGAGGCTGCTGGCCTCGCCGTCGAGGCCCTGGGAGTGGCCGTGGTCACCGAGTGCGTCGACCACGAGGAGGATCCCGCTGTCCTCCTCGGCCGGTGACGTGGTGACGTGCAGCTCGCGGCTGCGCACCGAGACCCGCCAGCTGATCCGGCGCAGCCGGTCGCCGGGGCGGAACGGCCGGATGTCGGCGAACTCGACGCCGGCCCCGAGCCGCGGAGAGCGGTTGACGCCCACAAGGCCGACCGGCCTGGGGGTCTCGGCCCGGGAGTCGAACCGCCGCGTGTGCGGCAGCACGCGCAGGCCGTCGCCGTGCAGGCTGACCGGTCCCCAGCGGTAGCTGGCCCAGGCGGTGGTCAGGCAGACCTGCTCCTCGCCCAGCACCCGCCTCCCCCAGCGGCGCGGACCGATCTCGATCGTGGGCAGGTCGTCAGCGAGGCCCGCGGCCAGGCCGGTCGGCGGGTGCAGCGCGACGTACGACGTGGGCGCCATCACGCGCGTCACGTGCTCGACGTCCACGCCGTCGCTGATCGACAGCCGCGAGGTGGTCCCCTGACCCTCGTGCAGCCAGCGGTGGTCGAGCTGGGCGTCGAGCACCGGGGACGACTCCGGACGCTGCAGCAGTCCGAGGCCGGCGACCAGGATGAACGGCGCACCCACCACCATCACGGCCGGCGCCGAGCCGACCACGGCTGCGACCACGGCGACGGCCCCGACGACCACCGCGCGGGCGAGCGCCGGGGTGGGCCACCACCGCGCGATCACCTCGACCTCATCGGTGCTCGAGCGTCGCCGGGGTCGGCACCTGGACCAGCACGGCGTCGACGATGGAGCGGCCGGTGGTCTGCGTCATCCAGAGCTCGGGACGGACGGTGACGCGGTGTGAGAGCACGGCGCGGGCGACGGCCTTCACATCCTCCGGGATGATGTAGTCGCGGCCGCGCAGCACCGCGAACGCGCGCGCGGTGAGCACCAGGCCGAGCGAGCCGCGGGGGAGGCACCTGTGAGCGTGTCGCGGTGCTCGCGGGTGGCCGCGGCGAGCGCCACGCAGTAGCGGCCGACGCTCTCGTCGACCCGGACCGTCTCGACGGCGGCCTGGAGGCCGCGCAACCCGGCCGGGTCGGTGACCGCCCCGAGCTCGACCTCCTCCTGGCGGCGGGCCACGCGGCGGGCGATGACGTCGTACTCCTCGTCGGAGGACGGGTAGCCGAAGCTGACCCGCAGCAGGAACCGGTCGAGCTGGGCCTCGGGCAGGGGGTAGGTGCCTTCGTACTCGATAGGGTTGGCGGTCGCGAGTACGTGGAATGGCTCGGCCAGGGGGAAGGTCTCACCCTCGACGGTGATCTGGCGCTCCTGCATGGCCTCGAGCAGCGCGGACTGGGTCTTCGGTGGCGTGCGGTTGATCTCGTCGGCGAGCAGCAGCCCGGTGAACAGCGGCCCGCGACGGAACTCGAACTCCGCGGTGCGCTGGTTGTAGAGGAACGAGCCGGTGAGGTCTGAGGGCAGCAGGTCGGGCGTGAACTGGGCGCGCTTGAAGTCCAGCCCGAGCGCCCGTGCGAACGAGTGCGCCGCCAGGGTCTTGCCGAGCCCGGGGTAGTCCTCGAGCAGGACGTGGCCCTTGGCCAGGATCGCGCAGAGCACCAGGCGCAGCGCCTCCTGCTTGCCGACGATGGCCTTGCCGACCTCGTCGAGCACCCGGACGGCGACAGCGGCGGCCTCCTCGATGGTGGGTGCTTCCGGGGTGCTCTGTGTGGAAGTCACAGTTCCTCGATCCTCTTCACGCAGCGGTTGATCTGCTCGGAGTCCAGCTTGGTGGGGCTCTCGTTGAGGACGCGGCGAAGCTCGTGACCCAGCAGCTCCTCGGAGCGTGGGTCGTCGATGCTGAGGTCGTGTCGCACGCGCAGCGTCTGGTCCGTCAGCTCCCGGAGCCGGTTCCGCAGCGCACCGTCGACCTCGCGCGCGGACAGATGGCCCTCCAGGATGCGGAGGTACGACGCGGTGCGCGGGTCGAGCCGGGCCAGCCCGCCCTCTTGCTCGACGTGGCTGGTCCAGACGGCGGGCTCGACGGGCACCGCGTCGACCAGCAGCGCCGAGGCGCAGACCACGAGTGCGATCACCAGCGCCAGTCGCAGCTCGTCGGCCTGGCCGTGGATCAGCAGTACGGCGGCCTCGATGGCGCCGAACGCGAGGAGGCCACCTGCCAGCCGCCACCACCAGCGTCGCCGGCCGGTCATCGGGCCACCGTACGGGTGCGGAGGCTGGCGTGGATCACGTCGAGGGCGTCCAGCGCCTGACTGCGGTGCTCGTCGGTCATCTGGTGGTCGGAGAAGCGGGCCTCGCGGTAGAGGTCGGCCAGCCTCGCGACCGCCCCCCGGTCGGCGCCGACGAGGTCGAGCACGTCGAGCACGAACTCCGCGGTGGTCTGCCATGCCCGACGGTCGACCCCGGCCCGCACCGCCTGCTGCTCGAAGCGGTCCCAGCACTCGACGATCGCGTTGCGTGGCTCACCTCCGATGGCGAGCAGGGAGCGCTGCTCCTCGGCGTCCTCGGACATCACCTCGGTGACGTGGGCAGCGGATCCGAGCACTTCGAACGCGACGTCCTCAGGAGGCTGTCGCCGTCGGCGCGGCGAGCGCAGCAGCCACCACTGCCGCAGCTTGCGCAGCAGGCGCCCGACGAGGAACAGCACCACGCCGACGGTGACGATCTCCACCGCGAAGGCGATGGCGGCCAGCCAGCCCGGCGGTTCGCCGCGCTTCTTCTCGCGCGCCTCCTCGAGCGGGTCCTTGGCGTCCGCCGTTTCGCTGTCGATCGACGGCTCGTTCGGTCGGATCCGCTCGACGTGACCGCCGGAAACCACCCGGTCGGGGCCGATCGAGGCGGCCCAGGTGACCAGGACGAGCAGCAGCCCCGCCGCACCGAGGACGGCGACGACCGCCGACGTACCGGCACGGGCGGGGGTGGTCACGCAGGGAACGTAACCACCGGGACCGACCGAAGACGATCACGTAGTGGTCACGAAGTGGGCCGCAGAGAGACCCAGGCCCCGTCCTGGCGCGGGACGGGGCCTGGGCGTCAGGTCCGTCGGAGCGGACCGGTGCTCCCTCTGGGGTTGGTCAGAGGACGGGATCGAACGGCTCGGTGCCGTTGACCAGAGTCAGCCCCGCGATCCCGGAGTTGGCCTGGGCGAACGCCAGCTCCTTGCCGAGGTCGCCGATGTTGTTGGACAGGGGCAGCGGCGCCAGGCCGAGCGTCGACAGGACGCCGATCGCCTTGCCGTCTGCCGAGACGAACGCCGAGCCGGAGTCGCCGGGGACGCCCGGGGTCACCGTGTAGAGCGGGTGCGACCAGCCACCGTCGGCGGCGTCGTCACCGATGCTGATGCCGGTGTGCGGTGACAGCTGGCTGATGCCGAAGCGGAGGCTGGAGTTGCCGTAGGTGTAGACCCGGTCGCCGGCGGCCGTGCCGTTGGTGTCGATGCCGGTCGGGCCACCCCAGAACGGGATCGACGGGTTGACCTTGCCGGTGTCGCCGGCTGCGACCTTGACCAGCGCCAGGTCGTTGTAGGCGCAGGTGTTGGCGTCTGTGGTGCCGAGCTCGTGCATCTTCAGCCACGAGGAGTAGACGAGCGTCCCCTGCCCGACCACCGTGCCCTCGCTGATCAGGCTCCCGCCCTCGTTGAACGTGACCGGGGTGCCTAGTGGCAGTGACTCGGCCAGGCAGCCGTTGGTGTCGGTGGCCTCCCCGAGGCCGGCGCAGTGCGCGGCGTACCCGACGTAGACGTTGCCGCCGGCGTCGGTGTAGACGAAGTTCGCGGTGCACTGGGCACCGGCGGTGTACATCATCGTGCCGGGGTGAATCTTTGCGGTCGCGGCGGGCGCCCACTGCGGGGCGGCCTGCGCGGGCGCGGGGGTAATGGCGGCAGCGCCGAGCAGCGCGCTCGCCACGACGGCGAGAACGGCTACGGCCCGGCGGAGCATGGGCTGGTTCATCGGACTCCTTAGAGCGAATCGGGCCCCGCATGGTCGCCGGGCACGTTCACGGTGCCCAACGAGAGGGGGTCTGATCGGGTTACGTGCGAGTAGTCAGATATGACTATCCCGCCGCAGCGCGGTGGGGCGTGGGTAGCGTGCGGGCATGGCTGACGGTCCCCTGTCCGACCTGCTCGTCCTCGACCTGACCCGTGCCCTGGCAGGTCCCCACGCCGGGATGATGCTGGGCGACCTCGGGGCACGGGTGATCAAGATCGAGTCGCCGACCGGTGATGACACTCGCTCGTGGGGGCCTCCCTTCGTGGGGCCCGAGGATGCCCGCGAGTCGACGTACTTCCTCTCGGCCAACCGCAACAAGGAGTCGCTGGTCCTCGACCTCAAGTCGGCCGATGACCGCGACGTGCTGGCGCGGCTGGCGGCCAGGGCGGACGTGCTGATGGAGAACTTCCGGGTCGGAGTCCTCGACCGCCTGGGCTTCCCTGTCTCGCGGCTGCACGAGCTGAACCCCGGGCTGGTCGTCCTGTCGATCACCGGCTTCGGCCACGACGGGCCGGAGGCGTCGCGAGCCGGCTACGACCAGATCGCCCAAGGCGAGGGCGGGCTGATGTCGATCACCGGCACCAGCCAGCCGACCAAGGTCGGCGTCCCGATCGCGGATCTGATCGCAGGCATGAACGGCGCCTTCGGCGTGGTCGCGGCGCTGCACGAGCGGACCCGCACCGGCCGCGGCCGCGTCGTGCGAACCTCGCTGCTGGCGGGCATGGTCGGCGTACACGCGTTCCAGGGCACCAAGTGGACCGTGGCCGGCGAGGTGCCGGGCCTCTCCGGTGACCACCATCCCTCGATCGCGCCGTACGGCATGTTCGCGACCGGTACGGCGCCGATCCAGATCGCCTGCGGCTCGGAGGGGCTGTGGCGGGCGCTGTGCACGGCGCTGGAGTGGGATCCGGCCGAGGACGGCTTCGCCACCAACCCCGAACGGGTCGAGAACCGGGACTCGCTGATCGAGAAGCTGGAGTCGCACTTCGCCTCCGACGACGCCGAGCACTGGCTGTCGATGCTGTCCGACGCGGGCGTGCCGTCCGGAAAGGTCCGCTCGATGGACGACGTGTACTCGTGGGACCAGGTGCTCTCGCAGGGGCTCAAGCTGTCCGTGGACCACCCGACGCTCGGCACGATCGACCTACCCGGACCGCCGCTCCGCTTCGACGACAACGCGTTCTCCGGCGGCCGCTCCGAGCACGCCGCTCCGCCGACGCTCGGTCAGCACAACGAGTCGATCCGGGAGTGGCTGGACTCGTCCGACTGACCCGGGCGGCGGTGGGCCAGCAACCGTTGTCCCCGTGGAGAGACGATGCCCAGCCACCGCTCCCCTGTGGAGGGTGGGTGCTCACTCACCGCTGTCCGGGCAGCGGCCTCCGGGCTCAGCCGAGGTCGACGATCGCGGCGACGGGGCCGCCGCCGTCCGGGCCCTGGTGGGCCGCGGAGACCGAGACGAACACCGCGGGGTCGCCGGTGACGGCCGCGGTGACGCCGCCGACACAGGCCTTGATCTGGCGGTGCCAGTGCACGTCGGAGTCGTCGAGCATGGCGTTGCGGCGGCCGCGGACCTCGCCGTCACCGGAGGCCTCGCACTTGAGGAAGACGTTGACCAGCTTGCCGTCCAGGTCGCTGGTGTGCGGGCGGTCGGGCAGCTCGAGGCCGGCGGCGCGGATGGCGTTCCAGATGCCGTCCTGGTCGAGGGCGTCGGTCATCACCGAGTGGCCGATGCGGTAGCGGCCGCCGACGCCGGGGGCGTTGCCGACCACGACCACCTGGGCCTGGTCGAGCTCGACGCCCGAGGAGCACGAGGCGACCGACGAGTAGAGCTCGCGGTTGTGCATCACGTCGGCGTCGGTGGGCATCTCGATCTCGCCGAGGGCTACCGCGATGCCGAGGGCCGTGCAGCCGTTGGAGAGGTCCATGGACTGATGGGTCTCCTCGGTCCACACGGTCTTCCCGCGCGACTTGGCGTCGCGGATCGTGTGGATGGTGAGCAGCGGGGTCTTGGTCTGCACGTAGTGGACGTCGGCCGGGTCGGTGATGCCGGCGCGCTCCATGGCGACCTTCACCGCGTCGGCGACCTTGCTGATCATCGCCGTACGCCCGATGTCCTCGGGCAGCAGCTGCTCGCTCATCGCGAAGCCGACGGTCAGGCGCGGCTCTTCGGAGGGCGTGACCTCCTCGGGAGGCACGGTCGCGAAGATCGTGGCGTGCGGGCTGATCACGCCGTCGGTGCCGCCGGACCACACGATCGGGACCTGCTTGACGGCGTCGGCCGGGGCGCCCTTGGCGACCAGCACCTCACGGAAGGCGCGGTCGGCGATGATCCGGGTGTAGTCGTTGACGCCGCCGTTGCCCTCGGTCTTGCCGATGATCGCGATCACGCGATCCGCGTGCAGGACGCCGTCGTCGATCAGCTTGGCGAGCTCGCTCGCGTCGGCGACGGAGTGGATGGGGACCTTGCGTACTTCGATGGCGTCAGGCATGGGGCCACTCTCTCTCAGGTTGTGCCAGGGTTTCGAGACAGGCGCAGAGCGCCTTCCTCAACCACCGGCCGGGTTCGGGACGACGACGGTGCCGGCATCGCCGCGGACAGCGTCGGCCAGGTGGGCGAGGTCGGTGATGATCGCACGGCTTCCGCCGTGCTCGACGAAGCGGCAGACCGCGTCGACCTTCGGCCCCATCGAGCCGCTCGCGAAGTGGCCCTCGGCGGCGTACGACCGCATCTCGTCCACGGTCACAGTTCCGATGTCGGCGGCCTCGGGCTTGCCGTAGTGCAGGACCGCATGCGGTACGTCGGTGGCGATCACGAGCACGTCCACCTCGACGGACCGGGCCAGCAGCGCGGCACCCAGGTCCTTGTCGATGACCGCCTCGACACCGCCCAGCTTGCCGTCGCCGTCGCGCACCACCGGAATACCACCCCCGCCGTTGGCCACGACCACGAAGCCGCCCTCGACGAGCGCCTGCACGGCCGGCGCGTCGATGATCTCCAGCGGCTCCGGCGAGGCGACCACGCGCCGCCAGCCCTTCTCTCCCCGGTCCTCCCACGTCTCGCCGTGCTCGACCAGCAGCTGTGCCTCCTCGGCCGGGAGGAACCGGCCGATTGGCTTGGTCGGCTTGGTGAAGCCCGGGTCGTCGCGGTCGACGAGTGCACGGGTCACCACGGTCGCGGAACGGCGCAGCACGCCTCGACGCAGCAGCGACGCGTCGAGCGCGTCCATCAGCACCATGCCGAGCGTCGCCTGGGTCTGCGCGCCGCACCAGTCCAGCGGGACGGGGGGTACGACGGCCGCGGCGAGCTCGTTCTTGACCAGCAGGTTGCCCACCTGCGGGCCGTTGCCATGCGTGATCACGACCTCGACGTCGCGGGCCAGCAGGTCCGCGACCGCCTCCATGGCGACCTCCGCGGCTGCGATCTGGTCCTCCACGCGGGCCCGCCCCTCGGCGTTCGTCATCGCATTCCCGCCCAACGCCAGAAGCACCCTCATGGGCTGCAACCTAGTGCCCCGGCTCCTGCGGCCACGAACCTCCCATAGCGGTCACGCCCTGTCCGCTTCGCGCCCTAGCGTGGAGCCACCAACCCGATGACGAGGAGATTGCGATGGACTTCCGGATCGAGCTCATCCCCCTGGCCGTGCAGGACGTCGACCGGTCGGTGGACTTCTACGGCAAGCGGGTCGGATGGAACGTCGACTTCGACCGGACGGTCACCCCCGAGCTGCGCTTCGTCCAGGTCACGCCGCCCGGATCGGCGGCCTCGATCTGCTTCGGCGTCGGCCTCGAGATGATGCCCAGCGGGTCGTCACAGTTCATCCAGGTGGTGGTCGAGGACGCCGACGCCGCGCTGGCCTACCTCCGCGAGCGCGAGGTCGAGTGTGAGGGCGTCGACGAGCAGCCCTGGGGCAGGTTCGTCTACTTCACCGACCCCGACGGCAACCGCTGGGCCCTTCAGCAGCTCCCGAGCCCGAGCTGAGGCAGCCGACGACGGGCCGGAACCATTGCCCTCCCGGTGGTGTACACAGATCGAGCGAGAGAGGGACACCCGAACCTGGACACCGGCCCGGACGACGCCGACCTGCTGGCCCGGGTGCGCCGCGGTGACCGCGACGCGTACGCGGAGCTGGTGAACCGCCATGCCCCGGTGGCGCTGCGGACGGCCGCCCTACTCGGTGCCGGTGGAGACGCGGAGGATGTCGTGCAGGAGGCCTTCGTCAAGGCGTACGCCGCCTTGGACCGGTTCCGCACCGGAGCGCCGTTCCGGCCATGGCTGCTCAAGATCGTCGCGAACGAGACCCGGAACCTGCACCGTTCCTCCGGCCGGCGCGCGGCCCGGGAGCAGCGGTCCTGGCAGCTGGCCGAGCGGCTGCTGCTCGCCCGACCCGATGACCCCGCCGAGGCCACGCTGTCGCAGGAGCGGCAGGTGGCGCTCGTCCGAGGTCTGGCCAGGCTCTCCCCACCGCATCGGCAGGTGGTGACCTGCCGCTATCTCCTGGACCTCGACGAGGCGGAGTCCGCCGCGGTCCTGGGGTGGCCGCGCGGCACCGTGAAGTCGCGGCTGCATCGCGCCCTGGCCCGGCTCCGAGACGTGCTGGACGCCGATGCGGAGCGCGTGCAGGCGAGGGAGGCGGCGCGTGATGGCTGAGCCCGGGTACGACGATCTCGCGCGTGATCTGGCGGCGCTGGGTCGCGCCGTCGACGTGCCGGCTCCTGGTCCGGGCCTGGCGACGGCCGTCCTGGAGCGGCTGAGCGACGCGCCCGCGGCGCGGGTGGCTCCAGCCTGGCCGCGACGCCGGCTGGTAGCGCTCGCGGTCGGCGCGGTGCTGCTCGCACTTCTGGCGACTCCTCCGGTACGGGCGGCCGTCGCGGACTGGTTCGGCTTCGGCGGCGTGCGGGTGGAGCGGGGCGACGCACCGGCACCGAAGGCGGACCCGACGCCGCCGACGGTGGCACCAGGCGACTCCGTGCAGGAGGCCGCGGCGATGGTGGCCTTCACCTTGTCGATCGCCGAGGAGCTGGGTGACCCCGACGGTGTGGAGGTGTCGTCCGACCGTCGGATGGTCTCGATGAGCTGGGCAAACCGACGACGAGGGGGTGCTGCGCCTCGACCAGTTCGACGCCAGGCTCGACTTCTCGGTCCTGAAGACGGCTCGCGACGTGGAGTACGCCGCGGTGAACGACACCGACGCGCTGTGGTTCGAAGAGCCGCACGAGGTCGCGCTTCTCGAGCCCGACGGGACCCAGGTCACGCACTCGGCCCGGCTCGCCGGTCACACCCTGATCTGGATGATGAACGGCGTCACGCTCCGGCTCGAGGGCGACGTCGAGCTGAGCAGGGCGGTGGAGATCGCCGAGTCCGCCATCCCCGTGGACTGACGGGAACCCGATCCGCGTGCGGCGGTGTACCACCAGCGAACCCGTCCTCCAGGAGGTAGCCGTGCCCGCCATCCGCGCTCTCGCCGTCGTTCTCACCGCCTGGGTCCTCATCCTGCTGGCGCCAGCTGGTGCCGCATCGGCCGGCGGCCCGACCAGCGTGCTGCTGTCAGTCCCCGGCGAGGGCCGGACGGCCTCGCTCTACTACACCGACAAGGGCTACGAGCAGCTCGCCGACCTGGTGGGTGTCGGCGGGTCGGGCACGGTGGACGAGTCGGGACGCAGCCATGAGAGCGGGGCCACCGTCACCGCGACCTGGATGGTCCACGACGTGGAGCCATGGCGGGTCGACCGGATCTACCTGGGAGCGGACGACGGACCCTGGATCGCCACCCAGGAGCTGCTCACCGGCACCGGGTCGATCTGGGACGCCCCGGTGGTCTGGCACCAGCCGGCGGCCGGCAAGGAGCTGATCCTGCTGCTGGACAGCCTCGGGGTCGGTCGGGCCGGCGCGGCCAGCGGGACCGAGGAGCCGGCGTCCGCGGTGGAGCCCGCACCTGCCGCGTCGGCCCCGGTCGAGCCCGCTTCCGCGGCACCGGCGCCGGCGCCGACCGACGACGGTGCCGACACCTCGGCCCGAGACCGGGCGTGGTGGGGACTCGGCGGGCTGGTCGGCGGCGCGCTGCTCGCCGCCGGCTGGACTCGCGTCCGCACGGCACGCCGGCAGCCGCCTGACGACTGGGACCCGGATGCGGAGCGCCTCGACGCTGACCCGGCCAAGGAGTGGCTGACTAGCGCAGGGCGTTGAGCGGGCGTCCCAGCAGCGCGTCGAGGGTCCGGGTGCCGACGGGTAGGCCGTGCCGGTCGTAGTAGGCGAACATCGCGCCGAGCCACCCGTCCGGCCGCGCATCGGTCCGCCGCGCGGTGACACCGGCCTCCGCGGCCAGCTCGGCCACGGTCGCCACCCGGGACGCCAGCTCGTAGGTCGCGCCGACGTGGCCGTCCTCGGACAGCACCAGGGCCGCGACCTCGGCGACGTCGCCGAGGTCCGCGAAGCCGAAGACCGCGTCGACGTCGTACGGCACCTCGATCGGGCCGCTCAGGTCGAGGTTCTGCAGGTAGGCGCCCGGCTGCAGGATCGTCCAGGCCAGCCCGGACCTGCGGACCAGGTCCTCCGAGACGGCCTTGCCGACGTGGTGCGGCATCTCCGGGGCGTACGGCGAAGCGACCGAGTGGTAGACGACCCGGCCCACCCCCGCCTGCGCGAGCGCGTCGAGCGCCTCCGCGACGTACGACGGCTCGTCGGGATGCAGGTTCGGAGCGATGAGGTACGCCGCCTCGCAGCCCGTCACCGCGGTGGGCAGGTCGTCCCAGTCCGCCCGTCCCAGCGGTCGGGTCTCGACCTCGCGAGCGGCCAGCGCCGCGCACACGGCGCGGCCGGTCTTGCCGTGGCCGCCAAGGACCGCGATCACTGGCCGAATCGACGTTGCAGGTCGGCGTAGGAGATGGCGTCGTCGAGGAACCCGAGCGTGCCGGAGTCGAGCAGCTCCCGGCCGGCCCGCTCGAGGAAGCTGAGCGACGCCCTGGCCATGCTGCCGCCCAGGCTTACCCGCTTCACACCCAGCGAGAAGAGCGTGGGCGCGTCGGTCAGGCTCGCGAGGCCCGCCACGATGTTGAGCGGCGCCGGGATCGCAGCGGCGAGGCGCCGGACGTCGTCCTCCTCGACGACGCCCGGCACGAAGACGCAGTCGGCGCCGGCGCCGGCGTACCGAACGGCTCGCTCCACCGTTTCGTCGAACACGTCGCCGGTCGCACCGCCGAACCAGGTGTCTGTCCGCGCGTTGAGGACGAAGGTGCCGGCGGGCGCCGCGGCGCGGGCGGTCGCGATCCGCTCGGTGGCCTCGTCGATCCCGAACAAGGTCCCGCCCACCTGATCCTCGAGGTTGCCGCCGACGGCCCCAGCCTCGACCGCGCGGCGGACGGTCGCGCCCACGTCGTCGTACCCGGCCTCCAGGTCGGCTGTCACCGGCACGCCGACCGCAGCCACGATCCGGGCGACGTGCTCGAGCATGGTGTCCAGGTCCAGCGAGCCACCGTCGGGCACTCCGAGCGACCAGGCGATGCCGGCGCTCGTCGTGGCGATCGCCGGGAACCCGACCTCCTCGAGGATCCGCGCTGACCCGGCGTCCCACGCGTTGGGCAGCACGAAACCAGGACCACGGTGCAGAGCCAGGAACGCGGCAGCAGTCATGCTTTTCCGGGGTCCCCGCGAAAGCGCGCCTCGGTCGCGCGCAGCGCGCTGTCTGCGCGGTTTTGTGGGGTGGTCAAGACATCCACCTCGGCGTGGTCCGGGCCGCCGGAGAGTCGCGCGTAGCCGGGACCGCGGTCGAAGAACACCTCCGTGGGCGCCGGCCGCGAGGCTCGCTCGGCGGCCGTGGCTGTCTCGTCGTACGACAGCGAGTCGTCGTCGGGTGAGCCGGTGAGCACCACGCCGTATTCAGCCAGCGCGGCCTCGGGCGACACCTTGCGCCAGACCACGTCGCGGACGACGAGGACGGGGTCGCGCTCGAGCGGATTGCCCCAGCCGCCGCCACCGGTCGTCCGGATCCGGATCACCTCGCCGGCGACCACCGGCTCGGCGTCGGCCAGGGCGTCGACCTGGCGCTCGCGAGGGCCGCCCGGGTCGATCGTCACCTGGAACGGTTGGCCGGCCTTGCCGCTCTTCACGCCCCAGCAGGCCAGGATCGACCGGTCCGCGATCGACATGAAGTGGCCGTCCTTGAGCATCCGGATCGACTTCTCGTAGCCCAGGCCGCCGCGGAACTGCCCCGCTCCCCCGCTGTCGACCGCCAGTGAGAGCGACTCGACGCGGAACGGGAACCGCGCCTCGGTGAACTCGGTGGGCAGGTTCCGCGAGTCGGGTACGACGTGGATGGTGTCCTCGCCGTCGGCGTAGTAGCGGCCGCCGGAGCCGCCGCCGAGCACCTCGCGCATGAGGTAGGGACGGCCCTCGAGGTCGTCGCCGTACACACCCGTGTAGCGGATCGTCTCCTGGTCGGCGGGCATCCGGCCGTCGACCGCCTTGGCGATGACGCCGGCGAGCACGCCGAGCAGCCGCAGGATCACGAAGGTGCGGGCGTTGGTCGGCGCCGGGAAGACGGGAGTCAGCAACGTGCCGGGCGGCGGGAACCGCATCTCGATCAGCGGTACGACGCCCTCGTTGACGTCGAGCTCGGCCATCCGCTCGGGAGTGTCGGCGAGGTTGCGCAGGATCGGCGCCAGCCACTTCTTGAGGAAGACCCCGTCGCTGGCGTCGCCCACGTGGTTGATCGGCCCTTTGGCCTGGGGCGACGTGCCGCCGAAGTCGAGGATGAGCCGCTCGCCGTCGGGGTCGTCGGCCGCAGTGCGGGTCAGCGTGATCCGCTGGGTGTGCAGCATCGGCTCGTCGACGCCGTCGTGCTCGGCGTAGTCCTCCCAGACCCACGACCCGACCGGGATCTTCGCGAGGATCTCGCGGCGGTAGGTCTCGGTGGTGCGGCTCAGGATCGCGTCGAAGCAGGACTCGACCGTCTCGACGCCGTACCGGTCGAACAGCTCGCCGAGACGCCGCGCACCCATCAGGCAGGCCGAGCACTCGGCGTCGAGGTCGGCCGCTAGCGACTCGGGCATCCGGGAGTTGCGGGTCATGATCGTGAGGGCCGCGCGGTTGGGCACGCCGGCGTCCCAGAGTCGGATCGGCGGGACCATCAGCCCCTCCTCGAAGACGCTGGTCGCGTGGCTCGGCATCGAGCCCGGGACCGCGCCGCCGATGTCGTCGTGGTGGCCGAACGCCTGCACGAACGCGACCACCTTGCCTCCGGAGAAGACCGGCACCGTCACGCAGAGGTCGGGCAGGTGGCCGATGCCGCCCTCGGAGCGGTAGACGTCGTTGTGGAAGAACACGTCGCCCTCATGCATCTCCTCGAGCGGGAAGTCGCGGGCGACCGGGTGCACGAGGGCGGAGTACGAGCGGCCGGTCAGCTTGCGCAGCAGCCGGTCGTGGATGCCGGCCCGGAAGTCGTGGGCGTCGCGGATCATCGGGCTGCGGCTGGTCCGCCCGATCGCGGTCTCGACCTCCATCTCGACGCTCGCCAGCGAGCCCTGGACGATCTCGACGAGCACGGGATCGGCACTTGCGCCGGCGTCGTCGGTGAGGTGGCCGTAGGGGAACTGCGTCGGCGCGCGCCGCGACTCGGTCATGCGTCCTCCCTCGACACGACCAGGTTCAGGAACTCGTCCACCCGCACCTGGAAGCCGGGGTGCACCGGCACCGTCGACCCGAACTCCTCGATGATCACCGGGCCGCTCACCAGCTGCCCCGGCTCCAGCGCCGTCCGCTGGACGACCGGCGTGCCGACGTACCCCTGTTCCGCCTCGAAGCAGACCGCCCGTTCCCCGTCGAGTGACGTCCCACGGTTGTCGGGACCGGTTCCGGACCACGCTGACACGTCACTCGACGGGGAATGGCGGCGGATCTCGGGCCGCTGGATGGGTCCGATGCCGGAAACGCGGAGGTTGACCCACTCGACCTGCTGGGTCGGGTCGGTCGAGAAGTCGTAGCCGTAGAGGGCCCGGTGCTCGGCGTGGAAACGGTTCGCCACTTCGTCCAGTACGCCGGCGTCGACTGAGCCCTCGGACACCGGGACCCGCACCTCGAAGGCCTGGCCGAAGTAGCGCAGGTCGGCGGTGCGGACGAACTGGTGCTGCTCGGGCCCGAACCCCTCACCGGCCAGTGCGGCGGCGGCCCGAGCCGTCAGCTCGTCGTACGTCGACGCGACGGTGGCCGGCTCCAGCACGTCGGCGAGCGCGACGTGGGTCTGCACGTAGTCGTTCTTGACGTCGACGGTGAGCAGGCCGAACGCCGAGACGTTGCCCGGGTTCGGAGGCACCAGCACGGTCGGGATGCCGAGCACGTCCATCAGCCGGCACAGCAGCAGCGAGCCGGAGCCACCGAACGTGGTGAGCGTGAAGTCGCGGACGTCGAGGCCGCGCTTGACAGTGACCTGGCGCAGCGCGTTGGCCTGGTTCCAGGCCGAGATCTCGAGGATGCCGGTGGCGCAGGCCTCCGGCGAGAGACCGAGCTTCGAGGAGAGCGCCTCGACGCCGGTGCGCGCCGCCTCGACATCGAGCGGGATCTCGCCGCCGAGTAGGTGCGGAGGGATCCGGCCGAGCACCACGTGGGCATCGGTGATCGTCACCTCGGTGCCGCCCTTGCCGTAGCAGAGCGGCCCCGGGTCGGCGCCCGCCGACTGCGGCCCGACCTTGAGCGTGCCCTCGGGCGAGAGCCACGCGATCGAGCCGCCGCCCGCGCCGACGGTGACCACATCGATCATCGGGATCTTCGACGGGAACGCGCCGACCGATCCCTCGGTGGTCAGCGTCGGCTCACCGTCGATCACCACGGACACGTCGGTCGACGTACCTCCTCCGTCGGACGTGAGCACCCGGTCGAAGCCGGCCACCTTCGCGATCAGTGCCGCGCCCAGCGCGCCGGCCGCCGGGCCGGACAGCACCGTGGTGATCGGCTGGTGCACGACCTCGTCCGCCGACAGCACGCCGCCGTTGGACTTCATCACGTAGAAGGGGATCTCACGGTCGTCGTAGGCAGTGAGCCGCTCCTTGATGTTGGTGACGTACGCCGACAGGCGGGGCTTCACGGCCGCGTCGACGAGAGTGGTCATCGCGCGTTCGTACTCGCGGTACTCCCGCAGCACCTCGCTGGAGAGCGAGACGACCGCGGAAGGGTGCTCCTCGAGCAGGACCGCCCGCATCCGCTCCTCGTGGACAGGGTTGGCGTAGGCGTGGAGGAAGCAGACACCGAGCGTGTCGACACCCTGGTCGCGGAACCAGCGGGCCACCGTGCGCGCACCGTCCTCGTCGAACGGGCGTACCTCGTCGCCGTTCACGTCGAGACGACCCTCGACGCCCTTGACCAGGTCGCGCGGGACGATCCGGTCCGGCTTCACCCAGAAGTAGCTGTTGCCGTAGCCGTCGGGGACCGACTGCCGGGCGATCTCGAGCATCGCCTCGTAGCCGGTGTTGGTCACGAAACCGAGCCGGTCGACCTTCCCCTCGAGCAGCTGGTTGGTCGCGACCGTGGTGCCGTGCGACACCGCGTCGATGTCCGCGCCCGTAGCACCGAGCAGCCCGAGCACCTTGTCGATGCCGGCCAGGAAGCCGTCTGCCGGGTTGCCCGGGGTCGAGGGCGTCTTGGTGGTGACCAGCTCACCGGTGTCCTCGTCGAACGCGACGACGTCGGTGAACGTGCCGCCGGTGTCGATTCCGATGCGGATGCGGCGGGTCATGGGCCCACTCTGTCAGGCCGGTTCGAACAGCTCGACGACGTTCCCTGACGGGTCCTCACAGAGGATCTGGCTCCCGCCGGGGCCGGTGACGATGTCGTTGCGGAAGGGCACTCCGGCCGCTCGCAGCTCGGCCACCGCGGCGGGCAGGTCGTCGACCGTGAGGACCACCCGGTTCCAGCCGCCGGGCTCGGGACGCCGTCCGTCCGGCATCGGTCTCGAGGCCGAGGCGTTGGGACCGGCCAGCCAGAGGGTGAGGTCGTCACGGCGCACGATCGCAATCGTCGGTCCGAACTGCTGCTCCACCGCGAAGCCGAGCCGGTCGTAGAAGGCGATCGCAGCCTCGACGTCCGCCACGATGTACCGCATCACCGCCATGTCTCCTCCTCGTCGTCAGGAGCCGCCCGGCCACAGGACGTCGGCCCGACTGTAGTGACCCGCCGCGTCGAACCAGCGCTTCGCGTGCAGGGTCTGACGCAGGTCGCACTCGGCCACCACGATCCCCTCGGCGTCGTACAGCGGACCCGCGATGACCTCGCCCGACGCGGGCGCGACGACCGCTGCACCGCCCCGGCCGAACACCTCCTGCTTGTCGGGCAGGGGCCACGGGAAGTCGTCCGGGAACGCCGCACGCTCGATGTACTGCGGCACCGAGACGACGAATGCGCCGGACTCGATCGCGATGTGCCGGATCGTGGCCAGCCACCCGTCGGAGTCGTCGGCGGTCGGCGCGAGCCAGATCTGTGGGCCGCCCTGGTAGACCGCCCAGCGGGCCAGCGGCATCCGGTTCTCCCAGCAGATCAGTCCGCCGATGCGGCCCAGGCTGGTCTCGGTCACGCCCAGGTCGTCGCCCGCGCCGACGCCGTGGAAGAGCCGCTCGTGGTGCGTCGGCATCAGCTTGCGGTGCCGGTTGAGGACTCCCTCGGGGCCCAGCAGCAAGAGGGTGTTGTAGACCGAGCCGGGGCGCTCGAGCTCGCGTTCGTTGACGCCGATCGCGCACAGCACGTCGTGCTCGCGGCAGGTGGCCACGAGCCGGTCGACCGCCGGGCCGGGAACTTCAACGGAGCTGCCCCAGAACCGCTCCCAGAACGCGTCCGCGTCCGAGCCGGGCAGGTGCGCCCACGCGTACGACGGGTAGAGCGACAGGAAGGTCTCGGGGAAGACGACGAGCTGGGCTCCTTGCGCTGCGGCCTCGCCGAGGAGCCGCACCGCCTTCTCGATGCTCGCGTCCAGGTCCAGCACGACGGGCATCGCCTGCACGGCTGCCACCTTGACCACAGGAAGCGGCTCCATGACCGGATGCTAGATGAGGAAGGTCGTGGACGCGGTCGACGTGGCTACCACCTTGCCCGACGCGACCACGTGCGCGGGCGGGGCGTGGTGCCCGAGCACCTCGCGCAAGCCGGCGTGGTGGTGCACGACGAGGTCGGCGTTGCCGCCGGGCTCGAGCCGGTGGCCCGTTACACCGAGCACCTCGGCCGCGGTCGTCGTGACAGCGTCGTACACGAGGTCGAGGCCGGGCTGGTCGAAGGCGCTCAGCGCGTGCGCGGCGAGGAAGGCGACCTCGACCATGTTGTGCCGGCCGAACGGGTAGTAGGCGTCCTCGATGTCGTCCTGGCCGAGCGCGACCGGGAGCCCCATCGCGGTGAGCTCGCGGACAGGCAGGTGCAGCGACCCGGTGTGCGGGTCGGAGACGAAGCCGAGTCCCGCACGTCTGGCCAGGCCGGCCAGCCGCTCCAGGGTCGGCCGGGCGTAGAGCCCGAGCGCACGCGCGTGGTTGGCGACGCCGCGGCCGACCAGCCCGTGCTCGAGCATCGCGGTGGCAAGCATCTCGGTGGTGCGCAGGGAGGCGTCGCCGGCGTCGTCGACCAGCATCGCGACACGGCGCCCGCGCTCGGCGGCGAGCGCACACATGCGACGCACGTGCTCGCGCGCGTCATCGTCGGTGTGCTCGATCCAGGGGATGCCGCCCACCACGTCCGCACCGAGGTCCACGGCCTCGCGGACCAGCTCTTCGGCGCCCGGGTCGCACAGCAGACCGTCCTGCGGGAACGCCACCACCTGCAGGTCCACGACCCCACGGAACTCCTCGCGCACGGCCAGCAGGGGGATCACGCCCTCGAGCCGCGCCTTGGTGTCGACGTCGGCGAAGGCCAGCACGTGCCGGACGCCGTGCCGGACGGCCTCGAGCACCGCGCGGCGGACGTTCGGCTCGATCCAGGCACGGTCGTAGTCCGCCTTCACCGCCGACGCCAGCTCGATCGACGTGAGCGCGGAGGCCATGTCGCCGGCGGTGTACGCCGTGAGCGCGGCGTCGCCGACGCGGTCGAGGGTGTGCACCTTGTCGAGGTGGAGGTGGCCGTTGACGAAGCTCTCGGTGACCAGGGCACCGGACGCGTCGACCTCTACGCGACCGCCGGCAGACTCCTGGGTGACCACGGCGATCCGGTCGCCGTCGATGCCGATCCGCCATCGACCCTCCCGTCCGCGCAGCGCCGCGTTGGCGACCACCAGGTCGTGGTCGGTCACTGCTGGCTCATTTCGGGGCCGGCCCGAGCTGGTCGACGACCAGGTCGAAGGTGCCGAGGTCAAAGATGTTCTTGGCCAGGTAGACCGGCGTCCCGCCCTCGGCCAGCACCACGGTCAACGCGGCCGGGATGCCGTGCAGGGGCAGCTCCATCCACGACAGCCGCTCGGTGGCCCGCGAGATCGGCGACAACCGCCACAGCTGCGGCGTCAGCCCCGCCCGGCGGTCGGGGCCGAGCGCCTCGAGCATCGTCGGCCAGATCGTGAGGTCGTGCTTCTCCAGGGCCAGCTCGGCGGTCAGCTCGGGGGGCGCCGCCGCGAGGGCCATCATCTCGAGCGTCGAGGCGAGCAGCACGTCGTCGAAGGCGAAGATCGTCTCCCACACCAGCACCTGGGTCTCGGCGCGCAGCAGCTCGTGGGACCAGTGGCTGCCGTCCTCGATGCCGACCAGCAGCCGCCGCACCGGCCGCGCCCGGCCGCCGAGGATCCGGTGGAAGCTGTCGGTGAACGCCGCCGGCACAGGCGTCGGCGCGACCCTCCAGACGCGGTCGCGCTCACGCACCACCTTGCCGTCCTCCTCGAGCAGCAGGAGCGCCTCGCGGACCAGGGCTCGGTCGAACCCGAGGGCGCCGGCGAGGTCGACCTCGCCCGGCATGGGGTCACCGGGGTCGAGCCCGCGCACGATCTCGAGGATCCGGTCGTACACCTCGACGAACGGTGGGATCCCGTCGCGGACGTATCGCTCCGCGTCGTCCGCCGTCACGTCGCCACCGCCACCTCGAGCGCCGCCGCGGCCTCGAGCAGGAACCGGTCGGCGCCGTGTGCCGCCACCAGCTGGACGCCGACCGGCAGCCCGTCGGAGGTCCGGCCGAACGGCACCGAGATCGCCGGGCACCCGGTGACGGTGATCAGGTAGCAGGCCCGCATCCAGTCGAGGTAGGTCTCCATCGGCTTCCCGTTGATCTCGGCCGGGTACTCCTGGTCGGCCGGGAACGGCGGCACCTGCGACGTCGGCAGCACCAGCAGGTCGTGGGTGGTGAAGAACTCGCGCATCCGCTCGGAGAGGTGCGTCCGCTGGGTGTAGGCGCGTGCGACATCCGCGCCGGTGAGGTGCTCGCCGGCGCGGATGTTGTCGGCAAGTGACGTCTTGAGGTCATCCGGGTGCTCGGCCAGCAGCGGCCCGAGCCCCGCCTGGAACGTCCAGGCTCGCAGCGTGCGGAAGGTGTCGTCGGCCTCGGGAAGCGTGGGGTACGCCGAGGAGACGGCCGCGCCTGCGGACTCGAAAACTGCTGCCGAGCCGGTGACCACCGCCGCGACCTCGGCGTCCACCTCGAGGACTCCGCCGAGGTCCGGCGAGACCGCCACCCGCAGCCCATTGAGCGAGCCGGAGACCGGTGGTGCGAACACGATGCCGGGGTCGCCCAGAGCCACCGGCACCCGCGGGTCGGGCCCGGCCATCACCGACAGCAACAGCGCGAGGTCAGAGACGTTGCGGGCCATCGGGCCGCCGACCGAGGTCGTCTCCCACAGGTTGTCGGTCGGCCAGGACGGCACCCGGCCCAGCGAGGGCCGCAGCCCGACCACGCCGCAGAACGACGCGGGGTTGCGCAGGGAGCCGCCCATGTCCGAGCCGTCGGCGAGCGGCACCATGCCGGACGCGAGGGCGCACGCGGCACCGCCCGAGGAGCCGCCGGCGGACCGAGTGGGGTCCACGGGGTTGAGCGTCGTACCGAAGACCCGGTTGAAGGTGTGCGAACCGGCGGCGAACTCGGGCACGTTGGTCCGACCGATGACGACGACGCCGGCGCCGCGCACCCTCTCGACCAGGAGCTCATCCACGTCCGGTACGTGGTCGGCGAACAGCGGTGAGCCGTACGTCGTCCGCCACCCCGCGACGTCGTGGGTGTCCTTGAACGCGAACGGCAGCCCGTGCAGAGGTCCGACGTCGGCGCCTGACGCGAGGGCCTGGTCGGCGGCGTCCGCGCCCTCCCGGGCCCGCTCCTCGTCGAGCGACACGATCGCGGTCAGCTCTGGGTTGCGCTCGGCGATGCGCGCGAGGTGCAGGTCGAGCAGCTCGCGGGCGGAGATCTCCTTGCGGCGTACGGCGGCCGCCTGCTCGCGAGCGGTGGAGTCGACGGTGAGCTCAGCCATCCAGCGCGTCCCCAAGACTTGTCGTGCGAGTCTGGCGCTTGTCAGGGGATGCAACCCCTGACAAGTGCCAATTTCCCCGGTCAGCCGGGGAATCTGCCCCCGGGCTCACCGACGTCGCCCGAAGATCCCGCCGACGACCACGCCGAGGACGACCAGGCCGGCACCGACGGCGATGCCCTTGAGGAAGTCGTCGCGCGACGAGATGCCGCCGGCCTTGGCGGGGGCGGTGAAGACGGGTGCGCCGGCCGCGGTGGTCTCCGCTGGCTCGACCGACGCGGGCGCAGAGATGGCGGTACCGACGTTGGAGAAGAACTCCCCGGCCATCCGCTTGGACACCGAGCTGAGCATCCGCTGACCGACGCCGCCGACCATGCCGCCGACCACGGCGTCGGCCTCGTAGGAGATCCGGGTGCCCTCGCTGCCGAGGTCGGCGAAGGCGACGTCGACGGTGGCGTCGACGGTGCCGGGTGCGCCTGCTCCCTGGAGCCTCATCACCAGTGACTCGCGCTCCTTGAGGTCGGACAGCGCGCACGACCCGTTGTAGGTGCCCTTGATGGTGGCCACCCCGGCGGTGACGGTCATGGCGTAGTGGTGGTCACCGGTCTCCTCCAGGCGCTCGCAGCCCGGGATCGTGGCCACCAGGACGCGCGGGTCGAGGATGGCGTCCCAGACCTTGTCGAGCGGCTGGGCGACGACGTTCGAGCCGGAGATCTTCATGGGGACTCCTTGGTCGGCTGGGGCGAGTGCGCGTTCCTGATTGCGAAGAGCTCGGACGGCGAGATCGGCATCGCCGTGATCGTCAGACCCGGATGATCCAGCCGCTCGGCGTCCTCGATCGCGGCCGCGAACACTGCGGCGGACGGGATGACACCGGCCTCGCCCGCGCCCTTGATGCCGAGCGGGTTGAGCGGCGAGGGCGTCTCGAGGTGGTCGACGTCGATCCCGTCGGGGACCTCGGTGACGTAGGGCATGAGGAAGTCCATGAACGACGCGTTGAGCAGCTGACCGGACTCGTCATAGGCCATCCGCTCGTAGAGCGCGCCGCCGACGCCCTGGGCCACGCCGCCGTGGATCTGGCCCTCGACGATCATCGGGTTGATCAGGTTGCCGCAGTCGTGGACCACGGCGTACTTCAGGATCCTGATCTCCGCGGTCTCCGGGTCGGTCTCGACGATCACGGCGTGCATGCCGGAGGCGAACGTCGCCCGCTCGGGCGAGTAGAAGTCCCTGCCCTCCAGGCCTGGCTCCTCGTCCTCGGGCACTGGTGGCTTGCCCGGGTCGCCGACCTGGAACTGGGTGGCCGCCTTCGAAGCCTCGTCGAAGGCGTAGCGCAGCGGGTTGGAGAGCACCGAGACGGTGCCGAGGTCGATCGAGGCTCCAACACTGTCGGGCGGCGCGCCCTTGACCGAGACGACGCCGTCCGCGATCTGGAGGTCCTTCTCGTCCACCTCGAGGGCGTCGGCCGCGATCCTGAGCACCTTCTCCTTGGCGCGCTTGGCGGCCAGGTGGATCGCCGAGCCGCTCATCACCGCGGCGCGCGACGCGAAGGTGCCGACGGCGTACGGCATCCGGCGGGTGTCGCCGGTGACCACCTCGACGTCCTCGAACCTGCACCCGAGCTCGTCAGCGACCAGCTGCGCGAAGACGGTCGCGTGGCCCTGGCCCTGCGTCGTGAGGCCGGTCGCGACCTTGACCTTTCCGGAGGTCTCGATGTGCACGTGCGCGCCCTCGTAGGGCCCGACGCCGGTGCCCTCGACGTAGCACGCGAGCCCGATGCCGACCCGGCGGCCCTGGGCGGCCATTTCCTGCTGGAACTGCGGGAACTCGTCCCAGCCGACCAGCTCCTTGATCTTCACGAGTGAGGCGGGGTAGTCGCCGGAGTCGTACTCGAGCTCACGGCCGTCCTGGAAGACCAGGCCGTGGTCGTAGGGGAACTCGTCGGGCTGGATGAAGTTCACCGACCGCACCTCGGTGCGGTCCTTGCCGAGATACGTGGCAATGGCGTCCAGGGTCCGCTCCATGGCGTAGCAGCCCTGCGGCCGGCCGGCCCCGCGGTAGGGCGTCACCATCACGGTGTTGGTGTATAGGGACTCGAAGACGACGCGATAGTTCTGCGGCTTGTAGGGGCCGAGCAGCTGGGTCGAGGTGATGATCGGGACGATCAGGCCGTACGGCGTGTAGGCGCCGTGGTCGTGCCAGAACTCCACGTCCAGCCCGAGCAGCCGCCCGTCGTCGTCGAAGCCGACCTCGATGTGGTGCATCTGGCCCCGCTCGTGGGCGGTGGAGATGAAGTGCTCGCGGCGGTCCTCGGTGAACTTCACGGTCCGGCCGAGCGTCCTGGCGGCCAGCGGGACCAGCAGCTCCTCGGGCCACGGGTGGTTGATCTTGACGCCGAAGCCGCCGCCGACGTCGGGCGTGATCACGTCGACCTGGCCTAGGTCGAGCTCCAGCTTCACCGCGATGGCGGCCCGGACGCCCGTGGAGGTCTGGGTCGACGTCCAGGCCTGGAGCCGGTTGAGGTCGGGGTCCCAGCGGGCGACCGTGCCGCGGCCCTCCATCGGCTGGCAGGAGCTGCGCTCGATGGTCAGGTCGAGCGTGAGCCGGTGCGGCGCCGTTGCGATCGCAGCCTTCGCGTCGCCGACGTTCTGCTCCAGCCGGGCTCCGATGTTGCCTGGCACGTCCTCGTGGACGAGGCGCTCGGCGGCGCGGGCCGCCGGGACACCGACCACCGGTGGGAGCACGTCGTAGTCGACGGTGATGCGCCCGATCGCGTCCTCGGCCACGTAGCGGTCGTCGGCGACCACGAAGGCGACCGCCTCACCCATGTAGTTGACCTCATCCTTGGCCAGCGCGTACTGGGTGCGGCCCTGGGTGAGCGCCGGGTGCGGGATGAGCAGAGGCAGCGGCTCGGCCATCGGACCGGTCAGGTCGTCGTACGTCCAGACGGCGTGCACGCCCTCGAGGTCGAGCACGGCCGAGACGTCGATGTCGACGACGCGCGCGTGCGCGTGGGGCGAGCGGAGCACCGCGGCGTGCAGGGTGCCACTCCCGACAGCCACGTCGTCGACGTAGCGGCCCTGGCCGCGGAGGAACCGCTGGTCCTCGACCCGCTGGACCTTCTGGCCCATCAGCTTGGTCGTCATGCGCCAAGTCCTGTCGAGGCGCTGTCGTCATCGCGGTCCTCGTAGTCCAGCTGCCCCGCCTGCTCCACCGGTGGTTGAGGAGGGCGTTCTGCGCCCGTCTCGAAACCTCGGGCGATCTCGGCGGCCCGCTCCACCGCCTTGACGATGTTCTGGTAGCCCGTGCAGCGGCACAGGTTGCCCGCGATCATGTCGCGGGCCTCCTCGTGGGTCGGTGCGGGGTTGTCACGCAGCCCGGCGGTGATCGTGGTGAGGAAGCCCGGGGTGCAGAAGCCGCACTGCAGGCCGTGGCACTCGAGGAAGGCCTGCTGCACCGGGCCCAGCGAGCCGTCCGTCTCGGTGAGTCCCTCGACGGTGGTGATCTCGGAGTCCTGGGCGGATACCGCGAACATCAGGCAGGAGCGAACCGGCCGGCCGTCGACCAGCACCGTGCAGGCACCGCAGACGCCGTGCTCGCAGCCGACGTGGGTTCCGGTGAGGCCGAGGTCGTGGCGCAGCGCGTCGGAGAGCAGCCGCCGACCCGGCACCCGCACCGGGTGCGGGGTGCCGTTGACGGTCAGCACGACGTCGTGCCGCTCCTCGGTCATGCGTTCGCCCCCTCCCGCGCTGATCGAACCACGCGGGCGGTCAGGACGCGCACCAGCTGGGCGCGGTAGTCGGCGGTGGCATGGATGTCGTCACCGGGCTCGAGCTGCTCCAGAGCGACGTCGCCGAGCCGGTCATCGGGTACGCCGGAGAGGTCGACCACGGTCGGCACGTCGGCGACCGAGAGGTAGCCGACCCCGACGGAGTCACCGTCGACGAGTGCGGCCGCGCCGACCAGTGCGTAGTCGCCGTGCCGGCGGGCAATCTCGTCGAAGGCCACGCCCGCGCCCGCGGCCAGGGCAGGGAAGAACGCCGAGACCGCTATCTCGTCGTGGTGCACGCTCGACTCGAGCGGGCCGACGTACAGCTCGGCTGCTGGGATGGTGCGCCGCCCGCCCGGCCCCTCGACCTCGAGCGAGCCGCCGAGCAGGACCAGCACCACCGGCATCTCCGCGGCCGCGTCGGCGTGCACGAGCGAACCCACCGTGGTGCCGCGGTTGCGGATGGTGGCGTGCGCGACGTTCGAGAGGGCCATTGTGACCAGCGGCTGCACCCGGCGTACGTCGGGCGAGGCGAGCACGTCCGCGTGCCGGGCCAGCGCCCCGATCGTGACGCCGGACTCGTCGGCCGTGATCGTGTCGAGGCCGGGCAGACCGTTGATGTCGACGAGCATCGAGGGCGCGGCCAGCCGCATGGACAGCAACGGGACCAGGCTCTGGCCCCCGGCGAGGATCTTTGCCCCCGGATCACCGGCCAAGGCCGCCACCGCTTCGGGCAGCGACCCCGGCCGGAGATACGCGAAAGGAGCTGGTTTCACAGTGCCTTTGTTACCTCACTGGCCCCTGTCGTGTGACTCCCACGGGTGCGATTGACAAGGTGGAAGAAGACGATCACCAGGATCGTGCCCAGCGCGATGCCGCTGAGTGAGAAGTCGTCGCTGATCTCAAGGGTGACGCCCCCGATGCCGGCAATGAGGCCGCCAGCGAGGCCAACCATGTTCACCGGGTCACCGAAGTCGACGTTGTTCTCGACCCAGATCTTGGCGCCGACCAGGCCGATCATCCCGTAGAGCACGATGGTGATGCCCCCGAGGACACCGCCCGGAGTGGCGTTGACGATGGCCCCGAACTTCGGGCACAGACCGAGCAGGATCGCCACTGCGGCGGCCACGTAGTACGCCGCCGTCGAGTACACCTTGGTGGCACCCATGACGCCGATGTTCTCGGCGTAGGTCGTGGTCGGGGAGCCGCCGAACAGGCTGGACAACGCCGTCGCGAAACCGTCGGCGCCGATGGCGCGGCCCATGTAGGGATCGAGGTCGTCACCGGTCATCTCGGCGACAGCCTTGACGTGGCCGGTGTTCTCCGCGATCAGGGCGATGACACCGGGCAGCACCAGGAGGATGAAGGTGCCGGAGAAACTCGGCCCGTGCACGACATCGACACCGTCACCGAGCGTGCCACTCGGGAAGCCGATCCAATCGGCTGCCTTGACCCCGGCCATGCTGACCCGGTCGTGGTCCGTGGCCTCGGCGGCACCACCGAGAACCGAGTTGATCGACCCGAAGATGCCATCGAACACCCACGAGAGGAGGTAGCCGAAGATCAGCGCGAGGAACACGGCGATGCGGGCCCAGAAGCCCGGAAGCAACACCGCTGCACAGACCATGAACCCGGCGGTCAGAAGCGCCACCCACTGATCCTGGGGCCAGTAGATGCCGGCCACGACCGGCGCCAGGTTGAAGCCGATCAGCATGACCACCGCGCCCGTGACGGCCGGGGGCAGGATCGTGTGGATGATCCCGGACCCTGCGAAGTGCACGAGCACGCCCACGGCGAGCAAGACCAGGCCGGACACCATGATCGAGCCGGTGACGTCGGCAGAGTCGCCGCCCTGTGCCCGGATCGCCGCGACACCGGCGACGAAGGAGGCACTGGTCCCTAGGTAGCTCGGCACCTTGTTGGAGGTGATGAGCAGGAACAGGATCGTGCAGATGCCCGAGAACATGATGGCGAGGTTGGGGTCCAAGCCCATGACCAGCGGGAATACGAACGTGGCACCGAACATGGCCACGACGTGCTGGGCCCCGACACCGACGGTCTTGCCCCAAGGAAGCCGCTGGTTGGCGGCTACCGGTTCACCGGGCGCAGGTTCGATCACGTCCCACTTGAACATCGACATTGATGTGCCTTTCGCTGGGTGCCGCCCGAGCCACGGCACGTCCGATGCTGTTCATGAGACACCCTTGGAACCCCGGGTGGTGCGACCTGCGTATTACCCGTCGGTAGGTGTCGCGGGCGCTAGGTTCAGTCCGGTGCAGCATCCTCGGCTGGCGGTGAGCGCGCCCCCTCGCGTGGCGGCTCACCTGCAGTCCGTCGGCGACGCACCGGCACCGGTCCTGCACCGTGGACCGGACGCGGTGTACGTCGACGTGGCCGGCCGGTGTGTCGGCGTGGTCGGGACCCGGGCCACGGCGGTGCCGTGCGCCGTGCGGACCTCACTCGACCTGCTGCCGGAGGTTGTGACCGCCTCGGTGCGAGGAGGCGTCCTGCACCTCGGGGATCAACCGGTCGTGGTCGGGCGCCTGGTGGACGTCCAGGTGCCGCGGCTCCCGCTGTCAGGTGAGCCGGGTGCCGTCGACGTCGTCAGTCTGGTCGGCCGCGGCGACGGGCTGACGCCGTACGGCGACGACGTGCTCTGCGGCTGGCTCGCGGTGACGCGGGGGGCCGGGATCGAGACTCCCGCGGTGGACGCGCAGGTGCGGTCGCTGGCCCCGACGACGACGCTGCTGTCGGCCACGCTGCTGGACTGCGCGATGGCCGGCGAGGTGGTGCCCGAGTTCGCGGCGTGGCTGGCCGGCACAGGGCCTGTCGAGGCCGTGGAGCGGATCGGGCACAGCTCGGGCCGCGGCCTGGTGGAAGGCGCACGGCTGGCCATGTCGGGACTTGAGAGGGTGGCGGCATGACGACACACGTGGAGCTCAGGAAGGGTGCGTACGCCGACTCGGTGACGCTCCTCCAGGTGAGCCGCGCCGTCCAGGGCGTCGGCGGGGTCGCGGCCGCGCAGGTGGCGATGGCCACCGCGCTGAACGTCGAGGTCCTCACCGAGATGGGCTTCCAGGTGCCCGCCGAGGCGACGCCGAACGACATGGTGGTCGCGGTCCGCCTGGCCGAGGGCGGCTCGCTCGACGCGGCGCTGGCCGGTGTCGCGAGCGCGCTCGCGGATTCCGGGCGGCGCCGGGACAGCGGCCCCAGCCAGGAGGCACCACCACGGACGGCGGGCGCCGCATTCCGCCGTACGCCCGACGCAATTGCGCTGATCTCGGTGCCCGGCGCCAACGCCTTCGTCGAGGCCATGGACGCCGTCGAGTCCGGCCACGACGTGATGATCTTCAGCGACAACGTCCCGGTCGAGCAGGAGGTGGCGCTCAAGCAGGCCGCCACCGGGCACGGGCTGCTGGTGATGGGCCCGGACTGCGGTACGGCGGTGGTGGGCGGCCTGGGACTCGGCTTCGCCAACGTCGTCCAGCCCGGTCCGGTCGGCCTCGTCGCCGCCTCCGGCACCGGCTGCCAGCAGGTGCTGACGCTGCTCGACCACGCCGGCGTCGGGGTCACTCACGCGCTGGGCGTCGGTGGCCGCGACCTGTCGGCCGAGGTCGGTGGCCTGGCGACCAGGGAGGCGCTGCGACGGCTCGACGCCGACTCGGGCGTCGAGCTGATCGTGCTGGTCTCGAAGCCTCCGGCGCCCGAGGTGGAGGCCGACATCAAGGACTTCGCGGCCTCGCTCGGCACCCCGGTCGAGCTCGCGCTGCTCGGCGCCGGCCACCCGGACCTCACCGAGTCGACCGAGGCGGTGTTGCGCCGGCTCGGCCGCGAGGTGCCTTCCTGGCCGGTGGTCGGGTCCGCGTCGGCGCCTTCGGGCGGCCGGTTCCTGCGTGGGCTGTTCGTGGGCGGCACCATGTCGAGCGAGGCGAAGATCATCGCCACAGGACTGCTGGGTGCGGACGCGGGCCACACGTTCGTGGACTTCGGCGACGACCAGTACACGACCGGCCGGGCGCATCCCATGATCGACCCGACGCTGCGGCTCGAGCACCTGGCGCGAGCCGCCGCCGACCCGGACACCGCGGTGCTGCTCCTCGACGTCGTCCTCGGCCACGGCGCCGAGCCTGACCCCGCGGCCCTACTGTCGCCGGCGCTGGCCGGCGTACGGCAGCCGGTGGTGGTCGCTGTCGTCGGGACGGCGGCCGACCCGCAGGGGCTGGACCGCCAGGTCCGGGCGCTCGCGGACGCCGGTGCTGAGGTCCACCTGTCCAATGCCCGGGCCACCCGCCGTGCCGTCGAGCTGCTGCGTTCGACCTCAAGGGAGGCAACCGCATGAGCACGCCCACCGCCGTCGTCAACGTCGGCGCCGACCTGCTGGCCGACGCGATCGCCGACCAGGCAGTGCCAGTGACCCGGGTCGACTGGCGGCCGCCGATGGAAGGAACTGAAACCGACCTCGCGGCGGTGGCCGGCGACCCGCGACGAGCCGCCGCCAACGCTCAGGCGCTGGCCGCGGTGCTCGAGGTGACCGCGACGCTGGTCGACGTGGCGCCGGCCTCCGAGCTGCTCGGCTTGGAGAAGGGTCAGTTCCTGCACGCCGGCCCGCCGATCGAGTGGGCTCGCGCGTCCGGACCGCTGCGGGGCGCGCTGATGGGGGGTGCCGCGCTGGAGGGGCTCGTCGACGACCCCGAGGACGCCGCGGCGCTGTTCGAGGCCGGCACGTCGGTCTCGCTCGAACCGTGCCACCACCGCTCCGCTGTCGGGCCGATGGCCGGGGTGATCACGCCGTCGATGTGGCTGTGGGTCCTCGAGGACGCCGCCAGCGGCCGGCGTACCTTCTGCTCGCTCAACGAGGGGCTCGGCAAGGTGCTCCGCTACGGCGCCTACGGGCCCGACGTGCTCACCCGGCTGCGCTGGCTGGGCGACGTTCTCGGCCCCCTGCTCCAAGCCGCCGTCCGCGGTGCCGGGCCGGTCGACGTGACCGGGATCCTCACCCAGATGCTGCAGATGGGCGACGAGGCGCACAACCGCAACCGCGCCGGCACGCTGATGCTTCTGCGGGACCTCTCCCCCGCGATGGTGACCTCGGGCTTCTCTGCCGAGGACGTCTCCGAGGCGCTCCGCTTCGTCGGCGGCAATGACCACTTCTTCCTCAATCTCGCGATGCCCGCGTGCAAGCTCGCTCTCGACGCGGCCCGGGGCATCGACGGCTCGACCATGGTCGTGGCGATGGCCCGCAACGGGACCGACTTCGGCATCCAGGTGGCCGGCACCGGCGACGAGTGGTTCACCGGACCGGCCCAGCTCGCCGACGGGCTGTATCTCGGCGACTACGGCCCCGACGACGCCAATCCCGACATCGGCGACTCGGCGATCACCGAAACCGCAGGCATCGGCGGTTTCGCGATGGCCACCGCGCCCGCGATCGTCCGCTTCGTCGGCGGCTCCGTCCCCGACGCGCTGGCCACCACCCGCCGGATGCACGAGATCACCCTCGGCGAGAATCCCCGCTGGTCGGTCCCCGTCCTGGAGTTCCAGGGGACGCCCACGGGCATCGACGTCTCCAAGGTCTGCCGGACCGGCATCCTCCCCCAGATCAACACCGGCATGGCGGGCAAGGTCGCCGGCGTCGGCCAGGTCGGCGCCGGCCTGGTCACGCCGCCGGCGGAGATCTTCCCCAAGGCATTGGCCCGGCTCGCGGAGCTCGCTCGGGCGTAGGCTCGCGGCAGCTACCGAAGGTGTCGCGGCGGTGCCGCGCGGAGGAGCCCATGGCCACGAGCGGGCGCGGAGACCGAGACGTGTTCCGGCTCGCGCCCAGCATGGACGCGGCCGTCCTGCAGACGATGGCGGAGCGACTGGAGTTCCGGGCCACAGACCCCGGCTACGTCGCGCTCTCGCAGGCCTACTTCGAGCGCCTTCCGACGTCGCCTCCCTGCCGGCTGCTGGCCCTCGGATGCGGCACCGGTGTCGAGGTGCGGGCCCTCAAGCGGACGGTCGACCCGGCGGTGTCCGTCGTCGGGATCGACCACAGCGCGGCGCTGGTCGAGCGCGCCCGTCAGGAGACTGCGGACGAGGGGCTCTCGGAGAACGTCGAGTACCGCACCGGGGACGCGCACGACCTGCCCTGGTCCGAGGCCGAGTTCGACGTGGTCGTCCTGCACACCTTGATCAGTCACGTGGACGACCCGGGCCGGGTGCTGTCAGAGGCCCGTCGCGTCCTTCGCCCCGGCGGGACCATCGCGATCTTCGACGGGGACTATGCATCGCTCACCTTCGCGCACCCGGATCCGGAGCTCGCCGTGGCGGTCGAGGAGGGGATCAAGCAGGTCATGGTCGCCAACCCGAGAGTGATGCGCGACCTGCCGCGGCTGCTCGACGAGGCCGACCTCGAGCTCCTGGACGCGCGGGGCACGGTGTACGCCGACATCGGCACGGGCGCCTTCTGGGCGAACGCGGCCGAGGCGTACGCCGGGGTGCTCGGCCGCTCGGGCCTGCTCCCGACCGACGTCGTGGAGGGGTGGCGCACCGACCAGGCCGGCGCGCTCGCGCGCCAGGTCTTCTTCGGAGCGTCGGTCTACTACACCTACCTGGCCCGTCGGAGCCCGGTCACCTGAGCTTCGAGGCTCGGCCGCCGCTCCAGGCAGAGCGACGCCCCGGCCGGTAGCAGGCGGCCGGGACGTCGTGTCCGGTGTGGGTCAGTAGGTCGGCTGGCTCGGGTCGACCTGGTTGACCCAGGCGACCACGCCGCCGCCGACGTGGACGGCGTCGGCGTACCCGGCGCCCTTCACGATCGCCAGGGTCTCGGCCGAGCGCACGCCCGTCTTGCAGTACATGACGACCTGCTTGTCGGACGGCAGCTGCTCCAGGGCGTTGCCGTTGAGGAACTCGCCCTTCGGGATCAGCGTCGAGTCGGGGATCTGGTTGATTTCGTACTCGTTGGGCTCGCGGACGTCGATGAGCACGAAGTCGCGGGTGCCCTCGGCACGCTCCTTGAGCATGTGCTCGAGCTGGACCACCGAGATGGTGGAGCCGGCAGCGGCCTCGGCGGCCTCGTCGGAGATCGCACCGCAGAAGGCCTCGTAGTCGATGAGGCCGGTCACAGTCGGGTGCTCGCCGCACAGCGCGCAGTTGGGGTCCTTGCGCACCTTGAGCTTGCGCCAGCTCAGCTCGAGGGCGTCGTAGATCACCAGCTGGCCGACCGCGGGGTCGCCGATGCCGGTGATCAGCTTGATCGCCTCGTTGACCTGGATCGAGCCGATCGAGGCGCACAGCACGCCCAGCACACCACCCTCGGCGCAGCTCGGGACCATGCCGGGCGGCGGAGGCTCGGGGTAGAGGCACCGGTAGCAGGGAGCATCCTCGGCGAGCGTCGGCGCGAAGACCGAGGCCTGGCCGTCGAAGCGGTAGATCGAGCCCCACACGTAGGGGATACCGAGGAAGTACGCCGCGTCGTTCACCATGTAGCGGGTCGCGAAGTTGTCGGTGCCGTCGACGATGAGGTCGTAGCCCTCGAAGACCCGCATCACGTTGTCGTTGTCGAGCCGCTCCTCGTGGATCACGACGTTGACGTAGGGGTTGGTCTCCGCGATCGACTCGGCGGCCGACTGTGCCTTCGACTTGCCGATGTCGGACTGACCGTGGATCACCTGGCGCTGAAGGTTGGACTCGTCCACCTCGTCGAACTCGGCGATGCCGAGGGTGCCCACCCCGGCAGCGGCCAGGTAGAGCAGCGCGGGGCTGCCCAGACCGCCGGCGCCGATGACGAGGACCTTCGCGTTCTTGAGGCGCTTCTGCCCGGTCATCCCGACGTCCGGGATGATCAGGTGGCGGCTGTAGCGGCGCACCTCGTCGATGGTGAGCTCGTCGGCGGGCTCCACGAGCGGGGCCAGCTGGGGGTTGGGCACTACTGCTCCTCCGGACGGATGTGTCTGAGCTTGTCAGGGCTTCTGGCTGAAGAACGCCGCGAGGCGGCCGGTCTGTTCCCTTCCATGGTCGCGCGCCACGCCGTACGCCGCGACACGTCCCGTCATCCGGTCAGAGCTGAACTGTTGGGTAGGGTCACGACCGTGAGCACGGGCCAGTACGACGTGGACGCCGCGCGGCCACGCGGGGGACGACTTCCCCGCCGTGAGCGGCGCGCCCAGCTGCTGTCATCCGCTCTCGAGGTATTCGTCGCGCAGGGCTACCACGCGGCCGCCATGGACGACATCGCCGACCGCGCCGGGGTGTCCAAGCCGGTGCTCTACCAGCACTTCCCGGGCAAGCTCGACCTCTACCTCGCGCTGCTCGACGCCTCGTGCGACACGATCATCGCCAACACGCGCGCCGCGCTGGAGTCGACCCAGGACAACAAGAAGCGGGTCGAGGCCACGATGGCGGTCTTCTACGACTACGTCGCCAGCGACAGCGGCGCCTTCAAGCTGGTCTTCGAGTCCGACCTCACCAACGAGCCGGCCGTGCGCGAGCAGGTCGAGCGGGTCACCACCGAGACCGCCGCGCTCGTGGCCGACGTGATCCACGAGGACACCGGCCTCTCCGACGAGCAGTCCCGGCTCCTCGCAGTCTCCTTGGTGGGAATGGCGCAGGTCAGTGCGCGGTTCTGGCTCACTGAGGCCGGTGGCATCGAGCGGTCCGACGCGGCGGACCTCGTCGCGGGGTTGGCCTGGCGCGGGATCCGCGGCTACCCGCTGACCGACGACCACTGACAGCAAGACTTACCCAGGAGGAATGACCGTGGAGGTCAAGATCGGCGTGCAGCAAGCTCAGCGCGAGCTCGTCGTGGAGGTGCAGGAGTCCGCCGAGGAGGTGGAGAAGCACGTCAGTGAGGTTCTCTCCAGCGGCGAGGGCGTGATCACGCTGACCGACGTGAAGGGCCGCAGGGTCGTCGTTCCCGGTGCCAAGGTGGCTTACGTCGAGATCGGCACTGGCGTGGCCGGGACGGTCGGATTCCGTAGCTAGGATCACCACATGGTCGGCACGATTCTCTGGGCACTCATCGGCGGGGCGATCATCGGCCTGCTCGGCAAGTGGGTCGCTCCCGGCGACCGCGACGTCCCGCTCTGGGCCACGGTCCTGTGCGGCGTCGGCGGCGTGTTCCTGGGCAACTGGCTCTACGTCGACGTCTTCAGCTTCCGCGAGTCCACCAGTGGCCTGGACTGGTGGCGGCACATCTGGCAGATCGCGGTCGCCGCGATCCTGGTGATCGCCGCGGCCAGCGTGCTCGGCAAGCGCAAGCGCGCCTGACGCCGACCCGTCAGGCCGACAGCCCGAGCTCGTCCATCCGGGCGGCGTGCCGCTCGGTGATCCGGGTGAACATCCGGCCGATCGCGGCCAGGTCGAGCCCGGGTCGGTCGACGCCGCCGGCCAGCAGCGCGGACAGCGCGTCCCGCTCCGCGGCCACCCGCTGCGCCTGGGTGAGCGCCTCCCCCATCAGCCGGCGACCCCAGAGGGCCAGCCGGCCGCCCAGCCGCGGGTCCGCGGTGATGGCGGCCCGGACCCTGCCCACGACGAACGCCGCGTGACCGTCGTCGTCCAGGGAGGCGACGATCAGGTCGCGGGTGTCGGTGTCGAGGAACGCCGCGATCTCCCGGTAGAAGTCGTCGGCGAGCCCGTCCCCGACGTAGGCCTTGATCAGGCTCTCGAACCAGTCCGAAGGCGCCGTGTGCGCGTGGAACAGGTCGATCGCGTCGCGGAAGGGCGTCATGGCCACGAACGGGTCCGTACCGAGCTCGGTGATCCGGGCGTGCAGCGCCGCGACCTTGCCGAACTCGGCGCTGGCCATGGTCGCGATCGCGACCTTGTCCTCGAGCGTCGGGGCCATGCGCGCGTCCTCCGCCAGTCGTTCGAAGGCGGAGATCTCGCCGTACGACACCGCCCCGAGCAGGTCCACGACGGCCTCGCGGTAGAGAGGGTCGTCGAAGACGAGCGGAGCGTGCTCGCTGGTCGCGTCGGGGGTCGAACCGGAGGTCGAACCTGGCGCAGATGGGGCCACGCGCGCACCTTACCGATAACATTGATGCTGGTAGAGGCCGTCAACGGACGGCCCGGTATGTGCGCGGCAGACGTGACACAAGTGTGAATAGGTCCGCCGCACCCGAACTGACTTTCTTCCAGTTCGGCTCTCCGGCGAGGTGCCGGGTGGGCTGACCATCACACGAAAGCGACAAGACCCTGACCACGTTCAGAGAGCTCGGGGTGCTCCCCGAGATTTGTAGCGCGCTCGAGCGCGCCGGTATCACCACCCCGTTCGCCATCCAGGAGATGACCCTCTCCGTCGCCCTGCTGGGCACCGACCTGATCGGCCAGGCCCGCACGGGCACCGGCAAGACGCTGGCCTTCGGCATCCCGATCCTGCAGCGCAGCGTCGCGACGAAGGACCCCGACTACTCCGAGATCCCGCAGGGCAAGCCCCAGGCGCTCGTCGTTGCTCCGACCCGCGAGCTGGCGCTCCAGGTCTCGGGCGACCTCGCCCTGGCCGGCTCCGACCGCGGCATGCGCGTGCTCACCGTCTATGGCGGTGTGGGCTACGAGCCCCAGCTCGACGCGCTGAAGGAAGGTGTCGACATCGTCGTCGGTACGCCGGGCCGGCTGATCGACCTCGCCGACCGTCGCGCCCTCGACCTGTCCCACGTGCACGCGCTGGTCCTCGACGAGGCCGACGAGATGCTCGACCTCGGCTTCCTGCCCGACGTCGAGAAGATCCTGTCCAAGACGCCTGAGACCCGGCAGACGATGCTGTTCTCGGCGACCATGCCCTCGCAGATCGTCGCTCTGGCCCGTCGTCACATGCGGCACCCGATGAACATCCGCGCCGAGTCGTCGTACGACACCACGATGGTGCCCGCGACCGCGCAGTTCATCTACCTCGCCCACGACCTCGACAAGCCCGAGATGATCGGGCGGATCCTCCAGGCCGAGGACGCCGGGAAGATGATCGTCTTCACGCGCACCAAGCGGCAGGCCCAGCGGATCGCCGACGACCTCGAGGAGCGTGGCTTCAAGAGCAACGCCCTGCACGGCGACATGGCCCAGGTCGCGCGCGAGAAGGCGCTGACCAGGTTCCGTGACGACAAGCTGCAGGTGCTGGTCGCCACCGATGTCGCCGCGCGCGGCATCGACGTCGCCGGCGTCACCCACGTCATCAACTACACCTGCCCCGAGGACGACAATGCCTACGTGCACCGCATCGGCCGCACCGGTCGAGCGGGTGCGTCGGGCATCGCGATCACGTTCGTCGACTGGGCTGACCTGCACCGCTGGAAGATGATCAACAAGACGCTCGACCTGCCCTTCGACGAGCCGCAGGAGACCTACTCGACCTCCGAGCACCTCTGGCACGACCAGGGAATCCCGCCCGGCACCAAGGGCCGGATCGTGCCCGAGAAGCCGCGTGAGCCCCGCGAGGACCGCGAGCCCCGCGGTGGTCGCGGCGGCGACCGCGGCGGACGCCAGGGCGACCGTCGCGAGCGCGGGGAGCGCCCGCAGCGCGATCGGAACCGCACGCGCAGCCGCAGCGGCGAGTCCGTCACGGCTGAGAGCGCGCCCATCGCCGCGGCGGACAAGCCGGCCGGCGACGGTCCGGCGCGCACCCGCAACCGGCGTCGCCGTCGTCGTTCGGGCTCCGGCGAGGGCAAGGCCCCCGCGACGGCCTGACGGCATGCTGCGCTCGTTCGTCGCCGGGCTCCCCAAGGCCGAGCTGCACGTCCACGTCGAGGGCACGCTCGAGCCGGAGCTCGCCTTCGAGCTGGCGGCGCGCAACGGGGTCGAGCTGCCGTTCCACGACGTCGCCGCGCTGCGACGGGCGCAGTCGTTCAGCGACCTGCAGTCGTTCCTCGACCTCTACTACGCCTGCCTGGCGGTCCTGCGCACCGCGGTGGACTTCCACGACCTCGCAGCGGCCTACCTGGCCCGGGCTCGGGCCGACGGCGTCGTGCGCGCTGAGCTGTTCTTCGACCCGCAGGAGCACACCGCCCGGGGCGTGACGCTCGGCGAGGTCGTGTCCGGGCTGTCCTCCGCGGCGAGCGAGAGCGCGGCCGCAGGCGGGCCGGAGATGGCGCTGATCGCCTGCGTTGTGCGGCACCGCGGGCCGGAGGCCGCCCTGGAGACCGTGCAGTCGCTGGAGCCCCATCGCGACCAGGTCGTCGGCGTCGGGATGGACTCGACCGAGGCCGACCACCCGCCCCGCCTGTTCGCGCCGGCGTTCGCCGCCGCGGCCGAGCTGGGCTTCCACCGGGTCGCGCACGCCGGCGAGGAAGGCCCGCCATCGTTCGTCTGGGAGGCGATCGACGTCCTCGGGGTGGAGCGGGTGGACCACGGCGTCCGCTGCATCGAGGATGCCGCGCTGGTGCGACGGCTGGCGGCCGACCGCACGCCGCTGACCGTCTGCCCCCTGTCGAACGTCCGGCTGAGGGTGGTCCCCGACATGACCGCCCACCCGTTGCCACGCCTGCTCGACGCGGGAGTCCTGGTGACGATCAACTCCGACGACCCCGCCTACTTCGGCGGCTACGTCGCCGACAACTACCTCGCGGTGGCCCAGGCGTTCGACCTGTCCGAGAACGACCTCTCGGCCCTGGCCCAGGCGTCGCTCGAGGCGGCGTTCACCGACTGACTCGGGAGTCCCAGCCTTCGCTGCGGGGGTTTCGACACGCTCCGTCGCAGCTCAACCACCGACGATCCGGTCCGCTGGCGCGTCCCGCATCACGCGGTGACGTCGACCTCGGTGCCGACCGGGGCGAACTCCCACAGCGCGATGGCGTCGTCGCGCTCCTGACGCACGCAGCCGTGCGACTGCGGCGTGCCCAGCTCGTCGACGGTCTGCACGAGCTCGCCGTTGTCGACCGGGATGTCGTGGAAGCCGATGGCCGCGCCGTTGGTGCCCTCCGTGAAGCGGACGAAGTACTGCATCGTCCCGGAGTCGTCGATCCCCCACGCCTGCTCGGACTTCGAGTAGACCGAGTAGGTGCCGGGTTCGAGGTTGTCGTAGAGGCTGCCCGAGACGAGGTAGGTCCGTTCGACGTCCTCGTTGTCGTCGACCAGCCAGACCCGCTGGTCGCTCTGGTCGAAGACGATCCGCCGGCCGTCTCCGGAGTCATCAGGGACCGGCGGGTTCGAGTCGCTCGTGTCACCGGCCTGGGGTCCGCCACTCGTAGAAGTGAGTGCGGGCTGGTTCTTGCCCGTGTTGCCGCCGGCGCCGCCGCCCTGGGGGGAGGACCGGGTGGAAGGTTGCGTGGACGTCTCAGTGGAGGGCTGGGCGGACGGCGTGGTCGCGGCGCCGGCCAGGACCGAGCCCGCCGCGGCGTCAGCGGTCGAGTCGTGCGCGGTGTCGCCGTCGTCGCCGCTGGCCACCGACGGGAGCACGCCGACCCCGCCCAGCATCGCGATGCCGGTGACGCTCACCGAGGCACCGAGCACAGCGAGCCGGCCGTAGCGCGGCTGCGCCCTCTCGGCACGCCGGCGGCCGGCCGGCGTCGCGGCGTGGCGGCGCGGAGGTTGGGACAGGTGGCGCCCCATGGATCAGGACGCCACTCGGGCGGAGAGATTGGCGGCGACCTCGCGGTAGGCGCGGGCACCCTTGCTGCTGCGGCTGGTGGCCAGGATCGACCGGCCCGCAGCCGGTGCCTCGGCGAACTTGATGGTCTTCGGGATCGGTGGCTCGAGCACTTCGAGGTCGTAGGTGTCCGAGATCGTGTCGAGCACGGCCCGGGCGTGGTTGGTGCGCCCGTCGTACAGCGTCGGCAGCACGCCCCACACCGTCAGGTCGCGGTTGGTGAACCGCCGCACGTCATGGACGGTGTCGAGCAGCTGACCGACGCCGCGATGCGAGAGGGTCTCGCACTGGAGCGGGATCAGGACCCCCTCGGCCGCGGTGAGCGCGGCGACGGTGAGTACGCCGAGCGAGGGCGGGCAGTCGAGCAGGATCCAGTCGTAGTCCTCGCCCTGCTCGGCGAGGTCCTCGACCATCGTGCGCAGGACGTGCTCGCGGCCGGTGCGGGTGAGCAGGTCGGCCTCGGCACGCGCCAGCTCGATGGTCGCCGGGAGCAGGTCGACGCCGTCCTCGGTGGTGACGATCGCTTCCGTGGGCGCCAGCCCCTTGGTCAGGACGTGGTGGATCGAGAGCTCGAGGTCCTCGGGGTCTATGCCCAGCGAGAAGGTCAGGCAGGCCTGCGGGTCGAGATCGACGAGCAGCACGCGCTGGCCGAGCTCTGCCAGGGCGGCCCCGATGGACGCCACCGTCGTCGTCTTTGCGACGCCACCCTTCTGGTTGGCGATCGCGAGGACGGTCGTACGTCGCAGGGTCATGCTTTTCCGGGGTCCCTGCGGAAGCGCGACGTCTCCACCGCGCGAAGCGCGCAGCCGTAGCGGTTTCGTGGGGTGGCCATATCGGGCTCCATCATGCCGGACACCCCGCTGATGACGGAGTACCCACCTGCCAGACTTCAACGCATGTCTGAGACCGCTCTCGTGACCGGCCCCACAGCAGGCATCGGCCACTCCTTCGCCCAGCAGCTCGCGGCCCGCGGCTACGACCTGGTCCTCGTCGCGCGCGACGAGGAACGGCTGGAGAAGACCGCAGCCGAGCTCCGCGCCGCCCACGGCGTCGAGATCGAGGTGCTGACCGCCGACCTGACCGACCGCGAGGACCTGGCCCGCATCGAGGCGCGGCTGGCGGACGCCACGCGACCGGTGGACCTGCTGGTCAACAACGCCGGCTTCGGGCTCAAGGGGCGGTTCTTGAACAACTCCGTGGAAGCCGAGACTGCAATGCTCGACATCCTGGTCACCGCCGTGCTCCGCCTCTCACACGCGGCGCTCAAGGCGATGGCCGAGCGCGGCCACGGCGGCATCATCAACGTCTCCAGCGTGGCGGCCTTCCTCCCGCGCGGCTCCTACAGCGCCGCGAAGGCGTGGGTCAACAGCTTCTCGGAGTGGGCGGCCAACGAGTACAAGCCACGGGGCGTGAAGGTGATGGCGCTCTGCCCGGGGTTCACCAAGACCGAGTTCCACGAGCGGATGGACGTCGACCGCGGCTCGGCCCCCGACTTCCTGTGGCTCGACGCGGACAAGCTGGTCGCCACCGCGCTGTCGGACTTCGACAAGGGCCGGACCTTCTCGATCCCGTCCGCGCAGTACAAGGCCATCGCGACCGCCTCCCGGCTGATCCCGAACAGCGTGCTGCAGCGCTTCCAGTCGATAGGGCGCAAGTAGGTACTACTCCGTGAGCGCACTGACCGGGGCGAGCGGCACGATTCCCGTCGCCTTCTCCGCCATCTCCTCGTCGACGGTCACGAACGCGTCGGCCTGAAGGCGGGTGACGGCGAAGTACTCCGCGTCGAACGTCGTCTCCCAGCCCTGTTCGTTCGCGATCTTGAACGAGGTCGCGCGCGACACCCGGTCGCCGAGCACGCGGATCTTGAGCTCGGTCAGGCGCGTGTGCAGGGTGCCGGCGTCCTGCTCGGAGAGCTCACCGCTGCGCACCTGCCCCAGCAGGAGCGTGAGTGCCTGCGACCGGATCGCATGGGGCGCGACCAGCTGGTGCTCCGGGTTGATCGTCAGCTCCTCGGTCACGATGTGGAGCAGCGTGGGCGCATCGATCGCGTAGCGGGTCACTGGATGACCTCGGGAGTGGGCCGGGCCGATCGCGCCGATGCGGCATCGGCGAGGGCGAGCAGACGTTCGTACTCCTCGGGGGCGGTGGTGTTGCAGCCGAGCTCGTGATCGTGCTTGCCGAGACCGTGGTGGTCGCTGGAGCCGGTGACCACGAGGTCGAGCCGCCGGGCGATCGCGCGCAGCTGCTCGCGGTCCGCCGGTGTGTGGTCCTGGTGGTCGACCTCGAGACCGGCCAGGCCCAGCCCGGCGAGCTCGATGATCGCGCTCTCCGGCATCGAGTGCGCGCCGTGCCGGCCCCACGGGTGCGCCAGCACGGACACTCCCCCGGCCTCCTCGACGATGCGGATCATCTCGACCAGCGGGGCGGCGTAGCGGTTGACGTACGCCGGCCGGCCCGGGCTGAGGAACTGCCGGAACGCCGCGTTGCGGTCCGGCACCACGCCCAGCGCGACCAGCGCGTCCGCCACGTGCGGGCGGCCGGTCGCCGCCGTGCCGTCGGAGGCGCGGCGTACGTCCGCGATGTCGACGTCGACCCCGACCGAGCGGAGCCGCTCCAGCATCGCCGGCACCCGGCTGCTGCGGCCGTCGAGGATCTTGCGCAGCTGCGTCAGCAGGGGTGGGTACGTCGGGTCGGGCAGGTAGGCGAGCAGGTGCGCCCCGCGGCCCAGGTGCTTGGTGCTGACCTCGATCCCGCGCACCAGCGTGATCCCGACCTCTTCCGCGGTCCGTGCCGACTCCGTCCACCCCTCGGTGGTGTCGTGGTCGGTCAGCCCGAGCACGTCCAGCCCGGTCGCCCGGGCCGCCCGCACGAGCTCCTCCGCCGTCTGCGTGCCGTCGCTGGCCCGCGTGTGGGTGTGGAGGTCGATGCGCACGGTTGCACCCTAGGACGGGCGCTCCGTCACCAGGCGGGCGCTGGGCCTCCGAACGGCAGCTCCACCAGCGGCGGCCCCAGGCCGGACACGTCCCGCAGGATCCAGTCGTCGCGCAGGAGCATGACGGCCGAAGCGGGCCGGAGCACCAGCCACAGCCAGCGGCCGTCTGCCTCACCGGCGACGACCGATCGGTCCCACTCGCCGGAGGCCGAGGACGTGGACACCGGCCAGAGCGAGATGGACTTGGAGTCGATGCGGACCCGCATCGTGGGCGGCCCCTCCCCGATCTCGGCGCCGGGGTCGTCGTGGCGGGTGCCGGCGATGCGGGCGCCGAGGCCGATCCCCGGCTCCTCACTGATGACGAGGACGTCGACCGGGCCGTCCAGGGTCGACGTTCCGGAGACGCAGGTCATCGCCGCCCGGCCGCGGTCGACGGTCCCGACCGCGGCGAAGTCCGTGACCCGCCAACCCGGGCTCAGCGGCCAGGGCAGGTACGTCGGGAAGCGCGCGGTGGCACCCAGGTGGTCGACGAAAGCGTCGTACGACGCCTCTGTGGGCCGCCAGAGCGGCTCGACCACGCCGTGGTCGGGACACGACCACAGGTCGCCTGCCTGGGCGATCGGCGTCGCGCAGCGAGGGCAGCCGACCGTGAGAGCCATGGTCAACCGTCCAAGACAGGACGAAGCCAGGTCAAGAGCTCCACGTCAGCACCACCGGTTCCTCGCGCTCGTGGCCGAGCCGCGAGACGGTCCCGGTGTCCAGGCGCAGCAGCCGCCCTTCGGAGACCGGCAGCTGCAGCCAGCGGGCGGTCAGCGCTCGGAGTGCGTGGGCGTGCCCGAACAGCAGCGCGTCCCCGTCCGCAGCGTGGCACCGGGCCACGACCCGGTCCAGCCGCGCCGAAACGTGGTCCGCCGACTCGCCTCCAGGGCACGGGTGGGTCCAGACCGTCCAGCCGGGCACCGACTCCCGGATCTCGTCGGTGGTGATCCCTTCGTACGAGCCGTAGGCCCACTCGGCCAGGTCCTCGTCCACCTCGGCGCTCGCGAACCCCGCGAGCTCTGCCGTACGTCGGGCGCGCTCCCTCGGCGAAGTCAGTACCAGCGCGAACGACGCCTCCGCCAGCCGCGGCGCCAGCAATCGCGCGCTGTCCTCGCCCGGTCCGGTGAGCGGCAGCTCCGTGGTCGACGTGTGCCGGCCGGACACGCTCCACTCGGTGGCACCGTGCCGGACCAGCCAGATGTCTCCCACGAGGTCACGCTAGAGGACGTCGGGGACCCAGCCACCGCTGGTCGAGCTCGTCGAGACTGCCGCAAGGAAGGCGGGAGCTGACCCTGCGGCCATCTCGACAAGCTCGATGGGCGGTGGCTCAGTCTTCTGCGAGAACCACGACCGCGTCGCCCGCCCCGATCGTGTAGGTCTGCGACTTCGGCGGGTTGACGACCACCCCGAACTTGAGCCCCGGCTCGGCCAGCAGCGCCGACTTGAGCCCGATCGCGCTCTCGTTGCGCCGCGCCGCGCCGGCCACCACGGTGGCCCAGCTGACGTCGGTCCCCGGCTCGACGTACCACTCGGCCGGCCGCAGGTAGATCTCGCTGCCCTCGGCACCGAGCAGCTCCTTGAAGACCGCCTCGAGCCGGCCGTCCTCCGACAGCTGGGTGACCAGGAGCGACACGATCTCGCCGCTCACCACGATGTCGTCGACGTCGGCGACCGAGGCGAGGATCCGGTTGCGGTCGTCCATCATCTCGCTCACCACTGGCGTCTCCGAGCCGACCTTGCGCAGGATGTCGCGCACGTGCAGCAGCGACACGAGCGTCCGCGAGTCGGCCGCCTGGGCCTCGAGGTCCCGGTCGTAGCAGAGCACGATGATCTGGTCGAGCTCCGCACCGACATGCTCCTCGAGCACCGCCCGGTTGGTGGTCGACGCCTTGACCACGGTGACGGCAAGGTTCTCGAAGGACGGCGCGACGGGGTCCCCGAAAGCGGTCAGCACGGTCAGCGCGGAGCCGGGTGGCGCGTAGCGGTCCAGCTCGCGGAGCACGATCGGCGCGCGATCGTTCCAGCCGATCAGGAGCGCCTCGGTAGGACGCGGGGCGGCGCCCGTCTGCTGGCCCAGCTTGTTGAGGGCGGGCTCGGTCATCGACCGCGACTGGCCCTCGAGCGCGGAGTCGTCCTCGACGACGACGATGAGGGTCTGGTCGGCGGTGAGGACGGTGTCCGCGGGCGGGTTCAGCTTCGACGTCTCTCCGTCGACGACGCCGACCACGGACGCCGCCTCGAACGCCTGCTGAGCCTCGGCGTACGTCGAACCGGCCAGGCCGTGGTCGTCGAAGAAGTAGAACTCGTCGCCGGAGTAGTCGAAGAGCTCCGTGTAGACGGCGGCAGCACCGGACTGGCGCGAGGTCTGCACGACCAGCTTCGCGACGGTCTCGCGGATGTCGAGCAGCGTCGTCCGGCCCTTGCCGACGAGCGCGGCGGCCTCGAGGTTGCTCGGGTCCTGGATCTCGGCGACGATCCGCGGCCCCTCGGTGCCGGCGTGCGTCAGCGCGAGCAGGGTCTTGATGACCTCGGAGTCGGGGTCCTCGGAGTCGGGAGCCAGCAGGATCACCGAGCGGGCCGTGTCGTGGCTGCTCAGGCGCAGGTCGTCGAGGTCCATCGGGGAGCCGGACCGGCAGATGATCTTGGTGCCGCGGCGGTCGGGCACCTTGACCTTGAGCTCCTCCTCCATGTCGACCTTGTCCTTGTCGGCGAGGATCACGATCACCGGGTCCTTGCGGCTCTCGTTGGCCAGCGTCAGCTCGGAGATGATCGTGAAGATCGACTCCGACCAGCCGAGGATCACGGTGTGCTCCTTCTCGAGCACGATCGAGCGGCCGCGACGAAGGTCGGCCAGCTTCGAGTCGATGCCGCTGGCCAGCACGCCGATCAGCGCGCTCACGATGAACAGGCCGCCCAGGGTGAGTGCGAGCAGCGTGAGCAGGAACGCCCAGCTGCCCTCGTCACCGCCGATGGTGCCGGGGTCGAGCGCGTGAAGCAGGTTGTAGAACAGCTGCTCGAAGAAGTTGTGCTTGAAGCTGTCCTTGCCGAGCTGGAGAACCGTGAGGATCGCGGAGAACACCACGATGAGGAGAAGCGTGGCGCCGACGAGCCACGCGATCAGCGCGGGTGTCCCCGATGACATCGAGTTGTCGAACATGTAGCGGAGCCGGTCGCCCAGCCCCGACTTCTTCTCCGTCGCGGTCTTGACCGACGGGCGACTGCTGTCGGCCATAGCCTTCGCCGTGCGGACCCGCAGCTGCTGTCCCGTGCGCGCCATGTCTTCCTCTCAGTGCCGGACCGGAAGGGCCCGAATTTTGCCCGGATGATCCTCCCTCACCGACCACGGGGGCGTCACTGGCACGATCGGGCCATGCAGAGCTCCCCCGAGGCGGCCGATCGGCTGGCCCGCCGCGCCGCAGCGCTCGCCTTCGCCACCCAGGGGATGGTCTTCATCAGCCTCACCACCCGGCTGCCGCGGTTCTCCGACCGCTGGGATCTCTCCGACGTCCAGCTGTCGCTCGTGCTGCTCATGATCGTCCTGCTCGCCGGCGCCGGCTCGGTGGTCGCCGAGCGGCTCGCACACCGCAGCTCCAGCGCCAGCACCCTTCGCGCCGGGCTGCTCGCCGTCGGTCTCGCGGTGCCGGTGGTCGCCGCCGCGCCGACCGGCCTGGTCTTCGTGCTGGCCCTCGCGGCGTACGGCGTTGGACTGGGCATCGTCGACGCGACCAGCAACATGCAGGCCGTCGCGGTCGAGCACCGGTACGGCCGAACGATCCTGCCGTCGTTCCACGGCGCCTGGACCTTCGGCGGCATCGTCGGTGCCTGTTATGCGCTGGCCGCCGCGCACGCGCCGCTCTGGACGGCGGGCCTGGTCGCCGTGGTGCCGCTCGTGGCCCTGGCCGCGCCGTACCTTCCCCGCGAGCGCGAGGAGGCCGTCGCCGAGGCCCATCACATGGCACAGCAGGTCGAGGTCCCCTGGCGGCCGATCCTGCTGGTCGGGCTCGGGATGGTGCTCTTCTACATGGTCGACACGGCCTCACAGACCTGGGGGCCGACCTTCCTCGACGACGTCGTCGACGCCCCGCGTTCGCTCGTGGCGCTGGCCACGCTGCCCTACCTCGTCGCCAGTCTCGTGGTGCGCGTGGCCGGCGACTCCCTCGTGGCGAGGTACGGCGCGACGCTGGTGCTGCGCACCGGTTCGGTGGTGGCCTCGCTGGCCCTCCTCGTGGTGGTCACCGCGCCGACCTGGCCGGTCGCGGTGCTCGGCTTCACCCTCCTCGGCGCCGGAGTCTCCGTGATCGCGCCGCTGAGCTTCTCGGCCGCGGCCCGGATCGCTGGCGGCGATCGGGCCCGCGTCGACGCGGTGATCGCACGGTTCAACCAGTTCAACTATGTCGGTGGGCTGCTCGGTGCCGTGCTCACCGGACTCGTCGGAGCGGGCTCACTGCGGCTCGGCTTCGCCGTCCCCATGTTGCTGATCCTGGCGATGCTGCCGCTGGCGCGCTCGTTCGCGCCAGCGGGCCACTCGTCACCATCGAGTGGCGCGAACGTGCTGTCCTGAGCGCAGTTCCACAGCACTTTCACGTCGTTCGACGGTGATCGACAGTCAGCCCGGCCAGTTCTTGTCCGGCTGAGGCACGGGGCGACCGGGCTGCTCACCGCCGCGTTCGTCGAGATAGCTGTTCTTGGGCACCATCACCTTGCGGCGGAAGATGCAGACGACCTTGCCGTCCTGGTTGTAGCCGATCGTCTCCACGTGGACCACGCCACGGTCGTCCTTGGACTTCGACTCCCACTTGTCGAGGACCGTGGTCTCGCCGTAGAGCGTGTCGCCGTGGAAGGTCGGGGCGACGTGGCGCAGCGACTCGATCTCGAGGTTGGCGATCGCCTTGCCGGAGATGTCCGGGACCGACATGCCGAGAAGGATCGAGTAGACGTAGTTGCCCACGACGACGTTCTTGCCGAACTGCGTCGTCTCCTCCGCGTAGTGCGCGTCGAGGTGCAGCGGGTGGTGGTTCATCGTGAGCAGGCAGAACAGGTGGTCGTCGTACTCGGTGACCGTCTTGCCTGGCCAGTGCTTGTAGGTCGCACCGACCTCGAACTCCTCATAGCTGCGTCCGAACTGCATGTACGCATTGTGGCGAACCGGTCAGGAACCCCCGCCACCGGCCTTGCGGCGATGCATCTTCGGCGCGCCGTCGAGGACCTCGGAGCCGTGCGCCTTCTCGCGCACGGGGCCGTCCTCGTGGACGCCCTTCTCCCCCTTCTTGCGACGTCCGGCGTTCTTCTTTTCGAGGGCCTCCCGCATCTTGGCCTTCAGGTCGTCGTTCGCTCCTGACATCAGTTCCTCCGTGTGGGGGTTTGCGGGTGGTCCACCACCAACCCTCGCACGAGGGTTCAAGGGGGTCGAGACGTTATCGCCCGGAAGGCAGCAGGATCCCGGTCGGCCGGGGCACCAGCCCGTCCTGGTCCAGGGTGAGCGTCCCTATGGTGACCGGCTCGCGGTCCACCCTGACCCTCTTCTTGAGTCCGCTGCGGACGGTCTCCCACAGCCGGCTGTGGTCACGCGCGTCGCGGATCCGGACCTCGTAGTCGCGCAGCGTGATGTCGAGCCGGTCGTCGTACACGTCGAGCACGGCGTAGGTCGTCAGGCCGAACTGGAACGCGCCGCCGTGGGCGAGCTGGAGGATGCCGTCCTGGCTGGTCGCGGTCACGTCGTGCACCTCCCCGCAGAGGTAGACGTCGACGCCGTACTTCCGGAACACCTGCCACAGCCGCGACCTCGAGCCGCCGGGGTAGTGCAGCTCGCTGGAGCCGCGCGAGCGGACCGGCTCGAGGATCGGCAGGTGGCCCTGGACGATGGTCCAGCGCACGCCGTCCTCCTGCGCGGAGCGGAGCACCCGCACCAGCCACCGCAGCTGCTGGCGGTCGACCCGGAGGCGGGCATGGTCCGGCGCGATGTCGAACGGGTCGATGGTCACTACCTGGACGTCCGGCACCGGGCGGAACGCGTACGCCGTCCCGGCGTGCGCCCCCTTCGGGTGGTCGTGGAACCGCGGACGCCCGTTCGGGGTGCGCGTGAAGTAGCGCGCGAACTGCTGCTGGAACACCGGGGCGAGGCGGCGCTTGGAGGCCGTCCAGGGGTTGTCGCCGTACTCGTGGTCGCCGGCGGCGGCGTAGAGGTCGAGGCCGTGCTCGCGGAACCGCTGGAGGTACCGCGGGTAGTACGTCGCCGCCGCGAGGCGTGCAGCCTTCGCCCGCTTTGTGGGGTTGTTGACCGGCCCGAAGTTGCCCGTGTGGCGCGAGTCGCGACCCCAGCGGCCGTCGACCAAGTCACCGGACACCAGCACCGCGTCCGGCTGCTGCCGTTCCCAGTCGTCGAGCACGTGGTCGATCGCCCTCTCGTAGGCCGGGCTGGTGGAGTTGGCCGACCGGTCGGGGTTCCAGAAGCCAGGGCCACGACGCAGGTCGGCGATGTCGGCGTTCAGGAAGTCCGGGCTCGACAGCAGCCGCAGCCGGCGTGGGGTGCTCGGAAGCCCTACCAGCACTGGGAGGGCGGCCGCCGAAGTGGCGATGCCACCGTCGGTGACCGTCACCGTGAGCGGCCCGGGTGAAGCGCCGGGCCGGACCTCGACCGCGAGCTCCTGGCCGTGCTCGTCGACCACGTCGCAGACCAGGGTGCTGCCGTCGGCCGACAGGTAGGAGCGGCGGCGGATGACGGTGCTCGGTGCGCAGGCGTCCGGGAGCCCGACGACGGTCCCGCCCGCGACCCGCACGGTCGCCACGGTGGCCGCACCGGGGGCGAGGGTGACCCGCAGCGGCAGTGCTGAGCCCTCCGAAGCGGTCGCGGGAGCATCGGCCCACCCGACTGCGGCCACCCTGCTGGCGGTCGCCGAGCGAGCGCCGTCGACGGGTGGCACGAGCACGACCGCGGCCGCCGCGAGACCGGTCAGGACGCCCGTCGCGAGCAGCGGCATGCGTCGGCTCGTGGTCATGGCGCTCCGACGATAGGGGCAGAGACCCGGCAGAGTGGACGCATGGAACCCGACGCGCAGACGACTCGTCCCACCCCCATGCGATCCCTCGCGTTGTCCGTTGCTGCCCTCCTGCTCCCGCTGTCCCTCGCCGCGTGCGGCTCGAGCGACGACGGGGACGACATCGCCACGGATCCGGGTCCCACGACGGCCACCAGTACGCCGACGCCGAGTCCGACCGCGGCACCGACGGTCGGCACCTATCCGGAGTTCGAGCCGACCGACTACACGTTCGAGCTCACCGTCACCTGCTTCTGCATGGGCGCCGGCGCACCGGTCGTGGTGACGGTCGCTGACGCCGAGGTGGTGGGCGCGGTCTACGGGCTTGGCCAGAACGGTGGCCGGGACGGCGACATCAAGGCCGGCGATCCGGCGGACAGGATCTTCTGGCTCACCATCAACGACGTCATCGAGAAGGCCAACGACACCGAGGCCGCCTCGGTCGACGTCGACTGGCCGGCCGACCAGGACTACCCGAACAGCGTCTACGTGGACGGCAACAAGCAGATCGCCGACGACGAGACCGGCTACACGATCGCCAACGTGACCGTCACCTAATCTGCTGGCCGAGCGCGGCCAGCAGCTCGTCGAGGACGGCGTACTGCCGCTCGGCGGGGAACCGGTCAGGGTCGAACAGCGCCTGGATCACCAGACCGTGGGTGAACGCGGTCAGTACGTCGACCACTGTCTCGGGGTCGCGTCCCGCTGCCAGCTCACCGGCGGCCATCGCCTCGTCGACCAGCGGCCGCAACCGCGCACGCCAGCGCTCGTAGCGCGCGGCCTCCGCCAGCCCGAGCTCAACATCGGCCAGCGCGAGGTCCCAGAAGCCGACCCAGACCCGGCTCAGCACGGTCGCGTCCTCGTCCTCGACCAGCACCGCCCGCAGCCGCTCACGCAGCCCCTCAACACCACCGACACCGGCGCCTGCGGCGGCCATCCGTGGCGCGGTGCGCTCGTGCACGACGTCCAGCGCGTGTGCCACGAGCTCGCGCTTGCTCGCGAAGTAGTGGGTCAGCAGTCCCGTGGTCGCGCCCATCTCGCGGGCCACTGCCCGCAGGCTGAGCCCGGCGAACCCGGTGTCGGCCAGCACCCGCCAGACCGCCTCGGCGACCTCGCGGCGACGGACGTCGTGATCCACGGTCACCGGCATGGTGCTAGGTTACACAACAGTTGTTATGTGACGTGCGGAAGGAACGAACAGATGCTCACCCTCGACCTCGGCGAAGGTCTCACGCTCACAACGCTCGAGCCGTGGCAGGCCGCCGAGTTCGCCGACTTCATCGCCGCCGAGCGCGATCACCTCGCCCCGTGGCTGCCGTGGGGCGGCGCCATCCAGGACGAGGAGAAGGCCCGGGGCTTCCTGCAGCGGTACGCCGACGGCACCGCCGCCGACGGCCGGCGCATCTACGCGCTGCGGGTCGGCGGCCGGATGGTCGGCGGGACCCTGTTCCGGATCTTCGAGCCGGAAGGCGGGGTCTGCGAGATCGGCGTCTGGCTGGCTGCCGACGCCCAGGGCCACGGCTACGTGACCCGAGCCGTGGCCGCGATGCTGGACTGGGCCCTTCGGGTGCGCGGACTGCACCGCGCCGAGTGGCACTGCGTGCCCGAGAACCTCGCCAGCCGCGCGGTGGCCGAGCGGATCGGCATGACCCACGAAGGGACCATGCGGGAGTCGTGGGAGCACGACGGCCGGATGTGGGACACCGAGGTGTGGGCCGTGCTCGCACCCGAGTGGCAGGCACGAGCGACTACGTGAGTTTGTAGTCCTTGAGCAGCGAGCGGCCGATGATCATCTTCTGGATGTCGCTGGTGCCCTCGCCGATGAGCATGAACGCCGCCTCGCGGTAGAGCCGCTCGATCTCGTACTCCTTGGAGTAGCCGTAGCCGCCGTGGATCCGGAAGGAGTCCTGGACCACTTCGTTGCAGTACTCCGAGGCGACCATCTTGGCCATGCCGGCCTCGACGTCGTTGCGCTGCCCGGAGTCCTTCTGGCGAGCGGCCCGGACCATCATCGCGTGAGCGGTCTCCACCTTGGTCGCCATCTCGGCAAGGCGGAACAGGATCGCCTGGTGCTCGGAGATCGGCTTGCCGAAGGTCTCGCGCTGCTGGCTGTAGGCGATGGCGAGCTCGAACGCCCGGTGGGCGATGCCGCAGGCCCGGGCGGCGACGTTCACGCGCCCGACCTCGACGCCGTCCATCATCTGGTAGAACCCCTTGCCGGTCTCCCCGCCGAGGATGTGCTCGTCGCCGGCCCTGAAGTTCTCGAAGACCGCCTCGGTGGTGTCGACGCCCTTGTAGCCCATCTTGTCGATCTTCCCCGGGATGGTCAGGCCGGGAGCGGTCTCGCCGAAGCCCTCCTCCTTCTCGACGAGGAAGGTGGTCATCGACTTGTACGGCGACTCCTCGCCCTCATCGGTGCGGACCAGCGTGGCGACCAGGTTGGACGTGGCACCGTTGGTCAGCCACATCTTCTGGCCGTTGATCGTCCACGCGTGACCGTCCTTGACCGCCTTGGTCGTGATCGCGGCCACGTCCGAGCCGAGGCCGGGCTCGGACATGGAGAACGCGCCGCGGACCTCACCGACCGCCATCTTGGGCAGGTACTTCTGCTTCTGCTCGTCGGTGCCGTGCCGCATCAGCATGTAGGCCACGATGAAGTGGGTGTTGATGACCCCGGAAACGCTCATCCAGCCGCGGGCGATCTCCTCCACGCACAACGCATAGGTCAGCAGCGACTCGCCCAGCCCGTCGTACTCCTCGGGGATCGTGAGACCGAAGACCCCGAGCTCCTTGAGCCCGTCGACGATCTCCTGCGGGTACTCGTCCGCATGCTCGAGCTCGGTCGCGACGGGGATGATCTGCTCATCCACGAAGGTCCGGACCGCCTTGAGGATCTCGGTCTGGTCCTCCGTCAGTCCGTCGGTCTCGCACAGGCGACCCATGGTGAAGCTCCTTGCCGCGCTCTCTCGAACCATCCTGGGTGGACAGCGCGGCTGAGGTTACCGGTGGTTCACCTTCCGCGCCGTGGCCAGGATCACGGCGTGCTCGTCGGCTGCGAGGGAGTCGGGGTGAGCGTCACCGTCGGGATCGGCACGGTCGGGGTGGGGGTGACCGTGGGGGTCGGCGGCGGCGGAATCGTCGGGACGGCCGGCTGGACCAGCGCGTCGGTCACCAGGAGGTGGTGGTCCGTGGTGCGGACGACCTTCCTGCTCCGATCCTGGAGGTAGTTCGAGAACTGCACCTGGGAGCCGAAGATCCAGTCGACGACCATGCCGCCCGGAGGCTGGCAGGTGGTGTCGCTGCGGTAGCCGCCGCTGGCGGAGACCATGCCGGCCTGCTTGGTGACCCGGCAGAAGACCTGCTTCTTGGCATTCATGTCGCCGGTCCACACGACCGGCAGGCCGTTGCTGGTCTTCAGCAGGTTGACCAGCGCGATCTGCAGCCGCTGGCCGATCAGCCGCCACTTCTGGGCGTTGCCGCGGACATCTGCGGGGTTCTGGAAGTTCATGAAGTAGATCTGCTGGCCGGTCTGCAGGGACTGGAGCAGGACCACGGGCATGCGAAGCACGTCACCATGGAAGTACGGCAGCTTGATCCAGGTGGTGCTCACCAGGCGGAACTTGTCCTTGCGCCAGGCGATCGAGTTGCGCAGGAAACCGACGGTCTCGATGTAGCCCGGGAAGATGTCGTACTGCGACGAGGCCTTCTTGACCCACTTGGCGTACTGCTGCGGCTGGAACTCCTGGAGACCGACCACGTCGACCTTGTGGCTCTTGACGAGCTGCACGGCCCACTTCATGCGGAGCGCGCCGTCGGCGTACCCCTTCTTGTGCTTGCTGCCACCCGGGGCCGTGTGGTCGTAGCCGAGGATGTTGAACGAGCTCACCCGGAACGAGGTCGGCCCGGAGACCGTGCCGACCACCGGGATCGGGCTGGCGCCCATCTCGCCGTACTCGTCGGACTTGCGGTCCGAGCCGGCGACCGCGAGCGCGGTCCCGCCCAGCAGGACGCCCAGCACGAGGGCAGCGATGGACCAGCGGCGCAGGCCCAGACCGAGAACGGCCTTCCGGACGACGGTGGGGAAGCCCGTCATGGTGGTGATCCTCCGAAGTTCGAGAGTGTCGCGCAAGCAGTGTGCCTTGACAGATGCTAAATCCACAACTGCCCCACGCGTCACAATATTCACACATTCGTGGGAGACAACAGGACATCATGCCTCCCCTCCCCTGACGGTGTGGAACCCAGGAAGGTTGGCCGCCGTCCGGATCTTGTGGGCAACACGAGGCACACTTGGCGCATGACCCGGTTCCCGGCCGCCTTCGCAGGGCTCGCGCTCGTCGCCGTCACGACCGTGGCATGTGGCACCGACGACGGGGACGAGCCCACCGCCACCGACTCGAGCGCCCCGACCTCGGCCTCGACCTCAGCGAGCCCCAGCGAGTCCGGCTCGGCCACGGCCACTCCGGCCATCCCCGACTACGGCCCGTCGCCGATCATCACCAAGGCGGTCAAGGCTGCGATCAAGGCCAAGTTCCCCGCGCTGATCAGCGCCGAGATCCTTTCGGTCTACACGGTCGTCGACGCGACGTTCGACCCGGCGGACGGCGGCAGCTGGACCATCCACATCACCGACCAGAACGGCGACCCGATCACGCTCGTCCAGACGACCGACAGCGTCGAGGACCTCGTCGCCGCCACCGTCGGCGCGGCGGCGCAGAAGACCGGGTCGGTCAATCTCAAGGACTTCGGCGTCGGGGTGTGGAAGCAGTACGAAGGCGGGAGCCAGCTGGCCATCGCGCGGCCGATCGCGGACACCAGCGCCGTGGTCACCGGCTCCACGCAGTCGCAGGCCGTGTCCCTTGCCAAGACGCTGTACACCGCCGAGACCGCAGGGAACACCGACGGCGGCTAGTGTCCGGCCAGCCAGCCCCGGCTGGGATCAGTCCCCTTCCCAGAACTGCCCGCCGGCCCGGTAGGGGTCGCGCTCGATCGTGGTGACGGGGCGCCGCACCGTGACGTAGACCTTCTCGTACGAGCCGTCGGCCCGGCGTTGCATGCGCGCGACCTTGAAGTCGGTGTACGTCGTCGTGTAGGCGTTGCGCGTGAAGCGGCCGCTGTTCCAGAAGTTGTTGAAGTTGGCCAGGTAGCGCTTGGCGTTCGTCCGGCCCTGGATGGTGAAGAACACCTCGTCCTCGGCGGTGCCCAGGCTGGCCCAGTTGGACGAGCCGGTGAGCACCATCGAGGTGTTGGGGACGCCGTTGTAGGTGCCCTGGACCACGAGGTACTTCTGGTGGGTGTAGTAGTCCAGGATGACGTCGTCCTCACCGTCCTTGTTGAGGTCGAAGTCGTCTTCGGGGTGGTAGTCGAGCCCGGTGGACCGCAACGGGATCCGGCCGCGGGCAGTCGAGGCGCCGAGGATCTGTTTGGTCTTGAAGCCGATCAGCCCGTAGCTCACCCGGAAGTCGCAGCCCTGGGCCCACTTGTCGCGGATTGCGGAGGCGAGGTAGTTGCCCCGGGCGCCGCGCATGGTGTGCATCGACAGCACGAGGTGGGTGCGGGTCTGGCCGCCGTTGCCGTTGGGCGTCAGGCACTGGATCTTGCTCAGCATGTCCAGCACCAGGTCACTCTGGTGCGTCGAGGTCTTCGGGAAGATCCAGGCCGTGTACTTGTCGACCGAGTCGTCGCACGCCGCGCCCTTCGGCGTCCCGCAGAAGCGGATCGGGGGCTGCTTGGTGTTGTAGTCGTGCTTCATGTCCTTGAAGACGTTGACGAACTGGTTGAACAGCGGCTCGTTGCCGGACATGAAGTAGCCGTCGTTCCACTGGTGGTAGATGGCGTTCCGCGTCAGGTTGACGGACCCGACGACCATCACGTCCTTGGACTTTCCGGCCTGGGTGAACGTGTAGAACTTCGAGTGCAGGTTGCGGTACTGGTCGGCGAAGGTGCGGCAGCCCTGCTTGCACTTGTAGATGAAGTTCTTGGCGAACCGGTTGGTGCCGAGCACCGCCCGCACCCTCTTCATCGCGTGCGTGTCCTGGTGGTCGTTGAGCAGCATCTGGATCTTCACGCCGCGCTTGTGCGCCGCGATCAGCGCGTCGGCGACCCCCTCCCGGTCGAAGGAGTAGACCGCGATCCGGATCGTCGAGCCCTTGGGCGTGTGACGGATCGTGTCGATGATCCGGCGCTCGATCTTGAAGCGGTCGGCGTTCACGTGGGGGTTGTTGAAGTAAGCGCCCTTGTAGGCCTTCCAGCGCTTGGGCTTGGGCTTCGGCTTCTTCTTGTCAGCAGTGGCCGCACTCGACGCGGCTGTGACGAGCGTGGGCGCGGCGGCGGCGTTCGCCACCTGCGCGAGCGCGCCGGTCGCCTGTGCCGAGGGGGTGCTGCCCCACATGCTCAGCACCAGCGCGATCGAGACCGCGCAACACCCCGCAATCGAGACTCTCTTCACCGACAACCTCTCCAAGTGATCGGGTGTACGCGATGGAACGAGGTCACACACCCTCTGTCATACCTGGCGGGCCCTCGCGGGCGATGCGACGGACGTCCGCGAGCAGATCCGCGACGAGTGTAGTCGCAGAGGCGAGCAGAGCCTCATTCGACACGGTGTCCGGGCGTGGCCTCGGCGGAAGGTCAGCGGGCACTCGGAGGCTCTCGACGTCCCCGACCACGTGGTAGCCGCGCCGCTCGATCATGCGTACGGCGCGGTCCGCGCGCTCCCGGCTGTCGGCCACCTGCGCGTCGTCGGCCCCGAGCCGCTCCCCCTCCTGGTGCACCAGGAGACCCTCGGCCAGGTAGCCCCTGATCCAGGTCCCGCGGTCGACGGGCTTGCGGAACGCCGTGAGGTGCGGGTTCACCCGCCGCAGCAGCTCGACCTGCACGACGCCGAGCGCTGGGTTGCGCGGCTCCTCCGGCGCGTCGTACCGCTCGGGATCGATTCCTAGAACGCCGGCGAAGTTGCGCCAGTGCTGGTCGCGCCGCGCGCCTGGGCCGGGCATCGGCAGCACGTGCACCTGCTGGGGCGGGACGTGGCGGGCCCACCGCCGGAGCACCCCGCCGAGGTCCCAGGTGCGCCATCCGAACTCGGCCTGCCCACCGAGTCGGTCGCCGCGCATCTCGGCGAGGGGCTTGGTGCCGCCGTTCTTGACGTACTCCGCCCACCCGGAGGTGAGCATGCCGAGGGTGTCGCGGGCGGTGATCACGACGTGCACCTCGGCGGGCGCCAGCGACTCGATCAGCCGGCGCGCCTGCTCGCGGCCGGCGCCGCACATGAACTCGTGGGTGAGGATGGCCGGTCCCTTGTGGCGGTTGACGGCCTTGACGAGCCGGCCCAGCGTGCCGGGCGCCTTGCGATGCCGCTGCTCGAGGTGCGGCCGTTCCTGGAGCTCGAGGGCGGCCCACAGGTGCTCGCGGTGGCCGCGGCCCGGCAGCAGGAACCCATCGGCCGCAAGGGCGGCCTCCGACCCCCAGAGCACCGACTGGAGGTAGGTGGTCCCGGTCTTCGGCAGACCGATGTGGAGGAAGACCTGCGAGGCCATGGATAAGGGCCTAGTGTCCCGCACTGGAAGTACGGTGCGTAAGTCCGTGCTCCGAGTGCGTGCATCGCCAGGCGTCGGAGCGACGCTCTACTTGTTCGTCCAGCGAGGTTCGGCAACGCCGCGAGGTGCGTGCTCGGGGTGCGGAATTATGTGCCGAACTTTCAGTGCGGGACACTAGGAGCCCGACGACCGATGGCGCGGCGCCAGCGCCGCGATAGCATCCACGCCCTTGTTCATCAGACTCCTAGACGCTCTGGCGGTACTTCTCGAGCAGCTCGGCCAGCTTCTCCTCGTCGCGGGCTGCCACGGGAAGCAGCAGCTCGGTCACGATGTCGGTGAGCTCGGCGAGCCGGATGTTGAGCGCGCGGCACTCCTGTACCTCGGACTCGAGCCGGCGCACCCGGCGCCGCAGGTCGAGGTACTCCCCCGCCCGCGTCTCCCGCAGCCGGTTGACCAGCCCTTCGCGTCGCTCAGCCATGTCCAGGTCTCCATTCCACGATCAGCCGGCACACCTTGGAGGCGCCCGGCGCGGCCGAGACGGCGAGCGTCTCGCGGTGCACCACCGTGGCGCCCGCCGCCTCGAGCTCCGCCACGATCTTCGCAGGCTTGCGGCGCCGGACGCGGTGCTGCCCGGCGTACCCGTCGGAACCGGGCTTCGAGAGGAACTCCAGGTAGAGCCTGCCGCCCGCCTCGCCGGACAGGATCATCCGGCTCATCCGCCACAGCTGCTCCCGAGCGGGCTTCTTGGTGGTGTCGAGGAGGTGTCGCGCCGTGATGACCGTCCGCCCGGGCCGGCGGGCCAGGATCGCGCCCACCGACAGGACCTGCCGGATCTCGAGCAGGTTCATCGTCCAGTACGTCACGAGGCCGTTGTCAGCGGTCTTCCGCTCAGCCGCGGCGAACGCCCGCGGCTGGAAGTCGAGCCCCAACGACGGCTCGCCGCGCTCGCTCATGAACCGGGCATCGGCGCCGCCGCCGCAGCCCACGTCGACGTACGTGCCTAGAGCGCCCTCGATGCCCGCCACCCAATGGATGAACGGCGACGGCTCGGGCATTCCCTTCAGGACCCGCGAGTAGATCCGGTCCCACCGCGCGCGGCCGACGCGCAGGCCGCGGAACCAGCCGTTGAGCCGGCGCACGGTCGTGGCGGGCGGTGCGAACTTGAACGCCGGGTCGGGCGTGCGCCAGGGCCCGTAGGTCGCGGTGAGCAGCTTGTCGGGGTCGGCGGGGGCAGGGAAGGTGCGGCCCTCGAGGGTGGTGGTGCCGAGCGGGAAGATCCACGACTCCTCGAACGGCTCGCGGATCTCCCCCATCAGGTGCAGGTTGCCGTCCATCAGGAAGCCGCCGAAGACGTCGAGTCCCCTGACCACGCCGTCGCCCTCGTCGACGTCCACCTTGAACGCCAGCGCCGAGTAGCGGGTGATCCGGTAGCCGAGCCCGATCAGCGCGCGCTGAAGCCGGAAAGACTCGCGGATCACGTCGACCGGGTGCGTGTGGTGGCTGACGTAGCCGAGGTCGGCGTCGCTGTCGTGGCCCAGCAGCTTGCCCTCCCGCACCGCGCCGAGCAGGGTGCCGTAGGCCAGGAACGCCTCGACCCCGGCGTCGTGCAGCGCCGCGAGCACGACCTCGATCGCGTGCATGAGCGGCTCGATGTTCGCGGCACTGCGGGTGTCGAAGGTGACGACGCGGCGCCAGGACTTGTCGAGGCTGAGCGGCTGTCCGCTGCGATTGAGGATCTCGATGCGCCCGGAGCCGGAGCCGAGCGTCACCTCGTCGTCGAAGACCTGCTCCCCGGTCTCGTGCACGACCACGGTGAACCGGGCCGTCCCGTCGAGGAACTCCTGCAGGGTGCGCGGCCACGGCACCCGCCAACGGTTCCCGACCACGGCACCGATCCGGCCGCCGTCGCGGTGCAGCCAGAACGAGTAGACCCGCCGACCGTCGACCAGCATGTCCATCACGGTCTCCCGCGGTGCGCGGGCCGTGACGCCGTCGGCGTCGACAGTCACGTTGCGCACCCGGCCGAGGAAACCCACGGGCTGCGACTCTAGGGCACACCCTGATGCCCGCCACCACCCAACCGATTTCGTGCCGACTGCGTCCCCATGATGAGGTGACCCCTCAACGACGACCTGTCCGACGACGAACGACTTGGCTTCGGGTGCAACTTTCTTTGATTCGCAAGACGTCAGTGTCCGCGGTTGCGGCGACGGGCCTGGTTCTGGGCCTGGTCATGACCCTCGTGGCATCGGGAACTCCCGGCACCGCCGCGGAGCGCAAACAGCGCAGCAAGGCGGGTCCGCACGCGCCGAAGGTGGGGGCGAAGTGGGTGCCGGGCCACTCGAAGGCCGGCCTGGCCAAGCTCCAGAAGCAGGCCGCGCTGCGTGCCGCTCACCGTGGTGCGCGGTTCAGGACCTACAACGACCGGGTCCTGGGCGCTCAGCCCGTGCTGTCCTACCGCGGCGTCGCCGACCCCACGGTGGCGCGGTACGGCGGCGGGTGGGTCGCTGTCTCGACCGGGCCCGGCGCGCCCCGCGCGCTGGCCCCCCAGCCGGGCGGGCCGTGGCAGAACATCCCGTCCGCGCTCACGGTGCAGCCCAGCTGGGCGATCAGCGGCCGCTACTGGGCCTCCGACCTGGTCGAGGTCAACGGTCTGTGGCTGCTCTACTTCTCCGCCGAGGTGGCCGGCCTGGGCCTGGACGGGCGCTGCATCGGCGTCGCCACGGCCACCGACCCGACGGGCGCCTTCGTCCCCGACGAGAAGCCGCTGGTCTGCCCGAGGCAGGCGGCCGCCCCGCCGGCGTACGACAAGCTCAAGCGGCGCGACCGCAACATGCCGAAGGGCGGGGTCATCGACCCCGACTTCTTCAAGGACAGGCGCGGACACCAGTACCTCCTCTACCGCACCCAGGGCACGCCGTCCTCGATCCGACTGGTCGAGCTGCCGGGCAGCGGCCGCCCGGAGGGCAAGGCGCGCAGCACCGAGCTGGTGCGCCGCAGCGGCGTGATCGAGAACCCGACGATGCTGCGCCGCGGGCGGCAGTACGTGCTGGTCACGTCCGAAGGCGAGTTCGGTGAGTGCAGCTACAAGACCACCTTCCGTCGCTCCGTCAAGCTCACCGACTGGTCGAGGGCGAAGCGGCAGGTGCTCGTGGACACCAGGAAGAGTGGGCTGTGCGGCTCCGGCGGTGCCGACCTGGGCCGCGGTGCCAGCGGCGAGCCGCTGCTGTTCTTCCACGCGTGGACCTGCCCCGAGCTCGGGGGCAACTGCCCTGGCGGGCACAACTACGACCGCGAGAACCTGTACGACGCGCGGCGCTCGCTGTTCGCTGGTGTGCTGCGGTTCACCAGCCGGCAGTCACCGCGGATCAGTGCCTACGTGGCGCCGATCCTGCCGCCGCCCCCGCCCCCCACGCCGACGCCGACACCCACCGACCCCACCACGACGCTCACGCCGAAGCCGGGTCGCTGACCGCTAACGCGCGTCGGAGTCGTCCGAGCTGTCGTCCGACGGAGACGGTTCGCCGGAAGGCTCGGTGCCCTCGTCGCCACCCAGCGGCTCCTCGGGGATGTAGGCCTCGGCGTAGACGAACGGGTGGTCGCTGACCCTGCCGACGATCCCCTGGCTGGCGCTCACGAAGTCGGAGAACTGCATCCCGGAGCCGAAGATCCAGTCGACGTCCATCCGGTCAGGGGTGTCGCAGCCGCCGGAGTAGCCGCCGCCGTTGGCGGCCTCCAGCTCGGTGCCGCCGACGATGGGGCAGAAGACCTCGGCCCGGTCGTTGTAGTCACCGGTGAACACGACGGGCGTGCCGTCGGCGCCGAGCTCGTTGGCGAGCCTGATCTGGATGCCGACCGCGACACTGCGCCAGTGTGCGTTGTTGCCGTGGCCCTTGGTCGACGCGGGGTTGTGGGTGTTGAAGAACCACACCTCGCGGCCGGACTCGATGTTCTCGAGCTTGATCACGGGTCGCCGGATCAGGTCGCCGCCGAAGTAGGGGATCGCGATGCTGTTGGCCTCGACCAGCTTCCACACGTCGGTACGCCAGGCGATCGAGTCGCGGATCGAACCGCGGTCGAGGGAGGGGCCGGGGTAGACGTCCCACCGCGAGCCGGCGAGGGACTTGAAGCGGCCGTACTGAACCTCTTCGAACTCCTGGAAGCCGATGACGTCGAGGTCGGCCTGGTTGATCAGCGAGTAGGTCATGCCCATCCGGGTGGCTCCCGAGGCGAAGCCACGCTTGTTGCCGCCGATCTTGGCCGTGTGCGAGCTGCCGAGCACGTTGAACGTGCCGACGCGGAACGTCGTCTCGTCGGCGAGGCCGCGACGCAGCCAGGCCAGGGACCGCTTGAGCTTCTTGGCGTCCTTGACGTCCTGCGGCGGCACGTCGGTGACGATCTCGGTCGGCTCGTCGTCGGGTGTGGTGGCATCGTCGGTGCCGTCGCCCTCGCCGTCGACCACGGCGTCGGCCGGACCGCTACCGGAGGCGGCGCCGACGTCCGCGGCCAGGTCGCCGCCGCCGCCGTCGTCGCGCGAGCCGATCATCCCGGTCGCACCGCCCACGAAGAGCACCACGAACGCAAGGACGAGGGCGCCGGTCGCAGCGGCCTTGACGTGGCCCAGGCGCCGGGATCGAGGCATCGCGTGCTTTGACACGGGCCCTCCCAGGTACCTGTTCGCGGCGACCCGATCTGGTCCCCGGACGACGAAATCTGCCTTGTCAGGGTACCCCGCAAGCGCCTACCCCATCCCATTCTTGACGGTTCTGCACTCGGCTCCGTTCCGTCGTCGCGGGGTCGCCCGACGGTAGCGTGACGGCGTGACCACCCCACGAAACTGCTCGATGGGGGCGCTGCGCGCCGGCGGCTCGCACTTCCGCGGGGACCCCGGAAAAGCATGAGCACGGCTCCCCCCCGCGTGTACGCCGCCCGCCTGGTCGGCCTGCCGATCTTCGACCCCCAGGGGGACCAGGTCGGCAAGGTTCGCGACCTCGTCGTGGCGATCCGCTCGGAGAGCAGCCAGCCGCGGGTGCTGGGGATGGTGGCCGAGGTGTTCGGCCGGCGCCGGATCTTCGTACCGATGACCCGGGTGACCAACATCGACAGCGGGCAGGTCTACACGACCGGGCTGCTGAACATGCGCCGGTTCGAGCAGCGCTCGACCGAGACCCTGGTGATGGGCGAGCTGCTCGACCGGAAGGTCACGATCACCACCACCGGGATCAGCGGCACCGTCTACGACGTGGCGATGGAGCAGGCCCGCAACCGCGACTGGGTGCTCAGCCGGGTCGCCGTCCAGGAGCCAGCCAAGGCGCTGCGCCGCCGCGGCCAGACCCACGTGGTCGAGTGGAGCGAGGTCACCGGGCTCGCCCGCCCCGAGCCCACCCAGGGCGCGACCCGGCTGTTGCACGCGCTCAACGAGCTGCGCCCGGCCGACGCCGCCAGCGTCATCCACGACCTGCCGCCCGAGCGGCGTTCGGCCGTGGTCGCCGCACTCACCGACGAGCGGCTCGCCGACGTGCTCGAGGAGCTGCCTGAGGAGGACCAGGTCGAGATCCTCGGCTTCCTTGCTGACGAGCGAGCCGCAGACGTGCTCGAGGAGATGGACCCCGACGACGCCGCCGACCTCATCGCCGAGCTGCCGCCCGAGACGGCCGAGGCGCTGCTCCAGCTGATGGAGCCGGACGAGGCGGAGGACGTCAAGCGGTTGATGTCCTATGTCGAGAACAGCGCCGGCGCGATGATGACCTCCGAGCCGGTGATCCTCGGCCCCGACGCCACCGTCGCGGACGCGCTGGCGCACGTGCGGAACCCCGACCTCACCCCGGCGCTGGCCGCGCTCGTCTACGTGTGCCGGCCGCCGCTGGAGACCCCGACCGGCCGGTTCCTCGGCGTCGCCCACATCCAGCGGTTGCTGCGCGAGCCACCGTCCACGCTCGTGGCCGGCGCGCTCGACGAGTCGATGGAGAGCCTGCGCTCCGAGGCGACGATCGACGAGGTCGCGGCCCACCTGGCGACGTACAACCTGGTCGCCGCACCGGTCGTCGACGAGAACGGGCACCTGCTGGGCGCGGTGACCGTCGACGACCTGCTCGACCACATGCTGCCGGAGAACTGGCGTGACCGGGCGGTGCGCAGTGGCTGAGTCCCGCCCTGAGGCACGCGCCCGACGGGCCCGGCTCGACACCCCGCGTGAGGCCCGGCGCCAGCTGGTCCGACGTCCGACGTACGACTCGGACATGTTCGGCGCCTTCTCCGAGCAGTTCGCTCGGTTCATGGGGACCGCGAGCTTCCTCATCTACATGACGCTGTTCGTCGTCGTCTGGGTGCTGTGGAACCTCCTGGGGCCCGAGGAGCTGCGCTGGGACGACTACCCGTTCATCTTCCTGACCCTGATGCTCAGCCTGCAGGCGTCGTACGCCGCTCCGCTGATCCTGCTCGCCCAGAACCGGCAGGAGGCGCGCGACCGGGTGATCGCCGAGCAGGACCGGCAGGCGGACGCCCGAGCCCACGCGGACATGGAGTTCCTGGCCCGCGAGGTCGCCTCCCTGCGGATGTCGGTCGGCGAGGTGGCGACGCGCGACTACCTGCGCTCGGAGCTGCGCTCGCTGCTCAGCGATCTCGACGAGCGATCCGGCAAGGCGGACCGCTCCGAAGAAGCAGACGAGGCCACCGGCACGGGGTGAGCCGCGGTGGCCCGACTACGCTTGGAGCATCATGAGCACCCCCCTCCTGGACCAGGTCTCCGCCGCCCTCGCCACCGTGATCGACCCCGAGATCAAGCGGCCCATCACCGACCTCGGGATGGTCGAGTCCGTCGAGGTGGACGACCCGGGAGTCGTGCGCGTGACGGTCCTCCTCACCGTCTCCGGCTGTCCGATGAAGGACACCATCACCAAGGACGTCAATGCCGCTGTGCGCGCGGTCGCCGGCGTGACCGACGTGGACCTCACGCTGGGCGTCATGTCGGCCGAGCAGCGCGCCGGCCTGAAGGACCTGCTGAGCGACGGCAAGGCCCAGCGAGAGATCACCTTCGCGCAGCCGGGATCGCTGACCAAGGTGTTCGCGATCGCCTCGGGCAAGGGCGGCGTCGGCAAGTCGTCGGTGACCGTAAACCTCGCGCTCGCCATGGCCGGCCAGGGGCTCAAGGTCGGACTGGTCGACGCCGACATCTACGGCCACTCGGTCCCGGCGATGCTCGGGGTCGCGGACGCCAAGCCCACCCAGGTCGAGGACCTGATCATGCCGGTCCCGACCGACTCCGGTGTCTCGGTGATCTCGATCGGCATGCTCAAGCCGCGGCGCGACCAGGTCGTCGCCTGGCGCGGCCCGATGCTCGACCGGGCGCTGGTCCAGATGCTCTCCGACTGCTACTGGGGCGACCTCGACGTCCTGCTCCTCGACCTGCCGCCCGGCACCGGCGACGTCGCGATCTCCCTCGGCCAGCACCTCCCGAACGCCGAGGTGGTCGTGGTCACGACACCGCAGGAGGCCGCCGCCGAGGTGGCCGAGCGCGCCGGCACGATGGCCTCGATGCTGCACCAGCGCGTGGTGGGCGTCGTCGAGAACATGTCGTACCTGTCCTGCCCGCACTGCGCCGCGGAGGGTGAGGACCACCGGCTCGAGGTGTTCGGCTCGGGTGGGGGCGAGCGGGTCGCCGCGACTCTCTCCAAGCGGTTCGGCTACGACGTGCCCCTGCTCGGCCAGGTGCCGCTCGACCTCGCCCTGCGCGAGGGCGGCGACGTCGGCACCCCGATCGTCGAGTCCCACCCGACCTCGGCCGCCGCCGTCGTGCTGAGGTCGATCGCCGACTCGCTGGCCGGGCGCAATCGCGGTCTCGCCGGGATGCAGCTCGGGCTGACCCCCGCCGGCCGGCCGTAGCAGTACACCGTGTTCGGAGTCGGCCTTCCGGAGCTCGCCGTCATCATGCTGGTGGCGGTGCTCGTCTTCGGCCCGGACAAGCTGCCCGATCTGGCTCGCCAGGCCGGCCAGCTGCTCCGCAAGGCGCGTCAGTTCGCCGACGCCGCCCGCGACGAGCTGCGTGAGGAGCTCGGCCCGGAGTACGCCGACCTCGAGCTCCGCGACCTCGACCCGCGCACCATCGTCCGCAAGCACATCATCGAGGCGATGAACGACGCCGATGAGGACGCCCGCCCGAAGCGGAAGGGCCTGCGGCCGCTCAAGGACGGCGAGCTGCCGCCGTACGACCTCGAGGCGACCTGAGACTCAATTCGGTGTGGCTGTCGTATCCCGCCCAGCCCGTTCGTGGACTGGGTGAAGGAGGCGATCAGCCATGTGGGACACCGTCCAGACCAACGAGCAGCACCTCTCGCACGACCTGCCCTGCCCGCGCTGCGGCCACGGCGTGCACACCTTCCTGGCGTGCGGCGACAACTGCGCGTGCGAGCCCGTCGTGATGCCCGGCTCGCTCGACCTCGCCGCCGCCTGAGACCGCAGCCTGGCGCCGGGCGGCTCAGCCCTCCTGGGCGCCGACCGAGCGCCAGTAGTCGTTGAGCGCGTTGTTGGTCTTCACGAACCACACGATCGCACCCACGAACAGCAACCAGCCCAGCAGCAGGAACCACAGTCCCGTCGTGGCGCTGACCGGCTTGGCCTGGCCGCGGCGCTCGTAGAGCCCGCCGACCTCGTGCGAGCTGAGGAACGGCATCGCGATGCCGACGAAGATCGCGAGGACCAGCGCGATGGCACCGCCGATACCGGTGCCGGTGTGCTGCTTCATCTCTTCGTGGGTCTTGTAGTACCAGTACCAGGTGTAGAAGCCGAGGGTCACGATCGTGAGCAGGATGCAGGTCCCGGTGCTGCGGATCATGCCTATCGGCATGGTGGCCGGCTGGCCGGCGTACGTCGGGGCCGGCACCGCAGCGGCGGTCGGCGGGGGCGGGACGGCGTCAGGTTGCTGGGCGGCGGGAGCGGGGTCGTTGGCCTCGGTCATGCGGGGCAGGTTAGGGCATGTCTCCCCATCCGTGGTGGATGGCGGCGTCGTCCAGGCGCGTGCTGGCAAGGCGCCGGTGCGCACGCAGACTGGGCGTCTTCGAAGCGACGGCGAGGCCGCCAGCGCGTGATCTGGGCGGCGTCCGGCGCCGCCAGGGATTGGGAGACATGCCCTAACCCGACCGGTCCCGGTCCCGGTGCGCGGTCAGGTCTTCGTAGGTGACGTGGTCGCCGGGCAGGAGGTGCCCGACGTACCAGCCCGGCACACCCGGCCGATCGAAGCGCCGCGGCATCGTCGCCGAGCGGGTGTGGACCGGGTCGGTCCAGGACGGCTCGGCCTCGCGGCCGGGGAGCCAGACCTTGAAGTCGACCCGGCGGCCCTCGGCACGCAGGCACACCCGCCATGGGAAGGGCAGCAGCTGCAGGTCCGAGGAGACGACGGCGCTCATGTCGAACTGGCCGAGTGAGCGCCACGGGTCGCCGGTCCGGCGGGTGTCCCACGTCAGCAGGTTGAAGACCCACACGTAGCCCGCGAAGGTGTTCTTGGTCAATGTGACGGAGCGCCTGCGGTCGCCCGGTCCGGCCCGGAATCGGACTGCGAGGCCCTCCTGGTCCAGGTCGCGCGACTGGTCGGTCCAGGTCGCACAGACGGTCTGGTCCCGGGATGGTCGGGCCCCGGCCCGGACCAGGACCTCGCGGCGGTTCGAGTCATGCGGTCGCCCGTCGCGGGGCGGTTTGGCCCGGACGGTCACCTCGCCAGCGGGTCCGCTGCGGACGACGTACCGCTCGGGACTCGGGGTGAGGGTCTCCGGGACGAAGCCGGGGGCCGCGGCGGCCGCCGGCATCGACAGCGGGAGCAGCAGCGCCACGGCCACCGCCACACTCCTCGACCGCACGTCAGCCCCGCGACTGGATGGCGGCGACGTGGTCGAGGGCCACCAGCACCAGCCGTCCGGCCTCGCCCGTGGCGAGCTCGACGAAGTCGGCGCCGACCCGCACGAGCGTGCCGTCGTGACGGCGGCCGTCGGTGAGGTGCAGCGAGCACGGCTCAGCGGCGTCGGCGAGGCGGCGGAGGGCGGCCCCCAGGCCGAGCCGGGCGAGTGGAGGCCAGGCCAGCTCGGGGACGGCGCGGTCGGAAGCTCCCTGCACGGTGGCGACCGGCGCGAGCCGGACCACCCAGTCCTGACCGGCGCCGCGAAGCAGGCACCAGCCGCTCGCGACCCGGGCCAGGCGACCGGACACGGCCCCGACACCGGCCACCTCGAGGGTGACGTCGTGGTCGACCATGGCCATCAGTCGACTGGCCAGGGTGACGGACTGGTACTCCGCACGGCTGCGGTCGGCGAGCTCCGGGGCACGCTCCGCGGCGTACAGCGCACCGGCCTGCCCCTCGAGGTCGTCGAGGTAGGCGAACAGTTCCTCCTCCCAGGCCATGTCCAGACCCTGCCACGCCGCACCAGAGCCCTGTGGAGGATCCCTTGACGGTCGCCCCAAACAAGCGTTGAGTGACGCAAACACCAGCAAATGCAAGGAAACTCTCGGGATGGATGTCGTGGCGGCCAGCAGGCCGCGCTGCCTGGCCGTGGCGATCGGCCTCACCGCGGCCCTGTGGGGGGCGGCCGCGGTGCTGCTCCGCACGCTCACGGCCGGGCAGCCGGCCACCCCGGACGAATCCCTGGTCCAGCTCTGCCTGGGCGCGCTGGCCCTGGTCGCGGGCTGGGCCTGGCTGCAGGCCATGGCCGGCGTGGCCGACGCGTGGCGCGGGACGCCCTGCGTCGGGGGCCGCGGCGTACGCCGGCTGGCGCTGACCGCCTGCGGGATGGCGCTCGCGAGCGCGCTGACCGTGCCGGCCCACGCCGGCACCGACGGCGCCGACGGCCCGCGCATCGACCCGCTGTCCGGGCTGCCTCTCCCCGAGCGGGCGGAAGGACCGGCGCACCCGAGGCACGCCGTCGTCGTCAGCCCCGGAGACACGCTCTGGGCGCTCGCCGAGCACAACCTGCCGGACCCGGCCACCGACCGGCAGATCTCGGCCCACTGGCATGCCGTCTACCGCCGCAACCGCGGCGTCATCGGCCCCGATCCCGACCTCATCCGGCCCGGCCAGGTCCTCAAGCTGACGAAGGAGAACACATGACGTCCACCCCACGACGTTCTCCGGCTCCCCCGCTGCGCTCCTCCACCGGACAACGCCGCGGGGACCCCGGAAAAGCGTCCGTCACACCGATTCGCGTCCCCGTCGCCTCCGTGCAGGGCACCCTCGCCCTCGACCTGAGCCCGCGACACGCGCCACCGGAGCTGCACGACTCACTGGCCTCCCGGGCGGTCGCCGACGTGGTCCCCATCGACCCGACCCACCGCGGCCGGCTGGAGCAGTGGGTGCACCGGTTCGTCCAGGCGAGCGTCGAGATCGTCGGAGGCGACCGGCCGGCGAGTCAGCTGCTTCGGTGGACCACCGGCCCGGTCTACGCCGACCTGCACCGCCGCGCTCTCCTCGTCGCGCGGGCGGGAGGCCACCTGCCCGGCGTCGGCCGCGTACAGCCGGTCCGCCCGCACGTGGTGAGCGTGCACGCCAGCTTCGTCAGCCCGACGGTCGCCGAGGCCAGCGCACGGGTGCGCTACGGCGTCCGGTCCCGGGCCCTGGCGCTGCGCTTCGAGAAGCGCCGTGACCGCTGGCTCTGCACGGCAATGGAGTTTGCGTAGCACCCACCCGCAGCCAGCACCGCAACTCGACCACACGAATCCGCCTCCTCAGGTGATCCTGCTGGAGGAGCGAAGCGGGGGAAGCAGTGTCACCTGAGGAGTCGGAGCTTGGCACCGAACTAAGCCAGACTCCGCACCCACGTTGCCTCACCCGAGTCAAGCGCGAGCTCACCATCCGCAGCGGCGGCGGCCTCCGGGTCGTGCGTGGCCAGCACCACGACGGCGCCGCGGTCGGCCGCCGCCCGCAACGCGGCCATCACCACCTCGCGGTTGCGGCCGTCCAGGTCGCTGGTCGGCTCGTCGGCCAGCAGCACCGAGGCCCGGGCCGCGAGTGCCCGGGCCACGGCCACGCGCTGCTGCTGCCCGCCGGAGAGCTCCTCCACGAGGTGCTCGGCCCACTCCTCCAGCCCGACCACGTCGAGCGCCTCGCGGGCTCGAGTGTCCGCCTCACCGGACGAGACCCCGCCGTCGAGAAGCGGGACCACGATGTTCTCGTAGGCCGTGAGGACGGCCGCGAGCCCGTTGCCCTGCGGCACGACGGCGATCCCGCGGGACGCGGCCTCCGGACGGTCGCCGACCGGCGAGCCGTCGAGGTGGACGCTGCCCCGGTCCGGCTCCAGCGCACCGGCCATGAGCCACAGCAGGGAGGTCTTCCCCGCACCGGACGGTCCCGTGACCGCGAGCATTCGCCCCGCGGGCACGGTCAGCGACAGCGGAGCGACGGCAACCAGCCCGCCGTACCGCACCTCGATCGACTCGAGCTCGAGAAGGCTCATGGCTGGGCTCCTTCGACGCGGAGGCGGTACTCGCCGTCCTCGAGCACCAGCCGCACCAGGGTGCCGGGCGGCAGCAGCTCGAGCGAGTGCGCCGGCAGCGGAAGGAACCCGTCGGCCGTGACCACTGCGAACTCCTCGCCCGAGCGGCCCTCACCGCCGATCCGGCCGTCCCGGATCGTCACCGTCCGCGGCATCCAGCGCGCGACGTCACGGTCGTGCGTGACGACGACGACGGTCGTGCCGAGCTCGCGGTTGACCTTGGCCAGCGCCGCCAGCACCCGGTCCCTGGCCTCATGGTCCAGTCGGCTGGTCGGCTCGTCGGCGAGCAGCAGACCCGGTCCGGTTGAGAGCACCACGGCCAATGTCACCAGCTGCAGCTGTCCCGGCGTCAGGGTCGCGAGCGGGACGTCGCCTTCGTCCGCCAGGCCGACCATGCCGAGGAGGGTGGGTGCCGAGGGGCGCCGCTCACCCTCGGGGTCGTGTCCTCGCGCAGCCAGCTGCGCGAAGGCGATGTTCTGGTTGGCCGTGAGGAACGGCAGCAGGTTGCGGCCCGCGCCCTGCAGCATCAGGGACACCTCGGTCGCGTGCAGGCTGTCGAGCTCCCGCTGCGACGCGCTGGTGAGATCGAGGTCGCCGACGAGCACGGTGCCCGCGGTCGGCCGGAACAGACCGGCCAGCAGCGAGAGCAGCGTCGACTTCCCGGCGCCGGACGGCCCGAGCAGCGCGATCATCTCGCCGACCCGGACCGTCAGGTCCACGCCGGAGAGCGCAGCCACGTCGCGGCCCTCTCCCCGGTAGACGTGAACCAGTCCGCGGGTGCGGACAGCGAGTCCGCGCGGGGCGACCACTGTCGGGGCCAGGCTCAGCTCAGTGGTCACTCACACCACCTCCCGGATCCGGTTCAGCGGCGCGCGGCGCGCGGTCCACCGCGATGCGGCCACGGCGACTGCGGTGAGCAACAACGTGCCGACGAGGGAACCGATCAACACGACGCCCCACGGTGTCGAGAAGTCGGTGGTGTCGACCGCGGGCGGATCGGTGAACTGACGCAGTCCGGACAGGGCCAGCACCGCGGCCAAGAGCCCGCAGCCGGCCCCGGCCACCGCGCCCACCACCACGACAGGCAGCTGGCCCAACAGCTCCAGCCGCCGCAGTGACCGGTTGGGCAGTCCGGTCATCCGCAGCGCGGCAAGGTCGGTGGCCCGGGCCCGCCAGGTTGTCGCCGTGGCCACGAGCATGACCAGCATGGCGACCAGGACGGCGGCCCCACCCACGAGCACCGACAGCGCCAGGCTCCAGGCCGCAGGCGAGGCGTCGAGCTCCGCGCGGACGTCGGCGACGGTAGTGATCTCGCCCGGGGTCGCGCCTCGCTTCTTGAGCTCGGTCTCGGCCCGCGCCAGGGCGCCGGCGTCATCTGCCCACACCTCGACGGTGACGTTGCCGGTAGGGGTCTCCGGTCGGCGCAGCATGCCCTCCAGGTCCACCACCCGCGTGCCGGGCGGGGAGCCCGGCACCCGAGGCAGTGTCCCGACCGCCATCAGGTTGACCTGTCCCCCGGTCCCCTGCGCGGCGAACACGCCGGTCTCGTCACCGCTCACCAGTGCGGGCACGGGGTCCGGCAGCCAGGCGCTGAGCATCGGCGGCGGCAAGCTGACGTTCGACGACACGGTGACGGCGAGAATGCCAGCCGGGTCGACGTCGGGGACCAACGAGGCGTCCGGGTCGATCTGCCGCCGCCACGCGGTCGGCGGCCCCAGTGAGAAGGGCTGCCCATCGACGGTCATGTCACGCAGCACGACGGTCCCCCTGAGCCGGCCACCGATCGGCACGGCCACCGCGATCCCGGTGACCACGCACCCTTCGGCGCAGGGCACCGGTGCGCTGAACGCCGTGGATCCGTCGCCGAGGGGTACGGCGGAGAGCTCCGCCGTCAGGGTGGTGTGATCGGGATCGAGCACCCGGAGGCTGAGCAGGAGCTCGTCGACACGTTCCTTGGCAGGGCCGCCGAGCCGGACTCCGCCGGAGGCCAGCGTCCCAGTCAGGGTCTCCCCGGTGAGCATGACCGGGTCGACGTGGGGCGCACTGATGGCGTCCCAGTTCCCACGACCGGGCCGCGACAGCGGGAAGTGGGCCACCCGTGGGAATGCGGTGGAGTCCACGGCCACGGTGGGCGCCGTGGTCGTCCCGTTGTTGGTGGTGGTCACGACTGGGGTGAGGTGCTCGTGCTCCGGATCGGCCGTGTCCAGGGCGTCGAGGACATCGGTGAGCTGTCCGGTGCTCTGCATGCTGAGTGAGTACGGAGCGCCGTTGAGCTGTTCGGCGGCGGTCTGGCGGTTGTTCTGGCCGGTGACCATCGCGTCGACGCAGAACGCCAGCAGGGCGGTGGCGACGACCACCATTGCCAGGACTCGGCGAGCTGCGGGCCGGCGTACGGCGTTGACGATGCCGGCCGCGGCGACGGCGCGTCCGCTCCGGAGGAGTCGCGCCGAGACGAACCGGGTCACCGGACCCAGCGCTCGGCCGAGGAGCAGGCCGACCGCAACGGCGAGCAGGCTGGGCGCCAAGGTGGCCAGTGGGCCCTCGAGCCTGCCGGTGACCAGTGCGACCACGGCGGTGAGCGAGAAGACGATGGTGGCGACCTCCGCGACACCGGCTCCGGTCGCCGTGTGCCGAGCTGGCACGGCGCGGAGCAACGAGTCCACCGGCTCGCGCACGGCCCGCCGCGCCGCCGCGAACACCACGGCGAGCACAGCCACGACCGCCGCCAGGGCGGCGAGCACGGAGCCACCGGTCAGCTCGAGGGGCACGGGTACCGGGAAGATCACCTTCGCGAGGAGGGCCATCACGAACGGCGAGACCAGCACTCCGGCTGCCACGCCCGCGAGGGTGAGCGGCAGCAGCTCCGAGAGCAGGTACGCCGCCGCCCCTCGTCGGCCTCGGCCGCGGAGCCTGGCGAGCGCGAGCTCGGCTCGGCGGTCGTCGGTGGCCCCGACGAGCACCATCCAGAGCACCACTGCCACCAGGATCAGCAGCTGAGCGACCAGGACCACGACCGTCGTTCGGCCCTGCTCGCTGCCGGTCGCGACGCGCTCGCTCAGGTCGGGCAGGTCGGTCGAGACCAGGACCTCGTTGCCGGAGCTCTGCAGCATCGCCTGCTGCACGTTGTCGACGATCGGCCCGATGCGTAGGAGGGAGTCGTGGTCGACGGCGTCCGTCTCCAGCGACCACACGACCGAGCTCGAGACCTGGTACCACACGGCGGGTACCGCGCCCGACGTCATGCTCTCGGAGGAGGTGACCCAGTCGTCGGTGGCGAACCCGACGTCCTGGATCACCGTCCCCGCCCGATCTGTGAGTGGAGCTGCGAACCAGTCGGTGTCCGCATCGGGCGGCTCGTAGACACCGACCAGTGTCACCTTGCCTTCCCCCGGCACGTCGACCGAACCCGCGTTGAGTCGCTCGACGACGTCGACCTTGCTGCCCACGGTCCAGCCGTTCGTCTCGACGTCGGCGGTGCTCACCATCACTTCGCCCGCGTGTGACGGGCAGCTGCCGGCCACCACTTTGAGGTGCTGGCACGCGCCGTCGGTGGCATACAGCCGGGTGACGACGTCGAAGGTCTCGTTCGGGAGCGGGACGCTGATGGAAACGCTGCGCGAGACGACCGGGTCGTCGAAGTAGCGGTCGAGCCGGGCGGGAAACATGCCCACGACCTCGGTCGCGCTGCGGTCGTGGGAGTCCAGCCGCATCGCCCGCTGCTCCGGCGTCGCATTCGCGAGCACGGAGCCGGCCAACGCCTGCTCCATCGCCCGCTGGTAGAGCGGGCCCACGCACAGGCAGGTGGTCAGCAGCGCGGCCAGCGCCACCAACGAGAGCGCCTGCAAGCGGCGGTGGCGGATCCGGCTCCACACAGCAGCCGCCCTCCGTCCCCATCCGCCTGAGTCCCGAGGACCTTAGTTCGGTTTGGTCACGAGAAGGACACGGAACGGCCTACGCGTGGCCACAGATCCTTGACCTGATCAACCACCTGCAGCGCGGGCCTTCAGTCCGGTCGGACCACCCGGCCGGCCGTGGCACATCTTGTACTTCTTGCCCGAGCCGCACGGGCACTGGGCGTTGCGGCCCACCTTGGCGAACGGGTCGTCGGCCGTGGTCACCGTGGAGCCCTTGACCTCGGCCTCGCCATCCTCGGACGGGGCGGAGTAGGACAGGTTCTGCGGCTGGCGGGTCTGCTGGAGCCCCTTGGCCTTGATCTGTGGAGAACGCACGAACGCCGCTGCCGGCGACTCGAGCTCCTCGTTGGGCTGCTCGGACGGGCCGGAGGCGAACGCCGGGTCGTCGGCGTCGACATCGTCGTCCGAGCCCGAGGGCGGGATGTCGGGGATCACCCTCCGCATCGGCTCCTCGATCTCGAGCTCCTCCTCGTCGTCCTCGTCCTCCGTGGAGACCTCGAGGTTGAACAGGAAGCCGACCGACTCCTCCTTGATGCCGTCCATCATCGTGGCGAACATCTCGAAGCCCTCGCGTTGGTACTCGACCAGCGGGTCGCGCTGGGAGTAGGCGCGCAGGTAGATGCCCTCTCGCAGGTAGTCCATCTCGTAGAGGTGCTCGCGCCACTTGCGGTCGAGCACGGAGAGCAGCACTCGCCGCTCCAGCTCGCGCATGACCTCCTCGCCCACCTCGGCCTCACGGGTGTCGTAGGCCGCCTGGGCGTCCTTCTGGAGCTCCGTGATCAGCTCGTCCCGGTCGACGTTGGCCGCGCCGCCGTGCTCTTCCTCGAGGCGCTTGAGATCCAGCGACACCGGCCAGATCTGCTTGAGGTCGATCCACAGCTGGTCGAGGTCCCACTCCTCGGCGAACTCCTGGGTGGCACCGGTGACGACACCCACGACGACGTCGTCGATGAAGGTGCGGACCTGCTCCTCGATGTCGGCGCCCTCGAGCACCTCGCGCCGCTCGCTGTAGATCACCTTGCGCTGGCGGTCCATGACGTCGTCGTACTTGAGGACGTTCTTGCGGGACTCGAAGTTCTGCGACTCGACCTGGCCCTGCGCGTTGGCGATCGCGTTGGTGACCCGCTTGTTCTCGATCGGGACGTCGTCCGGGATCTTGAGGACCTGGAGCACCCGGTCCACCCAGTCGGACTTGAAGAGCCGCATCAGCTCGTCCTGGAGCGAGAGGTAGAACCGCGACTCGCCGGGGTCGCCCTGGCGGCCGGAACGACCGCGCAGCTGGTTGTCGATCCGGCGCGACTCGTGGCGCTCGGTGCCGACGACGTAGAGACCGCCGAGGTCTCGCACCTCGTCGTGATCGCGGGCGACCTGCTCCTTGACCTTCTCGAGCGCGGCCGGCCAGGCGGCTTCGTACTCCTCGGGCGACTCCACCGGGTCGAGGCCGCGGCCACGGAGCTCCTGGTCGGCGAGGAACTCGACCGAGCCCCCCAGCATGATGTCGGTGCCTCGGCCGGCCATGTTGGTGGCGACCGTGACCGCACCCTTGTGGCCGGCGACCGCGACGACCTTCGCCTCGTCGGCGTGCTGCTTGGCGTTGAGCACGGAGTGCGGGACGCCGAGCTTCTTCAGCTTCTGGGAGAGGTGCTCGGACTTCTCGACCGACACGGTGCCGACCAGGATGGGCTGGCCCTTCTCGTGGCGTTCGCGGATGTCCTCGACCACCGCGTCGTACTTGGCCTCCTCGGTCCGGTAGACGAGGTCGGCGTTGTCGAGGCGTTTCATCGGCATGTTGGTCGGGATCGGGACCACGCCGAGCTTGTAGATCTTGTCGAACTCCGAGGCCTCGGTCATGGCCGTGCCGGTCATCCCGGAGAGCTTCTCGTAGAGGCGGAAGTAGTTCTGCAGGGTGATCGTGGCGAGGGTTTGGTACTCCTCGCGGACCTGGACGCCCTCCTTGGCCTCGATCGCCTGGTGCAGTCCGTCGTTGTAGCGGCGACCTGCCAGCATGCGCCCGGTGTGCTCGTCGACGATGAGCACCTCGCCCTCCATCACGACGTACTCCTTGTCGTTGTGGAAGAGCTCCTTGGCCTTGATCGAGTTGTGCATGAAGGAGATCAGGGGCGTGTTGACCGACTCGTAGAGGTTCTCGATGCCGAGGTGGTCCTCGACCTTGGTGATGCCCGGCTCGAGGACGGAGATGGTCCGCTTCTTCTCGTCGACCTCGTAGTCGGAGTCGCGCTCGAGCCCGCGGGCGATGGTGGCGAACTCGCCGTACCACTTCACCTCGTCCTGGGTCGGGCCGCTGATGATCAGCGGGGTCCGGGCCTCGTCGATGAGGATGGAGTCGACCTCGTCGACGATCGCGAAGTTGTGGCTGCGCTGGACGCACTCCTCGATGGAGCCCGCCATGTTGTCGCGGAGGTAGTCGAAGCCGAGCTCGTTGTTGGTGCCGTAGGTGATGTCGCAGGCGTAGGCGATCCGCCGCTCGTCGGGCCGCATCTCGGGAAGGATCACGCCGACGGTGAGCCCGAGGAAGTGGTGCACGCGGCCCATCCACTCGGACTGGAACTTCGCCAGGTAGTCGTTGACCGTGACGACGTGGACGCCGTTGCCCTCGAGGGCGTTGAGGTAGGCGGGCAGCGTGGAGACCAGGGTCTTGCCCTCACCGGTCTTCATCTCGGCGATGTTGCCGAGGTGGAGCGCCGCGCCACCCATGACCTGCACGTCGAAGTGGCGCTGGCCGAGCACCCGGCGGGCGGCCTCGCGCACGGTCGCGAACGCCTCGGGCATGAGGTCGTCGAGGCTCTCGCCCTTGGCCAGCCGCTCCCTGAACTCGTCCGTCATGCCCTGGAGCTCGGCGTCGCTCATCGCGACGAAGTCGTCCTCGATGGCGTTGACGGCCTTCGAGATGCCTTCGAGCGTGCGGAGGATCTTGCCCTCGCCGATGCGGAGGAGCTTGTCGAGGATGGCAGGCACGGGAAACAGGACTCCTGGATAGACGTCAGAGGGGCGCCGGTCAGTTCACGTGGTGGGCCCAGCGCCGTCCTAGATCGTAACGGCCGGGCGGGGACGAGCGTTCCTCAGCGCGACCTCGGCGACTTTGATGTGAATGGGTATTGACGCGGAATCAATATTGGTGTCAACTGACGTTGCCATGAAAATGAAGCGGACCTACACGATGAGCGCCCGGGCCGAGGCCGTCGAGGACACCAAGACGCGGATCCGGGACGCCGTGTTCGAGCTCGGCACCATCCAGCTGTTCTCGAACATCTCGCTCGACGACGTCGCTCAGGAGGCCGGCGTCAGCGTCCAGACGATCCTGCGTCACTTCGGGAGCAGGGCGGCCCTCATCGAGTCCAACGTCGAGTACGCCATCGCGCGGGTGAGCCAGGAGCGGCTGCCGCCCGAGGGCGACGTCGACAGCGCCCTGACTGTCCTCATCGACCACTACGAGCTGCGCGGCGACACCGTCCTGCTGATGCTCGGGCAGGAGGCGGTGGACGAGCAGGTACGCCGCCTCACCGACATCGGTCGCCGGATGCACCGCGACTGGGTCCGGACCGTGTTCGCCGACGCCGCCGACCGTGAGGATGTCGTCGACCTGCTGGTCGTCGCCACGGACGTCTACACCTGGAAGCTCCTGCGCCGTGACCGCGGTCATTCGAGAGCCGCCACCGAGAAGCAGATGAAGGCACTGGTCCGCGCCGTGATGTCGCACGTACGGGCCGACGCAGAGAAGAGAGACTGAGATGGCTGAGATCCTGTTCGTCACCTGGGACGGCGGTGGCAACGTGCCGCCGGCCGTGGGCATCGCCAAGGAGCTCGCGACTCGCGGGCACAAGGTCCGGTTCATGGGCCACCAGACGCAGCGTGCGGCGTTCGAGAAGCACGGACTCGACTTCACCGGCTTCCCCACCGCCCGCCCCTTCGACTCGACCGTGCCGACGACGCCGTTGCAGGTCCTGGCGTGCTTGGGCGACCGAGCGATGGGGGCCGACGTCATCGCAGCGCTGGCGGCACGACCCGCTGACGTCGTCGTCGCCGACTGCCTGGTGTTCAGCGTCATGGACGCGTTGCGCACCGCCGGTCGCAGCTACGTCGCGCTCGAGCACTCCTTCGACACCTGCTGGCGCCGGATGGCGAAGGGCCCGTTCGGCCTGCTGCTCCGGCTGCGCGGGATGAAGGCCCTGGCGCTCCTGGACGGCGGTGAACCCACCATGGCGTGCACCATCCCGAGCCTGGACACCGGGCATGGCGACGTCGTGCACACGGGACCGGTCGTGAGCGGCAGCCCCGCGTCGCCGTCGCGGCCGACGGTCCTGCTCAGCCTGAGCACGTTCGCGTTCAAGGGCCTCCAACCGACGTGGCAGCGGGTCCTGGACGCGGTCGCACCGCTCGATGCCAGGATCATCGCCACCGTCGGCCCGGCGGTCGACGCCAGCCTGCTGCGGGTGCCCGCCAACGTCGAGCTCCACGCCTGGCTCCCGCACACTGAGGTGATGCCCGAGGTGTCCATGCTGGTCGGGCACGGCGGGCACGCCACCACGATGGTGGCGCTTGCCCACGACCTGCCGCTGCTGGTCATCCCGATGGACCCGATGGCCGACCAGGTCTTCATCGGCAAGCAGATCGAGCGGGCGGGGGCCGGCCGGACGATCGGGCGGAAGTCGTCCCCCGAGAAGATCCGTGCGGCGATCGAGGAGCTGCTCGGCGACGGTCCGCACCGGACGGCGGCCGCCCGGCTCGGCGCCGCGGTCCGTGCCCTGCCGGGAGCGGCCGGGGGCGCCGACGTCATCGAGGGTGTGATCACCCGGCGAGCTGCGGCGCCAGATCGCCCTTCGGCTCGATCCTGACGGTGTCGAGCCCGAGCCAGGCCGCCAGCACGTCGAGCTCCTCGCGCAGCTCGTGGGCGGTGTCCTCTGGGGCCCCGTCCTCGGCCCAGGCCGACTTCACGAGCAGCGTGCTGGAGGGACGGTTGGCCTTGAGGTCGACACGCGCGACGATCTCGTCGCGCAGAAGGAACGGCAGCACGTAGTAGCCGTGCACCCGCTTGTGGGCGGGCGTGTAGATCTCGATGCGGTAGTGGAAGTCGAACAGCTTCTCGCTGCGCTCGCGCAGCCAGACGACCGGGTCGAAGGGGCTCAGGAAGGCTCGTGCGTCCACCTTGCGCGGTCGCCGCGCGTCTCGGTGCAGGTAGGCCTGCCGGTTCCAGCCCTCGATGCGCACCGGCAGCAGCACACCCTCCTCGACCAGGGCGTCAACAGCGGGCTTCACCGCCTCGGTCCTCATCCGGTAGTAGTCGGCCAGGCATCGGGCCGTCGACACCCCGTGGGACGCCGCGGCTCGCCGGACCAGCTCGAGGTCGGCCTCCTCGGGCGTCGGCGTCGCCAGCGCGAGGACCGCGGCCGGGATGACGCGCTCGGGAACGTCGTAGATCACCTCGAACTGGCTGTTGCGCCCTGCGACGGCAAGCTCGCCGGCCATGTAGAGGAAGTCGAGGGCCTTCTTGGCCTCCGACCAGTTCCAGCCCCAGTGCTGCTTGTCGCGGGGTGCGCCGTCATCGAGGTCGCGGGCGGTGCTGGGTCCGCGGGCGGCAACCTCGGCGAGCAGCCGCTGGGCGAGGTCGTCGTCGACCTCCTGCCACCACTTGCCCTTCTGGGCGCGGTAGGACGCCATGCGGTGCTGCATCACCGGCCACAGCTCGACCGGCATCAGCGCCTGGACGTGCGCCCAGTACTCGACCAGCCGCCGGGGCTTCTTCTCCGCAGCCCGCGTGAGGAGTGCGGGGTCGTAGGGCCCCATCCGCGAGAACAGCGGCATGTAGTGCGCCCGCTGGAGCACGTTGACCGAGTCGACCTGGAGCACGCCGGTGCGCTCCAGCGTGCGGGCGAAGGTCCGCATCGTAGGCGTGGTGTGCCGCGGGTCGAGGAACCCCTGGGCGGCCAGGGCGATCCGCCGGGCTTGCTTCTGGCTCAGGCGGTCCATCACGGGCTGAACTCAACCAGAGGGTGGGGACAGCGCTTTCGCTGCTTGCCTGTTCGGCACACCGAAGCGTCCTGCTTGCCTGGCTTCGAGGAGTCAGTCGCGGTGTTGTCTACCCCGGCGAGCTTCGGCCCGGATGTCCCCGACGACGCGAGCTTCGCTCGCAACAGCCCCGTCGCTCGCTGCGCTCGCTCTGGGCTGTCGTCGGGGCCACCAGACCGATCGCCGGGCGCCTCGCTGCGCTCGGAAAGACCGGGTCGCTGCGCTCCCTCCACAGGACCGACCGTGGTCACCTGCGCGGGGTGCGCTCGGCTGGGCGGCCACGTACGTCACCCGCACACGGACCGGGTGTGTTCTTCGTCGCCGCCAAGCGGCCCCCAACGCAATAGGAGCGGTGGGAGCGCAGCGACCCGGTCTTTCGCGGGCGAAGCCCGCGCGCCCCGCGATCGGCTCGGCGGCCACGATGGACCGCGAAGCTCCGCGCAGCGGAGCAAGCAGTCCGTCGTGGGTGCCGGGACGAAGCTCGCGGGGGTAGAAAGCCAGCCGACAGTGTCGTGTTCGTAGCTGGCACGCGGGAACGCGTGGTTGCGTCGCGCTCCCGTTGCCTCGCTGCTTGGTTTGCCCTAAGGCAGATCCAGGAGTTTTTCCTTCACCGCGTACATGACGGCCTCCATGCGCGAGTGCAGCTGAAGCTTCTCGAGGATGTTGCGGACGTGGTTCTTGACCGTGTTCTCGGAGATGAACAGGTCGCGGGCGATCTCGCGGTTGTTCATGCCCTTGGCGACCAGGCGGAGCACCTCGAGCTCGCGGTCGGTGAGCCGCAGCCCCGGGACGTGCTCCCGCTCGGGGCGCGACATCTGCTTGAACTCGTCGATCAGCTTGACCGCCATCGACGGGCTGATCAGCGACTGGCCGTCGGCAACGACCCTTATCGCCTGGGCGACCTCCTCGATGGAGGAGTCCTTGAGCAGGTAGCCGGAAGCACCGCTCTTGACCGCCTCGTAGAGGTCGGCCTCCTCGTCAGAGACGGTGAGGATGATGATCTTGGCAGACGGGACGGCTTCCTTGATCGCCAGGCAGGCCTCGATGCCGGAGCGCTTCGGCATCCGGATGTCGAGCAGAACCACGTCGGGCGCGGCTGTCGCCGCCAGGCTGGTGCCTTCCAGGCCGTCGCCGGCCTCGCCCACGACCTCGACTCCCGTCTCGGCGGCGAGCAGCATCGTCAGGCCCCGTCGGAACAGTTCCTGGTCGTCGACAACCAGCACCCGGATGGGTTCCGGCTCCCCGTGCTTCGCTTCCACCACCCGCGCATCATGACACGAGTGGGCGGTACGCCGGGCACGGACGGGGCATTACGACCGCCTCGGGGGTGACCCACATGGGCCAACCCGGAGGTGACCCGACCACCGGCTTGGTCCTCGGGGGGCCCCCCGATCAGGACACGTCGAGGGCGATGACGCCGTAGTCGTAGCCTCGGCGGCGGTAGACGACCGAGGGTCGGTCGTTCTCCTTGTCCACGAACAGGTAGAAGTCGTGCCCCACCAGCTCCATCTCGTAGAGCGCCTGGTCGAGCATCATGGGGCTCGCCGGGTGGATCTTCTCGCGAACCACCAGCGGGCCGTCCCCGGCGACCGTGATCGGGCCGACCTGACGGTCGTGGACCTCGTCGTCGGAGGCCTGCTCGGCGGTCTCGTCGACGTCGGCGAGCGCCTGGCCGACCGAGACCGGGGCATGCCGGCCGTGGTGGACCCGCCGCCGGTCCGCGGCTCGACGCATCTGCGAGGCCATCTTGTCGAGGGCGAGGTCGAACGCGGCCATCTTGTCGACAGCCGCGGCCTCGGCGCGGATCACCGGGCCCTTGGAGAACGCCGTGAGCTCGATTCGGACGGCACGGTCACGCTGGCGCGGGTTGGGTTCACAGTCGACCTCGACCTGTACGCGCATGATGCGGTGGTCGTGCTTCTCGAGTCGGGTCAGTTTCTCCTCGACATGACTGCGATACCTGTCGGTGATCTCGCAGTGTCGGCCGGTGACCACAACATCCATGTGAACCTCCCGTGTAGGCGTGTCCTGTCGGTTGGTCAGGAAGACGGCCTGAGAACGGAAGAGCCCGGGAGTCCCCCGGGCTCAATGTCCTCCGGCGGTCTCCATACACAGACGGTACGCGGCCACCCGTGCCCACGGAAGGGACTTCCCGTTCCTTTCAGGAAGCCCTCAGGGCCTGGGGTCGGAAACGACGGGGTGTGGCCGCCACCACCGCCACCCGGACCACGTCGAGGCCGGTCGCCTCGAGGGCCCGCTGGGCCTCGCGGGCCGTCGAGCCACTGGTCAGTACGTCGTCGCAGACCACCACCCGGACCGGCCGGTGCCTGAGCCTCGACCTGTGCACCGCGACGGCCCGCGCCTGCATCGAGCCGTGCAGGTTGGCCGCTCGCTCGGTCGCGCCGAGGCCCGCCTGGTCGACCACGCCGGCCCGCAGCCGGAGCAGCCGGCGCACCTCGACGTCTAACCCGTCGCTCTTGAGCTGTCGCGCCGCCCGCACCGTGATCGTGCGCGTGGGGTCATGACCCCGGGCCCGCACCGTGCTGGGGCGCGACGGGACCGGCACGAGCACCACCGGGCTCACCTGCGGCAGCTCGCACGCCACGGACGCGGCCAGCAGCCGGGCCAGCGGGACGGCCAGCCCCAGCAGTCGGCGCTCCTTCAGGCCCAGCACCATGGCCCGGACCGTGCCCTCGTAGACCGACGCCGCCCACGGCTCCACGAGCCCCTCCGGCGTCGGAGTCGGCCACGCCGGGCCCGCCCCGGCCGGCAACTCCCCGTGGCACGCCGGGCACAACAGCCGCCCCGGCCTCCCACAGCCCACACACGACCCACCCAGCAGGAGGTCCAGGGCCCCATCAACGACGGTCTCGCTCATCCCGCCCATCCCAGCCGAGATCGCAGATCGAGGGCTCTCGACCCGGACCATCTGTGCAGAGGAGCAGCGTGAACGTCCCTTGTGCATGAAAGTGGGACAGTTCCGACCTCCCCACCACACAGTGATGACGAAGCGAGCGCAGTGCCCGAGGTGGGACCGGGGGTGGCGCCCCCGGGGCATAGAGCGGCTTGGCCGCCGCAGCCCCGGGGGCGACACCCCCGGGCCCACCCCGACGAAGTGCCACGAGCGCAGGCGCCAGACCCCACCCAGCCCGCCGCAGGCGAAGCCCGCCGCAGGCGGAATCAGCTGACGTAGGCCAGCATCGTCAACCGGGAGTCGATCTCGATCCGCTCCCCACGTGGGCCTGTCAGGTCCGCCAGGGCGGTCCGGGTGTCCGACTTGATCAAGGCGTACGTCGGCTCGTCGTCGTCCGGCGTGCCGATCAGGCCCATGACGGGTTCGTCGATCACCGCCAGTGGGTCCAGCGGCCCGGCCCCGTCCACGGACGCGGTGCGGACCTGGAAGAGCTCGTTGTTGACCGGGTGCAGCACGACGATGCTGGTCGGTGAATGCCAGGCGATATCACGGATCTGGCCGTCCAGGTTGTCGGGGTCCGTGATGTTCTCGGCGGACTGCGCCCCCACCACCTGGCCGTCACCGGTGGTGAGGATCCGGCTCACCACGATGGAGTCGTCCTCCTTGTCCTGCCGGATCACGGCGATCAGTCGCGAGCCGTCGCGAGAGACGAGGAAGCGCTTCACGTCCTCGCCGCTGATGCCGTCGACCTCGAGCGGCACCATCTCCCCCGACCTCTTGTCCAGGACGTAGACGATGGCGCCGGTCTTGCGGCGGTCCACCTCCCACAGCCGGCCGTTGAAGTCCCAAACAGGTCGCAGCAGGTCCTCCGCGGCCGTGAGCTTCTCCGTGGGTTGCTCACCGGTGTCCTTGACCGGTGCCACCGACAGGGTGTCGCCGGCGGCGGACACGCCCGCGACCTGCTCGGCGCGCAGGTCCGGGGTGATGGTCCGCAGGCTGGAGTCGGCCTGACCGAACGGACCGGTCACCGGCACCAGGTTCTCGGGGCTCCCGCCGACCATCAGCCCGTTCTGGAGACCGAACAGCAGGGTGCTCGAGCCTGCGACGTACGGCGCGTACTGGTGGCCGTGGTCGACGCTGAACTCCGGCTCGTTGGGCAGCTGGACGGGTCTGCCGTCGATGGTGACCCGGAACCGCTTGATGGTCGGGACCTGTCTCAGCGTCCAGGCCAGCTGCGAGACCATCAGCTCGACCTGCTCCGGCGACGGCACGCTGGCCGCGACCGTCTCGCTGGTCAGGTCGACGCGGGCCACCCCGCTGGTGGACACCGGCACCGAGAGCACCCGCAGGTCCCGCGGGAAGTAGTTCTCCTCCGTGCCGGCCAGCTCCGGAGGCGGCGGCTGCAGCAGCCCGTTGACCAGGGAGGACACGTACTGCTGGCCACGCGGCACGAACACCGGCTCCGGGACGAGGATCTTGGCCGACGGGTCGAAGAAGTACAGCGAGGCCCGCTGGAACCGTTGTGCGAACCAGGACTGCTGCACGATGAGGTAGGGCGGCGGCTGGGAGATGCGGTACTCGCCGTCCTCGAGCTTCATCGGGAACTCCACGTTCAGGTCGCCCTCCGGCACGGCTCCGAGCCATGCCCCGCGACCATCCGTGCGCGAGGCATCGACCAGCGTCACTTCGACCTGGCTGTTGCCGCGCGGGGCCTCGACCCTTCCGTAGATCACCATCCCCGTCGGCTGCCACGTGGCGCTGGCCTGCTTGGTGAGGAACTGGCGCGCGACAGAGGTGGTGATCGGGGGCGTGGCTCGCATGGCCTCGATGAACCCCGTCACGATCTGGTCCGGCAGGTCGCCCTTGCCGGGCCGGAGTGGGCTGATGTTGATCGAGCCGTCGTCGCGGTGCGATCCGTCCGCGCTGGTCTCGTGGACCGGTCCGCTGTCGGGCATGCCGACGCCACAGCCGGTGAGCACCAGGCAGGCGGTGGCCAGGCCCGACAGGACTCCTGCGGTACGACGCCTCACCGGACCGGCTCCGGCGCATCCTCGGGCACCAGCGGCAACGGGCTCTGCCGCAGCGAGCCGCCGACCCGGCGGGGCAGCGTGAGGCGGAACTGCGAGCCTTCCCCCGGCCGCCCCCACGCCTGCAGCCAGCCGCCGTGCAGGTGGGTGTCCTCCATCGAGATCGACAACCCCAGTCCGGTGCCGCCGCTGGTCCGCGCGCGGGCAGGGTCGGCCCGCCAGAAGCGGTTGAACACCATCGCCGACTCGCCGGGCGCAAGCCCCACCCCGTAGTCGCGCACCGCGATCGCAGCCGCCTGCTCGTCACCGTCGACCCGGATGACCACGCGGGCCATGCCGGTGCGCGTGCCGTCCGGATGGGCGTGGTCGATCGCGTTGGTGACGAGGTTGCGGACGACCCGCTCGACGCGGCGCACGTCGGCCTCGGCCAGGCAGGGGTGGGCCGGCGCCTCGATCTCGAGCTGCACCCTGCGCTGCTCGGCCAGCGCACGGGTGGTTTCGACCACGCGGTGGGCGACGTCCACGAGGTTCACGTCGTCGGTCTCGAGCACGGCGGCACCAGCGTCGAAGCGGCTGATCTCCAGCAGGTCGACGAGCAGCGTCTCGAACCGGTCCAGCTCCAGCTGAAGCAGCTCGGCGGCACGTGCGGTCGCCGGGTCGAAGTCGCGGCGCGCCTCGTGCAGCACGTCGCCGGCCATCCGGACCGTGGTCAGCGGTGTGCGCAGCTCGTGGGACACGTCGGAGACGAATCGGCGCTGCACCCGGCTCAGCTCCTCGAGCTGGCGAATCTGGCGCTGGAGGTTCGAGGCCATCTGGTTGAACGACGTCGCGAGCCGCGCCAGGTCGTCCTCGCCGGACACCCGCAGCCGTTCCTGGAGCCGCCCCGCGGCGAGGCGCTCGGCCACGCGGCGCGCCATCCGGACCGGCGTGACCACCTGCCGGGTGACCAGCCAGCTGACCCCGGCCACCAGAACGAGCATGAGCACGCCCGCCGTCAGCAGCGCCCGGGCGACGAGCGCCATCGTGTCCTGCTGCTCGTCGAGCGGGAACAGGAAGTAGACCGTGTAGGTGCTGCCGTCCGCGGGCACCAGCACCTGTGCCCCGACGGCGATGCCCGGCTCGTGGCCGACAACGTTCTTGTCGTCATCGGTGCGGGCGATCGACGTGTAGGCCCAGGCGCTGCTGGCACCGGGCTGGTCGAAGTGCTCCTCGAGGGAGACCGGCACGCTGGTCGGGGAGAAGTGGCCACTGGACACGTAACCGCCGTCGGCGATCCGGACGCCCTCGCCCGCGGGGCCGGCGACCACGACGCCGTACCCGCGTGTGGTGCCGCGGTTGATGATCAGGTCCGTGAGCTCACCTCGCTGCAAGGAGGGGTCGGCGTCCTGGCCCGAGGCCGACTCGAGCCGCGTGTTCTGCTCCTGCATCTCGTCGGCGACCTCGGCGGTCACTGCCTCGACGCGCTGGTCGAGCAGGCCGTCACGGGTCTGCTGGAGCAGCAGCCAGCCGACGACGGCGATGACGACTGCCGTGAGGATGACGGTGCTGGCCACGACCCGGGCCTGGATCGAACGGCGCCAGAACGTCAGCCCACGGCGGAGGGCCCCGGGGAGACGGCGCGGCGCGCGGGCGCGGAGCACGGGCTCGGTTCCTACGCGGTGCCGGCCTTGTAGCCGACGCCCCTGACCGTCACCACGATCTCCGGGTTCTCGGGGTCGTGCTCCACCTTGGACCGCAGCCGCTGCACGTGCACGTTGACCAACCTGGTGTCCGCGGCGTGCCGGTAGCCCCACACCTGCTCGAGCAGGACCTCGCGGGTGAAGACCTGCCACGGCTTGCGGGCCAGGCAGACCAACAGGTCGAACTCGAGCGGCGTCAGGTTGATCGACGCGCCGTTGCGGGTGACCGCGTGGCCGGCGACGTCGATCTCCAGGTCGCCGATGGTCAGCGACTCCTGGGCGGCGCGGTCGTTGCGGCGGACGCGCGCCCGGATCCGGGCGACGAGCTCCTTGGGCTTGAACGGCTTGACGACGTAGTCGTCAGCCCCCGACTCGAGGCCGACCACGACGTCGACGGTGTCGCCCTTGGCGGTGAGCATGACGATGGGTACGCCGGACTCTGCGCGGATCTCCTTGCAGACGTCGATTCCGTCCTTGCCGGGCAGCATCAGGTCGAGCAGCACCACGTCGGGCCGGTAGTCGTGGAACGCCTCCAGCGCGAGATCCCCGCGGGTCACCACTCGACCGTCGAAGCCCTCCTGGCGAAGCACGATCGTCAGCATCTCCGCGAGCGAGGCGTCGTCGTCCACGACGAGGACCCGACCCTTGGTCGCGAGGTCCGTCGCCGGTGCGGCGTGCTCAGCCATGCCGCAAGTGTGCCTTACAAGGCCTCGTGCGGCGCCCCGCGAGCCGGCAGGAACCGGAATTGGAGCGGGCGAGCGGAGCGAGCGATTGGGAGCGCAGCGAGCGCGCCCCGCGATCGGCTCGGTGCCCACGATGGACCGCGCAGCTCGCGAAGCGAAGCGAGCAGTCCGTCGTGGGCCCGGGCCGAAGCTCGCGGGGGTAGAAGATCAGTAGCGGTAAGCGTCGGCCTTGTAGGGGCCCTCGACCGCGACACCGAGGTACGACGCCTGCTCCTCGCTGAGCGTCGTCAGCTTCACGCCGAGCGAGTCGAGGTGCAGCCGGGCAACCTCCTCGTCGAGGTGCTTGGGCAGCACGTAGACGCCGGTGGGGTACTCCTCGGGCTTGGTGAAGATCTCGATCTGCGCCAGGACCTGGTTGGTGAAGGAGTTCGACATCACGAACGACGGGTGGCCGGTGGCGTTGCCGAGGTTCATCAGCCGACCCTCGGAGAGCACGATGATCGACTTGTCGCCAGGGAAGGTCCACACGTCGACCTGGGGCTTGACGTTCTTGCGGGTGGCGACGCCGTCGGCCTCGAGGCCGGCCATGTCGATCTCGTTGTCGAAGTGGCCGATGTTGCCGAGGATCGCGTTGTGCTTCATCTGCTTCATCTGCTCGACCGAGACGACGTCCTTGTTGCCGGTCGCCGTGATGATGATGTCGGCGACTCCCAGGGCGTTGTCGAGGGTGTCGACCTGGTAGCCGTCCATGGCTGCCTGCAGCGCGCAGATCGGGTCGATCTCGGTGACGATGACGCGGGCACCCTGGCCGCGCAGCGACTCCGCACAGCCCTTGCCGACGTCGCCGTAGCCGCAGACGACCGCGACCTTGCCGCCGATGAGGACGTCGGTGGCGCGGTTGATGCCGTCGATCAGCGAGTGCCGGCAGCCGTACTTGTTGTCGAACTTCGACTTGGTGACCGAGTCGTTGACGTTGATGGCCGGGAAGAGCAGCGAGCCTTCCTTCATCATGTCGTAGAGACGCAGCACACCGGTCGTGGTCTCCTCGGTGACGCCCTTGATCTCACCCGCGATCGGGGTCCAGCGCTCCTTCGTCTCCGCGAAGGAGGCGTTGAGCACCTCGAAGATGACCTTCTGCTCGTGGCTCTTGGCCGAGGCCGGGTCGGGCGCGACGCCGGTCTTCTCCATCTCGACCCCGAGGTGCACGAGCAGGGTGGCGTCGCCACCGTCGTCGAGGATCATGTTGGCGAACTTGCCCGCGGGCCACATGAGGATCTGCTGGGTGCACCACCAGTACTCCTCCAGCGTCTCGCCCTTCCAGGCGAAGACCGGGACACCGGCAGGGGCGTCGACCGTGCCGGTCGGGCCGACCGCGACGGCCGCCGCGGCGTGGTCCTGGGTGGAGAAGATGTTGCAGGATGCCCAGCGCACCTCGGCGCCCAGCGCGACCAGCGTCTCGATCAGCACGGCCGTCTGGATGGTCATGTGCAGCGAGCCGGCGATCCGGGCGCCGGCGAGCGGCTTGGAGTCGCCGTAGCGCTCGCGCATCGCCATCAGGCCCGGCATCTCGTGCTCGGCGAGGGTGATCTCGGTGCGGCCGAAGTCGGCCAGGCTGAGGTCGGCGACCTTGAAGTCCATCTGGTGTCTCCTAGGAACGGTGGAGTCAGGTCTGCGCCGCGCATCTGCGCGTAGTAGGGATCTCCCCACGCGGACCCGGAAAGCGTAGGACGGAGGCTGCCGGGACGAGGAATCCTCGACGACGCCCGTCAGGCGCCTCCGAGAGATTCAGTGCCCGCCCGAGTGCGGCACGTCCGGCCGCTCCGCGGGGACATGGTCCTCGCGGTAGATGTCCGGCTCGAGGTACATCGCGGTGGCGAGCGGCTCGACCGCGCGCACCGCCCGCTCGGCTGCGTCGATGGTGGCCGCGACATCGGCGGCCGATCTGGTGGCGGTCACGCCGATCTTGGCCGCGACGAGGAGCTCGTCGGGTCCGAGGTGCAGGGTCTTCATGTGGATGATCCGGTCCACGCCCGGGGTGCCCTTCAGGGCGGTCTCGATCGCGCGCTGCGACTCGGGGCTCGCGGCCTCACCGAGCAGCAGGCTCTTGGTCTCGAGGGCAAGGATCACTGCGACCGTGACCAGAAGGAGCCCGATCGCCGCTGTGCCGGCAACGTCCCAGTAGTGGTTGTCGGTGATAAGGCTCATCCCGACACCGACGAGCGCGAACGCGAGGCCGAGGAGGGCCGCTACGTCCTCGAGCAGGATGACGGGCAGCTCAGGCGACTTCGCGCGACGGATGAACTTCGCGAACGACGCATCGCCGCGGATCTTGTTCGTCTCCATGACCGCCGTGCGCAGCGAGAAGCTCTCCATGGTGATTGCGGCGACGAGCACGAACACCGGGACGAGTGACTTCCAGCCACCGACCGCCTCGGAGTGGCCGGAGTGGATCTCGTCGTACTTGTGGTACGCCTCGTAGAGGGCGAACAGACCGCCGACGGAGAACAGCACGATCGAGACGATGAAGCTGTAGATGTAGCGCTCCCGGCCGTAGCCGAACGGGTGGTCCGGGGTGGCCGCGCGCTTCGCGCGCTTCCCGCCGAGCAGGAGCAGCAGCTGGTTGCCCGCGTCGGCGCACGAGTGGATCGCCTCGGCGAGCATCGAGGAGTTGCGGGCCAGCAGGAACGCGACGAACTTGGTGGCCGCGATGCCGGTGTTGGCCAGCAGGGCCGCCACGACGGCCCGAGTTCCTCCGTCGCCTGCCATGGCCGAAACCCTAGTGCCCCCTGCACTAGCGAGCGGCGACAGCCTCCTCGGCCGCGGCCTGGTCGACCGCTTCCTCGACGGCGACCGCGATCTGGTCGGCCTGCGCGGGTGCCTCCGACAGCTGCACCGCCTCCTTGACGTGCTTCTCGGCGGTGGCGAAGGGGTCGACGGCGTGCGTCAGCACCTTGGCGATCGGTCGCCAGGCGAGCAGAAGTGAGAGTCCGGCCGCGGCAAGGGAGGTCACGGGCAGCGAGACTGCGGCGTGCTCGTCGGCCCAGCCCATGAAGCCGGCGTACTGGGCGCCCTTGATGGCGAAGCCGTGGAACAGGTAGACGACCAGCGTCGCCGCACCCATCCGTGAGAACCAGCCGCTCGTCCGGGGCACCAGCGCCATGAACGACCAGGCGCCGAGCGCCCCGATGACGAGCAGTACGCCGCGGGTCAGGAGCGCGCGGCCGTCGCCGACATCGAGCTCGCCGTACTGCGAGCGGTAGTACAGCCACTCGGTCTGTGCGAGCTGGTCGGTCCAGGTGGTCGCGACCGCGACCGCCAGGAAGAACAGCAGCGCTGCGTGGCGAACCCACGGCTCACGCGCCCGCTCCAGCCGCTCCTTGGTGGCCGCGAGCCCCAGCACGAAGAACGGCAGCAGCCCCAGCACCCGCGCCATGTCCAAGGTGTCGCCGGCGTAGAGGCCGGCGACCAGCGAGGTGGCGGCGGCGACCGCGATCGCGACGAGGGTCGGTAGCCGGGTGAAGACCGGGGTCAGCAGCCGCCAGAAGAACAGGGCGGACAGGTACCACATCGGCCAGTGCGGGTCGCTGAACAGGTCCTCGAGCTTCTCCCCTCCGACGTAGATCCGGAACAGCGCGAGTGCGCACTCGAAGATGACGTAGGGAACGACCACGGTGCGGACCAGCTGCCAGAGCCGTCGCGGCTCGTAGCTGAAGGAGCGCGACAGGTAGCCGGTGACGAACACGAACGCCGGCACGTGCCAGGCGTAGAGGAAGTCGTAGAGGTGGTCGTTGAGCGTGGTGTGCGGCAGCAGCGTCCACGAGTGGCCGACCACGACGAGCAGCACCAGCGCCATCTTGGCGTTGTCCAGCCACGGGTCGCGGATCTTCGCGGCCGCGTTCGGCGTGGAGGCAGGCGCCGCTGCGGTAGTGGGGACGGCCACGTAGGGCCCGTACCCGAGAGGCGTCCACGGGACACCTCGCGCAGGTGAGAGCCGGCTCACTCCTCGACGAGGCCGAGGCGGAGATACTCCGCACCGTAGGTCCCGGAGAGGAGCAGCGAGGCGTACCGCGCCACCTCGGACGGTGCGTCGGTGCTCACGTTCTCGACGCGTACGCCGCGCGAGGAGGCCGCCGCCAGCAACCGGCCCCGCTGCTCGCTGACGACCGGCTCTTCCGAGCCGTCGTCGAGCAGCAAGAGCATCGGCCGGGGCTCCGGCTTGGCGTCGGCGAAGGGGTCGTCGAAGACGTCCCGCTGGCGCGCCGCCTCCAGCACCGGCAACAGGTGCTCCGCGTCTCCGGCCAGCGCGGTCCGGCCGCTCGCTCGGCGGATCGACTCGGCAACACGGCGCGCCGCCCGCGCGGCGAGCACGGTGCCGCCCCAGACGAGCGGGTTGGCGTCCGCGAGCGCGATGGCCAGCACCTTGGCGGGGTTCACGGCGATGTCGCGACCCGGCGCGGACGAGATCGCGACGTCGTCGAGCGCCTCTGCGACCGGCTCGGCCTCCGTGGCCGGCCCGAGCTGGACGCGGTCGAGGTAGGAGAGCATCACGACCGCGGTCGCCAGCTGGTCGCGGGTCGTGGTCGGCAGGATCGTGCTCCAGCGGCCGGCGGCGTGCTCGGCCACCATCGACTCCGGCGGGCAGGCGACCACGACCTGGCAGCCGCGGCGGATCGCCTCGGCCACCGCGGATGCCGTCCCGATGTCGGAGCCGTCGGGAGCGAGCACGACGACCAGGTCGAGGCTGCCGGCCCAGCCCGGCAGCGCCGGGCCCGGCCAGGCCACGAACGGCACCGGGCACCACGGCTCGAGCACGGCGCGCAGCAGCCTGGAGTCGGGTCCTGCGGCGATCACGGTGCGGGGTCGGCCCTGCCCGAGGGCGCTGGCCACGGCCTCCTCGATCGCAGCCGAGGCCTCCTCCGCCTCGCGGCGTACGCGCGCCCCGGACTCGGCGAGCGTCCGCAGCCGCAGGTCGTGACCAGCCAGCGCGGACTCGTCGTCCAGCCGGGACTCGTCGAACCAGGTGACCACGGTGTGCGCTCTGGTCAGCCGGGGCGGCGGGCTTCGTCGACGAGCAGCACCGGGATGTCGTCACGGACCGGGTACGCGAGGCCGCACGCCTGGCACACCAGCTCGCCGCCGTCGGCCGTCTCGACCGGGGCCAGGTCGCCGTGGCAGTCGGGACAGACGATGATCGCGAGCAGCTCGTCGGACAGGTTCAACGGCATCTAGTGCCCCCTCTCGGAGGTGCTCGCGCGCTTCGCGCGCCCATAGCACGCACCTCGCGGCGTCGCCGTCACTCGCTGGACGACGAAGTACGGCGTCGCTCCGGCGTCTTGCGATCTTCGCTCTCTGAACACGCCAAGCATGCAATCACCTCCGAGGGGGACACTAGGCGTCCTTCCGGATCAACACGAGCACATCGTCCCGCACTCGCTCCATGATGGCGCGGTCGCAGCCCTCGACGTTGAGCCGCAGCAGCGGCTCCGTGTTGGAGGGTCGCACGTTGAACGTCCAGTCGGCGTGGCTGACGGTCAGCCCGTCCAGCCGGTCGAGCGTGACCCCGTCCTGGCCGTCGTACGCCGCGGCGACGGCGTCGGTCACCGCCGCGGTGTCGGCCACCTCGGAGTTGATCTCGCCGCTGAGCGGATACGGGTCGTACTCGGCCATCAGCTCGGAGAGCGTCCGGTCGCTCTCGGACAGCGCGGCGATCGCGTGCAGCGCCGCGAGCATCCCCGAGTCGGCCCGCCAGAAGTCGCGGAAGTAGAAGTGGCCGCTGTGCTCGCCGCCGAAGACCGCGTCGGTCTCGGCCATCGTCGCCTTGATGAAGGAGTGGCCGACGCGGGTGCGGACCGGGACGCCGCCGAGCTCACGGACCAGCTCGGGCACCGCCCGGCTGGTGATCAGGTTGTGGATCACGGTCGCGCCCGGCTCCTTGGCCAGCTCCCGGCTGGCGATCAGCGCGGTCAGCGCCGACGGCGAGACCGCCGCACCCCGCTCGTCGACCAGAAAACAGCGGTCGGCGTCGCCGTCGAAGGCCAGGCCGAGGTCGGCGCCCTCGCGAACCACGCGCTCCTGCAGGTCGCGCAGGTTGGCCGGCTCGATCGGGTTCGCCTCGTGATTGGGGAAGGTGCCGTCGAGCTCGAAGTACATCGGCACCAGCTCGACCAGCCCCTGGGGCAGCCGCTGGAAGACCGCGGGCGCGGTGTGGCCGGCCATGCCGTTGCCTGCGTCGACCACGACCTTCAGCCCACGACGGGTGGTCATCGGCACCAGGGAGACCAGGTGTTCGGCGTAGGCCACCAGGAGGTCGAGGGTGCGGACCTCGCCGGCCATCTCGACCGTAGGGCGCGGCGCCACGACGAGGTCCCGGATCTCGTCGAGCCCGGACTCCAGGCCCAGGGGCACCGCGTTCGCGCGGCACAGCTTGATCCCGTTGTACTGGGCCGGGTTGTGGCTTGCGGTGAACATCGCGCCGGCCACTCCGAGGTGGCCGGAGGCGAAGTAGAGCATGTCGGTGGATGCCAGCCCGATCATCACGACGTCCGCACCGGCCTCGGTGGCGCCGGTCGCGAAGGCATGGGCGAGTCCGGGCGAGGTGGGACGCATGTCGTGGCCGACCACGACCATGGTGGCTCCGGTGACCTGGGCGTGCGCCCGGCCGGTCGCGCGCGCCAGCGGCTCGTCGATCTGCTCCGGCACCAACCCCCGGACGTCATAGGCCTTGAAGACGGCCCGGACGGTGTCGGGATCCGGCATGACGGAGAGCCTAGGTGCTAGGAAAGTGGCGCCTCGTCGTGGGTGAGCACCCGCAGGTGCCCGCGGCGGAGGGTCTCGCGCGAGCCGTACTCGGCGCCCAGCGGCTCCGCGGCTGCCGGCACCGGACGGGCGGCCTCGCGGACCGCGTTCGCCAGGGCGAGCAGGTCGTCGTCGGAAGGCCCGCGCGGCGAGAGGTCCGAGACCAACCGCAGCACCTCCCAGCCGCGGGGGGCGGAGAGCCGCTCGGCGTGCCGGTCGCACAGGTCATACGCGTGCGGCTCGGCGTACGTCGCGAGCGGGCCGAGCACTGCCGTCTGGTCGGCGTAGACGTAGGTGAGCGTGGTGACCGCAGAACGGTTGCACGCTGTGCGCGAGCAGCGGCGGGAAGGGCTCACGCGGCGACCGTACTCCCGACTCGGCGCGGCTTCGTCGAGGCGCGCGGCGCCACCCGACTAGTGTCGGCGGGGTGGACAATCGCACCGCCCGGCCGTCCGGGCGTCGCGACCGGCGCGGGCGCGGGATGCGCGGTCCCGGGGTGCTGCCGCGGCAACCGGGGAACCCCGAGCTGCCGACCAAGCGAGAGCGGTTCGACGACCTGGCCCTGAGCATCGTGACCGGCATCGACCTTCGGTGGCAGGACCAGCTCGGCCTGGTGGAGTACGCCGTCGAGGACGCCCCACAGCTCCCGGACGACTGGGAGAGCGACCAGGTGCCGCTGGCCTCGCTGGTCCGCGGCAGCGGCGCCACGCCGACTCGGCTGGTGCTGTTCCGGCGGCCGATCGAGCACCGTGCCGAGAGCCGTGCCGACCTCGAGGCGCTGCTCCTCACCGTCGTGGTCGAGCAGGTCGCGGAGCTGCTCGGCATCGACCCGGAGCGAGTGGACCCTCGTTACGAAGGAGAGCAGTGATGCGGCTCTGGCCGTTCGGCAGCAAGAAGGGTGACCGGAGCGTCGAGGCGCTGCTGGAGGAGGCGAACGCCGCCAGTCCGACCGGCCCGGCGACCAGTGCGGCGGGCGCACCCGTCGTTCCGACCGGCGACGGCTCCTTCCGGATGCCGGTCGAGGACATCTTCTCCATCACCGGCCGTGGCACCGTCGTCACCGGCCGCGTCGCGTCCGGCACGGTGCGAGTCGGGATGCAGGTGAACGTGGTCCGCGACGGCGGCGTCGCCTTCACCACGGAGGTCTCCGGCGTGGAGATGTTCCGCAAGGTGCTGGACACGGCGACCGCGGGCGACAACGTGGGGCTGCTGCTCAAGGGGTTGAGCAAGGAGCAGCTGCACTCCGGCGACCTGATCCAGGGCTAGGGCGAGGGTTAAGGCACGCCGGGTCGCACGTCGGGCACCAGCCCGGTCAGCACCAGCTCGCGCAGCGGTACGACGCCGGTGCCGGTGCCGCTGAGCAGGACCGCGGCCCGCACCGAGGTCCCCTGGGGCGCCACCGTCACGATGACGGCGTCGTCCAGCAGGGCGAGGTCTGCACCGGCGTCGGGGCCGAGCTCGACCTCCTGCTGATCCAGCTGCTTCCCGCGCTCGGAGTACGACGTCACGGTCGCGCCGCCGGCCGCGTCGGCGCCTGCGAGCAGCAGGTGCTTGGGCCCGGCGGGCACGACGACCGCCGCGGACGTTTCGACCGCCGGTGCGGCGGTGAGCAGCGAGAGATCTGCGCCCGCGAACTGCCGCAGGGACGTGGTGACCGGGCCGTTCGACTCGACGAGCAACCCGATCGCGCCGTCCTTGGCCGCCTGGGCCAGCACGTCGTCCAGCGAGACCGCCTCGGTGGAGTCGGGTGCCACCCGGACCGGCTCGACGCCGGTCGGCGCGAACGTGGACGTCGGCGTCACCACCGTGATCGTGGCCCGCACCTCGTCGGCGCCCGGGTTGGAGAGCACTAGCGTGCGCTCACCGACGCCCTTGGTCAGACCGAGCAGCAGGTTGGCAGTGGTCGGCTCGGCCTGCGCCGGCAGCCAGTCCTGGCCGGTCGCACCGGCACCGAGCTGGTCGTAGGAGTCGACGACGTTCACCGCGAGTCGGCCCCGGCTGGTGTGCACCTCGAGCGACAGCTCTGCGCGGTTCGGCACCACCTGGCCGAGGTCGAGCTGGACGCTGCTGTTCCCTGGCACCGAGACGCCGTGCAGCGCGGACACGTCGAGGACGCCGTTGGGTGAGCGGACCGTGATGTCGGCGATGGCCTGGCCGGCGTTCGGGTTGACCAGCTCGATCACCGAGTCGTGGGTGGCGTCCGCGCCCACCCCGGTGAACCACTGGTCCGCGACCGGTGGCGCACAGTCCACGGTGGCCAGGGGGGCCGACTGCGAGCGCCCTGCGACCAGGCCGGGCGCTAGGTCACCAGAGCCGGTGACCACCGCCGGGCCGAGCCCCTGCGCTGCGGTCGAGACACGGCGGGTACGCACCCGCAGCGGTGCGGCGGACGAGCCGAGCCCGACCTGCACGTCGCCCGCCACCTTGGCGTCCGGGTCCGCGCCGAGGACGCTCACCCCGATGAGATCGGACCCGGTGCCGGGCAGTGCGCTGGGGCAGACCACCGACGCGGATGTCAGCGGAGCCTCGACGGGTGCCTTCGCACGCTGCTCGGCACGCACTGGCTGCAGGAGCAGCAGTGCGAGCACGGCGACGACCGGCAGCAGGATCGCCAGGAGCACGTCGGCCCCCAACCAGCGCCTCATCGCCGGCCCCCTTCCCGGTCTCGGTCGGTCGACGGCGCACACAGGACGAGGACGACCAGGATCGCCAGCCCCTGCAGGACCAGCAGCCCGACCCGGAACCACGACCGCGACCCGTCGAGGTCGCTCGCCGAGAGGGGTCGGCCGACCTGCCACGCGCGGGTGCTGCGGTCCTCGGCGCTGGCCTGCTCCAGCCCGGCGGTGGCGTCCAGCGCAGCCGCCACCTCGCCGTCTGCGGGGGCCGGCAGCACGACGTACTCGATGCCGCGCGAGGCCAGCGCCGCCACGGCGTCCGGAGTCGGCCGGGACGCAAGCCCCTGCACCAGGGACGTGAAGTCGCGCTCCTCCGAGGTCAGGTCGAGCACCTCGTCCTCGCCGGTGGTGACACCGTCGTCACGACGCACGGTGTAGGTCAGCCCGTCGTCCTGAGAGCCGCGCACCACGAGGATCCCGTGCTCAGGGCCTCGCTCCGAGCTCTGCACCATGTACGCCGGGATGCCGGCGTCCCGGTCTCTGGTCAGGTGGTCCCCGCCGTCGAGCACGAACCAGGCGAGCCCGCCCAGCGGCGCCGCGACAGCAACGGCGACGAAGAGCGCGGCCACGGCTCGGAGCGCACCGCGCGGCGACGGCAGGCCGAGTGCGCCGAGGACGACCGCGCTCACCAGCGCCGCCTGCACGAAGATCAGGAGGAAGCCGAGGCCGGGTGAGGTGGACAACGCGGCCAGGTCGAGGCTGACGAAGCCGAGCCCGACGGCCGCGAGGATCGCGAGCAGCGCGACCACCCAGCAGATGAGCACGGGGATCCGGGTCCGGCGGGGCACCAGCGCCAGTGCCGCCAGCACCGGCACCACGAGCCCGAGCCACCACGGCGCGCCGAGGTCGTGGAACCGGCCCAGTCCCAGATCGAACCCGTCCGGGGTCGGTGCCGGCAGCAGCCCGCCGTCGAGCAGCAGCCCCTCGCCCGCGCCGTGCAGCAGCGCGGGGAGCCACCACGGCGCCAGCAGTAGTGGGACCACGGCCAACGCGACGACCGGCGGCCCCCAGGCCGACCGGTCGCGGCCGACGCCAGGTAGCAGCGTGAACGCGAGCAGCACCACGACCAAGCCGACGAGTGCGGCGACCAGCCAGGCCAGCGGAGTGCCGCAGCTGACCAGGGCCAGCAGCAGCCCGGTGCGCCAGGCCGCGCGCCAGCGCCGGTCCGACTCCGGGTCCGCGAAGCCGAGCGCGGCGTGCGCCAGCCAGGGCAGCAGCGCGGCCGACAGCACCGGCGCGAGGCTGCCCTGGCCCCAAGCGCCGGAGACGACCGGCACCACGGCGTACGTCGTGGCACCCCACAGGATGAGCCAGCGGTTCGCACCGGCCGGGGTTGCGAGCCGGCCGGCCACGCGCAGGAACCGCCACGCCCCCCAGAGTGCGAACGGGACCGCCAGCACCAGCAGGGCCGACACCGCCGCGGCCGGGCTGCCGCCGAGGACGGTCGCCATCAGCGCCATCGGCAGCACGTACGGCGGCGCGGGCACCGCGGTGCCGAGCCCGAGCTCGTGCCAGGAGGAGAGGTGGAGCGACCACCAGTCGCTCCAGTGGTTCGGTGCGGGCGAGAGCCCCGGGCCGGAGACGTGCCCGAGAGCGGAGCGGGCGCCGAGGAGCATCGCGAGCACGGTGACGGAAAGCAGGACGGCGACCGGGTTGGTCAGGAAGCGGGCGACCAGCCCGGTGTCCTCCACCACATCTTCGTCCTCGAGTCGCTCCCGCTCCGTCGTGCGCCGCGCCGCGAACGACGACGGGTCACGCTCGGCAGCCGCCGCGCGGCGTCGCTCTGCCACGTCGGAGGCGGACTGGGTGAGCGCGGTCGCCAGGTCGATGACGGCATCGAGCGCGTGCCGGTACGGCAGCCAGCGCGGCGCCAGCAGCCCCTCGGCGGTCGCGGGATCGGCCGTGGCCGCGGCTCGACGGCTCCGCCGGGCCGCCAGCAGCTCACCCGGGTGCGCCACCACCGAGATGTACGCCGCGAGGTCGTCGAGCGCGGGGCCGGGCGAGCGGATCGCCAGGTAGCCGAACATCCGGATGAAGGTGCCGAACGCCAGCCGGACGGCCTGCAGCGGCCAGACTCGGGACCGCGAGTTCGCCAGCAGGGTGAACAGCGCGGAACGGCGCTCCTGGTAGTGCGTGTGGCGGCCGGTGAGCGGCGTACGCCGCAGCCCTCGGTGCGCCGCCTCCGCATGGAAGACCACGGCCTGCGGCACCGCGACGGTCTTGTGGCCGGCCGCGGCAGCGCGCCACCCGAAGTCGAGGTCGTTGCCGAAGATCGGAAGCTCGTCGTCGAGCCCTCCGAGCTCGTCGAGGACGCGTCGGCGTACCAGCATGCCGGCGGTGTTGACCGCCAGGACGTGTCGCGGCTCGGAGTACTGGCCCTGGTCGTACTCCCCGCGCTCCAGCCCGGTCTCGCGCCGGCCGGTCCCGGAGATCGTGACGCCGAGCTCGAGCAGCCGCTTCAGCGAGGGCCACTCGCGCAGCATCGGGCCGAGCACGTCGGCGTCGGGGTCGTCGGCCGCGCCCGCGAGCAGGGCCAGCAGCGCCTCGGGGTGCGGACTGGAGTCGTCGTGCAGGACCCAGACCCACTCGGTGTCGGCGCCGAGCTGGTCGAGGTGTGCGAGCCCGGCGCGCACGGCACCGGGGAAACCGGTCGAGGACGGCAGCGTGACCACACAGTCCGGTCCGAACGCGTCCACAAGCAGGTCGGCGCTTGCGTCCTTGCTGCCGGTGTCGACCGCCACGCAGTGCGCGATGGGGGCAAGCTGCCCGGCCAGCCCCTCGAGCACCGTCGGGAGCCAGCGCTCCCCGTCGTGGCTGACCACGACCACCGCGACGTCCTCGCGGCCGCGCGATGTCACCGGCGCATGACGAGGATCTGCAGCGGACACGATCGTTCAGCGTAGGGGTGAGGCGGTGACGGCCGGAAATGACCGGAAATGCGATGCATTGAGGTTTGCGGTCCCGGCGTCGTGCGGACGACGAAGGAGACCGCCGACGGCGGTTTCCCGCAATGTCTCGAAATGAGAGGAGCCCGGGCCGCAGGCCCGGGCACTCTCGATGTATCTAGACCGCGCGCTTCTTCAGCTTGCGACGCTCCCGCTCGGAGAGACCGCCCCAGATCCCGAACCGCTCGTCGTTCATCAGTGCGGACTCCAGACACTCGGTCCGGACGTCGCACGTGAGGCAGACCTTCTTGGCCTCCCTGGTGGATCCGCCCTTCTCCGGGAAGAACGCCTCGGGGTCCGTCTGCGCGCACAGCGCACGCTCCTGCCAACCCGCGTCGTCGGCGTCGTCCCCGTCCAGGAGAAATAGTTCTCTCATGTGACTGCCCTTCGACCCTGTGAATCCGTGGTGCGGATTCGACTCTCATTCCAGAGAACCGGCCGACCGACCTCGTACCCCGCCCCGAGAGAATGTTGATGGAGTGTGTTGAGCTCGACCCTGCTCGACCAGCGTGTCGTCTGGATTCTGCTTCGAATCCGTGAACGACACTGGTGTGATTACATGCCTGTCGTACCCCTGAAGTCAAGCCCCGATCTGGTATGGGGATAACCGAGACGAGCCACCCGACCCTCTGGTAAGGGGGCTCATACGACAGGCTGAGGCCATGGTCGGCCCCACCGGAGAACGCCGAAATGTGACCGTCCTGTCCGGCGGGATGGGTGGCGCGAGGTTCCTGCAGGGACTGCTGCGCGGCATCGAGCGCGGCCGCCTCCCGGGAGTGGCCGCCGACGCCGAGGTGACCGTCATCGCCAACACCGCCGACGACCTGTGGGTGCACGGGCTGAAGGTGTGCCCCGACCTCGACACCGTGATGTACACGCTCGGAGACGGGATCGACCCGGAGCGCGGGTGGGGCCGACGCGACGAGACCTGGAGCGTGAAGGCCGAGCTCGCGGCGTACGACGTGGAGCCGACCTGGTTCGGTCTCGGCGATCGCGACATCGCGACACACCTGGTCCGCACCCAGATGCTCGACGCCGGCTTTCCGCTCTCCCAGGTCACCGAGGCGCTGTGCCGACGGTGGATCTCCCCTGTCCTGGGGGGCAGGGTGCGGCTGCTGCCGATGAGCGACGACCGGGTCGAGACCCACGTGGCCATCGCGGACCCTGACCTGAGCCGATCGCCGAGCGGCCGGCGGGTGGTCCACTTCCAGGAGTACTGGGTCAAGCTGCGCGCCGAGGTCCCGGCACTCGCGGTGGTCGTGGTCGGGCTCGACGAGGCCGCTCCCGGTCCGGGCGTGATCGACGCGATCACGGACGCCGACCTGGTGCTCCTCCCACCGTCCAACCCGGTGGTCTCCGTCGGCACCATCCTCGGCGTCCCGCGGGTCCGCGAGGCGCTGGTCGCCACCCGGGCGCCCGTCGTCGGCATCTCGCCGATCATCGGCGGCACGCACGTGCGGGGCATGGCCAACCAGCTGCTCGCGTCGGTCGGCGTCGAGGTGAGCGCCGGCGGCGTGGGCAGGCACTACGGCGCCCGGACGGAGGGCGGTGTCCTCGACGGCTGGCTCGTCGACGAGGCGGACGCCGACCAGCTGCCCGGGCTTCACGAGGCCGGGCTGGCCGCGGCCGCCGTACCTCTCTTCATGACCGACCACGACGCCACCGCCGCGATGGCGGCCGCGGCGATCGAGCTGGTGTCGTGACACTCACCGTCCTCGCCCCGGACGGCGTGCCGGAGATCCAGCCAGGCGACGACCTGGCGGCCCTGGTGGTCGCGGCGCTGTCTCCCGTCGACGGGGATGTGGTGCTGGTGACCAGCAAGGTGGTGAGCAAGGCCGAGGGCCGCTCGCTCCCGGGCACCGACCGCCTCGCCGCCGTCGAGGCCGAGCTGGCCGAGCCGGGCGCCCGGGTGGTAGCGCGGCGCGGGCCGACCACGATCGTGCGCACCCGGCTCGGGCTCACCCTGGCCGCGGCCGGTGTAGACGCCTCCAACGTCGCGCGGGGCAGTGTGCTGCTCCTGCCGCTCGACCCGGACGGGAGTGCCAGGGCGCTGCGCCGGGCGGTCGCCGAGCTGACCGGCGCCAACGTCGGGGTCGTGGTCACTGACACGGCGGGCCGGGCCTGGCGGACGGGCCAGACCGACATCGCCATCGGCGCCGCCGGGATCATGGTGGTCGACGACCACTCGGGCCGCACCGACGGCTACGGAAACGAGCTCATGGTCACCGCGCCCGCGCTGGCCGACGAGCTGGCGGGGACGGCCGAGCTGGCCCAGGGCAAGCTGGCCGGCCGACCGTTCGCGCTGGTCCGGGGCCGGGCCGACCTGGTGCTGCCGCCCGGCAAGGACGGGCCGGGTGCCGCGGAGCTGGTCCGGGTGGAGGGCGAGGACCTGTTCGGGTTCGGCGCCCGCGAGGCCGTGGTCCGCGCACTCGCCGGCGAACCGGCCGACCAGCTGCCCTTCGGCGCCCCCGCAACTGCCGAGGAGATGGCGGCAGCCGTGGTGCGGGTGCTCGGTGTCGCGGCCCAGCAGATCGGCGACGGCCTGACAGTCCCAGCGGATCCTCGGCTGGCACCACTGGCGTTCGCGCACGGCTGGTATATCGACGACGCCCCCGAAGAAGGTGCTGAGAAAGCAGTGATCCGACCGGTCACTCCGTAGACTCCTGCGTCGGGCTCTCGCGAGCCCCTCCCTTGTCCAGCACAGCCTCCTGTGCAGCCCACCACCCGAGGTGCTCCTTAGCCGTGGCCAAGAAGTCGAGCAAGTCCGACCGTCAGGCGGTCATCGACGAGATCCGCAAGAAGCAGAAGGGCGCCGAGCGGCGCCGCGGCTACGCCATCGTGGGCGTCTGCTCGGTGGTCGCGCTGCTGATCGTCGTCGCGGCGGCGTACCGCCCGGTGAAGAACTGGTGGGACCTGCGCAAGTTCAACGACATCAACCTGGCCTCGATCGGCGCTCCGGCGTCGGTGTGCGACAAGGTGACCACCAAGCCCGCCGACGGCAACCAGCAGCACGTGCCGACCGGGTCCCAGGTCACGTACAACACCGCGCCGCCGGCGTTCGGCTCGCACTGGAACGAGGCCAGCGGCGCCAACCAGGCACCCGCGCCGTTCAACACGAAGTACTACACCGAGGAGACCCGCCCCGAGCTCGAGTCGCTGGTGCACAACCTCGAGCACGGCTACACGATCCTCTGGTACGACGAGTCGATCGCCGACGACCCAGACGAGCTCGTCGTCATCGAAGGCATCGCGGACAAGTTCCGCTCCGAGGACGACAACCTGCGGCTCAAGTTCATCGCCGCGCCGTGGACCTCAGCCGACGAGAAGGAGGAGGGCGAGAACGGCAAGTTCCCCGACGGGATGCACGTCGCGTTGTCGCACTGGTCGGCGGGCGGCTCCGGCGAGAGCGACACGACGAAGCAGGTCGGCGCCTTCCAGTACTGCAGCCAGGCGAGCGGCGAGGCGCTGAAGGACTTCATGCTGGAGTACCCCTACACCGACTCGCCCGAGCCGGACGCGATGTGATGGCTGCGCCCACGCGCATCGCCATTGTCAGCGGCTACTTCAACCCGATCCACATCGGGCACCTGCGGATGGTGAAGGCCGCCCGCGAGCTGGCCCCGCACCTGGTCGTGATCGTCAACAACGACCGGCAGCAGCTGCTCAAGAAGGGCCGCATCCTCATGACCGAGGACGACCGGCACGCCATCGTCGCCGAGCTCCGGAGCGTCGACGAGGCGTTCGTGGCGGTGGACGACGACTCGACCGTCGTGGCGTCCCTGCGGCAGCTGCGGCAGCGCTACCCCGACGCGGAGCTGCTCTTCTGCAACGGCGGCGACCGCTCGCACGCCGGCGACGTCCCGAGCGCGGAGACCCACCTGACCGAGGAGATCGGCCTGCAGATGGTCTACGGCGTGGGCGGCGAGGACAAGTCCGACTCCAGCAGCCGGATCAACGAGGAGCTCAGCCGGTCAGACCTCGTGTGACGAGGATCCTCCCGAGCGCAGCGAGATGAGGATCCGCCCCGAGCGCAGCGAGGGGCGGTCCGAATCTCGCCCCGAGTCGACCCGGCGGTTCTGCATGCCCGCGGCCGAAGGCCCCGCGTCGTGCAGAAGCGCCGTGTCGACGCTCCCGGAGCGCAAGGTGAGCGCGTCACCCAGCCCGACCACACACCGACTCGCGTCCCAGACCTCAGCGGACGAACGGACTGACCTCACAACCTAGTGTCCCGCACTGAAAGTTCGGCACATAATTCCGCACCCCGAGCACGCACCTCGCGGCGTTGCCGAACCTCGCTGGACGAACAAGTAGAGCGTCGCTCCGACGCCTGGCGATGCACGCACTCGGAGCACGGACTTACGCACCGTACTTCCAGTGCGGGACACTAGGCTGCCACGATGCCAACCTTCGCGGAGCTGCTGAGCGCCCAGCTGCGCCGCGACCCGGGGCGCCCGCTTCTCACGTGGTATGACGACGGCACCGGCGAGCGCGTCGAGCTGTCGGTGGCGACCTACGCCAACTGGGTGGCCAAGGCGGCCTCGCTGCTCGTCGACGAGCACGATCTCGAGCGCGGTGACGTGCTCCTCGTCGATCTGCCGAGCCACTGGCTGGGACCGGTCTTCCTCGGCGCCGCCTGGACCGCGGGGCTGGCGGTTGCGTTCCCGTCCTCGGGGGTGGCCCAGGACGTCGTCGTGTGCGGGCCCGCGTCCCTGGCGACGTGGGCGCCCCGCGCCGACGACCTGCCCGTGCTCGCGTGCGCGCTGCTGCCCATGGGTGTCCGCTTCGCCGAGCCGCTGCCACCCGGAGTGCACGACGTCGGCGTCGAGGTGTGGGGGCAGCCGGACGCCTTCACGCCGTACGACCCCCCGGACGGCTCCGACCTTGCGCTCGTGGACGGCCCCGTGACCCAGGACGGGCTGTTCTCGGACAGCACCGCCTCGGTCGCCGCGGGGAGCCACAAGACCGGGAGCTCGGTCGCCGCCGGGAGTCCGAAGAACTCGACCAGCGGCGACCGGCTCCTGGTGACGGCGAACCCGGCTTCCCCACCAGGTGTCGCCGTCGTTTCGCGGCCGCTCGTGGCGGGCGGCTCGCTGGTCCTCGTGGCGGGGGCGGACCCGGCCCGACTCGACGCGATCGCTGAGGCCGAGCTGGTCACGCACCGCTGGGGCTGATCAGCCGGCTCCCGCGGATGCCGTCCGAGCCGCCAGCGTGCCCCTCGACCAGCACCGGTGCCCCGTCTGAGTCGTGCTGCGACGCTCTGCCACCCGTAGTTTGTGCGAGACGCAGCGCTGCTGCCCGCGCGCGTAGCCGGACATGTCGGCCTCCGCAGACCCGCCCGTCGACTGGTCGGGCGACTGGTCGGGCGACTGGTCGGGCGACACCGCGATCGAGGGTTGTGCGACGCCGTGACCCGGTCCGACGCCCACCACGTCGAGCGAGACCACGCGGGTGGCGGGCACCAGGGCCATGACCACCACACCGAGCGCCAGCAGCTGCTGGCAGGCGGTGACGTAGCGAGCGCGCGATGGCGACATTCGACGTTGCTCCTGTGCGGGGGAAGGTCACACGATGCGCAACTTTCACACGCGTCACAGGGGCAGCGGTAGGGAATCTGAGTAACTACAACGCTGTAATTGCCAGTCGACACGCCGCCCAACTCAAGATTTGTCAAGCGAAACAGCGAGGTGACGGGCGCCGCTTGGTACGTGTTGGGTCAGATTTCGGAACCGAGCTCGGCGTCGGGGTTCTGCTCCTCCTCGTCGATGTCCGGCTCGTCGTCGTCGTAGTGGAGGTACTTGATGCCCGCGTCGACGTCGCCGTCGAAGCCGACGACCCCCTTCTCGAGGACGATGACCCGAGTGCACATCTTCCGCACCGACTGGGCGGCGTGGCTGACGTAGAAGAGCGTGACTCCGCTGTCGCGGATCGCCTCCATCTTCTTCATGCACTTCTTCTTGAACGGCTGGTCGCCGACCGCCAGCACCTCGTCGGCGATGAAGACGTCGCAGTCGACGTTCACCGCCACGGAGAAGCCGAGTCGGGCGAACATGCCCGAGGAGTAGTTGCCGACCGGCGTGTCCAGGAACTCTCCGACGTCGGCGAAGCCCGCGATGTCGTCGAACTTCGCGTCGGTCTCCTCCTTGGTCATCCCGAGGATGGCGGCGTTCATGTAGATGTTCTCGGTGCCGGTCATCTCGGGGTGGAACCCGGCGCCGGTCGCGATCAGGCCGGAGATCCGCCCACGGGTGCGCACCTGACCCGACGTCGGCCTCATCACGCCCATGATGTGCTTGAGCAGCGTGCTCTTGCCGGAGCCGTTGAGTCCCATCAACCCGATGGCCTCGCCCTGCTCGACCGTGAAGGACACGTCCCGGAGCGCCCAGAAGTCGTCCTTGGTCTTCTGGCCGCGGAGCTTGGCGACCACGACCTGCTTGAGCGTCCGCTGGAAGCGCATCGAGAACTCCTTGGAGACGTTCTCGACCTCGATCGACGAAACCATCAGACCAACCTGTCGGGGATCTTGTCGTCCAGCCTGCTGAACACCCACTGCGCGAGGAAGAGGAACAGGATCGCCACGCCGAGCATGATCAGCCCACGCTCGAACAGGTAGTCAGGGAAGTTCGTGGACAGCCCCGGCTTGAAGCCCCACTCCTCACCGGCGCCCTCCGCATCGGCTGGGCTGATGGTGGTGATCCAGAACCCCCTCTGGATCAGCAGCACCGCCTCTGCGATCGGGTTGAACAAGTAGAGGTGCTGGATGATCGGGAAGCCCTCGAACCGCTTCGCGACCAGGGTGTAGGGGTACATCATCGGGACGCTGAACGGCAGCATCTGCGTGAAGATCTGCACGACGCGGGTCCAGTCGCGGTACATCACGTTGATCGCGGCGAACATCAGACCCATGCCGGTCCCGAACAGGATCACGATCCCGAAGGCCAGCAGCGCGGCCAGCATCCCCACCGGGTCCGGCGAGAAGGAGCCGGTGACCAGGCAGGCGCCGAGCAGGATCACCAGCTGCGGGCCGGTGTGGTAGAGCGAGACCAGCATCGAGGCGATCGGGAAGATCTCGCGGGGCAGCGGCATCTTCTGCACCACCGCCTTGTTCTGCATGATCGACCGCGTCCCCGACTGGAACGACTGCGTGAACAAGTTGACCAGCACCATGCCCGCGAACAGGTGGATCGCGAAGTGCGGGACCTGGCCGCGGCCCAGGATGATCCCGAACACGAAGTAGAAAGTCAGGAACCGCATGAACGGGTCGATGTAGGACCACGCGAGGCCCATCTTCGAGCCGATGTAGCGGGCTCGAAGCTCGCGCTTGACCATCAGCCTGAGCAGGTACCGCCGGCGCAGGACGCCGAGCAGCCCACCCTTGGCGGCGGGGTCGACCATCGCCACGTGTGCGAGGTCGTGGCGTTCGGAGACCGAGCCCGCGTCGCTCCCCGGAGTCTGCTCCTCGGTCATGCTTCTCGGGGTCCCCGCGGAAGCGTGCGGCCCGCCGCGCGGAGCGCTCCCTCCACGCGCTTTCGTGGGGTAATCATGCGTCGGAGTCGGTCCAGGGACGGAACGTGTCTGCCCAGGTGTCCGGCGACGTGACGTCGTGCAGCGCGGAGCGGTACTCCTCCGCGAGCCGCGGCCACTCGCGGGTCAGCTGCTGGTGGAGCTCGGCGGTCTTCCTGGCCAGCTCGCGGAACTTCTTCGGGTCGCGCTTGTAGAGCGCGGCCGAGGTGCCGTCGTTCATGGACACGACCGCGGAGTCGTAGGACGCCAGGCGGTACCACTTGGCGTCCATGGCCCGGATCTCGATCTCGGGGAAATCCTGTGAGAGCTCCCGGGTCGGGCGCAGCTGTCGGATCGGCGCGAGGCCGGCCGTGATCAGTCGCGAGACCCGGCTGGGGATCTCGACGATGTCGCGGCCCTTGCGCGGCGGCTTCTTGCGGCGTATCTCGGGGAACGCCTCGCGGTCGGCCTCGAGCTGGGCGTCGGTGAACTGCTTGCGCAGCGTGTTCACCTCGGCGAGCCGGGTCGGCAGCATCTCGTGCAGCTTTCCGGGGCCGGCCAGCACGTCCTCGAGTGCAAGGTTGCGCAGCTCCACCGTGGAGTACTGCATCGCAACCAGGTGCGCGATCGTGTAGGTGAGGTCCTCGCGGATCAGCTTGCCCCCGCGCGGGTAGGTCGAGTGCAACAGAGCCGACACGAACCGGTTGCGAACGTGGAAGTAGGCCTGCCAGTCGAGCGCGTCGTTCTTGTCGGTCCACGGCACGTGCCACACCGCGGCGCCTGGAAGGGTCACGGTCGGGAAGCCGGCGGCCTTCGCGCGCAGGCCGTACTCGGCGTCGTCCCACTTGATGAACAGCGGCAGCGACAGGCCGATCTCGTCGATGACCACGCGGGGGATCAGGCACATGAACCAGCCGTTGAAGTCGACGTCTACCCGCTTGTGCAGCCACCGCGCGGAGCGGATGTTGCGGGCGGAGAGATCCCAGCGGCTGTAGCCGTCGAGCGGCGTCATCCACCAGAACCGCCACGGCTGGACGATCTCGCCGAAGCTGTGCAGCTCGGACTTGTTGTAGAGGCTGAACATGTGACCGCCGACGATCGTCGGGCGGCGGGCCAGGTCGCCGAAGGTGACCGCGCGGATGATGCCCTCGGGCTCACACACGACGTCGTCGTCCATCATCAGGGCGTACGTCGCGGTGCCCTTGCGCAGCGACTCGAGCTGGCCGCGTGCATAGCCGCCGGAGCCGCCGAGGTTGCCCTGCTCGATGATGCGCAGCCTGTCACCGAGCGCGGCCTGCGCATCGGCGTAGAACGCGGAGTCGACGACCTTCTGGGTGCCCTGCTCCATCACCAGGACGGTGTCGAGGTAGGGCCTGAGCAGCTCGTCGTTGCCGAGCTGCGCGATCAGCTTCGCGCAGAAGTCGGGCCGGTTCATCGTGGTGATCGCGATGTCGGCGGTGCCGGGCTCGAGCCGCTCCTCGGGGACCTCTGCGGACCACTCGGCCGACTCCACCACGGCGTCGTCGTCGCCGGCGATGACGTTGTACCAGTACCACCCGCCGTCCACGAAGGGCTTGAGCGGTAGCTCGAAGACGAAGGTGCCCTTGGCCTCGCTGCCGGTGCTCGCCGAGTCGACGCGCTGCGAGCGGCCGTTGGCCAGCGACCGGTAGACGATGACGGTGGCGCCGCGACCGGACACCTGCACTGCCAGCCGGACGTCACTCACGACGGTCCAGCGCCGCCAGTAGCTGGCCGGGAACGCGTTGAAGTAGGTGCCGAACGAGAGCCGTTCACCCGACCGCACCCGCAGCGCCGTGCGCGACTCGATCTGGTCGGGGTGGATCGTTCGCCCCGTCGTCGTGGGTTGCCGGATCGCGGCGTTGTTGAGGTCCTTGGCCGCGCGGCTGCCGCCGATCTCGTAGCGGTCGGCGTCCAGCTGGGCGTCCTCGGCGTCGACGTAGAGCGCGAAGACGTCGAAGTCACGGTCGATCGGCATGATCTGCCGCTGGAGCAGTCGGCGGTTGGTCTCCGCGCGGTGCGTGCCGGTCGTCGCGGCCGCCTTCTTCGTCGTACGCCGGCGCGTGGTGGCCTTCTTGGCCGTGCCGCTGGTCTCGATCGACTCCGTCACTCGTCCACTCCCCCGGAAGTCAGCTCCGCGCCGTCGGCGAAGTGCGGCTTCAGCTTGTTCTCGTACATGGACAGGGCCGAGCCGATCGCCATGTGCATGTCGAGGTACTTGTAGGTGCCGAGCCGGCCGCCGAAGAGCACCATCGGCTCCTTCTTGGCGAGCTCGCGGTACTTCAGCAGCTTGGCGCGGTCCTCGGCGGTGTTGATCGGGTAGTAGGGCTCGTCGCCCTCCTCGGCGAACCGCGAGTACTCGTGCACGATCACGGTCTTGCCGGGCAGGTGGGTCTTCACGCGCTCGGGGTGGAAGTGCTTGAACTCGATGATCCGCGTGAAGGGCACTTCCTGGTCGTTGTAGTTGACGACGCCGGTGCCCTGGAAGTCGTCCACGCCCTCGACCGACTGCTCCAGGTCGACGGTCCGCCAGGAGAGCCGGCCCTCGCTGTTGCCGAAGTACTCGTCGACCGGACCGGTGTAGACGATCGGGACCTTGCCCCTGTAGTCGTCAGCGCTGAACCGATCTGTCTTGGCAAAGAAGTCCGTCTCGAGCCGCACCTCGATGTTCGGGTGGGCCGCCATCCGGGTCAGCCACGCGGTGTAGCCGTCGGTCGGGAGCCCCTCGAAGGTGTCGCTGAACCAGCCGTTCTCGAAGGTGTAGCGAACCGGCAGCCGCGTGATGATGTCCGCGCTCAGCTTCGTCGGATCGGTCTGCCACTGCTTGGCGGTGTAGCCCTTGATGAACGCCTCGTAGAGCGGTCGCCCGATGAGGCTGATCGCCTTCTCCTCGAGGTTGCTGGCGTCCTCGGTGGCGATCTCGCTGGCCTGGCTCGCGATCAGCTCACGGGCCTCTTCCGGCGTGTGGCTCTTGCCGAAGAACTGGTTGATCAGCCCCAGGTTCATCGGCAGCGAGTAGACCTGGCCCTGGTACTTGCCGAAGACCCGGTGCTTGTAGTCGGTGAAGGTCGTGAACCGGTTGACGTACTCCCACACCTTCTCGTTGGAGGTGTGGAACAGGTGCGCGCCGTACTTGTGCACCTCGATGCCGGTCTCGGGTTCCTTCTCGCTGTAGGCGTTGCCGCCCAGGTGATGCCGGCGATCGAGGACCAGCACGCGGAGCCCGAGCTCGGACGCGCAGCGCTCGGCGATCGTCAGTCCGAAGAACCCGGAGCCGACGACGACGAGATCAGGCCCGTTGCCTACAGGGGAGTTCTCCGACGACACGACAGATCAGTCTACGGACGCAGGGTGCGCCGACTCGATTCGGCACGCCTGCTAGGCGCTGGCGGCTCGCTCGAGTGCGCGCAGGCTGCGACGAACGTCACCCTCGACGGTCGACCAGTTGCTCACCGAGATGCGCAGGACCGCCCGACCTCTCCAGACCGACCCGCTCATCCATGCCTCGCCGTCGGCCAGCAACCGGTCGACGACGGCGCGGGTGCGGTCGTCGTCCCCGAAGCTGACGCACACCTGCGTGAACACCACGTCGTTGAGCAGCTCGGCCCCTGGGATCCCCTCGATCCCGCGCGCGAACGCCGCCGCGTGCCCGGCCATCCGCTCGACCAGGTCGGCCACCCCCTGCCGGCCTAGCGTGGCCAGGACGGCGTACACCGGGATCGACCTGGCCCGCCGGGACAGCTCCGGCACCTTCTCGAACGGGTCGCCGGCCTCGTCATGGATCAGGTAGTCGCCGTGCATCCCCATCGCGGCCTTGACGGCGGCGGGGTCGCGCACGATCGCGATCCCGCAGTCGTAGGGCACGTTGAGGGTCTTGTGCGCGTCGGTTGCCCAGGAGTCGGCGTCCGCCATGCCCTCGGTCCGGTGGCGGTACGCCGGAGTGGCTGCTGCGAAGAGCCCGAAGGCACCGTCGACGTGTACCCACGCGCCGTGCCGGTGCGCGACGTCGATGGCCTCGGCGAAGGGGTCGTAGCCGCCAGAGTGCACGTTGCCGGCCTGGACGCAGACGATCGTCGGGCGGTCGTCCCCGTCCAGCGCGGTCGCGAGGGCGCTCGCGTCCAGGCACCCCTGGTCGTCGGCGGCCACTGCCTCCGGGGCACCCAGCCCGAGGTAGCGCAGCGCCAGGTCGATCGTGTCGTGCCGCTCCTCGCCCACCAGCACCCGCACCCCGGGACTGCCCACCAGACCCTTGGTTCCTATGTCCCAGCCGGCCTGCCGCAGTACCGCGTCGCGGCCGGCGGCCAGGCAGGTGAAGTTGGCCATGGTGCCGCCGGTGACGAACCCGACCGCGCTCCCTTCCGGCAGTCCGAGCAGGTCGAGCAGCCACGCGCTGGCGACCTGTTCCGTGGCCGTGGCGGCCGGGGTGAGTCGGGCCAGGCCGGCGTTCTGGTCCCAGGCGCTGACCAGCCAGTCGGCGGCCAGCGCCGCCGGGTGCGAACCGCCGATCACCATCCCGTAGAAGCGGCCGGACGGCATCGCGGTCAGCCCGGGCTCGAGGGCCGTGGCCATGTGATCGATGACCTCGGCGGCCTCCCGCGGCCCGTCCGGCAGCACCGTGCCGAGCCGCTCGACGAGCTCCTCGACCTGCGCCTGTGGCGGCACGGGCCGGTCATCGAGCGACGCCAGCCACCGCTGGGCGTGCTCGACGACGATGGGCAGGGCTGAGTCGCGGTCGATCACTGTCGGACTGAACCACCGCTCATCGAGGTTGTCGAGCGTCGTACGGCGGACCGAACTCGGCGCGAACACCTTCGCTGAACGCCACGTGGTCCGGAGGACGCTCCGTCACCCCTTGCAGCCCGACCGACGCCACCAGCTCGTCGTCGAGCTCCAGCACGTTCGCGTCGTGCAGCGGCCAGGGCTCGTGCCGGTTGGGCACGTACGTCGTCCGACCTCGGCGCAGCACATGCGCACCCCAGCGAGCGGTGAGGAAGTCGTCCAGCGGCGTGGCCTCCCGCGGCTTGCCGACCCGGACGACGATCCGGCTGGACGGACGCTCCGCCCCGGTTCTGGGGAGCCGGCGCAGCCTGGCCTCGTAGGTCACCCGGTTGCCGGCCCTCCGGAACCGCATCCGCGCCCAGCGGTACGGCGCCCCGATGCCCGCCCGGATGGTCGGCACGGCCGCCGCCCGGTCGGTGTCGAGGCTGAGGAACACGACGCCGCGCCGCCCGGTCTCGTCCACCGAGTAGAGGCGGACGTTCGTCTCGAGGAAGGTCCCGAAGTAGGGGAGCCCTGGACCGCGGCCCAGGCTCAGGCCGACCATGCGGAAGGGCACCAGCCCGACGTAGGTGCGGCCCTCGTGCAGGTCGGGGCGGACCCCCGGCGGCAGCAGCGGCGCCACCCGGTCGGGGTCGACCGTCCAGTGCAGAAAGGTCAGGGCTCGCCAGGACTGGGTCGAGATGACCCGGCCGCGCAGCGGCGGGGCCTCGCGGGTGACCGGCTCAGCCGGCACCGGCCCGCGCGTCCCTGAGCGCCCGGCGCACGTTGCGGGCCTCGGCCCGGCCACCGCGCACGGGCGAGAGGGCGACCACGCCGGCCGTGATCAGCCAGGGCTTGGCGCGGACCATCGCGTTCTCGCCGTAGCGCAGGTGGATCGTGAACAGGTTGCGGTACATGTAGTAGCCCTTCCACCCGGCCAGGTCGAGCTGCTGGTCGAACTCCAGCTGGCGGACCAGCACAGCATCGCGGACCGCGTAGATGTGGAAGCCGGCGCGCCGCGCGCGCAGGGCGAAGTCGACGTCGTCGTAGAAGATGAAGAAGCCCGGGTCGGGCAGACCGATCGCCTCGATGACGCGGCGGCGGATCAGGAACCCCTCGAAGGGGATGTTCTCCAGCTCGACCAGCGCAGGCATCGCGGCACGGGTGACGTACGTCGTCTCGACCATCGCGGTCTTGGGTTTGATCCGGAGCGGGTTGCGGAGATCGAACTTGAGCGCGGCCTTCTCCACCAACCGCCCGTGGGTGTCCTCGCGGACGACCATCAGGCAGTCCGCCAGCTCGTCGTCGACGGCGAGCAGCACGCTGAGACAGTCCGGCGCCGGGACCACGTCGTCGTCGAGCAGCCAGATCCGGTCGAAGCCCTGCTCGTAGGCCGCTTGCATGCCGAGGTGGAAGCCGCCCGCGCCGCCGAGGTTCTCCTCTGGGCGGATCACCTGAAGTGGCAGATCATGAACGCCGTCGAGGACGGTTGCGGTGTGGTCGGTGCTCGCGTTGTCGACCACGATCACGGCGTCTGGCGTCCGGTCGAGGCTAGCCAGGCTCGCCAGCATCCGGGTGAGCAGTGCGGCACGGTTGTAGGTGACCACGACGATCGCGATCGTCTCGGTGGTCACCGCAGGTACTTCCGGTGTCCGCCGAAGTCGCCGCGCAGCCCGGCGTACGCCGCCCGCGCGCTCATCGGCAGCCGCCCCGGTCTCGGCCTGGTGAGCAGGTAGAACCATATGGTCTTGGCCCAGAACATCAGCACGTGCGGCCAGCCCCGGTAGCGGCGCAGGTTGACGGTGTTGTTGCGGGCCATGCAGTAGTGCTTCAGGTCGCTCGGGCTGTGGTTGTACGTCGTGCGGCCGAACATCATCGGCGTCCCGAGATCGTCGGTGGCCGGGTGCAGCACGTGCGCCGCCACGACCGTGGCGATGCGGGCGCCGGCCGCCTCGGCACGCCAGAGGTACTCGACGTCGTCCCCCCAGATGAAGAACTCGGCGCGCGGGTAGCCGATCCGCCCGACGAGCTCGCGGGTGACCAGGACACCGTTGAAGGGGATCACCACACCGCGGATCATCCCGTCGTCGGCGGCCTCCTCGACCGCCGCCATCTCGTGCACCACGGTGGTGCCGCCGGGCAGCCGGATCGGGAAGCAGAGGCGAGACGGGTCCTGGGCGGCCAGCACGGCCGGCCCCCAGAAGTCGAGGTCCTCGCGCTCGAGGAGGAGCTTCAGGCAGTCGAGCTCGGGCAGCCCGTCGTCGTCCATCAGCCAGACCAGGTCGGCGCCGTTCTCGACCGCCCGCTCGAGCCCGTGGCTGAAGCCGCCCGCACCGCCGGTGTTCTTCGCCAGGGTCTCGGCCGTGACCGGCTGGGTCCGCAGCCACTCCCCCGTGCCGTCCGTGCTCGCGTTGTCGACGACGAGCACCTCGTCGAGCTCGGGGACCTCGCGGAGCCTCTGCAGCTGGCGCTGCAGCATCGCGAGCCGGTTGAAGGTGACGACCACGGCGACGATGCGTCGTCCGCGGCTGTCGGTCACGCGGACAACCGTCTCAGAACAGGGCCTCCTGGACATAAGCCGGGCCCGTCGGCGCCGGGACCAGCTTGGGCAGCGGGCCGAGCTTCGGTCGTGGCGCAGCCGTCCAGCGCGGGTCCCCAAGTTCATTTTGATACCGGGGCTCGGCAACCGTGCGGGTCGGCTCGCGGAGCGTGAGCCCGCGGATCGCGGTGGGGACGTGCAGCTCGAACCGGGAGTACGTCGCGCGCACGGCGTCCTCGTCGAGGGGCAGCCGGCCGGGGCCATGCAGCTCGAGGCCGACGTCCGCGGTGGTGACCATGGCCATCACCTCGCGGTTGAAGAGCCAGCGCTGCTTCGCCTCGGGCGCGACGAGTGCCCTGGCCCGGGCCTTGCCGACCGCGGCGCTGCACCTCTCGCCGCCGGCAGCCGCGTCGTCGAAGGCGGCCTGTGCGGTGCCGAGCGCCTGCAGCAGCCGGACCGCGGTCTTGGTGCCGAACCCGTGGACGCCCGGGAGATTGTCGGAGGTGTCACCGCGCAGGGCAGCGAGGTCGAGGTACTGGTCGGGCCGGACCCCGGTCACCATCGCCAGCCGCTCGGGATCGAGCAGCGGCGAGGCGTCGACGCCACCGTTGAGGATGCGGAGCATCCTGGTGTGCTCATCGATGAGGCTGAAGCTGTCGCGGTCGGAGGTCGCCACCACCGTCCGGGCGCCCACCGTCGGTGCCTGCGCGGCCACGCTGGCCAGCACGTCGTCGGCCTCCAGCCCCTCCGGCACCACCACCATGACGCCCAGCTCGCGAAGCACCTGGACGGCGAGGTCGAGCTGCCTCTCGAGGCTCTCCGGCTTCGGTGCCCGCTGCGCCTTGTAGGACGGCCACCGCCGCTTGCGGCTGCTGTTGCCGCGGTCGTCGAACCCGACCACGACCGCGTCGGCGCAGACCCTGTCGACCGCGGACACCAGCTGGCTCAGCAGCCCGCGCACGGCCCATCCCTGCGCGCCGTCGGGCGTGCGGTACATCGTGCGGGCCGACGCATGGAAGGCCCGGTGCAGCAACGAGTTGCCGTCGATGGCGAGCACGGTCGGTGTGGACATCTTGTGACCACACTAGAACCGCGCGGGGACATTCGCGTGGACCGCTACGGGGGTTTCGAGACAGGCGCTGGCGCGCCTTCCTCAACCACCGGTGGTCGAGGAGGTCGCTCTGCGACCGCCTCGAAACCCTCAACACGCGTTGTCGAGGTCCTGGGACTCGTTGGCGGCGTACCCCTCGCTCAGCGAGCCGACCGAGCCACCGGTGACGGCGTCGGGCTGCTTCGGCAACTTGTTCTTGCCCGGCTTGGCCTGCGCGTCGCTCCCCGCGTCCGCGGCCTTGGGGGCGTTGCCCTCCGCGGCGTCGATCGCCTCGGCGACCTTCTGCCGGATCAGCCTCGCGTCGGGCTTGTAGGTGTTGAAGATCGGCGGCACGATCGAGAGCGTCGCAACCTTCTGGTCGCGCGCCTTGAGCGCCAGTCCGATGAAGCGGTCGACCTCGCTCGCCGGGATGCTCGTCTGCACCATGGCGGAGCTCGCCTTGGCGATCTTCTGGAAGTTCTTGAGCACCTCGGTCGGCTCGAGCTGGTCGAGCATCGCGGCCATCACGCACTTCTGGCGCGCCATCCGGGAGTAGTCGTCGGAGCCGTCCCGGGCCCGTGCGTACCACTGGGTCTGGAAGCCGGTGAGCTTCTGCCTGCCCGGCTCGATGTAGTCGTAGACGTCCGAGCCCAGGCCGCCGATCGGGATCCGCGACCGGACGTTGAGCGTGACACCGCCGACCGCGTCGACCAGGTCGCGGAAGCCCTTGAGGTTGACCATCGCCCAGTAGTTGATCTTCAGGCCGGTGATCCCCTCGACCGCCGAGATCGTCGCGTCGACGCCGGGGTTCTCGGCCTTGCCGAACAGCTCCTTGTTGTCCAGGGCCCAGGTGTTGACGCCGTTGAGCATGCAGTGCTCGCAGTCGAAACCCTGCGGGAACTGCTGGTGCATCACCGATCCCCTGGCGAACGGGAAGTTCTGCATGTTGCGCGGCAGCGAGACCAGCACGGTGCGGCCGGTCTCGGCGTCGATGCTGGCGACGGTGATCGAGTCCGGCCGCAGTCCCCATCGGTCGATGCCGGAGTCACCACCGAGCAGCAGCACGTTGTAGCGGCCGTCGTGCGCGCCGCTGGCGTCCCCCGAGCCGAACATGGTCTGGATGAAGTCGCGCTGTACGCCGACCAGGTGCGCGCCGAACAGCAGCACCGCGGCGACCGAGAAGCACAGGATGCCGTTGACGCCGACCGCGGCGCGGCGGTGACCCATCCGCAGCGTCAGTGGCTGCCCGATCCGCCACGCGTCGACGAACAGCGCGGCCCACCCGACCGCCAGCACCATCAGGGCGATGCGTACCGTCTGCAGCGCCGCCAGGTCCGAGACCAGCCAGAAGGCGAACTCGTGGTGCACGGCTGCCGCCACCAGGCAGCCGGCGGCGACCATCAGCAACGCGAACCAGATCCGCAGCGCGGCCCGCCCGACCGACTTGTTGCCGCACGCCACCTGCGCGCTGCCGGGCAGCACCAGGGTCATCGCCATCAGCGCCAGCGCCCGCCGGAACCGCACCCGCGCGGCACGGTCGGCCGTGGAGGTGGTGGAGGCGCTCGCGTGGTAGGTGGTAGCGCCGTCGGGGTCGCCAGGGCCGGACATCGATTGCTCCTGAGGGGAAGATCAGGTGGGCCCCGCCAGTATCACCAGTCACAGGCGTCACAGTCGTGCAGGACGCGCCGTGGCCACCCTCAAAGCCTTGCTGATCGATCAGTCACCCAGCGCATGAGCCTCGATCGCCGTGACCAGCCCGTCGGTGGGCTCGCGGTCGACGTACACCAGCCGGATCGCGTGGTGGTCGGGGTTGGGCCGGTCCGGTCCCCGCCAGGTGAGCTGCATGCCGAGCCGTTCGGCAGTACGCCGCGACGCGGTGTTGTGCTCCAGCAGGTAGGCCAGCACCGGACGGGTCGGCTCGACGTCACGGGCCGCCTCGATCGCCCGCAGCCCCATCTCGGTGGCGTAGCCCCGGCCGTGCACCGAGGTGGCGAACCGGTAGTAGAGGTTCCACCACGGCCGGCCGGTCAGGATGGTGCAGCCGCCGCGGCCGATCACCGGACCGTCGGGCAGGTGCCGGATCGACCAGTAGCCCAGCCCGTTGCGCTCGAACTGCCCCTCTGCCTGGGCCACCATCCCCTGTGACTCGGCTCGCGAGGTGTGCCGTCCGACCGGGAAGTGCCGCCACGAGTCGGGGTCGGAGTGGATCGCGTGCAGGTCGTCCACATCCGCCTCGGCGGGCACGTCGAGCCAGAGCCGGGCAGTGGTGGTGTGCCGCCAGTCGGCGGTCACGGGCGGCTCGGGGCCGGCCGAGCAGCCGGGATGTCGACCCGGTCGGTCATGCCCCGCACGGTAGCGTCGTGCGCATGCCTGATCGTCCCCGGAGCGGCGGTCCCGAGGACGGACCCGACTACACCTGGCTCTACGGCAAGGGCGGCAAGCCCAAGGATCCGCAGGACACCCGCCCGGTTCCGCGCGAGCAACCGCCGTCCACGCCCCGCCCCGAGGAGACCCGGGTGATGCGCGCCCAGCCAGCACCTCGGCACCAGGAGCGTCGCACCACGCCCCCGACCCCGCCTCGGCCCGCGCCGGCCGTCGGCCCCACGCAGAGCGGCCGCAAGCGTCGCCGGTTCCGGGTGCGCTACGTCTTCCTGCTCCTCCTGCTCTGGCTCGTCTACCTCGTCGCAGTCCCCGTCATAGCGTGGAACCGCGTCGACAAGGTCGACTTCGAGCCCGCCGGCGACCGGCCCGGCGACCAGCCCGGCACGACGTACCTCCTGGTCGGCAGCGACTCGCGCGAGGGACTGTCGAAGGAGGAGCGCAAGGAGCTCAACACCGGCAACGCGGGCGGTGGCCGGACCGACACGATCATGCTGCTGCACACCGGCTCGGGACCCAACCTCCTGATGTCGATCCCCCGCGACCTCGAGGTCGAGATCCCCGGCCGCGGCACGTCGAAGATCAACGCGGCCTACGCGACCGACGGTCCGAAGCTGCTCGTCGAGACCATCGAGAACCTCACGGACATCCGCATCGACCAGTACGTCGAGATCGGCATGGGTGGCGTCGTCGGCGTCGTCGACGCGGTCGGCGGCATCGAGATCTGTCCGGACAAGAAGATGGTCGACAAGGACGCAGGGCTCAACATCAAGAAGGGCTGCCAGGAAGTCGACGGCACGACGGCTCTCGCCTACAGCCGCTCGCGCCACGCCCAGGCCCTCGGCGACCTCGACCGGGTGCGGCACCAGCGCGAGGTGGTGGCGGCGATCGGCGACAAGGTGCTCTCGCCCTGGTCGGTGGTCAACCCGGTCCGGTGGTGGAGGCTCAACAACGCGATGCCGGACTTCTTCAAGTTCGGTGACGGGATGGGGCCACACCGTGCCGTTCTGTGGGCGAGTGCCATGGCCCGGGTGGGCGGCAAGGACGGGCTGCTGTGCACCGTTCCCCTGACCAGCGGCTCGGCGAGTGCTCTGGACGAGGAGCTTGCCGGCCAGCTGTTCAGCGCGATCCGCGACGACAAGACGGACGACGTCACGGACAAGCTCTGCCTGCCCTCCGGCCTCGAGAACGTGCCGTGACCTTCACGCTCGCCTAGGGCGTGTCTCTCAATTGCTGGTGGATGCCAGCGTCGTCCAGGGCGTGCGATGGCACGGCGCCGGTGCGAAGGCAGACTGGGCGTCTTTCGAGCGCTGGTAACAAAGCCAGCGTGCGTGCTGGGCGGCGCTGGCACCGCCATGAATTGAGAGACACGCCCCTAGTGTCCCGCACTGAAAGTTCGGCACATAATTCCGCACCCCGAGCACGCACCTCGCGGCGTTGCCGAACCTCGCTGGACGAACAAGTAGAGCGTCGCTCCGACGCCTGGCGATGCACGCACTCGGAGCACGGACTTACGCACCGTACTTCCAGTGCGGGACACTAGGGACGGATGGTCCGGGCGAGGAGCCTTTCGAGCTCCTTGAAGTGCCGCTCGGCGCCGGCCTCCTGGTACTCGGAGCTGTCCTTCATCGTGTAGCCGTGCGGGGCGTCCTCGTAGATCTCGTTGAGGTGCGGGCGCCCAGCGGCCTGCAGGGTCTCCTCGAGGGCGGCGACGTTCTCCACCGTCATCCCCCTGTCGTGGTCGGCGTGGCCGAACACGTACTCGGCGGTGCTGCCGGCGATCGCCAGGTGCGGACTGTCCTCCGCGTCCGTCACCAGGCGTCCACCGTGGAAGCCACCAACCGCGGCCACGGTCCCCGGGAACTGCCCGGCCGTGCGAACGGCGAGCCGCGCACCCATGCAGTAGCCGGTGACGCCGATCGACCCGGCGCCCGCGTGCTCGCGCAGGGTCCGCAGCCACACCTCGGCGTCCGGCGTGGACCGGTCGGGGGTGTACCCCTGGACCCGGTCACCGACCCCGCTGGCGAAGAACTCCTTCCCGGCTCCCGGCTCGCGCAGGTCCCGCTTCGGCGCGAGCACCTCGGCGCTTCCGTCGCGGTAGAAGACGTTCGGAGCCAGCACGACGTACCCCCACGACGCGATGCGGTCCGCCATCCCCTCGATCTGCGGGCGCAGGCCCAGAGCGTCGATGTAGAACAGCACTCCCGGGTCGCCTCGGTCGCCGGTCAGGTAGGCCTCCGCCGACCCGTCGCGCGCCCGGAGCTCGATGGTCTGGCCCATGCCGCGGACTGTACTGGTTGACGCGCACAACCGGCCTGGAGCCCGGCGGCCGAGCACACCGATGAGCGCGACCGAGGTCAGACGTGGTGCACTGAGGGGGTGACCGAGACCAGAGAGACCACGCCAGAGACCTCGCGCAACGCTGCGGACGTGGGGGTCGATGAAGCCCGCGCGGCATGGGTCACGGCGGCCCGACCGGTCCTGATCGAGGCGGCTCGCAGCTACCGCTCCGTGGTCACCCACAAGGAGCTGGCCGAGGCCGTCCAGGAGCACAGCGGGATCCACACCGAGCAGCGGGTGCACTACTGGATCGACGACATCCTCGGGACCGTGGGTCGCGACAACGCGGCCCGCGACGAGCCGCTGCTGCCCGCCCTCTGCGTGAACCGCGAGGGCAGCGTCGGCCCGGCGTACGCCGCCCTGGTGCTCGAGCTCACCGGCGAGGAGCTCGCCGACCCGGACGACCACGCGGCCCGGCAGCGGTTGGAGTGCCACCGGTTCTTCGAGGCCCTGGACCTGCCGGACGGCGGCGGCACTCCGGCGCTGGTCCCCCAGCTGGCCAACGCCCGCGCCCGCATCCGGAAGGCGGCCGTCGCCGCTCGTCCGGTGCAGACCTGCCCCACCTGCTACATGGAGCTGCTGCCCACCGGCCGCTGCGACACCTGCGACTGACGGACCAGTGTTCTGATTCAGAGGTCCGTGCTCGGTAGGCGTGCTCAGAGTGCGTGCATCGGGGTGCCGGCGGCGTGAAGGCAGACTGGGCGTCTTTCGATCGACGCCGGTGCCGCGAGGTGCGTGCTATGTGTGCGCGTAGCGCTTGCGGACTTCTGAATCAGGCACTAGCGACCGCTGTCCAGCCGGGCCCAGACCTCGTCGGTCACCACGCCCGTGGCCGGTAGGTGCGCCTTGCGCTGGTAGCGCACCACCGCCCGCTCGGTGGCCTGCGAGAACGCGCCGTCGACGGTGACACCCTTGCCCAGGGCGGCCGACAGTGACCGCTGCAGCCGGCGCACCGGGTCACCGGTCGAGCCGACCTTGACCAGGGGTTGCTTGCCCTTGGCCAGCAGCGCCACCCACGTGCGACGGGTGACCTTGCCGGTCTGCTTCTGGTCCAGCTTCCGCTGCGCCTTCTTCACGGCCTTGACCGTGCGGGCGTCGTACTTGCCGGTCGGGTTGGCTCCCAGGACGTGCAGCTTGCGCAGGATGCACTGCGCTGCAGCGACCGCGGGACCGTGCGAGCCGGGCCTCAGCGTCGGGTAGCGGCGCAGGTCGACGTCGACACCGCGGCACAGCGGCTTGGACGGCGTACCGACCGAGCCCTTGCCCACGTCGAGCCAGTTGACGTCGATGGTCAGGGTGTAGCCGCCCCAGGTCTGCGGGACGTCGAGGGCGTACTGGTGGATCCGGGCGTGGTCGTTCCACTCGTCGCTCCCGACCCAGCTGCCGGTCTCCGTGTCCGACTGGTTGTTGGACCAGGCGAACCAGATGTCGTCGGGCATCGTGTAGTCGCCGTGCGACGCCACGTCTGCGTAGCTGATCGAGGCGATCGCCGCTGCGATGTTGGAGTAGACGCCCGAGTCGTAGCCGGCGCCGTGCAGGGCATCGGTCCAGCCCGAGAGGAACGACAGCGCGGCCTGGCGGCAGTCGGTCGGGGCCAGGTCGTAGTCCTCAAGGTCGTAGTAGAGCGTGCTCCCCTCGCCGATGCCGAGACCGCGGGCGGTCGCGACCGCGGTCGCCGCCTCAGCGCTCCCCTGCGCCTTGGCCGTGGGGAGGTCGGACGACATCCGGTCGGCGTACCCCGAGCAGCTCGCCTGGGGTCCCACCTGGACCGGCAGCAGGTGCCAGCCGGTGCGCTGCTGCGCGCTGACCCAGGCCGCGGTGAGCTCGGGCTGGTCCTTGCAGAGCCGGTTGCTGCCGCCGATGTAGATGCCGACGGCGGAGTACGGCGACTCCTCCCACCACGCGTCCATCACGGCCTGCGGCGGCGCGGCGCAGGTGTCGAACCCGTAGCCGGTCAGCGACCCGGGTGCCCCGGGCTTCGCCTTCGCGGCGACCGAGCCGGTCGAGGCCCCCGCCGCTGGCGTCGACAGGGCCAACAACCCTAGGACCACGGCTACAGCGGCGAGCAGGCGAGACGGCATGAGGGTTCCTCCGAGTAGGTCAGCGCGAGCGGGCCGGGCTGGTCAGGAAAGTCTGACATCCAGGTTTCAGAGCTGGCTCTGCACCCCGGAGAGCAGCTGGCGAGCCATCACGATCCGCTGGACCTGGTTGGTGCCTTCGTAGATCTGGGTGATCTTCGCATCGCGCATCATCCGCTCGACCGGGTAGTCGCGGGTGAAGCCGTAGCCGCCGAGGACCTGGACGGCGTTGGTGGTGACCTCCATCGCGACGTCGGAGGCGAAGCACTTGGCGGCGGCCCCGAAGAAGGTGAGGTCCGGGTCGTTGCGCTCGGAGCGGCCGGCGGCGGCGTAGGTGAGCTGACGTGCGGCCTCGACCTTCATGCCCATGTCGGCGAGCAGGAACTGCAGCCCCTGGAAGTCGGCGATGTTCTTGCCGAACTGCTGCCGCTCCTGGGCGTAGGACAACGCGTAGTCGAGGGCGCCCTGAGCGACCCCGACGGCCTGCGCCGCGATGGTGACGCGGGTGTGGTCGAGGGTGCGCATCGCGGTCTCGAAGCCCGTGCCTTCCGCACCGATCATCCGGTCGGCAGGGATCCGGACGTTGTCGAGGTAGACCTCGCGGGTCGGCGAGCCCTTGATGCCGAGCTTCTTCTCCGGGGCGCCGAAGGAGACCCCCTCGTCGGACTTCTCGACCACGAACGCCGAGATGCCCTTGGCCCCCCTCTCGGGGTCTGTCACGACCATGACCGTGTAGTAGTCGGAGACGCCGGCGTTGGTGATCCACCGCTTGACGCCGTTGAGCACCCAGCCAGCACTGGGCCCAGCGCCGTCGCGGACCGCCTTGGCCTTCATCGCCGCGGCGTCCGAGCCCGCGTCGGGCTCGGACAGGCAGTAGGAGAACCCACCCTCACCGCGGGCCAGCGCACCCAGGTAGTGCTTCTTCAGCTCTTCGGAGCCGGCCAGCTGGAGCGGGAGCGAGCCGAGCTTGTTGACCGCCGGGATCAGCGACGCGGACATGTCCACGCGCGCGACCTCCTCGATCACCAGCACCGTGGCCAGCGCGTCCGCGCCGGCCCCGCCGTACTCCTCGGGCACGTGCGGCGCGTGGAAGTCCGCCGCCAGCAACGCGGCCGCCGCCTCCTCGGGGTAGCGCGCCTGCTCGTCCACCTCGGCGGCGTACGGCGCCACCTTGGCCTCGCACAGGGAGCGCACCGCCTCCCGGATCGCCCGGTGCTCCTCGGTCAGCGCGAAGAGCGGAGCATCGCTACTCATGAGTCACATCGTAGGACGATCACCAGCCCCCTCCTACGCTGGCACGGTGATCTCCACCCCACGAAACCGCTCGGACGGAGCGCTTCGCGCGGAGGCCTCACGCCTTCGCGGGGACCCCGGAAAAAACGCCTGGCACGACCCCGAGGCGATCCGGTTCATGCTCGACGACTGCAAGGTCTGGGCAGTGGTGGGGCTCTCCGGTGACACCAGCCGGACGGCCTACTCCATCGCCGCGCTGCTCCAGGAGCGCGGCAAGCAGATCGTCCCGATCCACCCGGCGGCAGCATCGCAGGAGGGACTGGTCGTGCTCGGGGAGAAGGGCTTCGCCACCCTCGCCGACGTGCCGTTCCCCATCGACGTGGTCGACGTCTTCCGCCGCTCGGACGCGGCCGGCGAGTTCGCCGACCAGGCCGTCGCGGTGGGTGCGCGGGCGGTGTGGTTCCAGCTCGGTGTCATCGACGCGGACGCGTTCGACCGGACCGCGGCGGCCGGGGTCCCGATGGTGATGGATACCTGCCCGGCCATCGAGTGGCGCCGGCGGCGCTGATCCCGCTCACCGCGGCCTCGAGCGGCCCCCGCCGTCGGAAGGCTACGAACAGCGCGCCCACCGCGAGCAGCACGAGGACGTGCCACCTGAACGACGACGGCTCCTCGGCGGGCCAGACGTTCTCGGTGCGCATGACCACGTGCAGGCTGTAGAGCGACAACGTCATCGTCCCTGCGCCGAACACGATCGCGACCGCGCGGCGGGTCCGGGCCCCCAGCCACGCGACCAGCCACACGCAGAGCCCGATGACCAGGGCGGCCGACGCAGCGGTCTCGAGCAGGTCGAACGGCGTACCGCTGTGCGGAGCCACCACCAGCAGCCACGCCCACGAGCCGCCCGCAGGGGTCGTGCCGTGCATGCCGCCCGAGACGGCGTTGACGAACGCGTCGGCCGTCGACACGTCGCCGTACGCACCGGCGTCCGGAACCAGCCGCCGCAGCACCCATTGCTGCTGCGTGAAAGACCGCGACACCACGAACGCCACGACCGCTACCGCGAGCCCACCCAGCACCAGTCGGGCCTGCACCGACCGGGAGCGCAGGTCGCAGCGGCCGATCGCCATCCCGAGCAGCAGGTACGCCAGCCAGGGCAGGCACGGGTAGTAGCCGGTGAGCATCAGCTCGGCGAGCAGGTGGCCGGGGTTCGCCAGCTGGTCGAAGGCCGGGCTGGGCCCGGAGCGCGGTGCCAGGTGCGGCCGCACCAGGTGCGAGACCACCGGCGCGGCCACCACCCAGGCCGCAGCCCACGCGAACAGGGCGCGCGCCCTCAGCCCCAGGAAGGGCAGCCCCAGCAGGAACAGCAGCCCGTAGTAGGTCAGGATGATGGCGAGCCCGGTCTCGAGCTCACCCAACGCGAGGCCGAGCAACGCGACAAGCAGCGCGCGGACCGCCAGGCCGGCCCGGGACGTGCGCCGGTGCAGCAGCACCAGGCTCACCCCGGCGAGCACCGCGAACAGCGCCGAGGCCCGGCCGTCGATCACCCAGCTGGTGCGCGTCAGGGTGCCGTCCGGCCGGCGCTCGTCGAGGACGTGCGCGGCGACCATGCCCAGCAGCGCCAGGCAGCGTGCGACGTCGAGACCGACGAGCCTCTGACTCGGGTGGGTCAGAACCCGACCTTCCGGCCCCCGGCGTCGTTGCGGATCGCCGCACCCTTGGCCTGCGCGGCCTCCTTGAGCTCGGCCTGGAAGTCGACCATTCGCCGGCGCAGCCCCTCGTCCGACGCGCCCAGGATGCGCACGGCGAGCAGCCCCGCGTTGCGCGCGTTGCCGACCGCGACCGTCGCGACCGGGACGCCGGCCGGCATCTGGACGATCGACAGCAGCGAGTCGAGGCCGTCGAGGTTCTCCAGCGGGACGGGTACGCCGATCACCGGCAGCGGCGTCACCGACGCCAGCATCCCGGGCAGGTGGGCTGCTCCACCGGCGCCGGCGATGATCACGCGGAGCCCGCGACCCGCCGCCGCCTTGCCGTAGGCCAGCATCTCCTCAGGCATCCGGTGGGCCGAGACGACGTCTGCCTCGAACGGCACGTCGAACTCGTCCAGGGCCTCCGCAGCAGACTTCATCACCGGCCAGTCGGAGTCGGAGCCCATCACGATCCCGACCTGGGGTGTCACGTCGTTCATCTCACTCGCTCTCGTTGCCGAGGTCGCCGCGGAACCAGGCGGCGGCGTGCCGGGCGCGCTCGAGGCAGTCCTCGAGGTCGTCACCGTAGGTGTTGACGTGGCCGACCTTGCGGCCGGGCCGCAGCTCCTTGCCGTAGAGGTGCACCCGCAGCCGGGGGTCGCGGGCCAGGGCGTGCGGATAGCCGTCGTACAGCCTTCCGACCAGGTGTGACGGGCCGCCCAGGATGTTCACCATCACGGTCCAGGTCGCCCGCGGCGCCGGGGATCCCAGCGGGAGGTCGAGGACCGCGCGCAGGTGGTTCTCGAACTGGCTGGTCACGGCGCCGTCCTGCGTCCAGTGGCCGGTGTTGTGGGGCCGCATCGCGAGCTCGTTGACGAGCACCCGTCCGTCGCGGGTCTCGAACAGCTCGACCGCGAGGACCCCGACGACGTCGAGCTCCTTGGCGATGGTGAGCGCGACCTGCTGAGCGCGCGCGGCCAGCCCGGGATCCAGGTCGGGCGCGGGGGCCACGACCTCGTGGCAGATGCCGTCGAGCTGGGTGCTGGCGACGACCGGGTACGCCGCGGCCTGACCACTCGGCGAGCGCGCCACCAGCGCGGCCAGCTCGCGACGGAAGTCGACGAGCTCCTCGGCGAGCACCTGAACGCCGGTCTCAGCGGCGGCCGCGAACGCCTCCTCGGCCTCGTGGTGGTCGCGGACCGTCCACACCCCACGGCCGTCGTACCCGCCCCGGGTGACCTTGAGCACGCACGGCAGCCCGAACGCCTCGACGTCCGCCGCCGACGTGACGACGGCGTGCCGCGGGCACGGCACCCCCATCGCGCTGAGCCGGGCCCGCATCACCGCCTTGTCCTGGGCGTGGACGAGCGCCTCCGGGCCAGGTCGTACGGCGACCCCGGCCTCGGCCAGCGCATGCAGGTGCTCGGTGGGCACGTGCTCGTGGTCGAAGGTGACGACCTGGGCCCCGCTGGTGACCTTCCGCAGCATCTCGAGGTCGCGGTAGTCGCCGACGATCGTGTCGGGGATGACCTGCGCCGCCGAGACACCCTCCGCCTCGGCCAGCAGCCGCAGCGGGATGCCCAGCGCCGCGGCCGGCTCCGCCAGCATCCGGGCGAGCTGTCCTCCGCCGATGACGGCGACGGTGGGAGCGAGGTCGGGCACGGCACAACCCTAGGGCGCTGCCGATCTGTGGGCAGGATGAGGGCATGACCCTGACGATCTCGGTCCTGAGCGACCGACCCGACCTCGCCGACGCGATGTGGGACATGGAGAACGCGTGGCCGGAGTTCATGCGCCACGACCCGATCGGGGGCCTCTACTACGGCAACGTCGAGACGCGGTTCGCCGACTACGTGCTCGTCGGGCAGGACGAGGACGAGGTGATGGCGGCCGCCCACTCGATCCCGTTCGTGCTCGACGGCGACGAGCTCCCCGACAACGGCTGGGACTTCGCGATCCGCAACGGCCTCATGGCGAGCATCCACGGCACCGAGCCGAACGCGATCTCCGCCATCGAGATCGCGGTCCGACCCGACCGCCAGGGCACCGGCCTCTCTTCCCTGATGCTCAGCGCCATGCGCGACAACGCCGCCCGCCACGGCTTCCCCGAGCTGGTCGCGCCGGTCCGGCCCAACGGCAAGGCAGAGATCAACGAGCCGATGTCCGTCCACGCCTTCCACGTCCGCGACGACGGCCTACCGGTCGACCCCTGGCTCCGCGTCCACGTCCGCGCCGGCGGTCGCATCGACAAGATCGCGCCGCGCTCCATGGTCGTCCCCGGAACGCTCGACGAGTGGCGCGACTGGACCGGCCTCCCCTTCGACCGCACCGGCCCCGTCGAGGTCCCCAAGGCGCTGACGCCGGTCTGGTGCGATGTCGAGCACGGCGTCGCGACGTACGTCGAGCCCAACGTGTGGGTGCGCCACGCCACCGGAGCTTGAGGCCCGGAGGGGGCAGGCCAACGCCCCCGCTCGGATGGGCCGTGAGCGGGGTGCGGGGCGGGGTGGTCAGGGTCGCCGAAGTGGCGGAGGAGCTCGCGGGCCAGGCGGAGTCGTTCGGGGTCGGCGGTCACGTCAACGGTGCCGCTGCGGTCCCTGAGGAACTGGTGGCCCAGCGGGCTGCGCCACAGGTAGACACCGGGATCGACGGTGACATACGACCAACCGCCGATGGTCTTGGCGCGGTGGTGTCGTCGACAGCACGGTGCCTGGTTGCACGAACAAGTCGGGCCGCCGTCCTCATGCGGCACTCGGTGTTCGCAGTCGCACTTCTCGGCCGGGCGGAAGCAGAACGCGAACACGCAGGTGCCGTCGCGCAGCTGGGTCTGCAGCCGGAGCCGGGCACTGGCTTCGTAGGCGCCGACGTGAATGTGGTCGGCGAGGTCCAGGACCGGTTGGACGGTGATCTGGGCGGCGGGCTGGGCACACCACTCCCGGACCTGCTCCGCGGTGATCGGGCCGCGGGTCTCCTGGAGCCGGGCGATCCCGCCGGCGCCGAGGACCGCGGCCTGTTCGAGGTGCACGTGCAGCACCACCTCCCGCTTGCGCCGAGGGACCTGCTCACCCTCAGGCAGGTCGAGGGTGTGCTGGCCGGCGGGCGAGGTTGCCCACCGCGATCGAACGTCGTACGTCCAAGGTGTCGGTGGAGCCGGGGACGAGCTGGTGGTGGGCGTCGGCGGCGACCGCGGCTTCGAGGTCCAGGGCGTCGGCCAGGTCGAGGTCGCCGTCCACCCGGACCCGCCCGGTGACCTGTCGGCGCTCGCGGTTCCCGTCGCGCTGCTCATCGGCCAGATCCTGATGTTCGCGGTGCCCGGGTCCCACTGGGTCGAGAGCGACGTACCCGTCATCCTCATCGTCGTGGCGGGACTTGTGTGGGCGGGCCCGCGATTCCGGAGTGAGTCACTGCTCGAACCGGGCTGACCAGATGCGGGACCCCCGAGCAGCACCCGACTGTCTCGACCCTCGCCGAGCATCCCGACCTCGCCCATGCGATGTGGGACAGCGAGGCATGCCCCCTACTTGTGGAAGTGTCCGGCCGTCCTGGGGTCGCACCCGCAGTTCTGGGAGAAGCCCTCTTCGTCGAAGCTGACGATGGTCGTCTGGGCCGTGAAACCGTTCTCCTGTGGGTAGTCGCGGCTCACCGGACGCACCAGGTGCTCACGCCGGTCGACATCGGTCGTCTCGAGCATCATCTCGTCCTCGCCGATCGCGAAGTGGTTGTGCAGCAGCGCAACCCCGAATCGCGACAGCGCGTTGTGCTTGGTCAGGACCTGACGTACGTCCTCGAGACACTCGAAGTCGGTGTCGTCGATGGGGCGAACGTCCGCGATGTGGTCAAGGTCGGCCCATTGCATGGACTCCAGCACCAGATGTCCCACTGCAACCTCCGTTGTCGTGCGCGCTCCGAGCGATCGTGCCGGGGTGCGCTGTCCGCGAGCAGCACCTGCTCGTGGCGGAGCGTGACACCGCCCGCCGCTCCGTCAGGGCGGCCGTACACGCATTTCCCAAAAGGTGGTGAAACACCGTCCTCGGGCCGGCGACCGGTTCTCGTAGGGTCCGACCCGGACACCATCCTCAGTTCCGCCGTACTGCCACCGGCTCGACGATCCCGAAGCCGCGCACCGGTCGGCCCGGAAGGCGCCGGGTCTCGAACTGGTCCTCGGGCAGCATCCCGGCGGTCTCGCCGTCGACGATCACCCGGTTGCGGCGGGCCACGGCGGTGAGCCGGGCGGCCATGTTCACCGGCGGGCCGAAGACGTCGCCGAGCCGCAGCACGACGAGCCCGGAAGCGAGGCCTACGCGGACGTCCGGCATCCGCGGGTCGCGGCCGATGACCGTGATCACTCCCTCGGCGATCTCGTAGGCAGCGATCGGGTCCTGGTGCACGAACAGCACCGAGTCGCCGATCGACTTGATCACCCGGCCGCGCTGGGCGGCGACGACGTCGGCGCAGCGGGCCTCGAACAGCTCGACCAGGTCGCCGATCCGCTCCTCGGACAGCTCGTTGGACAGCGCGGTGAACTGCACGATGTCCGCGAACCCGACGGTGAGACGCGTCGTGTGCACGTCCTCCTCGCGCGCGCCGAGTGCCTCCTGCCTGGCGACCGCGGCGGCAAGGTGGCGGCGCCAGACGTACACGAGCAGCGCCTCGAACGGCTCGGAGAACTCCTCGATCATCCGCAGCCCGATGTCCAGCCGGTCCTCGGTGTCTCCCGACTCCTGGCGGGCCATCTCGAGCACACGGGTCAGCAGCGCGGAGACCTCCCAGTCCGAGAGCCGGGCCATGGTCTGACCGACCGCACGGGTCAGGTGCACCGCGAGGTCGAAGTCGATCAGCCCGGAGTCGACCAGCCCGACAAGGGTCGAGAGCGCCTGGGCGTCGGAGCGGGTGAAGGCCTTCGCCGAGCCGTGCTCCGGGAAGCCGAGGGCGCGCCAGAGCCGGCGCGCCTTCTCGAGGTCGACGCCGGTCTCTGCGGCGAGCTGGGCCGCGGTGAAGACGCGGGCCTCGCCGAGGATGTGCTGCTCGAGGTCCTGGGCGGGTTCGACCTGGCGCGCTGACGGTTCCGTGGGCTCGTTAGACACCTTCGTCGCGGCGGGGGTCGGCGTCGCTGTGCAGGTCGTGCAGCAGGTCGTTGAGCTTGCGCTGGACGTCCTCGACGCGGGGGATGTCGGGCAGCGCCACCTGACCGTGCGTGCTGGCGTCGCTGATCACCAGGGTCCCGCAGCCCAGCAACCGGTCGATGAGGTCCTTCTCGTAGGCGACGTCGCTGATCCGCGTGAGCGGGATGTCATGGCCTCGGCGGGTGATCACGCCGTGGCGGGTGATCAGCCGCCTGGTGGTGATCGTGTACGTCGCGGTCAGCCAGATCAGCAGTGGCCGGATGAAGAACCAGATCACGCCGACCGCGACCACGCCCCACACGATCTTGGTCACGATGTCCTCGTCGACCGCCTGCTGAACACCGACGCCGATGGCGAGGAACACGACCAGGGCGAGGATCGGCAGCAGCAGCGCCTTGGGATGGGTACGCGTGTCGACGACGAGTTTCTCGCCCTCGTTGAGCAGGTTCTTGGAGATGGCCACGCACGGATCATGTCACCGATCCGCCCCGGATCGGTGACTACTCGACCGTGCGGATGTGCACGACATCTCCGGCGCTGACCGCCGTGCCGTCGACGAGCAGTCGGCCGGCCGGATCGATGCCGGTCGCCGTTCCCGTGAGGACTCCACCCGACGGGAGCTCGACGCGGACCCGCCGACCGATCGTCGAGCAGGCGGCGGCGTACGACGCGGCGAGGTGCGAGGTCGCAGCCTCGCCGCCCTCCTGCCAGACGACGTAGCCCTCCCACAGCGTGTCGAGCAGGAGCCCGAGCAGCTCGGTCCGGTCGGGGGCCCCACCTTCGACCGCCAGCGACGTCGCCTCGGGGACCGGCAGCTCGTCCGCGGTCATCCCGACGTTCAGACCGATCCCGACGACCGCAGTCGGGCCGCCGGCGGTCTCGACCCGCTCGACCAGGATCCCGGCCACCTTTCGCTCATCGATCAGGACGTCGTTCGGCCACTTCACCGTCGCGTCGAACCCGCCCGCCCGCAGCGCCTTGCTCACCTCGTAACCGGTGAGGAGCGGGATCCACGGCCAGGTCGCCGCCGCTGCCGTCGGGCGGAGCAGGACGGAGAAGGTCAGCGCGGACCGGGCCGGCGTCTCCCAGGTCCGGTCGAGCCGCCCGCGCCCGGCGGTCTGGTGCTCGGCCACGATCACGAGACCTTCCGGTCCGCCGGCCCGGGCACGCTCGGCGACCAGGGCGTTGGTCGAGCCGGCCTCCTCCACCACCTCCACCTGGTGGTCAGGCAGCCGCGTGGCGTCGAGCGGTGGGCGTCCGGAGGGGTCCGCGGTCACAACTACTAACCTCTCACGGGTGAGCACGCACCCCGGTGAAGGCACGGACGTCCCCGACGACATCGACACCCACACCACCGCGGGCAAGCTGGAGGATCTCGATCGCCGCCTCGACGAGGCGGTGCACGCCGGCTCGGCGAAGGCGGTCGAGAAGCAGCACGCCAAGGGCCGCAAGACGGCTCGCGAACGGATCGAGATCCTCTTCGACGAGGGTTCGTTCGTCGAGCTCGACGAGCTGGCCCGGCACCGCTCGACGGCCTTCGGCCTGGAGAAGCGCCGGCCGTACGGCGACGGCGTGATCACCGGCTACGGCACCATCAACGGGCGCCAGGTCTGCGTCTTCTCCCAGGACTTCACGATCTTCGGCGGCTCCCTCGGAGAGGTGTACGGCGAGAAGATCACCAAGGTCATGGACCTCGCCATCAAGACCGGCTGTCCGATCATCGGCATCAATGAAGGTGCCGGGGCCCGTATTCAGGAGGGCGTCGTCTCGCTCGGCCTGTACGGCGAGATCTTCCGTCGCAACGTCCACGCCAGCGGCGTGATCCCGCAGATCAGCCTGATCATGGGCTCCTGCGCCGGCGGCCACGTCTACTCCCCCGCGGTCACCGACTTCACGATCATGGTCGACGGCACCTCCAACATGTTCATCACCGGCCCCGACGTCATCAAGACCGTCACCGGCGAGGACGTCACGATGGAGGAGCTCGGCGGTGCCCGGACCCACAACACCAAGTCGGGCAACGCGCACTACATGGGGTCCGACGAGGACGACGCGCTCGAGTACACCAAGGCGCTGCTCTCCTACCTTCCGCAGAACAACCTCGACGAGGTCCCGTCGTACGACGACGAAGCGGAGACCGCCTTCAACGACCTCGACCGCAGACTCGACACCCTGATCCCGGACTCGCCCAACCAGCCCTACGACATGCACGACGTGATCAGGGCGGTCGTCGACGACGAGGAGTTCCTCGAGGTGATGGAGCTGTTCGCTCCCAACATCATCATCGGCTTCGGCCGGGTCGAGGGCCATTCGGTCGGCGTGGTCGCCAACCAGCCGATGCAGTTCGCCGGCACCCTCGACATCGACGCGTCCGAGAAGGCCGCCCGGTTCGTCCGGTTCTGCGACGCCTTCAACATCCCGGTGCTGACCTTCGTCGACGTGCCCGGCTTCCTGCCCGGCACCGACCAGGAGTGGAACGGCATCATCCGCCGCGGCGCCAAGCTGATCTACGCATACTCCGAGGCCACCGTCCCGCTGGTCACGGTGATCACCCGCAAGGCCTACGGCGGCGCCTACGACGTGATGGGCTCCAAGCACCTCGGCGCCGACATCAACCTGGCCTGGCCGACCGCGCAGATCGCCGTGATGGGCGCCCAGGGGGCTGTGAACATCCTCTACCGCGACACGCTCAAAGCAGCCGAGGACCCCGAGGCCAAGCGGGCCGAGCTGATCGACGACTACGACCAGGCGCTGGCCAACCCCTACCTCGCCGCCGAGCGCGGATACGTCGACGCGGTCATCAGCCCTCACGAGACGCGGGTCGAGGTGGTGCGCGCCCTGCGGCTGCTCCGCTCCAAGCGGGAGACGTTGCCCGCGAAGAAGCACGGAAACATTCCTCTGTGAAGCAAAGACGCAAAGCCGACCCGCGCCCCGCCGACCCGGCGGTTCTGCACGCCCGCGGCCGAAGGCCCCGCGTCGTGCAGAAGCGCCGTGTCGGCGCACCTGGCACCCAAGCCGGACTTCACACCGAAGGTGAGGTGAACAGGTGACCGAGGAGGAACCTCACGCCGCCGACGCGACGGAACAAGAGCAGGACCCGCGCGAGGCCAGGGGCGAAGGCGAGTCAATCAAGCCAGCGCTGCGCATCGTCAAGGGCGACGCCACTCCGGAGGAGGTGGCCGCGCTGGTCGCCGTGGTGGCCGCGCTCGGCGGCGGCGGCGACCCACCGCGGCGGCGTACGCCGGAGTGGTCGGCCCACCATCGCAAGACCCGGGTCAGCCTCCCGCACGGCCCGGGCGGCTGGCGCTCGAGTGCACTCCCGCGCTGACACTGATATAGCCCGGTCAGGCCATTCCTGACGAGTTTCGAATGGTCCGGCCGGGCCATCGCCACAACCCATCCGGGCCCCGCAAGATCGACCCAGGCTCTTGTTCCCGAGACGAGGGCAGACACGGGGACATGACGCGGGTCCGTCGCAGGGGGGCGACGGACCCGCGTGCTGTGTCTTGGGCCCCGGCTCAGCCCTGGCTGCGGGCCTTGCCGGGCGCGAAGAGGGCGGCGACCACAGCGATCGCGACGGCGGCGGCACCGGTGAGCAGCGCCGGACCGATCGCGCCGTCGTAGCCGTCCGGGCTGATCTGCCCGCCGTTGCCGAGGAAGACCGCAACCAGCAGCGCGATGCCGAGCGCGACGCCGAACTCTCGCACCGTGGAGTTCGCCGAGCTGGCGGTGGCGAAGTCGCTGTCCGGCAGCCCCTCGAGGACCGCGGTGGCGCTCGGAGCGAAGGTCAGGCCCATGCCGACGCCGGCCATGGCCAGCGGCACCAGGAACGAGCCGTACGCCGAGCCGTTCTCGGTGAGCCACGCGAACCAGACAAGCGACGCGGTCTGCAGGGTGAGTCCCGCGACGAGCAGCTTGCGGAGCCCGGTCCGGCCCGCGATGGCACCGGCGATCGGGGCGATGACCATCGGCGCCGCGGTCCACGGCAGGGTCCGGACACCGGCCTCGAGCGGGCTGTAGCCCTGCACGACCTGGAGGTACTGCGACAGCAGGAACACCGTGCCGAACATGCCGATCGTGAAGGTCAGGCCGATCACATTGGCCACCGAGAAGCCGCGGGAGGCGAACAGGCGCAGCGGCAGCACGGCGTACGTGTGACGACGTGCCCAGGCGACGTACGCCGGCACCAGCAGCCCGGACGTCACGAGCGGCACCAGGACGCCGGCGGAACCCCAGCCGTCGTCGTTGCCGTGCACGATCCCCCAGATGCCCAGGAAGACCGCACCGCCGAGCAGCACGGTGCCGACCGGGTCGAGCCGCTGCCAGGTGCCCCTGGACTCGCGAACCGCCACCAGCAGCAGCGGGAGCGCGATCAGGGCGACGGGGACGTTGAGCCAGAAGATGGCCTGCCAGCTCACACCCTCGACGACGGCGCCGCCGACGACGGGGCCGAGCGCGACGCCGAGACCGGAGACGCCGCCCCAGATACCGATGGCGGCGGCCCTCTTGCTCTCGGGCACGGCCGAGGCGAGCAGGGTCAGCGAGAGCGGCATGATCGCGGCCGCGCCGAGACCCTGGACCGCCCGCGCGGCGATGAGCGCCTCCGAGGTGGTGCTCAGCGCCGAGGCGATGGAGGCGAGGGTGAAGACGGTCAGCCCGGCGATCATCACCCGGCGCCGGCCCAGCCGGTCGCCGAGCGTCGCCGCGGGCAGCATGAACGTGGCGAAGGCAAGCGTGTAGGCGTTCATGAACCACGACAGCTCGCCGACGGTCGAGCCGAGGTCGGCCCGGATCACCGGCAGCGCACTGGTCATCACGAGGTTGTCGAGGGTGGCCATGAACATGGGCAGGGAGGCCGCGAGCACGGCCAGCCAGACCGGGACCCGGCGGGACCGGGGTGCGGCCTCGTCCGGTGCAGTGGCCCGGACGTCGAGGGTGGTGGACATCTGGTGCTCCCAGCGATGGTTGATGTAAGAAGGCATTGAATGATTACTTGTGTGGAACACGTTAGTAATCAACTGATAACATGTCAAGCGTGAGCACGAAGACCGCCTCTGCCCCGGCCCCCGAACGCACCCGGATGAGCGCCGAGGACCGCCGCGAGCTGGTGCTCGCTGCGGCCAACCGCGCGTTCTCCCGCGGCGGCTACGCCGGCACCAGCACCGACGCCGTCGCCAAGGAGGCCGGCGTCTCGCAGCCGTACGTCGTCCGGATCTTCGGCACCAAGCTGGAGCTGTTCGTCGAGGTCTTCGACCGCGCCTGCGCGCGGATCCGCGAGGCGTTCGAGGCGGTGCTCGCCGACGGTCCGTTCGACCCGGACTCCGACGACGACTGGTCGCGGCTGGGGCTCGCCTACACCGACCTGCTGCGCGACCGAGACCTGCTGATGGTGATGATGCACGGCTTCGCGGCCGGCAACGACGACCAGATCGCGCAGCGCAGCCGCGCCGGCATGGGCCAGATCTTCGCGACGGTCCGCTCGACCGGGTGCACCGACGAGCGCGCCCAGGAGTTCATCGCGCAGGGCATGCTGCTCAACGTGATGCTGTCCATGCGCGCACCCGAGCATCTCGACGAGAGCCCCGACCTCGACGCGCTGGTGGTCTGCGCGTTCGGCGACGCCCTCCCGTTCGTCACCCCGTGACCCGCTCCGTGCCGCCGCTCGTCCTGGTCCTCGCCTCCCAGTCCCCCGCCCGCTTGGCCACCCTTCGTGCGGCGGGCGTCGAGCCCCTCGTGGTCGTCTCCGGCGTCGACGAGGACCAGCTGGGTCCGCTGCTGCCCGCCGAGCTCGCGCTCCAGCTCGCCGAGCTGAAGAGCGCCGCCGTCGCCGGCCGCGACGACCTCCCCGACTCGGCGCTGGTGCTCGGGTGCGACTCGGTGCTCGAGCTCGACGGTCATGCCCTCGGCAAGCCCGGCAACGCCGAGGAGGCGACCGAGCGCTGGCGGGCCATGCGCGGCCGTTCCGGCGTGCTGCTGACCGGACACAGCCTGCGTGACACCGCGACCGGCCACGTCGCCTCGGCCACCGCCGCGACCACGGTGCACTTCGCGGACGTGAGCGACGACGAGATCGCGGCGTACGTCGCGAGCGGCGAGCCGCTGCATGTCGCGGGTGCATTCACCATCGACGGCCTCGGCGGCCCGTTCGTCACTTCGATCGAGGGCGACCACCACAACGTGGTGGGGCTCAGTCTCCCTCTGGTGCGCGAGCTGATGGCGGAACTGGGCCACTCGTGGACCGACCTCTGGCAAGTGCAGCCGACTCGCTGACCGGTCCGAAGTCTCCGTCGAGCTGCTCGACGTCCTCGACCACTCCGGGCTCGTCGTAGATCTCGACGATGCTGATCGGGCGCTTGAACACGTAGGTCCGGAACAGGGCGAACCGCGCGGCGAGTCCCAGCACCAGCCCGATCACGTTGGCCGACACGTTGTCGGAGATCGGGTCGTCGAGGCCGAGCACGTCGCGACTGATGGCCAGACAGCCGATCGGGATCAGCATCGTGAGGAAGTTGATGGCCACGAACGACGTCAGCCCGCCGTCCGACGTCACCGGTGGCCGGTCGCGGAACGCCCAGTGCCGCGAGCCGTAGTAGCTCACGCCCATACCGAGGCTGTTCGCGATCACGTAGGCCAGGATCGGCTGCTTCCCGAGGAGCGCGTGGTCACCGGTGTTGAAGCCGTGCACGAGCAGGTTGAAGATGATCAGCGCCACGATCGTGGCCGCTCCACCGACTGCGAGGAACCGGCCCACTTCAGCAATGAATCGCTGGGTCCGGTCCGACATGGTGCCGATGCTAGACGGCGCGACCCCACTGACAGGGGAGCCCGGTCAGCGGGTGCGCCACCGTGGCGTCATTTCGTGAACAGCGACGACGCCTTGTTGATGGTCTCGACGAGACCGTAGACCAGCGGGATGCCGACCAGGGCCCATGCGGTTGCGACTCGGGCGCTCATGCCTTTCTCCGGGGTCCCCGCGGAAGTGCGAGCGCTCCGCGCGCAGCGCGCTCATCGAGCAGTTTCGTGGGGTGGATCATGCGTTGCTCCTCTCCCGGTCGGTGACCGGTTCGGTCGCGTGGTCACCGTCGTCGGGCTCGTGGAACCGCTCGTCGACCGGCCGGATCAGCAGGTTGGCGACGAAGCCGACCGCGAGCAGCCCGACCATGATGAACAGCGCGCCGCGGTAGGCGTCGGCGGTCAGCTCCCCCGGCGTGCCCTGGGTGTCGAGGTAGCGGTTGACGATCAGCGGCCCCGCCACGCCGGCCGCGGACCACGCCGTGAGCAGCCGGCCGTGGATGGCACCGACCTGGAAGGTGCCGAACAGGTCGCGGAGGTACGCCGGCACGGTGGCGAAGCCCCCGCCGTAGAACGACAGGATCACGGCGGCGAGGAGCACGAACAGCCCGGTGGACGACGATCCGGCGGTCGCGAGCAGGATGTAGAGGACCAGGCCGATGCCCAGGTAGCCCATGTAGATCGGCTTGCGCCCGATGACGTCCGACGTCGACGACCAGGCGAACCGGCCGGCCATGTTGGCGATCGAGAGCAGTCCGACGAAGCCACCTGCCGCGGCAGCGCTCACGCTCGACGTTCCGCCCTCGCGGAAGAAGTCCTGGATCATCGGCGCGGCCTGCTCGAGGATGCCGATGCCCGCGGTGACGTTGCAGAAGAGCACCACCCAGAGCAGCCAGAACTGCGGCGTCTTGATCGCGTTGGCGGCGGAGACGCTGGCCGTCGTCACCAGCTTCTTCTCGGCCACCGCATCCGGGTCCCAGCCCTCGGGCTTCCAGTCGTCGGGGGGCACGCGGACGGCGAACGCTCCGAAAAGCATGAAGGCCAGGTAGACCACGCCCAGGGTCAGGAAGAGCATGCTCACCGCGTGCCCGCTGGCCACACTGGCCGGGTCGCTCGAGTCGTACGACGCGTCGTACAGCGACATCAGCCGGCCGCTCAGCGGGCTGGCGATCAGCGCGCCGCCACCGAAGCCCATGATCGCCATGCCCGTCGCCAGCCCCGGCCGGTCGGGGAACCACTTGATCAGGGTGGAGACCGGTGAGATGTAGCCGATGCCGAGCCCGATGCCGCCGATGACGCCGTACCCGAGGTAGACCAGCCACAGCTGGTCGGCGGCGATGCCGGCGGCCGCGACCATGAACCCGGTGAACCAGAAGCAGGCCGCGGTGAACATCGCCGCCCGGGGCCCGTTGCGGTCGACCCACGTGCCGGCGACGGCGGCGGAGAGGCCGAGCATCACGATCGCGATCGAGAAGATGACCCCGATCGCGGTCAGAGACGAGTCGAAGTGCGAGACCAGTGCGGTCTTGTAGACGCTGGTCGCGTACGCCTGACCGATGCACAGATGGACGGCCAGGGCGCAGGGCGGGATCAGCCAGCGGCTGAAACCCGGACCGGCGATGGTGCGCTCACGCGCGAGGAACGACGGAACCGCGGGCATGTCGAGGACCTCCGAGACCTCCGAGAAGTGGTCAAGGATTCACGTACCCGATGTAGTTGCGATCACACCTACTCGACGGGCAGGCCCAGCCCCCGAGCGATGAGCATCCGCTGCACCTCCGAGGTGCCCTCGCCGATCTCGAGCACCTTGGCGTCACGGTAGAAACGGGCGACCGGGTACTCCTCCATGAAGCCGTAGCCGCCGAAGACCTGGGTGGCGATCCGCGTCGCGCTGACGGCCGACTCGGTGGCGTACAGCTTGGCGACCGCGGCGGCCTGCTTGAAGTCCTTCACTGGCGCGCCGCCATCCTTCATCGCGGCGGCGCGGTAGGTCAGCAGTCGCGCGGCGTTGAGCATCACGTCGAGGTCCGCGATCTGGAAGGCGAGGCCCTGCTTGCGCCCGATCGGTACGCCGAACGTCTGCCGCTCGCCGGCGTACTGGACGCTCAGGTCGAGGCAGGCCTGGATGCAGCCGACCGCCAGCGCCGCGATGGCGACCCGGCCGTCGTCGAGCGTGGCGAGGAACTGCGCGTAGCCGCGGCCCCGGTCACCGAGCAGGTTGGCCTCGGGCACCCGGCAGTCCACGAAGGTCAGCCCGTGGGTGTCGGACGCGTGCCAGCCGAGCTTGTCGTAGGGCTTCTCGGCGGTGAACCCGTCGGTGCCGGACGGGACCAGGATCGCGCTGATCTCCGGCTTGTCACCCGCCGTGCCGGTGCGCGCTGTCACCGCTACGACGCTCGTGATCTCGGCGCCGGAGTTGGTGATGAACTGCTTGGCGCCGTTGACCACCCACTCCCCCTCGACCAGCTCAGCCTTCGTCTTCGTCGCACCCGCGTCGGAGCCGGCGCCCGGTTCGGTGAGCCCGAAGCCGGCGAGCGTCTGGCCGGCCACCAGGTCGGGCAGCCAGGTCTGCTTCTGCTCGTCGTTGCCGTAGGTGAGGATCGGGTTGATCCCGAGCCCGACCGCGGCCTCGAGGGTGATCCCCATCGACTGGTCGACCCGGCCGATCTCCTCGATCGCCACGCAGAGGCTGGTGAAGTCGCCGTCCTCCCCGGCGCCGCCGTACTCCTCGGGCGAGGTGAGCCCGAACAGCCCGAGCTTCCCCATCTTCTGCACCACGTCGACCGGGAAGTGGTGGTCGCGGTCCCACTGCGCGGCGTACGGCGCGATCTCGGCCTCGGCGAACTCCCGGACGCTCTGCCGGAACTCCTCGTGCTCGCGGCTCAGACCGAAACTGTTCGACGGGGTGCTCATGGCCGGCAGATTACCCGGTTTGGTTAACGATCGCTAACCTCGCTCGACCTGTCATGGCCGGCCAGCGACGGTCCCCTCACGACCTTGATGTTGAAGTCGTTGCCGCCCAGCGCGATCGCGATCCGGATCCACAGCGGCAGCCACATCTCCGGGCCGCGGGCCGTCTCGATGCCACCCAGGTCGATGACGTCGCCGTGGCCGATCGCCCGCAGCAGCTCGGTGACCGTCGCCTTGGCGTCCGCGTCATCGCCCGAGACGAAGACCGTGGTGTCCTCGCCCAGCCGCTGGGGGTCGGCCATCACCTGGTTGTTCATGGTGTTGAGCGACTTCACGACTTTCGCGTCTGGGTGGGTCCGCTGGATGGTCTCCGCGAGCGAGTCGTCGTCCTTGACGAACAGCTGTGGCGGGAAGTGCGAGCCGTCGAGCGGGTTGGAGATGTCGAGCAGCACCTTGCCGGCGAGGTTGTCCGCGCCGGCGCTCTCGAGGATGCCGAGAGTGACGTCACCGCCGGAGGCGCTGACCACGAGCTCCGCGCCCGCAGCGGCCTCGGCAAAGGTCGAGAGCCCCACGGCTCCTCCACGCGAAGCCGCCTCGGTCGCCCACGCGGCGTACTCGTCACGGCCGGCCGTGTCGGTGGGGTCACGGGTGCCGATCGTGACCTCGTGGCCGAGCTGCGCCAGCCTCGCGGCCACTGCGCGCCCGACCGGGCCGGTGCCGAGCACGGCGATCCTCATCGTGTCCATGTCTCGGACCGTAGGACCTCAACAGCGGTCGAGGTCAAGGCCCGTCATCCGGGGCGATAACCTGCGCTGGTGCCTGAGACCTCCCCGTTGCAGAAGGTCCTGATCGCCAACCGCGGTGAGATCGCGGTCCGCGTGATCCGGGCCTGCAAGGACGCCGGGATCGGCAGCGTCGCTGTGTACGCCGACCCCGACCGGGACGCGCTGTTCGTCCGGCTGGCCGACGAGGCGCATGCGCTCGGTGGTACGACGCCGGGCGACTCCTACCTCGACATCGGCAAGATCATCGCGGTCGCCGAGAAGACCGGCGCCGACTCCGTGCACCCCGGCTACGGCTTCCTGGCGGAGAACGCCGACTTCGCCCAGGCGGTCATCGATGCCGGACTGACCTGGATCGGGCCGCCGCCCGCGGCCATCGAGGCCCTCGGCGACAAGGCCAAGGCCAAGCACATCGCGGTGAAGGCGAACGCTCCGCTGGCGCCCGGCACCAAGGATCCGCTGAAGGACGCCGACGAGGCCGTGAAGTTCGCGGAGGAGAACGGTCTCCCGATCGCGATCAAGGCCGTCTTCGGCGGAGGCGGCCGCGGCCTCAAGGTCGCGCGCACCCTCGAGGAGATCCCCGACGCCTACGAGTCGGCGGTCCGCGAGGCGGTCAGCGCCTTCGGGCGCGGCGAGTGCCTGGTCGAGAAGTTCCTCGACAAGCCGCGCCACGTCGAGACCCAGTGCCTGGCCGACCAGCACGGCAACGTCGTCGTGGTCTCGACACGCGACTGCTCCCTGCAGCGCCGCAACCAGAAGCTGGTCGAGGAGGCGCCCGCGCCGTTCCTGTCCGACGAGCAGGTCACGGAGCTCTACGAGTCGTCCAAGCGGATCCTGCTCGAGGCCGGCTACCACGGCGCCGGCACCTGCGAGTTCCTGGTCGCCCAGGACGGCTCGATCTCCTTCCTCGAGGTCAACACCCGACTCCAGGTCGAGCACTGCGTCTCCGAAGAGGTCACCGGGATCGACCTGGTCCGCGAGATGTTCCGCATCGCGGCCGGCGAGGAGCTCGGGTACGACGACCCGGAGATCCGTGGCCACTCGATCGAGTACCGCATCAACGCCGAGGACGGCGGTGCGAACTTCATGCCCGCCCCCGGCACGTTGTCGGCCTGGAGCCCCCCGAGCGGCCCGGGCGTACGGCTCGACGGCGGCTACGAGAACGGCGAGACCATCCCCGGATCGTTCGACTCCCTCATCGCCAAGCTGATCGTCACCGGCCGTGACCGCACCCAGGCGCTCGAGCGGTCGCGTCGCGCGCTCGACGAGTTCGTGGTCGACGGCATGCCGACGGTCATCCCGTTCCACCAGGCCGTCGTGCGCGATCCGGCGTTCATCGGCGACGGCGAGTCGTTCGACGTCTACACGCAGTGGATCGAGACGGACTTCGACAACCAGATCACGCCGTACGCCGGCGACTCGGCCGAGGCCGAAGAGACCGGCGAGCGGCAGACGGTCGTCGTCGAGGTCGGCGGCAAGCGGCTCGAGGTCGTCCTGCCCGGCGGCCTGGGCTCCATCTCGGCCGGCGGCGGTGGCGCGAAGAAGCCGAAGCGCGCGGCCGGCAAGAAGGCCGGCTCGGCCGCCAGCGGCGACGCGGTCACCTCTCCGATGCAGGGCACCATCGTCAAGGTGGTCGTCGAGGAGGGCCAGGAGGTCGCCGAGGGCGACACGGTGGTGGTCATCGAGGCGATGAAGATGGAGCAGCCGCTCAAGGCCCACAAGGCCGGCACCGTGACCGGTCTTCAGGCCGAGGTCGGCGCGACCGTCACGAACGGCGCTGTCCTTTGTGAGATCAAGTGAGCAGTAGCGAGGGAGGGACGAGCTCGCTGAGTGGGCTCACGCAGGTTGAGCGAGCCCCGCGGCTGAGCTCGCGAAGCCGCGACGGGCGAGTCGAAGCCCGAGCACGGTGAGCTCCGACGCACCTGCCCTCCGCGAGCCGAGCCAGCGGGTCAGCCCGCGCGCCCGGCTGATGTGGACCACCGAGGCAGCCGTGCAGGCCTTGTTCCCCACCATCGGGCTCATCGTGCTAGCCGGCCCGGTCGACGCGTTCGACCTGCCGTGGTGGGCGTGGCTGCTGTGGGCGCTCGCGCTGGCGTCGTACGTCGCCGTGGTGCCGAGGTGGCGCTACCTGGTGCACCGCTGGGAGGTCACCGACACGGCGGTCTACACCCAGACCGGCTGGTGGTCCCGCGAGCGTCGGATCGCCCCGATGTCGCGGATCCAGACCGTCGACCACGTCGAGGGCGCGATCGCCCGGTTGTTCGGCCTGGCGACGGTCACGGTGACCACTGCGTCCGCGGCCGGAGCGCTCGGGATAGCCGGGCTCGACAAGGACGTCGCCCGGCGGCTGGTGGACGAGCTCACGATGAAGGCGGACGCCGTGGAGGGCGATGCCACATGACGGGGGCGCACATGACGGGGCGCGGGCGCACGTGACCGAGCTAGCTCGGGACGCCGAGTGGCAGCGCCTGGACCCGCGGATGCTGCTCGTCCACCCGATCCGGGAGGTGCTGCGCTTCCTGCCGGTCATCATCGTCGTCGTGCTCGGCAGCACGGCGGCTGGCGGCGAGCAGTGGCAGCTCATCGGTGTGGGGATCCCGGTCGCGCTCGGCCTGATGCGCTACCTGACCACAAGCTTCCGGATCAGCGGCGGCCGGATCGAGCTCAAGCGCGGCCTGCTCAACCGGCACGTGCTCTCCACACCGGTGGACCGGGTCCGCACCGTCGACCTGACCTCGTCTCCGATCCATCGGCTGCTCGGGCTCACCAAGGTCCGGATCGGGACCGGCACCGCGTCGAACAGCGACGAGGACCGGATCGACCTCGACGGGCTGCCACTGGAACGGGCCCGCGCCCTGCGGACCGAGCTCCTGCAGACCGCCACGGCCGACGACGAGGTGACCGCGGAGCCTGCGCCGGAGCGCGAGATCGTGGTCTTCGACCCGGCCTGGGTCAGGTTCGCGCCGCTGACCGGCAGCGGCGTCGTCATCGGTGCTGCCGCGCTCGGTGCGGGCAGCCAGCTGCTCCAGTCCGTCGGCTTCTGGGAGAAGTTCGACCCCGACAACGTCGACATCCCCGGCGTACCGCTGGGCGTCCTGGTGCCTTTGCTGGTGCTCGGCGTCCTGGTCGTCATCTCGCTGCTGTCGATCGGCGGGTACGTCGTCACGAACTGGGGGTTCCGGCTCACCCGCAGCCGCGGTGCCGCGACCTGGCACCTGACTCGCGGCCTGTTCACCACCCGCGAGACCACCCTCGACGACGACCGGCTCGCCGGCGTGAACCTCTCCGAGCCGATCGGGCTCCGAGTCGCCCGTGGCGCGCGACTCTCCGCGATCGTGACCGGCCTGTCCAGGAGCCAGCAGGGGAGCTCGACGCTGGTCCCGCCCGCCCCTCGCCAGGTCGTCGAGCGGGTGGCCCGCGAGGTGCTCGACACCGCACTTCCGATCGAGACCCCTCTGGTCGCCCACGGTCCCCTGGCCGCGCGTCGCCGCTGGACCCGCGCGCTCCTGCCCGCGCTCGCCATCGCCGTCGCGGGCGTCGTGGCGGTCGTCGCCGACGGGCCTTCGTGGCTGCTGGTCGGCCTGCTCGCGCTCCCTGTCGCGGTCCTGCTCGCGTGGGACCGAACCCGCTCCCTCGGCCACGCCCTGGTCGTGGGCCACCTCGTAGCCCGGTCCGGCTCCGTGGTCCGGCGTCGCCGGATCCTGGAGGTCGACCACGTGATCGGCTGGAACCTGCGCTCCACCTGGTTCCAGCGCCGGGCCGGCCTCACCACGCTGGTCGCCACGATGGCGGGCGGCAACCAAGCGGTCCTCGTGCTCGACGTACCGGAGCACGAGGCGGTCCGCGTCGCTCACGAGGCTCTACCTGACCTCGTGGCACAGTTCCGGAGCTGACACGGAGCGAAGTGTGGAGCCTGAGTTCAAGCTGCTTGATCTGCCGCACCACACTTTGGGCACGGCGTGACCTCGCCCGCCCAGCCGAGACGCTGCAGCACCTCCCCGATCCTGGCCGCTGTTCGGCAGCCGGTGCCGAACACCTGTCCGTAGCCGAGCCGGGCCGTCGTCAGGTCCTGCTGGGCCAAGGCGCCGAGATCCCGGTTCAGGTCGCGGATGCGATCTCGTGTGCCGGTGTGCCCCAGGCGGCCATCGAGCTCGACGAGGAATCCCCAGTCCTCGTATTGGACGTCCCGCCACATCGCACGATTGCCCAGCCGGGCTGATGCCTGCCGACGACCCTCCGGAAGCCCGTGCGGCCGTTCGACCAAGGAGAGGTAACCGTGCTCGAGCACCGAGCAGGTGCCCCAATGAACATCGTCGAGCACGCGTGCCAGCCAGACCCGTCGGTGCGCCCAGGGTCGTGACTCGAGCACTTCGGCCAACCGGACAGCCGTCGTCCGCCGCGACCCGCAGGCATCGGCCACGGCGGCGATGGCGGCCAGGTCGTCACCCGCGGACTCGGCGAGATCCAGGACCGTGTGCTCGTAGCGAACTCGTGGCGGGGAGAGGTTGATCTGGATGCGCTCGTGGGCATGGGCGCTGCGGTGGAGCACTACGCCGGCCGGCGCCGCCAGCCGTCGGTCTCGGTCGGTCAGCACATGGATCGCCTCGTCGTCCCGAGCGGTGAGGTCGCGCTGCTGGTAGGCGCGCAGTGCGCTCGCACCCCACAGGCCGACAGGGTCGGCCCAGAGAACGGCCGCCCAGGCCCGCTCCAGCCAGCAGAGCGGACCGTTGTGCCCGACGTACACCCGCGGGTGGATCCGCACCTGCTCCCCTCGTCGGACCGCACGAGCGAACTCGATCCGCGTCGTGCCGTGGTCCAGCGCCTGCTGCCTGGTGAACACCCCCGACTGCCGCTCCAGCAGCGCTGCCCACTCGTCCACGGTTCCAGCATCGGCACCTGCAAGCGCGCCCGCCACCAGGCCCGGTGCTGGCTGTGGACAACGAGTTCGGCGATTCGGCTGCGAAGTGCTCCCGAGCGTGCCTAGCCTGACCTCATGGTCGAGTTCGTGAGCTGGTTCGGCGTCGCCGTCATCGCGCTCTTCGCCGTCGTGGGCTTCACCGGCGTGGTCGCGACCAGCGCGCTGACCGTCGTCCGCAGCCTCCGCCACCGCGAGCTGCCCGTCGAGGCCGCCAAGTCGCGGCACCTCAGCTCCGCCGCGTAAGACCGCGCACCGGCTGTCCACCCACCGTCACGAGACTGATCTCGCGGACGGCGCCTTATAGCGTTCCAAGCATGTTCTCGAAGGTGCTCGTCGCCAACCGCGGCGAGATCGCCATCCGCGCATTCCGGGCCGCGTACGAGGTGGGTGCCCGGACGGTGGCGGTGTTCCCCTTCGAGGACCGGTGGTCGGAGCACCGGCTCAAGGCGGACGAGGCCTACGAGATCGGCGAGCGCGGCCACCCGGTGCGGGCCTACCTCGATCCCGACGCGATCGTCGCGGTGGCGGTGCGGGCCGGGGCGGACGCTGTCTACCCCGGCTACGGCTTCCTGAGCGAGAACCCCGCCCTCGCCGAGGCGTGCGCGAACGCCGGCATCACGTTCATCGGGCCGACCAGCGACGTGCTGACCCTGACCGGCAACAAGGCGCGCGCGATCGCGGCGGCCAAGAAGGCCGGCGTTCCGACGCTGGCCAGCGTCGAGCCGAGCACCGACCCGGACGAGCTGGTCGAGTCGGCCAAGGAGCTGCCGTACCCGCTGTTCGTGAAGGCGGTCGCAGGTGGGGGTGGCCGCGGCATGCGCCGGGTCGACGACCCCACGGACCTCCGCGAGGCGGTCGAGACGTGCATGCGCGAGGCCGAGGGAGCGTTCGGCGACCCCACGGTGTTCATCGAGCAGGCCGTGGTCGAGCCGCGCCACATCGAGGTGCAGATCCTCGCGGACGGTCAGGGCAACGTCATCCACCTCTATGAACGGGACTGCTCGGTCCAGCGCCGCCACCAGAAGGTGGTCGAGATCGCGCCGGCACCGCATCTCGACCCCGAGCTCCGGAAGAGGATGTGCGCCGACGCCGTCCGGTTCGCCACCGAGATCGGCTACCGGAACGCCGGCACCGTCGAATTCCTGCTCGACCCGCAAGGCAACTACGTCTTCATCGAGATGAACCCGCGGATCCAGGTCGAGCACACGGTCACGGAGGAGATCACCGACGTCGACCTGGTGCAGGCGCAGCTCCGCATCGCCTCCGGCGAGACCCTCGAGGACCTCGGCCTCAGCCAGGACGGCATCCGGGTCCGCGGCGCCGCGCTGCAGTGCCGGATCACCACCGAGGACCCCGCCAACAACTTCCGTCCCGACACCGGCGTGATCACCACCTACCGCTCCCCCGGCGGTGGCGGCGTCCGCCTCGACGGCGGTACGACGTACACCGGCGCCGAGATCTCCGCGCACTTCGACTCGATGCTCTCCAAGCTGACCTGCCGCGGCCGCACCTTCGAGGATGCAGTGGCCAAGGCGCGGCGCGCGGTGGCGGAGTTCCGGATCCGCGGCGTCACGACCAACATCGCCTTCCTCCAGGCCGTCCTCGACGACCCCGACTTCCGGGCCGGCCGGATCACCACGAGCTTCATCGAGACCCACCCCCAGCTGCTCAAGGCCCGGGCAAGCGGCGACCGCGGCACCAAGCTGATGACCTACCTCGCCGACGTCACGGTCAACCAGCCGCACGGCGCGGCGCCGGTGACCATCGACCCGGTCAGCAAGCTGCCCGACCTCGCTCTCGACGTCCCCGCACCCGACGGCACCCGGCAGCTGCTGCTCGAGCTCGGCCCCGACGCGTTCGCCCGTCGGCTGCGCGAGCAGAACGACGTCGCGGTCACCGACACCACGTTCCGTGACGCCCACCAGTCGCTGCTCGCGACCCGGGTGCGCAGCAAGGACCTGCTCGCCGTCGCCGGCCACCTGGCCCGGAGCACCCCGGAGCTGTGGTCGCTCGAGTGCTGGGGCGGCGCGACGTACGACGTGGCGCTGCGCTTCCTCTCCGAGGACCCGTGGGAGCGGCTCGCCGCCCTCAGGCAGGCGGTGCCGAACGTCTGCCTCCAGATGCTTCTGCGCGGCCGCAACACGGTCGGCTACACGCCGTACCCCACCGAGGTCACCACCGCCTTCGTGAAAGAGGCGGCCGAGACCGGCCTCGACGTGTTCCGCATCTTCGACGCACTCAACGACGTCGAGCAGATGCGGCCGGCGATCGAGGCGGTCCGCGAGACCGGGACGACGGTCGCCGAGGTGGCACTCTGCTACACCGGTGACCTCTCCAGCCCCGACGAGCGGCTCTACACGCTCGACTACTACCTGCGGCTCGCCGAGCAGATCGTCGACGCCGGCGCGCACGTGCTGGCGATCAAGGACATGGCCGGTCTGCTCCGCGCGCCGGCCGCGCGCACGCTGGTCACCGCCCTGCGGGAGCGGTTCGAGCTGCCCGTGCACCTGCACACACACGACACCCCGGGCGGCCAGCTCGGCACCTTGCTCGCCGCCATCGACGCCGGTGTCGATGCGGTCGACGCAGCGTGCGCCTCGATGGCCGGTACGACGTCGCAGCCGCCGCTCTCCGCGCTGGTCAGCGCGACCGACCACTCCGCGCGCGAGACCGGATTGTCGCTCGCGGCGGTCAACGCGATGGAGCCGTACTGGGAGGCGGTGCGCCGGGTGTACGCGCCGTTCGAGTCCGGGCTGCCCGCACCCACCGGCCGGGTCTACCGGCACGAGATCCCGGGCGGCCAGCTCTCCAACCTGCGGCAGCAGGCCATCGCGCTCGGCCTGGGCGAGAAGTTCGAGCAGGTCGAGGAGATGTACGCCGCGGCCAACGACATCCTCGGCAACATCGTCAAGGTCACGCCGTCCTCGAAGGTCGTCGGCGACCTGGCGCTGGCGCTCGTCGGGCTGGGCGCCGACCCCGCCGAGTTTGCCGAGAACCCGGCGAAGTTCGACATCCCCGACTCGGTGATCGGCTTCCTCAGCGGCGAGCTGGGCGATCCGCCGGGCGGCTGGCCGGAGCCGTTCCGCACCAAGGCGCTCGAGGGCCGCAGCTGGACGCCGTCGGCCAGCGAGCTCACCGCCGAACAGTCGTCGGCACTGGCCGAGGGCAGCGCGCTCACCCGCCGGGCGACGCTCAACGAGCTGCTGTTCCCCGGCCCGACCCGCGAGTTCCTCGAGGCTCGCGCGACCTTCGGCGACGTCTCTGTGCTGCCGACGGTCGACTACCTCTACGGGCTGCGGCACGGCGAGGAGCACGAGGTCAGCCTCGAGGAGGGCAAGACGATCATCCTCGGGCTGCAGGCGATCAGCGAGCCCGACGAGCGGGGCTACCGGAACGTCATGGCCACCATCAACGGCCAGCTGCGGCCGATCAGTGTCCGCGACCGCGCCGTCGCCTCCGAGGTGGCCGCAGCCGAGAAGGCCGATCCCGCGAAGCCGGGGCAGGTCGCGGCGCCGTTCCAGGGCGTGGTGACCACCGTCGTGTCCGAGGGCGACAAGGTCGCAGCCGGCGACGTGGTGGCCACCATCGAGGCGATGAAGATGGAGGCCTCGATCACCGCGCCGGTCGACGGCACCGTGGAGCGGCTGGCGATCTCCGGCACGCAGGCCGTCGACGGTGGCGACCTGGTACTGGTGCTCCACTAACGCCCTACGCCGGCGCCAGCTCGAACCAGGTCGACTTGAGCCCGAGCCGGAACCGGAAGTCGTCGCCGGTGACCTTGACCAAGGTGGGGAACCCGCCCAGGCGACCGGTGAGCGTGACCGAGGTGACCCGGCCGCCGAGGTGCGCACCGAGGCCGTCCCGGCTGAACGACAGGTTCTCGAGGGTGCTGACCCCGGGCCAGGCCTTCTCGATCTGGGCACTCGTGAGGGTGGTGGTCCACGGGTCGTTGGGGTTGTCCGAGGAAGCTTCGTAGGGATCGGGCTGGGCCACCAGGTAGGGCTGCGAGCCGGCCGAGCTGTAGCCACCGTTGCTCGAGGAGAACTGGGTGAAGGCCGGCTGGCCCTGGTAGAGCACCACCCTGCCTGCCGTCGCCTTCACGGCGGCGTTGCTCGCCGGGTGCTCGTCCGCGACTCCCCCGTAGACCTGGCAGGACTCGGTGTCGCAGATGTCGTAGTACGACGTCGCAGTCTCCCGCTCGAACGCGGCGTACGTGCGGGCCGCCACTGCCTGGGCGCTGACCGCCTGGGCCGGCCACTCAGCCGGGACCTCGCGCGGAACGACGCCCTGCACATAGCGGTCCATCGACAGCACGTTGACCGTGTGCTTCTCGACCGAGCGCAGCGCCCCGCGGTAGTCGGCGGTCTTGTGCTTCGGAAGCCGGAGGGTCAGCGGCTGGTTGCCCGCCGAGAACTCGGCGGCACCCGGGAAGGTCGTCCACTTCTGCCAGCCGCCGCGGCCGGGAACCCGGTAGGACACCACGCTCCTCGAGCCTCGCGGCATGATCCGCCACGACGTCGCCCTCGGCCGCAGCTTGGCCAGCACGAAGGTCTTGCGCCCGGTCAGCCGCGTGAGCCGTAGCCCGTCGCGGGCGTCGACCACGACGTCCTTCTTGTCCGCGGTGATGAGCACCTTGATGGGGCCGCGGGCACGGCCGAGGCGTGTCCCGGGGTAGTAGAAGCCGATGATCTGCTTCCACGAGAGGCCCTGGTTGGCGGCGCCCTGCGCGCCGTACTGCGAGAGGCCATGACCGTGGCCGTAGCCGTAGCCCGTGACCGTGTAGGACGTGGCAGCCGGCACCTCCTCGGCGGATGACGGCAGCGGCGACACCACCAGGGCGGACGAGGCGACGACTCCCATGCCGAGCCGGAGCAGGCGAGAGAGGGTCATGTGTCACGAGGTTATGTCGCGCCGACAAGAGTGCTCAGGTCAGCCTCACCTCCCTGGACGACGGCCTCCTCGAGGAGGACCGTGGAACCCATGACCACCATGAGCCTGCCGATCATCAGCACGTGCTCCGCCGAGGGGTGCTCGTACAACCATGACCACGACTGCCACGCCGCCGCCATCACGGTGATCGGGCACGGGTCCGCCTGCGGCACCTTCGTGCAGGGCGACACCAAGGGCGGAGTCGACGAGTCCGGCCACGTTGGCGCCTGCCACCGTGCCGACTGCTCGCACAACTCCGCCCTCGAGTGCACCGCCGACCACGTCGAGATCGGTGCGGGTCAGGACGTGGCCGACTGCCTCACGTACGCGTCGCGGTGAGCAGCAGGTACTCCCACTCCATCGGGCCATCACCGACGTAGCGGTCTCCGTGGGCCGCGAGGGCCTCGTCGAGCTCGGCCGTGCGGGCGGGGTCGTCGGCCAGGGAGCGGTAGACGGCGATGGTCGGCCCGTAGGTGCGCTTGAAGAAGTCGCGGAACGACGCACCGTCCGGGAACAGCGGAACCGGCACTGACTGCTTCTCGGCGACGACGTCGGTGACCCGGTCGCCCAGCAGCGTGCGCACGTGGTCCTCGTCGCCCCAGAGCGGCGGCGGCTGCGCGCCGGGCGGGGGCGCCGGGGCGTAGGGCTTCATGGTCGCGAACATCTGGCCGATGAATCCGCTCGGGGTCCAGCTGATCAGCCCGATCCGCCCGCCCGGGCGCACCACGCGGACGAGCTCGTCGGCTGCCTCCTGGTGGTGCGGGGCGAACATGATGCCCACGCAGGAGATGGCCACGTCGAACTCGCCGTCGGCGTACGGCAGGTGCTCGGCGTCGGCCACCTCCCAGCGCAGCTGGACACCTGCCGCGGCCGCGGCCTGGCGGCCGGTCTCGATCAGGTCGGGAGTGAGGTCGCTGGCCACGACGTCGGCGCCCGCCTTGGCCGCGGGGATCGAGGCGTTGCCGGACCCCGCCGCGATGTCGAGGACGTGGTCGCCCGCGCCGATGCCGATGGCCGCGACGAGGGTCGGGCCGAGCGGTGCGATCACCTCGGTGGCGACGGCCGGGTAGTCGCCCATCGCCCACATGGCAGCGTGCTTGGCCTTGAGGGCGGCGTCGTCGGTGGCAGATGTGGTCTGGGTGTGCTGTGTCTGCGTCATGCCGAGGAACCTACGAACGGCCGACCCCACCGGGCATCGGGGCGACCACCCACTTCCGGGCCGCGCGCTTGGGTCGACTACGTACGCGCCAGCGCGGCCGCCGCAGCGGCCCGGGCCGAGGGACCACGCACGCCGAGCTTCGTGTAGGCGTTCTGGAGGTGGCGCTCGACCGTGCGGACACTGAGGACCAGCACGGCCGCGATCTCATCGTTGGAGCGACCCTCGGCGACCAGGGCCACCACCTCGCGCTCGCGCGCCGACAGCACGTCGGTGGCCGGGGCCGGTGCACCGTCAGCGGCCAGGAACGCGCGCACCTCCTCGACGAACACCTGCCATGCCGGCTCGTCCCCGAGGAGGATGTGGTTGTCGCTGTCCAGCGGCACCAGCCTGGCGCCGGGGATGCCCCTTGCGAGGAGCCGGGCGTGCTCGAAGTCGTTCATCTGGTCGCGGACGGAGTGGAGCACCAGGGTCGGTACGTCGAGGCGGGGCAGCAGGTCGACGCAGTTGGCCGTCGACCGCTGACGCAGCGCCTCGGAGGCGGTCGTGGCGGAGGCGGCGACCCGCTGCAGCTCGTCCAGCCAGAGCATCTGCTCCTCGGAGGCGCCCGGGATCATCATCGAGGTGAAGACCCGCCGGAACGTGTGCTGGGGCCGGGCCCACCCGACCTTGATCAGCTGCGCGAACGCCTCGAGCTGCTCCTGGCTCTCGATCGAGCCCGCGGCCGCGCCCGCGTAGCTGCCGTAGAACAGCAGCCGGGTCACCCGCTCCGGGTGCTGGGCGGCGTAGGAGATCGCCGGCGGACCGCCCTGTGCCATTCCCATCAGCGCGAACCGGTCGAGGCCCGCGTGGTCAGCGACCGCCGCGAGGTCACCGATCCGGGCCTCCAGCCCGTGGTCGGTCACGTCCCAGTCGGACAGCCCGTAGCCGCGCTCGTCGTAGCGAACGATGGTGACGAACCGCCCGACCTGGTCGAGGAAGTGCCGCCAGACCGGGCTCTCCCAGTCGTGCTGGAGGTGGCTCAGCCAGCAGGTCGAGACCAGCAGCGGCGGACCGGTGCCGGAGACGGCGTAGGCGATGCGGACGCCGTCGGGTGCCTCGCAGAAGCGAACCTGCTGCACCGGACCCGGAACGGACATCCCCCGAGGTTAGGTCGGTCGCACGGTGGGAGGAATGGCCCGGACGGGTCAGGCCTGGCGCGCGACGCCCGCCTCGAACGCCTCGCCGGCCGCGAGGGCTTCCGCACGTTCGGCGGGGCTCATCTGGTTCCACAACTCGTCGAACGCCGCCATCCCGCGGTGGGCGAACTCGACCAGGTGGGGGTGCTCGGCGAGCTCGCGCATGCTGCGCCGGCCCGCCAGGACGTCATTGATCCGGCCGGCGAGCGGGGTCCCGGGCTCCAGGCCGGCGAGCTCGCGCAGCGAGCGCCGCAGGATCGCCGCCCCGGCGGCGTCGCCGGTGAACGACTCGATGTCGTCGGTCCAGATCACGACAGGGCCAGGTCGGTGAGCGCCCGCTGGGCCGCCGTACGCAGGGCGTCCTCGTCGGGGTCGCCGGGGTCGCGCAGCTCCGGGTCGTCGTAGTAGTCCTCGCACACGAAGAACAGCCTGTCGAGCGCCACGAACGTGGGCTCGTCGAGTGGGCCGAGCTCCTTGTAGCTGTCCTGGTATCGCTGGACGAAGTCCCCGGCCGTCGTTCGGCCGCCGAGGTAGGACCTGACCAGCTCCACGAGTGCGTCGACTTCGGTGGTGGCGCTCATGTCAGTGACCCCCTAGCTTGCCGTCGCGGATGACGTGCTGCAGCTGTGTGTAGTTCATCTTGAACCCGGTGACGAACTCTCCGGACCTGCTGGTGACGATCACCTGCCCGGTGGACGGGTTGAAGCTGAGGATGGACGGGTCCCCGTTGTAGGTGCCGTCGCGGTGCTTGGTCGCCGGGCTGTCGAGGAAGTCGTCGAGGGCCTTCTTGAACTTCCCGTCGGCGCCCTTCTTCCACGGCTCCTTGACCCCGAAGTCCTTCGCGTGCTTGTACTTCTTCTGCAGCATCTTGGGGTCGTACTTCGTCTTGGGCCTGGCCAGCCGCTTGAGGTTGGCCAGCTTGCGGGCGGTCTTGAGGTCCTCGAGCGACCTGCGCAGCCGGTTCAGCTTCGGTGCGTTCTTGGCCAGCTTGAGCACCGCCCGGGCGGCTTTCAGCGCCTTGAGCGCGGTGACGATCCGATGGGCGTACTTGACGGCGCGAGCCGCGATCACGCCCGCACCGACGGCCGCAGCGCCGCCGAACGTGACGAAGCTCAGCGCGACGCTGGCGCCGGCCGTGACCCCGCACTCGATGGCCAGGTCGACCAGGAGGTCCTTGATCGTCTGCCGGGTCTCGTCGACCTGCTTGGCGTAGTCCTCGCAGGCCTCCCCCTGCTCGGTCAGGCAGTCGGCGAGATCCTCGATGTGTCCCTTGGTCGTGGTGAGCACCCGAGTGGCGGTCGGGATCTCCGGTGACCGCTGGCCCCGAAGCTGCGCGACGGCCGTGTCGATCTTGCCGGTCAGGCCTTTGACCTGGCCGGCCGCGGTCGTCCAGGCCGACGCCGCCGAGCGCAGCTGGTCTGTGTTCGCGCTCGGCCAGCCGTATCCCTGGAGGTGGTCGACGACGTGGTTCCACCAGTCGGGCAGGTCCTCGTTGTCACCACCGAGGGAGGACGGCAAGGAGACAGCGGAGACGGTGACCGGTCCCTCGCCAGGGACGCCGCCCTCATAGCTGGGCCTCGGCTTGCCGTAGACCGACTCGGCGTGGGCGCGGCGGTGGTTCTCCACCGACGCGGCGGTGATCTCACCCAGGTTGCCCAGCCCGTCGACCAACGCCCGCAAGGAGTCGACGGCCTCCTGTGCGCTGGCGTCGTACTCCTTGACGAAATCCTCCGAGCTCTTGTCGTCGCCACCGAGTGCGTGGAAACCCGTGAGCTTGGACGTGAGCCCCTCGAAGGCCATGGCGGCGACCTGGTTGGCGCCGACGAGGGCCTCTGCCGCGGTGTCGTAGCCGCTGGCCTGGACGTCCAGCCTCATCCGAGGTCACTCCACATCTGGAGGTTGCTCTCCCCGGCGGAGGTGTGGTTGCCGTGCGCTGTTCGACCCGCCTCCCGCAGCCCCGCCATTGCCTCGCGCATGGCGCTCATGCCGTCGTTCCACTGCTGGTGTGCCTCGGTGTGCGCCTGGGCAGCGAGGCCCTCCCACACGTCGTGCAGCGTCTTCATCTGCTTTTCGAGGTCGTCGGTCAGCCGCTCGAGCGACCGTTCGGTCCGCTCGATGTCGCCGATGACCGAGTCGAGCTCGTCGAGGTCGATCTTGAAGTCGTCGACACCGCCCATCAGCCGAGCCGATCGATCAGCCGGGTGGACAACGCGTCGAGAGCTGCCTGGGAAGCGTCGTCCTGGGCGATGAAGTCGCGCAGAGCGGCCACCAGCAGCTCCCCCATACCGTCCAGCGCCTCGTGGACGTCGTCCGCGGCCGCCTTCCACTCGTCCCACGCCTCGGCGAACGCGTCGGCGGCGAGGCCCGACCATCCGGAGTCGACGAACCCCCGCACGCGCTTGTCGATGCGCGTCACGTCGGTCTCAAGCAGGTCGCACGCCGTCCTGACGTCACCGATGCCCTTCTCGAACGCGGCATGGCTCACCTGGACGGACACGGACAGACACCTCCGAGGGGGTAGCGGACTGTCCTGACGGCCTGCCCGCCACAGCCGGGTGTCAAACCGTTCCGCGGAGGTCAGGCCCGGAAGCGGTGCAGCCGCCGAGCGGCCTCGGCGACCGAGCCCGACATGGACGGATAGACGGTGAACGTCTGCGCCAGCTGGTCGGCGGTGAGCGACTCGGCGACCGCGATCGACACCGGGTGGATCAGCTCGCTGGCGCGCGGGCCGACGATGACACCACCCACGACGATCCCGGTCCCCGGCCGGCAGAACAGCTTCACGAAGCCGTCCCGGACGCCCTGCATCTTGGCGCGGGCGTTGCCCGAGAGCGGGAGGGTGAACGCATCGGCCTGGATCTCGCCGGCGTCGATGGCCTGCTGCGACCAACCGACGGTGGCGATCTCGGGGGCGGTGAAGACGTTGGAGGACACCTTCTTGAGGTCCAGGGGGGTCACCGCGTCGCCGAGGAAGTGCCACATCGCGATCCGGCCCTGCATGGCGGCCACCGAGGCGAGCATGAGTACGCCGGTGCAGTCGCCGGCGGCGTAGACCCCGCGGGCGGAGGTGCGCGAGACCCGGTCGACGTTGACGAAGCCGTCGTCCTTGAGGATCACGCCGGCCTCCTCGAGGCCGAGGTCACCGGTGTTGGGGACCGAGCCGAGGGCGAGGATGCAGTGCGAGCCCTCGACGGTGCGGCCGTCGGTGAGCGTCACGGTCACCACGTCACCGGAGCGCGTGACCGACTCCATCCGCGAGCGCGAGAGCACGGTCATGCCGCGGCGGGTGAGCACCTCCTCGAGCACCTCGGCGGCGTCGGCGTCCTCGCCGGGCAGCACTCGATCGCGGCTGGAGACCAGGGTGACCGGGACCCCCAGCGCCAGGTAGCCGGACGCGAACTCCGCGCCGGTGACTCCGGAGCCGACCACGATCAGCTCGGACGGCACCTCGTCGAGGTCGTAGACCTGTTCCCAGGTCAGGATCCGCTCGCCGTCCGGCTGCGCGGTGGGAAGCGTGCGGGGCGCGGCGCCCGTGGCGACCAGGACAGCGTCCGCGCGCAGGATCTCCTCGCGCCCACCCGCGGTCTCCACGACGATCCGGTCGGGGCCGGCCAGGCTGCCGCGGCCCTGGAGGACCTGGACCCCTTCCTTCTCCAGTCGCTGCGCGATGTCCTCGCTCTGCGCCTGGGCCAGCGCCTTGACCCGGCGGTTGATCCGAGCGAGGTCAACGTGGACACCGTCCTCACCGATCATCACGCCGAGCTCGTTGGCGCCGGCGACGTCGGTCATCAGCTCCGCCGTCGCGATCAGCGTCTTGCTGGGGACGCAGTCGGTGAGCACCGCCGAGCCGCCGAGCCCGTCGGTGTCGACGACGGTGACCTGGGCGCCCAGCTGCGCAGCGACCAGGGCCGCCTCGTATCCGCCCGGGCCGCCGCCGATGACGACGACGTGGTCGGTCATCTGCCTGTCCTGCTCACAGGTTGATCATGTGGCCGGCGATGCCCTCGACGGCTTCCTTCATCGCCTCCGACAGGGTCGGGTGGGCGAAGACGTTGCGGGCCACTTCGTCGGCGGTGAGGTCCCATTTCTGGGCCAGCGTCAGGGCCGGCAGCAGCTCGGTGACCTCGGGGCCGATCAGGTGCGCGCCGACGATCTCGTTGTGCTCCGCGTCGGCCACGATCTTCACGAAGCCGGCCGTCTCGGCCATGCCGCGCGCCTTGCCGTTGGCGGAGAACGGGAACTGCGCGACCTTGACGTCGTAGCCCTTCTCCTTGGCCTGCGCCTCGGAGTAGCCGAACGACGCGATCTGGGGCTGGCAGAACGTCGCCCGCGGGATCATGTCGAAGTCGATCTCGACGGTCTCGGCGTCCGCGATGGTCTCGGCCGCGATGATGCCCATCGCCTCCGCGGTGTGGGCCAGCATCAGCTTCCCGGTGACGTCGCCGATCGCGTAGATCCCCTTGACGTTGGTGCGGCCGCGGGCGTCGACCCCGATCGCGCCCCGCTCGGTCAGCTCGACGCCCGCCTTGTCGAGGCCGTAGCCCTCGACCCGCGGGGCGAAGCCGAACGCCGCCAGCATCTTGTCCGCCTCGAGCACCTGGGAGTCGCCCCCGTCGGCCGGGCTGACGGTCACCTTGACCCCGCTGCCGGTGTCCTCGACGTTCTCGACCTTCGTGGAGAGCAGCACCTTCACGCCGAGCTTCTTGTAGGCGCGGAGCAGCTCCTTCGAGACGTCGGCGTCCTCGGTCGGGACCATCCGGTCGAGGAACTCCACGATGGTCACGTCGACACCGAAGTTGGTCATGACGTAGGCGAACTCGACACCGATCGCTCCGGACCCGCCGATGATGATCGACCCGGGGAGGTTCTCGTCGAGGATCTGCTCCTCGTAGGTGACGACGTTGTCGCTGACGGACATCCCGGGCAGCATCCGGACCTTGGCGCCGGCTCCGATGATCACGTTGTCTGCGGTGTACGCGGAGGTCGAGCCGTCCTTGTCCACGCTGACGCCGTGCTTGCCGCCCTGGTCTCCGGTCAGGGTGCCCCAGCCGTCGATCTCGGTGATCTTGTTCTTCTTCATCAGGTAGTGGACGCCCTTGGCGCTGGCGTCAGCGACGCTCCGGCTGCGCTGGTGGGTCGGGCCGAACGCCATCGTGGCGTCGCCCTCGATCCCGAACGTCTTCTTCTCCTGGGTGAGGATGTGCGCGATCTCGGCGTTGCGGAGCAGTGCCTTGGAGGGGATGCACCCGACGTTGAGGCAGACCCCGCCCCAGTACTTCTCCTCGACGATCCCGACGCTCTTGCCGAGCTGCGCCGCGCGGATCGCGGCGACGTACCCGCCAGGACCGGCACCGAGGACCAGGACATCGAAGTGCGTATCGCTCACCGGTCCAGCCTAGTGGCGTCTCCTGCAGTGTTCGCTCTGGGCATTACGCTCCAGCGGTGCCCCTGTACGCCGCCTACGGCTCCAACATGGACCCGCGGCGCATGCTGGAGCGATGCCCCCACTCGCCGCTGGAGACCACCGGCTGGCTGACCGGCTGGCGGCTCACCTTCGGCGGCGAGGAGCACGGCTGGGACGGTGCCCTCCCGACGATCGTGCAGGACCCGCTGGAGCAGGTCTTCGTGGCCGTGTACGACGTCTCGCGAGAGGACGAGTCCGCGCTCGACGGCTGGGAGGGGGCGGACTCGGGGCTCTACCGGAAGACCAAGGTGCGCATCTTCACGCTCACCGGCGAGATGGTGGTGTGGACCTACGTGCTCGACGCCTACGAAGGTGGCCTCCCCTCGGCGTCGTACGTCGGCGTCCTCGCTGAAGCGGCCGAGGCCGCCGACGCGCCCGACGACTACGTCCTGCGGCTCCGTGCCCTCCCCTGCCGGTCGACCGGCCTCTAGTCCGGCCCGGGGCGCCGTCGGAGTCACCGGGGCCCCGGTGACTCCTGCACTTCCCGGGCAAGATCTCGGCCTGGAAGTGCAGGACTCGCGCAGGGAGTTGGCGCCGAGGACGATTGGTCAGACGTTCGCGGGCACCGGCCGGAAGAGCGCACGGATCGCCGCCGCCGTCCGCTCCGGGCGGTAGAGGTCGGCCCACACGATGCGGATGCAGCGCCAACCGGTCAACCGGCACACGAGCTCCTCACGCCGCTTCTCGCGTACGACGACGTCGCTCGGTGACTCGCCCTCCTTGAGGAGTGCCTGGTACTTGATCTTGCCGTCGAACTCCAGGAAGACCCCGAGCTCGGGCCAGGCGAAGTCGACGACTGCGATGAGCTCGCCGGTCTCCGGATCGAAGACCTTGTACTGAGGTATCGGTGCTGGCAGACCTTGCCACCAGATGAGGTGGAGAGTCCGGTGCTCGCCCACGGACTCGCAGCGACCATCGGCCACCTTCAACACCACGCGATGCTTCAAGCTGCCGGGCCACCGCTCCATGAACGTCGCGCACTCGGCGAGCTCCTGGAGCGTCGTGAGCTTGCGATGCAACAGATCGCCCACGATGACTACGGCGTGCTCAATGTCGAGGAGGGAGGCGCAGTCCATCGCGGTCCTCGTAGGGGTCGTGACCCGCAACCCGTTGCGCTCGGTCCAGTCCTGGGGGCGCAGCGCACCTTCGTGCTGCCGAACGCCGGCTTCCCTCCGGCCCGCCCTCTGGTCGCACCGCGTCACATGCACTTCGTCGAGCTCCTGGTCCCAGATCGGGACATCCCACTCGCCCAGCGCGCTCTCGTGGGACGCCACAACATCTGTGTTGGCGTGGTGGACCACGGCGCGAACAACCAGGCCATGTTGTCCCACGGAGTCGCACGCTCGCCATGCCGCGCCGTCGACGTAGGCGCCGTACCGGACCCGGTGCAGCTCACCGCTTGCGACGCGTCGGGCGATCTCGCGGTCGTCGAGTCCGGCCGCGAGGAGCTCTTTGCGTAGCTGGATGCGGCTGAGGCGAGGGTCGTCGGGCTCGCGCGGACCGATCATCATGGGTCGACACGATTCCCTCGGTCAGACGCGCTGAGGGCGCCTCGCGACAATCTGTGGATAACGGCGACCAGGCACTTCCCGGCCAAGTCCTGCACTTCCCGGGGAAGATCTCGGCCGGGAAGTGCAGGAGTCACCGGGGCCCCGGTGACTCCTGCACCTCAGGGCAGGTCGGAGCAGTTGATGCCGACGTGATCGAGCATGGCGACACACTAGGTGCCCTAGGCTCCGGCGGGTGAACGACGTATCGCCGTACGACCTCGCGGCCCAGGCGGCGGAAAAGCTCGCGGAGCTCAGCGGCATCGACCGCCACGACGTGGCGCTGGTGCTCGGCTCCGGGTGGCTGCCCGCGGCCGAGATGCTGGGTGAGACCGTCGCCGAGATCGCCACCACCGACCTGCCGGGCTTCAGTGCCGCCGCGGTGGCCGGCCACTCCGGCAAGATCCGCTCGGTCAGGGTCGGCGACCTGCGGGCGCTGGTCTTCCTCAGCCGCACCCACTACTACGAGGGCAAGGGCGTCGCGGCGGTCGTGCACGGCGTCCGGACGGCGGCGAAGGCCGGCTGCCGCACCATCGTGCTCACCAACGGCTGCGGCGGGCTCAAGGAGAGCTGGACGCCGGGTACGCCGGTGCTGATCAGCGACCACCTCAACCTCACCGGCCGCTCGCCCATCGTCGGCGCCACCTTCGTCGACCTGACCGACCTCTACAGTCCCCGGCTGCGCGCACTGTGCCGCGAGGTGGACCCGACCCTCGACGAGGGCGTCTACGTGCAGTTCCCCGGGCCGCACTACGAGACGCCGGCCGAGGTCCGGATGGCCGGCGTCCTCGGCGGCCAGCTGGTCGGCATGAGCACCACCCTCGAGGCGATCGCCGCCCGCGAGGCGGGCATGGAGGTCCTCGGGATCAGCCTGGTCACCAATCTGGCCGCGGGCATCAGCAGCGAGCCGCTCAACCACGAGGAGGTCCTCGAGGCCGGCAAGGCGGCCGCCGCGCGGATGGGCTCACTCCTCTCCCAGGTCGTCCCCAACCTGTGAAAGCGGCTCGGGTGGTGCGCCACGGCGAGCCCGCCGACGTGGTCGAGGTCCAGGACGTCGAGGTTCCCGAGCCGGGCGCCGGCCAGGTCCGGGTGTCGGTCAGCGCCGCCTCACTCAACTTCGGTGACATCGCCCGCTGCCGCGGCGGCGTGGCGGCCGTCATGGCTGAGCCGCCGTTCACGCTCGGCATGGACGTCTGCGGAACGGTCGACGCCGCCGGACCGGGCGCCGAGGAATGGGTGGGCCGTCGCGTCGTCGGCATCACTCCACTGTCGCTCGGCGGGCTCGCCGAGCAGGCGTTGTCGGGCTCGTGGTGGGCCGCCCCGCCGGAGCTCAGCGACGTCGAGGCGGCGGCGTTCACGCTGCCCTTCCACGTCTCCCACCTGGCCCTGCACGAGCGGGCCGGGCTGCGGGAGGGCGAGACCGTCGTGGTCCGCGGCGGCGCCAGCGCGGTCGGTACGGCGGCGATCCAGCTCGCGGCCGCAGCGGGCGCCCGGGTGATCGCTGTGGCCGGCGATCCCGAGAAGGCCGCGTTGTGCATCGAGCTCGGTGCGGCCCGAGCGGTCGACCACACCGCCGAGGACGTCTTCGACGTCGTGATGGACGAGACCGGTGACCGCGGCGCGGACGTCATCTTCGACCCGATCGGCGGCGACCAGACCGAGATGCTGTGGACCTGTGGGGCGCTGGGCGGCCGCTACCTGGCGGTCGGCTTCAACGACGACCCCGAGTCCGGGCTCACCGGCCGGGCACTGCGCAAGCTCTCGATGGCGAACATGACCGTCATTGGCGTGCTGCTCGCCTATCTCGACACCCCGCGCGACTTCCGCCGGTTCGGCCTCAACGGATTCCCGCCCGAGGTCGGGCAGCGCGTCCACGAGCACCTGCTCGAGCTGGTCTCGGCCGGCTGGATCAAGCCCGTCGTCGGACGGACCATCTCGCTCGACGAGGTCGGAGCGGCCCTCGAGGACCACGCCGCCCGACGTACCAAGGGCCGCACCGTCGTGGAGCTCAGCCCGTGAACGTCGACGAGATCGTGGCCGCCGCGGTCGAGCAGACCGGGCTCGACGACTTCGGTGAGGACCTGATCCCGAGCAGCGTCGTGAGCTTCCGCGAGGGTCTGGAGCTGTACGTCGAGAGCCTCGACCGCGAGGCGCAGCTCAACGACCTCGGCGTCATCGCGCTGCCGCCCGCCGTGACCGCCGCGCTGGTGAACCGGCTCAAGGTCGTCGACTGGGCGAAGCAGCACCCCGAGGTCCAGACCGAGCGCATCGAAGGGCCGGTCGTGGTCATCGGCATGTTCCGCGCCGGCACCACGTTCCTCTCGCAGCTGCTCGACCAGGACCCCGCCAACCGCGCGCTGCTCGGCTGGGAGTCCCAGGACTCCGCTCCCCCTCCGACGAACGAGACGCGGCGCAGCGGCCCGCGCGTGGACGCGGCACAGGGCGGCGTCGACCTGCTCGAGACGCTCAACCCGGCGATCAGCGCGATCCACCACGAGACGGCGGTCGACCCCACCGAGTGCATCGCGGTGATGGGGCAGGCGTTCCAGAGCATCAGCTGGGAGGCCGTTGCGAACGTGCCGTCGTACGGCGCGTGGTGGCGGGCCGCCGACGACCGGCCGGCCTACGAGTACCACCGGCTGGTGCTCCAGATCCTGCAGAGTGGCGGCGTCGGCGGCCGTTGGACGCTGAAGAGCCCGCACCACGCCCTGGCCCTCGACGCGCTGGTCGACACCTACCCCGACGCCCGGCTGGTGCTGCTGCACCGCGACCCGGTCGCGCTCGTGGGCTCGGTGTGCAGCCTGGTCCGGGTCATGTCGAGCACGTTCTCCGACGCCGACCACCGCGCCTACATCGCAGCGCACTGGCAGGAGACCCTCGAGGAGTCGGTGCGCCGGATCGACGACTTCCGCGCGCGGCGCCCCGAGCACCCGATCCTCGACGTCGCCTACAGCGACCTGGCCCGCGACCCCCTCGGCTCCCTGATGGCGCTCTACGAAGGACTCGGCCTCGCACCGGGTGTCGGTGCGTTCGCCGCGGTCGAGCGCTACCTCGTCGACCACCCGCGCCGGGAGTTCGGCTCCCACACCTACGACGTCCGCGAGTTCGGGCTCACCGAGGCTCGCGTTCGTGCGCGGTTCCGCGGCTACAGCGCGAGGTACGGCGTCGAGCCGGAGCAGCTGGGCAACTAGTGCCCCGAGGGACACTAACCTCGTTCCGTGCGAGTACTCCTGACCGGCGCCGCCGGCAGCATCGGGCGGGTCCTCTCCGTGGGGCTGTCGGACCGCGGCCACGAGGTGGTCGGCCTCGACCTGGTGCCGCAGCCGGATGGGCTCGACGGCGCCTGGCACACGGCCGACTGCGCCGACCCCGACGCGGTCGCCGACGTGTTCGACGCCGAGTTCGCCGAGTCGAGCCTCGACGCCGTGGTGCACATGGCCGGCCACCCCGGCGAGCTCTCGCTGCCCGACTCGCTCACCTCGCACGTCGTCACCACGGCTGCGCTGCTCGACGCGATGGTCGAGCACGGCGTACGCAGGCTCGTGTACGGCGGCTCCAACCACGCGGTCGGCCGCACTCCGCGGACCGGCCTGCCCGACGGGCTCCTGCCGGTCGAGACCCGGCTTCGGCCGGACACGTTCTACGGCGTCGCCAAGGCGTCGGCCGAGACGCTCATGAGCCTGTACGCCGACCGCCACGGCCTCGACGTGGTGAACTGCCGGATCGGCTCGTTCCGGGCCGAGCCCACTACGGTCCGCAGCCTCAGCACGTGGCTGTCGCACGGGGACGGTGTCCGGATGGTCGAGGCGGCGCTGACCACCCCGGCGCCCGGTTTCGCGGTGCTCTACGGCGTCTCGCACAACACCCGCGGCTGGTGGGACCTGGCGCCCGGCCGCGCTCTGGGCTACGACCCGCAGGACAACGCCGAGGACTGGGCGGCACAGGTCGAGGCGCGCCGGGAGGACGCCGCGGAGAACGCCCACGTCGGCGGGCAGTACCTGGCGGAGTCGATGGAGCGGCCGGCGCTCGATCGGTCTTGACTTTGAGTGCACTCCAACCCTGACACTGGGCTGGTGAACCAGGGACTCACCATCGCCGAGGCCGCCGAGCTGACCGGACTGACCGCCGACACGCTGCGCTACTACGAGCGCGACGGGCTGATGCTGCGGTCGGTGCCGAGAACGTCTTCCGGCCACCGGCAGTACGCCGACGACGACATCGGGTGGATCCGGCTGATCACCAAGCTGCGCTCGACCGGCATGCCGATCCGCGACGTACGCCGGTACGCCGACCTGGTCCGCGCCGGCGACGGCAACGAGCAGGAGCGGCTCGACCTGCTCCGCGCGCACCGCCAGGTGGTGCTGGCCCGGCTCGCCGAGGTGCAGGACCATCTCGGCGCCATCGACTACAAGATCGGGCTCTACGAGGATCGGCTCGCCGAACCAGCCGCTTGACTTGGAGCGCACTCCAATCTGTTCAGTGAAGGCATGACCTTCACACGACGCACTCTCGGCACCGGCACCCACGATCGGCCAGCCCTCGAGGTCTCCCCGCTCGGGCTGGGCTGCATGGGGATGTCGGAGTTCTACGGCACCACCGACGAGCAGACCGGCCTCGACACCATTCACCGCGCCCTCGACCTCGGCGTCACCTTCCTGGACACGGCCGACATGTACGGCCCGTTCACCAACGAGCAGCTGGTGGGCAAGGCGATCTCGGGCCGGCGCGACGAGGTCCAGCTGGCCACCAAGTTCGGCAACGAGCGCAACCCCGACGGCAGCTGGGTCCGCATCAACGGGACTCCGGACTACGTCCGCCGCGCCTGCGACGCCTCACTCGAGCGGCTCGGCGTGGACCACATCGACCTCTACTACCAGCACCGCGTCGACAAGACCGTCCCGATCGAGGAGACGGTCGGCGCGATGAGGGAGCTGGTCGAGGCCGGCAAGGTCCGCCACCTCGGTCTGTCCGAGGCCGCCGCCGACACGATCCGCCGGGCGCACGCCGTACACCCGATCACCGCGCTCCAGAGCGAGTACTCGCTGTTCACCCGCGACCTCGAGGACGACATCCTTCCGACGATTCGCGAGCTCGGCATCGGCCTGGTGCCCTACTCGCCGCTCGGTCGCGGCATCCTCACCGGCGCCGTCACCAGGGAGTCGCTCGAGTCCACCGACTCCCGAGCCACCGGCCGGTTCCCGCGGTTCGAGGGCGACGCACTCGACGCGAACCTCGCGCTGGTCGACAAGGTCAAGGAGCTCGCGGCCGAGCACGGGTGCACCCCCGGTCAGCTCGCGCTCGCCTGGGTCCTGGCCCAGGGTGACGACGTCGCCCCGATCCCGGGCACCAAGCGGATCCCCTACCTGGAGGAGAACCTCGGCGCCACCGCCGTCGAGCTGACCGGCGACGACCTCAAGGCGCTCGAGGACGCCGTCCCGCGCGAGGCAGTGGTCGGCGACCGCTACGTCGACATGGCCTCCGTCAACGCCTGACGCTCACAGATCCAGCCGACGCTCGAGGGCGTCGAGGGCGCGAGCAGCCTGCTTGCGCACCTCGGCGTCCTCGTCGTCGAGGCGGTCCCGAACGACGGCCAGGTGCTCGCTGTCGCCCGTGACGGCCAGTGCCCGCATCGCCTGCGCCCGCACCCGGGCCAGCTCGCGGTCAGCGAGCGCGGCGGCGCCGTCGCCGGTCCCTGCTACCTCATGCTTCGCGGCGACCTTGAGACACATCTCGGCCGGCCGCCAGTGCTCGTCGGCCAGGCCGCGCACGACCGCGTCGGTCGCGCTGTCGTCCCAGACGTGGAGCAGCCCCCGGGCGCCCCATGTGCGTACCCAGTAGTCCTGCCAGGCGTCGCGGTCGAAGACGCCGTCGCCCGGGTGCCAGTCGTGCCCGGTGAGGCTGCGGAGCTCCTCGACGTAGTCCTCGCGGTCCGCGCCCGCCATCAGGTCCGTGCAGACCGCCACGAACCGGGGTACGCCGAGGCGCGCGGCCAGGTCGGCGATCAGCTTGGCCACCGGCGGTCGCTCCGTCACAGCACTAAGGGTGCCTCGATCAATGCCGGAGGCGGCGCCAGCGCCGCCCAGGATTGATCGAGGCCCCCTAGGGTGCGCACATGACGACCTCAGCGGCCACAGACGTCCTGCTGGAGCGTGCGCGCGCCTGGGCGGCGGAGGACCCCGATGACGCCACGCGGACCGAGCTGGAGCAGATCATCGCCGACGTGGCCGGCGGCGCCGACTCAGCCGATCTGGCCGACCGGTTCGCGGGGAGCCTGGAGTTCGGGACGGCGGGGCTGCGCGGGGCGGTCGGCGCGGGTCCGAACCGGATGAACAGGGTGGTCGTGATCCGCGCCGCGGCCGGCCTGGCGGCCTACCTGCACGAGCAGGGCGCGACCGGCCCGGTGGTGGTCGGCTTCGACGCGCGGCACCGCAGCGACGACTTCGCCCGCGACACCGCCGAGGTGATGTCGGGTGCCGGCTTCAAGGTCTGGGTCATGCCGCGGCCACTGCCGACGCCGGTGGTGGCGTTCGCGATCCGCGAGCTCGGCTGCGCCGCCGGCGTCATGGTCACCGCGAGCCACAACCCGCCCCAGGACAACGGCTACAAGGTCTACCTCGGCGATGGCAGCCAGATCGTGCCCCCTGCTGACGCCGGGATCGCGGCCCGGATCGACGCGGTCGGAGCGCTGCGGGACGTGCCGCGCGGGCCGGGCGGGACCGTGCTCGGGGAGCACATCGTCGACCGCTACCTCGACACCATCGCCGAGCTCGCCGAGGACGGCCCCCGGGACCTCGACCTCGTGTACACGCCGCTGCACGGCGTCGGCGGCACCTCCGTGCTCCAGGTGCTCGAGACCGCCGGCTTCAGCACGCCGCGCGTGGTCGAGCAGCAGGAGCAACCGGATCCGGACTTCCCGACCGTGTCGTTCCCCAACCCGGAGGAGCCCGGCGCCATGGACCTCGCGCTGGCGCTGGCCGCTGACCACGACGCCGACCTGGTCGTCGCCAACGACCCCGATGCCGACCGCTGTGCGGCCGCCGTACCGACCGGGCACGGCTGGCGGATGCTGCGCGGCGACGAGGTCGGCGCGCTGCTCGCGCACCACCTGATGTCGCGCGGTCGCTCCGGCACCTGGGCGACGTCGATCGTCTCGTCGAGCCTTCTCGGGCGCATGGCGGCCGCCGCCGGCCAGCCGTACGTCGAGACGCTGACCGGCTTCAAGTGGATCGGCCGCGTCCCCGGCCTGGTCTTCGGCTACGAGGAGGCGCTCGGCTACTGCTGCGACCCCGAGCACGTGAAGGACAAGGACGGCGTCTCGGCGCTGCTGCTGCTCTGCGAGCTGGCGGCGCAGACCAAGGCCGCCGGTCGCACCCTCGTCGACGTCTTGGACGACCTCGCGCTCCAGCACGGCCTGCACGCCACCGACCAGGTCTCGGTGCGCGTCGCCGACCTGTCGCTGATCGCCGCCGCGATGGAGCGGCTGCGCGCGTCCCCGCCCACCGAGCTGGGCGGTCTGGCGGTCGAGCGGGTCGACGACCTCGCGCTCGGCAGCGCCGACCTGCCGCCCACCGACGGGCTGCGGTTCCACCTCGCCGACGGTGCCCGGGTCGTCGTCCGCCCGAGCGGCACCGAGCCCAAGCTCAAGTGCTACCTCGAGGTGGTCGTGCCCGTGGATGCAGAGGCCGGGGTCGACGCGGCACGCATCTCGGCAGCAGCCCGGCTGGACGCGCTGGGCGCGGACGCTGCGGCGGCTCTGGGTCTCTAGGGTCGGGCGGCATGGAGCGCCAACCACTCCCCGACCTCGGAGATTCTCCGAATGCCCGGACCGTCGAGTCCTACGAGCTGATCGCCGACGACTACGCACGCAAGACCGCCGGGGGCGGTCTCATGTCCGGAGCGCTTGCGAGGCTGGCCGCATTGATCCCGTCGGGCCGTGTTCTCGAGATCGGCTCCGGCCCGGGGTGGGACGCCGATGAGCTCGAGGGTGCCGGGCTGCAGGTCCGTCGTACCGACATCACCCAGGCATTCATCGACGGCCAGCGGGCCCGCGGCAAGGACGTGGACCGGCTCGACGCCATTGAGGACGACTTCGGGGGTCCCTACGACGCCGTGGTCGCTCTCGCCGTGCTCCAGCACGTGCCGCGTGACGACCTGCCTGGGGTGCTGGCGAAGGTCGCCAGGGCCTTGCGCCCGGGCGGCCGTTTGCTCGCCGCCATACCCGTGGGCCATGGCGTCGACTGGGAGATCGGCGAGTCCGGCAACCCGTACTACCGGGCACTCTGGTCCGAAGCCGCGTTCATCGCTGCGCTGACCAAGGTCGGGCTGGCGCCGGAGTGGACCGAACGCTCCGACGACATCGAGGACAGCGGCTGGCTCACCGTGTTGGCCCACCTGCGCGCTGAGACCCAGCCCAGTCTGCGTGCGTGCCGGCGCCTGGCCAGCCCGTGCCTGGACGACGCCGGCATCCACCACGAATTGGGAGACACGCCTAGCTGACCAGGATCGCGATCACGAAGAAGGCCGCTGCCGCGACCAGCGCGGAGATCTCCGGCCAGGCCGGCTCGCGGCGTACTTGCAGAGCCAGCTCGTCGGCCTCGGGCGAGAACCGCTTGACCCCGCGACGCACGCGGTCTTCGTTGACGAGCTCCTGGACCCGGATCTCGACGAAGTCGGCGTAGTTCACCTGGGGCTCCCGGACCGTGGCCTTCGCCATCTCGCCCCGGAGCCCGCCCATCTGCTCGCGGGCCTTCTGCACCGCCGAACCCTTCATCGCCTGGCGGAGGGTCCGGCCGACTCCGGCGCAGACGTAGCGCTTGCCGCCGGCGCGCACGGCCATCACCTGCTGGACCGCGATCTCCTCGATCGCGGCGAGCGGGAGGTAGACCGTGGTGAGCATGTTGCGCAGCACCAGCTCACGTCCCAGCACCCACACGCGTGGCCGGACCGTGCTCGTGTAGAGCACGATCCCGCCGAGCAGCGACAGGGCCGGCACCCACAGCGGGACCTCGTCCATGTCGACGGCCCAGCCGACGATGAACCCGAGGGCGACCAACCCGCCGATGACGGCGATGACCGTGCCGCCGTTCGGGGCGAACTTCTCTACTGTGGTGTCGCCGTCCTCGGTCCCGGTCATGCGGCTCATGCCCTGGTCCTCCAATGGGCTCGGTGATGCCGTTCCAGCCTATGCTGGGCGACATGGTCGCAACCGAGTCCGACGTCGAGACGACACCGTTCCGTGACCTCGACGTCACCCGGTCCGAGTCGTCGCTGCGGCGCTTCCTCCACGGGCTGCCGGGTGTCGACCAGGTCGGAGCCGAGCAGCGTGCCGCCTCGCTCAGCACGCGGTCCATCAAGACGTCGGCCAAGGCCTACGCCCTCGACCTTGCGATCTCGATGGTCGACCTGACCACCCTCGAGGGTCAGGACACCGAGGGGAAGGTGCGCTCGCTCGCCGCGAAGGCCATGCACCCCGACCCGTCGGACCCGTCCTGCCCCTCCACCGCGGCGGTGTGCGTCTACCCCGACATGGTCGCCACGGTGAAGGACGCGCTGGGCTCGAGCGGAGTGAAGGTCGCCGCGGTGGCGACCGCGTTCCCCAGCGGCCGGGCGGCGATGGACATCAAGCTCGCCGACACCAAGGACGCCGTCGAGGCCGGCGCCGACGAGATCGACATGGTGATCGACCGCGGCGCGTTCCTGGCCGGCCGCTACCTGGAGATCTACGAGGAGATCGCCCAGATCCGCCAGGCGTGCGGCGACGCGCACCTCAAGGTGATCCTCGAGACCGGTGAGCTCCAGACCTACGACAACGTACGCCGCGCGTCCTGGCTCGGGATGCTGGCCGGCGGCCACTTCATCAAGACCTCGACCGGCAAGGTGCAGCCGGCGGCGACCCTGCCGGTCACGCTGATCATGCTGGAGGCCGTCCGCGACTTCCGCGAGGCAACCGGCACGATGATCGGGGTCAAGCCGGCCGGCGGCATCAAGACCGCCAAGGACGCCATCAAGTACCTCGTCACGGTCAACGAGGTGGCCGGCCCCGACTGGCTCGACCCGGACTGGTTCAGGTTCGGCGCCTCCACGCTCCTCAACGACCTGCTGATGCAGCGCATCAAGCTCAAGACCGGCCGCTACTCCGGCCCCGACTACGTGACGGTGGACTGAAAATGGCCTCCCAGAAGACAAAGTTCGACTACGCCCCGGCTCCCGAGTCCCGCTCGATCGTCGACATCAAGCCGTCCTACGGCCTGTTCATCGACGGCGAGTTCGTCGACGGGCACGGCAAGGCGTTCAAGACCGTCAACCCGGCCTCCGAGGAGGTGCTGGCCGAGATCGCCGAGGCCGACGACAACGACGTCGACCTCGCCGTCAGGGCCGCACGGCGCGCGCACCGGTCGTGGTCGCGGATGCCCGGCTCGGAGCGCGCGAAGTACCTCTACCGGATCGCCCGGATCGTCGCCGAGCGCTCCCGCGAGCTCGCCGTGCTCGAGTCGATCGACAACGGCAAGCCGATCAAGGAGTCGCGCGACGTCGACGTACCCATCGTCTCGGCGCACTTCTTCTACTACGCCGGGTGGGCCGACAAGCTGAAGTACGCCGGGTTCGGCGACCGCTCGCTGGGCGTCGCCGCCCAGGTCATCCCTTGGAACTTCCCGCTGCTGATGCTGGCCTGGAAGATCGCGCCGGCGTTGGCCTGCGGCAACACCGTGGTGCTCAAGCCCGCCGAGACCACGCCGTTGACCGCGCTGCTGTTCGCTGAGATCTGCCAGCAGGCCGACCTGCCGCCCGGTGTCGTCAACATCGTCACCGGTGCCGGCGGAACCGGGCAGGCGATGGTCGCACACCCCGACGTCGACAAGGTGGCGTTCACCGGGTCGACCGAGGTCGGCAAGGCGATCGCGCGGACCGTCGCTGGAAGCGACAAGCGGGTAACGCTCGAGCTGGGCGGCAAGGCAGCCAACATCGTCTTCGACGACGCGCCGCTCGACCAGGCGGTCGAGGGCATCGTCAACGGCATCTTCTTCAACCAGGGCCACGTCTGCTGCGCGGGCTCGCGGCTGCTGGTCCAGGAGTCGGTGGCCGACGACGTGCTGCACCGGCTCAAGCGCCGGATGGCGACGCTGCGCGTGGGCGACCCGCTCGACAAGAACACCGACGTCGGCGCGATCAACTCCGCCGAGCAGCTCGCCCGCATCCGTGAGCTCTCCGACATCGGCGAGGCCGAGGGTGCCGAGCGGTGGTCGGCTCCGTGCGACCTGCCGTCCCACGGCTACTGGTTCGCGCCGACGATCTTCACCGACGTCACCCAGGCGCACCGGATCGCCCGCGAGGAGATCTTCGGGCCGGTGCTCTCGGTGCTGACGTTCCGGACGCCGTCCGAGGCGATCTCGAAGGCCAACAACACTCCCTACGGCCTCTCTGCCGGCGTCTGGACCGACAAGGGCTCCCGGATCTTGCAGATGGCCAACCAGCTGCGAGCCGGCGTGGTGTGGGCCAACACGTTCAACAAGTTCGACCCCGCCAGCCCATTCGGTGGCTACAAGGAGTCGGGCTACGGCCGCGAGGGCGGCCGCCACGGCTTGGAGGCCTATCTGTCTCCCCACGGAACTTCGCGATGAGGGCGCTACGCGCCGCGGGAGCAAGCTTCCGCAGGGACCCCGACAAGGAGCTTCGATGACGCGCGCCGACGTTCGCAAGACCTACAAGCTCTACATCGGCGGCGCGTTCCCGCGGTCGGAGTCGGGGCACTCCTACGTCGTCGACGACGCCAAGGGGAAGTTCCTCGCCAACGCCGCCCTGGCGTCGCGCAAGGACGCCCGCGACGCGGTCGTGGCTGCCCGGGCCGCGTTCGGCGGCTGGGCCGGCCGGACGGCGTACAACCGCGGCCAGGTGATCTATCGCATCGCCGAGCTGATGGAGGACCGGCGACCGCAGTTCGTCGACGCCCTCGTCTCGACCGAGGGGCTGACGTCGCGCCAGGCGTCGTCCGCGCTGGACGCCTCGATCGACCGGCTGGTCTGGTACGCCGGCTGGGCCGACAAGCTGACCCAGGTGGTCGGCAACGCCAACCCGGTCGCCGGGCCGTTCTTCAACCTGTCGACGCCGGAGCCGACGGGTGTGGTCGCGGTCCTGGCGCCGCAGGAGTCGTCGCTGCTCGGGCTCGTCTCGGTGGTGGCGCCGGTGATCGTGTCCGGCAACACCTGCGTGGTCGTGTCGTCGTACGCGCGGCCGCTGCCGGCGGTGACGTTCAGCGAGGTGCTGGCCACCTCCGACGTGCCGGGCGGGGTGGTCAACATCCTCACCGGAGATGCGGCCTCGGTGGGCCCGTGGCTTGCGTCGCACATGGACGTCAACGCGATCGACCTGGTCGGCCTGGCCGGCTCGTCCGAGCTCGCCGCCGAGCTCGAAGTGGCGGCGGCGGACAACCTCAAACGGGTCCGGCGGGTGCCCAGGTCCGAGCCGGACTGGAGCCTCGAGCCGGAGCTGTCGGCGATGACCATCTACCTCGAGACCAAGACGGTCTGGCACCCGATCGGGGTCTAGTGTTCTGAATGAGGACACTAGTGTCCCGCACTGAAAGTTCGGCACATAATTCCGCACCCCGAGCACGCACCTCGCGGCGTTGCCGAACCTCGCTGGACGAACAAGTAGAGCGTCGCTCCGACGCCTGGCGATGCACGCACTCGGAGCACGGACTTACGCACCGTACTTCCAGTGCGGGACACTAGCCAGCTCCCACCAGCTCGGCGACCGCCGCGCGCACCTGTGCCTGCGACGTGCTGGTGAGCACGGCGATGGTCACCTGGGTGACTTCGTCGCCCTCTTGCTGGACGACGACCTTGGTCTGGCCGACGTCACCGACCGGCTCGACGGCGCACGCCACGACGTCTGCGCCGAGCCAGTCCGCCGGCGTACCGGGCCCGACGTCGCCGCTGCGGTCGAGCGTCCTGCAGAGCCTGTCGTAGCCGGTCCGCTCGCGCACCTCGACGTACCCCTGCTCGGCCTCGCGGTGGCAGCCCCTCACCGTCGCCTCCGCGGGCTTGCTGGTCGCCGTCCAGGCGAGGATGGTGAACACGTGGTCGGGGATTCGCTCCGCACAGTCGGCGTCGGACGTCGTGTCCTGCCCGGGTTCCGGGCCGGAGTCGTCGCCGCTGCAGGCGGTCAGGGCCAGGAGCAGCGCGAGGGCAGCGACCCGAGTTCCCATACGGGAAGCCTGCCACGGCATGATGTGCGGGTGCCGGCGCAGGTGATCGTCCTGGCGGGGCCCTCGGGCTCCGGCAAGTCGCATCTCGCCGAGCGGCTGAAGCTGCCGATCCTGCGCCTCGACGACTTCTACCGCGACGGCTCCGATCCCGCGCTGCCGCGGATCACGTCGGGTGCCAACGCCGGCCTCGTCGACTGGGACGACCCCGGCTCGTGGCTCTGCGACGAGGCCGTCGACGCCCTGGCCGCGCTGTGCCGGGCCGGCACCGTCGAGACACCTGTCTACTCGATCTCGGCGAACGGCCGCACTGGCACCCAGACCTTGTCCTTGTCCGACTCGTCGCTGTTGGTTGCGGAAGGCATCTTCGCCCACCACGTGGTCGCACCTCTGCGCTCCGCCGGGCTGCTTGCGGCGGCGTACTGCCTGCGCCAGCATCCCACTGTGACGTTCTGGCGCCGTCTCACCCGCGACCTGCGAGAGCACCGCAAGCCGCCGCTCATGCTGGTCCGCCGCGGGGTCGCCCTCATGCGCGACCAGCGCCGCATCGTCGCGGAAGCAGTCGCGGCCGGGTGCACCGCCGTGTCGGCGGACGAGGCGTTCGCCATGGTCCAGAAGCTCCCGGTGTCGCGGTGACACACGCATGAACCTCGACGCCATCCGCGGCCTCGCCCAGCCCGACCAGCGGTCCTGCGGGCCCAGCTCGCTGGTGGCCGCGCACATCCTCCTCGACCCGGCGTACGCCGCCACCCAGAACCCGCACGCGTTCGCCGGCACCGTCAAGGACCTGCACCGCCAGCTCACCGGCGCCTCCGCCTTCGGCCGGGCCCAGCTGCCCTGGCCGCGCGCCCTCGGCACTCCCCCGTGGGCAGTGGCCAGGGCGATGTCGTCGTACGCCGGCATGCCCTACCGCACCCACATCGTCCGCTGGGGCAACCGCGCCAAGGACTTCGACGCACTGCACGCCGCCGTCACCGCCGGCCACCCCTGCCCGCTCTACGTCGGCGACCGGATCCCCCGCCACGTCGTCCTCGCTGTCGCCCCAACCGCCGATGGGGTCGAGGTCTACAACCCGGGCCGCGGCACGGTCGGCGAGCTGCAGCGCGCTGCCTTCGAGTCCGGGAAGCTCACGACGTTCGGGCGCTGGGACACGCCATGGTTCGCCGTGCTGCCCAAGGGCACCGGCTGAGACGTCGTACGCCGATCCCGCGCGCGATCCGCGGCGGTTGAGCAATTCGCCCACGCCTTACGTCCTTATCCATATGGGCGGATCCCAACTCGGGCGGGACCAGGACCTGTCCCGGGCCCTCTACGACGAGCACGCGACCGCGCTGATGGCCTACGTGCAACGCATGGTGCACGGGGACCGGCAGCTGGCCGAGGACATCGTGCAGGAGACGATGCTCCGGGCCTGGCGGAGCGCGGGGCAGGTGCCGCCCCGCGCCCGCCGTCCGTGGCTGTTCAGCACCGCCCGTCACCTCGTCGTCGACGCGTATCGGGCGCGGAAGTCCCGCCCCACCGAGGTGTCGCCCGAGCTGATGGACATGGCGGTCGAGGACGACGGTCTCGACGTGGCTCTGGACACCATGCTGCTGATCGATGCGTTGAGCGCTCTGACTGCCGAGCATCGCGCGGTGATCTTCGACGCCTACTACCGGGGCCAGACCGCCGCCCAGATCGCGGTGGCGCGCGGGCTTCCGCCCGGCACGGTCCGGTCCCGGATCCACTACGCACTCCGGGCACTGCGCCTGGCCCTGCAGGAGAGAGGGGTGAACGGTCCATGACCTGCAGCACGGAGATCGAGCTGGGCGCCTACGTGCTCCATGCCTTGGAGCAGGACGAGGCCGACGCGGTGCAGCAGCACGTGAACGACTGCGGCACCTGCCGGGACGAGCTGACCAGCCTCGCCGCCACGGCGTCGTGGCTGGCCCTGCTGACGCCGAGTGACTTCGAACAGCTCGAGGCGCCACCAGAATCGGACGAGCGAACGCATCGACGTCGTCGCGGCGTACTCCTGACGGTCGTCGCCGGCGTACTCACCGCCTTCGTCGTCGTGGGTGCGGTCCGAGCCGCGGAGGACCACCCCAGTCCGCCGACCCCGGCGGTCGTCCGCGCGGTCGACCCCGCAAGCGACGTGGAGGCCGTGGTCTCGATGTCGGAACAGGACTCAGGCACCCGGCTGCGGCTCGAACTCACCGGCGCCTACCCGGGTGGCTGGTGCTCACTCGTGGCGCGCTCAGAGGACGGGCGCACCGAGACCGCCGCCACCTGGGTGGCCGACGCCGACGGCACGGCTGTCGTCGCCGGCACGACCGCCATCGCCACCGACCAGCTGAGCGAGCTCGACGTGGTGACCGACACCGGTCGCCTGCTCGTACGCGTCCGCGTGCCGCACCACGACACGTGACCACCTCATCCGACCCACACAGGAGGTATCCATGCGCACCACCAACCCCCGCCTGCCAACCGTGCTGCGGCACTGCGCACTGCCCGCCGTCGCGATCGCGGCGATGACGTTGGCCGGCTGCGGCTCGGACAGCGACTCCTCGACCGAGGCGGGCGACACCTCCGGGTCCACGGGGACGACGGTGTCGATCCGTGATGCCGGCGACGGCCAGGTGCTGGCCACGTCCGGCGGGCTCACGTTGTACGTGAGCGACCAGGAGAAGGGCGAGGTGCTGTGCGCGAGCAGCGCCTGCGAGGAGGTCTGGGTTCCGCTCACCGTTTCGTCCGGCCAGCAGCCGTCAGCTCCCGGAGAGCTCGAGGGAGAGCTCAGCACGGTCCAGCGCCCCGACGGCAGCTCCCAGGTCGCCCTCGACGGCCAGCCGCTCTACACCTTCTCCTTCGACCACGAGGCCGGCGACATCAACGGCGACGGAGAGACCGACAGCTTCGACGGCGTCGACTTCACCTGGCACGCCGCCGCGGCCACCGGCGACACCCCGGCTCCCTCCGATGACGGCGGCGGCTTCGACTACTGAGACGTTCAGAGCTGGACGTAGACGTCATCGCCCTCGACCGTGACGTCGTACGTCGTCAGTGGCGAGGGCTTCCTGCCGAGGGCGATCAGCCTGCGCGACCAGCGAGGCATGTCCCGGCCGGCGAAGCCGGGCGCCCAGTCGAGGTTCTCGCCGGACGCGAGGTCGAAGCGGGAGTTGTGCCACGGGCAGACGACCTGGCCGTCCGCGTACCTGAGACCACCCGGCCCCTTCATGAGGGAGAGGCCCAGATGGGGACAGCGATTGCGCGCCGCGCACAACGAGTCGCCAGCCAGACCGATCACGACGGACGTGCCCGCGGCATCCACGGCGTGCAGCTCCCCGTCGGCGAAGTCCGCAACGCTACCGACCCTCACTCGACTGGGCATGTCCGTCTCCTCGTCCCGGATGCGTGGGGTCCGACGCCCACGATGGTAGACGCGACCAGGTCGGCGAGCCGGGCGTGCGAGTCACGGCTGAGGTGGAGCCCGTCGCTGCCCGCGAGGGCAACCTGAGCCGCGTCGGCATACAGGACGCCTCGCTCCCGCGCGACGCGGCGGATCTCGTCGGCCAGCTCCCGGGAGCGAGCCACACCCGTGCGATCGAAGCTGTCCCCGGTCACCTCCGCGAACCCCGGGGCGGTGTCGTCGATCCAGATCGGGCTGACCAGGACGGTCGTCGGCACTCGACCTCGCCTGTCGGCCACGTTGGCGGCAATGTCGTCGACGTAGCCGTGCAGGGCCTCAGCGATGGCCTTGGCCGTGCGGTCGAAGCAGGACTTGAGGTCGTTGGTCCCGAGCATGACCACGACGACGTCGAGTGGATCGTGACTCAGCAAGCACGGCACGAAGTAGGGCCGCCCGTTGCAGCCAGGCCGGTCCTCGTAGTCCACGTCGGTCGTACGTCCGTTGAGCCCCTCCTCGACAACGTCGTACCCGTCCCCGAGCAGCCGTTGCAGTACGCCGGTCCATCGGCGATCGGCCGGCAGTCGGACAAAGTCAGGGTCGTCCCCGGGAGCGCCGTGCGTGTTGGAGTCGCCGAAGCACAGGACCCGTCTGGCGTCCGGCTCGGTGATCACGCCCCCGATCGTAGGGGCCTCAGCCGGGCCACTCGTCCCAGCTGTCGAGGACAGGACCGATCGTCTCCTCCTCGTGGGCCAGGTGCTCGAGCAGCCCGCTCGAAAGCCGTGTCAGCGCCTCGACCAGGGCCGCCCGCCGCGATGAGTCGTCGAGGTCGTGGGCGAGCGCCTCGATGTCGTTCAGCATCGCCGCGACCTCTCGATGATCGGCTTCGAGGCGGTCGACGGTGGATGCGAGGTGCGGCGCCGCCCGCCGGACCGCTGGGAACAGCACGTCGTCCTCACCGCCGTGGTGCGAGTGCAGGAGCTGGCAGTAGCCCAGGCAGTTCGCGCGCAGCTGGAACAGGGGCCCGCGCGACTCCAGCTCCGCCAGCCGCTGACGGACGTCTCTCGTCGGCGCTCCTTCGGCAACCCGGCCGGCCAGCTCTCTCACGGCCGCCAGGTCGCGGCGCAACGTGTCGTGGACCCAGCGCAGCTGGTCGCCCAGTGCCTCCGGTCGTTCGGTTCTCGTGGTCATGTCACCAGCCTCACGGCCGTTCACGTTCTCGACCAGGGGAGGGTGAGCGACTTACTCTGGGTACGTGATCAACGTCGAGCACCTCCTCGAAGCCCACGGCGACCAGGAGATGTGCCGGTCCTCGCAGAGGGTCATCGAGTTCGTCGGGCAGCGCTGGGTCAGCGTCGTGCTCATCGCCGGGTACGTCGGCGCCCGCCGGTTCAGCGAGTACCGCCGCTTCGCCGTCGGCATCTCCGACCGCTTGCTCACCCTCCGGCTGCGCCAGCTCGAGGAGCGGGGGCTGCTCGAGCGCACCGTGGTCCCGACCATGCCCGTACAGATCACCTACGAGCCCACCGAGAGTGGCCGTGCTCTCGTCGACGCGCTCGGACCACTGTTCTCGTGGGGTGTCGACCAGCGGGTTTGAGCCAAGCCCGGCGGAGCCACCTACCCTCGCGGTGTGAAGATCGTCATCGCCGGCGGCACAGGTCAGGTGGGCGGGCTGCTGCGCCGGGCCCTGCATGCGGCAGGGCACGACGTGGTGGTGCTGAGCCGCCACCCGAGCGCTCCGCTCGAGCCCGGGCTGCGCCACGTCGGCTGGGACGCCCGCACTCTCGGCGAGTGGGTGGTGGAGGTCGACGGGGCGGACGCTGTGGTCAACCTGGCCGGCCGCACGGTCAGCTGCCGCTACACCGACACCAACTTGCGCCAGATGATGGACTCGCGGGTCGACTCCACACGAGTCATCGGGTCCGCAATCCAGGGCGCCGGACGGCCGCCCGGTGCGTGGTTGCAGATGAGCACCGCCACCATCTACGCCGACCGTTCCGACGAGCCCGGCAACCCCGCCAACGACGAGTCGACCGGCGTGATCGGCGGCGTGGAGTCGCACACACCGCTGTACTGGGAGTACAGCGTGCGGATTGCCCGACGCTGGGAGGAGGCGCAGGCCGAGGCTGACCTACCCTCCACCCGGCGGGTCGCGCTGCGCACAGCGATGGTGATGAGCCCGGACAGGGGCAGCGTCTTCGACATCCTGCTCCGGATGGCTCGGCTCGGGCTCGGGGGTTCGGTCGCCGGTGGTCGGCAGTACGTCTCCTGGATCCACGAGGTCGACTTCGTCGCAGCGATCGAGTTCCTGCTGGAGGGCGATCTGGCCGGGGCGGTCAACCTCGCCGCTCCCGATCCGGTCCCGCAGGCTGACTTGATGGCCGGTCTCCGTCATGCCTGGGGTGGCTGGGCGGGGCGGGTCGGCCTTCCGGCCACGGCCGCCATGGCCGGCCTTGGCGCCTGGGCGATGCGCAGCGACACCGAGCTGCTCCTCAAGAGCCGCCGTGTGCTGCCCGGCCGCCTCCTCGACGCGGGTTTCAGCTTTGCCTTTCCGACCTGGACCGAGGCGGCAGAGGACCTCGTGGCTCGCGTGCGCGGCTGAGTCGTCCCAGCAGCTCAGGCCGAAGCCATCCGGATGGCGGCGACCCCGCGCACGCCGCTCGGGCCGGCCACCGTCCGCGGGCGGCCGTCGGATGAGACCGCCAACGCGGCGGCGGCTACTGCGGCCGCGCCGGAGGTCGCGCCGAACTGGTCGGGCCCCACGCTCTCGGCGGCGAGGCGGACGTCCGGAGGCAGGTCGCCGTACCTCGCCGCGGTCCAGCAGCCGGTGACCTCGGCGAGCCAGTCGGACTCGCGGACGGAGGAGAGCCGGAGGGCGGCGGAGCCCTCCGCGGCGCCGGGGTCACCGGAGAGAACGGTGGGCTCGGCAGCGTCGGCACCGATGGCGAGAGCGCGGTCGGCACGGCCGGCGAGGAGCAAGGAGACGGCCTCGACCACGGCTTCGAGGCCGGCGTGCTCGCCGCAGACTGCGATGGTGGGGCCGGTGATCCCGAGCAGCGTGGCGACGTAGCCGACGTGCACGCTGACGACCGTGTTGGGGAACGCCATCGGGAAGACCTGGTCGGGGCCGTGCTCGGCGGCCACCTGCACGAACTCGGCGAGCGGGGCCACGCTCGACCGGGCCGAGCCGAGGACGACCGCGTCGCGCTCGACACCGGCGGAGTCGGGGGGCCACACCGCAGCCGCGGCGACCATGGCCAGCCGGGCCGTCCGGGAGAGCGGACGCAGCCCGCGCAGCGTGAGCGACGAGGCGAGCAGCTCGTCGGAGACGAGTCCGGGCGGCCCGAGCTCACCTGTGGTGAACCCGGGCGGGCCGAAGACCGCCGCAGCGGTGATGTACGCCGTCACGACGTGCGCCGGAAGACGGTGACGGCGTTGCAGCCACCGAACGCGTAGGCCTGGTTGAGCACGACGTCGCCCTCCAAGGACCGCGGACCGTCAGAGACCACGTCCCAGTCGCATTCGGGGTCCTGCTCCCCGACGCGCCAGGTCGGCGGCAGGCAGCCCGACCGCAGGGCCTGGACGGCGAGCACCGCCTCGATCGCGCTGGCGGCACCCAGCCCGTGGCCGGACAGCGACTTCACCGACGACGCCGGCGGCCGGCGCCCGGTGAACACCGACCGCAGCGCGAGCACCTCGGCGCGGTCGTTGGCCGGGGTGCCGGTGCCGTGCGCGCTCACCCACCCGATGTCGTCCGGCCGTGCGCCGGCGTCGGCCAGCGCGGCCCGCACTGCCCGAGCCGCGCCCGCGCCCTCCGGATGCGGACTGGTCGGATGGTGCGCGTCGCACGACAGCCCGGCGCCGGCGAGCTCGGCGAGCGGCTCGACCCCGCGCGCCAGGGCCGACTCGAGCTCCTCGACCAGGAGGAACGCCGCACCCTCACCCAGCACCAGTCCCTGCCGAGACAGACCGAAGGGCCGGCAGCCGTCCTCGGCGAGCGCCCCGAGCCGCGCGAACCCCATCAGCGCGGTCCGGCTGAACGCGTCGACGCCGCCAGCGAGCACCTGAGAGCTGCGCCCGGAACGTACGTCGTCCAGCGCGCGGGCCAGCGCGAAGTTCCCCGCCGCGCAGGCACCCCCGACCGCGGCGACCCGACCGCCAACGCCGAGCTCGTCCGCGACCGCAGCCGCAAGCCCTTCGGGTGTCCCGCCCAGCAGCTCCCGCGAACGCGCGCCGGACACCGGCTCCAGAGCGGCCTCGTCCGAAGGCCAGGTGTCGATCCAGCTCGGCTCGCCCATGGTGGTGCCGACGACCAGGTCGACCGCCGAGGGGTCGACCCCGGCCAGCGCCTCGCATCCCGCGGTCACCGCGAGCGCGGTCGCCCGCCCACGAAGGCGCCGGCCGTCAGCGGACCGCACCGGACCGGGGGCGTCGGGGCCGGAGACCTGAGCGACGAGTCTCCCGTCCGGGGAACGGGTCACCCCCGAGCGGCCGGTCAGCGCCGCGTCGTAGGTGGCCGCCGGACCGCGGCCCAGCGGGGAGAGCACCCCGAGGGCCGTGACGACCACGGTCCGCTCGGCCACGTCAGCCCTGCTTCTGGCGGACCGCGTCAGCGAGCTGGCGCACGCTCTGCACGGTCTTCAGCTCGGTGTCCTCGAAGCGCACCCCGAAGAGTCGCTCCACGTGCACGGCAATCTCCATCGCCAGCAGCGAGTCGATGCCGGCGTCCTCGAACGACGTGTCGGTCTCGACCTCGTCGACAGGCAGCTCGGCAAGCTCCGCGACCAGGTCGCGGAGGTCTGTTTCCAGATCGGTCATGGTCATGTCAAAGCCTCCATCGGAGTGGGCAGATGGTCGGGAGCCGGCGCGAAGACGGCACTCGCGCGGGCGAGTACGTCGTCCGCACCGGACAGAGATGCGAGCGGATCACCGACGAGCCGGTACGACGCGGCCTCGGCCGTCGGCTCGCCGTCGGCGAGCAGCATGGACCGCAGGAGCGACCCCACGTCGGGAGTCGGGCTGCGCAGGGCCGCGGCGAGCGCGACCACGATCCGGGTGTTGTCGAGATGCAGCACGGGCCGGATCGCGCCCACCGCCGCCGCGGCGGCTCCTCCCAGGACGACCTGCTCGGAGAAGCTCGTGCCGACCCCGCGCCGGCTGGCGGTCCAGCAGGTCAGGGACAGCAAGGCACCCAGGGGGGAGGACAGACCCAGGTGCGCGGCCCGCAGCCCGCGGTACGCCGCCCACCCGCTCGGCCGGCCGTGCCCGAGGTAGACGGCGAGGCCGAGGCCGAGGCCCAGCCCTGCGACCAGGTCCTCGCGGGTGATCCGCTCCGCACCCCAACGGATGCTCGGCAGGTCGCCCAGGTGGTGGACGAGTCGGTCGGACAGCTTCTGGTAGCGCGGGCTGCGCTGGCCCAGCACCGCCACGGGCGACCGATCGCCACGCCCGGCCACGGCGGTCACAGTCCCGACGTACGCCGTGAGATCGCGCGCCGCCGGGAGCCAGCCGACCGGCACCCAGCCCCCGTCCGCGGCCCGGACGAACGGCCGGTCGGTCACTCGGCCGGGCGACCGCCGCCGGTCGCCGACAAGCAGAACTCCGCTGGATCCCCCCGGTACCAGTCGGGCCCACTCGTCGGCGGCCGGCGGACCGTCCAGAGCGATCACTCGCACCGGGCGGGTGGCCGACCGCAGCTCGACCAGGGAGTCGAGCTGCGGCAGCCGTGACCGCGGGGCGACCAGCACCCAGCAGCCATGGTCATCGGTGTGCATCAGGCGGCCTGCACCTCGGCGATGTACGGGTCGAAGTGCACCGTGGACTGGCTGGCCTTCTTCGTGGCGTAGTAGTCCTGCACGAGCTGTGCCTGCTGCTCGGGGTTGAACGCGTCCAGCCCCTCGTCCGCGTGCGCGTCCAGCCCGGCGTCGCCGCCGTAGTCGTAGCCGTCGGTGGCCTGCCCGATCAGGGCGTGGGCCATGTACACCGGTCCGGTGTGCTCGCCCTGCCACACGTGCATCAGCTCGTGGATCAGCCACGACTCGTCCGACGTGTCGGTGTCGCTGTAGCTGTCCGGGAAGTGGATGATCCGCATCGTCGTGACGCCGGTGTCGCCCCCGGTGTTGTTGGCGGCGGCCCAGGCGACGAACGAGCCGATGAACAGCTGGACGTCGTCCAGCGGAACCGTCTCGTTGTAGACCGTCTTGGCCCTGGCGCGCTCGGCAGGCGTCAGGTGGCGGAACACGCCGAAGATCTCGAGCAACACGCCCACGACCGTGAAGATCGCGCCCCCGACGATCTCGATGAGCCCGTCGAGGCACTCCTGGAGACCGGTGCCGGCGTCCTTGAGCGCCTGCACGAGGTACCTCTTGTCCGCGTCGCTGAGCGTGAACGCCGGCTCGAGGATGTCCTTGACCGTCTTCCCGAGATCGCGCATCCCCTGCACGAACAGCGCGCCGGCGTTCTGCGGCTGCTGTGCGATCGCGACCAGGAGCTCGACCATGGAGACCCCGAAGGCGAGTGCCGCCTCGAGCACCGCGATGACCGCGCTGAGCGCCTTGCCGACGGCCCAGACGATGACCTCGACGACCGCCAGCCCGGCCTTCAGCAGACCCTTCACGACGCTGACGACACCCGGGATCAGGTCCTTGGCGACCCAGGTGAGGATGTAGCTGACCGAGTTCTTCAGCCTCGCCCACACCTCGCCGAGCGCCTCGAGCGCCTTCGCACCCGCGGCCTTGGCCCAGTCGATGACGTCGCGCAGCCGGCTGCCGATGTCCTCGGCGATCTTGACGATCGCCTCGAGCAGGTCGGCGCCCGCCTTCAGCGCCCAGTCCAGCGCCTCGTCGAGCGCCTTCCGCACGAACCGGATCGCCAGCACCGCCTCGCGCAGCAGCGCGTCGACGGCATTCGCTGCCTGGGTCATCACCCAGTCCAGGATCTCGCCGACCTTGCGGCCAGCGTCGATGATGCCGGTGATCATCCGGCGCAGCAGGAAGTAGGTGCCCTTGGCCGCCTCCTCGAGGAGCTGCCCCAGCTTGATGCCCGCGGCGATGGCCGCCTCGACGAACCGGCGCGCGGTCTTGTAGGTGAACGCGGCCACGGCCTGGACGATCTCCACCAGCGCCTTGCCGGCGGCGATCAGCGCCTTGATGACGTCGCGGATGGCGCTGACGACCAGCTTGGAGACCTCCTTGATGATCCGTACGACGGCGTACCCGAGCTCGATCGCCGCCTCGATGATCCGCTTGACGGCGTTGAGCCCGGCCTGGGCGAGCTCGTAGACGAGCTGGCCCAGCGTCCGCCCGATCTCCAGGAGGGCCTTGGCGACCGCCTTGGCCAGCGCCGCAGCGGCGTTCGCGATGAGGTTGCAGAGGTCGACGAAGCCGCTGGCGATGTCGGCGATCGCTCGGACCACCTCGCGCAGGAGGTGGGCGGCGGCGTTGATGGTCGCCTGGACGATGTCGACGACCGCCTTGCCGAGCGCGATCAGCGCTTTCACGGTGTCGCGCATCAGGCTCAGCGTGTAGTTCGCGGCGGAGACCAGAAGCTCACCGATCTGGCGGCCGAGCGCCAGCAGCGCGCCGACGACCGACTGCAGTACGCCGGCCACGGCCGCGGCCGCCTGTTGCAGCAGGTTGCCGATCGTCTTGCCGATCGCGAGCAGCGCCTCGACGACCTTCCGGACCGTGTCGGCGACCTGGGACGCCAGCCACGAGAGCAGCTGCCCCAGCTGCTGACCCAGGTTGTCGATCGCCCTGAGGATGTCGCGGAGCGCCTGCCCGACGAAGTTCACCGCCTGCTCGAGGATCGTGAACATCGCCTTGCCGACGTTGCGGATCGCGGCGACCATGTTGCGCACGAAGTCGTAGCCGTAGGCAACCGCGGCCTCGAGGATGTCGAAGATGGTCTTGCCGGCGTTGAGCAGGGCCTGCGCGAGGTTGGTGAGCTTGTCGACGGTCCAGCTGATCACCGCCCCGATCGCGTCGACGAGACTCTCGAAGGCGCCGACGACCGCGTCGACGACGTTCTCGATGGCCTCCTTGACCTCGTCGACGACGTCCTCGATGAACTCGACGACCGCGTCGTCGTGGTCCGGCTCACCGTCCGGCGCCGGCTGGCCCCCGAAGCGGATCTCGGCGCCCAGGTTGGCGACGTAGCTCCACACCTCCTCGAGCGCCGCGTTGTCCTTGCGGCCGGCGGGGCTCAGCACGTAGTCCTTCATCAGCGCGCGGCCGTGGGCCGCTGGCAGCTGGCCGATCGCGTGCACGATCCACTGGTCCTGGTGCGCGTCGCGGTAGCCCTTGATCAGGGTGCGCCGCTCGTCGGCGTCCCGGGAGAGCGCCACCGACTGGAACACCTGGCGGTGCTGGTCGATCGAGGGCAGCGTGGTGGCGTACGCCGTCGCCAGCCGGCGCGCTCCAGGCTTCGAAGTCTTGTAGATCTCGCGATAGACGGGGCCGACCTCGCTCGGGGTCGGCTTGATCTCGGCGACCCGGGCGTTGACCATCCCGAGGTCTGTGGGCAGCTTGCCCAGTGCGTCGAGGACGCGCTCTCCAGCCATGTCGAAGTCCCTCCCGCCGGTGTCCGCGCATGGCGGCGCCACCGGTTGGTTCGTGTGTTGGTGGGGGTGCCGCGTGATCGCGGCTGGCCTCCAATGTCCGCCGCGAACCTGGGGGTCGGTATAGCCCCAAGAGGCTATGGATCAGCCGGGCTGGTGGGTGCGTGTCGGGTCAGGCGATGGGGGCGACCAGCTCGCCGGCCGAGCGGATCGTGACGTTCATGGGAACGCCGGGACGCGGCTCGTAGGCGACCGTCGTACCGACCGACGTGCCCACGATGGCGCGGCCGAGCGGGCTGCCGGGAGTGATGGTGTCGACGCCGGCCGAGGCCTGCTCCACCGAGCCGATCAGATAGGTCTCGTCACCCTCGCCGAGGTCCACCGTGACCACGTCGCCGATCGAGACCATGCCGTCGGTGTGGTGGTGGTGCCTGCTCTCGGCGATCTCGAGCTCGAGGCTCGCGATGCGCTCGTCCAGCAACCGCAGGCGGATCGTGGCTTCGACGTTGGTGGCCCGGTCGGCGAGGTCGCCGTTGGCCACCAGCAGCGTCTGGTGGAAGACGCCGTCCCGCTCGGCACGCAGCAGGGAAAGGCGTTCACTGAGAAGGCTGACTCGGTCGATGGCGATGGGGACGGTCATGTGGTCGAGCTCTCTGGGCATGGGGCGACTGATGCCATGCATTTGCCGCTCGGGGCCTTTCTCAAACCATCAGCTCGGCGAGTCGCGCCACTCCGGGTGTCGCATGGGCCGCGACCCGCTCCAGGACGGCGCCCAGCTGGGCCGACCCGGCGTGCTCGGGCGGGACGCGGGCGGGGTTGATGGGGACGCCGTTGGCCCAGTCCTTGATGTCGGGTTCGGAGTTGAACGACGCGGAGTTCTGGAAGCCCAGGACGTTCATCCGGACCCACTGCGCCAGCGAGTTGGGGTACGGCGAGGGGCGGCACACGGCGTTCTTGGTGTCGTCGTCGGGGCGGGTCGCCTCGACGTAGCCGGCCAGGGCGGCGCCGAAGCAGGGGAAGCCGGCGCGGATGGGCTGGAGGGTGATGGCCGCGGGCTGCCAGAGCGGGACGAGCGGTGGGTTCTTCAGTCCGTCGGCAGCGCAGTTCACGACCAGCGCGTCGTCGGCGATCGAGACCGACCCACCCGACAGCTCCATGCGGCCACGGGAGACGGACGTGAGGTGGCCGAGACGGACGACGTCCTCGATGGTGCGGAGCAGGTCGAGCTCCCAGGTGCCGAGGGTGGGCGCCTTGGCCATGGTCGGCGTGAGTGACCGGTCGATGCGGAACATGATCCCGGCGTCCTCGAGACGGAGGAACAGGTCGTCCAGGGACGAGGCCGATTCGGCCGCCTCGAGCATCGAGCCGACCATGCCGAGGAAGACGACCGGGTCCGGCTGGATCATCGCGCGGTTGAGCATCCACGGCTCGCGTGGGCGCACCCAGCAGATCGCGCCCGGGTCCACCCCGCGCCCCAGCAGCCAGACGATGGCGTCGGTGGCGGTCTTGCCGGAGCCGACGACGACGTACTGGCTCGGCACCTCCTCGAGGTGCACGAGGCCGTTGACCGGGACCACGCGGGCTCCGTCATCCACGGCGAACCGGGGAGGCAGCTCGGCCGGGATGTCCGGGGCGAGGTAGTGCGCGTCGACCACCCGGCAGCTGTCAGGGATGGACAGCACCTGGCCCGACGCCCGCGAGACGACGGTGCGGTCGCCGACGTACGACGAGCTCGGGAAGAACTCGACCCGCCCCGAGCCGAGCAGCCGGTCGGCCAGCACGTCCGCGTAGTAGGCAAGGATCGCGGGCTGACCGGCCCGCTCGTGCAGCCCGGCCTCGGGCCCGCGATCCTGCACCCGCCCACCGCCGAGCAGCGTCGACGCGACGCCGTAGAAGCTCGAGGACTGGTGCAGCTGGACGAACGGGTACGCCTCGAGCCAGTGGCCGCCCACGCCGTGTCGGCGGTCGACGAGCGCCACCCGCACGCCGGGGGCGTGATCGACCAGCGCATCCGTGAACGACATCCCCATGGCACCGGCACCGACCACGAGGTAGTCGGCCTCGATGCGGCTGGTCACGGTGTCGCCCTCGTGGGGGCGCTGATCAGCACGGACCGCCGGAGGGGTCACACGGACCCCAGCCCGCCACCGGCGCACTCCAGCCGCGGTGGTTGGGGGCCATGTCGGCGTTCTTGCCCTTGGCGACGCGCACCGCGACTCGCCACGAGCCCGACCCGAGGTCCGGAGGATTCGGGACCTGCAGGCACGACCAGAGGCTGAAACCGAGGTAGACGGTCCGCTGGCCGCGCCGGATGTCGGAGGCCGGCGGGAAGTCTTCGCCGTCGCCGCACCGCACTCGCTTGCCGGCGTCGTCCCAGCCGCCGCCGACGCGGAACTCCTGGACCCTCTGGAGCCACTGCCCGCCCGCTCGTTTCGGCTTGCGCAGCTTGAGGTCGTAGTGACCGTCGGGCGTCGAGTCGCCGTTGAGGTCGAACCAGACGGTCAGGTGGTGCCCCGGTAGGAAACCGTGCGGCACCTTCACCCGCACGTACTGCTCGGAGTCCCAGTACCAGCTGGCCTCCAGCCTGACCTCCGAGATGTCGACGATCGGGGCCGAGGTTCGGCTGTCGTGGACGGTGACCTTCTCCGGCAGGGCACGCTCGGCACCCTGGGCCGTCGGCAGCGCTCCTCCGGCCAGCAGCAGGCACACGACCGGAACAAGGGCGACATGACGAAGACCCGGCATGCTCAGCGACCTCCAGGGGGTTCGGTTGAGCAACGGACGATAACACCGGCGACCGTTCGTGGCCGCGCTCGCCAGCGCTGACAGGTGTTGCTGGCAGACTCTCGAGTCGTGTCAGCAACGCCGCTCTCCCGCCGCCGGGCGATCTGGGAGCTGCACGACTTCGGCACCGGCCGCGGACTCGAGATCGGGCCGCTGCACCGCACGATCGTGCGGCGCGACGAGGCGGATGTGCGCTACGCCGACGTTCTGGACCGCGACGGTCTGGTCGCGCACTATGCCGACGACGCCGGGGTCGACACCGACCGGATTCCCGAGATCGACTTCCCCCTGATCCAGCCCGACGGTCGCACCCTCGGCCTCGCCGAGGCGGCCGCACCGGGGGCGCCGTACGACTGGGTGGTGGCCTCTCATGTCGCCGAGCACGTGCCCGACCTGATCGGCTGGCTCGCCGACCTGGCCGATCTGACCGCCGACGGCGCGGCGCTCGTGCTCGTCGTTCCCGACCGTCGCTACACATTCGACGCGCTGCGACCGCCGACCACGGTGGGTCAGCTGGTCCAGGCGCACCTCGACGGCGACACGCGGCCATCGGTGCGGGCCGTCTACGACTACGTGAGCGGGGCCATCGAATACGACCGGCCTGCACTGTGGCGCGGGGAGGTGCCGGACTACACGAGCCGGCTCTACTCGCTCGAGCACACCGCGGCCAAGGTCGACGAGACACTCTCAGGCACCTACGTCGACGCACATGTCTGGCTCTTCACGCCACAGAGCCTGACTGAGCAGTTGCACGAGCTGCGCGTCAGCGGGCGCTCGGCCTGGCTGCTCACCGGGCTGACTCAGACGCCCGCGCTCGAGGGGGAGTTCATGGCCGTGCTGACCCGGCTGCCCCGCGCCACTGACCTCAACAGTGACCACCCCGAGGAGGTGCTGGCCTCCTCCACCCGCCCGGACTGGCTGACACCGGTCGAGCCCGACTCCGTCGTCGTAGGTCTCGAGGAGCGGGTCGCCACTCTCGAGGCCCGGCTCGAGCGCAACCGCAGCAAGCTGCGCGAGGTCCAGGCCCGACAGCGCGAGCGGCGAGAGCGGGACCAGCGCCGGATCGCCGATCTCGAAGCCGAGGTCGCCGAGCTGCGCGGCCGGCGCTCGTAGCCCAAGACGGCCGTCAGGCGGTTTCGTTCTGAGCGTGGAGCAACAGGCACGTCGCGCGATCACTACGTCCGGCTGCGCGACCGGGAGCCTCAGCCCTCAGCCTCAGCCCTCAGCCTCGACCCGCAGCTCGGCGTACGCCGGCTTGATCACGTCGGCGATGAGGGCCAGCCGCTCGTCGAACGGCAGGAACGCCGACTTCATCGCGTTGACGGTGAACCACTCCATGTCGCGGACGGTGTAGCCGAACGCCTCTGCCAGGTGGGTGAACTCCGAGGTCATCGAGGTGCCGGACATCAGCCGGTTGTCGGTGTTGACCGTGACCCGGAAGCGCAGGCGCGTGAGCAACCCGATGGGGTGCTCGGCGATGGACGTCGCGGCGCCGGTCTGCACGTTGGAGGCGGGACACATCTCGAGCGGGATCCGCATGTCGCGGACGTACGCCGCGAGGCGGCCGAGCTCGACGGACCCGGAGTCGGTCACCGTGATGTCGTCGATGATCCGCACCCCGTGGCCGAGCCGGTCCGCGCCGCACCACTGGATCGCCTCCCAGATCGACGGCAGGCCGAACGCCTCGCCGGCGTGGATGGTGAAGTGGGAGTTCTCGCGCTGGAGGTACTCGAACGCGTCGAGGTGCCGGGTGGGCGGATAGCCGGCCTCGGCCCCGGCGATGTCGAAGCCCGCGACCCCGCGGTCCCGCCAGGCGATCGAGAGCTCGGCGATCTCCCGGGACCGGGCCTGGTGCCGCATGGCGGTCAGGAGCTGCCGCACCGTGATGCCTGGCCCATTGATCCGGCTCTGCGCCATGCCCTCCTCGAAGCCCTGCTGCACGGCGGAGACGACGTCGTCGAGGGACAGGCCGGTGGAGACGTGCTGCTCGGGCGCGTAGCGGACCTCGGCGTACACGACACCGTCCGCCGCCAGGTCCTCGACACACTCGCGGGCGACCCGTGTCAGCGCGGCCGCGGTCTGCATGACGGCGACCGTGTGGTCGAAGGTCTCGAGGTACTTCACCAGCGAGCCGGAGTCGGCCATCGTCGTGAACCAGTCACCCAGCGACTCGGCGTCCGGGGCGGGCAAGGTGTGGCCCACCTCCGCCGCCAGCTCGACGATCGTGGCCGGCCGCAGCCCCCCGTCGAGATGGTCGTGCAAAAGCACCTTCGGCGCCCGCCGGACCTGCTCCTGGGTGACCACTGGACCTGCACTAGGTTCGGTGAGGACGGCGCTCATGCGCGCCATCCTGTCAGCAAGCGCAGGCACGAGAGGAACCACGTGCGCACCTTCACCGACATCGACCAGCTGGCCGCCGCCGTGGGCGCGGACCTCGGGACCAGCGACTGGTTCGAGATCGACCAGGACCGCGTCAACCTGTTCGCCGACGCCACGGACGACCACCAGTGGATCCACGTCGACCTGGAGCGCGCGGCGCAGGGGCCGTTCGGCGGGACCATCGCGCACGGCTACATGACCGTCAGCCTGATCCCCGCGCTGAGCAAGACCATCTTCAGCATCGAGACCGACGGGCCGCGGCTCAACTACGGCCTCAACAAGGTCCGCTTCCCCAACCCGGTCAAGGTCGGCAGCCGGGTCCGCGCGCAGGCCACCCTCGCCGAGCTCACCGACGTCCCGGCCGGCAAGCAGCTCGTCGTCCGCTACACGATCGAGATCGAGGGCGAGGAGAAGCCCGCCTGTGTGGCCGAGACCGTGGTGCTGCTGCTCGGCCAGAACACCTAGCGCAGGAAGCGGTTCAGCTTCGCCAGTCCCTGTGTCGGCACCGTGATCGGCACACCCTCGCCAACCGCGTTCAGCTGCCAGCCGGAGGGCGTACGCCGCAACAGGGCCAGCACCGCGCCGGTGTCGGTCACCGACTGGGTGAGCGTGAACCGCGCCAGCTCCTCGTCCGACTCGTCGTCGACCAGCCGGCAGTAGGCGTTCGCGACCCACTCCAGCGAGTGACCCTGATAGCTGCTGACCAGGAACAGGATCGTGTCGACCGGTCCGTGCACCTTCGACAGGTCGACGAGGACCTGCTCGTCGTCGCCCTCACCGCTGCCCGTCTTGTTGTCCCCGAGGTGCTCGACCGACCCGTCGCGCGTCTTGAGGTTGTTGTAGAACGCCAGGTCGAAGAGCTGGGAGCCGGTGAACTGAAGCGCGGTCGCGTCGAGGTCCACGTCGGGTCGACCGGTGCGGGCGACGCCGGCGCCGGCGTCCTGGTCCCACCCGATCCCCATCCGGACCCGGGTTGCCGAGACCTCGAACGACTCCCCCGCCGCGAGTTGGGTCATGCACTCACCCGGTCGATGACGATCGGGCCGGCGTCGTACGACGCGTCCGCGGAGATGTCGTAGGAGCCCTCGAGCACCGCCAGCGCGCGTTCGAAGCGTTCGGGCTCGTCGGTCAGCAGCGTCATCAGCGGCTGCCCCTCGGTGACCTGGTCACCGGGCCGAGCATGCCAGCGGACTCCGGCGCCCGCCTGCACCGGGTCCTCCTTGCGGGACCGGCCGGCCCCGAGCCGCCAGGCGGCGGTGCCGATGGCCAGGGCGTCGAGCCGGGTCAGCACGCCGGACGACGGGGCCAGCACGTCATGCGACTCCCTGCCCACCGGCAGCGGCGCGTCCGGGTCTCCGTCCTGGGCGCGGATCATCTGCTTCCAGACATCCATCGCCGACCCGTCCTCGAGCTTGTCGGCCGGGTCGACGTCGTCGCGACCGGCGCCGGCCAACATCTCACGGGCCAGCGCCAACGTCAGCTCGACCACGTCGGCGGGGCCGCCGCCGGCGAGCACCTCGACCGACTCCTCGACCTCGACGCTGCCACCGGCGGTCAGCCCGAGCGGCGTCGACATCTCGGTGAGCAGCGCGACCGTGTGCACGCCGGCGTCGGTGCCGAGCGCGACCATCGTCTCGGCCAGCTCACGCGCCCGCTCCGACGTCTTCATGAACGCACCGGTGCCGACCTTCACGTCCAGCACCAGCGAGCCGGTGCCCTCGGCGATCTTCTTGCTCATGATCGACGTGGCGATCAGCGGGATCGCCTCGACCGTGCCGGTGACGTCGCGCAGGGCGTAGAGCTTCTTGTCCGCCGGCGCCAGCCCGTCGCCGGCCGCGCAGACCACCGCGCCGACCGACTCGAGCTGGGACAGGATCTCCTCGTTGGAGAGTGCGGCCCTCCAGCCCGGGATCGACTCCAGCTTGTCGAGGGTGCCGCCGGTGTGCGCCAGCCCGCGCCCCGACAGCTGGGGTACGGCGACCCCGCACGCCGCGACGAGCGGAGCCAGGGGCAGCGTGATCTTGTCGCCCACGCCGCCGGTGGAGTGTTTGTCGGCCGTCGGGCGGGACAGCCCCGAGAAGTCCATCCGCTCCCCCGACGCGATCATCGCGTCGGTCCAGCGGGCGATCTCGGAGCGGTCCATGCCGTTGAGCAGGATCGCCATCGCCAGCGCCGACATCTGCTCGTCGGCGACCACGCCGCGGGTGTAGGCGTCGACCACCCAGTCGACCATCGAGTCCGACAGCCGACCGCCGTCGCGCTTGGTGACGATCACCTCGACGGCGTCGTGTGCCTCAGCCATGCTTCTCCAGGTCCTCGGGCCCGAAGGCGTCGGGCAGCACGTCGGTCATCGGCTTCACGCCGGAGACCGTCCACAGCAGCAGCTCGGCGCCGCCGTTCTCCCACAGCAGCTGACGGCAGCGGCCACACGGCATGATCACTGCGCCGCCGCCGTCCACGCACACGAAGTGGGTCAGCCGGCCGCCGCCGGTGATGTGCAGCTGGCTGACCACACCGCACTCGGCGCACAGCGTCACGCCGTACGCGGCGTTCTCGACGTTGCACCCGGTCACCACCCGGCCGTCGTCGACCACGGCGGCGGCGCCGACCGGGAAGTGGGAGTACGGCGCGTAGGCGTGGCCCATCGCCTCGACGGCCTGGGCCCGCAACGCCTCCCAGTCGAAACCGTCGTCGGGAGCCTCGGTCATGGCTGGGTCATGACTTCACGTAGGGCTCGCCGTCGGCCGCCGGTGGTCGCACCCGGCCGACGAAGCCGGCGACGGCGATCACGGTGACGAGGTACGGCGATGCGCGCAGCAGCTCACCCGGGATCTTGTCGAGGAACGCCAGCTGGGCCTGCAGCGTGAAGCAGAAGCCGAACAGCAGCGACGCCAGGGTGGCTCCGACCGGGTGCCATCGGCCCATGATCACCGCGGCGAGTGCGATGAAGCCGTTGCCCGCCGAGGCGTTGGAGTCGAAGGTGCCGGTGGACCCGACGGTGAAGAACGCCCCGCCCAGCCCCGCGAACACGCCGCCGATCAAGATGGCCTGCCAGCGGATCCGGTTGACGTTGATGCCCACCGTGTCGGCGGCCTTGGGGTGCTCGCCGACCGAGCGGACCCGCAGCCCCCACGTCGTCTGGAAGAGCAGCAGGGTCACGAAGATGACCGAGCCGTACATGATGTAGACCAGGATGGTCTGGTTGAACAGGGCCGGCCCGATCACCGGGATGTCGACCAGGCCGGAGACCGGAACCTTCTCGAGGATCAGCGGCTCGTTGAGGTACTTCTTGATGTCCGGGTCGTCCGGGATCTGGCTGAGCAGGAAGTCGGTGAGCCCGGTCGCCAGCGCGATCAGCACCACGCCGAGGACGACCTGGTTGACCTGGTAGCGCAGCGCGAAGACGCCGAGCAGCGCGGCCATGGCGACGCCGGCGGCGATCCCGCCGACCAGGCCCATCTCGGCGCTGAAGGCCAGGCTCGAGGCCACCGACGCGAAGAACGCGCCCATCAGGAACTGGCCCTCGATCGCGATGTTGATGACGCCGGCGCGCTCGCAGAGGCATCCGGCGAGGGCTCCGAAGATCAGCGGTGTGGCCAGCCGGATCGTGCCCGGGAACGGGTTGATGATCGCCACGGAGAACGTGCCGCTCTGGTCGGCGTAGTTCCAGAAGACGAAGCCGGTGAAGAAGGCGACGCCGATCAGGAAGTAGATCAGGGCACCGACGGCACCCTTGGGGACCTTGTTGACCACTGCCAGCAGCAGCGAGACCGCGGCGATGACGATGCCGACGATCATGAGCGTCTGGGCGTCGAAGTCCTTGGCCGGGTCGTCCTTGGTCACCCGCTCGCCGAGCGTGTACTTGACGCCGAAGTCGTCGATGCGGAGGTAGAAGAACACCAAAGCCAGCAGGACGAGGCCGAAGATCGAGACGAGCCTGATCTGGCGGCGTACGTCGCCGCGGTCGCGGACGTCGACCGCGCCCTCGTCCGAGATCGCAGTTGCCACGGCCATCTCAGGACCCCCAGCCCTTGGCCATGACGGTCGACCCGCCGCCGGACTCCCTGATTCGGAGCATCCCCTTGACCAGCGCGGGCGCGGCGACGAAGAGCACGATCAGGGCCTGCAGCACGTCGGTGAGCTCCTTGGGCGTGCCGGCACTTGCCTGCATGGCCACGCCACCCACGCTCATCGCGCCGAACAGCAGCCCGGCGAGCACGGTGCCGAGCGGGCTTGCGCGTCCGAGCAGGGCCACGGTGATCGCGTCGAAGCCGATCGAGCCGGGCAGCGTCGGGCTCAGTGCGTTCTGGTTGCCGAGGACCTGCATGGTCGCGGCCAGCCCGGCGAGCGCCCCGGCGAAGAGCATGGCGAGCGTGTAGACCTTGGCGACGCTCATCCCGGCGGTGCGCGACGCCTGTGCGTTGGCGCCGACAGCGCGTAGCTCGAAGCCCCAGGTGCTGCGCTCGAGCAGCCACCAGACCGCGACGCCCGCGAGGATCGCGAGGATCACGCCGAGGTGGACGTTGAAGCTGTCGCCGAACGGACTCGGGAACGTCGCCGAGTTGTCCACCTGCGGCGAGAGCGCGTTGTCGCTGCCGGGTCGCTGGAAGGAGTCGTGACTGAGGGCGTAGATCAGCACCGAGGCGGCAAGGTAGTTGAACATGATCGTGGTGATCACCTCGTGGGCGCCGGTGCGGGCCTTGAGGAAGCCGGTCAGGCCGCCCCAGACGGCACCGCCGACGAGGCCGGCGACCAGGGCCACGATCAGGTGTACCAACGGCGGCAGGTTCCACGTGAAGCCGACGTAGCCGGCGCAGATCGCGCCGATGATCAGCTGGCCCTGGGCACCGATGTTGAAGAGGCCGGCGCGGAACGCGAGCGTCACGCCCAGGCCGGCGCAGATCAACGGCGCCGAGCGGTTGAGCGTGGAGGCGATCGCGTGGCCGGAGCCGACCGATCCCTTGGCCAGCGCCCAGTACGACGACCCGATCGCGTCGGCCGAACGGGTGAAGAAGTCCCAGGGGTAGCTGCCGAAGTAGCCCAGCGACTCGATGACGTCGTCGTCGCTGAACGCGATCACGAGCGCGCCGATCACCAGCGCGATCAGGAACGCGCCGGCGGTGACCTTGACGCTCGGCAGCCAGGAGATCGGGTCGCGGAGGTCGGCCTTGTGTTCCGGCTCGGCCGGCTCGGGTGCGGCGCCGGGCGGCGGCGTAGGTGCCTGAGTGCTCATGCGCTGGCCTCCTGCGACTCGGGTGTGGCGCCGGCCATCAGCAGACCGATGTCCTCGCGGGCGATGTCGGGGCTGACCGTGTCGACGATCCGGCCGTCGTACATGACCGCGATCCGGTCGGAGAGGGAGAAGATCTCGTCGAGCTCGGTCGAGACGATGATCACCGCGGTGCCCTTGTCGCGCTCGGAGATGATCCGCTTGTGGATGAACTCGATCGAGCCCACGTCCACGCCACGGGTCGGCTGTGAGGCGATCAGGACCTTGAGCGGCCGCGAGAACTCCCGGGCCACCACGACCTTCTGCTGGTTGCCGCCAGAGAGCGACGACACCGGTGTCGAGGCGGACTCGGTGCGGATGTCGAACTCCTTGATGCGGGCGTCGGCGTTCGCCGCGATGTCGTCGAGCTTGAGCACCAGGCCGTTGGAGAACTCGTCGCTTCGGTAGATGTCCAGGATGAGGTTCTCCCGGACGCTGAAGGCGCCGACGTAGCCGTCGTGTGAGCGGTCCTCGGGGATGTAGCCGATGCCGTCGTCGAGACTCTCGCGCGGGCCGTGCTTGCTGATGTCGTCGCCGTCGAGGCGGATCACACCGGCGTCGGGCTTGACCAGCCCGAGCAGCGCCTTGATCAGCTCGGTCTGGCCGTTGCCCTGGACCCCCGCGATGCCGAGCACCTCACCTGCGCGGGCCTCGAACGACACGTCCTTGACGACCTGGTGGCCCCGCGGGTCGACGACCGTGCAGCCCTCGACGGACATCACGACCGCGCCGGTCTTGGGCGGGTCCTTGTCGACCTTCAGCTTCACCTCTCGGCCGACCATCATCTCCGCGAGCTCGGCCTCGGACGTGCTCGGCGGGGCGGTGCCGACGACCTTGCCGCGACGGACGACGGAGATCCGGTCGCCGACCGCCTTGACCTCGCGGAGCTTGTGGGTGATGAAGATGATCGAGGTGCCCTGCTCCTTCAGCGAGCGCATGATGTCCATGAGCTCGTCGATCTCCTGCGGCGTGAGCACCGCGGTCGGCTCGTCGAGGATGAGCACCTTGGCCTCGTTGGAGAGTGCCTTGATGATCTCGACCCGCTGCTGGACGCCGACCGGCAAGGCCTCGACCAGCATGCCCGGGTCGACCTTGAGGCCGTAGCGCTCCGAGAGCTCGGTGACCATCCCCGAGGCCTTGCGGCGGGACAGGACGCCGGGGGCGGAGGTCTGCTCGCGCCCCAGCATGACGTTCTCCGCGACGGTGAACACCGGAACCAGCATGAAGTGCTGGTGCACCATGCCGATCCCGGCCGCGATCGCGTCGCTCGGTGACCTGAACGTGACGGGCTCGCCGTCGACGAGGATCTCGCCCTCGGTCGGGTCCAGCAGTCCGTAGAGCATGTTCATCAGCGTGGACTTGCCGGCGCCGTTCTCACCGAGCAGGCAGTGGATCTCGCCCGGCTCGATGGTCAGGTCGATGTGGTCGTTGGCCGTGAACGACCCGAACTTCTTGGTCAGTCCCTTGATTTCCAGCTTCATCGCTGTCCCTCCACGACGGCACCATAGGGCAGAGGAAGAAGAACCGGGGCGGGGGAAGTCCCCGCCCCGGCTCTGTGTCTCAGTTTCGAGCGGTGTCGATCAGGTCAGCCGGCAGGCGTGATCGTGATCGAACCGTCGATGATGCCCGCCTTGAGAGCCTCGATCTGGTCCTTCAGCTCCTGCGGGATCACGCTGTCGAAGTCGTGGTAGGGAGCAAGGCCCACACCACCGTTCTCCAGCGTGCCGTTGTAGAGCTCGTTGGTGAACGTGCCCTCGACGGACTCCTTGATCGCCTCGGTCACCGAGACGTCCATGCCCTTGGCCACCGAGGTCAGCAGGATGTCGCCGTACTCGGTCGACTCGAAGCCGTCGGTGTCGACCCAGATTCCCCTGGCGCCCGCGTCCTTGGCGGCCTGGAGGCCACCGAGGCCGGCGGGACCGGCGACCGGCATCAGGATGTCGGCACCCTGGCCGATCAGCTGCTCGCCGATCGCCTGGCCCTTGGTCTTGTCCTCGAAGTCCTCGGTGAAGGAACCTTCCTTGCCGTCCCAGCCGAGCAGCTGCACCTCGGTGCCGTTGTCCTCGTTGTACTTCTCGACGCCCTGGCGGAAGCCCTCCATGAAGATCGTCACGGTCGGGATCGGCAGGCCGCCGAAGGTGCCGACGATGCCGCTCTCCGACATGCCCGCGGCCAGGTAGCCGGCGAGGTACGACGGCTGGTCGGTCGCGTAGGTCAGACCCTTCGCGTTGGGGGGCGAGATGTCGTTGCCCTTGTCGTCGAAGAACGCGTAGTCGACGATCGCGAAGTCGACGTCGGGGTTCTTCTTGGCGGCCTTCAGCGTGGCGTCACCGAGGAGGAAGCCGACGGTGGTGATCTCGTTGCAGCTCTGCTGGATGAGCTGGTTGATGTTGTCGACGTACTGCTCGTCACCGGTCGACTCGACCTGCGCCGTCTGGATGCCGAACTGCTCGGCCGCGTCGGTCTGGCCCTTCAGCGCGGTCTGGTTGAACCCCTTGTCATCGAATCCGCCCGAGTCGGAGACCATGCACGCCTTGAAGTCCGGGTTGCCCACCGGCTCCGACGCGGCCGACGAGGTCGCCTCGGTCGGTGCAGCGCTCGACGTCTCGTCGTCGGGCGCCGCGTTGTCACTCGAGTCGTCCCGGTCCCCACATGCAGTCAGCGCAAGTGCGGCAAGACCGGCCACAAACGCCATGCGTGCCGTCTTCTTCACGGCATCCTCCTGATCGTTTTTGTCTAGGTGCACGCCCGGTCCGGGAGCGCGTCGCGCCACCCTAGGCCCTGACAGGGGCATTGGGCGATGCTCCGACCGGAGTTTTGCTCGTTGTTATCCGTTGGTGACCTCGGGCCATCGACCACAGGGGGAAACCCCCTCCCAAGGGGCCATTGCGCCATGGTCCGGACGGGTGGTGTCAGCGACTGAGAGCGCGGGTGGCAGTCTGCGCCAGCAGCTTGGCACCGATGCCGACCGCGCGCTCGTCGATGCGCAGGTTGCCCTGGTGCAGGTCGTACGTCGCGCCGCCGGGCGTGCGCGTGCCCAGCCGCATCATCGCCCCAGGAACGCGATCGAGGTACCAGCCGAAGTCCTCACCACCGAGACTCTGCGGGGCCACCACCTGACCCTTGTCACCGAGCATCAACCGGACCGCGTCGGCCAGGATCCGGTTGGAGACCGGCTCGTTGACTACCGGGGGTACACCGCGCTGGTAGTCGATCTCCGCACTCACGCCATAGGGACGGACGATCTCGTCGACGACCGTGCGGACGACTTCCTCGCAGTCCGCCCAGGCCACCGCGTCGAGGATCCGGACGGTGCCGGTGACCACGCCGTGGTCGGGGATGACGTTCGGCGCCGAGCCCGCGTGCAGGCTCCCCCACACGACGCTCACGCCCGCCCGCGGGTCCATCCGCCGGCTGAGCACCGCGGGCAGCTCGGTGGTCACCTTTGCCAGAGCGAAGGTGAGGTCTCCGGTCAGGTGCGGCCTGCTGGTGTGACCTCCGGTGCCGCTGAGCCGGACCTCGACCCGGTCGGCCGCACTGGTGAGCGGCCCGAGGCGGAGCCCGACCTGGCCGACGTCGACACCCGGGTCACAGTGCAGCGCGAAGACCCGCTCGACCTCGTCGAGCGCGCCCTCCTCCATGAAGTGCACGGCACCACCGGGCATCACTTCCTCGGCCGGCTGGAAGAGCAGCCGGACCCGGCCCGCGAGCAGGCCGCGGTCGTGCACCTCGGCGAGGGCCATGGCGGCGCCGGTCAGCGCGGTCGTGTGCACGTCGTGGCCGCAGGCATGCGCCACCCCCGCGACCGTGCTGACCCATGGGTCGTCGGTGAGGTCGTGGACCGGCAGCGCGTCCATGTCGGCCCGCAGCGCGACGAGCGGCCCGGCGTCACCGAGGTCGGCGGCGAAGCCGGTGCGGCTGTAGCGGGTGACCCGCCAGCCGGCCTGCTCGACCCGGGCGGCCACCACCTCGGCCGTGCGCAGCTCGGACCAGGACAGCTCAGGGTGCGCGTGCAGGTCGCGGCGCAGGTCGATCAGGTCGGTGTCGTACTTGTCGACGACGTCGGAAATGATCACCGTGGTGGCCCGCGGGTCATCAGGTCTGGGCTCGTGCATGTCCCCCGAAGATTAGACGACCACAGCGAGGATCTCCGACGCCGCATGGACTGGCGTCGGAGATCCCCGCAGGTTCAGCGGCCCGTCAGGGTGCGATGGTGACGACCTGTCCCTTGGGCTTCGGGCCCATCGGCAGGGCGTTGATCGTCGCGAGCAGACCGGTCGGGGTCACCTCGACCGCGGCCGGGAACGGGACTCGAAGGTAGGTCCTGGCCTTGTGCTTGCCAGCCTTGATCTTCGAGATGACGCCCCGGAACAGCTGGGCCACGTAGATGTCGCCGTTGCTGGCCACCGCGACGCCAGTGGGGCTGAGCAGCCCGCCGGTGATCGTGGACACATGGCCGGTGGTCGGGTCGATCTTCAGCACTCGGCCGTTCAGCCCCAAGGAGCCGTCTTCAGGTCCGCCCGGCAGGCTGGTGACATAGAGCTGGCCGTCCGGGCCGTACTCGATGTCCGTCGGCACCGCCTCGAGCGCGATCTTCTTGCCGATGGCGCAATTCGGCAGGTCGTTGGCGAGCGCCGCGCTCTTGGTCACCTTCACCTTGACCGGCTTGAGGGCGGCGACTGTGGAGAACTGTCCCTGGGCGTTCAGCGCGAGGATCGCGTTGGCGCCGGCGTCCGCGACGTAGGTCACGTTGTTGGCGGTGGCCACCGCGTAGGAGTGGGTCTCCTTCACGCCAGAGTAGGGCCGGACTATCGGGGGCAGCTGGGCCACGCAGGACTTCGGCGTCTTGAGGAAGCCGTACTTGAACTTGCCGTCGGGGTTGGCGGCCTTCTCGTAAGCGTACGTGTCGCCGAGCTGCACCGGCGCTCCCGCGCCGTCCAGCGTGAAGACCCCGCCAGACTTGTTGTCGTTGGAACCGGTCACGAAGCGGAGGGCCCCGCCGTCGGCCGAGACGCCGTCGGAGCCGTGGTTCTTGCTCTTGTAGACGACCGACACGGTGCCGTCGGGCGCCTGCTTGTAGAGGATGCCCACGAAGGCGTCGGTCCAGTAGCGAGTGCCGTCCGGAGCCTGGGCGACGCTGAGCGGGCCGACCAGCTTCTTGGCCACGACGGCGACCGTGGGCTTGGCCTTGTGGTCGGTGGGCGCCGCACTGGCGCCGGTGAGCGCGGCGCCGGCGGTGCTGCCGGCGAGCGCAAGGGCCGCTGCCGCGGCCAGAACGTGACGAGTTCGCATGGGGTCTTCCTTCGATAGATGACGAGGAGTGACTAGTGAGGCTTCCGGGTGCGCCCCTCCTGTCGCATCCGTGCCTGCCCCGAGATTTCTATGCGGGGTGTCCCGGCGACAAGGGGGGAACTGTCCCGACCTGCCGGGACAGGCGGGAATCGAGGGGGATTTCACCTTTCGGGGTGAACTCGTCGTACGTCGAGAGCGCCCGGCCGGACTTCCGCAACCGGCCGGACCGTCAGTCCCGGTCGTCGTAGGCCGCGAGCAGCTGGTCGGCTGCGATCGGCGCCGGCAGCTCACCGGCGAGCACCGCGTTGCGCACCTCGTCGCGGATCCGGCGTACGCCGGCCGAGTGGCGCAGCCGCTGGTCGAGCTCGTCGCGGACCAGCGCCCAGGTGAACTCGAGCTGCTGCTGCGCGCGCTTCCCGGCCAGGCCGTCGGACCCGAGCTGGTCCCGGTGGGCGAGCACTCGGCCCCACAGGTCGTCGACGCCGATGTCGTGCAGCCCGGAGACCGTCACCACCGGTGGCGCCCACTCCCCCTTGCCGTGCACGAGCCGCAAGGCGCCGGCCAGCTCCCGCGCTGCGGCCCTGGCCTCGTCCTGCCGGTCGCCGTCGGCCTTGTTGACCGCGATCACGTCGGCGATCTCGAGGATGCCCTTCTTGATCCCTTGCAGCTGGTCGCCGGTGCGGGCCAGGGTCAGGAACAGGAAGGTGTCGACCATCCCGGCCACCGTCACCTCGGACTGGCCGACGCCGACGGTCTCGACCAGCACCACGTCGTACGCCGCAGCCTCCAGCACCGCCATCGCCTGCACCGTGGCGCGGGCGACGCCGCCGAGGGTTCCGGCGGCCGGCGAAGGGCGGATGTAGGCGTTCGGGTTCGCGGACAGCTTCGCCATCCGGGTCTTGTCGCCGAGCACCGAGCCGCCGGTGCGGATGCTCGACGGGTCGACCGCCAGCACACCGACTCGATGGCCCTGCGCCGTGAGACGGGTGCCGAGCGACTCGATGAACGTCGACTTCCCGACGCCCGGCACACCGGAGACACCGACCCTCACGGCCGGCGAGCGGACCCCGGACGCGTCGTCCTCGGCGAGCGCGGTCAGCAGCTCGCGAGCGGCCGAGCGGTGCTCCCGCTTGGACGACTCCACCAGCGTGATCGCCTGCGACACCGTCGCACGGCGCTGCGCACGGATGCCCTCGAGGAGCACAGCCAGGTCAGGCATCGGAGCACCTCGGTGGTTGAGGTTTCGAGACGCTCGCTAGCGCGAGCTCCTCAACCACCGGTGTGGCCAAGTTGCTCACGCAACCTCGCGAGCAGGTCGAGCGCGGACTCGGCGATGACGGTGCCGGGCAGGAACACCGCGGCCGCGCCCATCTCCTTCAGGGTGGGTACGTCGTCCGGTGGGATCACACCGCCGATCACCACCATGATGTCCGGCCGGCCGTGCTCCTCGAGCGCCGTTCGCAACGCGGGCAGCAGCGTGAGGTGGCCGGCCGCCAGCGACGAGATACCGACGATGTGCACGTCGGCGTCGACCGCCTGCTGGGCGACCTCCTCAGGTGTGGAGAACAGCGGGCCCACGTCGACGTCGAAGCCCATGTCGGCGAAGGCCGAGACGATGACCTTCTGGCCGCGGTCGTGGCCGTCCTGTCCCATCTTGGCGACCAGGATGCGGGGCCGGCGGCCCTCGGCCTCCTCGAACTCCGCGGTCGCGTCGAGCACCTGCCGGACGAGGGTGCCGCCACCTTCCCCGGACTCGTCCCTGAACACGCCGCTGATCGTACGGATGGTGGCCTGGTGGCGGCCGTAGACCTTCTCGAGGGCGTCGGAGATCTCGCCGACGGTGGCCTTGGCGCGGGCCGCGTCGACCGCGAGCGCGAGCAGGTTGCCGTCGAGATCGACGCCGGCGCCGTCCTCTGCAGAGCGGGTCAGGGCCTCGAGCGTGCGACGTACCTCGTCGTCGTCACGCTCGGCGCGCAACCGCTCGAGCTTCGCCATCTGCTGGCGGTAGACGTCGTCGTTGTCGACCTTGAGCACGTCGATGCCCAGAGAATCGGCACCTTTCTCGGTGGCGAGCCGGAACGTGTTGACCCCGATCACCTTCTGGGCTCCCGAGTCGATGCGCGCCTGGGTGCGGGCGGCCGCCTCCTCGATGCGCATCTTGGGGATGCCCTGCTCGATGGCCTTGGCCATCCCGCCGGCCCGCTCGGCCTCCTGGATGTGCGCCCAGGCCCGCTCGGCGAGGTCGTGGGTGAGTCGCTCGACGTAGTAGGAGCCGGCCCAGGGGTCGATGGTGCCCGTCGTACCGCTCTCCTGCTGGAGCAGCAGCTGGGTGTTGCGGGCGATGCGGGCCGAGAAGTCGGTCGGCAGCGCGATCGCCTCGTCGAGGGCGTTGGTGTGCAGAGACTGGGTGTGGCCCTGAGTGGCGGCCATCGCCTCGATGCAGGTGCGGCCGACGTTGTTGAAGACGTCCTGGGCGGTCAGCGACCAGCCGCTGGTCTGGCTGTGGGTACGCAGGCTGAGCGACTTGGGGTTCTGGGGGTCGAACTCGCGGACCAGTCGGCTCCACAGCGCCCTGGCCGCCCGCATCTTCGCGACCTCCATGAAGAAGTTCATGCCGATCGCCCAGAAGAAGCTGAGCCGCGGCGCGAACTGGTCGATGGTCATCCCGGTCGCGAGCCCGGCGCGGATGTACTCGACGCCGTCCGCGAGCGTGTAGGCGAGCTCGAGGTCCTGGGTCGCCCCCGCCTCCTGGATGTGGTAGCCGGAGATCGAGATCGAGTTGAAGCGGGGCATCTTCGCCGCGGTGTAGCTGAAGATGTCGGAGATGATCCGCATGCTCGGCTCGGGCGGGTAGATGTAGGTGTTGCGGACCATGAACTCCTTGAGGATGTCGTTCTGGATGGTCCCGCTGAGCTGCTCCGGTTTCACCCCCTGCTCCTCGGCCGCGGCGATGTAGAGGGCGAGCACGGGCAGCACGGCGCCGTTCATGGTCATCGACACCGACATCTCGTCGAGCGGGATGCCGTCGAAGAGCGTCCGGGTGTCGTAGATCGAGTCGATCGCCACGCCGGCCATGCCGACGTCGCCGCGCACCCGCGGGTGGTCGGAGTCGTAGCCGCGGTGGGTCGCCAGGTCGAAGGCGACGCTGAGCCCCTTCTGTCCGGCCGCGAGGTTGCGGCGGTAGAACGCGTTGGACTCCTCGGCGGTGGAGAAGCCGGCGTACTGCCGGATCGTCCACGGTTGGGTCGTGTACATCGTCGGGTAGGGGCCGCGCAGGAACGGCGAGAGGCCGGGCCAGGTGTCGAGCGCATCCAGCCCCTCGAGGTGCTCGGGGCCGTAGAGCGGGAGGATGTCGATGCCCTCCGGGCTCGGCCAGGGCTCGGCCGCATCCGTCCAGTCGGCCGACACACTGGCCTGGGGCCCCAGGGGCAGGCCGGCAAAGCTCTTGGGGACGCTCATGCCAGCCGCTCCCGTGTCCGGGTCAGGAACTCCAGCGCATCGACGCCCGTCGCGGCGGAGTCGTCGGCCGTGTCGCGGTTCCCACCGGCGATGACGACCCAGCGGGCACCGGCCTCTCGCAGCGCATGCGCCGCGTCGTCGGCCCAGGAGTCGTAGGCGCCGTCGCTGCCGGCGAGGAAGACGACCTGCTGCCCGTCGTACGCTGCGACCAGGTCGTCCGCGGTCTCGGTGGGGCCCGCGACGTCGACGGCGATGCCACCAGCGGCGAGCAGGTTGGCGGCGAACGTCGCGCGGGCGGTGTGCGCGGCGACGGTGCCCATGGTGGCCAGGAACACGTGCGGGGCGGGCGCGTCGTCGCGCAACGCCTCGAAGGCCGCGCCGTAGCGGCGCACCTGGCGACCCTCGGCGGCCGGCGCCCGCTCGGGGAGGGTCTCGGCGAGGTTCGGGTACTCGGTGAGCCCGGTCAGCGGCCGTCTCCGGGTCGCGATCTCGAGGTCGCGCTGCGCGACGGTCTTCGCGATCGCCGCGTCCAGGTCAAGGCCTTCGTCGAGCCGGCCGAACAGCTCCCAGGCCGCCACGGCGAGGTCGTCGGTGAGCTTCTCGACGGCGTAGGAACCCCCGGCCGGGTCGGCAACGGCGGCGACGTGCGACTCGTCGATGAGCAGGTGCGAGGTGTTGCGCGCGATCCGGCGGCCGAACGCGTCCGGCGTGCCGAGCGGGCTGTCGAAGGGCATCACCGTGACGGAGTCCGCTCCGCCCACGCCGGCCGCGAACGCGGCGACAGTGGTTCGCAGCATGTTCACCCACGGGTCGTACTTGCTCATCATCGGTCGGCTGGTCACCGCGTGCTGGTGCTGCTCCCGGATGCTGGTCCCACTGAGCTCGAGGACCCGGCCCCACAGCCGACGTGCGGCACGAAGCTTGGCGATCGTCGTGAACTGCTCGTCGGTCGCGGCGTACCGGAACTCGACGATCTTGGCGGCCTCGTCGAGATCGAACCCGGCGTTGGTCAGGCTGCGCAGGTAGTGCGCACCGACGGACAGCGAGTGGGCGAGCTCCTGGACGTCGGAAGCGCCGCGGTCGTGGACCTCGGTCGCGTCGACCACGAAGACGCGCACGCCTGTCTGCCACGCCTGATCGGCCAGGTCTCGGGTGGCCAGCCGGGCGTCGAGACCCAGGTTGGTGCGCCGGTGCAATTCGCGGCCGTCGGCGTACTGCAGGAAGGCGCGGGCGCCGGCCTCGGTCGTCTGCAGGACCACCGGCGCGAGGTCCAGCAGCACCTGGTCGAGCAGTACCTGCCATTCGGTGGCCCCGTCGGCCTCGAGCCACAGCGAGGTGACCCCGCCCTCCAGGTCGGTGAGCAGCGTCTCGTTGTCCGTCTTGGCGTCGGTGACAGCGAGGTGCGCCCTGATGTCCCACTCCCCCGGTCTGATCGGCCGGCCCACCGTGACGAGCCCGTCGACGAGGTGCGGCGTACCGAGCGGGGTGATACCAATGCCGTCGAGAGTCGTCCGGGTGAGCGTCTCCCAGACCCGCCCGTCCGGGTCGTCGTCGGTGAGCCGGCGGGCCTTGCGGAGCACGGCGGCGGCCGCCGCCTCCCACTCTGTCTTCCCTCGGTCGCGGTCGCGACGGTCCTCGGGCGCGGCCAGGTCGAGGCTGCCCTGGTCCGGCTCGAGCTCCTTGGGCTCGGCCAGACCGCCCTCGACGGTCTGCTCCTCGGTCACGCTCGAAGAGTAGGTTCGCCGGCCCCGCAGGGCCATCGACTGTGAATTTCTCCATGCCAGGGGTTGAGGTGGCCCCCTCAACAGGAGCAACGTGTCCCCATGGTGGACAAAGGAGCTCGTGCAGCCGGCAGACAAGATCTCGAGGCCCTCAAGCCCGATGAGATACGCAACGTCGTGCTGGTGGGGCCGAGCTCCGGTGGCAAGACCACGCTCCTGGAGACCCTGCTCGTCCGCAGCGGCGCGCTGACCCGGGCGGGCACGGTCGCCGAGGGCACCACGGTGTCCGACTTCGAGTCAGGTGAGCGCTCCCACGGGCGCTCGATGGCGCTCTCGGTGGCGCCCCTCGTGCACCGCGGCGTGAAGGTGAACCTCATCGACACCCCCGGCTACGCCGACTTCGTGGGCGAGCTGCGGGCCGGGCTCCGCGCCGCGGACTGCGCGCTGTTCGTGACCGCTGCCAACGAGCCGGTCGACCAGGTCACGGCGATTCTTTGGCGTGAGTGCGCGGACGTCGGGATGCCGCGCGCGGTCGTGGTGACCAAGCTCGACCATGCCCGGGCCGACTACCCAGGCGTGCTGGCGGCAGCACAGGCGACGTTCGGGAGCACCGGCGACAAGGTGCTCCCTTTGTACGTCCCGGTCATGTCGGGCACCGAGGTCACGGGGCTGGTGGGGCTGCTCAGCTCGGACGCCGAGTCGGAGGCTGACCCGACGAATGGCGACGCACGCGCGGCCCTGATCGAGGGGATCATCGAGGAGTCCGAGGACGAGGGGCTGATGGACCGCTACCTCGCCGGCGAGCAGGTCACCGAGGACGCGCTGCTCGAGGACCTGCACCGTGCCATGTCGCGAGGCACCTTCTTCCCCGTCGTGGCGGCCTGCTCGACGAGCGGCGTGGGCTGCGACGAGCTGCTCGACCTGATGGTGCGCGGCTTCCCCGCGCCCAGCGAGCACCCGAGTCCGGACACCTTCACTCCCGCCGGAGCGGCCGCTGACGCGGTCACGTGCGACCCGCAGGGTCCCCTCGTCGCGGAGATCGTGAAGACCACGAGCGACCCGTACGTCGGCCGGGTCAGCCTGGTGCGGGTCTTCTCCGGCACCCTCGACCCCGACAAGCCCGTGCACGTGTCCGGCCACCTCACGTCGTTCTTCGGCGCCGAGTCCGGCCATGCCGACCACGACGACGACGAGCGGGTCGGGGCACTCTCCTACCCGTTCGGACAGTCCCTCCAGCCCGCGAACCGCGTGGTGTGCGGCGACATCGCCACCGTCGGACGTCTCGGGCGCGCGGAGACCGGTGACACGCTCTCCTCGGTCGAGGACCCTCGGGTGCTCCGACCGTGGACGCTGCCGACGCCGCTGCTACCGGTCGCGATCGAGGCGGAGACGAAGTCCGACGAGGACAAGCTCTCGACCGCGCTGTCGCGACTGGCCGCGGAGGACCCCTCCCTGCGCGTCGAGATGGGTGCCGGCGAGCAGAGCCAGCTCGTGCTCTGGACGATGGGCGAAGCACACGCGGACGCCTCTCTGGGACGGCTGTCCGAGCGGTTCGGCGTCTCGGTCCGGCAGATCGAGGTGCTGGTGCCGATGCGCGAGACCATGGCGGCAGCCGGCAACGGGCTCGGGCGGCACGTGAAGCAGTCCGGTGGCCACGGCCAGTACGCCGTCTGCGAGATCGAGGTCGAACCGCTGCCCCGAGGCTCCGGGTTCGAGTTCGCCGAGCGGGTGGTGGGCGGCGTCGTACCCAGGCAGTTCATCCCGTCGGTCGAGAAGGGCGTCCGCGCCCAGATGTCCCGCGGCTGCGGCGGCCACCCGATGGTCGACGTCCGCGTGACGCTCACCGGAGGCAAGGCACACAGCGTCGACTCCTCCGACATGGCGTTCCAGAGCGCCGGCGCGCTGGCGCTGCGCGAGGCCGCCAACACCGCCGGAGTGCTGCTCCTGGAGCCGTACGACGAGGTCGAGGTGACCGTGCCGGACGACCTGGTCGGCACCGTGATGAGCGACCTGTCCTCGCGGCGCGGCCGCGTGCTCGGCCAGGACACGGCCAACGGGATGGCCGTCGTACGCGCGCACGTGCCGTGCTCGGAGCTGATCCGCTACCCGATCGACCTCCGCTCGGCCACGCACGGCACCGGCTCGTTCACCCGGACCTTCGCGAGCTATGAGCCCGTGACGACGTGACGGGTCAGCAGCGGTCGCGGCTGCGCTCGTCGATCCGGCGGTAGATGGCGCGGCGCGGGTTGGCCGCGTCGGACGCCGTGGCCCAGCCGCGCTGGATCAGCCGCTTGCCGACGTCGGCGGTGTCGCGCTCGACGTAGCGCAGCAGCCTGTCGTCGGCGTCCTTGTCGAGACCGCGACGGGTCAGCGTGACCTGGTGGCCGACCACCATCTTCGCGAGCGCGTCGGTGCCGCAGCTGCCCGCGATCCCGACCAACCGCACCTCAGCACCGTTGGACAGCCGCAGCGTGCTCCCGTCGATGGCGGCGTCGACCCGCCAGGTCCGGCGTTCGGGTCCGGTCTGGCCGTCCGGCTTGGTCTGCTCCGTGGCCGGCGGGCTCGGGATGCTCGAGGCCGAAGGCGGTGACGAACCGTTGTTCGACCTGGCCGTCTGGTCGCCACCGACGACCAGCACCGCGGCGCTGACCACCACCAGGACGGCGACGGCGGCCAGCAGCCACGGCGCGAATCGCAGCACGTTCTCCTCGGTTCTGGCCGGCAGCTGCTCGGGCGCGCCGGAGCGACGCTCGGTCCACCGCTCCCCGTTCCAGTAGCGCTGGTGGCCCGGCGGTGCTTCGTAGTCCGGATACCAGCCCGGCGCGACTCCCCCCGTCACTCGTCAAGGAACGCACAGGGACATGGGGCGGTCAAGTTCTCCTGACACCCGGTGGGGTATTGACAGTCCGCCACGACCGCGGTCTCGGCGTCGCTGTGGCCCGTCCGTGCGGCGTCGAGTGACCTCAGGCCCTCGACGCGGGGCGCTTGACCGGGCTCGGGCCCCTCTTCGGGGCCGCCTCGCGGCCGTCGTCGTCCTTGCTGCGGAGGCCGATCTTGGCGCCGAGCCAGACGAGCGGGTCGTACTTCTTGTCGATCACGCGCTCCTTCATCGGGATGATCGCGTTGTCTGTGATCTTGATGCCCTCGGGGCAGACCTCGGTGCAGCACTTGGTGATGTTGCACATCCCGATGCCGGCGGCCGCCTGCGCGAGCTCGCGGCGGTCGTGGGTGTCCAGCGGGTGCATGTCGAGCTCGGCGTACCGGAGGAAGAAGCGCGGGCCGGCGAAGGCGGGCTTGTTGTCCTCGTGGTCACGGATGACGTGGCAGACGTTCTGGCACAGGAAGCACTCGATGCACTTGCGGAACTCCTGGCCGCGTTCGACGTCGACCTGGGCCATCCGGCGCTTGCCGTCGGCGTCCCGCGGGGGCGGCGCGAACGCCGGGAGCTCGGACGCCTTCTCGTAGTTGTAGGAGACGTCGGTGACCAGGTCGCGCACGATCGGGAAGGCCCGGACCGGGGTGACGGTGATGGTCTCGCCGGGCTCGAAGTCGGACAGCCGCGTCATGCACAGCAGCCGTGGCCGGCCGTTGATCTCGGCCGAGCAGGAGCCGCACTTGCCGGCCTTGCAGTTCCAGCGCACGGCCAGGTCGCCGGCCTGGGTCGCCTGCAGCCGATGGATGGCGTCGAGGACGACCTCGCCCTCGGAGACCTCCACGGTGTAGTCCTCGAGACCGCCGCCCTGGTCGTCGCCGCGCCAGACCCGCATCTTCAGCTCGGTCGCGTCCCCAGCCATTTGTCCAGTCCTCACTTGTCCTCGAAGAACGCCTTGAGCTCGTCCGGCATCACGGGGAGCGGCTTCTCGGCCAGGTCCACCCCGTCGCCCGACGAGTTGAGAGTCAGCACGAGGTTCTTCGCGCCCCACTCGGGGTCCGGTCCCGGGAAGTCGTTGCGGGTGTGTCCACCCCGCGACTCCTGGCGCGTCAGTGCCGCCTTCGCGATGCACTCGGACACCAGCAGCATGTTGTGGATGTCGATCGCGAGGTGCCAGCCGGGGTTGTAGGCGCGGCCACCCTCGACCTTGAGGTTGGCCGCCCGCTCCTTGAGCTGCTCGATCTCCTTGAGCGACTGCTCGAGCTCGTCGGAGCTGCGGATGATGCCGACCAGGTCGTTCATCGCCTGCTGGAGGTCGTCCTGGATCGTGTATGCGTTCTCGTCGCCGTTGGAGTCGAACGGCGCCAGCGCGGCCTGCTCGGCGGCCGTCACCTCGGCGTCGGGGACCGAGGTCCGCGACGACAAGGAAGAGGAGCGCGCGGCCGCGGCCTCACCGGCCCGCTTGCCGAACACGATCAGGTCCGACAGCGAGTTGCCGCCGAGCCGGTTCGAGCCGTGCATGCCGCCGGAGCACTCGCCCACGGCGTAGAGGCCGTCGACCAGGGAGAGCTCGGTGTCGGGGTCGACCTCGACACCGCCCATCACGTAGTGGCACGTCGGGCCGATCTCCATCGGCTCCTTGGTGATGTCGACGTCGGCCAGCTCCTTGAACTGGTGGTACATCGACGGCAGCCGCTTGTGGATGAACTCCGGCGAACGCCGCGAGGCGATGTCGAGGTAGATGCCGCCATGCGGTGATCCCCGGCCGGCCTTGATCTCGGAGTTGATCGCCCGAGCGACCTCGTCACGTGGCAGCAGCTCGGGAGGCCGGCGGTTGTTCTTCTTGTCGTCGTACCAGCGGTCGGCCTCTTCGACGTTGTCGGCCGTCTCTGCTTTGAAGAACTCCGGGATGTAGTCGAACATGAACCGCTTGCCCTCGGAGTTCTTCAGGATGCCGCCGTCGCCGCGGACCGACTCCGTGACCAGCAGCCCCTTCACCGAGGGCGGCCAGACCATCCCCGTGGGGTGGAACTGCACGAACTCCATGTTGATCAGCGAGGCGCCCGCCCGCAGGGCGAGCGCGTGCCCGTCGCCGGTGTACTCCCACGAGTTCGAGGTGACCTTGAACGACTTGCCGATGCCGCCGGTGGCGAGCACGACGGACGGGGCCTCGAAGACGAGGAACGTGCCGGTCTCGCGCCAGTAGCCGAACGCGCCCGTGATCGCGCCGTCCTGACCCTTGAACAGGTCGGTGACCGTGCACTCCATGAAGCAGTCGATGCCGAGCGCGACGGCGCGCTGCTGAAGGGTGCGGATCATCTCCAGGCCGGTGCGGTCGCCGACGTGCGCGAGTCGTGCGTAGCGATGGCCGCCGAAGTCGCGCTGGGAGATCAGGCCGTCCTCGGTGCGATCGAACAGGGCGCCCCAGTCCTCGAGCTCCTGGACCCGCTCCGGGGCCTCCTGGGCGTGCAGCTGGGCCATCCGCCAGTTGTTGAGCATCTTCCCGCCACGCATGGTGTCGCGGAAGTGCACCTCCCAGTTGTCCTCGGGCCAGCGGTTGCCCATCGCCGCGGCGATGCCGCCCTCGGCCATCACGGTGTGCGCCTTGCCGAGGAGCGACTTGCAGACGATCGCGGTCTTCGCCCCGGCCTCGTGCGCGGCGATCGCGGCGCGGAGGCCGGAGCCGCCGGCGCCGATCACGATGACGTCGTAGTGGTGCTTCTCGATGTTCGTTCCGGGTGTCTCAGTCATGGGCCCCTCGCCTCAGAAGAACCGCGGGTCGTCGAACGCGCCCGACGCCAACAGGTAGATGTAGAGGTCCACCAGCGCGACCGAGAACAGGGACAACCACGCGTAGTTCGCGTGCCGGGCGTTGAGCTTGGAGACCCAGGTCCAGAGCTGGTAGCGCACCGGGTGCTTGCTGAAGTGCCGGAGCCGGCCGCCGACGATGTGGCGACACGAGTGGCAGGAGAGCTGGTAGAGCCAGATGAAGGCGACGTTGACCAGCATCAGCAGGGTGCCGAGACCCATGTGGATGCCGTCGGACTCGCCGGGAGCGGGACCGAAGGCCAGGACGACGTCCCAGGTCAGGATCAGCGCGACGACGAAGGTGGCGTACCAGAACCAGCGGTGGACGTTCTGGAGGATCAGGGGGAACCGGGTCTCACCGGTGTACGCCGCGTGCGGCTCGGCGACACCGCAGGCCGGCGGCGAGAGCCAGAACGAGCGGTAGTAGGCCTTGCGGTAGTAGTAGCAGGTCAGCCGGAAGCCCAGCGGGAAGATCAGGACGATCAGCGCCGCCGAGAGAGGGAACCAACCGAACGGCTGGCCGAAGTCCGACGAGCCCTCGACGCAGTCACCGAGGCACGGCGAGTAGAACGGCGACAGGTACGGCTCGGCGAAGTAGTCCTTGTCCATGAACGCGCGGACCGTGGAGTAGACGACGAAGGCGAAGAAGACCGTGAAGGTCACCGCCGGGTAGAGCCACCAGCGGTCCTGCCGGAGCGTCCGCACGTCGATGCCTGCCCGGGTCGGTCCGCCGACGCCCGCGGCCATCGGCCCGTCACTGCTCCGGACCGCCGACTCGGGCGCGTCCGTCGACGCCATGCAACACCTCCGCTACTACACCGGCACCCTGCCGACCGGGCATTCTGCACACTGCCACGCCGAATGGGAATCGGATCCACCGGGTCCAGACCCCGAACGCGGGAAATGTCACAGTCCTGGCCCAGAGGGGCTAGCCCCCGAGTCCGGTGGCCAGGTCCCGCGGGTCGAAGTCGACGAGTGCGCGTATGGCGCTCACGTCCAGGTGGACGACGGGTACGTCGGTCGGCCGGCCCGGGCGGTACTCCAGCACTGCCTCCCGGCCCAGCGAGTGGGCCACCGCACCGATCACCTCGTGCACCGACACCGAGCTGCCCGAGCCGACGTTGAGGATGCGGACGCCGTCGGGGCTGGCGGCCAGCGCCACGACCGCGCCGGCCACGTCGTCGACGTGCACGAAGTCTCGACGCGTCGACCCGTCGCCGAACACGTCGATGGGGCGGTTGGCCCGGATCGCACTGCGGGTCACACCTATCAGCCCCTGCGATCCGTGCGTCGGCTCGCCGGGCCCGTAGACGTTGGAACAGCGCAGGATGTCGGCGGAGAGGCCGTGCAGGCGGGCGTGCATCGCGACGTAGCGCTCGGAGGTGACCTTGAGGACGCCGTACGTGCTGATGGGCCAGAGTGGCGCGGTCTCCGGCGTGGGGGTCGGCGCGCCGGGTCCGTAGACCGTGCCACCGGACGACAGCAGGGTGATCGCGCCGACCGAGGTGCGCGGGATCGCGCTGAGGACGGCCAGCAGCGGACCCAGGTTGGCGGCGACCTCGTGCATCGGGTGCTGGTTGGACTCGGCCGGCTTGGCCGTGCCGGCGGCGAACACGACGTGGTCGGCACCTTCGAGCAGCCGAGCCAGGTCGTCGCCGTGCCGCGCGTCCCCGACCATGACGTCGTGCCCCGGGTCGTGGCGGCGCTCGACCGGCTGCCGGGACAGCGAGCGCACCTTCCAGCCCTCGGCCAGGGCGCTCCGGGCCACTCGGCGGCCGATGAAGCCGTAGCCGATGACCGCGAGCGTGCGTCCGTCACCTGGCATGCAGGTGCCCCGTCAGCTCCTCGAGGTAGTAGCCCGCGTAGACGCTCGGGTCGTGTCGCGTGGTGACGACGCCCCGAGCACGAGCGCCCATGGCGACCAGGTCGTCCCGGCTGGTGTCGGCCACGCGCTCGAGCATCCCACGCAGCGCGGCCAGGTCGCGATCACGACACAGGAACCCGGAGACGCCGTCCTCGACCAGCTCCGGGATGCCGAACACCGCGGTCGAGGCGACCGGCCGCCCGAAGGCCATCACCTCGAGCATCGAGCGCGGCAGTGACTCCACGTCCGAGGCGCAGACCAGCGCGTCGCACGCGTGGTACCAGCGGTGGATGTCGGGCTGGACCGGCTCGATCCGGATCCGATCGTCGCCCAGTCGGTCGACGTAGGCGCTCAACGCATCGGCGTACGGTCGCCCGGGCACTGCGCCGACGAAGATCAGCTGGAGGTCCGCATCACGAAGTGCGGTCGAGTGACCGAAGGCCTGGGCGAGGTTGAGCTGACCCTTGCGCGGCTCGATCGTGCCCATGCACAGGAGGGCGCGCGTGTCCGGGCTGATGTCGAGGCGAGCGCGCAGCTCGTCCCTGTCATTGGCATCGCGGAAGCGGGCGATCTCCTCGAGGTCGACTCCGTAGGGCACGACCACCCCGACCCCCGGGGCGAGCAACTCCTCGTAGAACCGCAGGGTCTGGGTGGCCTCGAACACCACCCGTGACGCTGCGCCGAGGCTGAGCCTGGTCCGCTCGACCACATAGGGGTGGGCTCCGTCCGGGCCGAACGCCTCCGTCCAGAACTGCCCGAACGGGTAGCTCTCATGGATCGCCCACGTCAGTGGCAGGCCCAGGCGAAGCCCGGCGTCGGCACCGGTGAACGAGGTGACGATGTTGGCCAGCACGGCCGTGCACCCGTGCTGCAGGGCGAACGCACCGATGTCTCGGACCTGGGCCTCGTAGGCCTCGGGGTCCTGGACATGGGGTGGCCCGGTCACGAGGACGGGGACGCCCATGCCCTCCAGCTCGTCGGTCAGTGGGCCCGATCGGGGGCTGGTCAGCGCGAACCGCACGCCGTTCCTGGCCAGCCGGAGCATCAGCTCGTGCAGGTAGAGCTGGCCGCCGCCCAGACCGAGATCGGCGGTGGCGACCAGTACCCGGGGCTCCTGGGCCGGCGTACCGCGGGCCAGGGCCGCCAGCTGGTTCGCCGTACGGTCACGGACCAGCGCCAGTCGAGCCGCGTCGGGGCCGGGTTTGACGCGGGTCCGGTGCACGTCGACGTGCCATGGCTTGAGCTCGAAGGAGTGGCCGGAGGTCAGCGTCACGACAGCCGTCACGGACACCGACGCAACGTCCGGCGGCACATGGACCACGCCCTCGAAGTGCGTGCTGACGATCGCGACCGAGTTGGCGCCCACCTCTTCGCCGGGTGTCGCCCTGGCCAGCCCGGTCGATTCGCCGTCCAGCAGCAGCTCGACGGTCGCGACGTCCTCGATCGACTGGATGTGGCCGGTCACGTGCACGTATCCGGCGGTGACGAAGTCGCTCTCGTGGAAGAAGCCGGTCGGCAGGCCCGACGGCGCTTCGTCGCTCCGCACCAGACAGTGCACGGTGCCGATGTGGCGGACCGGGCCAAGCCTCGTCCGCTCTCCCTCCGGCGAGTGGCGGCGGGGCTCCAGAAAGGCGTACGCCGACACGACCACCTCGGGGGCGTCCGTGTCCGCGAAGTCGATCATGGCAGTCCACCCCGCCCGGTCTGCGGTCGGAAAGGATCCCCAGCGTCGAACCACGTCACGGCGTTCGTTGAACGTCGTGACGAACCCCCTCGGCTTGCCGTCGACGGTGATCAGCACACCCCTGAGATGGCGCCACTCGTGGATCGCCCAACCGCTGACCACGTTGAACGACGGGCCAAGGACCGCTCCGTCCTCGGGGAGGTCGAGCCGCGCCTTCCACCAGGCAGTACGACGCTCCTCGGACGTGGTCTTCTCAGGGTCGATGCCGACGAGGGCCGCCGACTGCGGGCCGTCCACCACGCGAGGACCCCGGACACGGCGCAGCAGCGCCGCACCCCAGCGGGTGCCGCGCCCTCCGGACCGCGCTGCAGGCACCGCACGACGGTAGCAAGGCCGCGCGCTTCGCTACGGTTCCGTGGTGGCGGCCCGCACCGAGAGTTCGCTGCGGGTCGCCTTCGTGTCGGCGCCGGGCTCGAGCGTGTTCATGGTCGAGCTGCTGGCCGCTGTCGCCGGGGCCGTAGCCGGGCTGGGTCGGGTGGGCGTCGAAGCGATGACCCACCGGGGTCTCGTGTCCGAGATCGTCGATGCCCGCACGGTGGCTGTCGTGGTGCCTCACGAGTACTACGTCCTCGCACCGCCCGAACCGGGTTCGCTGCGAGCCAGGACCGTCGCGTTCGGCGTCGAGCACCCGGGCACCGACGAGTTCGAGACCTCCGTGCGGTACGCCGCGGAGCTGGCCGGCCGCTTCGAGATCTCCGTGGACTCGATCGAGGAGCTGGCGCGCCGCGGGATCGACGCCGTGCACTTCCCGCTCGGGCTGGTCCCGGCCTGGGACCTCCGGCAGGAGGCGAGGGACCGCGACGTCGACGTGGCCTACCTCGGCACCGCCGACGAACGCCGGACCGGCATCCTCGCGCGCGCCGCCCGCGACCTGGCCGGGCTGCGGACCGAGCTGATGCTCGCACCGCACGAGCAGATGACGGCCGCGCGTCCCGACTTCCTCGCCGGCCGCGACAAGTGGGCCCTCCTCGCGCGCACCAAGGTCCTTCTCAACCTGCACCGCGGCACCAAGACCGCGCTCGAGTGGGTGCGGGTCCTGGAAGCGATCACCAACGGGTGCGCCGTGGTCACGGAGCCGTCCGACGACCTCGGGCCCTTGCGCCCCGACGAGCACCTCCTCGTGGCGGAACCGGAGGACGTGGGCCGGGTCGCGGCCGCTCTGGCCCGCGACGAGCCGCGCCGGGCCAGCCTGGCCGAGGCGGCCCACGAGCTGTGCCGGACCGAGCTGGACATGGTCGTCCCGGCAGCCCGGCTCGTGGACGCGTGTCTCGAGGTGGCGGCAGCGGCGCCGGCACCTTTGCACGTCACTCCCCCAAGGGTGGTCGAGCCCGCGCAGCATCTCGCTGCCTGGCTGCCCGCCGCCGGCGGTGGAGCCTGGGCACCACCCGGGCTCAGGCCTGCGCCGATGGCAGCCCGCGAGCCGTCGCCGACGTCCGACGACCGCTTGGCAGTGCTGTGCACGAAGCTGGCCGGTGACGGCCGCGTCGCGATCACGGAAGCCTCGGTCGAGTCCGAGCTCCCCGACATCCCCGTACACGTCCGTCGAGGTGGGTCGTCGGCGCACCGAGGAGCGGCCCGCAACCGGCTGGTGGAGCGCACCGACGAGCCGTTCCTCGGGGTGCTCGACGGTGGCGACGCGCTGATCGGCGACGCGCTGGAGCGGATGGCCGACCTGCTCCGTCGCGACCCGGGCCTCGACGCGGTGCTCTGCCCGGCGACGTACGGCGACACGCTGGTCAACGTTCTCCTCCCGGACGAGCGGCGGCTGCGTGAGCGGGTCTACCTCACCCGCGGGTACGTCGTGCGCAGGTCGACGCTCCAAGCGCTGGGTGGGTTCACCGAGGACCCGGAGCTGGCCGACCTCGTCGACCACCACTTCTGGCTCTCCCTGACCGTGGGCGGTGGCCGCACCGCGATGCTGCGCCGGATCGGACTCGCCCTGAAGCTGCCGACGTGAAACGGCCGGGCCCCCGTGTGACCCAGGCCCTGCTGCTGACCGCCGCGATCGCGGCGTTCGTCGGCCTCGGAGCGATCTGGCTGTGGCGCTACCGACGCGGCCAGCCGGTCGACATCGACGAGGCCGGCTACCTGCTCATCGCGATCAACGACTACCGCGGGCTGGACGACGGCGGTGCGGGCGGGTGGTGGGACGCGATGCTCGCGCCGGGCATCCAGGCGCCGCTGATGCCCGCGCTGACGGTGCCGGTCTTCCTCGTCACTGGCCCGGGCGTGCTGCCGGGGCTGCTGGTCGCCCTCGCGTTCGGCGCGGTGTTGTTGGTCGCGTCCTACGCGCTGGGCCACGACGTGGGCGGCCCCCGGCTGGGATGGCTGACCCTGGCCCTGACAGCGGCGGTGCCGGTCATCATCATGTTCCACCGGTCCTACCTGTTCCCGATCCCGTCGGCGGCGTGCAGCGCGTTGATGCTGTGGTCCATCGCACGGTCCCGGGGCTTCGCGCACACGCGGTGGTCGCTCGCCGCCGGCGCGTGCATCGGCCTGGTCGCGCTGTCCCGCACGCTGACCCTCGCGTTCCTGCCCGCGCTCGTCCTCGTAGGCCTCCTCCTGCTGGCCGTTGGACCGGCGCGGGGACGCCGGCTCCTGAACCTCGGCCTGGCCGCGGCAGTCTCGCTCGTCGTCGCCGGGCCCTGGTACCGCCGCAACGGCGAGGCGGTGTGGGACTACCTGACCGACTACGGCTACGGAGCAGGCCGCTCGGCGTACGGCGAGGACCAGTCGCTGCTCTCGTCGGACTCGTGGCGCGAGTCGGCCCGGTACGTCGTCGCCACCTCTGGTCTCCCGGTCGTGGTGCTGTGGGTGGTCGGCGCCTTTGTGCTGGTGTGGGCGTGCGTACGCATGTGGCGCCACGACGGGCTTCGGCGGACGGCCCTGGCCACGATCCGGTCGCCGCTGTTGCCGAGCCTGGCCTGGGCCGGGTGGGGGCTGGTCATGCTGACGACGTCCGGCAACAAGGGCACCGGGTTCACCACCCCGCTGATCCCGGCCCTCGCACTGCTCACTGCGTGGGCCTTCCTGCGGCTGCCCCGGGTGCCGGCCCGGACCCTGGTCGCGGCGAGCGTCGTCGTGCTCGTCCTCAACACGGCAGCGGCCGCCGACCCCGCCTCGCCGCTGGCGAAGCCGCGGGTGGCGCAGCTCCCCTGGATCGGCAACGCGGTCTGGGTGAACGGCGCCGGCTCGATCCAGAACTACGTCCGCGGCGGACAGCGCCATCCCACCGACGGTCAGCTCACGCGTGCCCAGGGCCGGGCCTGGCATGCCGCCCAGGTCCGGCTCGCCCACCAGCTCGACGAGCTGGGACCGGCGTTCACGACCTTCGGCTTCCGGCATCGGCTGATAAATCTCAACACCGTCCAGCTCGAGCAGATGCTGGAGGGAAGGGTCCCGCTGGCGCTGACGATGGTCGACCCGATCGCCGTCCCCAACGACGTGAGGGCGATGACCGACTACCTGACGACCGGCGCTGCGGCCACCGCGTGCCTCGTGCTCACCGCGGGCGGAGTGGCGTACGAGATCGAGCCGATCGTCGACCCGGACCTCATGGCGCGGGCGGCGCGCGCCGCCGGCTTCGTCCGCCACTCCACGGTCGGCCTGCCGGACCGGCGCACGGTCGTGGTGTGGCGCCGGCCGTCCACGTGTCCGGTCACGGACGCTGCCGACGCCGGTGCGTAAACTCCGGCCGTGCCTGCCTTCGTCCACCCCACGGCTGAGGTCGAGGGCGCCGAGGTGGGCGAGGACAGCAAGGTCTGGCACCAGGCCCAGCTGCTCGCCGGTGCCTCGCTCGGCCGCGAGTGCACCGTCGGCAAGGGCGCGTTCCTCAGCTCCACCGCGACCGTCGGCGCCCTGGTCAAGATCGGCAACTACGCCACGCTCATGGGCGCTCGCGTCGAGAGTGAGGTGTTCATCGGGCCGCAGGCCTACTTGATGGAGGACGCCCACCCGCGCGCCACGAACCCGGACGGGACCAGGCGTGGGCCCGGCCAGTGGGAGCCGCGTCCCGTGGTGGTGCGGCGCGGCGCGACGATCGGGGGCGGTGCCCTCGTCCTGCCCGGCGTCGTGGTCGGCGAGTGGGCGATGGTCGCGGCGGGCGCCGTGGTGCACAAGGACGTGCCGGCGTACGGCCTGGTCGCGGGCAACCCTGCACGCCAGGTCGGCTGGGCGTGCGGGTGCGGCCGGACGCTCGAGGCGGAGCTCACCTGCAGCTGCGGACTCGCCTACGTGCTGCGCGACGGCCAGTTGACCCCGGCACCGTGACGGCGGACCTGGCGGTCGTCGGCTCCGGGATCGTCGGGGCCGCAACTGCACTACGGCTGGGTAGGGCCGGGCACCGCGTGGTCTGGGTGACCGGGAGTGACCAGCGCTCGGCCAGCGCCGCGTCGGGCGCGATGCTGGCGGTCTACAGCGAGGTCTCCGCCCACCAGGACTCCGGCACCGTTGAGGTCGAGGTCGGCACCCGCCGGGACGGTCTCGACCGGTGGCAGCCGTGGCTGGAGGAGCTGGCGGTGGCCACCACGCCGGGAATCCATGTGGTGGCGCGCAACACCGCGGACCTCGCCGGCCTCGAGGCGATCCGCGCTGCGGCCGCCAAGCACGGCGGCGGCATCGAGGACGTCGACCCGTCGGTCGTTCCCGGCCTGCGCCCCGATGCCGGGTTCGAACCGGTCCGCGCCGTCCTGCTGCCCGACGAGGCCTCCCTGGACAGTGGCGCGCTGCTCGACGCGTTGCGTACGGCGATCGCGCGGCTAGGGAACGTCGAGGTGGTGGCTGACGACGCGTTGACGGTCGACGCCGCCGGTGTGCACACGCGCGCCTCCGGCCTCGTCTCCTGCGCCGAGGTCGTGCTGGCCACCGGCGCGCACACCAACGAGCTGCTCGCGCGGTCGGGGCTGGCCGAGCTGCTGCCGCCGCTCCTGGGAGGCAGGGGCGTCTCGGTGCTGGTGCGCGCCACCGACCCGATACCGGGGTGCGTGCGCACGCCCAACCGGGCCTTCGCCTGTGGCCTGCACGCCGTGCCCCGGGCGGACGGCATGACCTACCTGGGTGCCACGAACCGGCTGACCACCAACCCGGAGCCGGCGCTCGGGCCACAGCTGTCCGAGCTGGACGATCTCATCGGCGGCTGCGTCCGCGAGCTGGACCGCCGGCTGCGCCGGGCCGAGGTCGTCTCGATGTCCGTCGGCCACCGGCCGGTCACCGCGGACCGGCTGCCACTCGTGGGACGGACCGCCGAACCGTGGCTCCTCGTGGCCACGGGGACCTGGCGCAACGGCGTCGTCCTCGCGCCCCTGGTGGCCGACCTCGTCGCCGACGAGGTGAGCGCGCCCGGCGCCGCCGCGTCGCATCCGTTCTCCGCGACCCGCGACCTGGCCGCCGCCCCGCTGGACGAGGCGACGATCGAGCGTGCGGCGCAGGGACTGGCCACGTCCGTGCTCGGCCACGGCGGCGTCGCCCCGGGCCGCGCGAGCGACCTGGCGGCGTTCTTCGCCCACGCGCTCACCCGCGAGATCGAGGGACCGGACCGCACCGTGGCGCGGCTGCTGCAGCGCGCACCGATGGAGGAGGCGCTGCCACTCCTGTTCGACCTGCTCGCTCGCCGCAGCACCCCGTGAGTGTCCAGTGAGCGGCCCGTGAACGATCTGGCCGCACGGGTCCTGGGCCTCGTTTCGTCGATCGCCGGCCGTCCGGACGTGGATCCGGCCGCCCGGTGGCAGGCGCTGGGCATGGACTCGCTCGACCTGCTCTCGCTGGTCACCGCCGTCGAGGACGAGTTCGGGATCGCCATCCCCGACCCGGTGGCGATGAGCCTGCGCTGCGCCTCCGACGTGATCGAGCTGGTCAGTCGGCCCTGACCAGTCCGGCGACGGCCGCGAACGCGGACTCGTCCTGGGCCGGCGCGGCGATGACGGTGAGGTCGGCCGGCAGTGCCGGCACGACGCGGGGGTCGTCCGTGGGCAGCCACGGCGCCGGCCACGGCCTCCGGGTGCGCGCCAGGAACCGGTGCGCTGTGACCTCGTCGACCTGCCTCACCGCCGTGGCGTCGTCGGTCAGCAGCACCAGCGTGTGCATCGGGAGGACGGCCGCACGTGCGACCTCGTGGCGCGGGGGGACGAGCATCCCGAGGGCCCCTCCCGGAGCGAGGACCGGGCAGTCGTCGTCCACGACGTCGCCGACCAGGCCCGCGACGATCAGGTGGTTGACCAGCCGGGTCTTGCCCGAGCGGGTCGGTCCAGCCACCGCGAATACGCCGGTACTGCCGGCTGCGGCGACCGCGTGGATCGAGCGGCCGGCCAGGTCCTCCTCGAGCAGCCGGGTGGTGAGGTGGCGCAGCAGGAACCGCACGTGGACGGCGGTCAGGTGCGCGTCCGGCGCGGGGGTGACGCCCAGGTCGGTCGGTGCGTCGGTGCGCCAGGAGACCTGGTTCCCGCCGACGGGGTGCGCGGCCACCATGCGGCCGTCCGCCAGCTGGTGCCACGGCACCACGAAGGTGCGGACCCCGGACTCGGCCACGCTGTGCTCGGCGTACGCCGGCCCGAGGTCACGGATCGGCTCGGTCAAATGCACTCGGCCCCGGATGTCGGGATGGCTGGCCAGCGCCCTCTCCGGGCCCACGACCATGGCCCCCGCGCGACCCGCGACGAGCCACGTGGTGTCCGGATCCGCGGCGTGCCGGCTCACTGTTGCGCGGCCTGGCGGGACTCCAGGTACCCGACGTGCTGCCGGAGCAGCCGGGCCTGCTCCTGCTCGTAGCGCCAGGACTCCAGCAGTCTCGCGTGCTGCTCAACGTAGGGCTGCGCATTCTCCAGCTCCGTGCTGAGCGGGCCGAGCCTGCTCAGCGTGCCGGCCAGGGCGGCAAGCTCGGCGCGTGGATCGGCGTCAGCTGGATTCCACGCGGCGTAGACCGCGTCGTACTCGTCGGCCAGCGCGTCGACCATGGCGTCCAGAGACCAGTGGGAGCGCACGTAGTCGCGACAGCGGGCCGCATCGTCCGGGTCGTAGCGGTCGATCGCCGCGCAGATCGCGTCCACGTCGTGGGGAGTGGTCAACAGAGTCCGGCCGAGGTTCCTGGGACGCCACTCCGGCAGGTCGGCGTACGTCGCCATGCCGGCCAGTCCTTGCGCGTCGGCGACGACCACGGCGCAGCCCACCGCCAGGGCCTCGACGGCCGCGCGCGCCTTGCCGAACACGAGGTCGTATCCGGGCAGCAGCTCCTCAGGACAGGACGCGGGGTTGCCGACGGTCGAACCGACGACATCCAGCTCGATGCCCATCCGCTCGCATGCTGCGCGGACCACCGGAACGTAGTTCTGCTCACTGGCGTAGTTGCTGAACACGACCGCCCGAAGTGGCCGCGGAGGGAGCGGGTCCCGAGGCAGGAACCGCGCCGTGTCCACGCCGTTGGCGATGATCGTCGTGCGCTCGATCGGCAGGCCCGCCTCGAGAAGCCGGTCGTGACAGGGCTGGTCGACCGCGACGTAGCGCAGCAGCCGCGGGTGCACTGGCACCTCCTCCTGCCAGGCCTCGGCGCCGTGCTTCACGAACAGCCCCGGACGGTCGGGGAACCGGCTCAGCGCCGCAATCGCCTCGTAGCGGTGATGGCAGTGCAGCACGTCGGGCTCTTCGGTCATGGTGGCGAGGTCATCGGTGACCACGATCCCCGCCGCACGGATCTCGTCGGCGACCTCCCCCAGGAGCGGCGAGAACACGACCGGTTCGTAGCCGCGAGCCAGGAGCGCGAGGGACAGGTCTCGCACGTACTGCTCGGTCCCGGCCCGGCTGCTCAGCCAGCAGTTGGTGAGCAGGACCCGCCGGACAGGCACGGCCGTCAGCATAGGACTCGGCTGCGGTGCGAGCCGGCCGGCTCTCGTGGCCCGGCCCTCGTAGCCCAGCTCGAGGAGCAGGTCTCCCGCCTCGCGGGCGAAGTCGTCCTGCTCGGCCGCGGACATCTCGGTGCGCCACCGCCCGATCCGCAAGGGGTCCGGCGGCGACGAGGTGCGGCGATGGTTGTCGATGCGCCGCTGCCGGGAGACCACGGCGACGCCATCGGGGAGGACGGCGTCGCTCAGCTCGCCCAGGCGAGCGGCGGCCGTGCGGTGGTAGGCCAGCATCGCCGTGTCGAAGTCGAGGTCGAGGTCGGCGCTGATCCGGCGCAGTGTCTCCTCCGGTTCGGACACGAGGTCCTCGTAGCGGACCTCGGTGTAGCAGTCCCTGCCCGCGGCCTGGCGGCGAACGCTCCGGACCTGGTTCGCCCAGTAGCGCGCGAGCGCCGCCATGTCGTCGGCCGGCGCGAACCACGTCCCTCGCAGCGAGAGGGCGACGTCCCGGCCGTCTCGGACCAGGTGGACGACGTGCGCCTCGGGGAGAACGCGCAGCAGCTCGTACAGGTGCTGCCCGTAGACCGGGGTCTTGTCGCCCCACCGCGACTTGCCCCGCGCCGCGGCGTACCGCCGGTAGAACTCGCGAGTGCCCGCGGTGATCGAGAAGGGGTCCAGGCGATGCACGGCCGCCGTGAAGTCCGCCGGGTCGGTGGCGAGGTCGGGCCAGGTGGGGAACGACGTCACCAGGTCCGCGAATCGGGCGGCGTCGACCTCCGCGCCGGCGCGCAGGGCGTCGAAGACGGGCAACAGGAAGCCGGTCTCCGCAGGAATGGACAGCTCCGGGTGCGCGTCGAGCATGAGTCGCAGCAGCGTCGTGCCGGACCGGCCGACTCCGACCACGACCGGCATGCGCGAGTGAGTGTCGATGCCGACCACCGTAGCCATGGTGCAGGGTTGGCCCGTGACCGTGCCGATCGCGCAACCGGTGCTCGGCGCGGCCGAGCGCGAGGCCGTGGACCGGGTCCTGGCCAGCGCCATGCTGACCCAGGGCACCGAGGTGGCCGCCTTCGAGACCGAGTTCGCCGACACCGTGTCCGGCCGGGAGTGCGTCGCGCTCGCCTCGGGCACCTCGGCGCTGCACCTCGGGCTGATGGCGGCCGGCATCGGGCCGGGCGACGAGGTCATCGTGCCGGCGTTCACGTTCGCCGCCACGGCGAACGCCGTGGTGCATGCCGGGGCCCGTCCGGTGTTCGCGGACATCGACCCGGCGACGTACTGCCTCGACCCGGCCGCGGCCTCTGCCGCGGTGAGCTCGCGGACGGCGGCGATCATCCCGGTGCACCTGTACGGCTATCCCGCGAACATGGATGCGATCAACGGCCTCGCGCGCGACCGCGGCCTGCTCGTCCTGGAGGACGCCTGCCAGGCCCAGGGAGCGCGCTACCGCGACGAGCCGGTGGGCACGTTGTCGGATCTGGCCGCCGTCAGCTTCTATCCCACGAAGACGATGACCACCGGCGAGGGCGGGATGCTCCTGTGCCGCGACCCGCAGATCGCCCATCGGGCGCGAGTCCTGCGCAACCAGGGGATGTCCGGACCGGGGAGCTCCCCGAGGACACTCGGATACAACGCGCGGATGACCGACGTCGCCGCCGCCATCGGCCGGGTGCAGCTGCGCCGGGTGGACGACTTCCTCGAACGACGCCGGGCACATGCGGCCCGCTGGGACGCCGCGCTGCCGCCCGAGCTCGTGCCGTACCGCTCGGCGGAGGTGGCGCCGGCGTTCCAGCTGTACACGATCCGCTGCTCCGACAGGGCCGCGGCCGAGGCGAGCCTCACGGCGGCCGGAGTGGGGACCCGGGTCTACTACGACACGCCCCTGCACCTCAGCGAGCCCTATCGGGACGCCGACCCGCTGGTGCTGCCGGCAGCCGAGGCCGCCGCCCGGCAGGTGCTGTCGGTCCCGGTCGGTCCACACCTTGGTCCGTTGGACGCGGAGTGCGTCGAGCGCGCGCTGGCGCAGCTGTGACCCGACCGCTGCGGGTCGGGGTCGTCGGGCTCGGCGCGATGGGGATGCGCCACGCGACCGCGCTCTCCTCGATGGACGATGTGGAGTACGCCGGCGCGGCCGATCACGGAGCGCCACGACAGGAGCTGGGCCGGCCGGTCGTTGCCGGCCTGGCCGACCTCCTCGCCATGGGGATGGACGCCTGTGTCGTCGCGACCCCCTCTGCGGATCATCTGCGCACCGCGGTGGCGCTGGCCGAGGCGGGCATTCCGACCCTGATCGAGAAGCCGCTGGCGATGGACCCCGGACAGTGCACGCAGATCACCGCTGCGTTCACCCAGGCCGGCGTGCTGGCCGCGGTCGGGCACGTGGAGCGGTTCCACACGGCGGTGCGCGAGCTGCAGGAGTCGCTGGTCCGCGGCGACCTTGGGGCCGTCGTACGCGTCGCCACCCGGCGGGAGGGCGGCCCGCCGCGCAGGCGGGACGGCGGCGTACTGCTGGACCTCGGCACCCACGACTTCGACCTGACCAGGTGGTTGACCGGGCTGAGCCACGAACGGGTGGCCGCCCACAGCATCGACGACGGGCCGGCAACCGACGCTGCAGAGGTCGTCGCGACGCTTTCGGGCGGCGCCGAGGCGACCCACCGGTTCAGCTGGCGCGCACCCGACCGCGCACGCGAGATCCGGGTGCACTGTGCCGGCGGCGTGCTCGTGGCGGACACCACCGACCCCGGCGCCGAGCCACCCGTTCCCGCCCAGCTGCGAGCCTTCGCCGACCTGGTGCTGGGCCGGCTCGATCCCGCAGACGCGCACGCGTGTGCGTCTCTGTCCGATGGCGCGTACGCCGTCGAGGTCGCGGCGCGAGCCGCTCAGGCCCTGGCCTCGCGATAGCCTGCGCAGGTGGCGACCACGCGTCCCAGGCCGGGCCAGACAGCGGGTCTGGTGATCGGCGCCCGAGCCGCTCGATCGACGATCGCGCTGAAGATGCTGATGGCCGTCAGCGGCATCATCTTCATCCTGTTCGTCCTGGCGCACATGTACGGCAACCTCAAGGCGTTCAGCGGGCACGACGCCTTCAACGAGTACGCGGAACACCTGCGCACCATCGGCGAGCCGATGTTGCCGCACGGAGGAGTGCTCTGGATCCTGCGCGCCGGGCTCATCGTCTCGCTGGTCATCCACGTGGCCTGTGCAGTTGTGCTCTGGCGTCGCGCCCACAACGCGCGCTCGACGAAGTACGTGGTGAAGAAGAACGTCGCCTCGACATTCTCCTCGCGATGGATGCGCTGGGGCGGGCTCGCGTTGCTGCTCTTCGTCGTCTGGCACCTCATCAACTTCACGATCGGCAAGGTCAACGTCCAGGGCGGGGCCACCGACGATCCCTACGAGCTGCTCGTCGACTCCTTCGAGACGTGGTGGCTGACCGTCATCTACCTGGTCGCGATGGCCGCGCTCGCGATGCACCTGCGGCACGGGGTGTGGAGCGCCGCCCAGACCCTCGGGCTGACCAACAACGCGCGGGCCCGCCGCAACGCCAAGGTGATCGGCGTGCTGCTCGCGGTGGTGATCGCCGGCGGCTTCTCGCTGGTGCCGATCTTCACGCTGGTAGGAGTGATCTCGTGAGCCTGATGCCTCCCGGCCCGGACATGCCGGACACGACCAGCGCCTTCGATCCTTCGCAGACCCGTGAGCCGGGTGGGGAGCAGTACGACGACGCGGCCGGCTACTACGTCGACGGTGACCCGCTCAGCGACACCAAGGCGCCCGGAGGCCCGCTGGAGGAGCGCTGGGGCACGCGGAAGTTCGAAGCGCGGATCGCCAACCCGGCCAACCGGCGCCGGCTCTCGATCATCGTCGTCGGCACCGGCCTGGCCGGAGCCTCGGCGGCTGCGACCCTCGGCGAGGCCGGCTACGTGGTGAAGTCGTTCTGCTACCAGGACAGCCCACGCCGGGCGCACTCCATCGCCGCGCAGGGCGGCATCAACGCGGCCAAGAACTACAAGGGCGACGGCGACTCCGTCTACCGGCTCTTCTACGACACCATCAAGGGCGGCGACTACCGCTCACGCGAGTCGAACGTCTACCGGCTGGCCGAGGTCAGCGTGAACATCATCGACCAGTGCGTCGCGCAGGGCGTCCCGTTCGCCCGCGAGTACGGCGGCCTGCTCGACAACCGCTCGTTCGGCGGCGTACAGGTCTCGCGCACCTTCTACGCGCGGGGCCAGACCGGCCAGCAGCTGCTCATCGGCGCCTACCAGGCGCTGGAGCGACAGGTCGCGGCCGGCACGGTGCGCTGCTACACCCGCCACGAGATGCTCGAGCTGATCGTGGTCGACGGGCGGGCCCGCGGGATCATCGTCCGCGACCTGGTGACCGGCGAGATCGAGACCTACTTCGCCGACGTCGTGGTCCTCGCCAGCGGTGGCTACGGCAACGTCTTCTTCCTGTCCACCAACGCCATGGGCTGCAACGTCACCGCCACCTGGCGGGCGCACCGCAAGGGCGCACTGATGGCCAACCCCTGCTACACGCAGATCCACCCGACGTGCATCCCGGTCACCGGTCACCACCAGTCCAAGCTGACGCTGATGTCGGAGTCGCTGCGCAACGACGGCCGGATCTGGGTGCCGAAGAACAAGGCGGACTGCACCAAGGACCCGCGGGAGATCGCCGAGGAGGACCGCGACTACTACCTCGAGCGCATCTACCCGGCGTTCGGCAACCTGGTCCCCCGCGACATCGCCTCCCGTCAGGCCAAGAACATGTGCGACGAGGGACGCGGCGTCGGCCCCGAGGTGGAGGGCGTCCGCCGCGGTGTCTACCTGGACTTCGCCGAGGCTCTCGAACGACTCGGCCGCCCCGCCATCGAGGCGAAGTACGGCAACCTCTTCGACATGTACGCCCGGATCACGGGCGAGGACCCCTACGCGGTCCCGATGCGGATCTACCCAGCCGTCCACTACGTGATGGGCGGGCTCTGGGTCGACTACGACCTGCAGTCGACGATCCCCGGGCTGTTCGTCACCGGTGAGGCCAACTTCTCCGACCACGGGGCGAACCGGCTCGGTGCCTCGGCGCTGATGCAGGGGCTGGCCGACGGCTACTTCGTGCTGCCGAACACGATCCGCGACTACCTCGCCGACGGTCCGTTCGACCGGGTGCCGGAGGACCACCCCGCCGTGGTCGAGGCGCAGGAGTCGGTCAAGGGCCGCGTCGATGCATTCCTGTCCACCAAGGGCACCCGCAGCGTCGACTCCTACCACCGCGAGCTCGGCAACATCATGTGGGAGTACTGCGGGATGGAGCGCACCGAGGACGGGCTGCGCAAGGCGATCGACCTCATCCGCAGCCTTCGCGAGGACTTCCACCGCAACGTGAAGATCCTCGGGTCGGCGGAGACCCTCAACCAGTCGCTGGAGAAGGCCGGCCGGGTGGCCGACTTCTTCGAGCTGGGCGAGCTGATGTGCATCGACGCCCTCAACAGGCGCGAGTCGTGCGGCGGCCACTTCCGGGGCGAGTCGCAGACCGAGGACGGCGAGGCGCTGCGCCATGACGAGCAGTACGCCTACGTCGCGGCCTGGGAGTGGGCCGGTGAGGGCGAGACGCCCGTCCTCCACAAGGAGCACCTCACCTACGAGTTCGTCGAGCTGAAGCAGCGGAGCTACAAGTGAGATCTCACCCCACGAAACCATGCCGGGAGCTCGCTGCGCTCGCGGCGGGCACGCTTTCGCGGGGGCCCCGAAAATGCGGGTGACCCTGAAGATCTGGCGCCAGCCGGACAGCGCCTCGGCCGGCGCGATGGCGGCGTACGAGCTCGACGAGGTCTCCGAGGACATGTCGTTCCTGGAGATGCTCGACGTCCTCAACGAGGAGCTCATCGGCAAGGGCGAGGAGCCGGTCGCCTTCGACTCGGACTGTCGCGAGGGCATCTGCGGCATGTGCGGGCTGATGATCAACGGTGAGGCCCACGGCCCCGAGGTGACCACGACCTGCCAGCTGCACATGCGCTCGTTCGAGGACGGCGACGAGATCGTCATCGAGCCGTGGCGCGCCGACCCGTTCCCGGTGATCAAGGACCTGGTCGTCGACCGCCGCGCCTTCGACCGGATCATCGCCTCGGGTGGCTACATCTCGGTCAACACGGGGGCGGCGCCGGACGCGCACGCCGTACCTGTCCCGAAGGACAAGGCCGACCGGGCCTTCGACGCCGCCACCTGCATCGGCTGCGGCGCCTGCGTCGCCGCCTGCCCCAACGGCTCCGCCTCGCTGTTCCTGGGCGCCAAGATCACCCACCTCGGAGAGCTGCCGCAGGGCCAGGCAGAGCGCGACCGCCGCGTGGTGCACATGGTCGGCCAGCACGACGCCGAGGGCTTCGGCGGCTGCACCAACATCGGCGAGTGCACCGCCGCGTGCCCCAAGGAGATCCCGCTGGACGTGATCTCACGGCTCAACTGGGACCTGCACGCCGCGCTGCGGCACGGGCACTGAGCTCAGCGGAGATCCGGCTCGCAGTGCACCCGGGACTCGGCCACACAACGGTCGCGTCCGCCCTTGCCATTGGCCGCGTCCCGGCCGCCACCACCGACCAGGACATTGCCCAGACGGTTGCCCGTGAGGCGGTCGTTGCCGCCCTCGCCATACAGCTGCAGGTTGCGTCTCGTGCAGTGGACACCGTTGGGCGAGCCGAGGCCGAGCGCGTCGTTCCCGCCTCCTCCGTAGCCCTTCACGATGCAGCCGGTGAGGTCGAAGGCGTTCCGCTTCGAGTCTCCGCGGACCTCGATCCGGGACGCGACGGCGGTGACGTCCTCGATGCCGCTCACCGCGAACGTCTGACCGCCCATGGCGACCCCGCCGCGTCGGAGGTCGACTTCGATGCGGGTCGTGTCGGTGAACAGCAAGAGGTCCCGATCGGCCCCGCCGTCGAAGGATCCGCCCATGTCGAACCCGGTGATGACGACCCGGTCCGCGCCGGCACCCAGCGAAGTGTCGTACCGGCCGGACGACGCGGTGAACGTGTCGGCGCCGTCGCCGAGGCTGGCGGTCAAGGTGGCGGAAGACGGATCGGACGAGTCCGTGGACAGGCTCAGCACCGAGTCGTTGCCGGGGCCTGCGTCCACCTTCCCGGCGGTCAGGCAGATGACGTCGTTGCCGCCGAGCGCCTGGATGTCGACCACGCCGGCCGTCGAGATGACGTCGTCGCCCTCAGTGCCCATCACCGGGCCGCCGTCCGAGGTGATCGTCGCCGGAACTCCCTGGCACGTCGCCGGCGCGGCGCTGGCGGCCGACGCCACCTGGCCGAGGGCGCACGCCAGGGGCATGACGAGTCCGGCGAGTGCGAGGTGAACGCGCATGAGGTCCTCCTGGGGCGATGGTGTCAGCAGGTCTGATGCGGCCTGGGCCCGATCGGTTCGCCGTCACTGACCGCCGAGGCTGTCGAGCACCGACATGTCCTCGTCGCTCAGGCTGAACCCGGCCACGTCTGCGTTGCTCCGGATCCGCTCTGCCCGGACGGACTTCGGGATCACGACCACCTGGTGCTGCAGGTGCCAGCGGATGATGACCTGGGCCGGCGTTCGGCCGATCCGCTCCGCGATCTCGACGATGGCCGGATGCTCGAGCGTGCCGCCGCGCAGGGCGCTGTATCCCTCCACCACGACGTCGCGGGCACGATGCGCCGCGACGACGCCCGCGTCGTACAGAAGTGGGCTCCACTCGATCTGGTTGACCGCGGGCACAACTCCCGTAGCCTTCGAGACGGCATCGATCAGCGGTGCGTCGAAGTTGCTCACACCGATCTCCCGGGCCAGGCCCGAGTCCCGCGCCTCGACGAAGCTGCGCCACATGTCCAGGTTGGTCGACCCACGACCCGGCCAGTGGATCAGCCACAGGTCCACGTGGTCGGTCTGCAGGAGGTCGAGGCTCCGCCGCAGGGTGTCGAGCTCCCGGCCCGCACGGTCGGGCGGGCACTTCGTGGTGAGGAACACCTCGTCGCGAGCGACGCCGCTCTCCGCCAGGCCCCGCCCGACCTCGCGCTCGTTGCCGTAGACGGTGGCCGTGTCGAGATGGCGGTATCCCGCCTCGAGCGCGGCCGACGAGGCGCGCACCGCGTCGTCACCCTTGATCTGCCAGGTGCCGAAGCCGAGGAGAGGCATCCGGGAGCCCTTGCTCAGATTGACGGTGTCGCCGGGCAGAGCAGGAGCCTCGTCGGTCATGCCGCGAATGCTAGTGAGCGGTCGATGTTCGTCGTCGAAGGCCATCTCCGGCAGCTCAAGGACTTGCGCTCAACGCAATAGTGGGGCGTAGAATGCAATTGAGTTGAACCACGAACGCAGGCAGAGAGGGGCACCGTGCGACCGACGTCCCTGCGTTGCCTGCGGTGCGACAACGACTACGAGGTCAGCGAGATGTACGGCGGGTGCCCGGCCTGCTCCGTGGAGGGCAAGCCCAGCAACCTCGACGTCCGGTACGACCCCGGCGAGCTCAAGGCGGCCGCGCTGGCGACGCACGACGAGGTGCAGGCCCGCGGCGGTCCGGCCTCGATGTGGAGCTACCTCCGCCTGCTGCCGGTGTCGGCGGACAGCGTGACGAGCCTCGGTGAAGGCGCGACGCCCCTGCTGCCCGCGCCCCGGCTCGGTGCGCGTCTCGGCATCCCGAACCTCCTGCTCAAGGACGAGAGCCGGAACCCCACGGGCTCCTTCAAGGTCCGGCTGGCCGGGGCTGCGGTCGCAGCCGCCCGCGAGCTGGGCAAGAAGGTCGTGGTCGGCTCGTCGTCCGGCAACGCGGGCGCCGCGATCGCAGCCGTCGCTGCCCGCGCCGGGATGCCGTGCGTCATGTTCACCACCCAGCAGTTCCCGCTGGCGATGAAGACCCAGATGGGCGTCTACGGCACGTCCCTCATCGCGGCGCCGACGATCGCCGACCGCTGGAGCCTGATGGAGGCCGGCGTCGAGCGGTTCGGCTGGTTTCCGATCACGGTCTACTGCTACCCCTACTTCGGCAGCAACTGCTACGGCATCGAGGGCTACAAGACCGTCGGCTACGAGATCGCGGACCAGTACGGCGGGGCGCCGGACCACGTCGTCTTCCCCGTCGGCGCCGGTGATGCGTTCGCGGGCGCCTTCAAGGGCTTCACCGAGTACGCCGAGGCAGACGTGATCGACCGGGTCCCGGTCATGCATGCCGCGGAGGTCAACGGTCCGCTCGAGGACGCCCTCGCGAACGACCTGGACTTCGTACGCGACATGCCGGCGCCGGCCGAGCCGTCGGTGTCGATCTCGGTCGCGTCGACCCTCGGCACCTACCAGGCGCTCAACGTGCTGCGGCGTACCGGCGGATCGGCTCGCAGCGCCGGCAACGAGCAGGTGCTCCAGGCGCAGCGCGACCTCGCGGCCCTCGAGGGCATCTACGTCGAGACGTCCTCCGCGCTGTCGGTGGCCGTGCTCCCCCAGCTCGTCGAGGACGGTGCCATCGATCCGGACTCCACCGTCGTCGCCGTGCTGACGTCCGACGGCCTGAAGGACCCGCAGACGACGGCCGAGCACATGCGGCCGATCCCCGAGTCCGGGCCGGACCTGGACTCGGTGGTGCGGATCCTGCGCGACGTCTACGGCCACGACATTCCAGTCGAACACCCCTGAACGGAGAGAAGGAGATTTCATGCTGCTGAACGCGAGCCGAGCCAGCAAGCTCATGGCCGAGGAGGGCGTCGACGCCGTGGTGTCGGCGACGGTCGAGAACAACTACTACCTCTCGGGCGTGTACAGCGAGATGCAGGACCTCTTCCCGCGGGACAACGAGTTCTACGTCGTCGCCCCGGCATCCGCACCGGAGGCGGGCACCATCGTGTCCTCGATCGGCGAGGCCGACATCTCGATCCTCGCCAACCCGACCGTCGCCGGGGTGGTCACGTTCGGGACCTTCTTCCGCGACATCCTCGACGGCGTCCCTCTCGACGAGGACGAGGAGCGGGTACGCCGGATCACCGTGGCGCACGAGGTCGGCCGGCCGTCGGCGGACGCCCTGGCCCTGGCGATCACCGGCCTGGGGCTGGCCGAGGGCGTGCTCGCGGTCGACGAGCGCGGACCCAACCGCGATCTCCTCGCCCAGCTCGCCGAACGGCTGCCCAAGGCCAAGCTCGTCCCCGGCTCCAAGCTGTTCCGCCGGATCCGCGCCGTGAAGACACCGGGCGAGGTGGAGAAGGTCATTGCCGCCCTGCGGGTCACCGAGAACGGGCTGAGGGCCGCGTTCGCCGCGTTCCGCACCGGCGTCACCGAGCGGGAGATCCAGAACACGTTCGAGCGCTCGGTCGTGGCCGAGGGCGCGCGTCCCGGGTTCGCGCTCGTGCGGTTCGGCAAGGGCATCGCCCTGGGTCAGGTCCCCGCCGGCGACGCCCAGCTCACGCCGGGCGACTTCGCGTTCTTCGACGTCGGGGTGAACCTCGACGGCTACAAGTCCGACATCGGCCGGCTGGTCTCGTTCGGAGAACCGAGTGAGACGACGCAGCAGCTGTACGCCGCGTCCAAGGCCGGCCAGCAGACCGCGATCGACATGATGAAGCCGGGCGTGCTCGCAAAGGACATCTTCAACGCCGCGGTCGCGCGCGTGCAGGAGGAGGGCATCCCGACGTACCGGCGCCAGCACGTCGGTCACGGGATCGGCGTCGAGTACTACGACCTGCCGGTCCTCATGCCGCTGGAGGAGACCCCGCTCGAGGCGAACATGACCTTCGAGGTCGAGACGCCGTACTACCGGCTCGGCGTCGGGGGCGCTTTCATTGAAGACACTGTGCTGGTGACCGAGGACGGCTCGAAGATCCTCACCACCCTCTCCCGCGAGCTCGAGGTCATCGAGCCACGCTGACCATCACCCCAGCAACCGTTCGGAGGTTCGTGCATGGAGTTCGGAGTGGCGCTGCCCAACTGCACCGAGGGGATGGCGTACCCGATCCGCTTCACCGACCACGAGGGCATGCTGCGGATCGCGATGGAGGTCGAGGAGCTCGGCTACCACTCGGCCATGGTCAACGACCACTACAGCACCATGCCCTACGTCCGGGAGATGTTCTCCGAGCCACCCCGCTTCTACGAGCCGCTGGTCAGCCTGGCCTATGTCGCCGCGCGTACGTCGCGGGTCAAGCTGATGACCGGGGTGGTCGTGATGCCGATGCGCGAACCGGTGGTGCTGGCCAAGCAGGTGGCCACCCTGGACCAGATGAGCGGCGGGCGGCTGACTCTCGGGCTGGGCGTCGGGTCCTACCGGGCGGAGTTCGAGTCGGTCCGACCGCTCATCAAAGACACTCCGCGCTCGGGCCTGGTCGACGAGGGCATCGAGTCGCTGCAGGAGCTGTTCAACCAGCGCCGGGCCACCTACCGCGGGAAGTACGTCGCCTTCGACGACGTGGAGCTCTTCCCGAAGCCACTGCAGGACCCGTTCCCCATCCTCGCCTGCGGCAATGCCCCCGGCACCATCCGACGCGCGGCGACGCTGTGCGCCGGATGGATGCCCGCAGGCCTGCCCGTGGACCGGATGGCGGCCGGCGCGGCCCAGCTCCGCGAGCTGGCAACCGCCGCGGGTCGAGACCCGGCGCAGCTTCAGATCACGCCGCAGGCAGTGCTGTGCATCGACCGCAGCGACGAAGCCGCGGCCGAGCGGTTCGCGCGCTCGCAGGTCTACGAGCACCTGATGAGCCTGCGCGGCGCGACCCTCAAGGACATCGACGTGGAGGCGTACATGTCTCAGAACCTCATCGGTACGCCGGAGGAGATCATCCGCCGGATCGAGCGGATGGCCGACGCCGGTGCGACGCACCTGGCCGGGATGATCGTCGTGGCCAACCAGGAGGACGAGTTGCTCGAGCAGATCAGGTTCTTCGCCCGCGAGGTGCTGCCGGCGTTCGAGAAGGCGGCCGCCTGATGGCCACCCCGGAGGAGCTCCTCGCTGAGCTCGGCCTGGAGCTGCCGGCGCCGTTCCCGCCGGCCGCGGACTACGTCGCGTGCCGTCAGCACGGCGACCTGCTCTACGTGTCCGGGCACGGCCCGATGCGGGACGGGAAGGCCGTCTACACCGGCAAGGTGGGCGACGGGGTCGACATCGACACGGGCGCCGCAGCGGCCGAGCTGACGATGCTGAACTGCCTCGCCTCCATGAAGGCCAGCATCGGCGAGCTCTCCCGCGTGACCGGCTTCGTGAAGCTGTCCGTGTTCGTGAACGCCGCGCCGGACTTCGACCGGCACTTCCTGGTGGCCGACGGGGCGAGCAAGCTGCTGACCCGGCTGTTCGGACCTGACGCCGCCCACGCCCGCTACGCGGTGGGCATGAGCTCGCTGCCCATGAACATCACGACCGAGGTCGAGGCCATCGCCGTTCTCGGGTGACCTGCACGCACCAACTCCACATCCACCCAACACCCGCCAGCACCCGGAGGAACCCATGACCGCAGTCCCCAACACATCGGTGGCAGTGCTGCTCGTCGACATGCAGAACGCCTTCTGCCACCCGGAGGGCTCCTTCGGCAAGGTGGGAGCCGACGTGTCCGGCACCAACGGGGCCATCGCCGGTTGCACCCGCCTGGTCGAGTCGGCCCGCGCCGCCGGCGTGCCCGTGATCTTCACGCGCGCGATCCACACGCCCGGCTTCACCGACTGGAAGGTGCTCAGCGAGCTGCCGATGTTCAACCCGCTCAAAGAGCTGGGTTCCTGCGAGGAGGGGACCTGGGACGCCGAGCTGGTCGACGAGCTGAAGCCGGAGCCCGACGACACGATCATCAACAAGTCGCGGTTCAGCCCGTTCGTCGAGACCGACATCGAGCAGCGGCTGCGGGCGATGGGCGTCGAGAACCTCGTGGTCGGCGGCGTCGGGACCAGTGCCTGCGTCGAGAGCTCGGTGCGGGACGCCGCGCAGCGCGAGTTCCGGGTCTACGTCGCCGAGGAGGCGTGCGGCGACCTGAGCGAAGGGGCGCACACGACGTCGTTCAGCATCATGAGCCACATGTTCGGCTGGGGCACCACCGTCGACGAGGTGGCCGCGTCGTGGGGTCAGGCCGCCGGGGAGTGACGAAGGAGCTCCCGCGGCGAGGCTGTCCCCGTCGAGCGAGCGTGAGGGCCGAGCTTGCTCGGACCTCACAGCGAGTCGAGACGACCGCAGCCGACGCTGGGACTCTGCTCAGCGTTCAGCCGGCAGCGTTCACCACCCGCTCGATCTCGGTCGCGCTCGCGGCCAGCTTGACCGGGACGTCGTCCCAGAGGCCGTCCGTCTCCGGAGCGATCAGGAAGTCGACCGACAACGCACCGATGGGACTGCCGTCCGCCGTACGGATCGCGACCGCGACCGTGCCGATCCCGGGTGCGTAGTCCCCGCGGCTGAGGCTCAGCCCTTCGTCGCGGATCTTGGCCAGGTCCTTCTCGAGGTCCGCGAGCGCCTTCCCGGTTCGGCCGCCGAGCCCGGCCTGACGACGTTTCTGGACCGCCCGCACCATCTGGGCTTCGGGCAGGCACGCGAGCAGGGATCGTCCCGTGACAGTCAGCTCCGCTGCGAGCCGGGTGCCGGGGTCGATGTAGACGTTGACCGGACCAGGTCCGCGCACGGTCCGCACGACCACCACATCGGCACCGTCCAGAGTCGAGAAGTACCCCGTCGCGTAGGGGTGCGGGCCGACGACCTTCTCCAGCTCAGCTTCGGCCAGCGCCTCCATCTGGTGCCCGACCGCGTAGCGCTGGCCGAGCTCCCACACCCGCAGCCCGACCTGGTAGCGGCGCGAGACCGGGTCCTGCTCGATGAACCGTCTGCGCACCAGTGTCGCCAGGATGCGGTGGATGACACTCTTGTCGAGCTCCAGCTTGCGGGAGAGCTCGAGCACCCCCAGCTGGGGCTCGTCGACAAGGAACGCCTCCAGCACCCGCAGCGCCCGGTCGACGGTGCTGTTGCGGGCCTCGTCGTCCGGCGTGACGTCCAGCCCTACACGGTCGACACCGGCGGTGTCGGCGGCGCGGACCCGTCGCGTCCCACGTGCCCCCCGAGAACCCTCTCCACGTTGCGACGTCATCTCACTCCGCTCGAATCGCAGCCGAACCGAAGGATAGCCCCGGCACTGGCCCGCTCAACCCGCTTCGACCTGGGCGAGGAAGGCGCTCAGATGATCAGCGATCTCCGGTGCCTGCGACTCGCACATCTGGATGCCACCCTCGGCGATCGAGACGTACTGCGCGTGCGGCGCAGCCTCACGGATCACCGGGAAGCCCGAGCGGATCGGGTCGAGCTCGCCGGCCAGGATCATGGTCGGCATCGTCGCGTGGGCCAGGGCGGCCAGGGGGTCGAAGCTCATTGCCGAGCGGTAGACCCCGGGAAGGTCGTGGACCAGGAGGCCCTGTGCGAAGTCGCGGAGCAACAGCTCCTCCGGTACGCCGCTCGCCGTGTCGCGGATCCGCGCCCAGCTGTCGTGCAGGTGGTCGGTCACGCTGGGCGCGGCGTCGCTGGACTGGTAGAGCGAGGTCAGTAGCGCGCGGAGCTCGTCGTTGAAGTACGGCGGACCGCACAGCGTCAGCGACCGGACCGGCAGCTTCCCGGCCTGGACGACGGCCATGGCCACGACGGATCCAGTGTGGTGCCCGAACACGTGCCAGGGTCGGTCGTCGATGCGGGCCAGCGCGTCGCCCAGCACCTCGGCGAACCCCGCGATGGACGGCCCGTCGGCCAGCGGGTCGGTCGCGCCGAAGCCGGGGGTGTCGGGCGCGATGATGCGGTGCTGCTGTGGCAGAAGCGGAATGAGCCGCTCGTACATCTGCGACGAGCACGGGCTCTGGTGGAACAGCACCAGCGGGGATCCGTCCGGCGTCCCGGCCTCGCGATAGTGGACCTGCCCGTTAAGGCTCGGCGTGTACTCGCGGAACATTCGCGTCCTCCTGGTCGGTGAAGTGGCACGAGCTCTGGTGGGCGCGGCCCGGGGCGCCGACGCGGGGGTCGAGCGTGATGCACTCGACGCGGTCGGGGTGAGCCGTGGGGCCGACCGGGCACTGCGGGTGGAACCGGCACCCGGAGGGGGCGTGCCGCGGGTCCACCGGCTCACCGCTGGCCAGCCACTGCTCCCGGCTCGCACCGCGCAGCCGCGGGACGGCGGCGAGCAGCGACCTGCTGTAGGGGTGTTGGGGCGCGGCGAACAGGTCCGCCGTGGCGGCGCGCTCAACGATCGAGCCGCAGTGCATCACGGCGACCTCGTCGCAGATGAAGTTGATGACCGCGAGGTTGTGGGAGATGAAGAGCATCGAGAGGTCGTTGTCGCGGACGATCTCGCGCAACAGGTTGAGGACCTGAGCCTGCACCGACACATCTAGCGCCGAGGTGATCTCGTCGGCGATCAGGACGCGCGAGCCGACGGCGAGGGCCCTCGCGATCGCCACCCGCTGCCGCTGCCCGCCGGACAGCTCTCGCGGGCGCCTGTTCAGGTACCGCTCGTCCATCGACACCTTCGCGAGCACCCGGACCAGCTCGGCGCGTAGGTCGCTGGGTCGGCCGAGCTCGGACCGGTCCAGACCCTCGCGCACGATCTCCGCGACGGTCATCCGCGGGTTGAGCGAGCCGTACGTGTCCTGGAAGACCATCTGCACGCCGCGCTGCCCCAGCTTGCGATGGGTCACGTCGACGTCCCCGACGAGCACTCGGCCGGACTCCACCGGGTGGAGGCCGACCACTGCTCGGGCCAGGGTCGACTTGCCGGACCCGGACTCGCCCACCAGTCCGACCACCTTGCCGCGGGGTACGACGAGCCCGACTCCGTCGACCGCCGGGAAGGACCGGCGGCCAGCGCCGACGACGACGCGGAGGTCCTCAACGGCGAGCGCGGTCACGACGCACTCGCTGGGAGAGCGTTCGCAGATGGGACGACCGCTGGTGCGGCGGTGGGCATGGGCTCCTCGCCGGACCGAGGGTGGTGGCAGGCGACCAGATGGGTCGGGTTCACCGGGCCGAGGGCCGGGTCGTCGGTGCGGCAGATGTCATCGGCCCATGGGCAACGCGCCGCGAACGAGCACCCGGACGGCAGGTCGTCGAGGTTGGGTGGGCTCCCAGGAATCGTCGCCAGCGGGCTACTTGTCATGGTGTCGATGTCGGGGACAGCGGCGATGAGCGCCCGCGTGTAGGGGTGGGCGGCCCGCGTGAGCAGGTCGGCGGTGGGGATGTCCTCGACGATCCTGCCGGCGTACATCACCAGCACACGCGAGCAGAAAGACAGCACGACCGAGATGTCGTGCGAGATCAGCAGGACCGCGGTCCCGGTCTCCTCGTTGACGCGCTCCAGGAGCCGGAGCACGTGTGCCTGCACGGTCACGTCGAGCGCGGTGGTCGGCTCGTCGGCCACCAGCAGGCGGGGCGTCCCCATCAGTCCGCTGGCGATCATTGCGCGCTGCCTCATCCCGCCGGAGAACTCGTGCGGGTATTGCCGGGCGCGCACGTCGGCCCCTGGGATCTGCACGTCCTCCAGCCGCGCGACGGCGGCGGCGAAGCTGTCGCGGCGGCCGGCCCCGTAGTGCACCTGCCGCAGCTCGGCCAGCTGCCGCCCGACGCGGATCGCCGGGTTGAGCGAGTTGGTCGGGTCCTGGAACACGACGGCGAGCTTGGTGCCGAACAGGTGCCGGTGGTCGGACTCCGCCCCCGGGCTGACCCGGACGCCGTCGAACTCGAACTGCTCCCAGTCGACCGCCGACGAGCCGTCCAGCAAGCAGGCGACGGCGAGCGCGAGCGTCGACTTGCCGCTGCCCGACTCGCCGACCAGTGCGACACGCTCCCCCGGCCGGATCTCGATGGAGACGTCGCGTACGGGCTGGACGTCACCCGGGTAGGTGACCCGGAGCCCCTTGACCCGCAGCACCGCCTCCTCAGAGTCCGCTACCGAGTCGTGGTCGTCGTGACTGACCAGTGCGTCGACACTGCCGACCGGCTCGACCTTGGCTGCCAGCCGCTCAGCAAGCCCGGTGCCCATCATCGAAGGCAGCAGGGACCGGGACCGCTCGTCGGCGAAGGCCTCGCCAGCCAGGTTGAACGCCAGCCCGGCGAGGACGATCGCGATCGTCGGGCCGATGGCCGCCATCGGGTGGACGTAGATGTTCTGCAGGCCGAACTGCAGTAGCTGGCCCCAGTCGTAGCGCGGCGGTTGGATGCCCAGGCCCAGGAAGCTCAGCGCCGAAATGCTCACCAACGAGGTTCCGATGGCCATCAGTGCGGTGAGCACCAGGGGCTTGGCGATGTTCGGCAGGATATGGCGACGCATGGTCTGCAGCCGCCCGACGCCCAGCACCCGGGCCGCGGCGACGTACTCGGAGGCCGCGGCAGAGGCGGCCAGGGTCTGGGTGAACCTGGCGAACGGCGGGATCAGGGCGATACCCACGCCGATCACGGCACCCCGGGGTCCGATGCCGAGCACGGCGTTCACGAGCAGCGCCAGCAGCAGACCCGGGAAGGCCAGGCTCACCGTGATGAGGGTGTTCAGCAGCCGCCGCAAGAAGGGCCCGAGGACCGCTTGGCCGACGCCCACCAGCACGCCGCCGCCGACGCCGATGGCCGCGGCGAGCAGCGCCAGCTTGATCGACAGCTGGCTCGAGGCCATGACCCGGGCGAAGACGTCGCGACCGAGGTCGTCGGTCCCCCACCAGTGCGCGCCAGACGCCGGTCCGAACGCGTTGGCCGCGTCGATCGTCTCGGCGCGCTCACCCCAGATGGGCTCGCCGAAGATGCACAGGAAGGCGATCAGGACGAGCAACAGGACGCAGACATACTGCGTGACGCCGCGCGGACGGTGTGCCGTCATCAGCTTTCCCTGATCAAGGAGCGTGGGTCGAGAAGGCTCAGTGCGACGTCGACGACGAGATTCACCACGAGCACGGCCCCACCGAGCAGCAGCAGGACGCTCTGCGCGACCGGGTAGTCGCGCTGGACGATCGCGGTGACCACCGTGCTGCCGAGGCCCGGACGGGCGAACACGTTCTCCACCACGACGGTGCTGGCCACCAGCACCCCGAGCAGCAGCCCACCGATGGTGAGTGCGGCGGTGAGCAGGTTCGGCAGGGCGTGCCGCCCGTAGATGCGGACGCTGGACAGCCGCTTGCTGCGGGCGGCCTGGATGTATTCCTGGCCGAGCACCTCCACGGTCTGGACGCGCACGATGCGCGAGAGGCCGGCGATCGGCCCCAGGCTGATCGCCAGGCTGGGGAGGATCAGAGTGGTCAGCCCATCGTCACCGGCCACCGGCAAGAGGGCGAACGAGACAGCGAACACGTAGACCAGCGCCACGCCGTACACGTACTCCGGGATGACGTTGAGGGTGCTGGCCGTGAACCGGAACCCCGCGAGCAGCCACCGACGCTTGTTGTTGTGGGTCAGTGCCGCGGTGCTCATCCCGAGCACCACTGCACCGATGAGGGTCAGCGCCAGCGAAACGGCCACCAGCGTGACCGTGTTGCCCACGCGTGCGGAGATGATCGTGGTCACCTTCTGCCGCGACACGATCGAGGTCCCGAAGTCGCCGGTCACCACGTGCTGCCAGTAGTGCGCGTATTGAACGAGGATCGGGTCGTCGAGACCGAGCTCGGCACGCTTCTCGTTGACCTGGCTCACCGGTGCGGTCGGGCCGAGCGCCAAGCGCACCGGGTCACCGGGCACGAGCTGGAGGACGAGGAACGCAAGAGTCACGACGACGACGATCCCCAGCACCAGCCGGAGCAGCCGGCGCGCGATGAAGCCGGGCCAGGGGCTCCGCCTACGGACGGTGAGGACCGTGCGGTCCGTAGGCGGAGCGCTGACTGCTACCACGTGTCGATCACTCCGAGTGCATGCGGATCGAGGACGGCACGATCCTTCCGATGGACAGGTCGAAGGTGGCCAGGCGGCTGAACCACCGGACCGGGAGGATCGAGATCGGGATCAGGTCCCCGCTCTCGTAGAGCGCCTCGGCGGCCTTGGTCCACAGGGCACAGCCCTCGTCGCCGGCCGTGGCCACTGCCTGCTGGCTGTTCGTCGTGTACCCCTCGGTGTTGATGTGTGCGGTGTTGATGCCGTCCGGCGGCGGCGGCCCGGACAGCCAGCCGGTCAGGATCGATTGGAACGGCACGGCAAGCTCGGTGAACCCAAGCACGTCGAAGTTGCCAGAAGCGAACATCGTGGCCGAGAACGCCGCTTCGTCCAGCGGCTGCTGGGTGACCTTGACTCCGAGCTCGCCCCACATCGTGGCCAGCAGGTCGCTGGCCGGCGCAGCCCCCGGGTTCGAGGACGGGTACGGCACGGTCACCGCGAGCTCCTGGCCGTCCTTGGACCGCATCCCGTCGGCTCCTGCCGCCCAGCCTGCGTCGTCGAGCGTCTTCTTGGCGTCATCGGCGTTGAACTCCGGGATGGCGGAGACGGCGGCGCTGTCGTCACAGGCACTCGTGCTCGGGGTCATGCTGACCCCCGGCTTGTTGTAGAGCCCCTGGGTCACGACCTTGGAAAGCTGCGCCCGGTCCATGCCCTGGATGAGTGCCTTGCGCACGGCCGGGTCCGCGGTGGGCCGCCCTTCTGCCTCGTTGAAGAGCATCACGATCCCGCCCTGCAGGTCCTGGGTCGTGGAGAAGCCCGAGCTCTCCAGCCGTTCGCCGTTCGGTCCGTTGACGACCGCGGTGTTGGCGTCCTCGGACACCAGCAGGTTCGTCGTCGTGCTGGGATCGGTCACGATCTTCTGGATGACCTTGTCCGGGAAGCCCGGCTCGTCGGTCGAGGCACCGTTGGGGCCCCAGGAGTATCCGTCGCGCTTGGTGAGTTCGTACTCCACACCTGCCGTCGCCTTGCTGAGCACGAACGGACCGGAGCCGCTCGAGGAGTTGGACAGGCTCTTCGGGTCCTCGAGTCCCTTGCCACACACCATCGGGAAGAGAGCGAGCGCCTGGAGCAGGAAGCCGAACGGCTTGTCGAACTCGAGGGTGACCGTGTTGGTGGCGTCGTCCGCCGTGGCGGTGTAGTTGGGGCTCGGCAGGACCACACCGATCAGCACCGACTTGTTGGCGGGGTCCTTCACGTAGTCGAAGTTCTCGACGATGGTCGAGGCCGTGAGCGGGGTGCCGTCGGAGCAGGTGACGCCCTCCTTGATCTTGAAGGTGGACGTGGCGCCTTCCACGGTCCAGGACTCGGCCAGCTCGGGAACGATCTGGCCCTGCGGGTCGATGGCGACCAGGTAGTTGTAGAGGTACTTGAACAGGCTGACGCCGGGTGTCTGGATGTTGTCGAACGGAACCAGGGCACCGGGATCGGTGGCCGAGAGGACGGTGAACGTCCCGCCGTCGGCAAGGTTCTTCGTCTTGTCCTGCTGCCCGCTCCCGTTCCCGTTCCCACCGTCGGACGAACCGCAGGCACTCAGCAGCAACGCCGCCACGATGCCCAGGCTGGTCAATGCCTTTGCTGTTCTCATCGCTCTCCTTCAGGTACGCCAACCGGTGTCGATCCCCGAGCGGTCCTTGGTGCTCTGTACGCTACAGCGTTGCGTGTGATGAGACTAGTGTCTGCACCGTGAAACCGACCGAACTCCCCAGCGACCACTACGCTGCGGCGATGCCGACACCCCTTCCGCGCATCGGCGTGGCCTCGCTCATCGAGCACCCGGTGAGCGAGCTCGCCGAGCGAGCCAGGGCACTTGAAGGCCTGGGGTACGACGACATCTGGGTGCCGGACGAGCGCCTCCTGCGCAACGTCTACATCAGCCTCGCCGCGGTGGCGGGGGCGACCACCCGCGTCGGGCTGGGCACCGCGGTCACGAACCCTTACACACGGCACCCGGTCATCACGGCGGCCGCGATCGCGACGATCGACGAGATGTCAGGAGGCCGCGCGACCCTGGCGCTCGGCGCCGGCGGCGGCCTGCCGGCTTACGGCATCGAGCGTCGCGACCCGGTCGGCACCCTGCGCGAGGCGATCGAGATCATCCGGCGACTGACCGCCGGCGAGTCCGTGACGCTGTCCGGCAAGCACTTCTCGCTGCTCGACGCCCACCTGGACTTCCCGCCCGTCCGCCAGGTGCCCATCTATCTCGCCGCCCGCGGGCCGCGCATCCTCCGGCTCGCCGGCGAGACCGCCGACGGCGTGATCATCGGCGGCTTCACCAGTCGCGCCGGCATCGGCTTCGCACAGGAGCTGGTCGAACGCGGTCTCGAGCACAGCGGCCGCTCGTGGTCCGACCTCGACCAGATGGCCTGGGTCTACGTGTCGGCGGAACGGGACCACGACGCGGCTCGCGTCGCGGTCAGCAAGCAGGTGCTGGCCTCGCTCATCACCAGCCGCGACATCCTCGGGGAGATCGGCATCGAGCTGCCCCCGGCGCTGCGCGCGCATCTCGACGCCACCGGATGGGCCTACCCGCGCGAGACGCCGCAGCAGGCCGCGGACCTGCTCCCCGACGACATCGTCGACGCGTTCTCGGTGCACGGCACGCCCGCAGAGTGCGTCGCCGGGCTGCGCCAGATCCAGGCCTGCGGTATCCACCACATCGGCCTCGTCCTGTTCCCGCCCGAGGGGCAGACCGTCACCGGGCTCGCACAGCTGCTGTCCGAGGAGGTCGTCAGCGTGCTGCGGGCCCCGGCATAGCCCCGACGATCCGTCGGTCGACGAACTCGCGGACCACCCGCTGGAACTCCTCGGGCTCCTCCTCGAAGGGATGGTGGCCGCTGTGGTTCATCACGGCCAGCTCCGAGCCCTCGATCCCGACCACGATCCGGTGGCTCCAGATCATCGAGCCGGCCTGGGCGTCGTACCGGCTGACGATGACGAGCGTGGGCGCGCTGATCGTGGCCAGCTCGGGCTCGTAGTTCCACTTGCCGACGAGGACTTCTTCGACCACGACCTCGTTGTGCAGCGGAGCCTTGTGCTGGCCGGCCAGGATCTTCTCGATCACGGCCTTGTTGTGCACGCTCTCATCGACCATGGCCCGGTCGTACTCCGGGCCCGGCCCGTGCTCCTGCTTGACCGCCTCGAGGCGCTGGAAGGCCGCACTGGTGGACGCGTACAGCGACTCCGGCTGGATCGCGTAGTGGTACGACGCCGCGGTGCACACGGGCACGACGCCGGCCAGCGCGTCCGGGTGGCGAATCGCGTACATCAGGGTCGTCATCCCGCCGCAGCTGTAGCCGCTCGGGACGACCCTGTCGATGCCCAGTCCCTGGCGCACCTGCTCGAGGTCGTCGACGTAGGTGTCCATGCCCAGCTTCTCGCGACGGTGCTCGGCGAAGGAGCCTCCGCACCCGCGCGGGGTGACGAACACCGTCCGCCCGATCGAGGCCAGGCAGTCAGTGAGACCCGCGCCCGGATAGGCACCGTTCGCGCTGAGGAACGGGTGGCCGGTGAGGAAGGTGACCGGCCCGTCACCTCCCACCCACACCTCGATCGCGCCATCGTCGATGTCGACCATGCTGCATGTGAACTCGTGGGTGTAGCGCTCGGGAGCCTGCGTGCTGGTCAAGTGATCCTCCTGCCTCAACGGATCATTTGATGCAACACTATGTCATTTCCCGCAACAGTTGCTGACCGCGTTGGCTGGTTCACCGCTGGTCGAGCTTGTCGAGATCACCGCCGCGTGGGCTGGTCTCACTCGTGACTCTTGGGGTCGAGTGGTCGGTGGCTGAGGAGGTCGCGCTGCGACCGTCTCGAAATCCTCCGCAGCGATGGCGCCTGCCGGCTCACCGCTTGTCGAGCTTGTCGAGACCTCCGCAGCGGGCCTCCAAAACTCCTCCCCGGCGGCCTGTGGAAGACCCGGTTTTCGGGGCTTCGACTGTCGGTGCTCAATGGTTGAGTTGGTCCCACGATGACCTCGACCTTGGACCCGGCCCCGCTCTCCGGGGCTGACGACCCCGCCGCGGTGCTGGCCTATGCGCGGGCGCAGAAGCAGGTCGAGGACGACGCCGCGCGTGAGGTGTTCAAGGCGGCGGCGCGAAGTGGGCGGCGACGCACTCCGGTGAGTCGCTGGTCGGTCCGCTGGATGAGTGGCACGAGTCCGGCCTGCCGCTGGGCGGGCAGGGGTGTCCGGAGGTGGCGGAGTTCGCCGTCATCGAGTTCGCCGCCGCCCTGGGTCGGTCCACCGAGTCCGGGCGCCGTTACCTCTCGCATGCGGTCGAGGGAGTTCTACCGGCTCACGTGCTGCTGGGCCCGGGTCAGGCCGGTGAGCTGCCGGCGTGGAGGCTCGCGATGATCGCCGACCAGACGATCTGTCTGTCCCCGGAGGCGGCGGGGTTCGTGGACGCCATGGTCGCGCCGTTCGCGCACAAGATCGGGCCGGCGCAGCTGGGCCGGTTGATCGAGGAGGCCAAGGCCCGGTTCGACCCGGAGCAGACCGAGGCCGAACGCCTCGCGGCCGCCGAGGCCGGGCACTTCGACATCGCGCTGGCCGAGGTCGGGCGTCACCGGGCGGGTCCGGGTGGACGGCGACCTGGACCTGGCCGACGCCCTGGACCTCGAGGCTGCAGTCGCCGCCGGCGCCGAGGAACTCCGGCTGCTCGGCTCGACCGAGTCCCTCGACGTACGCCGTGCCTTCGCGGTCGGCGTCGTCGCGCGCGGCCAGCGAACTCTCGAGCTCCCCAACGGCGACCCGCAACGCGGCACACGCCGCAAGCGTGAGGTGGTGCTGCACGTGCACCTCGAACAAGCCGCCGTCCTCGGCGCCGGCGGGATCGCCCGGCTGCAGGAGACCCGCGGCCCGGTCACCGCGGAGCAGGTCCGGGAGTGGTGCGCCCAGCCCGACACCCAGATCACCGTCCAACCCGTTCTGGACCTGGCCGAGCACCTGCACGTGTCCTCCTACCAGGCCTCGGCCCGGCTCAAGCTCCAGACCCAGCTCCGCGACCTGATCTGCGCCTTCCCGTTCTGCTTCCGCCCCGCCGAAGCCTGCGACTGCGAACACCGCGTGCCGCACGAGAGACGACGGGCCGACCTGCAGCTGCAACCAGGCGCCATGTTGCCGGCGACACCACCGCGCCAAGACCACCGGCGGCTGGACCTATGTCACCGTCGAGCCTGGGGTCTACCTGTGGCGCAGCCCCCTGGGCTACCAGTTCCTCAAAGACCACACCGGCACCCTCGACGTCACCCCCGACCCCGAACGCCTCCGCCTGGCCCACGAGTTCCGCGCCCACTTCGGCGACACCGGCACCGAACCCTGACCACCCCGCCCCACACCCCGCTCCACGCCACGCGGGCGGGGACATTGGCGCGCATGAGCGGCACGGTGAGCCGGGCAGCAGCGGCATGGCCAGGAGGAGTCGGGCCCGGCATGATCTGAGGTCATCGATCGAGACGATGCCATCGGCGGTCCAGCCATTGAGTCCGGGGAGGTTGCCCGTTGCCGGAACTCCAGATCCGCCTGCCCTATCAAGCATGGGGAGAGGGCGACGAATGGCAGGAAGGCTACGAGGGCCTGCTCCATGACTTCGAGGTTGCGCTGGAGGAGTCGGATCTAGGGGAGGCGGACGAACCCGATCACTTCGACGAGTTCATCTGTTTCTACCTCTACGGTGCCGACGAAACTGCGCTTGCTCGGTTGGCTGTGGATGTTCTCGAGAGACACGGGTTTCTTCAGCTCGCAACAGGCTTCGTCTCTGAAGACCCAGATGACTTCGACAAAGGACGGATCGTGGAGCTCTCCACGCGGTGACCGATCGACCCCATTGAGAGGCCAAACCTGCTGGCGGAGCCACCACTTTGGAGGCAGACTCGAAGCCTTCTCGAACGGTCGTGGCGGCCACACAGGCTCACGCGACCGCGGCAGAGGTCGGAGGTGCGCTTTGGGTGACACCGGCAAACTTCGCGAACTGCACGACGCGTATGCCTGGGAGGTCAACGCCGCGGTCGGTGAGGACCGGATGGACCTCGTCTGGCGACTCGCGAACGAGTACACGGACCAGGCACTGCAGCTCATGACGGCGGCGGAGTCTCCCGGGTGTGGACGGGTTGACTGCGTCATCTGCGCAAGATCCAGCTCGGTCTCGATCGGACCGGCTCGCCGCAGCTGGACGGGATGGTGGGCGCGCCGGCACCACGCCGCGTGAGTCAGGAGTCGTCGCCGCGGCCGGCTCGGGCGATGGCGGTCGCGGCAGCGGCGCCGATCGCAGCACCAGCGGCGAAGGTGCCCTTCTTGAACCGGCCGTGCTCGTCGGCGTCCAGGAGCTCGTCGGCCGACGGCAGCGGCGGACCCTGGACAGGATCGGCCGGCTCGACCACCCGCTCGTCGCGGGCCCGCGGGTGCGTCCAGGCCCAGGCGGCGGCGTACAGGATGTCGCGGGAGAAGTAGTTGATCCAGACCAGGAGGATGAGCGCCAGGCCGAAGATCTGGAACGCCGGCTGGCCCTGAGTGGTGCGGATCAGCAGCCCGGAGACCTGCTTGAGGATCTCGAAGCCGAACGCTCCCAGCAGCGCTCCGGACCAGAGCGCCCGCTTCGGCAGTTCGGGTGCGGCCAGCAACCGGAACATCGCGAAGAAGAGGACGGCGTTCGCCAGCAGGCCGGCCGCGATGGCGAGGACCTGGACCAACCAGCCCAGCTCGGTGCTGAGGCCCGCCCAGCCGAGAAGGTCCTCGGAGAAGCCGGACACGATCCCGGTGAACGCCACGGCAACCAGGAGCACGACACCGATGATCGCCAACGTCACGAGGTCGCGGAGCTTGCCCTTCACGAAGCTCGGCTGCTCGCGCTCGGGCAGCTCGAAGACCGCGATCAGGGCGTCGCGCAGGGCGGAGAGCCAGCCCAGCCCGGAGTAGAGGACGCCGGCCAGGCCGATCAGCCCGACCGTGCCTGCGGCGTCCTCGATGTCGTCGAGCTGGATCTGGTTGTCGCCGCTGCCGATGATGCCCGGGAACATCTGGCCGATCGCCGTGACCAGGGTGTCCTGGACGTCCGGGAAGACCTTGGACACCCAGCCGACGACGAAGAAGGCCAGCGCCAGCACCGGGAAGACCGACAGGAAGCCGAAGTAGGTGACGGCGCCGGCCTGCTGGCTCCCCTTGGTCTCGCCGTAGTGCTCCTGCATCCGCAGGGTGTGGTCGAGGACGGGGTGGTGCTGACGCACGTCGTGGATGCGAGCCTTCACCCGATCGACGACTCCGGCCACGTCGGTCAGGTACCCGCGCCGAGTTGGAAGTAGCGGGTCGGCGTCCAGCCCAGGTCGTGGTCGTGCACGTAGAGATGGAAGTCCTCGACGTCGAACTCGCACTCGAAGTCGGCGAGCTCGTGGAAGGCCTGGTCGAGCCGGCCCTCGGAGACGTGGTGGGCGACGGTGACGTGCGGGTGGTACGGGAAGGCCAGGTCGACGTCGAGGGGCCCCCGGCGTACGGCGTCCGCCAGCTGCTCGCACTGCGAGATGCCCTCGACCACGGTCACGAACACCACCGGAGAGACCGGTCGGAACGTGCCTGTGCCGCGGAGGTGAACCGCGAACGCCGGGACGTCGGCGGCAGCGATGGCGAGGTGAGCCTCGATCGCCTCGAGCTCCTCGTCGGTCACCTCGGTCGGCGGGACCAGGGTGATGTGGGTCGGGATGGTCGCGGCCATCGCGTCGCCGACGCTGGTGCGGTAGTCCTGGAGCTCGGTGGCCCAGGGCTCCGGGAGGGCGAGAGCCACTCCGATCGTCGGCACGGGGAGACAACCTACTCAGGTGCTATCTCGGCTTCGCCACGAACCCCACGCGCTGGTAGACGTCGTCGAGGGTGGCCTGCGCCACCTCCTGCGCCTGCCGGCGGCCCTGCTCGAGCACCTGGGTGAGGTGGGCCTGGTCGTCGAGGAGCTCGAGGGTCCGGTCGCGGAACGGCGTCACGAAGTTGACGACCACGTCGGCGAGGTCCGCCTTGAGGGCGCCGTACCCCTTGCCGGCGTACTGGTCCTCCAGGTCCTGGATGCTCGTCGCGGTCAGCGAGCTGTAGATGGTGAGCAGGTTGCTGATGCCCGGCTTCTCCTCCATGTCGAAGCGGATGTCGCTCCCCGAGTCGGTGACCGCGCTGCGGATCTTCTTCGCGCTCACCTTGGGGTCGTCGAGCATCTCGATGATCCCCGCCGGGCTGGAGGCGGACTTGGACATCTTGGCGGTGGGGTTCTGCAGGTCGCCGATCTTGGCAGTCGCCTTGAGGATGTAGGGCTCGGGCAGCCGGAGCGTCTTCTTGTAGCGGCTGTTGAAGCGTTGCGCGAGGTCGCGGGTCAGCTCGAGGTGCTGGCGCTGGTCCTCGCCGACCGGGACGTAGTGCGGGCGGTAGAGCAGGATGTCGGCCGCCTGCAGCACCGGGTAGGTGAACAGCCCGACGCTCGCCGCGCCCTCGCCGCCCTTGGCGGACTTGTCCTTGAACTGGGTCATCCGCCGGGCCTCGCCGAAGCCGGTCAGGCACTGCAGCACCCAGGCGCCCTGGGCGTGCGCCGGCACCTGGCTCTGGATGAAGATCGCCGACCGCTGTGGGTCGATCCCCATCGCGAGCAGCTGGGCGGCGGCGCGCAACGTGCGCTCGCGGAGCGCCTTCGGGTCCTGCTCGACGGTGATCGCGTGCAGGTCGGCGATGAAGAAGAACGGCGCGTGGTCGCGCTGCAGGTCCACCCACTGCCGGAGCGCGCCGAGGTAGTTGCCGAAGTGGAAGGAGTCGGCGGTCGGCTGGATCCCCGAGAGGACCCGCGGCCGGGCGCCGCCCGAGACAACGTCAGGCACGCTGACCTCGGGCTCCGTGGTCGGGGCGGCAGGCATGGATGGCATTCTCCCTGATCATGAGCGTCGCGCATGACTTGGTCCGCTCCTTCTACGACGACCTCTGGAACCGCTGGGACGACGCGCAGGTGCCCGCCGTCCTGTCGCCGACCTTCGAGTTCCGGGGGTCTCTGGGCACGGTCTCGATCGGCCGCGACGGGTGGCTGGACTACCGGCAGGTGGTGCGGTCGGGCTCCGCGGACTTCCACAACCAGCTCGTGACCCTGGTCTGCGACGGTGACCGGGCCGCCGCCCGGCTGCTCTACTCCGGCACCCACACCGGGCCGCTCCTGGACCTGCCGGCCACAGGCCGCAGGTTCGAGTACGCCGGCGCGGCGTTCTTCACCGTCGCCGACGGGCTGCTCGCGAGCGCGTGGGTGCTGGGAGACCTCGAGGGGCTGCGTCGTCAGCTCGGTTGACCACGCCCGGCGCGACCGATGGCCCACTCAGCGATGGCCAGGTTGATGACCCACCCAGCTCCCTTGGCGAGGTCGTCACGGACCACGCCGCTCCCCCACAACGCGCCCCCGATGCCCTCGGTGAAGGCCTGGGTGCCGGCGGCCAGGCCGATGGCGTACGCGCGCACCATCCACGCCCGGTGCGCGGGGATGTCGCGGCGACGGGCCGCGTTGAAACCGAGGACGAGACAGCCGGCCATGGCCGAGGCGAAGGTCAGCCGGAACACGAACAGCAGCTCGCCGGTCCCCGGCTTCGGCGCGTAGGCAAGAGTCAGCCACAACGCCGAGCCCGCCACGGCCAGGCCGGCGACCGCCAGCACCCGGCCGGCCCGGCGATGCCAGGTCCAGTGGCGTCGCCGGAACCGGGGCACGAACTGAAGGACACCGATGAGGGCGTAGGTCGCGGCTCCGACGATGTGTACGACGAGCGCGACGGGAAAGGCGTCGAAACGGCGGTCCGCGGGCATCAGCTCGGGCCCGCCGGCGAGCTGGACGATCCGGAGCGTCCCTGCGACGACCGGGATCAGGCTCAGCGCCACCAGCGCCCCAGGGACCATGCGGCCGGCACCGCCGGTCCGGCGGGGCCTCGTCTCCGGCAGCACGGCGGTCATGCCGGCCCGTCCTCGGCGACCTGGGTGACCGCAAGCAGTGGGAGGCCGAGGTCACGGAGCCTGGCCAGCAGGCCGTGCAGCGCGGCCTGGTCACTCACAGCACCTCGCAGGACGGTGGTCCCGTCGTCGAGCGCGGTGATGGTCATGCCGTCGAACCAGCTCGTCCATCGCTGGTCGAGCCGCCCGCGGAGGTGGATCTCGTACCAGTCGTCACCGTTGCTGCGCGTGTTCATGCCTGCAAGCTAGGAGCGCGGAGGGTGAGTGGTCGTCACACCATGTGGTGAGCGAGGTGGTGATCCTCAGCCGCTGGAGCGATTGAACAGCCCGAGCTGGTGGGCCTTGCTGACTGCGCCACGCCGGTTGTTGACGCCGAGCTTGGTGTAGATGTGCTTGGTGTGCGTGCGCACGGTGTTGAGAGAGACCACCAGCTGACGGGCGATGTCAGGCCCGCCCAGGTCACTGGCCAGGAGGCGCAGTACGTCGATCTCACGGTCGCTCAGCGGATCGATCAGAGGCTGCGCGGTCGGCGCCGGTGAAGCCGGGTCAGGCCGAGTGCCCCTGTTCGACGCCTCGAGGACGCGGCGCAGGAACGCCCAGTCGGGACGGCTGCCGCTGAGCATCTCGAGCAGCTTCACCATCGGTGGACCCTCGCCGACGAAGACGCGGATCCAGCCGTCGCGCTCCGCGAGTTTGAGGGCGCGCTCGAGTGGTGCGACGTCCTGCTGCGCCAGCGCCTGAAGGGCGAGGATCTCCATGACGGTGCGGACCCGGCCGCCGTTCTCCGCGGCCGACAGCAGGCGGTCGAGCAGTGCGAGCGCATCCAGCCGGGCTTCGGATGACTGCTGGACCAGCAGCAGGCGAGCCAGGGTCACGTGCTCGTACTCGTGCAGGTAGGACAGCTCGTCGGCGGCGGACAGGCCCTGCCGGTGCGCCCAGGCGAGCGCCCCGTCGACGTCACCGTGGACGGCCAGCACCCGGGCGTGCGTCGCGGGCACCGGCTGCACGTTGGGCGAGTAGTCGCCGACGTACAAACGCTGGGCCTCCTCGAGGAGCTGCAGGGCGGTGGCCGAGTCGCCTTCCGCCTCGCGGAGCCGGGCCATCGCGACGCGCCAGCGGTAGGGGTTCTGGGCCAGTGCCGCCGACTCGCCCAGCTCGTCGGCGCGACGAAGATGGTCGGCCGCCTCGGCCAGATCGTTGCGCTCCCAAGCCACCCTGCTCAGCCCGACCATAGTGTCCGCTGTGCCTCGGAGGCCGGGTTCCTCGCGCTCGATCAGCTCGAGGGCGTGCTCGAGGGCGCGCTGGGCTTCGTCGAGACGGCCGAGAGTCAGCTCGAGGTCTACGAGCGTGATCGTGGTGCCGCACACGTCGGCGATGCGCCCGACCCTGCGAAGTCCTTCGGTGGCGACCGTGTATCCGCGGTGGGCGGCCTCGAGGTCGCCGGTGCTCCACGACGCCAGGCCCGATAGCGCCGACGCGGCCGCCCGGGGCAGGTCGTCGCCCTCCGCCGCCAGGGCGAGAGTGCGCTCGGCGTGAGCGATCGCGCCGGCGGGGTCGCCGGTGTTGAGGGCCAGTGCGGCGCGGTACATCTCGATCGACGCCGGGATTCGCCGGAACTCGTCGCGATCCATCACGACCAGCTCGTCGTCGGGCAGCCCCAGCTGCCGCTCGATGTCCTGCAGCCGCTCCTCGACTCCGTCGAACTCGTTGCTGGACATCAGGCCGCCGACCAGGCCGATCGCCAGGACTGGACGGTCGCGGAGCACGACGTCCGGAAGATCGTCGACCCAGGCCCGGAACACCACTTCCCGTCGGACCCGGGCAAGCTCCGGGATCGCCAGCTCGGCCAGCTCCGCCGCGCGGTCGACGTCGCCAGCGGCGAGCGCGTGCCGGACCGCGGGTTCGGGCTCTCCGGCGTCGGAGTACCAGTCGCTCGCGCGCCGGTGCAGCCCGGCGACACGCTCGGGAGGCTCGGCGAGCAGGTGGGTGCGGAGGACGTCGGCGAACAGGTGGTGGTAGCGGTACCAGCGGCGGTGGTCGTCGAGGGGTACGACGAACAGGTTGCGGCGTTCCAGCGACTCGAGCATCTGCGTACCCCCGGACGTCTCGGTGATCGCGTCACAGAGGGGGCCGGTGAGCCGGTCGACGATCGCCGTACCGAGCAGGAAGTCGCGGACCTCGTCGGGTTGGTGGTCGAGGACCTCCTCGACGAGGTAGTCCACGACGTACCGGTCGTCGCCGGCGAACCCGGCGATGAACAGGGACGGGTCGTCGCGGTCCCGCAGCGAGATCGCGGCAAGCTGCAGGGACGCGATCCAGCCCTCGGTCCGCGCTTCGAGCGCGGCCACGTCGCTCGCTTCGAGGGCGAGCCCGGTGGCGTCGGCGAGGTAGGTCGCCGCCTCCTCGTGGGTGAAGCGAAGGTCGGCCGCGCGCACCTCGGTCAGCTCGCCGCGGGCCCGCAGCCGGGCCAGGGGCAGCGCTGGGTCGGCGCGCGTGCTGATGACCAGATGCGCCTGCGGAGGGAGTCGCTCGAGGAGGAACGCCATGCCCGGCTGGATCTCCGGGCCCTCGGCGAGGTGGTAGTCGTCGAGCACGAGGTCCACGTCGTCGGGCAGGACGCTGAGCTCGTTCAGAACGGCGGCCAGGACCGCCTCGATCGGCTGGCCGCTCCCCAGCAGGTCGAGGCCTGCGGCGCCGGTGCCGGGTGCGGCCCGTTCGAGAGCGGTCAGCACATAGGTCCAGAACGCCTCCGCGCCGCGGTCGGACTCGTCGAGCGACACCCAGGCGGTGCGCCGGGTCTCGCTCGCTCCCTCGGCCAGCCAGGCCGCGAGCAGCGTCGTCTTGCCGAAGCCGGCAGGGGCCGACACCAGGGTCAGCCTGGTCCGCCCGGTGCCGAGGACGTCATCGAGGCGGGGCCGCGGCACGAGACCGGGGCGGGTCCGCGGCCGGAAGAACTTGGTCTCCACCAGGGCGACCGGCATCACTGCGCCTCGGTCCGGACGTGCATCCGCTCTCCGGGACGACCGAAGATGCTCAGCACCTCCGCCGGCTCGTTGCCGGTGCTGCCGAACCAGTGCGGGACCTGCGTGTCGAACTCGGCCGCCTCGCCCACGGCGAGGACGAGGTCCTGGTCGCCCAGGATGAGCCGCATCCTTCCGCTGAGCACGTAGAGCCACTCGAAACCGTCGTGGGTGCGCGGGTCGGGACGCGACTGCGACGTGGGGATGACCAGCTTCCACGCCTGTACGCCGCCGGGATGCGTCAGCGGGATCACGGTCCTGCCGTTGACCCGCCGCGGCTTGAGCCGGACCCGCGGGTCGCCGACGTCGGGCGCGCCGACCAGGTCGTCCAGCGGCACCCGGTAGGCCTGCGCGAGTGGCAGCAGGAGCTCCAGGCTCGGACGGCGTTGGCCGTTCTCCAGCCGCGACAGGGTGCTCTTCGAGATGCCGGTGCGCTCGGCGACGTCGGTCAGCGTGATCCCACGCTGCTCCCGCACCTTGCGCAGCCGGGGACCGACGTGGTCCAGCGCCGCGGCTATCGCCTCCGTCATGGGGCCCATTGCACCCCGAAATTCCCGGAAACAGCAACATCTGTTGTCGAAGTGGGGACAACGGGCGACGCTCGTGCCATGAGCGAGTACGACGTAGCAGTCATCGGCGGCGGCGCCGCCGGCCTGTCAGCCGCCCTGGTCCTGGCCCGCGCCCGTCGCGCGGTCGTGGTGATCGACGCCGGTGTGCCCCGCAACGCGCCCGCGGCCCACATGCAGGGGTTTCTGTCCCGCGACGGCATGCCTCCCGCGGAGCTGCTGGCGGCCGGCCGCGAGGAGGTGGCCGGCTACGGCGGGCACCTGGTCAATGGCACCGTCACCGAGGTCAGGCCGGGCGACCACGGCGGCTTCCAGGTCTCTGTCGCGGAGAGCGACGCGATCTCGGCCAGGCGGATCCTCGTCACCACCGGGCTCCGTGACGAGCTCCCCGACCTCCCAGGAGTCCGCGAGCGCTGGGGTCGCGACCTGCTCCACTGCCCCTACTGCCACGGGTACGAGGTCCGCGACCAGCGCCTCGGCGTGCTCGGCGGCACACCGGACGCCGTTCTGCACGCGCTCGTGGTCCGACAGTGGGCGAGAGACGTCGTGTTCTTCACCCATACCGGCGAGCTCACCGCCGACGAGCGCGAACAGCTCGTGGCCCGTGCCATCGGCGTCGTCGACGGACCCGTAGGCCGGCTGGTCGTCGAGGACGACCGTCTGCTGGGTGTCGAGCTCGAGGACGGCCGGGTCGTGCGCCGCGACGCCGTCTTCGTTCGCCCCGGCTTCACCCCGAACAGCGACCTCCTCACCGGGCTCGGCTGCGAGACGCACGAGAACGGATGGGTCGTGGCCGACCCGACCGGCCGCACCTCGGTGACCGGTGTGTGGGTCGCGGGCAACGCCGTGAACCCGCGTGCCCAGGTCGTCACCGCCGCCGGCGAGGGGTCCGCCGCCGCCATCGCGATCAACGCTGATCTTGTCGAGGAGGACGTGCGCAACGCCGTTCGCGACTTCCGCGCGGGTCTGCCCGCCTGACCCACCCGCCCACCCGGACAACCCTTCACTCAAGGAGAGCACGCCCATGCCACGGATCCACACCACCCCGACCGTCCCGCCGCCCACCAAGCACCAGCTCGCCCTCATGATCTGGATCGCGGTCTTCCCCACGCTCACGGCGCTCAACCTCGCGCTGGGCGACACCCTCGCCGACCTGCCGAGCGTGCTGAGGACGTTCGTGCTCGCGACCGTCGCGGTCCCGATCGTCATCTACGGCCTGATGCCTCGGCTGCACAGGCTCCGCGCCCGGCTGATCGGCGCCCGGGCGACGACCTGAGCACCAGGATCACCACCTCGCTCACCACGTGTGGTGACGACCGCTCACCACATCCATTCCTAGCTTCGGGCCATCAGATCAACCTCGATCCCGAAAGGCCCGACCATGAACAGGTTCACCCGCAGCATCGCGATGACGAGTGCGAGGCACCCGTGGCGCACCATCACCGGCTGGGCGGTCGTCCTGGTCGCCATGTTGTTCCTCGCCGCCAGTGGCGGCGGGACGTTCACCGAGGACTTCGCTGCCAAGGGAAGCCAGAGCGACCGCGCCCGCCAGCTGCTGGCCGAGAACTTCCCCGAGGCGGCCAAGGGCACTGCGCTGGTCGTCTTCGAGGCCGAAGACGGCACGACCCTCGACGAACACCGTGCGGACCTCGAGTCCGTGCTGAGCGACGTGTCCGCCCTGGACCACGTGGCGTCCGTGAGCGACCCGTTCGCGGCCGGCACCGTCTCCCAGGACGGCCGGATCGCCTATGCCCAGCTCACCCTCGACGTCCCCGAGCGAGAGATGGGCAAGCCGGCGTTCACCGTGCTCTCGAACGCCGTCTCCGGCACGGACGTGTCGGGCCTGCGCGTCGAGCTCGGCGGAGACGCCGTGTTCCTGAACGCCGAGGACAAGACCTCGAGCCACACGGGCATCGGCCTCCTGGTCGCGCTGCTGGTCCTGCTCGTCGTGTTCGGCACCGTCGTCGCGGCGGTCATCCCGATCGGCCTCTCGATCGTCGCGGTGGGCGCCGGCATCGGCGGCATCACCCTGCTGGCCGGCTCGATGGACGTCTCGGCCTCCGCCATCCCGGTGGCCGGACTCGTCGGCCTCGGCGTCGGTATCGACTACGCCCTCTTCGTGGTGGCGCGCTACCGCGAGAACCGTGCCACCGGCATGGCCAACGACAAGGCGCTCGCCCAGGCCATGGGCTCTTCCGGCTCCGCCGTCGTATTCGCCGGTGGCACCGTGGTCATCGCCACGTCAGCTCTCGCCCTCACGGGTCTGGGCGCGCTCACGTCGATCGGTTTGTCCACCGCCCTGCTGGTGTTCTTCGCCGTCGCCGCGGCCATCACACTGCTTCCCGCGCTGCTCAGCCTGCTCGGTGACCGCATCGACACCGGGAAGCTGGTGCGTCGGCACCGCCCGGCCAAGGGGCCTGAGGACACCGTCTGGTGGCGCTTCGGCCACCGGGTCTCGGGTCGCCCGTGGCCCTACCTGCTCGGTGCCGTCGTCACCCTGGTCGCGATCGCGATCCCGGCGTTCTGGATCCAGACCGCGTTCCCCGCTGCCGGGGACGCACCCGCCGAGACGACCCACCGCCAGGCGTACGACCTGCTGTCGGAGGGCTTCGGCACCGGCATCAACGCACCGCTCCTGGTGGTCGTCGACCTGGGCGCGTCCGGTGTCGACGCGGCCGGCATCCCGGCACTCACCGACGACATCGCCTCGGTCCCGCAGATCGTCTCTGTCACCGAGCCCCAGGTCTCGTCCGACGGTGACACGGTGGTCTTCACCGCGATCCCCACCACGGGGCCTGCCGACGCGGACACCTCGGTCACCATCGACCAGGTGCGTGACGTCATCCCGGGCAACGTCTACGTCTCCGGGATCACCGCCATCACCGACGACCTCACCGCCCAGCTCAGCGAGACCCTGCCGCTGTTCATCGGGGCCGTCATCGCAGTCTCGTTCCTGCTGCTCATGCTGGTGTTCCGCTCGATCGCGGTGCCGCTGAAGGCCGCGGCGATGAACCTGCTCTCGATCGGAGGCGCGTACGGCGTCCTGGTCGTGGTCTTCCAGTGGGGCTACGGAAGCAGCCTGATCGGCCTCGAGGGACCGACCCCGATCACCTCGATCATCGTCGTGATCATGTTCCCGATCCTCTTCGGGCTCTCGATGGACTACGAGGTGTTCCTGCTGTCGCGGATCCGTGAGGAGTTCGTCCGCACCGGTGACAACGCCGAGTCGGTCGCCCGCGGACTGGCGGGAACCGGCCGGGTGATCACCTCGGCCGCGCTGATCATGATCGCCGTCTTCCTCAGCTTCGTCTTCAGCCCGGTGCCGTCGCTGAAGATGCTGGGGCTCGGGCTGGCCGTCGCGATCCTCATCGACGCCACCATCGTCCGGATGGTGCTGGTGCCGGCCACGATGGCACTGCTCGGCAAGGCCAACTGGTGGCTCCCCGCCTGGCTCGACCGGGCCCTGCCCCACCTGAGCGTCGAGGCTTCCGAGCACGACACCGCGGCTCCGGCCGACGACAAGGACGACGCTTCGGTTCTCACCCACTGACGCGTCACCCCCACCAGTGCTGGCCCCCGCGACCTGCGGGGGCCAGCACGCACCTCTGTGCAGCAAGAAGTTGAGTAGCGCAGCGGATGTCGAGCCCACACCGGCGTCGACAAACTCGCGAGATGAAGGCGCTCCGTGTCGCTGCCATCGCGCTCGTCACGCTCGCGATCGGAACCTGCCTTCTGTTGGGGACGATCGGGTGGTTCGCCGTCGGGTTTGCGCTGATGACTGACTGCACCAACAACTACAACTGCAGCGCGACCGGCTGCTCACCGTGCAGGACGACTGGTCTCTGGATCAACGTCGGCGGCATGGCCCAGCAGCTGCTGGCCGCCGCCGGAGTCGCCGTACTCATCCGCGGGTTGCGCACGAAGCAGAGCGGCCACCTGGCATGCGGCGGGCTCGTTGTCCTGCTGTCGTCGGTGCTGATCGTCGTCGGGACGACGTGGCGGGCGCAGGGTTCCTACTGCCAGCCAGGAAGCGTGGAATACCGCGTCAGCTACTGCTCGACCGACGACTGAGAACGAATGATCGTCTTCCCCTTGATCCGCTCGGTCGGGTTGAGGGCGGCCACGGCGTCGTCGAGGGTCGCGACGGTGCCGATGTTCGTCCGTAGTCGTCCGTCCCGCACCCGCTCGACGATCTCACCCAGCTGGACGCGATCGGCCTCGACGACGAAATCCACCGCCAGGCCGTCAGCCGGCCGGGCCTCGACCGGCCCCACGACGGACACCAGCGTTCCTCCAGCCTTGATCAGGGCCGCGGACCGCTTCTGGACCTCGCCGCCGATGACATCGAAGACCAGGTCGACGTCGCCGACGTCCTCCAGCGCATCGTTCTCGAGGTCGACGAACTCGTGAGCGCCGAAGTCGAGGGCCTTCTCACGGTCCGCGGCGCGCCCAGTACCGATGACGTAGGCGCCGGCCTCGCGTGCGAGCTGCGTGACCATCGTTCCGACTGCGCCGGTCGCGCCATGTGCGAGGACGCTCTGCCCCGCCTGAAGTCGGCCGTGCTGGAACACTCCCTGCCACGCGGTCAGACCTGAGATCGGCAGAGAGGCGCCAACGGTGAAGTCGACATCGCCTGGCAAGGGCGCGAGGTTGCGTGCCTCGATCGCCACATACTCCGCGAGGGTGCCGTCGCGATGCCAGTCGGCGAGACCGAACACCCGCTGTCCCACAGACAGCCCCGTCGTGCCGTAGCCGAGGGCGCTCACCACTCCGGCCAGCTCGTGGCCGGGGATCGACGGTGTTCGGTCACGGCCGCCGCGGTCGGTCCACGTCGAGGGCCACTCCAGCTCAGTCGCAACGAATCCCGACGCAAGAATCTGAACGATGACGTCGTTGATCGCTGCCAGCGGCTCCGGCCGCTCCACCAGCGTCATCCCGGCCGTTCCCGCGGCCTGATCCGTCACCACAATCGCCTTCATCCGGCACCTCCTGTATCCAGTCTTTGCCCGCACGGCATCCAAGGTCCCAGCTCGCCCGCGAGCACGATGAGGCATCGTAGGCGGCACACCCGGGACGTACGACGCGTCGGTGGTCGACGAAGGCTTGGACGCGTCGGACGGTGGAGGCCTCACACCTGGGATCTCAGCACGTCGACTTCGCAGCCCGGCGAGGACGGGTCGAAGCCGTGCTCGACCAGCCACCGGATCGCCGTGAGGCTCCGCAACGACCACCACGCGCGGATCACGTCGAGGTCGACGTCGGTGCCGTAGCCGGCGAGGACGTCGCCGAGGTGCTCCTGGTGTCCGAGCGTCAGACTCGCGAGGTCGTGCAGTGCATCGCCCCGGCCGGCCTCGGACCAGTCGACCACGCCGGTGAGCTCGTCACCGTCGACGAACACGTGGGCGACCTGCAGGTCGCCGTGGGCGAACACCGGTGTCCACGGCCGGAGCGCAACCTCGGCAATCCGGCGGTTGCGCGTCACCAGCTCGGTAGGAAGGACGCCATTCGCCAGGAGCCATTCGCACTCGCTGTCGAGGTGCGATGAGACCTCGTCGAGGCTCCGACCCGGCCAGGGTGGCAAAGGTGCGTCGTGCAGCATCCGGGCCGCGGCTCCAGCCGCGGTCCACGCCGCCGCCGACGCGGTCGACGGCTCGCCGAGGCGACCGAGTGCGGTCCCTCGAAGGGCGGCGAGAGCGAGTACCGGCGGCTTCCGCCACAACACCTCAGGAGTCGGGATCGGCGCCACAGCCATCGCTTCGACCTCAAGGTCTGTGCGCGTCTGATCGGCATCGATCTTCAGGAACACCTCGCCGACCCGTAGGGTCGCTCGCTCCTGATGGGCGACGACGACCTCCACGTCCAGCACGTCGGCGATCATCGCGGGAGCGCCACCGCGGTCGCTACGGGTTTGTACGGCGGAGCGACCTGGACGCTTCACCTATCGACGGCAACCTTCCCCGGGTGCATGCTGGAGCTGTGGCCAGCCCAGCCCGCCTTCTCTGCCTTGTCGGGTACCACGTCCCGGCCAAGAAGTTCCGGCGTGAGTACAACACCGAGGGCCAGGTCGTCGATCTCATCTGCCCCCGCTGCGGGAAGCACAAGGACCCGGGTTCGGGTGCGGTGTGGGACACCCCGATCGACTTCAACTGAGAGGGATCCGTTCGAGCGCTGCTGTGAGCGCGGGCGGCACCACCGCAATCGGTTTGCGTCTAGACGCCGCGTCGACCACCCTGCCCGGATGACTGCCACGCTGTCCGCCCCGACCCTGACCGACGGCGTCGTGACCCTGCGGCCACACCGCGCGGACGACGTACCACGTCAGGTCGAGCAGTGTCGAGACCCGGTGTCGATCGCATGGACGACGGTGCCGATCCCGTACGACGAGGCGGACGCCCGGGAGTACGGGCTGGAGGTCATGCCGGCAGGCTGGGTCGACGGGTCCGAGTGGGGGTTCGCGGTCGAGTTCGAGGGGCGGTACGCCGGCACCATCTCCCTGCGGGACGAGGGACCCGGTCGCGCCGAGCTCGCCTACGGCTCGCACCCGGACGTGCGCGGCACCGGCGCGATGCTGAGGGCGCTGCGGCTGCTCGTCGACTGGGGGTTCGCCGAGCTCGACCTGGAGACGATCGTCTGGCAGGCCTTCACCGGCAACTGGCCGAGCCGGAAGGTGGCCTGGCGGCTCGGCGTCACGGTCGAGGGCACCCTCCGCCGCTACCTTCCCCAGCGCGGTGCCCGGCGCGACGCCTGGATCGGCACCCTGCTGAAAGACGACCCGCGCGAACCGCGGTCGACCTGGCTCGAGGTCCCGGTCCTGGAGGGAGACGGGTTCCGGCTGCGACCGGTCCGCGAGGACGACGCCCCGCGGATCCACGACGGCACCGCAGAGCCGACCACCGAGCACTGGCTGGGTCACAAGCCGGCGCCGTACACGCTCGACCACGCCACTGAGTACGTCGAGAGGCGGAGAGAGCTCGCGGCCACCGGGCAGTGCGTCACGTGGGCGATCGCGGATCCGGACGACGACCGGATCCTCGGGACGGTGCTGTGGTTCGACTGGACGGCGGACGTCGAGTGCGAGCTCGGCTGGTGGACACACCCAGACGCGCGCGGCCGCGGACTCGCGACGAAGGCTGCCCGGCTGGTGGCCGGACACGTGTTCGAGACGTTGGGCGTCCAGCGGATCAAGGCCTGCGTGGCGGTCGACAACACCGCCTCACGTCACGTGGCGGAGGCCGTCGGCTTCCGTGAGTACGGCGTGGAGCGCTCCGGCGCGAACATCCGTGACGCCTGGGTCGACATGGCGCTCTACGACGTGACGGCCTCGGAGTGGGCGGCCGGCGTGCGGTCGAGCGAGAACGCGACGGCGAGCACGGCGAACCCCGCCAGCGAGAGTCCGGCACCGACAACCAACGGCGAGCGGTAGCCGTACCCGGCGGCGATCGTCACCCCGCCGAGCCAGGCGCCGAGTGCGTTGCCGATGTTGAGCGAGCCGTGGCTCAGTGCAGCGCCGAGGGTCTCGGCGTGCTCGGCGACGTCGATCAGCCGGATCATCAGGCCGAGCGCCAGCACGGAGCCGGTCGTGGTGATCAGGAACAGGGCCGGCAGGGCGCCGTAGCCGCTTGGCATGAGCAGCCACGACAGGAGGAGCGTGATCGCGAGCGCCACCGGGGAGAGGAGCAGCGCCTTCTTGAGCGACCAGTCCACGGCCAGGCCGGCGACCCAGTTGCCGAAGACCATGCCGACTCCGAGGGTGAGCAGGAAGAGCGGCACCGCGGCGTCCGGGAGGCCACCGACGTGGGTGGCCATCGGTGCGACGTACGAGTACATCGCGAACATGCCCCCGAAGCCGACCGCACCGGCCACGATCGCGAACCACACCTGCGGCTTGCGCAGCGCCTGCAGCTCACGGCGGCCGGTGGCCTCGGGATTGCCCGGGCAGTCGGGCACGAAGATCAGCACCAGCGCGATGGTGAGCGCGGCGAGCCCCGCGACCACCCAGTACGACGCCCGCCAGCCCAGGGTCTGGCCGAGCCAGGTCGCGGCCGGGACACCGACGACGTTGGCGACCGGGAGACCCATCAGCACCAGGGCGATGGCGCGTCCGCGCCGCTCCGGGGCGACCATGCTCGCCGCCACCAGCGAGGCGACGCCGAAGTAGCCGCCGTGCGGCAGCCCGTCGAGGAACCGGGCGACCATCAGCGTCTCGTAGTTCGGGGCCAGGGCGCTCAGCGCGTTGAACAGGGCGTACGCCGCCATCAGGCCGAGCAGCAGGTGCCGGCGCGGCAGCTTGGCGCCGAAGTAGGCCAGCACGGGGGCGCCGATCACGACGCCGAGCGCGTACGACGAGATGACCCGGCCGGCCACCGGGATCGACACGTCCACGCCGTCCGCGACCTGAGGCAGCACGCCCATGGTCACGAACTCGGTGGTGCCGATCGCGAAGCCGCCCACGGCCAGGGCCAGCACAGCCAGCGCGAAGTTGCGGGCGCGCACCGGCGGGCCGATCTCGGCTTCGTCGGTGGCGATCGCACCCGTCTCGTCGGGCTCGGTGGACTGGGACATCGCCGCCATCGTCCTCGCCGACCGCGCCGATGTCCTATTCCTCGAAGGCCTCCGTCGTGAGCGTCGAACCCGTCATCTCTACCCGCACCGACCCGTCGGCCGCCACGTCCACGTCCAGCCGCTCCTGGCCCACTTGCAGGCCGCGCAACGTGAACGCGCCGAGCGCGGCGCTGGTGCGCGACGGGTGGCGGACCACGCCGGCCTCGAGGTCCGGCTGCACGCCGGTCACCGCGACCAACGCGGCGAGCGGTGCGGCGGCCGACCAGCCCTGCGGCCGGCAGGCGGCGGGGTATGCCGACGGAAGCAGCACGTCGGCGGTCGAGTCGCCGCCGTACAGCTCCGGGAGCCGGTGCCCGAATCCCTCGGCGGCCCGGAACATGCCGCCGGCCAACCGGCCCGCCTGGTCTCGGCGCCCCTCCGCGGCCAGCCCGCACACCGCGATCGCGGTGTCGTGCGGCCACACGGTCCCGCCGTGGTAGGAGAGCCGGGAGAATCGTGGTGAGTCGGACGAGAGGGTGCGCAGCCCGAACCCGGAGTCCATCCGGGGGTCGGCCAGCAGCCGCACGACTCGCTCGGTCGCCTCTTCACCGAGCAGCCCGGTGCCGAGCAGGTGACCCATGTTGGAGGTCACCGAGTCGACCGGACTGCCATCTCGGTCCAGCGCGATGGCGACGTGACCCCCCTCCGGGGAGTCGACCCAGAACTCCTTCGCGAACCGCTCCCGCAGGTCTGCCGCCCATGCCTCCAGCCCCGGCACCGGGTCCGCGTGGTGGGTCGCGAGCAGGGCTGCGCCGCGCAACGCCGCCTCGTAGGCGTAGGCCTGCACCTCGCAGAGCGCGATCGGCGGTTCGCCGAGCCTGCCGTCGGCGAACTGCACGGAGTCGTTGCTGTCCTTCCAGCCCTGGTTGGACAGGCCCCGGCCCGTCCGGTCGACGTAGCGGATCCACCCACTGTCGGCGGACTGCTCCATCAGCCACGTGAGGCAGCGCCGGGCGGCCGGCAGCAGAGCCTGGACCTGGGACGGGTCCGCCCCCCAGGCGGCGGCGTCCGCCAGCGTGACGACGAACAGCGGGGTGGCGTCGACCGAGCCGTAGTAGAGCGGGGGCAGGAAGTACCCAGCGGCAGCAGGGTCGGCGCTGCGGACCTCGTGCAGGATCTTGCCGGGCTGCTCCTCGGACGCGTCGTCGTCGCGAGTGCCCTGTCGCCGCGCCAGCACGCGCAGCGTCGAGAGCGCCAACCCGGGGTCGAACGGGACCAGCATCCTCGCGGACCACAGGGAGTCGCGGCCGAACAGCGTGACGAACCACGGGCTGCCCCCGGCGACGAACCTGTCTCCCTCGTCGGAGAGGAGCAGGCCGCCGACGTCCGCAAGGCTCTGCTCGGCCGTACGCCGCACCCGCGCGTCCGCCGCCTCGACCCCCGCCGTCCACGCCATCGGCCGGCCCGCGTCGAACGGCCCGCGCACCTGGGTCCGGGCCCGGAGCCGGATCGTGCGACGGTCCCCGCGCTCGAGGTGGAGCCGCCAGGTGAGGGTGCACGAGCCGGCGTCCACCTCCGGCGTCGGCTCGCCCGCCACCTCCGCCGCGGGCCACCTCAGTCCTGCGGGGGCCGCCTCCGCAGGCACCCGCGCGCCTGCACCGCCCCCTTTCACCACGGCCATCGACGCGCGGTCGCTGCCCAGCCGGATCCGGACGACCAGGTCGACCGGCAGCTGGGCCGCCGACTCGACCACCACCGTCTCCTCGAAGCCGTCCGCGCCGAGCTGCCGGACCCGGTCGAGGCGCACTGTCGGGTCCGGGATCCGGTCGCCGAGGGCTCGGGCCACGTACGAGACGACGTGCCGGTCGGCCCCGGTGGTGATCGAGCGCACGACGTCGAGCGAGGACCCGTCCACGAGGAGCTCGACCGAGTCCATGAGGCGCTGGTCGCCGACGTACCAGCCGCTCGCGCCGCCGGGGCGGACCTGCCCGTCGATCGAGGCGAGCAGCACGCCCGGGGCGGCCACGCTCGACGCGAGGTCGTGCAGCAACGGCTGGAGCGGCGCTGTTGTCTGGGGAGGGGTTGTCGGGGCGGGATCCTGCTGGGTAGCCTCCGTCACAGCGTGATTTTAACGCTAAACACTCCTTGACGGGCAAGGCGATTGGAGGACGGGCGTGACCCAGCAGCCGCGCGGCCCGGTCCCCCACGGTCACGTCACCCTCGGCGACGTCGCCCGCCACGTCGGGCTGTCCGCGCAGTCGGTCTCCAACGCCCTCAACAGCCCCGAGCGGGTGGCCCCCGCCACCCGCGAGCGGATCCTCGACGCGGTGCAGCGGCTCGGCTACCGCCCGAACCGGTCCGCGCAGGCGCTTCGCAACCGGCGGTCGAGGTTGATCGGTGTGAAGGTCGAGGCCTCGCGTGGCGACCGTGCGGCCCTGCTCCTCGACCAGTTCCTGCACTCGCTGGCCGAGTCGGCGCGCGGCGCCGGGTCCCACCTGATCCTCTGCCAGGCAGACACCGAGGCCGAGGAGCTCGCCGCCTACCGCGAGCTCCTCGACACGACCGCGGTGGACGCCATCGTGCTCGCCAGCACACATGCCGACGACCGCCGCGTGGCAGCGCTGCGCGAGTGGCAGGTGCCGTTCGCGACGTTCGGACGGTCGTGGGACGGCGACCAGGAGCTCTGCTGGGTCGACGTCGACGGCCGGGCCGGCATCCGCGCGGCTACCGAGCACCTTGTCGCGCAGGGCCACCGAGCAGTCGGATACATCGGCTGGCCGCTGTCCTCGGAGACAGGCCGGGACCGGCGGCAGGGATGGTCCGACGCCTGCGTGGAGCTCGGCCTGCCGGCCGGGCTCCACGCAGAGGTCACCGACGACTTCGACGCCGGGCGGGCGGCAGCGCACCAGCTGCTCGACGCCGGCGACCCCGCGACCGCTCTCGTGTGCACGTCCGACACCCTCGCCCTCGGAGTGCTGCGCGCCCTCGACGAGCGCGACCTCCGCGCGGGCCGCGACGTCGGCGTCACCGGCTTCGACAACTCCCCTGCCGCCGCGCTGTGCACACCCGGGCTCACCAGCCTCAGGCAGCCGTTGGAGCAGGCCGCCCACGATCTCGTCGCCGCCGTCGAGGAGCTTCTCGCCGGCACCCCCACCCGACGACAGACGCTGCTCACCCCCGAGCTCGTCGTCCGCGAGTCGAGCCTGCCTGGCCCGGCCCAACCTTCACAACCCAGCAAGGAGACACCATGAAGATCCCTCTCGGGCGCCGCTTCATCCCAGCCCTAGGACTTGTCCTGACCGCGGGGCTCGCGCTCGCGGCCTGTGGCGGCTCGGGCTTCGACGACGACGGCGGATCGGAATCCTCCTCGGGCAAGCTCAGCGTCCTCATCGGCTCCTCCGGTGACGCGGAGACCGACGCGGTGAAGGAGGCCGTCGCGACCTGGTCCAAGGACAGCGGTGTGGACGCCGAGGTGACCGTCGCCTCCGACCTCGCGCAGGAGCTCAGCCAGGGCTTCGCCAGCAACAGCCCGCCCGACGTCTTCTACGTGTCCACCGACACGCTCGCGGGGTATGTCGCCAACGGCTCGCTCTACGCCTACGGCGACAAGCTCGACAACGCCGGCGACTTCTACCCCAACCTCGTCGACGCGTTCACCGTGGACGACACGTTCTACTGCGCCCCCAAGGACTTCTCGACGCTGGGACTGGTGATCAACAAGACGCTCTGGGAGCAGGCGGGCCTCACCGATGCGGACGTCCCGACCACGTGGGACCAGCTCGAGACGGTGGCCGGCAAGTTGACCCAGGGGAACGTCGTCGGGCTGGGGTTCGGCCCGGAGTACCAGCGTGTCGGCGCGTTCTTCCCGCAGGCCGGGGGCGCGATGACCAACGAGGACGGCACCGAGGCGACCGTGGACAGCCCGGAGAACCTCGAGGCACTGACCTTCGTGCAGAAGCTGATGAAGGACGGCGTTGCGGCGTACTCGTCCGACCTCGGCGCCGGCTGGGGTGGCGAGGCGTTCGGCAAGCAGCTGGCCGCGATGACCATCGAGGGCAACTGGATCGCCGGCGCGATGTCCAACGACTTCCCGGACGTCTCGTACACGGTGGCCGAGCTGCCCTCGGGACCCTCCGGCAAGGGCACGCTGGCGTTCACGAACTGCTGGGGGATTGCCGAGGACAGCGGCAACAAGGAGGACGCGATCTCGCTGGTGGAGTCGCTGACCACACCTGACCAGCAGCTGGCGTTCGCCCAGGCCTTCGGCGTGATGCCTTCGGTCGAGTCCGCCGCGGAGCAGTACGCACAGAACAGCCCCGAATTCGAGGCGTTCGTCGCCGGCGCCGACTACGCACAGAACCCGCCCGCGGAGCAGGGCGCGGCCGACGTGATCTCCGACTTCAATGCCCAGCTCGAGGGGCTGAAGGGCGGTGACCCGGAGGCGATCCTGTCCTCGGTCCAGGGCAGCCTGCAGGCGGCCCTCGACGCGGACCAGTGAGCCGCGGCACGACCATCGCGCGAGGGCGGACCCGGGACGGCTGGCTCTTCGTCGCCCCGGCCGTCCTGGTGCTCGGGCTGTTCATGCTCCTACCCGTGCTGATGGCGCTGTGGGTCAGCTTCTCGGACTGGCGCGGCCGGGGTAGCCCGCTCTCGGGGGACGTCGGCTTCGTCGGGCTCGACAACTACCGGGCGATCCTGGCCGACGGCGGCCTCGCCGAGAAGGACTTCGGGACCTCCCTGCGCAACACCTTCTACTACGTGATCCTGGTCGTCCCGCTACAGACCGTCGTCGCGCTGGCCCTCGCGATGCTGGTACACAACCGGATGCTCCGCGGCCGCGGGTTCTTCCGTACGGCGTTCTACTTCCCGTCCGTGACGAGCTCGGTGGCCATCGTCGTCCTGTGGCTGTTCCTGTTCAGCACGACGGGCGCAGTCAACGAGGTGCTCGGCTGGCTCGGGCTGAACGGGCCGAACTGGTTCCAGGACCCGCGGGGTGTCCTCCACCTGCTTCTCGACTCGTTGGGCGTCCACGGGGCGCCCGCGTCGCTGGTCGGGCACGGCTTCCTGGGCCTGACCTGGTGGGACTGGCTCTCCGGGCCGTCGGTGGCGCTGGTCGCGCTGATCCTGCTGGCCGCGTTCACCACCTCCGGGACGATGATGCTGCTGTTCATCGCGGCGCTCAACGGCATCGGTGAGGAGATCGACGAGGCCGGGTTGGTCGACGGCGCGAACACCTGGCAGCGGTTCCGCCACCTGACGCTCCCGCTGCTGCGGCCCACGATGTTCACGGTGCTGACCCTCGGTCTGATCGGCAGCTGGCAGGTCTTCGACCAGATCTACGTCGGCACCCAGGGCGGGCCCGCGAAGACCACGATCACTCCGGCGTACCTGTCCTTCAACGCCGCCTTCAACAACCAGCAGTGGGGACAGGGAGCGGCCATCGCGTTCGTGCTTTTCGCGATCATCGTGGTGCTGACGCTCGCCCAGCGTGCGCTGCTGAGGGACAAGACGTGAGCGCCGTCGCGAGCCGGCGTCGCGCGCCGCTGGGGCTGTACGCCGTCCTCGTGGTCCTCGCCGTCCTCTACATCCTGCCGTTCCTCATCGACGTCGCGACGTCGTTCAAGACCGAGGCGGACGCGGCCAGCGATCCGATCTCGCTGGTCCCCAACCCCGCGACCACCGAGGCCTACCGGCGGCTCTTCCTCTACTCCGACTTCCCGCTGTGGTTCCTCAACTCGACCATCGTCACCCTGCTGGTCACCACCGGCCGAGTGCTGTTCAACTCGCTGGCCGGCTACGCGCTCGCCCGCATCCCGTTCCGCGGGCGCAGTGTCGTCTTCGCCATCCTGATCGCGGTGATGGCGGTGCCGGGCGTGGTGCTGCTGATCCCGAAGTTCCTGGTCCTCAACGAGCTCGGGATCTACGACTCCTACTCGGCGCTGGTGATGCCGCTGCTCGTCGACGCGACAGGAGTCTTCATCATGAAGAACTTCTTCGAGTCGATCCCGGCGAGCGTCGAGGAGCAGGCCCGGATCGACGGTGCGGGGACCTTCCGGATCTTCTGGTCGATCGTGCTGCCGATGGCCCGGCCCGCGGTCATGACGATCGTCATCCTGTCGTTCCAGGGGTCTTGGAACGAGCTGGCGCACTTCATCGTCGCGAGCAGCAAGCCAGGTCTCTACACCCTGACCAAGGGCGTCGCGACGCTCTCGTCGGGCAGCCTCGGGCAGGGCTCGCAGTATCCGATCAAGCTGGCCGCCGCGGCCGTGATGACGATCCCGGTCGCGGTCGTGTTCTTCATCTTCCAGAAGCGGATCATGAACACCACCACGGGGGCGGTGAAGGAGTAGCCCTTCTCGGCTCGGGAGGTCAGGAGGCCGCGGCGCCGTAGAGGCCCTCGTCGGGGACGGCCCGGCGCCGGCGGCGGGTGCCGAGGTGGAACAGCAGGTCGACCAGCGTCTTCAGGCCGCACAGGACCGCGACCGCCGTGACCTGGCCACCGTGGTCGGTCGCGCTCGGCCCTCCGATGAGGACGAAGCCCAGGATGATCCCGACGTGGAGCACGAGCATCCGCGGGTACGGCGCGAACGCGGCAGTCCCTGCCCCGACCACCAGGCGCTCGCCACGGCCGAACCAGTTCACCGCCAGTGACACCAGGTGGCTCACGGCGATCAGCAGCGACAGCAGCAGCACCTGCGCGATCCCGCCCTCGAGGCCCACCACCACCGCCAGGATCACGGCGAAGAACCCGTGGACGAGCGTGAAGACGCCGTAGTGGAGGGCGAAGAACGGCGCCAGCCCCGTCCGAGGCCCGGTGACCCCGCCCATCGTGTCGATCCCTTGAGCGGTCGCGACCCGTACGATCCCGCACGCCCACACCACGACGTTCTCCAACCAGTAGACGAGGAACACGTCCCCCATCCCCGCCCGTCCGTCCAGCACTGCCCACACAGGCAGCAGGTTGACCGCGACCAGCAGCACAGCGGTCGCCAGCCGCGCCCACCAGCCCGGCAGCCGGGCCGCCAGCCGGGCCAGCAGCTCGATCCCCAGCAGGCGGAGGACGACGTTCATCGGGAGGCGTCGACGACCCTGGGCTCGGACTGCACCAGGAAGACCTCGCCCGAGCTCGGTGCGCACGTGCGGCCGGCGTACTCCCCGACGTCGGTGTAGCCGCCACCGAGCTCGAGGGTCTGGCTGCTGCGGGCCACGATGTCGCGGTCGGGGTCGTAGACCTTGAGCTGGTCGTCCGACCCGACGGTCTGCACGGTCGCCTCGTAGCCGGCCGGCCAGACCAGCTCGACCTGGGTGCCGTCGTCGGAGCCGAGGCGCAGGCACCCGTCGTCGCCGAGGATCAGCTCGCCGCGCGCCTGCGCGGCCATCGCATCGTCGTCCGGAGTCCAGTCCGAGGTCAGGATCCGGATCCGGTCGCCGTCGACCAGCTGTTCCTTGTCGTAGTTGAAGTGCAGGAACGTGAAGCCCAGGGCCGCGATCAGGATCGGCACCGCGAAGCACACGGCGTACCCGAACGGCGACAAGGTCCGCCGGCCGATGTCGGGTGGCCTGGGCGTTTCGGGCGCCTCGGTGTCGCTCACAACGAAGCCAGGGCCTCGTTGAACGTCGCGGACGGGCGCATCACCGCGGCCGCCTTCTCGGCGTCAGGACGGTAGTAGCCGCCGATGTCGGCCGGGCTGCCCTGTACGGCGAGCAGCTCCTCGACGATCTGCTGCTCCTTCGCGGCGAGCGTCTCGGCGAACGGCTTGAACGCCGCGGCGAGGTCGCTTTCGTCGGTCTGCTCAGCCAGCTCCTGGGCCCAGTAGAGGGCGAGGTAGAAGTGCGAGCCGCGGTTGTCGATGCCGCCGAGCTTGCGGGTCGGCGACTTGTCGTTCTCGAGGAAGGTGCCGGTGGCCTTGTCGAGGGAGTCGGCCAGGACCTGGGCACCGCGGTTGTCAGCGAACCCGGCGAGGTGCTCGAACGACGCGGCCAGCGCGAAGAACTCGCCGAGGCTGTCCCAGCGCAGGTAGTTCTCCTTGACCAGCTGCTGGACGTGCTTGGGGGCCGAGCCACCGGCGCCGGTCTCGAACAGGCCGCCGCCGTTCATGAGCGGGACGATCGACAGCATCTTGGCCGAGGTGCCGAGCTCGAGGATCGGGAACAGGTCCGTGTTGTAGTCGCGCAGCACGTTGCCGGTCACCGAGATGGTGTCCTCGCCCTTGCGGATCCGCTCGAGGGAGTAGGCCGTGGCGTCGGCCGGCTTCATGATCTCGATGGTCAGCCCGTCCGTGTCGTGGTCGGGCAGGTACTCGTTGACCTTGGCGATCACGTTGGCGTCGTGGGCGCGGCCCTCGTCGAGCCAGAACACCGCGGGCGAGCCGGTGGCCCGGGCGCGGGTGACGGCGAGCTTGACCCAGTCGCGGATCGGCTCGTCCTTGGTCTGGCAGGCCCGCCAGATGTCGCCGGGCTCGACGGTGTGCTCGATGAGGGTGTCGCCGGCGCCGTTGACGACCTTCACCACGCCGGCCGCCGGGACCTCGAAGGTCTTGTCGTGCGAGCCGTACTCCTCGGCCGCCTTGGCCATCAGGCCGACGTTGGGCACCGAGCCCATGGTGGCCGGGTCGAAGGCGCCGTGGGCGCGACAGTCGTCGAGCACGGTCTGGTAGACGCCGGCGTACGACGAGTCCGGGATCACCGCGAGGGTGTCGTGCTCCTCGCCGTCGGGACCCCACATGTGCCCCGAGCTGCGGATCATCGCCGGCATCGAAGCGTCGACGATCACGTCGGAGGGGACGTGCAGGTTGGTGATGCCCTTGTCGGAGTCGACCATCGCCAGGTCCGGGCCGTCGTCGAGCCCCTGCTGGACGGCGGCCTTGATCGCGTCGCCCTCGGGCAGTGCGGCCACCGCGGAGAGCAGCGCGCCGAGGCCGTCGTTGGGCGAGATGCCCGCGGTCTTGAGGGCGGCGCCGTACTGCTCGAACAGGGTCGGGAAGAAGGCCTGGACGACGTGGCCGAAGACGATCGGGTCGGAGACCTTCATCATCGTGGCCTTGAGGTGCACCGAGAACAGGACGTCCTCGGCCTTGGCCCGCGCGATCTGCTCGGCGAGGAAGCGGCGCAGCGCCGCGACGTTCATGTACGTGCCGTCGACGACCTCGCCGGCGAGCACCGGGACCGACTCCTTGAGCACGGTGACCGTGCCGTCGGCGGCGACGTGCTCGATGCGCAACGTGTCGTCGGACTCGATGACCACCGACTGCTCGTTGGAGCGGAAGTCGTCCTTGCCCATGGTCGCGACGTTGGTCTTCGAGTCGCCCGACCAGGCGCCCATGCGGTGCGGGTGTGCCTTGGCGTAGGCCTTGACCGACGCCGGTGCCCGCCGGTCGGAGTTGCCCTCGCGCAGCACCGGGTTGACCGCCGAGCCCTTGACCTTGTCGTAGCGCGCCCGGATGTCCTTGTCCTCATCGGACTGGGGGTTCTCGGGGTAGTCGGGTAGGTCGTAGCCCTGCTCCTGCAGCTCCTTGACGGCCGCCTTGAGCTGGGGCACCGAGGCCGAGACGTTGGGCAGCTTGATGATGTTCGCCTCGGGGCGCAGCGCGAGCTGGCCCAGCTCCTCGAGCGCGTCGTCCGTCCGCTGCTCGTCGGTGAGCACGTCCGGGAACTGGGCGATGATCCGGCCGGCCAGGGAGATGTCGCGAGTCTCGACGTCCACGCCGGCCTTGGCGGCGTACGCCGCGATGATCGGCAGGAACGAGTACGTCGCGAGCAGCGGCGCCTCGTCGGTGTGCGTGTAGATGATCCTGGCCATGGCTGCGATCGCTCCTGTGGGGGCGGGGAATGTCTTGACGTCAAGATACCTGACGTCGCTGGGACGTCGGCACCCGGCCAGCCTCGCACTGGGAACTGGGGGGCGCAAAGGGATGCGTTTCGTGACTAGGCTGCGGCCATGGCTGACACCTCCACCACTGTCCAGAAGGTCTCTGCCGAAGCGCTCGGGACGTTCGTCCTCGTGTTCATCGGTTGCGGAACCGCCATCTTCAGCGGAGGCGACTACGTCGCCATCGGACTCGCGTTCGGGCTCACGGTCCTCGCCGGCGCCTACGCGTTCGGCCGCATCTCGGGGGCACACTTCAACCCCGCCGTCTCCGTGGGGGCCGCGCTCGGCGGCCGCATGGCTTGGCGCCAGGTCCCGGTCTACGTCGGCTCCCAGCTCGCAGGCGCCCTGGTCGCAGGCCTGGCGCTGTTCATCCTGGTCCAGGGCATCGACGGCTACGAGGTCGGTGACTCGGGGCTGGCACAGAACAGCTTCGGCGACGACGGCACCGGCTACGCCTGGTGGGCGGCGCTGCTGCTCGAAGTCATCCTGACCGCGATCTTCGTCTACGTGATCCTGGCCGTCACCGACGCCCGCAACGAGCACCCGGCCCTGGCGCCGGCCGCGATCGGCCTGACCCTCTCGATGATCCACTTCGCGTCGATCGGCCTGACCGGCACCTCGGTCAACCCCGCACGCTCCATCGGCGTCGGAGTCTTCGCCGGAGGCGACGCGATCATCCAGCTCTGGCTGTTCATCGTCGCGCCGTTGATCGGCGCTGCGGTCGCGGGACTCACCTACCCGATGATCTTCGGCCACGGCACCGACCCGGTGGCCGGCTCCGGGCTGAACTTCGCCCGGCCAGCGCCGGCCGCGGTGCCCGGCTACGGGGCGCCCGACCAGTACCAGCAGGAGTGGAACCAGCAGCAGACCGCCCAGGACCAGGCCGCATGGGAGCAGGAGCCGATCATCCAGGACGGGTGGCAGTGGGACCACGCCGCTCAGGAGTGGAAGCCCCTGGAGCAGTGGCAGGCGCCGGCACCGCCGGCCCAGGCCGCACCGGCTCCGGCCCCTGCTCCGGCCCCTGCTCCGGCCCAGCCCACGCCGGCCCCCGCTCCGGCGCAGCCGACTCCCCCGCAGCCCACTCCTCCGGCTCAGCAGCCGCCGCCGGCGGATCCGGGCACGGAGACCACCCAGCTCCGCCCACCGGAGTGATTCGAGGGGAGTGAGTCAGCTCGGCGGACTCTGCAGCTCGGCGACGTAGACCGGGCCGTCGGTCGAGATCTCCTCGACCAGACCGACCCCGCGCCCGTAGAACGCGCGCCTCGCGGCGTCGGGCTCGAGCGGGCTGCTGATGTCGAGGCCGACGAGGTCGTCGTACCTCCCGGCCGGGGTGTCGGCCACGTGGTCACGGGTCTCGACGGTCACCCGCACGTCCACGACGTCCGCGTCGTACGCCGCGCGCCAGCCGTCGCCCAGTCGCGGCGTCGCAGGCATCGCGAGTCCCGCCTGGGCGCCGTCCTCGCCGGCCAGCCACACGCCCTCCCGGCCGAACCACCACACGTTGCCGCGCCGGTCCTGGGCGAAGTAGTCGACGACCTCGTCGCCGGTCGGCTCGGTGCGGCGTACCGGGGTGGTCGCGACGCCGGCGATGTCGTACGTCGTGTCCTCGACGGTGATCACGAGGGTGCCCGGAGTCGCGCCGGAGACGGAGTACCGCCAGGTGGTGCCGGGTTCGAGCGCCAGCCACGGGTTGTCGATGTGCTTCACGAAGTCGGCCGGGTCCGGGGACGGGGTCGGGATTGTCAGCTCGTCGACGCCCGACGGGGGGCTGTCGGGTGACGCATCGCTGCACCCGCCAACGACGAGCATGACCGCCACGGCGAGCGCGACGTACCTGCCCTGCGCCCTCGCCACCCTCCCATCGTCGCGCACGCGCCCGCTGCTAGCGTCCATTGGGCCAGCCCTCTCACCCAGGAGTACGTCGTGAGTTCTGCCCCTTTGAAGGTCGCCGTCACAGGTGCTGCCGGCCAGATCGGCTACAGCCTGCTGTTCCGTCTCGCGAGCGGCTCGCTGACCGGAGACCGCGCGATCGAGCTGCGGCTGCTCGAGATCGAGCCCGCGCTGAAGACGCTCGAGGGCGTCGTCATGGAGCTCGACGACTGCGCCTTCCCGAACCTTGCCGGCGTCGAGATCGGTGCCGACGCGGAGCAGATCTTCGACGGTGTGAACCTCGCCCTGCTGGTCGGAGCCCGGCCGCGCGGGCCAGGCATGGAGCGCAGCGACCTGCTCTCGGCCAACGGCGCGATCTTCACCGCCCAGGGCCAGGCTCTCAACAAGGTGGCCGCCGACGACGTCCGGATCGGCGTGACCGGCAACCCGGCCAACACCAACGCCCTGATCGCCCGCTCCAACGCTCCCGACATCCCGGCCGACCGGTTCTCCGCCCTGACCCGCCTCGACCACAACCGTGCCATCTCGCAGCTGGCCGCCAAGACCGGCGCCCCGGTCACCGACATCAAGCAGATGACGATCTGGGGCAACCACTCCGCAACCCAGTACCCCGACGTGTTCCACGCCGAGGTCGGCGGCCGCAACGCCGCCGAGGTCGTCGGCGACCAGGAGTGGGTCGAGAACACCTTCATCCCCACCGTCGCAAAGCGCGGCGCGGCCATCATCGAGGCCCGGGGCTCCTCCTCGGCCGCGTCCGCCGCATCCGCCACGATCGACGCCGCCCACGACTGGCTGTTCGGCTCCGCCGACGGAGACTGGGTCTCGATGGCCGTCGTGTCCGACGGCTCCTACGGCGTCCCCGAGGGGCTCGTCTCGTCGTTCCCGGTCACCTGCAAGGACGGTGAGTGGGAGATCGTCCAGGGGCTGGACATCGACGACTTCTCGCGCGGCCGGATCGATGCCTCGGTCGCCGAGCTCGGCGAGGAGCGCGACGCCGTCAAGGAGCTCGGGCTCATCTAGCCCGGCTGGTTGGGGATCGTCGTCGCGAGGAAGAAGATCGCGGCACCGACCCCGCCGAGCAGCACCGCGTCGAAGAACCGGTTGCGTACGGCGAGCATGCCTGCGTCGCGCGCGGGTAGCACCAGCCGCAGAAGCGCGGCGAAGCAGAGCGCGCCGGCCAGGCATCGGATGCCGAACCGCCAGTCGCCGGTCCAGACGATCGCGATGCCGACCGCTCCGGTCACGAGGATGAGCAGGTAGAACGCGCCACCGATCGTGGACGGGTAGCGGCGTTCCTCCACGAGCGCCTCGTGCTCCTCCGCCGCGGCGTCGAGCTCCTCGGCGATCTCCTCCGGCGAGGGGACCGGCTCGTCGCCTGAGTCGCCCGGGACAGGCGACTCGGCGGACGGCTGGTCGGTCACCAGGTTCACCCGGCCGCCCGCTCCGCCATCAGCACGAGGTTGGACAGCAGCATCGCGCGTGTCATCGGGCCGACTCCGCCTGGGTTCGGGGAGACCCAGCCCGCGACGTCCCAGACGTCGTCGGCCACGTCACCGGCGATCTTGCCGTCGACCCGGGAGACGCCGACGTCCAGCACGGCCGCACCGGGCTTGACCATGTCGCCGGTGATGATTCCGGGCACACCGGCGGCGGCGACCACGATGTCGGCGGTGCGGGTGTGCGCGGCCAGGTCGCGGGTGCGGGTGTGGCAGAGGGTGACCGTGGCGTTCTCGGACTTGCGGGTCAGGAGCAGCCCCATCGGGCGGCCCACGGTGAGGCCGCGGCCGAGCACGGTCACCTCGGCACCCTCTATCTGGACGCCGTGGCGGCGCAGCAGCTCGATGCAGCCGATCGGCGTGCAGGGCAGCGAACCCGGCTCGCCGAGGACGAGCTTGCCGAGGTTGACCGGGTGCAGGCCGTCGACGTCCTTGTCGGGGTCGACGCGGGACAGCAGCGCGAACTCGTCCAGGCCGGTCGGCTGCTGCACCAGGAAGCCGGTGCAGGACGGGTCGGCGTTCAGCTCGTCGATCACCGCTTCGACGTCGGCCTGGGTCGCGGTGGCGGGCAGGTCGCGCCGGATCGACTCGATCCCGATCTCGGCACAGTCCTTGTGCTTGGCGGCGACGTACCAGTGCGAGCCCGGGTCGTCGCCGACCAGCACCGTTCCGAGGCCGGGCGTGACACCGCTCTCCTTGAGCTTGGCCACCCGTTCCGCGAGCTCGGCCTTGATGGTCTTCAGCGTGGCCGAACCATCAAGCTTGTTGGCGGTCACACGCCCGTCCTCTCAGTGTGCAAAATGCCTCGTCCCTGTGAAGTACATGGTCACGCCCGCCGCCTTGGCCGCCTCGACCGTCAGCTCGTCGCGCACCGACCCCCCGGGCTGCACGATCGCACGGACCCCGGCGTCGATGAGGATCTGGGGCCCGTCCTCGAACGGGAAGAACGCGTCGGAGGCCGCCACCGACCCCTTGGCGCGGTCTCCCGCACGGGAGACCGCGAGCCGGCAGGAGTCGACGCGGTTGACCTGGCCCATGCCGATGCCGACCGCGGCGCCGTCCCGGGCGAGCAGGATCGCGTTGGACTTCACTCCCCGGCAGGCCTTCCAGGCGAACGCGAGGTCGGCCAGGACGTCGTCGGGCGCTGCGTCACCGGTCGCGAGGGTCCACGTCGACGGATCGTCACCCTCGGCGTCGACGTGGTCGCGCATCTGGACCAGGATCCCCCCGCTGACCTGTCGGAGCTCGGCCGGCCGGCCATCGGTGGCGTCGTCGCAGACCAGGATCCGGATGTTCTTCTTCCCCTGGAGGATCTCGACCGCGCCGTCCTCGTAGGCAGGAGCGACGATCACCTCGGTGAACACCTCGGCCACTTGCTCGGCCATCGCGACCGACACCGCGCGGTTGGACGCGATCACACCGCCGAACGCCGAGGTCGGGTCGCACGCGTGGGCCTTGCGGTGCGCCTCGGCCACGTCGGCGCCGACCGCGATCCCACAGGGGTTGGCGTGCTTGATGATCGCCACCGCCGGCGCGTCGAAGCCGAGCGCCGCCCGCCTGGCCGCGTCGGTGTCGACGTAGTTGTTGTAGGACATCTCCTTGCCGTGCAGCTGCTCGGCGCCCGCCAGGCCGCCGGTGCCGTCGACGTAGAGGGCCGCGGGCTGGTGCGGGTTCTCGCCGTAGCGCAGCACGGCCGACTTCTCCCAGGTCTCCCCTGCGAACTCCGGCCAGCCGTCCTCGGCGCCGACATAGGTCGAGGCGAACCAGTTCGCGACGGCCACGTCGTACGCCGCGGTGTGGGCGAATGCCTCCGCGGCCAGCCCTTTGCGCTGGGCCAGGGTGAAGCCGCCCGAAGCAACGGCGTCGAGCACGTCGGCGTACCGCGCCGGGCTGGTGACGATGGCGACCGAGGGATGGTTCTTGGCCGCCGCACGGACCATCGACGGCCCACCGATGTCGATCTGCTCGACGCACTCGTCGGCCGTGGCGCCGGACTCCACGGTCTGCCGGAACGGGTAGAGGTTGGAGACCACGAGGTCGAACGGCTCGATGCCCAGCTCCTCGAGCTGCTGGACGTGGGAGTCGAGCCGGCGGTCGGCAAGGATGCCGGCGTGCACCGTGGGGTGCAGGGTCTTCACGCGGCCGTCCAGGCACTCCGGGAAACCGGTGAGCTCCTCGACCTTGGTGACCGGGACGCCGAGCCCCTCGATGAGCGCGGCCGAGCCGCCGGTGGAGACCAGCGCCACGCCCGCCTCGTGCAGGCCGCGGACCAGATCCTCGAGCCCGGACTTGTCGTAGACCGAGACCAAGGCTCGGGTGATCGGGATCTGGGCGTCGATGTCAGCCAAGGCGGACCAACCTGTCTTCGATGGTGTAGCCGCGGCGCGCCATGGCGCCGATCGTGTCGACGAGCAGTTCCCGCTCGGCGATCTTGATCCGGTCGTGCAGCGACTCGGTGGTGTCATCGTCGGCGACCGGGACCGCCGACTGGGCGATGATCGGACCGGTGTCGACGCCCTCGTCGACGAAGAACAGGGTGCAGCCGGTGACCTTGACGCCGTACGCCAAAGCGTCCGCGGCACCGTGCATCCCCGGGAACGCCGGGCTCAGCGCGGGGTGGGTGTTGATGAGCCGGCCGGCGTACTCCGCCAGGAACGCGGGGCCGACCAGCTTCATGAAGCCGGCCGAGATGACCAGGTCGGGCCGGTGCTCGGCGACCGACGTGGTGAGGGCGCGGTCCCAGGCTTCGCGGTCCGCGAAGTCCTTGACCCGGTGCACGAACCAAGGCAGCCCGGCCCGCTCGGCGCGATCCAGCCCCCCGATCGCGTCGCGGTCCGCGCCCACGGCCACGACGTCGGCGCCGTACGCCGGGTCCGCGGCTGCGTCGAGCAGCGACTGGAGCAGGGTGCCGGAGCCCGAGACGAGGACCACGAGACGCGCTGGGGCGGCCTCGGACGAGGGGATGGGCACGACTCGGGAGTCTAGGGCGTTGGCGGGTCGTCCTCGTCGCCGACCGGGGGCAGTGCGACGTGCGTGGCCTCGGGGTCGGCGTCGCTCTCGTCGAGTGACGTGTGAGCGTTGTCAGGAGCGTCGAGTGACAACGCTCCCGCGTCACTCGACGGGGACTCAGCGGGCTCCGGCAGCTCCAGCGGCTCGAGGCGGCGGCGCTGCCAGAAGGTGACCATCAGGCCGCCGACCAGGCCGCCGACCCCGAAGGCGGTGACGGCGTGCACCAGAACCGCACCTGCGAGCGGGCCGACGTCGGCCATCCGGCCCGGGCCTACCGAGCCGCCGGCCAGCAGTGCGAAGATGCCGAACAGGAGGCCGGCGAGCATGCCTCCTCCGCAGCCGTGCAGGGCGCCCTCCTCCCAGCGGTACGTCGGGTGGTGGCGCTGGGCCCTCATCGCACCGAGCGCCGCGACGAGAGGCGGCACCCCGATGAGGGCGGACGTCCAGCCCGGCGTCGGCCCGGTGTCGGGCAGCGCGGCCAGCAGCGGGAACATCGGCAGCGCACCGACCGTGACAACGGCGGGCGACACGATGGTCTGGGTCCCGACGGTGAAGCCGGGGCCGAGCAGGTAGGAGCCGGAGAAGACCACGGCGTTCGGGACCACGAGCAGCGAGATGACGACCAGCTGCACCGTGGCTCCCGTGTCGGTGTGCAGCTGGGAGGTCACGTTCAGCGCGGTGTCGAAGTCGGTGACGAGCGCGGCAACGAAGGCCAGCAGGGCGACGACGAGCCACAGCCGGACCATCTGGCGGCACGCGGCCCCCACGGCGACGACGGACGCCGGCAGGGTGGCGGTCCAGATCGCGGCGCGGCCGGAGCCGATCGCGATCGCGGGTGCGCCGAGCACGCCGCACAGCAGGAACGACCACAGCACGACCCGTGAGGTGTCGGGCGCCGTGGCCGCGGTCGAGGCGAGCCCACCCGTGACGGACGCGACCACGACATAGCCCGCGGCGTAGAGCAGTGCCGCCACGGGCACCGTCCAGTCCCGTTCGCCGTCGGCGATCCGCTGGGCGTCCGGGCCATGGCCCGAGATCGAGTCGCCGAGGCGGTGGCCGATCCGCCACGTCACCCAGCCGCAGGCCAGGGTGATGCCCAGCGGCATCACCGAGACCAGCGCGCCGCCGACGTGCACGCCGGAGCCGTGGGCCATCAGCCAGGCCAGGGCGCCCACCCAGAGCCCGTCGCGCGGGGTGCCGTGCGCGCCCGCGTCGGTGAGGAACCAGCCGGCCACCCCGAGGGCCAGGCAGACCAGCAGCGTGCTGGCCGCCGCGGCGGCGCCTGCGACCGTGGCGAGGAGCACCAGCGGGCGCCGGTGGCGCAGGTCGCGCTGTAGCTCCCCCGCCGACGGGCGGGTGCGGTCGGGCATCAGCGCGGTCATGTCCAACCATCTTCGGGGCCGAGGGACGCCGTACGTCGCTGCCACGCCGACCCCCGGCGAATCGGGGGTGACGAATGGGTAGGGCCAGGCCGCGGTCGCTACCGTGGTGCGGTTATGTCCCGCACGCTTCCCCGCTCGAACCCGCGGAGTCCCGAAGGCTTCGAAGCCTTCTACAAGGACGTCCGGGGACGACTGCTCCTCCAGAGCTATGCGCTCACCGGCGACCTGCTCGCCGCCCAGCGCGCCGTGAGGGACGGCATGGTGGTGGCCTGGCACCACTGGCGCAAGGTGTCGCGGCTCGAGCAGCCCGAGGACTACGTGCGCCCGCTGGCCTGGACCCGGGCCCAGCGCCGGAGCAGCGCCCGCTGGTGGGCGCGACAGAAGGACATCGACGCCGAGACCCGGGCCACGCTGGACGCGCTCGGGAAGCTGTCGAGCACCCAGCGCAAGGTGCTCCTGCTGACCCACCTCACCGCGCTGCCGATCGACCACATGGCGCGCGAGGTCGGCATCACGCGTGCCACTGCCGAGCGGGAGCTGCAGACGGCAAGCGCACAGTTCGCCATGCACCGTGAGGTTCCGTCGACCGCCATCCGAGGCGTGCTCGAGGCGCTCGCGCCCGCACTGGAGTCGGTGCGCTGGCCGCGGCCCTCGATCGTCATGCGGGCCGGCTCGGCCCGCCGCCGCGCACACACCGCCGTGGGCGTCGTGACCGCGGTCGCCGCGGTCCTGGTGTCGGGCTCGCTGGTCACAGACGCGTCTGGCGCCCGGCCCGCGCTTGCCTCCAAGGGCATCCTCGACGGCAGCTCCGGCCCGCAGCAGAAGGAGACGCCGCCGCCCCCGCCGCCCGACCCGCTGAGCCCCCAGGCTCTGCTCGGCGTGCAGCAGGTCTCCGCGGCGATCCCCGGCAGCTGGACCGAGGGGACCACGAGCTCCAACACCGCCGGCAACGGTCTGGTCTTCACATGCCAGGGCGGTCGGTACGCCGACATGCGCGGCATCGGTGCGCTGGTGCGGACCTTCACCGGCACGGCGCCGAAGGCCACCAAGGGCACCACATCGTTCACCGGCCCGCTCACGGCTGGGCAGTCGGCAGAGGCCTCTGCCGACGAGGCCGCCGGCGAGCGCACGTACAAGACCACACTGGACTGGTACGCCGGATGCGCGAGTCCCCGGGTCCAGCTGCTCTCGACGCACCGCGTCATGGGAGTCGGCGACGAGGCGACGCTGATGGTGCTCCGCAACTGGACCGAGCCGGTGACCACGCAGATCGTCGGCGTGGCCCGGACCGGTGGGCTCACGACCACCGTGGTCAACACGGTCACGGGGATGACCGACCCGACCAAGGAGCCGGACCTCGAGCCGAGCGCCGGGCTGCTCGCCACCGCGATCTCCGGTCTCTGCACGCTGCCGGACGCCGGCAACTGTGCGCTGGCCCCGAAGCTGAAGGAGGCGTCGCCGGTCCCGGTCGGCAGGCACCCCTCTCTCCTGGTCGAGGCCGACCTGCCACCCGTGCCGACCATCGACCAGCCCTGGGCCGGCACCCAGCCGACCAAGGCCAAGGAGAACCTGGCCGCGACCCGCTGCGACGACACCCAGTTCACCGGGGCAGGCTTCTCCAAGTCGCTGACCCGCTCGTTCGTGATCCCGGCCGCGACCCAGCTGCCGCCGGAGTTCGGCCTCTCCGAGACCGTGGGCGCGCTGCCTCCGAAGCAGGCTCACGCCTTCATAGGCGACATCCGCGACAAGCTCACGGCGTGTCCCGACGACGACCTCGGCACCGAGGTCGAGAAGATCGAAGTGGAGGAGAGTGGCCGCCGAGACCTCTACGTGTGGCGGCTGACCGTCGAGGTGTCCGAGGACCGCTCCGTCCGCTTCCTGATGGCCGCCATCCGTGAGGGCGGCGCGGTGGCGCAGCTGACGTTCGTGCCCTCCGAGGACGTCAGCATCGGCGCCGACCCGTTCGTCACCCTGGTCCGCCGCGCCCAGGAGCGGCTCCGGCAGCTGGCCACGCCCGACTGAGAAACTTCCGGCGGCGGTGCAACCGAGGCCGCTCGCCCGGCGTACCACTCCCGACAGCGCAGACCGAGCCGACGGAGCACAGATGGACGAGGCCGAGTTCGACGACTTCTACACGTCGTCGTTCGCCCGGGTGACCGCCCAGTTGCACGCCATGATCGGCGACCGCGACGAGGCGCAGGAGTGCGTCCAGGAGGCGTTCGTCCGGGCCTGGTCGCACCGGCGCAAGCTGGACCGCTCCCAGCACCCCGAGGCCTGGGTGCGGACCACGGCGTACCGGCTCGCGGTGAGCCGCTGGCGGCGGACCGTCCGGGGCCGCCGGGCACCGGACCGGGCCCTGTCCGGCAGCGGCGTGACCGCGCCACCGAGCGACAGCCACGTGGCCGTCGTCGAGGCGCTCAAGCGGCTGCCGGAGGCGCAACGCCGGGTGCTGGTGCTGCACCACCTGGCCGACCTGTCCGTGCAGGACGTGGCCCGCGAGGTCGGCGCCCCCGAGGGCACGGTCAAGGCCCGGCTCAGCCGCGGCCGGACGGCCCTCGCCGCCCTCTTGGACGAAGGAGTGACCCATGCCTGACCTCGACGAGCTCACCGGCTTCGGCCCCGGACTCGGAGCACCGATGCTCCCGCCGTCCGAGATCCGCCGCCGCGGGGACCGGCTGCGCCGGCGCCGCGCCGGCCTGGTGGCCGCGGGCGGCGTCCTGGCCGTGGCCGTCGCCATCGGTACGCCGGTCGTCGCGCTCTCCGGGTCCGACCGGGACGCTCCGCCGCCCCCGCCCCTCACCCAGCCGGTCAACACCGCCCGGCCCGTCAACTGGCTGCAGGAGATCCCGAGCACCTTCGACGTGGGGGTGCTGCCGGACGACGCGACCTTCACCTTCACGACATACGACGAGTCGGCCGTCGACGACTTCAACCTGTGCGGAGCTCGGATCTTCTCGACGAGCTCCGTCAAACCGGCCCCGGTCGACACCGCCGGGGCGACGACAGGAGCGCCGGGCACCGAGAACACGGCGGGCCGGACGGTCGCGCTCTACCGCGACGACGCCGAGGCCCACGCAGCGCTGCAGAAGCTGCGCGACGGAGTAGAGAACTGCCCCACGGACGCGAACGGGCCCGGCGCGACGCTGGTGAACCGGATCGAGGAGTCACCGCTACCGGCCGACGAGTCGTTCGTCTACAGCCAGCGCGCCCAGATGGACGTCGACCTGCTCTCCGACCTCACCGTGATCCAGGTCGCGAGGATCGGCAACGCCCTCTACATCGGCATCGAAGCCGGCGGTCCAGGTGACGAGCAGTCGGTCGCCCAGGCGGTCCGACGGCTCGCGACCCTCTCCGCCCCCGTGCTCAGCGCCATGGACGCGACGTTCTCGGCGGCCGCCGTCTCGTAGCGACAACCTTTCCTCGCGGACGTGGGTCCCACCCACGTGCGCCGACTCGTCCCACTCGCCATGGCAGCCGGGCTGCTCGCCTTCGGCTGCGGCACCGAGCAGCCCACCGCAGGACCCGTGGCCGATCCGTCGTTCAGCTCGGAGCCGACGCCCACGCCGTCGCTCACGGGGTTCCCGCTCGCGCTCGGTCTCGACGACGAGAACGGCGACGACCACTCCCCCGTCGTGGTCGCCGGCAGGCCCGCGACCCAGGCCTTCGAGCTGTGCTCGGTCCGAGCGTGGGACCCGCACGCGGGCACGACCGACGTGCTCGGCGTCGAATGGCGGGGCGAGGCCGAGTGGTCGCGCGGTCGCACCCTGGTCCTCCACGAGACCGCCGAGGCCGCGGCGGCCGCCGTCGCCGCCGCTCGGGAGGCCGTGGCGGGCTGCCCGACCGAGCCCGCCGACGGTGACTACGGCAGCGCGCACACGCTCCTCGGCGTCTCGTTGGGCGACGAGTCCGTCGCCTGGGCCGACACCTACTGGTTCTCGAGCGATGGCAAGAAGCTGTCCGACACGGGACTGACCGTCTACCACGTGGTCCGGGTCGGCCGGGCAGTGCTGCTGACCTACGAGTACGGCGAAGGCAACGGCTCGGAGAGCAAGACCCGCCCACGCCCATGCTCCGTGGAGTCTGGCAGCAGCACCCCATCGAGAAGTCGTCGTCGAACGCGAACACCACTGTCGAGTTGTTCATGCGAGAAGCCAGCTCCCCACACGAACAGGGCCCGCTTGCCGGTCGAGAGCCCAACAACGAATCGAGGAAGCGAGGAGATCGCCGCCCGCAACTCAATGCAAGGTTCACCGAACTGCCACCAACGCCGCCGATAGCTTTCGCGGCGGTTCGAATCGCGCACAGGCTTGACGCGAGCACGCACGATTGCAAGGGGACCGCGAGTAACGGCGTGCGTCTTCAAGAGGCAACGTGCCGAAGTCGATGGTCCACCGCGTCGGTGCCTGGTCTGGCGCCTCGACGATGTCCACACCGGTCAGGTAGCGCCTCACCACTTCACTGTTGGCCGTGTCCTCGGCAAGTAACGCACGCGCCTCGTCGGACGTCACCTGAAAGCCTGTCCCGATAGGCACGGGGCCATAGAACGCGTGGCCCTCGTTGGCGGCCAACTTCGCTGCCGTCCACGCATCTGCTGCGGCGTCGGTGAGACTAGTATCGATCCCCGATGCTCGGACGCCGTCGAGGAGGAACTCATCGGGCGGAGGATCGGGTCGGGCTACCCAGTTCACGATGCTGACATGGACGTGGGCATCGCCCGGCCACTTCTGGCTCGATACCGCGTCTGTGATGACGCCGCCCTGTGCAACGACGTAGTCGAGGGATGCCGATCGAGCACGGTTCTGGGACACAGAGTTCGTGCCGACGAGACCCGCTCTCTGCTCCGGCTCGAGGTGGTCGGCCGCACGACGAAACCAGTAGACGCAAAGGTCCTTGACCCCAACTCGAAACTCCGACTTCAGCCAGTCGAGATAGCTATCACCCAATGATCTGCGCATGAACCGGTCGCCGAGGAAGGGCGGATTGCCGATTATGCAGTCCGTCTCCGGCCACTCGACACGCAGTGCATCCGCTTGGCGGAGGCCGGGCAGGCTCTGCAGGGGGAGCGGCGGCTCGGCCGGACCATAGCGGTCAATCAACTGCCGCTGGCCCATCCAGAGCGTCACCTTGGCGATGGCGACCGCAGAGGGTTCGACGTCGAGGCCCTGGAGGTTGGTGACGGGATAGTACGGGCTCCGGACCGGCGCGGGGCGGGCGTGCCGGTCTCCGCGGCAAGTTGCTGGATGCGTTGCTTGAGCTCCCACTCCGAACGCTCGCAGCTCGCGGTAGGCGATGTACAGGAAGTTGCCGCAGCCGCAGGCGGGATCGAGAACCTTGAAAGTGCACAGCTCGTCGAGCACCCGCGAGCCTCGGCCGGGCGTGGTGGTCGCCGTCGATGCGTTCGCGCCACGGCCGCACGATGGTCGGGCCGACTATCTTCATGATGTCGACCTCATGGGTGTAGTGCGCCCCGATCTCCCAGCGCCGCTCCTTACCCAGCACCCCCTCAAGCAAGGAGCCGAAGATCGTGGGGTTGACCCGGCGCCAGTCGAACGCGGTGGCGTTCAACATAAGGTCGATCTCATCCGAGTTAGCTCCGCCCTCGGCCGGGCCGCGAAAGCTCTCCATTGACGTGCTGGGTGCCGGCGAGCCGGCCGGCGCGGTTGTGGCTGCCTTTCTGGTTGAGCACCCGGAAGAGGAAGCCGATCTCAGCGGCCGAGCGTTCTGGGTGGCTGCGCACCTCGTTGAGGGTGGCCTGAAGCGGGTAACCGTCGAGGAGCCCGAGGTCTTCGGCGAACATGCACCAGACCGACTGGAGGATGAACGCCTGCATCTCGTCGGGCGGTGCTGCGGATCTCTCGACCAGCGAGGCGAACACGAGAGCCACGGTCTGCGCGGCGTCCTTGGTCAGCTCGCGATAGTGCTCGACGAAGCTCGGCTCGATCGCGGGGCCGGCGAGGAAGGCCAGCGCGTCGTAGCGGTCCGGCAGTCGACGAAGTCGAACGGCGCGACCGGCCGGTGGTCGACGCGATGCGCGACCTCCAGATCTAGAGCGCCTGGAAGTTGCAGATCACGATGAACCGTGCGGACTGGTCGCCCAGTCGCCGTGTTCGGAGGTGGCCCGCGCCAGTAGCGCTCGACCTGGTCGCGCGCCGTAGCGACCGCAACGATGGGCCGACTTCATCTCGATGAGGCAGACTTCCGGCCAGATGCAGGTCCATGAAGCCGACGACCGCCGGCGTAGAACTCGAAACTCAGCGCCGACATCACGACGATCGCGTGCCGTAGCAGGTGAAGAGCTCGTTGAGGAAGGTCTGCGCCTCGCTCTTCTCGGAGCCGGAGTAGATCGTGCCAGCGTACCGACGAAGACACGCAGGGCGCGCTGAATCTCCTCGCCGCTCGGCACGGACGGTCAGCTCACAGAGCAGCCTGTCGCCCACGGCGAAGTAGGTGTCCTGCATGAGTCGCTTGCGTAGCTTCTCGAAGGTCGCGGGCGACGTCGGCCAGAGCGAGCTCGGCGTTGCGAGTCGACGCCGTCTTTGGCGACGATCTTGTGGCCCTTGCGGGCCTTCGCGACGGCGTACTCGATGTTGAGCGAGCACGTCGGAGACCTGACTGGCGGCCCGCTCGCGAGCGAGCGTGCTCGAGATCGGCGTCTGGCTGCAGCAGCTGACTGGCTCATGAGAACCCTCTCGTCGGTGCCGTCCGATCGTCACCCTAGGACAGTCAAACCGCGCATCACCGACAGACCGCGCCCAGCGGATTCCGGGCCTGTGGAGACGGCGTGACAGAGTCGTCCCCAGATTCCACAGAAAAGAGGGCTCCTGTGGAGGACGCTCAGAGTAAGGACCTCACGCATGAGCGAAGCGGTCTCGGACGGCGTCTTGCCGACCTTCACACCGACCGCCTCGAGGGCCTCCTTCTTGGCCGCGGCGGTGCCCGACGAACCGGAGACGATGGCGCCGGCGTGGCCCATGGTCTTGCCCTCGGGGGCGGTGAAGCCCGCGACGTACCCGACGACCGGCTTCGTCACGTTGTCCTTGATGTACGCCGCCGCGCGCTCCTCGGCGTCGCCACCGATCTCGCCGATCATCACGATCGCCTTGGTGTCGGGGTCGGCCTCGAACGCCGCCAGCGCGTCGATGTGCGTCGTGCCGACGATCGGGTCGCCACCGATGCCGATCGCGGTCGAGAAGCCGAAGTCCTTCAGCTCGTACATCATCTGGTAGGTCAGCGTGCCGGACTTCGAGACGAGCCCGATCGGGCCCTTGCCGGCGATGGTGTGCGGCGTGATGCCGGCCAGCGACTCCTCCGGCGTGATGATGCCGGGACAGTTCGGCCCGATCATCCGGGTGTCCTTCCCGTCCAGGTACGCCCACACCTCGGCGGTGTCCTGCACCGGCACGCCTTCGGTGATCACCACGAGCAGGCCGATGCCGGCGTCGATGGCCTCGATGCAGGCGTCCTTGGTGAACGCCGGCGGCACGAACACCACCGACACGTCGGCGCCGGTCTCGGTCATGGCCTCCTTCACGGAGCCGAAGACGGGCAGCTCCTGGCCGCCGAGCTCGACGGTGGTGCCGGCCTTGCGGGCGTTGACGCCGCCGACGATGTTGGAGCCCGCGTCGAGCATCAGGGTGGTGTGCTTTGAGCCCATCCCACCGGTCATGCCCTGGACGATGATCCTGGAGTCCTTGTTCAGGTAGATCGACATTGCTCTCTGACTTCTCTCGTTCTCGTCCGGACGGTGCAGATCAGGCGGGGGCCGAGGCCAGCTCGGCGGCCTTGTCGGCCGCGCCGTCCATCGTGTCGACCTGGGTGACCAGCGGGTGGTCGAGGTCGTCGAGGATCCGTCGCCCCTCGATGACGTTGTTGCCGTCGAGGCGCACCACGAGGGGCTTGGTGGCCTCGCCGCCGAGGATCTCGAGCGCGCCCTTGATGCCGTTGGCGACCTCGTCGCAGGCGGTGATGCCACCGAAGACGTTCACGAAGACCGACTTGACCTGCTCGTCGTGGAGGATCACGTCGAGCCCGTCGGCCATCACCTGGGCGTTGGCGCCGCCGCCGATGTCGAGGAAGTTCGCCGGCTTGACGCCGCCGTGGCGCTCACCGGCGTACGCGACCACGTCGAGGGTGGACATCACCAGGCCCGCGCCGTTGCCGATGATCCCGACCTCGCCGTCGAGCTTGACGTAGTTGAGCCCCTTCGCCTTCGCCTTGGCCTCGAGCGGGTCGGTCTCGTCCTTGATCTCGAACGCCGCGTGGTCCGGGTGCCGGAACTCGGCGTTCTCGTCCAGCGAGACCTTGCCGTCGAGCGCCTCGAGGACGTCGCCGTCGAGCCTCGCCAGCGGGTTCACCTCGACCAGCGTTGCGTCCTCCTCGTCGAAGACCCGCCAGAGCGCCAGCACCATGGCCACCGCCTGGTCGACCAGCTCGGCCGGGAAGCGCGCCTCGGCGACGATCGCCCGGGCCTTCTCCTCGTCGACGCCGGCGCCGGGGTGGATCGGGATCTGCTTGACGGCATCCGGGTTGGTCTTGGCGACCTCCTCGATCTCGACACCGCCCTCGACGCTGGCGATGCAGAGGTACTGCCGGTTGGCCCGGTCGAGGAGGAAGGAGAAGTAGTACTCCTCCTGGATGCTGGCCGCGGGCGCGATGAGCACCCGGTTCACCGTGAGCCCCTTGATCTGCATCCCGAGGATCGCGGTGGCGTGCTCGAAGGCCTCGTCCGGGGTCTTGGCGAGCTTGACGCCCCCCGCCTTGCCGCGGCCGCCGGCCTTGACCTGCGCCTTGACCACGACGACGCCGAGCTGCTCGGCGGCGGCCCTGGCTTCGTCGGGGGTGGTGGCGACGATGCCGAGGGTGACCGGTACGTCGTGCTTGGCGAAGAGCTCCTTCGCCTGGTACTCCATCAGGTCCACGAGGGAAGTCCTTGTCCGCAGTTTCGAAGGTCCGAAAATCGGGGCGTTTGAGGACGCCGCCCTCGGGCACCTTAGTCCCGGGGGTCAGGCGGTTACGAGGGGCGGGAGGGCCTACGTGATCCAGAACACGACGACGTCATCGCCGAGCGACCCGACGGCCCGGGCTCCCAGCTCGGCGTCCGTGACCGCGACCAGCCCGACGTCCTCCTCGACCGCGACCGCCACCAGTTGTTCGGGCGACACACCCGCCTCAAGCACCACGACCTCGAGACCGGCGTCACGCCATCGCCACGGCCCACTCCGGACGTCTCCGCAGTACACAAGGCGAACGGTCGACACGGACATGGCCGGAGGGTAGCGATGCGGCAGCCCCCCGGTTACGCAAAATGCATTGACACGGATTTCGGGCGCCTCTGGGCATCCGCTAGGGTCATTCGCGCCCGTTCCTGTCGTCGGCCTGGGGGGACCCTGACTCGTGCCTGGTCATCGAGCTGAGCCTCACCTCTCTGAGGCAGGCTCCTCGACCCCGGATGCCTCAGCAGCATGGGCTGGAGGGCGTCGGCGGGCCGAAGTGCCCGTCGACTACGTCAGCCCGCTCGACGCGGTGGAGTCGTCGTACGTCGGCCGTCGCCGAGCCGCGTTGCCCGTAGCGGCGCCCGTTGCGGTGGCCGTAGCGGCGCCTGTGGCCGCGTCGGCGCCGTACGCCGCAACGCACGCCCGCACCGTGCTGCTCGAAGACCGTCCGCCGGTGCAGGTCCTGACCGAGCCGGTCCACGAGCCGATCCATGAACCCGTCCGCGAGCCGGTCAGCCAGCCAGTGCGGGAGCTCGACCGGGAGCTCGACACCGTCACCATCGAGCGGGTCCTGAACTCGCTCGAGCCGGTTGACCACACCACGTCGTTCGAGCACGAGCCCACCACCCGGCTGCCGATGCTCCGCGCCGAGCCACCGACCCCGGGCGGCAAGCGCCGCGCGGTCAAGCACGCCGGCGGACGGGGACCGCTCTTCAAGGGCTTCCTCTCGGCGCCGGTGCTCATGGGCATCGCCGCGCTCGCGGTCTCGGTCGGCGGCGTCGTCACCGTCGACGGCGCCCAGCCGACGTCGGGCAGCAGTGCCCGCGAGGTCACCCACGCCGCCTCTGCCCTGGGCGGCACCAGCGGCAGCGGCAAGGTCTCGGCCCGGAAGAACGACGTGTCCCGCGACCGCGACCGCGACGCCCAGGCCGATGCGGCCGGCACGGAGCAGCTCCAGGCCGCTGCCGACGCCGCGGCAAAGGTGCGCGCGGGCGCCCTCACCAAGCTGGCCGCGAAGGCCGAGGTGCAGGCCAAGGTCATCGCCAAGAATCTCTGGACCTACCCGCTCGAGCCGGTCTACCTGACCGCCCGCTTCGGCCAGTACGGCCTCTGGTCGAGCTACCACACCGGCCTCGACTTCAACGGCGACACGGGCGACCAGATCCACTCGATCGCCAACGGCGAGGTCATCTCCGCCAGCTACGACGGCTCCTACGGCAACAAGACCGTGGTCCGCCTCGAGGACGGCACCGAGCTCTGGTACTGCCACCAGAGCGCGTTCCTCGTCTCCGCAGGCGACACCGTCACCGCCGGCGAGATCATCGGCCTGGTCGGCTCGACCGGCCACGTCACCGGCTCCCACCTCCACGTCGAGGTGCACCCCGGCGGCGGCGACCCGGTCGACCCCTACACCGCCATGCAGCAGCACGGGCTGTTCTAAACCAAACTCGGCAATAAGAGCGCGAGCTGAACTCGCGTCCCCGATACCTCGGTGAGGTTTCTCCCCCGGCGGCTCCTCCGCGCCGAAGGCGCCCCTCGCGGCGCCCCCTCGGGAAACGTCGCCGAGGCGTCGGGACACGACGACGCAACCGCAGCCTCCGCTGGAAGGTGCGTGGACGCGCCCGGGGGCCGTGGCCGAGCACGTGCCACCGCTGCGGAGGTCTCGACAAGCTCGACCAGCGGTGGGCCAGTCCCAGCCGCACGCCGGGGTGTTCGCCTACAGCTTCTCCACCGGCGCGTACCTGAGCAGCAGCCGCTTCACACCCTCGGACCCGAAGTCGATCGAGGCGACCTGCTTGTCGTCGACGCCCTCGAGGGCCACGACCGTGCCCATCCCGAAGGAGTCGTGCACCACCCGGTCGCCCGGCTCTAGTGAGGGGATCTCGCGGGCCGGCTTGGCCTTGGAGGCGGCGTCGGCGCGGGCGGCGGCGGAGCTGAAGTTGCGGCGGCCGCGCGCGGTCGGCGAGCCCCATGAACCGCCGTACTCGCTGGAGAGATCGGGCCGTTCCCAGGTGGTCTGTGCGGCCTCGGTGCGGCGCCAGTCGACCAGGTCGACCGGGAGCTCGTCGAGGAACCGGGAGCCGGGGTTGTGTGACGGGGCGCCCCACGCCGAGCGGACCACGGCGCGCGAGATGTAGAGCCGCTCGCGGGCGCGGGTGATGCCGACGTAGGCGAGTCGGCGCTCCTCCTCGAGCTCGGGCTGGTCGCCGAGCGAACGGGAGTGAGGGAACACGCCGTCCTCGAGGCCGGTGAGGAAGACGACCGGGAACTCCAGCCCCTTGGCGGTGTGCAGGGTCATCAGGGTGACCACACCGTCGGTGTCGTCGGGGATCTGGTCGGTGTCGGCGACCAGCGAGACGCGCTCGAGGAAGTCGGCCAGCCCGGGAGCCACGATGCCGGCGTCGACGTCGGCGGGGTCGGCCGAGGGACCGGCGACCGGATCGTCGGCGAACTCGCGGGCGACCGCGACGAGCTCGCCGAGGTTCTCCCGGCGGGTCTCGTCCTGCGGGTCCTCGGACTCCTCCAGCGACTTGAGGTAGCCGGAGCGCTCGAGCACCGACTCGAGGACGACGTCGGGCCGCTCACCCGCGTCGACCATCGACTGGAGCTCCTCGATCATCGCGACGAAGCCCTCGATGTTGGTCTGCGACCGGGTGGCCAGCCCTGGGGCGTCGCTAGCCCGGCGCAGCGCCTCCCAGAAGGTCAGCCCGTCGCGAGTGGCCAGCGCCTGGATGCTCTCGACCGCGCGGTCCCCGATGCCGCGCTTGGGGACGTTGAGGATCCGCTGGAGCGAGACGACGTCGTCGGCGTTGACCAGCAGCCGCAGATAGGCCAGCGCGTCGCGGATCTCGCGGCGCTCGTAGAAGCGGACGCCGCCGACCACGCGGTAGGGCTGGCCGGTGCGGATGAAGACTTCCTCGAAGACGCGGGACTGCGCGTTGGTGCGGTAGAAGACGGCGACGTCCGCCGCCTTGTGGCCGGCGTCGACCAGCTTGTCGATCTCGTCGGAGACGAACCGCGCCTCGTCGTGCTGGTCGTCGGCGACGTAGCCCACGATCCGCTCGCCGTCGCCGGCGTCGGACCAGAGCAGCTTCGGCTTGCGGCCCTTGTTGTTGCCGATCACCGAGTTGGCCGCGGTGAGGATGGTCTGGGTGGAGCGGTAGTTCTGCTCCAGCAGGATCGAGGTGGCGTTGGGGAAGTCCTGCTCGAAGTCGAGGATGTTGCGGATGTTGGCGCCCCGGAAGGCGTAGATGGACTGGTCGGCGTCGCCGACGACCATCAGCTCGGCCGGTTCGACACGCTCGCCACCCGAGTCGCCGACCTCATCGGACTCGGCGATCTCGAACTTCTCCGCGCACAGCTCGGCGATCAGGGCGTATTGGGCATGGTTGGTGTCCTGGTACTCGTCGACCAGCACGTGGCGGAACCGGCGCCGGTAGACCTCGCGCACCTCGGGGAACTGCTGGAACAGGTGGACCGTGAGCATGATCAGGTCGTCGAAGTCGAGGGCGTTGGCCTGCCGCAGCCGCTTCTGGTAGAGGGTGTACGCCGCGGCGTAGGACTCCTCGAGCTTGTTCTTCACGTCGCGGGCGGCGTCGTCCTCGTCGCGCAGCTCGTTCTTGTGGTCGGAGACCCAGTGCAGCAGCGAGCCCGGCTGGAACCGCTTCGGGTCGAGGTCGAGCTCCTTGGCGACGTTGGTCATCAGCCGCTTCTGGTCGGCGGCGTCGTAGATCGAGAACGACGACTTGTAGGCGGCCCCTCCGAAGTCGAGGGCGGTGATCTCCTTGCGCAGGATCCGGACACAGGCGGAGTGGAACGTCGAGACCCACATGATCCGGGCCCGCCGGCCGACCAGCTCCTCGACGCGATGCTTCATCTCGGCGGCGGCCTTGTTGGTGAAGGTGATGGCCAGGATCGAGCCGGGGTGCGCCTTGCGCTTGCTGATCAGCCACGCGATCCGCCGGGTCAGCACCCGGGTCTTCCCGGAACCCGCGCCCGCGACCACCAGCAGGGGGCTGCCCTCGTGGACCACCGCGGCGCGCTGGGGCTCGTTGAGCCCCTCGAGCAGCTCCTCGTCGCTGGGTCCACGGGGCTGCTTCTCGGCAGGCTCGGCGAGGTGCTCGAAGCCGGGCAGGGACTCTGCAGTCGGGCGGGTCGTCATGTCCCACCCAGCCTAGGTGCCGTCGCCGTCACCCGATTCGTCTGTGGCACGCGGACCAAGCCCGCGAGCACAAGGGACGCCCCGCACGCAATGGGAGCGGTGGGAGCGCAGCGACCCGGTCTTTCGCGGGCGAAGCCCGCGCGCCCCGCGATCGGCCTCATGGCCACGACGGACGGCGAAGCCCGCGAGCGCAGCGAGCATCCGTCGTGCGACTGGGGCCGAAGCTCGCGGGGGTAAACAACCAGCGAGCGTCGCCACGGACTGGAGGCCGAAGCTCGCGGGGGTATCAGAGCAGCCGGCGGTCGTTGGCCCAGCGGGTCAGCTCGTGGCGGGAGGAGAGCTGCAGCTTCCGGAGCACCGAGGACATGTGCGTCTCGACCGTCTTGATCGAGATGAAAAGCTCCTTCGCGACCTCCTTGTAGGCGTAGCCACGTGCGATCAGCCGCATCACCTCACGCTCCCGCTCGGTGAGCCGGTCGAGGTCCTCGTCGACGGCCGCCACCTCGATCGAGCCCGCGAACGCGTCCAGCACGAAGCCGGCCAGCCGCGGCGAGAACACCGCGTCGCCGTCGGACACCCGGCGGATCGCGGAGACCAGCTCCGGGCCGGTGATGGTCTTGGTGACATAGCCGCGGGCGCCGCCGCGGATGGTGCCGATGACGTCCTCGGCGGCGTCGCTGACCGACAACGCCAGGTAACGGGTGTCGGGCACCCGGGTCTGCGAGCGCCTCATCACCTCGATCCCACCGCCGCCGGGGAGGTGTACGTCGAGCAGCACCACCTCGGGCTGGTGCTCGGCGATCGCGAGCACCGCCTGGTCGACGTCGGCGGCCTCCGCGAGAATCTCGACCTGGCCCGCACCGGCCGAGGCCAGCTCGGCGCGGACACCGCTGCGGAACATCGCGTGGTCGTCGACGATGACGATGCGGACGGGGGCGGGGGCGGTCACGAGTTCTCCTCAGAGTGTGGACGAGGCAGGTGCAGCCGGATCTCGGTGCCCTCGCCCGGTGCGGAACGGACCTCGGCGGTGCCGCCGTGCCGCTCCATGCGGTCCAGGATGCTGCGGCGAACGCCGTACCGGTCCTCGGGCACGTCGTCCAGCACGAAGCCTGCACCACGGTCGCGGACGAAGACGTCCACCGCGCCCGAGGTGACCTCCGCGTAGACGTCGACCCGGCCGGTGCCGGCGTGCTTGGCAGCGTTGGTGACCGCCTCACGCGTGGCCTGGACGACCGGACGCAGCGGCTCGTCGAGCTCGCAGTCGCCGACGGCGACCACGTCGACCGTGACGCCGTGGGCGTCCTCGATCTCGGCGGCGGCGGCGCGCAGCGCCCCCGCCAGGCTGGACTCGTCGGTGGACTCCTCGGCGTACAACCAGGACCGCAGGTCGCGCTCCTGGGCCCGGGCCAGTCGGGCCACCGTCGTCGGGTCGTGGGAGCTCTTCTGGATCAGGGCGAGGGTCTGGAGCACCGAGTCGTGCAGGTGCGCTGCCACGTCGGCCCGCTCCTGGGTCCGGATCCGCTCCTCGCGCTCGGCACCGAGGTCGGAGGCGAGGCGGAACACCCACGGGCCGACCACGAGCGCCAGGCCGGCGACGCCGAGCAGCCCGGCGATCAGCGCCACCCGGGCCTGACCGAACGAGTTGCCGTTCACACCGACCACGACCAGCGCCACGACCACCAGCACGACGCCCGCGCCGACCCGGGCGTACGCCGCCGCGCCGCCGGAGCCGAACACCATCCGCACGGGATCGAGCCGGCCCGAGGTGTCGAGCCAGCGCTCGCGCTGGACCTCGTCGGCCTGCCGCCACAGGAGGGCCACGCCGGCCAGGCCGATCACGATCGGCCAGAAGACGGCGCCGCCGCCGAGGGTCGCCTGGACGACCAGGATCACGCCGAGCCCCAGGGCTGCCAGCGCGATCGCCGGGCCGGCATCGGTGAGCCGCCGGACCCGACCGGGCCGGCGACCGCCGCGCGAGGCGCTCTCGCCGCCGGGGGTGTCGCTCTCGAATCGCGAGTCCGACGGCACGACCAGCCACAGGCCGATGTACATGGCGATGCCCAGCCCGCCCAGCGCGGTGGCGAGCAGGAACCCGGCCCGCACCCACAGCACCGGCAGGTCGAGATGGCGCGCGAGTCCCCCGGCGACACCGCCGAGCACCGGGGCCTCGGAGTCGCGGGTGACGCGGCGTACGTCGACGCGCGGGTGGGTGGGTGCACTCATGCTTTTCCGGGGTCCCCGCGGCGTTGTTCGTCGGGGGAGCGCAGCGGAGGAGGCGAAGAACGCTGTGGGGTGGTTGTCATGACACGTCAAGGATCGCAGAGCGACGGCTCCCGACCCATGGGCAAGCACCCCGAGCCGACCCTGAGGTGAATGCGGCTCGACGGCACAGGTTTCAGGGTCGTCCCCGATGGTGGGAAGCGCGCTCAAGACGCAGAGTTGATGCCATGACCACCACTCCACCCGACGCTCCGACCGGGCCACCCCCGGCCGACCAGGGCGAGGACGGCTCGAGCCAGGGCGCCCAGGGATCCCGCGTGACCCGCGAGGAGATCAGGGATCTCGGCAGGATCCGTCGCACCAGGGGCGCGGACCGCAAGGTCGCGGGCGTTGCCGGCGGCCTGGCCCGCCACCTCGACATCGACCCCATCATCCTGCGGGTCGCCTTCGTGGTGCTCGTCTTCTTCGGCGGCGCCGGGCTCCTGCTCTACGGCGCGTGCTGGCTGCTGCTCCCCGAGGACGGCTCCGTCAGCGCCCCGCTCAGCCTCGACGACCGCAACCGGTCCATCGCCCTGGTCGTGATCGGCGCGATCTCCGTGCTGCTGATCCTGGGTGACTCCATCGGACAGTTCGGCTTCCCGTGGCCGCTGGCGCTCATCGCGCTGGTCGCTCTGCTGGTCCTGGTCTTCCTCGACCGGGACCGCAAGGCCAAGCCCTCCGCGCCGGCCGTCCCGCACGTGCCGGACCCGGTCACGGGTGCCTTCGCCCCAGCGGCCCCCGGTACGCCGGTGCCCGTCGCCGCGACGTACGCCCCCCGGCCGCGCAACCCACGCCGGCGCGGCCCGATCCTGTTCTGGTTCACCCTGGCGCTCGCCGCACTCGGCTGCGGCGTGCTCGGGATCCTGGACCTGGCCGGAGCCACTGTCGCCGACCCGGCGTACCCCGCCCTGATCGTCGGGACCTGCGGTGTGATGCTGCTGGTCGGCGCCTTCTACGGTCGGGCCGGCGGCCTGATCCTCGTCGGCCTGCTCGCCGCGGTGGGCCTGGCAGGCGCCACGATCACCCAGGAGGTCGACGGCGCTGACATCAGCCGGACGCCACTCCAGGCGAGCGAGGTCCCGGACCAGCTCGGCACCTCGGCCGGCGAGATCGTTCTCGACCTGACGCAGGTGCAGGACCTGTCGGCGCTCGACGGCAGGAGCATCGAGCTCGACAGCGACATCGGTCGGATCGAGGTGATCGTGCCGGCCGGGTTGAGCGTCCACGTCGACGCCACTGTCGACGGCCCGGGTCATCTCGAGCTGTTCGGTGACGAGCGGGGCGGCATCGGCATCGACGACGAGATCAACCACTTCGCGGGCGTCGGCGCCCCCGAGATCTCGATCGAGGCGGACGTCTCGATCGGCGAGATCAAGATCTACGAGGAGGGCAACCGATGAGCACCGTCGAGAGCCGCCCCAGCGGGCGGCACCAGATCAGCATCGGCCACCTGGTGATGGGCCTCGCCTTCCTCGGCATCGTCGGGGTCTGGGGGCTCATCCAGACCGACACCGTGACCGGTGACGACATCCGCTGGCTGATGCCGATCCCGTGGGTCCTGGCCGGCGTCGTCGGCCTGGCCGCGACCGCGATCACCGGCTCCCGGCGGTACGCCGTCAGGCAGACCGGCTGGGTCGGTGACCAGCCCGAGCAGCCCGGCTGGGTCGGTACGCGACCCGAGGAGCCCGAGGAGCCCGAGGCCGACCTCCCGAAGTACCCCGAGACGAGCCAGACCCCCGAGGAGCAGGCATGACCACCGATCCCACCAACCAGCAGACCGACCAGCCGCCGAGCCAGCCCACGGCCCAGCCGACGCCGCCGCCGGCCAGCCCGAACGCGGACCAGCAGTACGCCTCCTTGGTCAACGGGCCGGCGAGCGTGCCCCGGCGCCTGGTCCGGCGCACCGACGACAACATGCTCGGGGGCGTGTGCGCCGGCCTGGCCGACCACCTCGGGCTGGACCCCACGCTGGTCCGGGTGCTCACGGTCCTGGTGACCGTCCTGGGCTTCGGTTCGGTGATCATCGCCTACCTCATCGCCTGGGTGATCGTCCCGAAGGACGTGGACGTCTACGGAGTCAGCCCGGCCGCGGGCCCGCAGCCACAGCACGGCTGAGCTCCTGGCTGATCTGCTGGGCGGCCCACGCGTCGCGGACCAACAGGGTCGTGTCGGGGTGGTCGCTGAACAGCCCGTCGACGCCGGCGTCCAGCAGCAGCCGGACCTCGGCCTCGGCCTGCCCCGGCCCGCCGGGGTCGTCGTCGCGCACCGTCCAGGCGAGCACCTGCAGCCCGGCCAGGTGCGCCTGCTCGACGAGGGCCGGCCGGGCGAGCAGCCGGCTCCGATCGACGCCCAGCGCGTCGGCGTACCGCGCGACCGCCCGCAGCCCGTCGTTCCTGCACAGGTCGTCGTACGTCGTGGGGTCGCCGGCCGCCACCAGGTCGGCCGGGGCGCCCGTGGCCTCGACCAGCTGGACCAGCGGCAGGTCGGTCCGGTCCCGGAGCCAGCGCAGGTTGGCGGTCTCGAAGGACTGGAGCACCACCCCGGAGTCGCGCCGGTCCAGGCCGTGGTCGCGCAGCGAGGCGAGGACGGCCTCCTCGAGCGGAAGACCGATGGAGGCGAGGTACGACGACGACTTGAGCTCGACGTGCAGCCCGATCGTTCGGTCCCAGCGTCGCGACTCCTCGGCCAGCAGCATGAGCAGCTCGTCGAAGGTGGCGATCTCGAACCGGCCGTCCCAGCGGGTGTTGCGGGGCCGCCGATCGGGCAGCCGCTCCACCGCACGCAGCGTCTTCAGCTCGGCCAGCGTGAAGTCCTCGCAGAACCAGCCGCTCACCTCGCGCCCGGCGAGCTCCTTGACCGTGCGCCGGTCGGCGAACTCGGCGTGCCGGGCCACGTCGGTGGTGTCGCTGATCTCCGTCTCGTGGCGCAGCACGGCGACGCCGTCCGCGGTCATCACGAGGTCGGGCTCCACGGCCTCGGCGCCAAGCGCGATCGCGAGCCGGTACGACGCCAGCGTGTGCTCGGGCCGGTAGCCGGGAGCACCCCGGTGACCGATCACCTGCGGCAGCAGTCCGCGTCGCATGTGACTGACGGTGCGGAAGCGAAGTGACCTGATCGCGGGAACGACATGAACGGGGCATGGCCATCGAGCGTGAGGTTTGATGTCCATATGAGCCTGTCACCCCACGAAAGCGAGGGCTCCTCCCGCTCCGCTCCTCCCGCCCACGCTTCCGCGGGGACCCCGAGAAAAGCGCTCCCCACGCTCGGGCGACTGGAGTCCCTGCCGGCCCTCGACCACCCCGAGCTGCTCGCCCCGTCGGTGCTCGCGGCCCTCGAGGCCTGGGAGCACGGCAGTGCGATGGCGGTCGTGGCGATCGACCCGGCGGTGGCCGACACCGCCGCGATGAGCGAGGCCTACGACCTCGGGATGGACACCGGCGCCAACTGCGTGGTCGTCGGCGGCAAGCGCGACGGCGAGGAACGCATCGCAGCCTGCCTGGTCCGCGCGGACACCCGCGCGGACGTCAACAACGTGGTGAAGCGGACCCTGGACGTCCGCAAGTGCTCGTTCCTGTCGATGGACCGCGCTGTCGAGGAGACCGGGATGGAGTACGGCGGCATCACGCCCGTCGGCCTGCCCGACGCGTGGCGGCTCTTGGTCGACCCGCGCGTCCTCGACATCGAGGTCGCGGTGATCGGCTCCGGCGTACGCCGGTCGAAGCTGCTGCTCCCCGGGCGGTTGGCCGGCCAGCTGCCCGGTGCCGAGGTGATCGAGGGGCTGGCCGGGTGAGGGCCCGGATACGCCGCCTGGCCGTCGTCCTTCCGCTGCTGGCCGCGCTCGCGGCCTGCGGTGGCAACGACGACGAGTCACCGGACGCCGGGCCGGGGGCGAGCCCCTCGAAGCCGCTCTTCACCCCGATCACGCCGCCTCCGAAGCCGCCTCCGACCGGCAAGCTGATCGCGGACATCGAGCAGTCCTCCCGTGATGGCGCCGCGAACCGGTTCCAGGTCTGGATCGACAACGACACCGACAGCACCATCACACCGACCAAGGTGACCTACACCGACGACCGGTTCCAGGCGCCTCTGCCGGGCAACCGGCTGCGGGACATCCCCTCGCAGTCGCGGCGCGGCTTCCAGTTCGACGAGCCCGACGAGCCGGCCTGTGGCCGCGCGGCCGAGAGCGGCACGGTCACCGTCGAGTACACCGTGCACGGCGAGCACCAGAGCCAGACCGTGCAGGTGGAGGACGAGGCCGACGTGATCGCGCGGATCGCGTCGTCGACCTGCCTCGAGCTCGCGATCGAGAAGGTCGCGCACCTGAGCTGGGCCGACGAGGTGACGGCCAGTGGCGACGGCGGCAAGGGTTCTGTCGGCACCATGACCCTGGTGGTCGACACCACCGGCAAGCCCGGCGCCACGCTGGTCGTCGACAGCATCGCGGGCAACCCGGTGCTCTCGCCCGGTGATCGGGGTGTGTTCAACGCGAACCTGACGGTCACCGGAGACCAGCCGTCCCAGCGCGTGCCGGTTCCTGTGAAGCCGAGCAGGTGCGACGGGCACGCCTTCGGCGAGTCCGGCAGCTTCGCGGCCTTCGCGATCAACGTGCACGTCGACGGGGAGCCTGGCCAGTTCGTGCTCCGGATGGGCCCGACGGCGGCCGCCAACGCGGTCCACTACGCCGAGGCGTCCTGCGGGTTCCTGACCGCCGTCGGCGGCGACGAGGGCTGATAACCGGTCGCTGGGGAGGGGGCCGCGCCGTACGCTTCGGCGAGTGCGCCGACTCCCTCTCGAAGATCCCGGGACGGCGGTGCACAGCACGCCCGGTGGGTTCCTCTGGTGGATGGCCCGCGGCCAGTGGCAGACGCTGGTCGGCGGCATGTGCTTCGGCATCGTGTGGATGAGCTGCCAGGCGGTGATGCCGGCGGTGATCGGTCGTGCGATCGACCGAGGCGTCGCCGACAAGGACGGCTCCGCGCTGCTCACCTACGCCTGGATCATGCTGGCCATCGGGCTCGTCCAGGCCGTCACCGGGATCATGCGGCATCGGTTCGCGGTCACCAACTGGCTCACCGCGGCCTACCGCACCGTGCAGCTGGTCGGGCGCCAGGCCGTGCACCTCGGCGGCACCCTGCCCCGCAAGGTCTCCACCGGCGAGGTCGTCGCGATCGGCACCAACGACCTCTCCCACCTCGGGCAGATCATGGACGTGTCCGCCCGCTTCGCCGGCGCGATCGTGTCGTTCCTGCTGGTGGCCGTCATCCTGCTGACCACGTCGGTGCCGCTCGGCCTGCTCGTGCTGATCGGTGTCCCGGCCCTGATGCTGCTCATCGGCCCGCTGCTGCGACCGCTGGACCGGCGCAGCGCCCACCAGCGGCACCTCATGGGCGAGCTGTCCAACACCGCGAGCGACATCGTCGGCGGGCTGCGGGTGCTGCGCGGGATCGGCGGCGAGGAGGTCTTCCACGACCGCTACCGGCGCGAGTCGCAGACCACGCGCCAGGCCGGCGTCCAGGTGGCTCGGCTGCAGTCGGTGCTGGACGCGCTCCAGGTCTTCCTGCCCGGTGTCTTCGTCGTGATCGTCGTCTGGCTCGGCGCGCGGTCCGCCGCGCAGGGCGAGATCACACCCGGCGAGCTGGTCGCGTTCTACGGCTACTCGGCGTTCCTCATGATCCCGCTGCGGACCGCGACCGAGTACGCCAACAAGCTGATCCGCGCCCGGGTCGCGGCGCGCCGGGTCATCCGGGTGCTCGCGCTGACACCCGACCACCAGGACCCGCTCGACCCGGTGGAGCCACCACCCGCGGGCGCGGAGCTGGCCGACGCACGCACCGGGCTGCGGGTCCGCAGCGGCCTGGTCACCGCGGTCGTCAGCGACGAGCCCGACGAGGCCGCCGCACTCGCGGACCGGCTCGGCCTCTGCGCGCCCGAGGTCGATGACGACGTCACGCTCGGCGGCGTACCGCTCACCAGGCTGCGCCGCGCCGACGTACGCCGCCGGATCGTGGTCTCCGACACCGGAGCCACCCTGTTCTCGGGCCGGCTCGCCACAGTCCTGGACATCACCGGCGGCGACGTGCCGAGGGCCCTCGAGACCGCCTCGACCGACGACATCCTCGAGGCCCTGCCGGACGGCCTCGACACCGTCGTCGCCGAGCGCGGCAGGACCTTCTCCGGTGGCCAGCGGCAGCGGCTGGTCCTGGTCCGGGCGCTCGCCGGCGACCCCGAGATCCTGGTGCTGGTCGAGCCGACCTCGGCGGTGGACGCGCACACCGAGGCCAGGATCGCTGCGCGGCTGCGCGGCCACCGCACCGGGCGGACCACGGTCGTGGTGTCCTCCAGCCCGCTGGTGCTCGACGCGGTCGACGAGGTGGCATTCCTGCGCGGCGGGCGGGTCGTGGCGACCGGCAGGCACGCCGACCTGCTCGAGACAGACCCGGCCTACCGCGCAGTGGTGACCCGTGAATCCGAGCCCGCGCAGGTGCTGTCATGAGCATTCACACCGCCCTGCCGGTGGCTGACGCGAGGTCGCTGCGCCGCTACGTACGCCGGCTGGCCCGCCGGCACCCGCGGCTCCTGATCGGCGCCCTGGTGTTGCACATCGGCGCCGCGCTCGCCGGCCTGGCGGCCCCCCGGCTGCTCGGCGACCTGGTGCAGTCGGTCGACGTGGGCACGACAGTCGGCCACGTGGACCGGGTGGTGCTCGCGCTGGCCGTCTTCCTCGTCGTGCAGACGGTCCTCACCCGCTACGCCCGCCTGGTCAGCCAGGTGCTCGGCGAGCAGGTGCTGGCCGAGCTGCGCGAGGACTTCGTCGGCAACGCACTCGCGCTGCCGGTCGGAGTGGTCGAGTCGGCCGGGTCCGGCGACCTGCTCACCAGGACCAGCCGCGACGTCGACCAGCTCGGCTGGTCGGTGCGCTGGGCGCTGCCGGAGTGGACGATCGCCGTCGTGACCGCAGTGGTCACCTTCGCCGCGGCGGTGAGCGTCGGGTGGTGGGTGCTGCTCCCGGTCATGCTCGGGCTGCCACCGCTGGTGGTCGGGCTGCGCTGGTACCTCGCCCGCGCCAAGGACGGCTACCTGCGCGAGTCCGCGTCGTACTCCGCGATCAACGCGACCCTCACCGAGACCGTCGAGGGCGCTCGCACCGTCGAGGCGCTCGGCCTCGGCCCCGAACGGATCGCGGCGATCGACGCCGACGTCAAGGAGTCCTACGACGCCGAGCGCTACACGCTCTGGCTGCGCACCGTCTTCTTCCCGAGCATGGAGCTCTCCTACCTGATCCCGACGGTGGCCACGCTGTTGCTCGGCGGCTACCTCTACACGCAGGGCAGCGTGACGCTGGGCGAGGTGACCGCGGCGACGCTGTACGTCCAGATGCTCATCGACCCGGTCGACCGGATCGTCTCGATCCTCGACGAGCTGCAGATGGGGGCCGCGTCGCTGGCCCGGCTCCTCGGCGTCGCCGAGGTGCCCGACGACCGCGAGGTCTCCGGCGCCGAGCCGGCCGGCGAGCAGCTGGACGCCAGCGACGTCCGGTTCTCCTACGTCGAGGGACGCGACGTGCTGCACGGCGTCGACCTCGATGTCGGGGTCGGCGAGCGGATCGCCATGGTCGGGCCCTCGGGTGCCGGGAAGTCGACACTGGGCCGGCTGCTGGCCGGTATCCACCCGCCCCGTACCGGCGAGGTGACGGTGGGCGGAGTCGGCCTGGTGGAGCTGCCTCTCGACGAGCTGCGCGGCCACGTCGCCCTCGTGACCCAGGAGCACCACGTCTTCGTCGGAACCCTGCGCGAGAACCTCGCGCTGGCCGCCCCGCCGGGTGCCACCGACGACGACATCCGCGCCTCGCTGTCGGCCGTCGACGCCCTCGAGTGGGTCGACGCGCTCCCCGCCGGCCTCGACACGGTCGTCGGCTCCGGCGGCCGGGCGCTCACCGCCGCCCAGGCCCAGCAGATCGCCCTGGCGCGCCTCGTCCTCGCCGACCCGCACACGCTGGTCCTCGACGAGGCCACCTCCCTCATCGACCCGCGGGCGGCCCGTCACCTCGAGCGGTCGATGGCCGCGGTGCTTCAGGGGCGCACCGTGATCGCGATCGCCCACCGGCTCTTCTCGGCGCACGACGCCGACCGGGTCGCGGTGGTCGAGGACGGGAAGATCACCGAGTTCGGGTCGCACGACGAGCTCGTCGCTGCCGGTGGGTCGTACGCCGCGCTCTGGGACAGCTGGAATGGCAAGCGCTGAGTTGGATACCCCGGCGAGCTTCGGCCCCGTTGTCTACCCCCGCGAGCTTCGGCCCCCAGTCCGTGGCGACGCTCGCTGCGCTCGCAGGCGCCGTCGCTCGCTGCGCTCGCTCGGCGCAGTCGCCACGGCCCGGAGGCCGATCGCGGGGCGCACGGGCTTCGCCCGCGAAAGACCGGGTCGCTGCGCTCCCACGACCAACCCATGACCGACTTCAGCTTGCGCGCCCGCTCGGCCCAGGTCGCCAGCCCCGTGGTGGGAGCGAAGCGACCCGGTTTGTCGCGCGCAGCGCGCGCCCGGCGATCGGCCCCATGGCCGTGGCGACTGCGTCGGAGCGAGCGCAGCGAGCCAGGCGCCTGCGAGCGCAGCGAGCTGTCGTCGCGGACTGGGGCCGAAGCTCGCCGGGGTAAATGGCCGGCCGAAGCTCGCCGGGGTATGAATGGCGGCCGAAGCTCGCCGGGGTTAGAGACCCGTGATCCGGATGCCGGAGTGCACCTTGTAGCGCCGGTTGATCGAGATCAGGACGGCGGTGAGCGGCTCGAGCTGGCGCGCGAGCCGCAGCTTGCCGGCGCTGATCCCCTCGCGGCCGGTGACGGCCCTCGCCAGCTCCATCGCGACGGCCTTGCCCTCGTCGGAGTCGCCCACGCAGAGGACGTCCTCGTCGAGGTAGTCCTCGTCGCCCCACAGCCCGACCGCGGAGACGTTGTGGAAGGCACCCACCACGGTCGACTCGGGGGCGAGGGCCTGGGCGCGCTCGGCCGCTGACCCCTCGCCGGCGTCGATGACCAGCCCGTGCGCCCCACGCTTGTCGAAGGCGAGCGGGTTGACGCACGAGACGACGGTCCTGCCCGCCAGCGGCAGGCTGACGACGAGGTCGTCGTGGCCGTCCCAGGGCACCGCCAGCAGCACCACGTCGGCGTCCGCGCAGGCGTCCGCGTTGGCAGCCCCCGTGACCTCGCCGGCACCGTCCACGCCCGTCAGCCGATCCCGGATCTCCTCGGCGGTCGCGGCGGCCTTCTCGGCCGCCCGGGAGCCGATCACGACGGCGTGTCCGTGGCGGGCGAACCGGTAGCCCAGCCCCTTGCCCTGCGGGCCGGTCCCGCCCATCACCGCGATGCGGTACGTCGTCACGCGGGGATGCTCCCACGCTTGCGCAACGTGACCATGAGGCGGGGCTTCAGTTGGTACTTTCGACACATCAAGGACATGGACACCGAGGCGATTGCCAAAGATCTCCGCGGAGACATCCAGGGGCTGCGCGCGGTCGCAGTCCTGACGGTCATCGCTGCCCACGCCGGCGTCCCGTTCCTGCCCGGAGGCTTCGTCGGAGTCGACGTCTTCTACGTCATCTCCGGCTACCTCATCGCATCTCTCCTCTACCGCGAGGTCCTGCTCACCGGGCGGGTCTCGATCGGGGCGTTCTGGGCCCGCCGGGCGCGCCGGATCCTGCCCGCGGCGACTCTCGTCACCGTCGTGACGGTGCTCCTCTCCCTGGCCTGGATGAGCCTGCTCGACGCCCGCCAGGTGGTCGTCGACGCGCTCTGGGCCTCGGCGTTCGCGGCGAACATCCACTTCGCCCAGCAGGGGGTCTACTACTTCGCCGAGGGCGAGGGGCCCTCCCCGCTCCAGCACTACTGGTCGCTGGCGGTGGAGGAACAGTTCTACGTGCTCTGGCCGCTGCTGCTCGCGGCGTGTCTCGCGGTCACGGCGTGGCTGCGGCGGGGCAAGGGCCGGCAGGTCGAGCGGCTGCCCCGCAACGCCGTGCTCACCATGCTTGTCGTCCTGACCGTGGCGTCCCTGGCGTGGTCCGTCTACGCAACCGTCGAGTCCCCCTCGTCGGCATACTTCTCGACGCTGACACGAGCCTGGGAGCTCGGCGTCGGAGCCCTGGTGGCGCTGGTGCCGCCGACGTTCATACGCCGCCTGACCCGGCTCAGCCTCGAGACGTTGGCGGTCACCGGCGCTGTGATGCTGCTGACCGCCTGCGTCGTGATCACGGCCGAGACGCCGTTCCCGGGGATCGCTGCGGTCCTGCCGGTGGCCGGCACCGCGATGCTGATCATCTCCGGCGCCGCCGGCGACTCACCGGGCAGACGGACCGTGTCCAGCCAGGTTCTGGCGGTCCCTCCGATGCGGATGATCGGCGACTGGTCCTACTCGCTCTACCTGTGGCACTGGCCGGCGTTCATCCTGCCCCCGGTCGCTCTCGACCGGGCGATGACGCCGTTCGAGAAGTTCATCGCGGTCCTTGTGGTGATCACGCTCTCGGCGTACTCCTACCGCTTCGTCGAGATGCCGTTCCGCGCCGGCCGGCCCGCGCACAAGCTGGTCAAGCGGCGGGCGCTGGTGCTCTACCCGGCCAGCGCCGCCCTCGTCGTCGCCACCGCCGGCGGCGCCTGGTGGTGGACCGGCTACCAGGGCGGCGAGCACGGCGACACCCCGCCGATCACCGTCGCCGGCGCCCCGATCGACGGCCTTCACGACAACACCGAGGCGCTGGTGCGCGCGTCCGTCACCGCCGCCAAGGACAAGCGCGCGGTGCCGAGCAACCTCACGCCGGACCTGCTCAACCTGCGCGACTCGATCGCCGACGTCGGTGACTGCGACTACGAGGACAACGTCCGCACGCTGTGCCCGCACGGTGACGGCGAACGCTCCGTCGTGGTGATCGGCGACTCGCACGCGCGGGCCTGGATCCCCGCCTTCAGCCGGATCATCGACGTCGGCGGCTGGACGGCGTACTACCTCGTGAAGCCGCAGTGCACCGCCGCGCACCTCACGATCGCCTCGCTCGAGTCGGACGAGCCGTTCACCGACTGCTCCGACTTCCAGGACTGGGTGATCGACGAGGTCGAGGCGATCCACCCCGACCTGGTCGTGGTCGCCTCGTCGCCTCCGGTCAACGGCGTCTTCGACGGCGACGACCGGGTCACCTCCGTCGAGGGCATCATCCCGATGCTGCGTGCGGGGTACGACGACCTGTTCTCCAAGCTGAGCCAGCACGCCGACCAGGTGGCGCTGGTCCGCGACGTACCCAAGTCGCCAGACGACCCCGCCACCTGCCTCTCCTCGGGCAGCCCCAGCCTCGGCGACTGCATGTTCGAGCCCGTCGAGCGGTCCACCGTGCTCGGCGACGTGGCCGTCGACTCGGCCCGCGCCTCCGGCATCGAGGTCGTCGACCCGACGCCGTGGCTGTGCTACCAGGGCGAGTGCCCGATCGTGATCGGCGGCACGCTGAGCTATCGCGACACCGACCACATCACCACGGAGTACGCCGCCAACCTCTGGAGCGAGCTCGGCAGCGCGCTGCACATGCTGCCCGTCACCACGGAGTGACGAGGCTCTTCTGTTGGTGTCGGGTGCGGGAGTCACCGGGGCCCCGGGGACTTTGGCACTTCCTGGGCAAGATCTCCCCTGGGAAGTGCAGGAGTCACCGGGGCCCCGGTGACTCCTGCTGCGGGCCGCGCCGGACAAGTGAGATGGCCAACCTTGCACCGTGACAGTTCCACTGTCACAGTTGTGGAGTGCAGCTCTCGACCCCCCTCCAGTACGACGGCAACCCGCGTGAGACAGCCGACCAGATCGCCGAGCTCGAGAAGGCCGGGCTCGACATGGTCTGGGTGGCCGAGGCCTACGGCTACGACTCGCCCACGCTGATGGGCTACCTGGCCGCCAAGACCGAGCGGCTCCAGATCGCCGCCGGCATCCTCAACGTCTTCTCACGCACCCCCGGCGCGATCCTGCAGACCGCGGCCGGCCTCGACAACGTCTCCGGCGGCCGGGCGGTCCTCGGTCTGGGAGCGTCGGGGCCGCAGGTCATCGAGGGTTTCCACGGGCTGCCCTACGACAAGCCGCTCGGGCGCACGCGCGAGGTGATCCGGATCGTTCGGTCCGGGCTCAAGCGCGAGCCGCTGCAGTCCTCCGGGATCTTCACCATCCCGCTGCCGGCCGACCAGGGCCTCGGCCTGGGCAAGCCGCTCAAGATCCTGGTTCACCCCGAGCGCGACACGATCCCGATCTGGGTGGCCTCGCTCGGCGACAAGAACGTCGAGATGACCGCCGAGCTCGCCGACGGCTGGCTGCCGATCCTGTTCATCCCCGAGCGCGCCCGCGAGGTCTGGGGCGCCTCGCTCGACGCCGGCGCGGCCAAGCGCGACCCGGATCTCGGGCCGCTCCAGATCAGCGCCGGCGGCATGGTCGCCATCGGCGAGGGCCCGGAGACCAAGGGGCTGCTTGAGTTCCTGCGGCCGATGTACGCGCTGTACGTCGGCGGCATGGGCGCGCGCGGCAAGAACTTCTACAACGAGCTCGCCCAGCACTACGGCTACGAGAAGGAGGCCAAGGAGATCCAGGACCTCTACCTCGACGGCAAGAAGAAGGAGGCCGAGGCCCTCGTCCCGATGGAGTGGATGGAGCAGAGCAACCTGGTCGGCCCGGCGTCGTACGTCCAGGAGCGGATCGCCGCCTTCAAGGAGGCCGGCGTCAGCCACCTCTCGATCGTCCCGGCCACCGACAACCCCGCCGCCACGATCTCGCAGCTCAAGGACTGGGTGTCGTGAACCACCCCACGGAACCACGGGACGGGGCCGCTTCGCGGCGCGGGGCCGCGCTTCCGCGGGGACCCCGGAAAAGCGTGAGGCCGCTGTCATGAGGCTGGGGTCCCGCGGCCGGTTCGACCACCTCGACGAGATCCGGACCCTCGACCCCCACGACGACGCGGACCGCGACCGCATCGTCACTCTCACCGCGCGCCACGACTTCCCCTGGGACTTCGACCAGGGCGTGGCGATCGCGTTCCTCCGCGACTACGGCGTCCCGTCGATCTCCACGCTGCTGGACCGCACCCGGCAGTTCGAGGACGACGGCGTGAAGCGGTACGACGACACGCTGATCTTCCAGGAGGAGGCAGTCGTGGACGGCGTCGACTCCCCGCGCGCCAAGGCCGCGGTCGACCGGCTCAACAAGATCCACGGCCACTACCAGATCCCCAACGACGAGTTCCAGTACGTCCTGGCCACCACCATCGTCGGGCCGGTGCGCTGGATCGGACGGTACGGCTGGCGCCCGCTCGACCCGGTCGAGCTGGTCGCGCTGACCAGGTTCACCACGCGGTTCGGAGAGCTGATGGGGATCACGGGCCTCCCCGAGACCTACGCCGGCTATGAGGAGCTGCTCGACACCTACGAGGCCGAGCGGTTCGAGTTCGACCCGGCCAACAAGCGGGTCACCGACGCGACGATCGGGATCGGGCAGAAGACAGCGCCGTGGTACCTCAAGCTCGGGTTCCGCCGGATCTCGATCGCGCTGATGGACGAGCCCCTGCGGGTCGCGCTCGGCATGGAGGAGCAGCCGCGTTGGCTGGTCCGTGCCGTCGATCTGGGGCTGCGGCTGCGCGCCGAGGCGCTGCGGTTCTTCCCGCCGCGCCGCACGCCGTACGAACGCACGCACCCGACGTACCCCAACGGCTACGAGCTCCCCCAGATCGGCCCGGCCAAGATGCTCGACGAGCTCAACAAGACCTCGAACAAGGAGTCGCACGTTGCCTGAGCGCCCCTCCATCAACGACCAGGAGCACGAGGACTTCCGCGCCACGGCGCGGGCCTTCATGGAGAAGGAGGTCAAGCCCTTCCACGACCAGTGGGAGCAGGACGGCCAGGTCGACCGCGAGGTCTGGCGCAAGGCGGGCGCGGCGGGCTTGCTCTGCTTCGACGTCGACGAGGAGTACGGCGGCGCGGGCGTGAAGGACTTCCGCTACAACGTCGTCCTCGCCGAGGAGATCACCCGCGTGGGCGGCAGCGGCGTCGGCTTCCCGGTGCACAACGACGTGATCGTCCCCTACATCAGCGCGCTGGCGAACGACGAGCAGAAGCAGCGCTGGCTGCCCGGGCTGGTCTCCGGCGACCTGGTCTCCGCCATCGCGATGACCGAGCCCGGCGCGGGCTCGGACCTGCAGGGCATCCGCACGTCGGCCGTCGACAAGGGCGACCACTACGTCCTCAACGGCTCGAAGACCTTCATCTCCAACGGCATCCTGTCCGACCTGGTCATCGTGGTCGCGCGCACCGACCCCGACGCCGGCCACCAGGGCATCTCGCTTCTGGTCGTCGAGCGCGGCATGGACGGGTTCGAGCGCGGCCGCAAGCTCGACAAGATCGGCCTCAAGGCCCAGGACACCGCCGAGCTGTTCTTCGACAACGTCGAGGTCCCCAAGGCGAACCTGCTCGGCGCCGAGGGCTCCGGCTTCGTCTCGCTGATGGAGAACCTCCCCCAGGAGCGGATCTCCATCGCCGCGATCGCGGTCGCCGCCTCGGAGCTCGTCCTCGACCTGTGCCTCGACTACGCCAAGTCCCGCGAGGCCTTCGGCAAGCCGATCGGCAGCTTCCAGCACAACCGGTTCCTGCTCGCCGAGATGGCCACCGAGGTGCACATCGCCCGGGTCTTCCTCAACGACTGCGTGACGAGGCTGAACGCCGGGGAGGTCGACACCTCACTGGCCTCGATGGCGAAGTGGTGGACCACCGAGCTCCAGACCAAGATCGTCGACCGCGGCGTCCAGCTCTTCGGCGGCTACGGCTACATGACGGAGTACCCCATCGCCAAGGCGTTCGTGGACTCCCGCATCCAGACCATCTACGGGGGCACCACCGAGATCCAGAAGGAGATCATCGGCCGGATGCTCGGCCTCTGACCCGCGCGCACTGGTCCAGACCAGTTGGGCACCTGTCACAACGCGATGTCGGCAGGTGTCGATGAGTTCGGCAGGGTTGTCGAGTCGACCTCGCACCATCTCGGGGAAAACCCCGATGCCGACTGTCCCCGCTCTCTGATGGAGTGTCCCCATGCATCGCCAGATCGCCGGAAAACTGACCTCTCCCGTCACCAAGTGGATCGTTCTCGTCGCCGTGGTTCTGCTCACCGGCGTCCTGGGCTCCCTCGGCAGCAAGCTCGCCGACGTCAAGAACAACGAGCAGTCGTCGTGGGTTCCCTCCTCCGCGGAGTCCACCCGCGTGTCCGACCAGCTGTCGAAGGAGATCAACCCCAACGACATCCCGACACTCGTCGCCTACCACCGCGCCTCCGGCATCACCGACGAGGACCTCGCCGCGATCGACGACCAGGCGGCCGAGATCGCCGACATCGAGGGCGTCAACAGCGACGGAGTGCTCACGCCCAACGCCGCAGCCGCACTGCAGGCGCAGGGCCAGAACGTCCCCACCCTGCTCTCCGAGGACGGTGAGGTGGCCTATGTCTACTTCACGTTCAACATGGGCAAGGACGGCTGGAACAAGATCAAGGAGCCGGTCGACGAGATCAAGGACATCACGGCGATGGACGGCGTGGACGTCTACGTCGGTGGCTTCGGCGGCCAGGCCTACGACTTCATCAGCTCCTTCGACGGCTCCCACGTCACGCTGCTGCTGATGACCTTCGGCGTGGTGATCCTGATCCTGCTCTTCACCTACCGCAGCCCGACCCTCTGGATACTCCCGATCCTCTGCGCCTTCGTCGCCAACATCATGGCCGGCGGCGTGGTCTATCTGCTCGCGAAGTACGCCGGGCTGGTGGTCAACGACCAGAGCCAGTACATCCTGAGCATCCTCGTGATCGGTGCCGGCACCGACTACGCGTTGCTGCTGGTCGCTCGCTATCGAGAGGAGCTCCGCCGGCACGAGGACCGGCACGAGGCGATGGGCTTCGCGCTCCACCGGGCTGCGCCGGCCATCATCGCCAGCGCCGCGACGGTGGTCGTTGGCCTCATGTGCCTGTCGTTCGCCGACCTCAACTCGACCGCGAGCCTCGGCCCCGTCCTGGCGGTCGGCGTGGCTGTGACCCTCCTGGTGATGATCACCCTGCTGCCCGCCCTGCTCGTGATCCTCGGTCGGTGGATCTTCTGGCCGGTGCGACCGACGTTCGGCTCCGCGGAGCCGACCCAGACGGGCCTCTGGGCCCGCGTGGGCGACCGCATCAAGGTGCGGCCGCGCGCCGTCTGGGTCGGTACGGCGGTCGTGCTGCTCGTCGCCTGCCTGGGCCTGTTCAAGCTCGACGCCAACGGCCTGTCCACCGAGGACAGCTTCACCGAGACGCTCGACTCGGTCACGGCCCAGAAGCTGCTGACCGACCACGACCTGGCCGACAACTCCAACACGATCCAGGTGGTGTCCAACGACAACCAGCTGCCCGAGGTCGAGGAGGCCGTCGCCGGCATCGACGGACTCGGGACGCCCACCGACCCCACGTCGATCGGTGGCGGTCGCAGCTACTTCGAGGTCCCGATCAAGTTCGACCTGGCCTCCGAGGCTGCCTTCGACATCGTCGAGTCGGCGCGCGACAACGTGCACGCCGTCGACGGTGCGGAGGCCCTGGTCGGCGGCGGGGCGGCGTTCTACCTCGACACCAAGATCGCGTCGCAACGCGACAACAAGGTGGTCATCCCGCTGGTGCTCCTGGTCGTGCTGGTGATCCTGGTGCTGCTCCTGCGGGCGCTCACGGCTCCGCTGATCCTGATCGGCACCGTGATCCTGTCCTTCGGTGCAGCACTCGGACTGTCGTCGCTGGTCTTCCACTACGTGTTCGACTTCGCGGGTGCTGATGCGGGGTTCCCGTTGTTCGCGTTCGTGTTCCTGGTCGCGCTCGGGGTGGACTACAACATCTTCCTGATGACCCGGGTCCGAGAGGAGACGGCGCAACACGGCACCCGCAGGGGCTCGCTGATCGCGCTGTCCTCGACGGGGGGCGTGATCACGTCCGCGGGCCTGGTGCTGGCATCGACGTTCCTGGTGCTGGCCACCCTGCCGTTCGTGTTCCTGGTCGAGCTCGGGTTCGCGGTGGCGCTGGGCGTGCTGCTCGACACGATGATCGTCCGGTCCGTCCTGGTCACCGCGCTCAACCTCGACATCGGTGCCAAGATCTGGTGGCCGAGCAAGCTCGACACCGGGCAGGGCGAGGCCGACCCGGGCGCGTCCGAGCCCGAGCGGGAGTCGATCTCCGTCTGACGTCCTCAGGCTGACCGCTGCGTGGGCCGGGAATTCTTCCCGGCCCACGCGCGGTTAGCCTGAACCGTGGTGTTCCCCGCGTCCCAGCAGCCCACGCCCCAGCAGGTCCGACGCGCGCTGGCGCGAGCGGAGCGCGGGGCGGCGCTGGACCTCGACGAGGCCACCGTGCTGCTCGCCGCGACCGGCGACGATCTCGACCGGCTCTGTGCGGCGGCTGCGCGGGTCCGCGACGCGGGGCTCCAGGCAGCAGGCCGGCCCGGGGTCGTGACCTACTCGCCCAAGGTGTTCATCCCGGTCACGAAGCTCTGCCGCGACCGGTGTCACTACTGCACGTTCGTCGAGTCGCCAGGACAGCTCAAGCGTGCCGGGCACGGGATGTTCCTCTCCCCCGACGAGATCCTCGACATCGCACGGCAGGGAGCAGAGCTGGGCTGTCTCGAGGCGCTGTTCACCCTCGGTGACCGGCCGGAGGACCGCTGGCCGGAGGCGCGGGCGTGGCTGGACGAGCAGGGCTACGACTCCACCCTCGCCTACGTCCGCGCGATGGCGATCCGGGTGCTGGAGGAGACCGGGCTGCTGCCGCACCTCAACCCGGGCGTGATGTCGTGGGAGGAGCTGAACCGGCTCAAGCCGGTCTCCCCCTCGATGGGCATGATGCTCGAGACCACGTCGCGGCGGCTGTTCGAGACGCGGGGCGAGGCCCACTTCGGCTCGCCCGACAAGGACCCCGCCGTCCGGCTCCGGGTGCTCGAGGACGCCGGCCGGCTCTCCATCCCGTTCACCACAGGGCTGCTGGTCGGGATCGGCGAGACGCTCACCGAGCGGGCCGAGACGATCCTGGCGCTGCGCGCCACCTCCCGCGCGTACGGCGCCGTGCAGGAGGTCATCGTCCAGAACTTCCGGGCCAAGCCCGACACCGCGATGCGGCACGCCGACGACCTCGGCCTCGACGACTACCGCGCCACCATCGCGGTCACCCGCCTCCTGCTCGGCCCGAAGGCACGCGTGCAGGCGCCGCCGAACCTGGTCGACCACTCCGAAGGCGCCGAGGAGTGCCGCGCCCTGATCGGCGCCGGCATCGACGACTGGGGCGGCGTCTCGCCGCTCACCCCCGACCACGTGAACCCCGAGCGTCCGTGGCCGTCGCTGGAGAGGCTGCGCGGGATCACCGAGGAATGCGGCTTCGAGCTCGCGGCCCGGCTCACCGTGCACCCGGAGTACGTCGTCCGCGGCGAGCCATGGCTCGACCCCCGCATCTCTGCGCACGTCGCCGCTCTGGCCCGCGACGACGGTCTCGCGAAGCCGGGCGTCCGGCCCGTGGGGCTCCCGTGGCAGGAGCCCGACGGCGGCTTCGCCTCCGTGGGGCGCACCGACCTGTTCGAAGCCGTCGACCGTGAAGGACCAGGAGGGGGCCGCACCGACGACCGGCGGTCCGACTTCTCCGACGTCTACGGCGACTGGGAGTCGGTCCGTGCCGCCGCCTCCGGGATAGTCCCTGACGTTCTGGCCGCCGACGCGCGTGGCGCGGTGCACGATCGTCAGGGACTATCCGCCCTGGCGGCAGCGGAGAAGGACCCGGGCAACCTGTCCGACGAGCACGCTCTGACCCTGATGACCGCAGAGGGGCGGCTGCTGGAGCAGGTCTGCCGGCTCGCCGACGACCTGCGCCGCGACACCGTGGGCGACGAGGTCACCTACGTCGTCAACCGCAACATCAACTTCACCAACGTCTGCTACGTCGGCTGCCGGTTCTGCGCGTTCGCCCAGCGGCGCACGGACGCCGACGCCTACTCGCTCTCCCTCGACGAGGTGGCCGACCGCGCGCAGGAGGCGTGGGAGCTCGGGGCGACCGAGGTCTGCATGCAGGGCGGCATCGACCCCGAGCTGCCGGCCACGGCGTACTTCGACCTCGTCACCGCCGTCAAGCAGCGGGTGCCGGAGATGCACGTCCATGCGTTCAGCCCGATGGAGGTCGTCAACGGCACCGCACGCACCGGGCTGTCGATCGAGGACTTCCTGATCAAGGCCCGGGAGGCCGGTCTCGGCTCCCTGCCCGGTACGGCGGCCGAGATCCTCGACGACGAGGTCCGCTGGGTGCTCACCAAGGGCAAGCTGCCCACTCGCACCTGGATCGAGGTCGTCTCGACGGCGCACAAGATCGGCATCCCCACGACCAGCACGATGATGTACGGCCACGTGGACAACCCGCGGCACTGGGTCAACCACCTCCGGGTGCTGAGCCGGATCCAGGACGAGAACCTGACCCAAGGACGACAGGGCTTCACCGAGTTCGTGCCGCTGCCGTTCGTCCACACCAGCGCCCCGATCTACCTCGCCGGTGTCGCGCGCCCCGGCCCGACCCTGCGCGACAACCTCGCCGTCCACGCGATGGCCCGGATCCTCCTCCATGGGCGGATCCGCAACATCCAGACGAGCTGGGTCAAGCTCGGCGTCGACGGCACCCGCGCGATGCTGCGGGCCGGCGCGAACGACGTGGGCGGCACCCTCATGGAGGAGACCATCTCCCGGATGGCCGGCTCCGAGCACGGCTCGGCGAAGACCGTCGAGGAGCTCGTCGAGATCGGCGCCGGCATCGGCCGGCCGGTCGTCGAGCGCACCACCACCTACGACCGCCGCTGATCGCGGACGCGCCAGCGGCGGGGTCAGCCGCGGGATCCCCGGCGGCGCGAGATCGCGTCGACGGAGGCGGCGATGAGCAGGACGACGCCGGTGATGACCTGCTGCCACTGGGCACCCAGGCTGGGCCGGAGCAGCAGGCCGTTCGGGATGATCGTGATCACCAGCGCACCCAGGATGGCGTCGCGCGGGCGGCCTCGGCCGCCGAAGAGCGACGTGCCACCGATGACCGCCGCGGCCACCGAGAAGAGCAGCACGTTGCCGGAGCCGAGGTCGAGGGAGGCCGAGGACTGCGACGACGCGAGCATCACGCCGCCGAGGGCGCCGAACGCCGAGCAGAGCGCGAAGGCGGTGACCTTCATGTGTACGACGTCGATGCCCGCGCGGCGGGCGGCCTCGGCGTTGCCGCCGGTGGCGTAGAGGTGTCGGCCCCAGGTGGTCTTGGTGAGCAGGATGGTGCAGCCGATCATGAGCACGATCGCGATGGCCGCCGGGATCGGGATCCCCTGCTTGACCGCGAACGTGCCCCGGTCGCGGCAGGCCAGGAACGTCAGCAAGATCGTCACGGCGGCCAGCGCCCCGCCGCGCGCCAGGACCAGGCTCATCGACTCGTGGGCGAGCCCGGCCGACTTGGCCCGCACCGACCGAAGCACCGTGTAGGCGACGAATGCGGCGACGATGACGATCGCAAAGATCCAGCTCTGGGCGACGCTGAGGTTGCCGTAGGTGAGCTTGAACCAGAGGTCGTAGTTGGAGGTGCTGATCGGCTGGCCGCTCAGGGCGAACTGCAGCACGCCCTGCCAGGCCAGGAACAGCGCCAGGGTCGCCACGAAGCTCGGGATGCCGACCTTGGCGACCAGCCAGCCGTTGAAGATGCCGATCGCCGCCCCGATGCAGATCGCTGCGATCAGGGCCGGGACCAGGTGCTGGACCAGGTTGGTGAGCACGAGCACCAGGCCGATGGCCACGGTGACCGCGCCGGCGTAGGTCTTGAGAGTGACGGCGAGCACGATCGCGGCCACCATGCCGAGGACCAGGGCCCAGTAGAGGAAGCCAGGCAGCCCGTCGTTCAGGTTGCCCTTGAAGACCGCAACCGCGGCGAACGCCGCACACACCCCGCCGGCCGTGCCGGCGGAGAGATCGATCTCGCCGAGCAGGAGCACGAACACGAGGCCCAGCGCGATCACCGCGATGTAGGCGCCCTGTGTGGGCAGGTTGCCGAGGTTCAGCGCGGACAGGAACCGGCCGCTGACCTGGCTGAAGATGACGGCGAGGACGACCAGGCCCAGGACGGCCGGGAGCGCCCCGGGGTCACCGGTGCGGAGCTTGTCGACCCAGCCGCGGACGGCGTCGCCGATCGACTTCTCCTCGATGTCGAGGGCGAAGCCCTGGTCCGGTTCGGTCGGCAGCGCTCCTGCGTCGACGTTCGTCTCGGGAGTGTTGGAAGTCATCGCGTGCCCCTCAGGCGCTTTCGCTCGCGAGAGTCTGCGCGAGTCCGAGGTCGCCGCTGCGACCGGAGGTGATCAGCTCGACGATCTGGGTGGTGGTCGTGTCCTTGGTGTGCACCTCGGCGGCAACCCGGCCGAGGTAGAGCGCGGCCACGCGGTCAGCGACCTCCATCACGTCGTTCATGTTGTGGGAGATGAGCACGACGCCGCGGCCCTGGTCGGCCAGGCGGCGGACCAGGTCGAGCACCTGACGGGTCTGGGCGACACCCAGCGCGGCGGTGGGCTCGTCGAGGAAGACCACCTTGGAGTTCCAGAGCACCGCCTTGGCGATCGCGACCGTCTGGCGCTGGCCGCCGGAGAGGTTGGCGACCAGCTGGCGCACCGAGGAGACGGTGCGGACGGAGAGGCTGGCCAGCGTCGCGCGGGCCTGCCGCTCCATCTCTCCGTCCGAGAGGAAGGCGCGGTAGCGGCTGATCTCACGGCCGAGGAACATGTTCTGGGTGATGTCGAGGTTGTCGGCGAGCGCGAGGTCCTGGTAGACGAACTCGATCCCGAGTGCGGTCGCGACGCGCGGGTCGTTGATGGTGACCGGGTTGCCCTCGAAACGGATCTCTCCGCTGTCGATGGTGTTGATTCCCGCGATGCACTTGACGATGGTCGACTTGCCGGCACCGTTGTCCCCGACCAGCGCCGTCACCTCGCCGGGGTAGATGTTGAGGTCCACGTCCTTGAGCACGTGGACGGGGCCGAAGCTCTTGTTGAGCTTCGAGATCTGCAGGATCGGTTCAGCCACCGGGTCACCGCCATGGGGTCGGGTTGTTCGCGTGATCGTAGGACGCAGCCGGGTGCGGCCGGGTGGGACAGTCCCACCCGGCCGCCACCGACGATGTCACTCGATGCCGAGCTTGCTGCAGTCGTCCTCGATGCCTGCGCAGATCTCGTCGGCCGTGAGTGCCCCGGCGTCGATGACGTCCTGGACGTTGGCCTGGGTGATGACCTGCGAGGGCAGCAGCAGCGCCTGCAGCTGATGGTCAGGAGCCTGCGGGTCCTCGAACGGGGACAGCGTGATCCCGGCCTCGGCCGGGTCGGTGCCAGAGATGAGCGAGATCGCGAGCGCGGCGGCCGCACCGGCCTCGAGCGTGACGTTCTTGAAGATCGTCATGCTCTGCTTGCCGGTGATGACGTTCTGCAGGCCCTCGACGCTGGAGTCCTGACCGGTGACGACGACCTTGCCGTCCGCACCTTCGTTCTTCAGCACACCGATGACGGCGTTGGCGATGTCGTCGTTCGCGGCGAGCACACCCTGGATGTCGCTACCGGACGCGGTGAGCGCCTGCGTGAACGCCGGCGCGGCGTTCTCGACCTTCCAGCCCTTGACCGTGGCCTCCTGGGCGATCTCAAGGTCGCCCGACTCCACCAGCGGGTCGAAGACCTCGTGGGCACCCTTCTGGAACAGCACGGCGTTGTTGTCGACGTCCGTGCCGCCGTTCATCATGATGATCTTCGGCTTGTCGACGCCCTGGGCGTCGAGGCAGTCGACCAGGGTCTGGGCCTGGAGCTTGCCGACGTCCTCGTTGTCGAAGGAGACGTAGTACGGCGCGGTACCGCCGAGGTTCACGCGGTCGTAGTCGATGACCTGTACGCCGGCCGCGTCGGCCAGCGCCTCGACACCGGCGCCGGACGCGGCGTCGATCGAGTCGATGATCAGCACCTTGGAACCATCACCGATCATGCTCTGCGCGATCGAGGCGAACTTGTTCTTGTCGCCCTGGGCGTTCTGGACGTCCGCGGTGATGCCGGCGTCGCCGAGCGCCTTCTCGAGCAGCGGCTTGTCGTAGAGCTCGTAGCGCGTCGATGAGGTCGTGTCGGGGAGGATGACGCCGACCTTGCCGGAGGCCGAGCCGCCGGAGCTCTCGGCCGGAGGCGAGGCCGCACTGGTGGGCGGGTTGTCAAGGCTGCAGGCCGCGGTGACGTCGGTGCTGCCGCCGTCGCCCCCGCCCGAGCCGTCGGAGTCGGAGTCGTCGCCGCAGGCCGCGAGGCCGACGGAGCCGATGAGCAGGGCGACGCCAAAGGCCGCCGCACGGTGCAGGGGTGTGGACATGTTTCTCCTCGACAGGTACGGACGGATCGACCGCCCGGTGATCTCACGACGCAGTGTTGACGGTCACAGCGTTGTCGTCAAGAGTTGAACGTAAAATCTTGTGTGGTGGAGGAAGTCGGCAGTTTGTCGCCATCTCTTGGCCACAACGCTTGACCGCAAACGAGGGTCGAGGGCACACTCCCCGCCATGACGCCGCCCCAGCGCCTCGACCCCTCCCCCGGGTCGAACGCGTCGCTGCGTGCGGCGAACCAGCACCGCGTGCTCGACGTGCTCCGCGGCGTACCGACCGACCGCACCGCCGGGGAGCTCCGGGTCAGCGACACGGATCCGGCCACCGAGGGGATCTTCACGCAGGCCGAGCTCGCACGGGTCACCGGGCTGGCACCGGCGACGGTCTCCAACATCGTCCGGGATCTGGCCGGCGCGGGCCTGGTCGACACCGAGGCCGGCAGCGGCCGACGCGGCTCGTCGGTACAGCTGGCCCGGGGCGCCGGGATCGTGGCCGGCGTCGACTTCGGCCACAGCCACGTGGCCGTGGCTGTCGGCGACCTGGCCGGGCGGGTGCTCGCCGAGGAGCGCTTGAACCTCGAGGCCACCACAGACCACCATCAGGCGCTTGCCACGGCCGCCACCATGCTCGCCCGCATGTCGGCGGGCATGGGGGACCTGCGCCACGTCGGCCTCGGTCTGCCGGCCCCGGTCAACGAGGAGGTCATCCGCTCCACCGCGATCTTCCCCGGCTGGGAGGGAGTCAACGCCCGTGCCGCCGCCGAGGGAACCTTCCACGCACCCGTCCACGTCGAGAACGACGCGAACCTCGGTGCCCTGGCCGAGCACCGACGGGGTGTCGGCCGCGGCCACAGCAGCTCGGTCTTCGTGAAGATCTCCTCCGGTGTGGGCGCCGGGATCATCATCGGCAACGAGCTGTTCCACGGTGCCGGAGGGACGGCGGGCGAGATCGGACACCTGACCCTGGACGAGCAGGGCCCCCTGTGCCGCTGCGGCAGTCGTGGCTGCCTCGAGGCCTACACCTCCACCGTCAACCTGACAGCCATGCTGGCGGGCCAGCTCCCGGGGCTCGGCCTGGACGACATCTTCTCCGCGGCTCGGGAGGGCAACGTCTCGGCACAGCGCGCGCTCGAGGACGCCGGCCTGCACCTCGGCTGGGGCCTGGCCAGCATCGTCAACCTGCTGAACCCGGAGCTCGTGGTCGTCGGCGGAGACATGGCCCGGGCCGGCGAGCTGCTGCTCGAGTCCGCGCGGATCGGGCTGCGCCGGCACGCGCTCGACTCGGTCGCGCTCACGCCGGTGCTCGCCTCGGAGCTCGGTGAGCGCGCCAGCCTCGTGGGTGCCGTCCTCCTGGCCGCGGAGCGCACGGACCTGGTGGTGGATTGACCTTTCGCGCTGCGGATACCTTCAACATCGTGAGCGACAACGACTTCGAGGACCAGCTGACCAGCGAGGACACGCTCGACGACCCCGAGGGAGAGGTCGAGGACGAGCTGGACCGCGGATACTCACCGCCCGAGAAGTGGTCCAGCGGCCAGGGCTTCGGCAACACGGCGTACGAGGAGGCGACCGGCGAGTCCCTCGACCAGCGGGTCGCTCAGGAGGAGCCAGAGTCGGACCCGTACGACGCGACCGACACGGACGACGAGAACCTCGACGACGGCGAGGTCGGCGACCAGCGCGCCGGCCGTCTGGTCGATCTCGACGAGGGACTCGGCGAGGACACCGAGAAGGACCTGGTCGCCGACGACGTCGGCATCGACGGGGCCGCCGCCTCAGCGGAGGAGGCCGCCGTACACATCGTTCCCGACGAAGAGGGGTACTGAGCCCTTTGCTCGATCCGCCACACGGCGGCT